>CAWGSQ010000011.1:0-569360 GCA_963825345.1 uncultured Thermoleophilaceae bacterium | reverse complement strand
TCGCGGATCAGAGGCCTCGTCCGCTAGTAATCAGGGTCCATGGCAACCGCCAGGACAGAGCCTGCCGCGAAGCGGCGGCCGCCGCAGCTGGACACCCCCGTCGTCGCGTTCAAGGACGTGACGAAGGTCTACGACGGCGGCTCGGTGGCCGTTCAGGCCGCCTCGATGCGCATCGGGCGCGGCGAGTTCGTCTTCCTCGTGGGCCCCACCGGCTGCGGCAAGTCCACCTGCATCCGCCTGATGATGAAGGAGCTCGAGCCGAGCAGGGGCGAGATCTCGATCGCGGGCCACCCGCTGGCCGACGTGCCTCGCGCGCGGGTCCCGTACCTGCGCCGCAACATCGGCGTCGTGTTCCAGGACTACAAGCTGCTGCCGAACCGGACGGTGTACGACAACGTCGCGTACTCGCTCCAGGTGATCGGCGAGTCGCGCCAGGAGATCCGCCGCAAGGTGCCGGACATCCTGCGCCTCGTCGGGCTCTCGACCAAGCTGCACAACTTCCCCGACGAGCTGTCGGGCGGCGAGCAGCAGCGCGTGTCGATCGCACGGGCGTTCGTAAACCACCCGCCGCTGCTGCTGGCCGACGAGCCCACCGGCAACCTCGACCCCGAGACGTCCATCGGGATCATGCAGCTGATCTACCGCATCAACCGCACGGGAACGACCGTCGTCGTGGCAACCCACGACAAGGAGATGGTCGACAAGATGCGCCGCCGCGTGATCGAGCTGCGCGAGGGCCGCATCGTCCGTGACGAGCTGTCCGGCCTCTACCGGCCCGACGAGTCCACCACCGAGTTCGCGGTGCGCCTGCGCGGCGAGCTCGGCGTTGGCGACGAGGGGCATCCCAACTAAGTCATGCGCTTCAGCTTCTTCCTCAGGGAGGCGTTGCGCGGCCTGCGGCGCAGCTCCGCTCCGGCGCTGGCGGCGCTCCTCACCGTCCTTCTCACCGCCGTGGTGCTCGGCGTGTTCATCCCGATCGTGCAGGCCACCACCGGCACGGCGAACGAGGTGCGCAGCCGCGTGGTCGTGGACGTGTACGTGAAGGACTCAGCGACCCAGCTCGAGCAGGCCGAGCTGCGCAAGGCGATCGAGGACACCAACAACGTGAAGTCGGTCGAGTTCATCTCGAAGGGCGAGGCGCTCGCGCGAGCCAAGGAGAAGAACCCGAAGGCCTTCGAGGCCGGCGCCGAGCTGCTCGGCTCGAACCCGCTGCCGGCGTCCTTCCGCGTGTTCCCGGAGGATCCCGACAAGCTCGACGAGATCGTCACGCGCCTGAACGCCGACGGAGAGCCTCAGCTCGCCGCGATCGACGAGGTGCGCGACCGCGAGGACGACACGAACAAGATCCTGTCTGCCACCGGGCTCGTGAAGGCGCTCACCGCCGGGCTCGCGGTGCTGCTGGTGCTCGCCTCGATTGCCCTGATCGCCAACACGATCCGCCTGTCGATCTTCTCGCGGCGACGCGAGGTCGAGGTGATGAAGCTCGTGGGCGCCACCAATTGGTTCATCCGCTGGCCGTTCGTGATCGAGGGGATGATCGTGGGCTTCCTTGGCGGCCTTCTCGCGGTGCTGCTCCTGGGCATCGTCAAGGCGACGTTCCTCGACCCGCTGGCCGACCGCTTCGCGCTCCTGGCGGCGCCCGACACGATCGACTTCCCGCTGCTCGTGGCGGTGCTGATGTTCGCGTGCATCGCAGTGTCGGCACTCGGCAGCGGAATCACGCTGCGCCGCTTCCTCCGCGTTTAAGCACGTTTTACGCGGGGGCGACTAGCCTCCTCATGATGCGAACTGGAGGCATTGCAGCGCTCTGCGCGCTCGTCGCGCTGGTCGCCGGGCTGTGGCTCGGCGGCCACCCCGAGTCCCTGCCGGGACCGGTGCGCGACGCCTTCGTTCAGGAGGATCGTGCGATACGGGCCGAGATCATCGACTCAATCGAGGACAACTTCTACAAGCCTGTCGACGAGAAGAAGCTGGACGACGCGTCGCTTAGGGGGATCGTGGAGTCGCTCGAGGACCCCTACTCGCACTACCTCACTCCGAAGGAGGCGAAGGCGCTGAACGAATCGGTCAGCGGCCACTTCGAGGGCGTCGGCATGAACGTCGAGCAGAACAAGCGCGGGCTGAAGGTGCTGCGCGTGTTCGACGGCGCGCCCGCTGAGCGCGTGGGCATCCAGCGCGGCGACTTCATCCTCGGCGTGGACGGCCGCTCGATCGCCGGCGTGAACAGCCAGGTGGCCACCAGCCGCATCAAGGGGCCGGCGGGGACGTCGGTCACGCTGAGCGTGTTCACGCCGGGCCAGGAGCGCGACCGCACGGTGAAGGTGAAGCGCGAGCGCATCGAGATTCCCGTGGCGCGCGGGCGCATGGTCGAGCGCGAGGGCCACAAGGTGGGCGTCGTGGAGCTGCTCAGCTTCAGCTCCGGCGCGCACGGTCTGGTTCGGCAGCAGATCGACACGCTGCTGAAGCAGGGCGCCGAGGCGATCGTGTTCGACCTGCGCGGCAACGGCGGCGGCCTCCTGTCCGAGGCCGTGCTCGTGTCGAGCATCTTCATCGAGGACGGCGAGATCGTCTCCGTGCGCGGCCGCCATCGCCCGGAGCGCACTCAGGACGCCGAGGGCGACGCCATCGACGAAAAGATCCCGGTCGTGACGCTCGTGGACGGCGGCAGTGCAAGCGCGTCCGAGATCGTGACGGGCGCCCTGCGCGACCGCAAGCGCGCGAAGGTGGTGGGCACGCGCACGTTCGGCAAGGGCCTGGTGCAGGAGATCCAGAACCTCTCGAACGGCGGAGTGCTGGACATCACCGTGGCCAACTACTACCTGCCTGGCGGGGAGACGATCTCCACCAAGGGCATAAAGCCAGAGATCCGGGCCGTGGACGACCCGGACACCGACCGAGACGAGGCACTGCCCGTGGCGGTCGACGAGCTGCTTCGCGAGCTGCGATGAGCGCCGCCGTTCGTGGGCGCCCCGCCCGCCGGCTCGACAAGCCGATGGTGGCGGTGCTCGAGAAGCGCGGCCGCTTCCTGGTCGCCGAGCCGATCTTCGGGCCAGGGCCTCGCACGGCCGTCGAGCGCGGCGGGGCGGGCGCCGGTGACCTCGTGCTGGTGGGCGCGGGCAAGCGCGGCGCGCACGTGGTGCGCAAGCTGGGCCGTCCGGACCGGGCGCGTGATGTGGTGGAGGGGCTGATGTTCGACCGCGGGTTGCGCCGCTCCTACCCGCGCGGGGCGGACGCCGAGGCCGAGGTCGCGGTCGAGGATCCCTACGCGGCGAACGCGCGGGTGGACCTGCGCGACCTGCCCACGTTCACGATCGACCCGGACGACGCGAGGGACTTCGACGACGCCATCTCCGCCATTCGCGAGAACGGCCGCGTCCGGCTCTGGGTACACATCGCCGACGTGACCGCGTACCTGCGCCCCGGCGGGCGCCTGGAGCGCGAGGCGTCCCGGCGCAGCACCAGCGTCTACGTGCCCGGTGCGGTGGAGCCGATGCTGCCCGAGGTGCTGTCGAACGAGGCCTGCTCGCTGCGGCCTGGGGAGGACAAGCTCGCCGTGACCGTGGAGATGGAGCTGGACGGGGCGGACGTGACGAGCGTGGCGTTCCACCGCTCGCTCGTGCGGAGCGACCGCCGGCTCACCTACGGCGAGGTGGACGACCTGTTCGCCGGCCGCACCCGTGCCGAGGCTCCTTGGGGAATCCCGCTCGAGGTCGCGCGCGGAGTGGCGAGTGCGCTCCACGAGCGGCGCGACTCGCTCGAGTTCGGCTCATGGGAGCCGAGTTTCGACTTCGACTCCGACGGCAACCCCACCGGCGTCCGCTACGAGCAGCAGACGGAGTCCCACCGCCTGATCGAGATGCTGATGATCCTCGCGAACGAGCAGGTGGCGGGCTACCTGGCCGACAAGAAGCTGCCGACCCTCTACCGCGTTCACGAGCGGCCCGAGCCGCAGTCGGTCACGTTCCTCACCGAACAGCTCGCGAGCCTCGACATCCAGACGCCGCCGCTGCCGAAGCAGATGACGCCCCAGCAGGCCGCGGATGCGATCACCGAGATCTCGAAGATCGTCGTGAGCGAGTCGCGCGGCAAGCGGGCCTACAGCGTTCTGATCCTGCGGGCACTGAAGCAGGCGTACTACACGCCGCGCAACCTCGGCCACGCCGGACTCGCAAGTCCGCGCTACTGCCACTTCACCTCTCCGATCCGCCGCTACCCGGACGTGGTGGCGCACCGGGCGCTGCTCCAGGGGCTCGGCATCGACGAGGCCGCCGCGCCGGCGCACGAGCTCGAGGAGGCGGGTGTGCTGTCTTCGGCGTCCGAGCGCGAGGCGATGAAGATCGAGCGTGACTCCGACGACATCTGCCTCTCGTTCCTGCTCGAGCGCACGCTGGCGGAGATGGATCCGAACGGCTCCCACGCCTTCGAGGGCGAGGTGGTCGGGCTGATCGAGAAGGGCGCCTTCGTGGAGTTCGGCGATCAGCGCTTCGAGGGCCTCCTGCCGGCGCGCCGGATGCGCGGCTGGTGGACGCTTAACGAGCTGGGCACCGCGCTGGAGGCCGAGGGCTCCGGCCGCCGGCTGCGCCTCGGCGACTCGGTCAAGGTCGAGGTCGATCGCGTCGATGCCCCGCGCGGCCGCGTGGATCTGATCCCCGCCGAGGCATACTCGTAGCGTGGCGAAGAAGGGCAAACGCAAGGCGGCGCCGGGAGACATCGCCACCAACAGGCAGGCGAGCTTCCGCTACAACCTGCTCGACAAGTTCGAGGCCGGGATCGTGCTGCAGGGCTCAGAGGTGAAGTCGCTCCGCGACGGCGGCGTGCAGTTGAAGGACGCCTACGCCGACGTGACGGACGGCGAGGTCTGGCTGCGGAACATGCACATAGCGCCGTACAAGCCTGCCAGCGACAACCACGACCCCGAGCGCCCGCGCAAGCTGCTGCTGCACAGACGCGAGATCGAGCGCCTGCTCGAGGCAAGCGCCGAAAAGGGCCTCACGATCGTGCCCACGCGCATCTACTTCAACGGCCCGCGCGCAAAGGTGGAGCTGGCGCTCGCGAAGGGCAAGGACATGTACGACAAACGCCGCTCGATCAAGGACCGCGACGTGAAGCGAGAGATCGACCGGGCGATGTCGGAGCGCTACTAGGCCGCTACCCTTGTACGAGTTACAAGGGGGCGAACCAGCTTCGACGTGGAGCTGCTCGTCACGATGTAGCGAGTCGAGGACTCCGGGTGGGCCTCGTTAAATAATCCCGGAAACCAATACGTGCGGACGAGAATCATTCGTTCGCCCTCGCCGCCTAGTTAGGCCGTGAGGGAGTCGCCCCGGGCATGCCCGCGGTCCGGCAAGCGGCTTCATAACTGCGGGCTTACCGCGACGGTCCGACCCTCGGCCGTCACGGGACAACTTTGAGGGTATGGCGCCGGGGACGTACCCCTCGGATTGACAGAACCGGACGCCGAGATTTGACTCCGAGGGAACGCTCGTAGCAAGCATCGTGATGGTGTTCCGCGGACGCCGGGGCAGTGCCGGCCGCCTCCACCTCACAGTCTCAACTCGGCCCCCGCAAGGGGGCCGAGTCGTTTCAGTGCTGTGTGGCCGAACTAGGCCGGGTCGTAGGCCGGCTCGCCGGAGCCCTCGGGGTGGCCTCTCTGATCGCCGCCCCCGTGCGCCCCCATCATGGCTTCCGCGCTCTCCGACCGGAGCACCGTCACGGCCGCGATGATCGCCACGACGGCCAGCGCTGCGCCGATCAGGTACGCCACGTGGAAGCCGCCGAGGAGCGCGGACGCGGTGGACTCGCCATCGGCGAGCAGGCTCTGCGTCCGCTCGGTGGAGATGGTGGCCAGAAGGGCCAGGCCGATCGCGCCGCCCACCTGTCCCGTGGTGTTCACGAGCCCGGAGGCAAGGCCTGCATCGCTCGGCGTGGCGCCGGACATCGCGAGCATCATCAGGGCCGGGAAGGCAACGCCCGCGCCGGCTCCGAAGATGATCATCGTCGGGAACACGTCAACGATGTAATTGCCGTCCACCGGCGTCCGCGCGAACAGCAGCATCGCCACCACCAGCAGGCTCAGGCCGGCGATCAGCACGCTGCGCGGGCCGAAGCGCATGTTCAGCTTGTCCGTGTAGCCCAGCGACAGCACTCCCATGAGCAGCGAGCCGGGCAGGAACGCGAGCCCGACCTCGAGTGGCTCGTAGCCAAGCACGAGCTGGAGATAGAGGGCGCCCAGGAAGAAGATGCCGAACATGCCGACGACGAGCAGCGCCATCACGATGTTCGCGCCCGTCACGTTGCGCGAGTGGAACAGCCTCAGGGGCATCAGCGGCTTTGGGATGCGCGCCTGCCGGAGCACGAAGGCAGCGACGAGGCCAATCGAGACCGCGCCGAGCAGCAGCGTCTCCGCGGATCCCCAGCCGTTTTCCTCGACACCGAGGATCGTGTACACCGCCAGCATCATGCCCCCGGTCACCAGCACGGCGCCGGGAACGTCCGCGCCCTCGCCGATGCCGATCCCGGGCCGGTCCTCCACCAGGCGGATCGCGAGCAGGGCGGTGACGATCCCGATCGGCACGTTCACGAAGAAGATCCAGTGCCAGTTGATGAGGTCGGTCAGGACGCCGCCGGCGAGGAGGCCGATGGAGCCGCCCGCCGATGCCACGAATCCGTACACGCCGATCGCCTTCGCCTGCTCGCGCGGCTCGGGGAACATCGTCACGATCATCCCGAGCGTGACCGCGGACGCCGCCGCGCCGCCCGCGCCCTGCAGGAAGCGGGCGCCAATCAGCATCGCCTGGCTCTGCGCGAACCCGCACAGCAGCGATGCGAGAGTGAACACGGCCAGCCCCGCCAAGAACACGCGCCGGTGTCCGATCAGGTCGCCGAGGCGCCCGGCCAGGAGCAGCAGGCCGCCGAAGGCGATCAGATAAGCGTTCACGACCCAGGCGAGGTCGCTCTGGGTGAAGTTGAGGTCGTCCTTGATGGACGGCAGCGCCACGTTCACGACGGTGGCATCGAGAACGATCATCAGCACGCCCGCGCAGAGGACGTAGAGCGCAAGCCAGCGGTTGGTTTCGGTGGTCGTCGTCATATACGTAGAGACCTGCCTAGTCGGAAAAACTCATCGGTGAGTTTCGAGACTAGCCAAGCTGTTCGAGACGTTTTGCGAGCCGCTCCATGCCGCGCTCGCGAGCCGCGGCGGCCGCCCCCGCGTAGTCGGTCGGGGCGTCCGCAGGACGCTCGACGTCCACGTCCTGGAGCGTCGCGATCTCCTTGAAAGCGCGCAGCTCGTCGGCCTGCGTGCAGAGGGCGGCGCGGACGGTCTTCTTCGTCTCGCGCACGCCTTGCTCGATCGCCGCCTCGAGGGAGCCGTGCCGCTGGAGGAGCTCGGCGGCGCCCTTCTCCCCGATCCCCTTGGCGCCCGGGATGCCGTCCGAGGGATCGCCGCGCAGGGCGATGAAGTCGGGCACGAGCTCCGGCGGCACCCCGTAGCGGCGCTTGACCTCGGCGGCGTCCACGAGCTCCGCGCCCTGCTTGCCGCCGGTGCGCACGTACAGGATCTTCACCTGCTCGTCCGCGCACTGGTACATGTCGCGGTCGCCGGTCATCACGAGCGTGCGGCCGCCGGCCTCGGTCTCGAGCTTGGCGAGCGAGCCGAGCAGATCGTCCGCCTCGAAGGAGTCGCTGTCGGCCACGATCCAGCCGAAGGCCTCGAAGAAGGGCCGCGCGTCGAGGAACTGCGGCGCCAGCTTCTCCGGCACCTCGGGGCGCTGAGCGTGGTAGCCGTCGAACAGCTCGACGCGGTAGTCCGCCGCGTCCGGCCCGAAGCAGAGCACCACGGCGCGTGGGTTGTGCTCCTCGATCTCGCGCAGGATCAGGTTCGCGGTGCCGAGCAGTGCGTTCACGGGCTGGCCGTCGGTGCCCTTGATCGTGTCCGGCAGGGCGTAGAAGGCTCGGAACAGCATGGAGGGCGCGTCCACGACGAGTAGCGGATCGGTCACGCGGGCAAACCTAGCGGTGACTTGCCCGACGAGCCCAACGACGCCACTCCGTTCCTCCCTGAGCGTCTCTCCCTGAAAGCGCTGCGCGAGTCCGCCGCCGGCTGCCGCGGCTGCCACCTGTGGAGGCCGGCAACGCAGACGGTCTTCGGCGAGGGCCGCAAGTCCTCGCGCGTGATGCTCGTGGGGGAGCAAGCGCTTCGAGATCGACGCCTGCAGGCCGTGGCTGGGCTCGGGCGAACGGCAGCCTTGAAGGGGCCGAGCCTCTCGTTCGGGGCCCCTTTCAATGCTGAACGCCGGTGTAACCACGCACACCTCAAGGTGTTATTAACCGTTGGTCAACAAGGGAGAAGAACATGTCCAACGGCAACAGCACCCCTGACGCACCCCGCAGCAAGCAGTTCCTGCTCGCGGTCCCCGAGGCGCGCGTTCTCGAATGGATCGCCCGGCGGCTGCCGGCTCGGGTGATGCCCGATCACCTCACTGCGCTCGGTGTCGTGGCGGCACTCGGTATCGCGGCCGCCTACGTGCTGTCGAACGGCGACAAGATGTGGCTCTGGGCCGCCAGTGCCCTGCTCGTCGTGCATTGGCTCGGCGACTCGCTCGACGGCACGCTCGCCCGGGTGCGGAAGACCGAGCGGCCTCGCTATGGCTATTACCTGGACCACCTCGTCGATGCCTTCGCCACCGCGGCCATCGGGATTGGCCTCGGGCTCTCCCCGTTCATGTTGCTCGCGGTCGGGCTCACGATCGTGATCGTGTATCTGATCCTGTCGATCAACACCTACCTCGAAACGCAGGCCTTCGGCGTGTTCTCGCTCGGCTACGGGAGACTCGGCCCGACCGAGGCGCGCTTGATGCTCATCGCCGTGAACACCGCGCTTGTCCTCGGTGCAGAGACCTTCGGCATCCTCAACGTGCTGGGGATCGGCCTCGCGGCCGTGATGATCGCCGCGCTGGTCGGACGCGCGGCCCGCAACCTGAAGCGGCTCTCGGAGCTCGAGCCGGCCTAGCCGGCGCGTAGCGCGCGCGAGCGGTCCGCCACCGGCTGGAGGAAGTCCGGCAGGGGGCGGACCAGGCCGCGCCCGGTCTCGCGCTCCCAGATCTGCTCGAGCTGGGCGAGGTGCTCGTCCATGACCTCGTCGATCAGCGGGAAGTCGGCGGAGCGGATCGCGGCGAGCGTCCGCTCGTGGATCGAGATCACCCATTCCGGCACGGGCGGCGCGTGCACTGCCATGTCGCGCGCGATCTCGAGCCGGCGGAAGAGGCCCCGCATGAGCTGCACCACGGTCGAGTTGCGAGTGGCGCGGGCCATCGCCAGGTGGAACTTGAGGTCGAGCTGGAGGAACAGGTCCTCGTTCTCGAGGAAGTCGTCCGCCTTGGCGAGCGCGCGCTTGCGCTCGATCAGCGCCGCCATCGCCGCGAAGTCCTCCTCGCTCGCGTGCACCGCGGCGAGCTGTGCCACGCGCGGCTCGAGCAGCCGGCGCGCCTCGAGCACTCCGGCCACCTCGCTCACGCGAATCGCCTGGCGGCTCCTGAGCAGGTCGCGCGGGATCAGCTCGGACGCGACGAAGATCCCGCCCGACTGGCCGCGGCGCACCGCGAGCACTCCTGCCTCGGCCAGCACCTTCACGGCCTCGCGCAGCGTCGGGCGGCTGATGCGCATCAGGGCCGCGAGCTCACGCTCGGATGGCAGGCGGTCGCCCACGTGCAGGTCGCCGGCCTTGATGCGCTCAGCGATCTGCTCGACGGCCTCCTCGAAGGTACGGCGCGACGAAACGGGCTCGAACGAGCTCTCCAAAGCAACCTCAGGGTATCCCGCGAAGGTGGTGGCCACGAGCGTCTATCCCCTGCGGGCGGCGTCCACGCGCTCGAGCGCCTGGCGCTCGGCCACCTCGATCGGCGGCGTGCCCTCCGCCTCGGCGGTCTCGAGGGCGAGGTCGAGGCGCTCCATCGCGCCCGCGATCAGCTCCGGCTCCCGCGGCCCGCGGTCCCCGTACCACTCGGTCGAGACGTGGATCAGCCCGCCGCAGTTGGCGAGGAAGTCGGGGACGTAGAGGATGTCCCGCTCCAGCAGGATGCGGGCCACGCCACGGTCGGTGAGCGGGTTGTTCGCGGCGCCTGCGATCACGCGGCAGTCGAGCGCCCGCGCCAGGGCGTCGTCGATCAGCCCTCCGGCGGCGCACGGGGCGAGCACATCCAGCTCGCTCGCGAGGATGGCCTCGGCCGACGGTGCGATTTCGAGGCCGTGCTGAGCGGAGAGGCGCTCGCAGCACTCGGAGTCGAGGTCGCACGCGATCACGCTCGCGCCGCACTCGGCGAGCCGGGTGGCCAGCACCGAGCCGACCTTCCCGAGCCCGATGATGCCCACGCGCCTGCCCTCGAGCGTGTCCGATCCGGTGGCCGCCGCGAGCCCACGTCGCATCCCCTGAAAGACCGTCTCGGCGGTCACGGGGGAGGGGTCGCCACCGCCGCCGCTCTCGCGCGAGCGCCCCACGGCGAAGCGCGTGAATAGCGAAAGGTGGTCCATGTCCGACGTGGTCGTCCCGATGTCCTCGGCCGTGATGTAGGCGCCGCCGAGTCCCTCGATCACGCCGGCTGCGCCCTCGAGGCGCGCCTTGCGCAGCTCCTTGCGGCCGTCGTCGATCATCACGGCCTTGCCACCGCCGAGCTGGAGGCCGGCTGCCGATGCCTTCAGCGTCATCGTGCGAGCCAGGCCCATCACGTCCTCGAGGGCCTCGCGCAGGCCGCCCGGGTAGCGCTTCAGCCGCATGCCGCCCAGTGCCGGCCCCAGGACCGTCGAGTGCACCGCGACGATGAACCGCAGCCCCGTGTCGGGGTCCTGGCGGATCACGATCTGCTCGTGATCGTCGTCAGCCAGGGCGATGTTCGGTCGCGTAGGCGGCTGGGTAGCAATGGTCATAGACCTTGACCTTATACCCGGTTGTAGACGGCATCAAGCGGATGGGCGCAGAACCAGCAAATTGCGTTCCGTGTACCACCAATGGTAAGTTGGGTTAGCCAATCGGCCGTTAACGGGAGAGAGGAGCCGAATGTCGATCGCCGTTCGTCGAGGCGCAGCACCCCGCAGGCGCCCCTCCCAGGGGGACCGCTTCGGGCGTTCCGACGACAACGGCGGCGCGAGGCGCGGCTCGCTCCGCGACGTCTCGCTCGACGACAAGTACGTCCTCGAAGACGGCCGCATCCTCCTGACGGGCCTCCAGGGTCTCGTCCGCCTCCCGCTCGACCAGCACCGCGCCGACAGCCGCCGCGGCCTCCACACGGGCACGATGATCTCGGGCTACCAGGGCTCGCCGCTCGGCGGCTTCGACAAGGAGCTCACTCGCAACCGCGAGCTCGTCGAGCAGCATCACGTGCGCCACGTGCCCGGCCTGAACGAGGAGCTCGGCGCCACGTCGGCCTGGGGCAGCCAGCTCGCCTCGCAGCTGCCCGGCGCGAAGTACGACGGCGTGCTCGCCATGTGGTACGGCAAGGCACCCGGCCTCGACCGCGCGGCAGACTCGCTGCGGCACGGCAACTTCGTGGGCGTCTCACGCACCGGTGGCGGACTGGCCATCGTGGGCGACGACCCGGGCTGCAAGTCCTCCACGATCCCGAGTGCCTCCGAGTCCCTTCTCGCCAGCCTCCAGATGCCCGTCTTCTTCCCCGGAAACGTGC
Organism: uncultured Thermoleophilaceae bacterium; assembly: GCA_963825345.1. GTDB lineage: Bacteria > Actinomycetota > Thermoleophilia > Solirubrobacterales > Thermoleophilaceae > JACVRW01. The sequence goes on along the minus strand of CAWGSQ010000011.1, from coordinate 557,685 downwards.
AGGAGGTCCTGGACCTGGGCCTTCACGCACTGGCCTGCTCGCGCGCGTCCGGCCTCTGGTCCGGGTTCAAGATCGTTACGAGCGTGGCCGACGCCCTCGGCACCGCCACCGTCGCGCCCGACCGCGTGATGCCCGTGATGCCGACGGTCGAGTGGAACGGGAAGCCCTACGAGCACGTGCCGAACGGCAACCTGCTCGCGCCCGCCTCGCTCGACATGGAGCGCACGCTGCTCGGCCCGCGCACCGAGCTCGCGCTGGCCTACGCGCGCGAGAACCGTCTGAACCGCATCGAGGGCGCCCAGCGGGCCTGGCTCGGCATCGTCGTGCCCGGCAAGACCTACTACGACCTGATGCACGCGCTGCGCGAGTTCGGGCTCGACGGCCGCGGCCTCGAGCGCGCCGGGATCCGCATCCTGAAGCTCGGGATGATCTCTCCGCTCGAGCCGGAGATCGCGCGCGAGTTCGCCCGCGGACTCGACGAGGTGCTGGTGGCAGAGGAGAAGGGCCCGTTCGTGGAGACCCTCCTGAAGGACGCGCTCTACGGCATGGCCGACGCTCCGCGCATTCTCGGCAAGCGCGACGAGCGCGGTGAGCCGCTGCTGCCCCGCGAGCTGGACCTCGACGCCGACCTGATCGGCCGCGCGCTCGCCGCGCGGATGGAGGCACGAGGCGTGCGGATCGAGTCGGTCGAGGCGCGCCTGCGCAAGCTCGCCGAGATCCACGGCCGGCCGGCCGAGCTGCCGATGGCCCAGCGCACCCCGTTCTTCTGCTCCGGCTGCCCGCACAACAGCTCCGTGAAGGCGCCCGAGGGCACCCTCGTGGGCGGCGGGATCGGCTGCCACACGATGGTGCTCCTGAACCCCGAGGGCAAGGGCGACATCACCGGCATCACGCAGATGGGCGGCGAGGGCGCGCAGTGGATCGGCATGTCGCCGTTCACGGACGACAGCCACCTGGTCCAGAACCTGGGCGACGGCACCTTCCACCACTCGGGCTCCCTCGCGGTGCGCGCGGCGGTGGCGGCGGGCGTGAACATCACCTACAAGCTGCTCTACAACGAGCACGTGGCCATGACCGGCGGCCAGGCGATCGAGGGCCAGCTGAGCGTGCCGGACCTCACGCGCTGGCTCGAGCTCGAGGGCGTGCGCCGGATCATCGTGACAACCGAGGACACGAGCCGCTACCGCGGCGTCGAGCTGGCCTCGATCGCGGAGCTGCGCGACCGCAAGGAGCTGCTCAACTCGCAGCAGGAGCTGGCCGGCGTGGAGGGCGTGACCGTGCTCATCCACGACCAGGAATGCGCCGCGGAGCTGCGCCGCAAGCGCAAGCGCGGCAAGGCGGCGGAGCCGGCGGAGCGCATCTGGATCAACGAGCGCGTGTGCGAGGGCTGCGGCGACTGCGGGGAGAAGTCGAACTGCCTCTCGGTCCTGCCGGTGGAGACCGAGTTCGGCCGCAAGACGCAGATCCACCAGGCGTCGTGCAACAAGGACCGCACCTGCCTGGACGGCGACTGCCCCTCGTTCCTGACCGTCGTCCCTGGCGAGAAGGCGAAGCACACGACGCCCGAGCTCGGCATCGAGCTGCCCGAGCCCGAGCGGCTGGTGGGAGACGAGGACTTCGGCGTGCGCATGATGGGCATCGGCGGCACCGGCGTCGTGACCGTGAACCAGATGCTCGGCATGGCCGCGCTGCTCGACGGCCTGCATGTGTCCGGGCTCGACCAGACGGGTCTCTCGCAGAAGGGCGGCCCGGTGATCTCGGACCTGCGCATCACGCGCGAGCCGCTGCCTGCGGCGAGCAAGATGCCGGCGGGGAGCCTTGACCTCTACCTCGGATTCGACCTGCTCGGAGCGGGCAGCGAGAAGAACCTGCTCACCGCGGACCGCGAGCGGACCGTTGCGGTCGTGTCGACCAGTGCGGTGCCCACCGGCCGGATGGTGATCGACATTGACGAGCGCTTCCCCGAGCTGAGTGCCCAGCTCGACAAGATCGATGCCGCCACGCGCAGCGAGCACAACCTCTACCTCGACGCGCAGCAGCTCTCGGAGCGACTCTTCGGCGACCACATGATGACCAACACGCTCGCCCTCGGTGCGGCCTACCAGCGCGGCCTGCTGCCCGTGTCCGGCGAGGCGCTCGAGCGGGCAATCGAGCTGAACGGCGCGGCGGTCGAGAAGAACCTCGCGGCGCTGCGCTGGGGACGCGCCGTCGTCGCCGCTCCCGATGCCGTCGAGGAGGCCACCCGGCCGCCGGAGGCGGTTGAGGCGGTGCGCGAGCTCTCGGAGGTCGAGCGCGAGATCGTGACCCTGGCCGTGAACGGAGACCAGGGCGAGCTGCGCGAGCTGGCCGAGAAGCGCGTACCCGAGCTCGTGGCCTACCAGAACGTGGAATGGGCGCGCCGCTGGGCCGAGCTCGTGCGCCAGGTGCACGTGGCCGAGCAGGAGCGCACGCCCGGCCACTCGGAGCTGGCCGAGGCCGTGGCGCGACAGCTCTTCAAGCTGATGGCCTACAAGGACGAGTACGAGGTCGCGCGCCTGCACCTCGACGCCGTGGAGCGCGCCAAGCTCGGCGCGGAGTTCGGCGACGACGCCCGCATCTACTTCATGCTGCATCCGCCGCTACTGCGCGCGCTCGGCCTGAAGCGCAAGCTCAAGCTGGGACGCTGGTTCGTGCCGGCCTTCCGCATGCTCTACCGCATGCGCCGCCTGCGTGGCACCCGCCTCGACCCGTTCGGTCCGGCGAAGGTGCGCCGGGTGGAGCGCGAGCTGATCGACGAGTACGAGGGCATGGTCGCCGAGGCGCTCGCGCTGCTCACTCCGGACACCCACGACACCGCGGCCGAGCTGCTCGAGCTGCCGGATGTGATCCGCGGCTATGAGGAGATCAAGCTCCGCAACGTGGTGCTCTACCGCAAGCGCGCAGACGCGATCCTGAAGCGCCTGCGCGCGGGCAAGCCGGCTCCTGAGCTACTGAAGCTCGGCTAGCTCTACTTCTTCGAGAGCTTCACCGCCTCGCCGTCCAGGTCGCCCGGGTCGTACTCCACGCCCATCGCCTCGAGGATCGTGGGCAGAACGTCCACGTGCCGGAACTCGCGGCGCGAGTCCTTCTGGCTCACGCCGGGCCCATAGAACACCATCGGGATGTTCTGGACGAGCTCCTGGCTGCCGCCGTGATCGCCCATGACACCGTAGGTCACGTCCGTGCCGGTGATGCCCACCACGTCCGGAGCCGTGTTGTTCGCCATCGTGTCGACGAGCGCGTCCGCGTGCTCGTCGAACCACTTGCGCTCCTTGCCGGTCATGCGGTTCGTGCCGAAGCGCGTGTAGTCGTTCTGAGCGGCGTCGATGTAGTAGCTCGCCACCACGCCGGGCATGTCGAGCACGGCGTCGGCGGCCTCGCGCTTCTTGGCGAGCGACTTGTCGTTCAGGTACGCCGCGACCTGCGTGTCCTGGTACGAGAACGCGAGGTTCCCGGCCAGCCTGTCACGCAGGGCCCTGACCGCCGGACTCGGGTCGAGGTAGATCTCGTCCTGGCGGGCGTTGTCCTCGTCGCCGTAGTACCAGTTGCAATCCGACCGGATGCCGGTGGATGGAGGCGTGCTTGGCCCGCACGGTGGGTTGGCCACGCCTGGCGCCAGCAGGCCGAAGAACGGATTGCCTGTCTGGGCAGCGTGATCGGCGGTGATGACGATCAGGGTCTCGTCGAGCACGCCGCGCTTGTCGAGCGCATCGACGATCCGCCCCACCTGCTTGTCGGCGTTCTTCGCAACGAACGGCAGGTGGCGCATCTCCTCGATCGAGCCGGGAGCCGCGCCCTTCTCACCGCGGTCCTCCGGGCCCCACATGTGGCCCATCTTGTCGATGCCGCCGAGGCTGACCATCATGCCGCGCCAGTTCGGGTCGCCGTTGATCTCCCGGATCGCCGCGTCGGCGGACCAGTTGTCTCCGCCGATGTGCGCGGGGTCGAAGCCCGGAACGAAGCGGTTGCCCTCGAGCGGATAGATGTTCGCCGGCGACAGGACGTTCGTGCCGTACGAGAGGTTCACCGCGTCCTGGTTGGTCCACCAGCGGTTCGCGCACCCCCCGGTCACGGTGTCAATCCACGGGGGCGGGGGGCCGTTGCCGCTCTCGGGCTCGCGCCATTGGGCCTCGGTGCCGTTGCACGTGCGGCGGCTGCCGCGGATCTGGAGGATCACGTCCTCGGCGTCTGTCGGCGTCCCGTCGGCGCCGCTCACGTGCCCGGCTGTGCACGCCGAGCTCCGCTTCTGCGCGATGGTCGCAAAGCTGGACGTCTCGCCGAATTCCGTGTCGAGGTAGTCCTGGAGCTTCGGGTAGTTGCCGTGGTTGATGAGCAGGTCGTAGTCGTTGCAGCTCATGCTCGAGGTCACGTGGTAGGTGCCCGCGCCGGCGAGGAGCACGTTGTCCTGGTCCCGGTAGACCTCGTTCGCCCAGCCCATGTTCCTCGGGAACAGGCCGCTCGTGATCACGTTGTGGCTGATCACGGTCTCGGCGGCCATGTCGCCCACGATCGCGTTCGGGAAGGTCGTGCCCTTGCGCTGGAGCTCCTGCACGTTCTTCATGTGGTAACGCTGGATCGTGTCCGGCCGCGCCTGGTCGAGCACGATGATCACCACCCGCGAGGGACGGTCCGGCTGCTTCGGGGCGGCGCTCGCAGGCGCGGCCACCAGCATGGACAACGCGAACAGAAGCGCGACTACCTTGCGACAGGACACGGGAGAGACCCCTCTCAAAGAACGGTGGAGAGGGTGTCCTACTTGATATATCACTGCGAAGTCAACCGGCGGGCCGTAGCGCTAGGCGCTCGCTAGCGTCAGTGGCATGGACACCTTCACCATCGGCGGCGACCTGCAGGTGCACCGCCTCGGTTTCGGCGCGATGCGGATCACGGGAGACGGCATCTGGGGTCCTCCCGAGGATCCTGAGGAGGCGAAGCGCGTCCTGGATCGTGTGGTCGAGCTGGGTATCGACCTGATCGACAGCGCGGACTCGTACGGCCCCGAGGTCAGCGAGAACCTGATCGCAGAGGCCCTCCATCCCTACCCGGACGGTCTCGTGATCGCCACCAAGGGCGGCCTGCGCCGGACTGGTCCGGGCCAGTGGCCGCGCGATGCCCGGCCGGAGCGCCTGAAGGAGTGCTGCGAGGCGAGCCTGCGGCGGCTGAAGCTCGACCGCATCGATCTCTACCAGCTGCACTCGCCCGACCCTCAGGTGCCGTACGAGGACTCGGTCGGCGCGCTCAAGGAGCTGCAGGACGAGGGTAAGATCCGCCACGTGGGCATCTCGAACGTCTCGCTCGACGAGCTCGAGCAGGCGCGCGGGATCGTGGAGGTCGTCACCGTGCAGAACCGCTACAACCTCACCGACCGCGGCTCGGAGGACGTGCTCGAGGCGTGCGAGGAGGCGCGGATCGGATTCATCCCGTGGTTCCCGCTCGCGACCGGCAGCCTGGCCGAGCCGGGCGGCCCGCTCGACAAGTCCGCCAAGGCACACGACGCCACTCCCGCCCAGATCGCGCTCGCGTGGCTGCTCGCGCGCTCGCCCGTGATGCTGCCGATTCCAGGCACTTCCTCGGTGGAGCACCTCGAGGAGAACGTGGCTGCCACGCAGATCAAGCTGTCGCCCGAGGAAGTGGACGAGATTGGAAGGGCCTCCCAGGGGTAAATGCGCGAGATGACTCCGACCTTCGCCCCCACCAGCCTGGACCACGTGGCCCTCTGGGTTGACGATCGCGAGCCGCTGGCCACGTTCCTGTGCGACCACCTCGGCATGCACGTGATCGAGGAGACGGACACCTTCACGCTCGTCGGAATAGACGCAAAGCTCGGGAAGCTGACGCTGTTCGACGCCGAGGGCCCGCGCCAGCGCGGAGCGCTCGAGCGCATCGTGCTGCGGGTGGCCGACCTCGAGTCGCTGCTGGCCAGGCTGCCGTTCCACACGATGGCCCAGGGAGACGGCGTGGCGGCGTTCGAGGCGCCCGCCGGTGTGCCCCTCGGACTCGTGGAGGCCGCGGGTGAGGACTTCGACCTCGACCACGTGGTGCTCGGCCTCTCTGACCCGGAGGCCGCGACGCGCGAGCTTGCCGCCATGGGCTTCGACCGCCGCGACGACGGCTGCGTCGCGGTCGGAGACCGGCAGGTGCGGGTGGTGCGCGGCAGCGCCGCCGACGGTGACCGCCCGCTCCTGAACCACCTCGCGCTGCTCGTGGACGACGCTCACGGGGTCCAGGACCAGGCGGAGGGCGCGGGGCTCGAGATCGACGACGTGAAGGACGCGAAGAACACGTTCGCGGTCTTCCTGCGCGGGCCGGAGGGCGTCCGCATCGAATACGTCGAGCACAAGCCGGGCTTCGCGCTCGTCTAGGTAGACGATGGCCGACCTGGTGGTCGCCGGAGCCGGAATGGCCGGGCTCGCGGCTGCCGCCGAGGCACGCCGGCTCGGCGCAGAGCCGCTCGTGCTCGAGAAGCTCTCGCGCCCGGGCGGGTCGATGCGGCTCTCGAGCGGGATGGTGTGGCGCCATCGCGAGCTTGCGCGCTTCCGAGCCGAGTGTCCCCAGGGAGACGAGCGCCTCCAGCGGCTGCTGTTCGAGCGCCTGGACGAGGACCTCGGCTGGCTCGAGTCGCTCGGCGCTCCGGTGGTGGAGCGGGAGACCGGCAATCCGCTCACCAGTGGCACTCGGTTCGACCCGGCCGGACTGACCGACGCGCTCGTGGAGGCCGCGGGCGGTGTGAAACTCGGCGAGCCTCTTCTCGAACCAGCGCCGGGCGTCCCGCTGATCCTCGCCACGGGCGGCTTTGGCGCCAGCCGCGAGCTTCTGCGCGAGCACGTGACGCCCGAGGCCGATCACGCGTACCTGCGAGCGGCTCCGGGCAGCAGCGGCGACGGCCTGCGGATCGGCCTGGAGGCGGGGGCCGCCGCCAGCAGCGGGCTCGACCAGGTGTACGCCCGCGCCATGCCGGCGCCGCCCGCGCGGATCGGCGAGGAGGACCTAGTACGCCTCTCACAGCTCTACGCGCGACACGCGGATGTGACGAACGAGCGCGGTGAGCGTTACGCGACTGCCACCTGGTCCGAGATCGACGTGGCCCAGTGGCAGCTCCGTCAGCCGCGCGCGCGGGCCTGGTTTGCCGTTTCGGCGGAACGGCTAGGGGAGCCCGTGCGCGAACGCAGCGTGGGGGAGATGATCGACGCGGCCGAGGATGCGGGCGCCCCCGTCCGGCGCGAGGAAGACCATGTGATCGTGGAGACGGTGGCGGGAGTCACGACCACGCTCGGCGGTCTCGCGATCGACGAGCACGCCCTGGCCGCGCCGGGCGTGTTCGCGTGTGGCGCAGACGCCGGCGGCATTGCAACGGGCGGCTACGCGAGCGGCCTCGCGGCGGCGCTCGTGTTCGGTCGGATTGCGGCACGCGCGGCGCTAGGGGAGCGGCCGTGAGCGGCGCGCCTGGGGGTGACCCCGTGAGCGGCGGGCACGGCTCGGGCGGGCCTCCGCCGCCACACCGCTTCGGCGCGGGCGAGCCGTTCTCGGTGGGGCTCGAGGAGGAGCTGTTGCTGGTGGATGCGGACACGCTCGCGCTCTCCCACGTCGCGGACGCGGTGCTCCCGGGCACCGGGCTTCCGCGCGAGCGCGTGGACCACGAGGCGTTCCTGGCCGAGCTCGAGGTGCGCTCCGACCCCGCCGGCTCCGTGGGAGAGGCGATCGGCCAGCTCGCCGAGGGGCGCGCCGCCGCGGCTGCCGCCGGCGCCACGCTGATGGGAGCGGGCCTTCACCCGGACGCCCGGCTGTTCGACGTGAAGCTGGTCCAGTCCGAGCGCTACGAGCGCGTGGAGCGCCAGATGCGCGGGCTGATCAAGCGGACGCCCGAGTGCGCGCTGCACGTGCACGTCGGGCTGCCGGACCCGGACGCGGCCGTGGCCGCGATGAACGGGCTGCGGGAGCTGCTCCCGCTGCTCCACGGACTCGGTGCGAACTCGCCGTTCTGGTTCGGTGCCGACTCCGGCATGGCGAGCTCGCGCGCCGCGGTGATCCGCGCCTATCCCGGCCGCGGCATCCCGCCCGTGCTCGATTCGTGGGACGACTACCTGGACGCGCTGGACGCGGTCCGCGCCGGGGGCGGGCCCGTGGACCACACAATGGTCTGGTGGGACGCGCGGCCGCAGCCACGGCTCGGCACCGTCGAGCTGCGCGAGGTGGACGTGCAGACGGACCTCGAGTCGGCGGCCGCGATAGCAGCGCTGGCGCGGGCGATCATGCGCCGCGCGGTTGACGCACCTCCTGAGTCGACGGCGCCTGAACAGGCGCTGCACTGGTCGAGCTTCCGCGCGGCGCGCGACGGCCTCGACGCCGAGATCTACTACGACGGAGGCCCACATCCGCTGCGCGATGTGGCCGCACGCGTGCTGGCGGAGCTGGAGGCCGCCGACCCCGAGCTCGAGGGCATAACGCGAATCGTCAGCGAGGGCAACGGGGCGGACCGGCAGCGCGCCGCACATGAGCGCGGCGGCATGCCGGGCCTGCTCCGTTACCTCGCGGACGGAACGGCACGAGGGGTCTGACCCCAGAGGGGTCAGACCCTAAGCCGCGCTACGCAGCGTCGCGCAGCGCTGAGACTGCGTCGTCCTGCGCCAGGCGGCGCAGTGCGCGGTCCTCGAGCTGGCGGACTCGCTCGCTCGAGAGCCCGAGCCGGCGGCCCGTCTCGCGGAGTGCCTGCGGCTGCTCGCGGTCCAGGCCGAAGCGCAGCGTGATCACGTCACGCTCTGCGTCGGGAAGCGTGTCCACTGCCTCCCGAAGGCGCTCGTCCTCGATTCCGGCCACGACCTCGTCCTCGACGGACGGGCCGTCGTGCGCGATCAGGTCGCCGAGGGCGGTGTCCCCGTCCTCACCGACACCCTGGTCGAGGCTCGTCGGCCCGCGATCGGCGCGACGTATGTCTGCCACCTCGTCGAGCGGCAGCTCGACGAATGCGGCGATCTCCTCCTCGGACGGCGAGCGCCCCAGCTCGACGGCGAGCTTGCGCTCGGCGTCCTGGATCTTGCGCGCCCGCGCCACGATGTGAACCGGCAGACGCACGGTGCGGCCCGAGTTGGCGAGTCCGCGGCCGATCGCCTGGCGGATCCAGAGCGTGCCGTAGGTGGAGAACTTGAATCCCTTGCGCCAGTCGAACTTCTCGACCGCGCGGATCAGACCGAGCATGCCCTCCTGGATGAGGTCTCCGAGAGGCAGGCCCTGGCCCTGGTACTTACGCGCGACCGAGATCACCAGGCGCAGGTTGGCGTTGATCATCCGCTCCTTGGCCGCAAGATCGCCTCTCTCGATTCGCTTCGAGAGCTCGATCTCGTCTGCGGCTGTAAGCAGCGGGTGCCGGCGCGCTTCGTTGAAGAAGAGCTGGAGGGAGTCCTCGAGCTCGGTCGGAGCGTGCTGGCGCGTTTCCGGCGTCTCTGCCGGACGGATCAGCTGATCAGTGGTCGTTGCTACTCCTTCGATTTGATAGTTCGAAACTTGTCGAAAGTATAGACACTAAAACGGTTTGGCGGTTACACGTCGAGCCCAACCTGGTGACATACCCGTGCCCGACACTGGATAACGAGGACAATCGTCGGGTAGAACCCGCAAGGCCAGGTAAATCCCCGGGTCCAAGGAGACAGGGCATGCAGGTAAGCGCTCCCGACCGCAACCAGCTGCGCCAGCTGGCCGAATTGCGGCTCGAACGACCGGTCGTCCTGAGCCTCTACCTGAACATGGATCCCTCCGAATTCGCGACGCCGCCGGCGCGCAAGACGGCAATCCGCTCGCTGATTGACGAGGCCGAGCGCCGGTTTCGGGAACAAGATGCGCTTTCACACGAGGATCGTGCGGCGCTCCAGGCGTCGCTTGCGCGCGCCAGCGACTTCCTCGAGAACGACCTGCCCGCAGACGGCGCGCACGCAGTGGCGGTCTTCGCCAGCGAGGCGGCCGATCTGTTCGAGGCGCTTCCCCTGCCCCGCAGCGTGCCCAACCAGGTCTCCATCGGCCGCACGCCCCTGGTCGGGCCGCTGGTGCGCCTCGAGCGCCGCGAGCGCTGGTGCGTGGCGCTCGTGAATCGCCGCGACGCGCGCATCTTCCGCGGCTCCCCGGACGGGCTGCGAGAGGTGCAGCAGATCCACGACGACGTCTCCGGGCAGCACGACCAGGGCGGCTGGTCGCAAGCTCGCTACCAGCGCAGCATCGACAAGGAGAAGGACGACCACCTGAAGGACACCTGCGACGCGCTCATGAACCACTTCAAGCGCCAGCCGTTCGAGCGGCTGATCGTCGGTGGGCCGCGAGAGGTGGTCACCGACTTCGAGTCGAAGCTCCACCAGTACCTGAGCGAGCGGCTCGCGGGCCGCGTCGAGGTGGACGTCGAGCACACGAACGCCACGCAGGTCCTCGAGGCCGCGCGACCCCTGATCGAGGAGCTCGAGCAGGGCCGAGAGCGCGACGCCCTCGAGCGCCTCGGGGAGCGCGGTGTCACGGGTCTCGAGAACGTGCTTCCGCCGCTCACGGAGCGGCGCGTGGAGACTCTGATCCTCGACGAGCAGTTCGGCGGCGTCGGCGGCGTTCAGTGCCTGGAATGCGGCTGGCTCGGGCTCCAGGGCGAGCGCTGTCCGGCCGACGGCTCAGAGCTGGTCCGGCTCGACGACCTGACAGAGGCGATGATCGAGCTGTCAATTCAGCAGTCGGCCGAGCTGCTCGTGGTGCGGCACGCGCGCGAGGAGCTCGAGGGGCACGGCGGCGCGGCGGCGCTGCTCAGGTTCTGAGCTCACCGGCCCGCGGGGCTGCTCAGTTGTTGCGCTTCGAGTCGCTCGCGCGCGAGTACGAGGACGTCGTGATCGACCTCGGGACCGGCGACGGCCGTTTCGTCCTGCGCACGGCGCGCGAGCGCCCGCAGAGCCTCGTCGTGGGGATCGACCCGGTGCAGGACGCAATGGCGGGCGTGGCGCGAAGGGCGTCCGCGAAGCCGGTGCGCGGCGGCGTGCCCAACGCCCTCTTTCTGGTCGCGAGCGCCGAGGCGCTTCCGGCGACCCTCTCGTCGAAGGCGTCGATGGTGACCGTGAACTTTCCGTGGGGGAGCCTCCTGCGCACGCTCGTTCAGCCCGATCCGGGCGGCCTGCGCGCCGTGGTCGGTCTGCTGGAGCCGGGCGGACGGCTGATCGCTCTGCTGAACGCGAGCGTCACCGACGATCGCGATTACGGCGAGCGGCTCGGATTGCCGCCGCTCGAGGATGCGCACATCGACCAGCGGCTCGTGCCGGGCTGGCAGGAGAGCGGCCTCGACGGCGTCACCTGGCAGCGGCTCGAGCCGGACGACGAGCCCCCGCACCACACGACCTGGGGTCGCCGGCTCGTTCGAGGCTCGAGTCGCAGCACGATCGTCGTGGAGGGCACCCGGAGCTAGCGGTCCGGCGGAACGAGCTCGAGTGCGGCTGCGTATGCCGCCTTTCGCGACATGCCCGTCGCCCGCTGAAGTGCCGCCGAGACCTCGCGCGTCGATGCACCGTGAGCCACGAGCTCGGCGGCCAGGACGGCGACGGGGCGGGGGAGGACCGTCGCGCCGTCCTCGCCTGACGCACTCGCCTCCCGGCCCGCCACGACGATCGCCTCGCGTCCGCGCCTTGATGGCACGGCCGTTCCGGCGGGCGCCTGCCAGGGGGTGGCGTGCATGCTCCCCGTCCCGGCGTCGAGTACCACCAGGCCGCGGGCGCCCGGGATCGCCTTCTCGATCGCGGCGATCGCCCGTGCCACGTCGCCCGACGGGACGGCCACCACGACGCACGTGGCCTCCGGTTCGATCGAGGCAGGGCGGCGGGCCAGCGCACGCAGGTCGACGACGCTCACGTTCGATAGGTCGAGGCCCGCCACCGCGAGCGCGGATGGCAACGCTCCGAGGCCCGCGGCGGCCAGGACGAAGTGCCCGCCGCTCCACGCGCTCTGGACGAGGTCGATCGCGGCAGGATCACCGGCGAGGTTGGCCTCGAGGGAGACATAGGCCGCGTCCTCGAGAGAGCGCGTCGCCTGCTCGATGTCCTCAGGGCTCAGCGGCGAGCGCAGGCGCACGTCGACCGGCCGGGTGGCGGCCGCGCCCGGGACGCTCCACGGCGTGCCAGGCGAGACGATGAGGGCGCCCCGGCCTCGAAGGTCGTCCTCTGCCGGCGAGAGGCTCACGCTGACCGTCGCTCCCGGGTCCTCGAGCGCGCCGACGAGCCGCGGGTCGAGATCCGACGCTCCTTTGTCCGCGTCGATCAAAAGAGCGTCTCGCACCGGCGCCGGGGCGCGCCTCACCACGAGCCGATCGCCGGGGACAAAGGCCGGATTGGCATGCCCGCGGACCACGTCCGTCTCGCCGCCGGCCTCGATCGTCATGTCGATCCAGCCTCGGAGATCGAGGAGGTCACCGCTCTCGACCCGAGCGCCCACCGCCGCCACGCATGTCGCTCGCGCCCCGATCTCCGGCTCGGTGACCAACTCGACGGTCTTGGCGTGCGACGCGGTGATCGCGGCATGCCCGCGTCCGATGATGGTGACTCGTCCGATGGCTCGCGTGACCATACTGCGTGGGTCCCGCGCAGGTTCCAAGCGGCCCGGTCCGGGAACGGGTCAGGGGACCCCATTTTTCGAAAGGACGGCCATGTTCAAGAAGCTGCTATTCGGAGCCGCCGCAGTAGGTGCTGTCGCGTGGCTCAGCAAGAACCAGGAAACCGCGAAGCGGTACGTGGAGCGCTACGCGGGCCAGGCGAAGGGCGCAGTGAGCTCCGTGACGCCCGGTGCCGGACGCGAGCCTGCCGAGGAGCGCTTGAACGACCCGGCCCTCGCCCGCAAGGTCGAGAGCGAAGTGTTCCGCGGCGATGAGTTCCCGAAGGGCAACATCTCCGTGAACGTCGAGTACGGCGTGGTCTACCTGCGTGGCGAGGTGCGCGACCGCGAGCAGATGGACGCCCTCGTGGACAGCACGCGGCAGGTGGACGGCGTGCGCGGCGTGGAGAACCTCACGCACCTGCCGAACGAGGCGGCGCCGACGAAGGACGAGGCCGGTCAGGAGGCCGGTTCGAAGACGAGCTAGCTGCCGCAGGCGCGGCCTCGCCCCGCCGCGTCTAACTGCGGCATTGAAGGGTGGGGGTTCCGAGGGGGGGTTATCGCGAATATCCGCGATATACGCGGAGAAGCGCGATAGGACCCCCCTCGATGCCCGCCGTTGGCCCGGCCGAGGCACAACGAAGCCGTCGGTAGGCTCGGGGTATGCCCGGCCCCGCGATCGAAACGCAGCAGCTCGTGCGCGAGTTCAGGAAGGGGCCGCGCGCTGTTGACGGGATCGATCTGCGCGTGGAGCCCGGCGAGGTGTACGGGTTTCTCGGGCCGAACGGGGCTGGGAAGTCGACCGCGGTCCACATGCTCACCACCCTCCTGCCGCCCACCTCGGGGCGCGCCTGGGTGGCCGGGCACGACGTGGTCGAGGAGGGCAGCGAGGTGCGCGCCACGATCGGAGCGGCGCTTCAGGAGGCCGCGCTCGACCCGTACCTGACTGGCCGCGAGCACATGAAGCTTCAGACCGCCCTGCACGGCATGGCCAGGGCGGAGGCGCGGCAGCGCTCCGACGCGCTGCTCGAGCGCGTCGGCCTCGTGCAGGCGGCGGACCGCCGCGTGGGCGGCTACTCCGGTGGCATGAAGCGCCGGCTCGACCTCGCGCTGGCGCTCGTCCACCGTCCGCGCATCCTGTTCCTCGATGAGCCCACGACTGGCCTCGACGTGCAGAGCCGCAGCGCGCTCTGGGAGGAGGTCCAGCGCCTCGCGGGCGATCGCGGCGTGACCGTGTTCCTCACCACCCAGTACCTCGAGGAGGCCGACGTGCTCGCTGATCGCGTGGGCATCATCGATCACGGGCACATCGTCGCCGAGGGCACGCCCGAGGAGCTCAAGGCGGAGATCGGCCGGCCCAGTGTGGAGGCGATCCCCCAGGACCCCGCCGAGCTCGAGCACATGAAGGACGTGCTCTCGCGCTTCGGCGAGTCCGTGACCGGCTCGCCAAAGGGCGCCTCGGTGCGGCTCGCAGGTGGCGATGCCCAGCTCGCCGAGGTCGTCCGCGCGCTCGACTCCGAGAACATCGTGATCCAGGAGCTCCAGCTGCACGCGCCCACACTTGACGACGTCTTCCTCGCCAAGACAGGCCGCTCGCTCGAGGGCGAGGCAGACGCCGAGCCCGACCCGGAGCCCGAGTCCGAGCCAGCGGCGGCGTGAGCCAGGTCCTGCTGCTGGCGCACCGCTCGATCGTGCGCACTCTGCGCCAGCCGGCGATGGTGGTGCCGTCGATCTTCTTTCCGCTTCTGTTGCTCTCGATCAACAGCAGCGGACTCGACACCGCCACGCAGCTGCCGGGCTTCCCCACGGACAGCTACTTCCAGTTCGCGCTCGCGATCCCCTTCGTGCAGGGAGCGCTGTTCTCCGCCAACAGCGCCGGCACGAACATGGCGAACGACATCGAGAGCGGCTTCCTGAACCGGCTGTCGCTCACGCCGCTGCGGCGGGTGGCGCTGATGATGGGGCAGCTCACCGGGATTCTGGCGCTCGGCCTGATCCAGGCGCTCACGTTCCTGACCGTCGGGCTCGTGTTCGGCGACGGCATTGCGGCCGGGCCAGGTGGAGCCGTCGTGCTGGTGGCACTGTCGCTCATGATCTCGCTCGCCTTCGGCTGCATCGGGGCCTTCGTGGCGCTGCGGTCCGGAAACGGCGAGTCCGTGCAGGGCGTGTTCCCACTCTTCTTCGCCGCGCTGTTCCTCTCGTCGATGGCCCTGCCGCGCGATCTCATCGAGAGCGACTGGTTCCGGACCATCGCGGACTGGAACCCCGTCTCCTACATGCTCGAAGGAATCCGCTCGCTTGTGATCGTGGGGTGGGACAGTGATGCGCTCGCGCTCGGGTTCGCCTGCGCCGGCGGTGTCGCGCTGATCGCTCTGGTGGCGGCTTCGTCGGCGCTCCGGACGCGGATGGTGCGCACATGAACCCGTTCATGTCAGCCGCGCGCGCCGTGGCCTGGCGCAACCTCCACAACTGGTTCACGAACCCGGCCATGATCATCCCAAGCCTGCTGTTCCCGCTCTTCTTCTTCACCGCGTTCGCCGGCGGGCTCTCGCGGGTGGACTCGGTGCCGGGCTTCGACTACGGGGCCGGCTACACGACGTTCGTGTACGGCTTCGTCCTGCTCCAGGCCGCGACCTTCGGCGGCATCTTCACCGGCTTCTCGGTGGCCCGCGACTTCGAGTCCGGCTTTGCCCGGCGCCTGATGCTGGGGGCCACCAACCGCGGCGGGATCGTGGCCGGCTACTGGCTGTCGGCGCTCGGCCGCGCCATCTTCACGATCACTGTGATCACGCTCGTCGCACTGGCCGTGGGCCTCGAGGTGCACGGCAACGGGATCGACGTGGTGGGCCTCTACACGCTCGCGCTCCTGATGAACGCGTTCGCGGTGCTGTTCGGCAGCGGTGTGGCGATGCGCCTGCGCACCATGCAGGCGGGCCCGGCGATCCAGGTGCCGGCGTTCCTGCTGCTGTTCCTCGCACCGGTCTGGGTGCCCTACCAACTGCTCACCGGCTGGGTGCAGACCGCCGCGTCGGTGAACCCCGTGACGCTCGTGCTTGAGTCGGGACGCGGCTTCCTCGCGGGCGATCCGACGAAGGTGCTGCCGGCCTTCGCCGTGGTGAGCCTGCTGGTGGCGCTCACCATGCTCTGGGCGCGCGGCGGCCTTCGGAGCGCTGAGAGGGTCGCGTAGGCTGATCGCCATGGCTGACGAGAACGAGGTCCGCGAGGTGGTGCAGGGCGACGGCTACGCCGTTGCGAACGTCGATGCGCTCGGGGAGGGTCCGGGGTTCCGCAAGGTGCGGCGCGAGCTGGGGGTGACCGCGTTCGGCGTGAACGCGATCGAGCTCCCGGCCGAGTACGCCACCGGGAGCCACTTCCACGAGGAGCAGGAGGAGCTCTACTTCGTCCACCGCGGGCGGGTGAAGATCACCCTGAACGACGACACGGAGCACGTGCTCGGTCCGGGCGGCCTCGCGCGCGTGGATGCCGCGACCGTCCGCAAGCTCGAGAACGTGGGCCACGAGCCCGCGCTCTACCTCATCGCGGGCGGTAAGGACGGCTACGTCGGCCGGGACGGCAAGCTGCCCGAGGGCGAGACGAGCCGGTTCGGCCCGGCGGGCCAGCCGGGCTGACTTGACCCGCGAGCGGCCGGCGGACGCGAGCCCATGATCTTCCACGGCAGCGTCGCCATCGGCGCGGCCGTGCTGGCGGGCTGTCCGGTCTTCCCGGCCGACAACCCGTGGAACCAGCGCGTGGACGCGCTGCCGGTGCACCCGCGCTCCGATGCCATCGTGCGCTCGATCGGGACGAGCGACAGCATGCACGCCGACTTCGGATCGGGCCGGGAGATCGTGGGCTCGCGTCCACCGGCCGCTCGCAAGTCGCAGGGCGGTCCGATCGGGATCCCGTACGTGACGGTGCGCGCGGGCCAGCGGCGCGTGCCGGTGAGCTTCGAATACGCGGACGAGTCTGATCGCGGCCGCTATCCGATCCCTCCGCGCGCGCCCATCGAGGGCGGGCGCGGCTCGGACGGCGACCGGCACGTGCTCGTGGTGGACCGCTCGCGCTGCAGGCTCTACGAGCTGTTCGACGCTCACCCGATGAACGGTGGCGCCAGGTGGCACGCCGGCTCGGGGGCGATCTTCAACCTGCGCTCGAACCGGCTGCGCCCGCGCGGCTGGACCTCCGCCGACGCCGCCGGCCTGCCGATCCTTCCGGGGCTCGCGCGGTACGGCGAGCTCCGCCGCGGTCGCATCAACCACGCGCTTCGATTCACGGCGTCGCGAACTCGGCGGGCGTTCATCTACCCCGCGCGCCACTTCGCCTCCGAGCTCAGCGACCCCGACCTGCCGGCGATGGGGCAGCGGCTGCGTCTCAAGCGCGGCTTCGACATCTCGCGCTTCCCACGGCAGTCGCGGATCGTGCTGAGGGCGCTCAAGCGCTACGGGATGATCCTCGCCGACAACGGCTCACCCTGGTACGTGAGCGGCGCGCCGAACCGCGGCTGGGACAACGACGACCTGCATTCGCTGCACGGGGTTCCCGGCAGCGCGTTCGAGGTCGTGGACAGCTCTCGTTTGCCCCGTCCCTAGGCGGGTACATCCCAGGCATGTGGGGATTGACAATCGTTGTCGCCGCCTTCGCACTGGCCCTCGTCGTGATGTCGTTCACGTTCATGGGCGGCGCCGTCATAGTGGCCGTTCCGCTGGCGATCATCGCGATCGGGATCGCGGCGTTCGTGGACTTCAACCGCCGCCGCAAGACGGCGCAGAGCATCCACACGCATCGCCACGACGACGACGTGGAGTTCACCGAGCGCGACCAGCGCACGCTCATCTCCGAGTAGGCTCACCGCATGTTGCCGGTCCGGATCGGCTGCTCGGGCTGGCAGTACGACAGCTGGCTCGGCCGGCTCTATCCAGAGGGACTGGCCAAGGGACGCTGGCTCGAGCGTTACTCGCAGGTCTTCGACACCGTCGAGGTGAACTCGACCTTCTACAGACTCGCCTCGCCGGACGCCGTGGCGCGCTGGGTCGAGCAGACGCCGGCCGATTTCGTCTTCGCCGCCAAGGCGAGCCGCTACATGACGCACATCAAGCGTCTTCAGAACCTCGCAGAGGGAATCGGGCGCTACTACGAGGCCATCGAGCCCCTCGTAGAGTCCGGCCGGCTGGGTCCGATCGTCTGGCAGTTCCCCGCGAACTTCAAGTGCGACCTCGACCGGCTCGGCGGGGCGCTGCCGCTACTCCCGCCCGGGCGCCACTGCTTCGAGTTTCGCGACGAGAGCTGGTTCACGGAGCCCGTCTACAAGCTGCTGCGCGCTCACGATGCCGCGCTCGTGATCGCCGATCACCCACGCTGGCCCTTCCAGGCGCACCAGCTGACCACCGACTGGACTCTGGTGCGGCTCCATCACGGACATCGCGGCCGCCGCGGCAACTATTCGCAGACGGAGCTGGACGAATGGGCCCAGCGGATCGCCGAGTGGCGCCGCCGGGCCGAGGTCTTCGTCTACTTCAACAACGACTGGGAGGGCTTCGCAGTCGACAACGCGCTCTCGCTCAGGCGGCGGCTGCAGCCGTCTCCAGGCGGGTCAGCGCCCGCCGCAGCAGCCGCGACACGTGCATCTGCGAGTAGCCGATCCGCTCGCCGATCTCCCGCTGCGTCAGGTCGTGCATGAAGCGCAGCTCGAGCACCTGCCGCTCCACCTCGGGAAGCGCGAGCCACGTGCTCGCGATCGCGTCGCGGTCCTCGACCAGGTCGTAGGCCGAGTCCTCGCGCCCGAGCATGTCCACGAGCGACGCGGACTCGCCGTCGTCGCGCGCGGCCGGCGCGTCGAGTGACGCGGCCTCGTAGCTCGCCGAGGCCTCCTGCGCCTCGAGCACCTGCTCGGGCGAGCAGCCCAAATGCGCCGCCACCTCGCGGACCTTGGGCGAGCGGGCGAGCTCCTTGGAGAGGATCTCCGTCGCGCGGCTCACGGCGAGCGTGCGCTCCTGGAGGTCACGCGGCACGTGGAGCGACCATCCCTTGTCGCGGAAATGGCGCTTGAGCTCGCCGAGAATGGTCGGCGCGGCGTAGCTCGTGAACTTCGTCCCGCGCCCCGGCTCGAAGCGGTCGATCGCCTTGATCAGACCGAGGCTCGCGACCTGAAGCAGGTCGTCGAAGGGCTCGTCGGTGTACGTGTAGCGCAGTGCGAGGTCGCGCGCCAGCGGCAGGAAACGCTCAACGAGCTCCTCGCGGGCGGCGAGGTCTCCATGCTCGTGGTAGCGCACCAGCAGGAGGCGCTCCGTCTCGCGTGCGTCGGTGCCGGAGCATGGGGCACGGCGGTGGCTCCGCATTAGCGGAACCACAACTGTGGTTGCAGTCATGTAGTCGAACCTTCCCGTCGTATTGGACAGTCAGGTCCGCTGCGCAACCGCTTTACACGACTGTGCGACGTCCCCCTCTTTGTACTCGGCGGGCGCCAATCCGGATCAAATTTTCTCCCAACCGGCGACCATCTGGATTTTGTCCTTCCGGGTTCGTAACTAAACCCTCAGGAGCCACCCTTTTTCGCGATGCGCTGGCGGTTCAGCACGCGGAGCCCGGGTAGGGGCCGCGCAATGGCGCAATCAGTGGAACAGATCATGACCATCAATCCCCGCACGGTGAACGTGGACGACACGGTGAAGGACGCCGCCGTGGTGATGCGAGACAGCGACATCGGCGACGTGATCGTGATCGAGGACGGTCAGGTCACGGGCATCCTCACCGACCGCGACATCGTCGTGCGCGCGGTCGCCGAGGGCCGCGACGCAGACTCCACGCCCGTCTCCGACATCTGCACGACGGGCATCAGGGCCATCGAGCCGGACGCGAGCGTGGACGACGCGCTGCGCATGATGCGCGAGGACGACATCCGCCGACTGCCTGTCGTGAAGAACGGCCGCCCCGTGGGAATCGTGTCGCTCGGCGACCTCGCCGTGGAGCGCGAGCCGGATTCCACGCTGGCGGACATCTCCGCCGCAGCGCCCGACCAGTGAGCGACGAGGAGCGCGAGGAGCGCGCTGAGCCCGACGAGCCGGGGGACCGGTCGAAGGACCAGGAGCCTCATCACGCGCTGAACAACCCGATCGACAACCCGGACGAGACCGAGTGGCCGGACCCCTACGAGAAGCGGCCCGACCCGCGCTTCGACGAGGACCATCCGCAGACGGGCAGCGAGAGCACGAGCGAGCCGCATCCCTCGCAGGACCCTGAGGCCGAGCCGTGGGAGGGCCCGAAGCGCGACAAGCTCGACGACTAGCCGCTCAGACCCGCGCGCCGCGAAGGGCGGGCAGCACGTGCTCCCCGTACACCTGCAGCGCCTGCTCGGGCGCCGCGCCGGATCCGTTCTGCAGGCAGACGACGGTCGCGCCGAGCCGCTCGACGTCGCGGACGCGCTCGGCATGCACCTCGGGATCTGACGACACGATGTAGGCCTCCTTGAAGTCGTCGTCGGACACTTCCTTCTCCGCTCGCTCGTACATCGCGCGCGGGTCGTGCCAGTCGTCTGTGAAGTAGTCGGGGATCTGGGTGGACTTCCACACGCGCGATCCCTCCAGCGCGGCGTCGTCGTCCTCCGCCCACGAGAAGCCAGCCTGGAGGATGATCTCGCCCGGCTCCCTGCCGGCGTCCTCGCAGGCGCCACGGTAGGAATCGATGATCCCGGGCGCCTGTTCGGGATCGGCGAGTGTCCAGAGCCCGTCGGCGCGGCGTGCGGCAACGCCGGCAGCGTGGGGGCCGAACGCCGACACATACACCGGCGGCCGGCGCTCGCCGCGCGTGTGCAGGTAGGCCGCCTTGGTTCGGTAGAAGCGGCCCTCGTGATCTAGGCGCTCGCCATCGAGCAGCCGGTTGATGATCTCGAGCGCCTCGTCCATGCGCTCGACCTGCTCGGCCACGGGCGGCCAGTCCATCCCGCAGGGCGACTCGTTGAGTGCCTCGCCCGAGCCGATGCCCAGGTAGGCGCGGCCCGGGCAGAGCTCCTCCATCGTGGCCGCGAACTGGGCCACGATGGTGGGGTTGTGGCGGTACACGGGTGCGGTCACACCCGTGCCGACGCCGACCTTCGAGGTGGCCTGTCCGATCGCACCGAGCAGCGCCCAGGCGTGCCCTGATTCTCCCGGTTCCCACCAGGGCTGAAGGTGGTCGCTCACGTTGAGGGCGTCGAAGCCGGCGCGCTCCACCTCCCGCGCCTGGCGAACGAGCGCGCTGGGTGGGAATTGCTCGGTCGCGAGTTGGATCCAGTAGCGCATGAGCGTTCCTTACCCGGTACTCAACCCTCCACGCCGGTGGCGCCGTGAGGCGCCCCGACCGGCTTCGACTCCGGTGAGCCGCGCTGGCGCAGGTAGACCGCGAGGATGGCCATCGAGCCCACCGCCAGGAACTCCGACTGCCAGTTCTCGAGCGTGTTCTCCCAGAAGGTCGCGGTCGTGATGTAGCTCGACCAGCTCACCGGATCCTGCTGGTGGCCGAGCTGGTCCGCGTTGTACTCCGCCGCGCCCGCGATCGATTGCGCAAGCCACGTGCCCAGCCAGAACGTGCCCATCACGAGGACGAGCGAGTTCTCGTAGAGCGTGCGCCGGATTCCCGCGACCTTCGCCCAGCGCGGTGAGTTCTGCTGCGCGTGCGGGCCGACCTTCTGCGACTGGTCTGACTCGCGCCCCCGCTTGTCGAGCTCCTTGGACTCGGGCGAGCCGCGCTGAAGCAGCCAGACCGTGAGCAGGATGAAGAGCGTGAACTGGAGGTACTCGGACTGCCAGTTCTCCATCACCGAGGCGCCGAAGTCGGACGAGAGGACGTAGCGGCCGAGGGACATCGTCGGGTCGCCATGGCTTTGCGCGAGGTCATTGAACTCCGCGTGCCCCGCTATCGCCTGGCCGACCAGTGCGGCCAGGAACAGCAGCAGGAACACGATCGACATGCTGTTGTCCCGGAGGAAGCGCCGCATGGTCAGTTGTGGATCAGCCCGATGACCGAGTAGAAGAGGATCCCGCTGACGATCAGGCACAGATAGAGGACGAACATCGCTCGCATCTCAGTTCTCCAGCTCGCAGTCGTAGGGCTGTGACGGGGCTGTCGGCACGCAGCCGGCCGCGGATACCCTCCAGCCGTCCGGTCCCTCGTCGAGGAAGTCGCTCCCGCCCTCGGCGAGCGTGGCGAGCGCGCTGGTCACGTACACGCGCGTGTCAGCCACGCTGCCGCCCTTCGGCAGGTCGAGCGACAGGATCGCCTCCTCGCAAGGCTTCCTCTCCTGGTCCTCGAGCTTCGAGGCCGTCTGCTCGTTGAGCTCGTCGCATGCGGCCTGGCCGTCCCCGTTCGCGAGGGCGGCGTGGAAGCGCTGCGTCACGGCCCCGGCGTGGTCTTCGCGTTCGGCCGTCCCACATCCGGCAAGAGCGAGCGCCAGCAGGCACGCTAGTGAGGCAGCTCTGAATCCCACGCCGAGGGTTGATGCCCCGGTGTGCGCACCCGCCAAACCGGGTAGGCCTCAGCGCGGTGATGGGCTCACTCTGGTTCCAGGACATCACGCGCCCGCGGCGGGATGCGCTTGAGCACGACGTGAGCGTGGACGTGGCCGTCCTGGGGGCCGGGATCGTGGGACTGACCACCGCGCTGCTGCTCGAACGGCAGGGCGCGCGTGTCGCGGTGCTCGAGGGGCGGCACGTGGCCGCCGGCGCGAGCGGCTACAACACCGCCAAGCTGAGCTCGCTGCACGGGCTCAGCTACCGCAAGCTCGCGCGCAGCATCGGGTCGGAGCTCGCCAGGGCCTATGGGGAGGCGAACGAGGCGGGAATCGCTCGTGTCTTCGAGCTCGCAAAGGAGCTCGGCATCGACTGCGACCTGCGCCGCAAGCCGAACTACACCTACACGGAGTCGGAGTCCGATCTCGACCATGTTCGCGAGGAGGCGGGTGTGGCGCTCGGACTCGGGCTTCCGGCCTCGTTCGTCGAGGACGTGGACCTTCCGTTCGCGGTTGCAGGCGCGGTCCGCTTCGAAGACCAGGCCGAGTTCCACCCAGTGAAGTATTTGGAGGGACTCGCAGGGGCGCTCGACGGTTCGGTCTACGAGAGCACATGGGCCACGCAGGTTCACGGCGGCCGCGTGCAGACCGCCGGCGGTCAGGTGGTGAGCGCCGAGCACGTGGTGGTGGCCACGCACCTTCCCTTCCTCGACCGCGGGCTCTACTTCGCACGCTGCCACCCTGAGCGCTCGTACGTGGTGGCCGGTCGCAGCACCGACGCGCACGCGGGGATGTACCTCTCCACCGAGCAGCCGGCCCATTCGATCAGGGCGCACGGCGACTGGCTGCTCGTGGGAGGCGAGAGCCACAAGACCGGGCAGGCCGACGCCGCCGAGCGCTATGCGCGCCTCGAGGCGTGGGCGCGCGAGCGCTTCGGGATCGAGCCCGAGCTGCGCTGGGCCACGCAGGACCAGATGCCGGTGGACGGCGTGCCCTACGTGGGGCGCCACGACCCGCTCTCGTCGGGCGTCTGGGTGGCCACCGGCTTCCGCAAGTGGGGGCTCGCCATGGGCACGGCTGCGGCGGAGCTCCTGGCCGCGCGGATCGCCGGCCGCGATCACGCCTGGAGGGAGCTCTTCGACCCGCAGCGCGTGCGCCCGAAGGCGAGCGCGACCTCGTTCGTGAAGGAGAACGCGAACGTGGCGCTGCGCTTCTTCGGCGACCGCGTGGCCAAGCGGGGCGACGTGGACGAGATCGGGCCGGGGGAGGGCCGGGTGGTCGGGTCCGGCCTCGGGCAGCGCGCGGTCTACCGCGACGAGGACGGCACGCTGCACGAGCTGTCGGCGCGCTGCACGCACCTCGGCTGCATCGTGAACTGGAACACCGCGGAGCGAACATGGGACTGCCCCTGCCATGGCTCGCGCTTCGGCGCAACCGGCGAGGTGATCGAAGGCCCGGCGGTCCGCCCGCTCAAGGGTCCCTGAGGCGACCGTCCCAGCGCTCACGCAGGGCCCAGCGCGCGCCGACCGTCCATGCCTGCACCCGGTTGGCGATCTCGATCCGCTCCAGCTCGCCCTCAGGAGTGACGGCGTAGCACTCTGGCGCGCCCTCGAAGCGCTCAAGGGCCCGGAGTACGCCTGTGCAAGCCACCTCGGCCTCCTCCGCCCGACCGGCGGCGCGCAATCCGCCCCACGCGATCCAGCTGTCGAATGGCCATACCGACCCGCGGTGGTAGGCGTGCGAATCGAAGGCAGGATGCGCGCTCGAGAGCGTCCGCAGGCCGTATGGGGTCAGCACGTCCGGTTGCACGAGCCGGTCGGCCAGCGCGTCGGCGAATGCGCCGCGGACCGCGTCAGCCCACAGCAGCCAGCCCAGCTGAGTCCCGGCCCCGGGAACCGGCGTGCCGTCGCCCTCGAGCGCGATGATCTCCGGCCCGAAGTCGGCCTCGATTCGCTGCGCGAGCTCCTGCGCGCGCTGCCGCCAGCGGTCCTCGCCGCTGAGCGCCGCGAGCGCCCGCAGGGCCGCGTACGCGACGGCCTGGGTGTCCGCGTCGGCCAGCGGGGGCTTCGGCGCCGAGCCGTCGGGGCGGGCGATGCCGCCGCCGTATGCGGCCTTGGCGCTCGGGTCGATCGTGTCGCGCCACCCCTGCTGGCTCAGACTGCCCGGCGGCGCGCCCGCGCCGTGGCGGACGTAGCCCCCGCCCTGGTCGAGCGCTTCCTCGAGCCAGCCCGCCGCCGCTCGTCGGGCAGGCTCCAGCTCCGCTGCCAGCCCGCGGTCACCGAGGGCGGCGAGCACAACGAGCCACCACGCCGTGGCGTCCGCGCTGCCGTAATAGCGGAAGCCGTTCCGACTCGTCGGGTGGTACCCGGCCTCGGCGAAGGATGCGGGCAGGGCGTCCCGGAACTCGTGGCCGATCTTCCCGGGCTCCTCCTCGATCTCGGGGTCGTGGCGAGTGCCCTGCCGCAGCGCGAGCGCACGTAACGTCGACCGCGCGACCTCGGGCCGCACGGGGAGAACCTGAAGCGAGGTGATGAGCGAGTCACGGCCGAACAGGGCGTGGAAGCGACCGGGGTCGTCGGGCGCCACCGGCGGTGCCGAAGCGTACGGCCAGCCCTCATCAGAGAGCAGCGGGTCGAGTTCGCTCACCCCCACAGCCTGAGGACTCTAGGAGAGTGTTCACCCATTCGTTGACGCAGCTCAAAAAGGGGGCTAGCCTCTCTGGCCCCCCGAGGAGAGCGAATGGCCTACCTGAACTGCCCCACCTGCCGGCTGACGGTCTACCGCCCGGCACTCGGTATTCACAGCGAGGACTGCCCGCGCTGTCGCGCGAAGCTTGGCCGGGTCAGCCGGCTGTTCAAGTCCTCCGTCCCCGCACGCCTCTCCGAGGCCGGCAAGACTGAGAAGCCGGCCGAGGCGCAGAGCTAAGCGCCTGCGACACTCCACAGTCATGGAGTCGATGCCGACCACGGATTCGGTCGCGCGCCAAGGCGAACAGCTCGCGGCGGTCACGAACGGAATCGTCCAGCTCTTTCGCGACTACTACGGGCGCGGCCCGGACAAGGCGAAGAGCTACATCCTGGATGACCACATCGTCGTCTGCGTGCTCGAGAACACGATGACGACGGTCGAGCAGACGCTCGTCAAGTGCGGGGAGCACGGCATGGTCAGGCAGGTTCGCCTGAGATTCCAGGAGGCCATGGCGGATGAGTTCACGAGCGTCGTGGAGAAGGCGATGGGCCGGGGCGTGGCGGCGTACCACAGCCAGCTCACCATGGAGCCCGACATGGGCTTCGAGTTCTTCGTCCTCGAGGACTAGCCGCGAGCCGCTAGTCCTCGACGGCCTTGTAGGCGATCTGGAGGAAGTCCGAGATCGTCATCGCTGAGAGCACGGATGCGGTGAAGCGCGTCGAGCGCGGCGCGAACAGAAGGCCGGCGTGAAATCCGCCCGACGCCCACAGTCCCAGGCAGTAGGGGCAGATCAGGAGCTCGCCGACCGCCCGGCGAAGGCCGCTCCCGCGCGCCTTCTCCTCCAGCTCGGCGGGACCGCCCTTGCCCTCGAGCTCGGTGAACGGCGCCCGGACGAACGAGGTGATCTTTTTCTTGGCGACCAGTCGGCTGAGCTTGTAGCTCGCCGCCCCTATCAGCACGAGGTCCTGAAGCTCCACGCGTTCCGGCAGATCGCGCCCCGAGCGCTTCGCCGCCGCAACCGCGCCGGCAAGCGCGCCGTTGAATACCAGCGCGAAGGTGGCGTACGCCGCGAACGGTGGACGCTCCTCCGGCTCGGCATAGCCGGAGTACGGCCCCTCGTCCTCCTCGCTCACGCGCTCTCCTGGTGCTCCATCTTGCGGGTGTCGCGCGGCTCCACGAACGGCTCCTTGTCCGGCGGGCGCATGCCGTCCTCGATCGCGCGCTGGCGCTCGAGCTCGGCGTTGAACTCGGCGCCGAGCAGGATCACGATGTTCGAGATCCACAGCCATACGAGGAAAACGACCACGCCGCCGAGCGCGCCGTAGGTCTTGTTGTACGACCCGAAGTTCGAGACGAACAGCGCGAACGCGCCGGAGGCGATCAGCCAGCCGACCACGGCGAGCAACCCGCCCGGGCTGATCCAGCGGAAGCCTGGGTGTTTGACGTTCGGCGCGGCCCAGTAGAGCAGCGCGAACATGAGGCTCACCACCACCACCAGCACCGGCCACTTGGCGATGTTCCAGACGTCGACCGCGGTGCCGCCGACGCCGATCAGGTCACCGACCCTCTCGGCGAGCCCGCCGGTGAGGACCACGGCGATCGTCGAGATTGCAAGAAGCGTGAGGAGCACGAGCGTGAGCGACACGCGCACGGGCAGCGTCTTCCAGATCGGCCGCCCCTCCTCGATGTCGTAGATCGCGTTGGATGCGCGCATGAAGGCTGCGACGTACCCCGACGCCGACCACAGCGCGCCGAGCAGGCCGATCACGAAGAGGACGCCGGCGGCGCCCTGGTCGCCCTGGAGGTTCTCGATGGCGCTGGTGAAGATCTCCTTGGCGGGTCCGGGCGCGACCGTGCCGAGGTTGTCGATCAGCGGCTGCGTGGCCGACTCGCCCACGAGGCCGAGGATCGAGACGAGCACGATCAGCGCCGGGAAGATCGCCAGCACGGAGTAATAGGTGAGTGCCGCCGCCCAGTCGGTGAGGTTGTCCTCCTTGAACTCAGCGACGGTTCGCTTCAGAACCGGCCACCAGTGCCGGACCACGGTCAGCGTCTCCGGACGAGGCGCAGCAGAAGCCACAGGGCGACGACGCCGCCGGCCACCGCCACGAGCGGCACCGGGTTCTCGCTCACCTGCTGGCGGACCTCGTCCTTCTTGATCCGCGCCTGCTCCTTCACGTCTGCCTTGTGCGAGAGGGCGTCGACGGTCTCGCCGAGCTCGCGGCGCGTGCGCTCGATCTCGCGCCGGAGCTCCTCCGGCGTCTGCTGCTGCGTGGTGGGGGTGTCGTTCACGACTTGGCCCTCGCCTTCACGGTGTCGATGTCACGCTGCACGCTCTCGATCGCAAGTTCGGGCTTCGGCGGCCCGGCCTCGTCCAGCTCCTTCTTGCCGGTGAGGGCGAGGATGCCCGCCACGAGCAGTAGCCCGAAGCCGATCGCGGCTGCCGCGATCCACGGCTCGAGCACGGTCGCGAGGCCGAGAACGGCCGCTGCCACCAGCGCGCCTACGCCGTACAGCGCAACGATTCCGGCTCCGCCGAACATGCCGGCGCCCTTGCTCGCATGCTTGCCCTTCTCCGTCAGCTCAGCCTGGGCGAGCCGCATCTCCTGGCGGATCAGCGTCGAGGTCTGGCGCGACAGATCCTGGACGAGCTCGCCCAGTGGCTTGTCCTGCTCCGTCCTGCGAAAGCGCGTGGAAGTCTCCATGCCGGGCGTCTACCCATCCTGCTGGGCGGTATGCACTGCGTCCAGCGCCGCAACCACCTCGTCCGCGAGCGCGGAGCCGTCCTCGCTGCGCACCGGCGTGGCGCGCACGCGCACGATCACCTCGCCGTCCACGAACTCCTCGAGGTCGATCCGGGGATCGGTCCGCGTGGACACCGACACGCTGTTCTCGATTCGCTCCTCGACCTCGCTCGGCCTGACCCGCGCGTCGAGGCGCGCGCGCATGTCCACCCCCGACGGCTCGCGGAGCGGCACGACCGCGCCGGAGAGAACGACGTTGTTCGGAACGAGGATCCGGTCCTCGCCGTTGGCGAGCGTCGTGTAGAGCAGCCCGAGCGACGCCACGGTCCCCTCCACCTGGCCGGCCACGCCGCCCGCGTGCATGCGGACGCGGTCACCCACGCGGAACGGGCGGGCGCTCAGCAGCACCGTCCCTGCGATCAGGTTGCCGATCGTCTGCTGGGCCGCGAGACCAAGGATCACGGCGGTGATCGCGCCACCCACCGCCAGCGTCTCCGGCTTCAGCCCCGCCAGACGCAGGGCGAAGACGAAGCTCAGGATCAGTGTGAACAGCCGGATCAGGAAGCCGACCGTGCCGGCCGTGCCGGGGTCGAGCCGCCGCAGCAACGTGGGACCGACCGCTCGGCCGAGGTTCATCGCGAACGACCAGCCGAGGATCACGAGCGCGATCATGCAGGCGATACGCACGGGCACGTCCAGCCCGAAGAGCTGCCTGCGGTACGAGTAGGCGAGCACCACCGCCGTGATCAGCGGGAGCAGAAGCGCGACCTGGGTGCGCGCTCGCTTCGCGCGCTCGGTGGCGTGCTCGCGCAGCTGTCTTGCGCGCGCGTACATGGGTTCCACCTGAGCCGTACCGACGAGGCTCCGCGGCTAAACGTTCAGGCGGCCTCCGCGAGGCCTTCGACCTCGCGCGTGGTGGCGAGCCGCTCGAGCGCCTTGTGCTCGATGCGCCGCACCCGCTCCGGCGAGAGCCCGAGCTGCCTGCCCGCCTCGCGCAGGGGAGTGGGGTTGTCCCCGTTGATCCCGTAGCGGAGCTGGATCACGCGCCGCTCCTGCTCCGAGAGATTCACGAGGGCGCGGCGAACCGCCTCCTCGCGCAGTGCAATTTCGGCCACCTCGGATGGCTCGGGCTCGTCGCTTGCGAACAGGTCCCCCAGGGCGCTGTCCTCGCCCTCGCCGATCGGCCGGTCGAGGCTCGTGACCGTGCGCGCGGCGTCGCGCGTCTCCTCGAGCTCCCGCAGGGTGATCTCGGCGGCCTCCGCGATCTCCTCGTCCGTCGGCGTGCGCTCGAGCTTCACGGCGAGCTCGCGCTCCACGCGCGCGATCTTGCGCTCGCGCTGCCCGATGTGCACCGGGATCCGGATCGTCCGGCCCTGATTCGCGAGCCCGCGCTGGATTGCTTGGCGGATCCAGAAGGTCGCGTAGGTGGAGAACTTGTAGCCCTTGCGCCAGTCGAACTTCTCGGCCGCTCGGATCAGCCCCAGGATGCCCTCCTGGATCAGGTCGAGCAGCGACAGCTCGTGGCCCTGGTACTTCTTGGCGAGCGAGACCACGAGCCGCAGGTTCGAGTTCACCATGCGCTCCTTGGCCTCGAGGTCACCGCGCTCGATGCGCTTGGCGAGCTCGACCTCCTCGCCGGCGCTCAGCAGCGGGTGGCGCCGGATGTCGCGGAGGAACAGCTGGAGCGTGTCGCCGGTCAACGCCGCGAGCTCGCCGTTGCCGTAGCTCGGCGGGGCGTCGGCCTCGCGTCCGCAATCGTCGGTCACGTCGATGCCGCGTGCCTCGAGCCGGTCGGCCAGCGCCTGCGCGTCCTCGTCGGAGAGGTCGAGCTCGTGGGAGAGCTCGGACACCTCGGAGAGGTTCAGACAGCCGAGCTCGTCGCCACGGCTGATCAGCGCTTCGATCTGCGACGTGTTCATCCCGGGGTCGATACCCGCCCCTCTAGCCGCTCAATCGAGCAGGGTCTCGATCTGGCGCCGGGCGCGGGAGATCCCGCGCGCGTATGAGGCGATGTCGGCCCAGGGATCGCCCTTGGCCTTCAGCCGGCGCAGTACGGTCGTCACGTTCCAGCGGTCGGGGCGGAGCTTCGAGTCGGACAGCTCCTCCCAGTCGATCGGGGTGGCCACCGGCGCGCCGGGGCGCGGCCTGACGGCGTAGGGCGGCACGGCGGTCTGGGCGTAGCCGTTGCGGGCGGTGTCCAGGAGGATGCGCTCGCCGCGGTTGGCCTTGCGGAACTCGGTGGTCAGCTCGTCGGGATGGCCGGCGGCGAGCACGCGGCCGATGTCACGGGCGAGCTCTCGCACCTCGTCGAAGCTGGCCCGCCGCCGCAGCGGGGTCCATACGTGGATGCCCTTCGAACCCGTGACCTGCGCGAAGGGGGAGAAGCCGAGGTCGCTCATGAGCTCGCCGGCCCAGCGGGCGGCGCGCCGGACGGCGGCGAAGTCCCCGCCGGGCGGCGGGTCCAGGTCGATCACGAGCCGGTCGGGCTGCCAGACGCGGTCGGCGCGCGAGAGCCAGACGTGCGGCGTGACCGTGTTCTGGCCCACCAGGTAGACGAGCGTGGCGGCGTCGCTGATCACCAGGTGCGTGACCGTCCCGTTCGCCTTCGGCACCTCCACCCGCTTGATCCATTTCGGGAAGTAGTCCGGGATGTCCTTGTGGAAGAAGCCCTTGGCGTCGATCCCGTCGGGGAAGCGCTGCATGCTCACTGGCCTGCCCTTCACGTGCGGCAGCATCCATTCCGCCACGCGCTCGTAGTACGACGCCAGGTCGGCCTTCGTGGTCCCGTCGGCCGGGAAGAGCACCTTGTCCGGGTGGGTGATCTCCACGCTCACGACGGCACCTCGCGTACCACCTCGCGCGCGGGCTTGTCGTCGCGCAGCCCGAGAAAGCGCGGGTGCCGAAGGCGGCCGTCGCGAGTCCACTCGGTGAAGCCGATCTGCCCGACCAGCTCGGGCCGCACCCAGTGCGTGCCCGGTGGGATCGGCTTGAAGGGCTCGAAGGGGGACTCGTCCTGCTCGAGCTCGCGCATGTGCTCGCCGAGCGTCGCCAGCGTGTGGTGGTCGAAGCCGGTGCCGACCTTGCCGGCGTAGCGGAGCGTGTCGTCGTCGTAGTAGCCCACCAGCAGCGCACCGAACTCCGTTCGGGAGCCCTTCGGCGCGGTGTAGCCCCCGATCACGAGCTCCTGCTCGGCGTGGCACTTCAGCTTGAGCCAGTCGCGCGAGCGGCCGCCGCTCAGGTAGGGGCTGTCGGCGCGCTTGGCGATCACTCCCTCGAGACCCTTCTCGCACGCCTCGCGGTACAGCTCCTCGCCGTGCTCGCCGTTGCGGTGGGGGTTGAAGCGGATCGGACCGCGGAACTCGAGCCCCCGCCGGAGGCGGGCCTTGCGCTCGCGCAGCGGCAGGCTGCGCAGGTCGTGGCCGGCGTGGCGCGGCAGGTCGAAGACGTAGAGGAAGACGGGCACGCGCTCGCGGCCGCGACGCTGAAGTCGCGAGAAGCTCGTGATGCCGTTCTCGAAGGCCACGATCTCGCCGTCGGCGATGAAGTCGTCGGACGGCTCGCGCTCGAGCGCCTCGACGATCGTGGGGTACTCGTGGTTCATCGCGCGGCCCGTGCGCGACACGAGCCGTACGCCCGAGGCGTCCCTCGTGGCGAGGCAGCGGATCCCGTCGAGCTTGCGCTCGAAGATCCAGTCCGGGTCCGAGAAGGGCTTGTCGGCGAGCACCGCCTTCATCGGCTCGATCACTCGCCGAGCTCCTCGATGGTGCGTCCGCTCACCACGGACTCCGGCCGCTCCGCGACCGGATCGGGGCCGTCGGCCTCGTCGTCGCGGCGCTTCACGAGCAGCCAGCGCCGCCCCTCGATCTGCCGCAGCGACCATCCGCCGTGCAGCTTCTCGCCGTCGAGGCGGAATGAGGCGTGGCCGGCCGCGAGCGCTTCCTCCATCGGCTCGTCGCGCAGGTTCTCGTAGGTGCCGCGGTCCCAGACGATCACGGGCCCGGCGCCGTATTCGCCGTTCGGGATCACGCCCTCGAAGTCGCCCCACGAGAGGGAGTGGTCGTCAACGGCCATCGCGAGCCGCTTGTCGCGCGGGTCCATCGACGGTCCCTTGGGGACCGCCCAGGATCGGAACGCGCCGGCCACCTCGAGCCTGAAGTCGTAGTGCATGCTCGTGGCGTGATGCTGCTGGATCACGAAGCGCGGCATTCACGCCCCCGTTCCCCGCTCGAGTGGCTGGATCGACAGCGGGCCCTCGTGGCGGGTCTCCACCTGGAGGGTCGAGTGCGAGATCTGGAAGCGCTCGCGCAGCAGGTCGGCGAGCTCGCGGCGGTGAGCCTGCGTGTCGCAGCCGGCGCGCACCGTCACGTGGGCGGAGATCGCCGGGAAGCCCGACGTGACCTCCCACACGTGCAGGTCGTGCACCTCCACCACGTGGCTCTGCGCGGCGAGCAGGTTGCCGATCTCCTCCGGGTCGAGGTCGCGCGGAGCGGCCTCGAGCAGCACGCGGCCCGAGTCGCGCAACAGTCCGTAGCCCGAGCGCAGCATCAGCGCGGCCACGACAAGCGCCGCGATGCCGTCCGCTCGTGAGAAGTCCGTGAGCAGGACCACGGCGCCCGCGATCGCCGTGGCGATGAACGCGAACAGGTCGGTGAGCACGTGCTGGAACGCGCCCTCGATGTTCAGGCTGCGGCGGTCGGACCCCGCCAGCACGCGCGTGGCCGCGAGGTTCACCACGATGCCCACGATCGCCACGACGAGCACGGCGAGGCCGCCCACCTCCGGCGGGTCCACGAGCCGCCGGATCGCCTCGATGGTGATCAGCAGCGCCAGAGCCACCAGCGTCGCGCCGTTGAGCTGGGCGGAGAGGATCTCAGCGCGCCGGAACCCGAACGTGAAGCCACCGCTCGCCGGCCGCCGCGCGAGCCGCGCGGCGAACAGTGCGAGGGCGATCGCGCCGGCGTCCGTGAGCATGTGCGCCGCGTCGGAGAGCAGGGCGAGCGAGTCGGCCAGCACGCCGGCCACGACCTCCACGACCATCAGGCCGAGGATCAGGACCAGGGCAATGGTCAGGCGCCGCGTGTCGTCCGTGTGGACGTGTCCGTGGTGGTGACCCGACATCGGGCGTAAGGGTCGCATGCTCGTTTGCGTGGGCGACCTGCGGGTAAGTCCCCTGCCATGAGCGGCCCTCGGGAAGCGGGGAAGAAGGGTCTGGAGTACGGCCTGGCCGCCATGAGGCACGCCGGCTGGTGGCTGCAGTGGCAGACGAACCGCCACGCCTGGCGCGAGGTCGCCGAGCTCGAGCAGCTCCGTCCGCCGGCCGCCGGCGCGGAACGACCGGCCGCCTGAGCGCATGCGCGTCGTAGTCGTCGGGGGAAGCGGGAACGTCGGCACGAGCCTGCTGCGCGCTCTCGCCGACGAGCCCGGCGTCGACTCGATCCTCGGCCTGGCCCGGCGGATCCCAGAGGCGAAGTTCCCGAAAACCGAGTGGCGGCAGGCGGACATCGCGCGCGCACCGCTGCGCCCTCACTTCCAGGGCGCCGACGCCGTGGTTCACCTCGCCTGGCTGATCCAGCCGGGGCGCGACAAGCAGCTACTTCACGAGGTGAACGTTGATGGCAGCGCTCGCGTCTTCACGGCGGCGGCCGCCGCGGGGGTCGGCACGCTCGTCTATGCCTCCTCGGTGGGCGCGTATGCGCCGGGCCCGAAGGACCGCAGGGTCGACGAGAGCTGGCCCACGACGGGGATCAAGAGCTCCTTCTACTCACGTCACAAGGCCGAGGTGGAGCGCCTGCTCGACGTCTTCGAGGGCGAGCACCCGGCCACGCGGGTGGTGCGGCTGCGGCCCGGGCTGATCTTCAAGCGCGAGGCGGCCTCCGGGATCCGGCGGCTGTTCGCTGGCCCGCTGCTTCCGAGCGCGCTCGTCCAGCGTCGCCTGATCCCCGTGGTCCCGGCGCATCCCCGGCTGGTCTTCCAGGCGGTGCATTCCCACGACGTCGGCCACGCCTACCGGCTGGCCCTGATGCGAGAGGAGGCGCGGGGCGCCTTCAACATCGCGGCCGAGCCGGTGCTGGATCCGAAGGAGCTCGGGCGCGCGCTCGGCGCTCGCCCTGTGCGGGTGCCCGGCGGCCTGTTGCGCGGGGGAGCCGCCCTCAGCTACCGCCTGCGCCTCCAGCCGAGCGAGCCGGGCTGGGTGGACATGGGTCTGGGCGTCCCGCTGATGGACGTGTCGAGGGCATGCTCCGAGCTCGGCTGGTCCCCACAGCACAGCTCGTCCGCCGCGCTGCTCGACCTCATCGAGGGCATTCGCGCGGGAGCCGGCCTCGAGACGCCGCCCCTCGAGCCCGGC
The DNA here is from genome assembly GCA_963825345.1 of uncultured Thermoleophilaceae bacterium. Taxonomy (GTDB): domain Bacteria; phylum Actinomycetota; class Thermoleophilia; order Solirubrobacterales; family Thermoleophilaceae; genus JACVRW01. Next base: position 523,820 of record CAWGSQ010000011.1, on the reverse strand, counting down.
GGCGCCGGACCCCTGCGCGCCCGCGAGTTCGCGAGCGGAGTGGGCGCCCGCACGGGCTAGCGCCCCGCAGCGCTAGGCCTCCACGCGGTCGCGCGCGCCCTCCACGCCCGATGCCTCAGCGCAGTGCGCGCAGCAGTACATCGCCCCGCTCGCCTCGATCCCATGGCCGATGACGCGCGTGCCACAGTGGCCGCACGTCGGCGCCATGGCGTGGATGGCGCATTCAAAGCTGTCGAACGTGTGCGACTCGCCTCCGCGCGTTACGTCGAAGGTCTTGTCGTACTCGTTGCCACAGACCTCGCACTGAGCCATTGCCGCCTCCTCCGATTGGATATGTCGTAGGTACCCGGGCCGAGGCTCGTCAGGGCACCGCTTCCGGGATCGGCGCAGTCTCCGTTGGATCGGGCGGCGGCGCCACGGGGGCGGTGTCGGACGACGGCGGCGGCTCGGGCGCCGTGTCGGTGGTCGGCGCCTGATCGGTGCTGGTGCCGGTTTGCTCGGGAGTCGTCTGCTGCTGCGTGGCGTTCTCGTTCTGCTCCTGTTGCTGCTTCTTTCCATGACCGCCAAGGAGCGTTGTCCGAGAACCGCCCTTGCCGACCGATCCGCCCGACACGAGGTCGACCGCGGTGAGGATGACCAGACCGAGGACGAAGGCGATCGCCGCGGTCGCGGCCACCACGCCGAGGGCGAGCCGCCGCCGCGGGGCACGGGCAGTGGGCTGCCGGTACACGCGCACCGGGCCGGTTGTCTCCGGAGGCGCGAGCTCGGCATGCCGCTCCTGGAGCGGGTCGCCGTGCGGCGGCGCGACTGCCTCGCGCGGGCTCTCGGCGCGCCTGCGGAGCGCCGGCTGGTCGCTCGTCCAGGCGCGGGCGATGCGCTCGGTCGGACGGTGCAGCGCCTCGCTGAGCAGGGTCACGAGGACAGGGGTTACCGCCGCGGCGATCCATGTGCCGGCGATCCACAGCTGCGAGGTGACGGCAGCCGCCGAGGCGGACGCGACGCTTGCGATCATCAGCGTCCGCGTGTTGAGGCGGCGCTCCTCCTCGCGCTCGGGTGAGCGAGTGGCGGGAGGCATGCGAACGGGGCAGGGTAGCGATGTAGGGTCCGGGGGTGGCCCACCCGCCGACAAATGAGGCCGACGTGGTGGTGGTCGGCGCCGGGCTTGCGGGCCTGGCAGCGGCGCGGGGACTGAGCGCGAGCGGGGCGTCGGTCGCGGTCGTGGAGGCACGTGAGCGCGTCGGGGGGCGCGTGGAGAACCACGACATCGGCGACGGCAATGTGGTCGAGGTGGGCGGGCAGTGGATCGGGCCCACCCAGGACCGGCTGGCCGCGCTGGCATCGGAGCTGGGCGTGGACACGTTCCCCACACACGGCCACGGCCACAACGTGATCGAGTACGGCGGCGCGCTGCGCCGCTACCGCGGCACGATCCCGCGCATCAACCCGCTCGTGCTGCTCGACGTGGAGCGCGCCCAGCGCCGGCTCAACCGGCTCTCGCGCAGCGTTCCGCTGCACGCTCCCTGGGAGGCGCCGAACGCGGCGAAGCTGGACGGCCAGAGCGCGGCGACCTGGATGCGCCGCAACCTCGCCACGAAAGGCGGGCGCACGCTCCTCGAGCTCGGCATCGAGGCGGTCTGGGCCGCGCAGCCCGAGGACATGTCGCTCCTGCACGTGCTCTTCTACATCCACTCGGCGGGCAGCCTCGAGATGCTCTTCGACACCGAGGGCGGCGCCCAGCAGGACCGCTTCGTGGGCGGCTCGCAGCTGATCCCGATCCGGATGGCCGGGGGGCTCGGCGAGGAGCGGATCGTGCTCGGCGCGCCGGTGCGGCGGATCGAGCACTCGCGCGACGGGGTCACGATCCACGCCGACGGCAACGTGCTGCGCGGCCGCCGCGCCATCATCGCCGTGGCGCCCACGCTCGCCGCGCGGATCACGTACGACCCGCCGTTGCCCGGCTACCGCGACCAGCTCACCCAGCGCATGCCGCTCGGCACGGTCGCCAAGTGCATGGCGATCTACGACGAGCCCTTCTGGCGCGCGGACGGCCTGTCCGGGCAGGGCGCCAGCGATAGCGGCCCGGTACGCGTGACCTACGACAACTCGCCGCCTGACGGCTCGCCGGGGGTGCTGCTCGGCTTCCTCGAGGGCCGCCGGGCGCGCGAGCTCGGCCGACTGCCCCCCGGCGAGCGCCGCACCGCGGTGATCGACTGCTTCGCGCGCCTGTTCGGCCCGCGTGCCGCGACGCCCGCTGCCTACGTGGAGCGGCTCTGGGCCGAGGAGGAGTGGACGCGCGGCTGCTACGGCTGCCACATGCCCACCGGCGCGTGGACGAACTACGGGCCGGCGCTCCACCCGCCGATCGGCCCGCTGCACTGGGCGGGCGCCGAGTACGCGCACGTCTGGAACGGCTACATGGACGGCGCGGTGCGCTCGGGCGAGGCTACGGCCGCTGAGGTGGTTGACGCCCTATAGCCGGGTACGAGATGGACATGGGACAAAGACTTGAAGGCAAGAGGGTCGCGTTTCTCGCGACGGACGGCGTGGAGCAGGTCGAGCTGACCGAGCCCTGGAAGAAGGTCGAGGATGAGGGCGGCACGGCCGAGCTCGTCTCGCTCGAGAGCGGCGAGATTCAGGGCTTCAACCACCTCGACAAGGGCGACACGTTCAAGGTCGACCGCACGGTCGGCGAGGCCAGCGAGGGCGACTATGACGGCCTGGTGCTGCCGGGCGGAGTGGCCAACCCGGACTTCCTGCGGGCCGACGAGAACGCCGTGAGCTTCGCGCGCTCGTTCTTCGAGGCCGGCAAGCCGGTGGCCGCGATCTGCCACGGCCCCTGGACGCTCGTCGAGGCCGACGTGGTGCGCGACCGCAAGATCACGTCGTGGCCGAGCCTGCAGACGGACATCCGCAATGCGGGCGGTAACTGGGTCGACGAGGAGGTCGTAGTGGACAACGGCCTCGTCTCGAGCCGCAAGCCTGACGACCTCCCGGCCTTCTGCGACAAGATGGCGGAGGAGATCTGCGAGGGCAAGCACGCCGATCAGACCGCCGGCGCCCCGCGTTAAGCGCAGATTGCGTCGCGCCCATCGGAGTAGTTCCCGCGCGCAGCGGGTATCGCCAAATTGAACGTGCCCGAGGAGGAGGGAACTCTCTGATGAAGACCCCGCGGTTGATGGCCGTGTTGGTGGCGACGGTTGCTCTGGCGATCGCCGGTTGCGGAAGCGACGACAGCGATAGCGGCGCCAGCGGCGACGCCGAGAAGGCGACCCAGGCCAAGGCCTCGGGCAACGTGACCTGGTGCATCGGCAAGGACACCAGTGGCGCGTTCGGCACGGTCGTCGACAGCTTCAACAAGGCGAATCCGGAGGCCAATGTCAAGCTCCTCGAGCTGCCTGAGGACGCGGGCGAGCAGCGCCGGCTCCAGGTTCAGCGCCTCCAGGCCAAGTCAACCGAGTGCGACGTGCTCGGCACGGATGTGATCTGGACCGCGGAGTACGCGGCACAGGGCTGGCTGCTCGACGTCTCGGACTTCATCACTGAGAACGGCGACAAGTTCATCCAGTCCACCGTGGACACCACGGAGTTCGAAGGCAAGAACTGGGCTGTCCCGTTCAACTCGAACGCCGGCTTCATCTACTACCGGACCGATCAGGTCGACAAGGCGCCCGATAACTGGGAGGACCTCTACAAGGAGGCCGGGGAGAACGACGGTGTCGTCTACCAGGGCTTCCGCTACGAGGGCCTGACCGTGAACTTCCTCGAGCTCGTCTACAGCGCGGGGGGCAGCGTGCTCTCCGAGGACGGCAAGGAGGCTACGGCCGACTCGCAGGAGGTCAAGGACGCCCTCAAGTTCATGGCCGACGGCGTCGCGAACGGTGACGCTCCGAAGGCTGTGACGACCTACAAGGAAGAGGAGTCGCGGCGCGCGTTCGAGTCCGGAAACGCCACGTTCATGCGCAACTGGCCGTACGCCTACGGGCTCGGGAAGGACTCGAAGATCGCGGACAAGTTCGACATCGCCACGTTCCCCGGCTTTGCCGGGAACGAGGGCGCAGGCGTGCTCGGCGGCTACAACCTGGCGATCTCGGCGTACTCGAAGAACAAGCCGGGTTCGCTCGCGTTCATCGAGTTCGCCACGGCTCCGGAGCAGGAGAAGATCATGGCGACGGAGGCATCGCTGCCGCCGACGGTCACCGCCGTCTACGACGACCCAGAGGTGAAGAAGGCAATGCCGTTCGCCGCGGAACTGAGGGACGCCATCGACCAGGCGCAGCCGCGCCCGGTGTCGCCGGTCTATCCGCAGATCAGCGAGGCGATCTTCAACAACGTGTACGCGGCGCTTCAGGGGGACATGTCTCCCGACGAGGCGTCGAGCAAGATGAACGACGAGATCCAGAAGGCACTCGAGACGTTCTAGAGGCATGGAGGCCGCAACGGCCAAATTGGGTCGAGGCCGCAAGAAGCGCGGCAAGACCTACGGGAGTGAGGAGAGGCGCCTAGCCGCGCTCCTCCTCACTCCGGCCATGGCCGTCATCGCGCTGGTGGCGGCGTACCCGATCGGGTACGCGATCTGGCTGTCGCTGACCGAGTACAGCGTCCGCGTGCCCGGAAAGTGGCGGTTCGCGGGCTTCGACAACTACACGGAGGCGTTCGGTTCCAGCGAGTTCTGGGCGGCCGTCAAGAACACGTTCATCTTCAGTGGCATCTCGGTGGCCCTCGAGCTCGCAATCGGTCTCGGGATGGCCATCGCGATGCACGAGGCATTCAAGGGACGCGGCATCCTGCGCACGGTGGTCCTGGTGCCGTGGGCGGTGCTCACCGTGGTGAGCGCGATCACGTGGCGCACGCTGTTCGAGCCGAACCTCGGCCTCGCCCCGCAGATCCTGGAAGCGATCGGGATCGGGGGCGACGTCGTCTGGCTCGGCCAGGAGGGCTATGCCATGGCCGTGATGATCCTCGCCGACGTCTGGAAGACGGCGCCGTTCATGGCGCTGCTGCTCCTTGCCGGGCTCCAGGTGATCCCAGACGACGTCTACGACGCCGCCAAGGTCGACGGCGCCACGACCTGGCAGCGCTTCAGACGAATCACGATCCCGCTGTTGATGCCGGCGATCCTCGTGGCGCTGATCTTCCGCACCCTCGACGCGCTCAGGATCTTCGACCTGCCATACGTGCTCACGGGTGGCTCCAACGGCACGACCACGCTCTCGCTGATCGCACACCAGGAGCTCACCGCCAACCGCCTGATCGGCTACGGCTCGGCGCTGTCGGTGCTCACCTTCATCCTCGTGATGGCGGTTTCGTTCATCTACATCCGCACGGTCGGCGGCAACATCAGGTCGCTGGCGGAGGAGGGCTGATGGAGGCATCCGGCGGAGTCGTCACACCCGGCACCGGCGTCCGCGAGGGCGAGAAGGAGCGCGAGGAGGCTCGGGCGGTTGCACGACGGGGCCCGCGGCGCAACTGGGTCCGTCCACTGTTCATGTGGATCGCCGTGATCCTCATCTGCGTCTTCTGCCTGTTCCCCTTCTACTGGCTTATCAACGTGTCGCTGAAGACCGGCTCGGACCTCTCGTCGTCGGACATCTTCCCGCCGAACCCGACGCTCGACAACTACAGCTCGATCTTCAAGAACGACAACTTCACCTCGGCGCTGAAGAACAGCGTGATCATCACGACCGTCACGACGATCCTCGCGCTGATCGTGGGCGCCTTCGCCGCCTACGCCCTCGCGCGCCTGCGCTTCAAGCGCAAGTTCCTGATCCTGGCGATCATCCTGTCGATCTCCACATTCCCGGCGATCGCGATCGCGGCTCCGATCTTCAAGCTGTGGACCGACATCGGGATCTACGACACGCGGATCGGCCTGATCATCCCGTACCTGACGTTCGCGCTCCCGCTTGCGATCTACATCCTCACCTCGTTCTTCAAGGAGATCCCGAAGGAGCTCGAGGAGGCGGCGCTCGTGGACGGGGCCACCTACTTCCAGGCGTTCCGCAAGGTCGTGCTGCCGCTGGCCGCGCCCGGCCTCGTCACGGCCGGCCTGCTCACGGCGTTCTTCGTCTGGAACGAGTTCCTGCTCGCGGTCACGCTCACAAGCTCGCCCGATGCCTTCACGGTGCCCGTGTCCGTGGCGAACTTCACGGGCAGCCAGAAGTTCGAGGTCCCGCTCGGGACGATCAGCGCGGCGTCCGTGGTGATCACGATCCCGCTCGTGCTCCTGGTGATCATCTTCCAGAAGCGGATCGTGGCCGGCATGACGGCCGGCGCCGTTAAGGGCTGACGTGCTCCCTGGTGCCGTCGAACGGCAGCGGTGAAGGGGTCGGGCGTCGGCGACTGTCCTGCCCTATGTACCGCATGGGTCGTTTAGGCAGGACGGTCGATCCCATCAGTGCTCGTCGTCCCGGGAACCACTAGCCTCACGCGCCGCATGTGGTGGCAGGACGCCGTCATCTACCAGATCTATCCGCGTTCGTTCCAGGACTCTGACGGCGACGGCGTTGGCGATCTCAGGGGAATCGAGCAGCGGCTCGACCACCTCGCCTGGCTGGGCGTGGATGCGCTCTGGCTGTCGCCGATCTATCCGTCCCCGATGCACGACTTCGGGTACGACGTGGCCGACTACGAGGACGTCGACCCGGTGTTCGGCTCGCTCGACGACTTCGACGGCCTCGTGGCGGCGGCACGCGAGCGCGGCCTGCGAGTGCTGCTCGACCTCGTGCCGTGCCACACGTCGATCGAGCACCCGTGGTTCAGGGAGCATCCGGACTGGTACATCTGGTCGGACGCGCCGAACAACTGGACCTCCGCGTTCGGGGGCCCCGCGTGGAGCCCGCTGGACGGGCGCTATTACCTGCACTCGTTCTATCCGGAGCAGCCGGACCTCGACTGGCGCAATCCGGAGGTCGTGGCGGCGATGCAGCACGCGCTCCGCTTCTGGATCGAGCGCGGTATCGCGGGCTACCGCGTGGACGCGATCGACCGGCTCCTGAAGGACGCGCAGTTGCGAGACGACCCGCCCGCGACCGAACCGTTCGGACTGCCGCTGCGCGCGGACGAGGGGAAGTTCGCGCACACCAACTCGCGCAACGCGCCGGACACCGGTCAGGCGCTTGCGCGGATCCGCGAGGCGGTGGGGGACGCTCTGCTCGTGGGGGAGGTGTACCTGCCGAGCGCGAAGTGGCAGCCGTACCTGGAGCACCTCGATGTGGCCTTTGCATTCGAGCTGCTGCATGCGCCGTGGGATGCCGACCACCTCCGCCGGGCCGTGGCTGCCACAACGGCCCGGCCCGGGGCGGCGTGGGTGCTCTCGAACCACGACTTCGGCAGGCTCGTGACCCGCTTCGGGGCGGCGAACGCTCGTGCGGCGGCGCTCCTGCTGCTCACGCTGCCGGGGCCGGCCTTCCTCTATCAGGGCGACGAGATCGGGCTCGGGGACGGCCCCGGTGGTGAGCGGGTGTACGACCGCGCTGGCCGCGACCGCTTCCGGCACCCGATGCAGTGGGACGCATCAGCCAGCGGCGGGTTCAGTGCGGGGGAGGCGTGGCTGCCGCCCGTGGACCCGGAGCAGACCAACGTCGAGGACCAGCGCGAGGATCCTCGCTCGACCCTCTCGCTGGTCCGCGATCTGCTGACTCTGAGGAGGGTGTTGGGCGACGGCTTCGAGCTGCTCGATGCCGAGCCGGGCGTGCTCGCCTACCGCCGCGGAGACCATCTGATCGCCATCAACACGACTTCGGAGGAGGCGCGCGCGCCGCTCGGCGGCGAGCTCGTGCTCGAGACCGCGCCCGGCGCCTGGAGCAAGGGAGCGCTCGCGGGACACTCCGGGGTGATTACCCGGTCTGACGAAGGGGTAGGAACCCGATGAGGGGGAGATAAATGGCCGAGATCAAGCTCGAGAACGTCACGAAGCGATTCCCGGATGGCTACGAGGCCGTGCGGGACATGAGCCTCGACATCAAGGACGGGGAGTTCATGATCCTTGTCGGGCCCTCGGGCTGCGGCAAGTCGACAGCCCTGCGCATGATCGCCGGGCTCGAGGACATCACCGACGGCGAGCTGAAGATCGGCGGCGACGTGGTGAACGACCGCGCGCCGAAGGATCGCGACATCGCGATGGTCTTCCAGAACTACGCGCTCTACCCGCACATGACCGTGCGCGAGAACATGGGCTTCGCCCTCCGCCTCCGCGGTGAGGACAAGGAGAAGATCAACAAGAAGGTCGAGGACTCGGCTCGCATCCTCGACCTCGAGCCGCACCTGGACCGCAAGCCGTCGCAGCTCTCGGGTGGCCAGCGCCAGCGCGTGGCCATGGGCCGCGCGATCGTGCGCGACCCGGCGGCGTTCCTGATGGACGAGCCGCTCTCGAACCTCGACGCCAAGCTGCGCGTCCAGATGCGTACCGAGGTGGCGCGCCTCCAGCAGCAGCTCGGCACCACGATGATCTACGTGACGCACGACCAGACCGAGGCCATGACGCTCGGCGACCGCGTGGCCGTGATGCGCTCCGGCGTGCTCCAGCAGGTCGGCTCGCCGATGGAGCTCTACAACGCGCCCGTGAACCTGTTCGTCGCCGGCTTCATCGGCTCGCCGGCCATGAACTTCATGCCGGCGACAGTGCAGGGCGACACGGTGAAGCTGCCGTTCGGAGACGTGCGCCTGCCGCAGGAGATGCACGGCAAAGTGAGCCAGGGCGAGGGCCGCCAGCTGATCGCAGGGGTCCGTCCCGAGCACTTCGAGGACGCGTCGCTGGTCGGGGACGCGAAGGATCGCGGCTCGACCTTCCGCGCGCAGATCGAGGTGGTCGAGTCGATGGGCTCGGAGCTGTATGCGCACTTCACGGTCTCCACGGACGAGACCATCGAGTCCGACGAGCTGCGCGAGCTGGCCGCGGACGCTGGCGGTGGCGAGGTGCCGAGTGCGGGCGAGGGGCGCATCGTCGCGCGGCTCGACCCGGCCGCGAAGGTGAAGCAGGGCGAGGAGGCGGAGCTCTGGGTGGACGCCACCAAGCTCCAGCTCTTCGACCCGGACGACGGCCGCAACCTGATGGTCGACGACGGCGGCCCGCCGGCGGTGGGCGCCGAGGCCGGCGGCGAGCAGCCCGCTACTTCAACTCGCGACGAAGCTTCCTGACCATCGTGTCGTCCTCGAGCCCTGGGTGCTCGAGGTCGTGGCGGATGGCGTCGATCACGTCGTCGGTCCACTCGTGCGTGCGCAGGATCAGGTAGCGCAGGTGCGCGACCTTCATGTACGCCTCGGTGTCGCTCACACCCTTCGGCACGAGCTGCGCCTCGCGCAGCATCTCCACGACGGGCTCGTACTCGTCCCGGAACCACGACTCGGCCACCTCCTGGCGCGATAGCTCCTGCCCGCGCGCCTGGCTCGCGCGAAATCCCCACGCCTCGACGGCCTCGGCCAGCGCGGCGAAGCGCCACTCGTCGCTCAGGTGGATGCGCTTGCGCGCCTCGTCCGCCAGGGGCACGCGCTCGAAGAAGAGGCGCTGGTGGCTCTTCAGCGGCAGATCCCTCAGCCGGATCTCGCGATCCGCGCCGACCTGGGTGAGCACCTCGGTCACGTAGGCGTTGATGTCCCGGTGGCCGAGGGCATGGGCCACCGATACACGGTGGTGCCCGTCCTTCACGAAGTGCAGCTCGCCGATCCGGTAGACGTCGATCGGCGGCATCGCCTCGCCCTTTCGCTGGGCCAGGTTGATCCGCTGCCAGCGCTCCCGGACCCGTGGCGAGGTGGGGCGGAAGTCGCGGTCGAACTCGCCCGAGCGGTCGACCGTCCCGACGATCGAGTCGAGCTCGATCAGCTCCAGGCCGAGGCGCCGCTCGCCTATGCGGCCCAGGGCCCGGGCGACCTCCTCGAACGGCAGGATGTGGTTCACGTCGTCGACTCGGCGAAGTCGGGCGGAGAGCCGCGCGAGGGCGCGCCGGCGGCGGGCGCGGCTGAAGTCGTACTGAGCGTCGGCGCTCGGAAGCCCGGTGTCCCTGGCCATCGTCCGAGAGTACTCAGGGAAGGAGCAGCACGGAGCGCTGGCGCGTGGCGGCGTTCGCCGCGGGATCGGCGGCGCAGACGACCACCCGCGCCCGGACGCTGCGCCCGGCCCGCAGGGAGCGGCGCACCGCACGCGGAACGGCCAGCGAGATGACGCTGGAGCCGCGCGCGGCCGGCTCTCGCGCGGCCGCTCGGAGCGTCCGCTCACCGATGCTCGCGCTCGCCCCGACGAGGCAGTCCTGGTCTGGGCATCGCGTGCTCACGACAATCCCGCCCGCGGCAAGCGGGTGCTGGCGCGCTGCGATCTGCGCGATCAGAGTCGGCGGGGTCACGTCGTCGTGGACTGGTGCGGCGCACATGCCGGCCACGAGCCGGCTGGCCTCCTCGAGCAGGGGCTGGTAGCCGGAGCGGTTCTGCGCTGCGGGTCGCTCAACGTCGGCGATCCACTGCCCGAAATCGGTCGAGTCCGCGGCCGGATCCGGCCTGGTCTCCGCCACGCGGCGCTGGCGGACCGACGACGCGGTGTCGATGAACCACTTCACCTGAAGCTCAGGCCTGCGCGGGAACCCGCGGTACTCACCGCGGTTCAGGCTCTCGTGCATGCCGAAGAAGCCGTGGTAGCTCTCGCCGCGAAGGTTGCGCAGGCCGCTCTCCGCGATGGCCGCCATCACCGGCAGCTCGTGTGGCAGACCGCGCTCGGCGGCGGCGCGGCCCATCCAACGCGCGAGCCGCTCCTTTGGCGCGTCGTCGCCCGGATAGAGCGCGGGGCAGGGCTCGTCGAAGTTGGGCGCGGGGGCGCCGCCCTGGGCCAGGGCGGGCGAGGCGCTCACGAGCACGGCGAGGAGCGCCGTCGCGAGGACGGTCGAGCAAATCACTGGCGCTCATCGTGCCAGGAACGGCGGTCAGCCCACCACGAGCCGGAACGCTCGCGGCTGAACCGTGAAGCGCGCCGGGCCGAGTGTCACGAGCTCGCCGTCCACGTTGAAGGCCGTGTCGTCGGGGGCGAGCACCTCAGCCGTGGTGCAGCTCGAGTGGAAGGCGCGCGGGTGGTCCGTGACCCCGCCGCTTCGCAGGCGATAGGCGAGCCCCACGAGGCCGAGGCGCGGCCCGGCCTCGATGGCCACCACGTCCAGGTTTCCATCCGTGGGGTCGGCTTCCTCGATGGCAGCTCCGGCGCCAAAGGCGCCCGAGGCCGCCACCGTCACCTGCCAGGCGTCGCCGGCGAGAAGCTCGCCTCCGTCGCAGTCCACGAGGCAGCGCAGCGGCTTCGCGGTCAGCCCTGCGCTCAGCGCGCCCAGCCCGTATGCCAGCGGCCCGAGGAGGCGCTTCATCGCCCCCGCTTTGCGCGCGGCGGGAGCGGGCAGGCCCGCGCTCGCCACGTTCACGAACGGACGTTCCTGGTTGATCCAGCCGAGCTCGAGCTCGCGGAGGCGGTTGCCGCGCACCGCCAGCTCGCAGGCCTCGGACAGCTCCGAGGGAAGCCCGAGCCGGTTGGCGAAGTCGTTCGCCGTCCCCGCCGGCACCACGGCCAGCGGGATACCCGCCGCGCCGGCTGCGGCAGCCGCTCCCGCGATGCTGCCGTCGCCACCCGCAACCACGAGCCGGTCGGGGCTCGACTTCACCGCCCGCTCGAGCTGCTCGATACCGAAGCGCGTGACACTGGCGCCTGAGGACTCCAGGTGCGCCACGCAGAGCTCCGGATCGCTCGATCCCGAACCCTCGTTAGCCACCAGCGCGACCGTTGTCGTCGCGCGTGCAAGCTCTCCATGCGTCTTCCCTGACGCCCCCGCTCGTGCCATGCTCCTCGCCTTCATGGGTGCCCAGGCCCGCGTGTTCGTAACCCGCAAGCTGCCCGGAGATGCGCTGGAGCGCCTCGAGGCCGAGCACGACGTGGAGGTATGGCCCGAGCGGCTGCCGCCGCCGCGGGCCGAGCTGCTGGCACGTGCGCCTCAGCTCGAGGGCCTGCTCTCGCTGCTCACCGATCCGGTCGACGCCGAGCTGATCGAGGCCGCGCCGAACCTGCGCGCGATCTCGAACTACGCGGTGGGCGTGGACAACGTGGACGTGGATGCGGCCACGGCGCGCGGGATCCCGGTGGGGAACACGCCCGGGGTGCTCACGGAGTCCACGGCCGACCTCGCGCTCGCGCTGATGCTCGGGATCGCCCGCCGGCTGGCCGAGGGGGAGGGCTTCGTGCGCAGCGGCAAATGGGTCACCTGGGAGCCCGGCCTGATGCTGGGCCGGGACCTACACGGCGCCACCGTGGGGATCGTGGGGTATGGCCGGATCGGGGTGTCCGTGGGTCGCCGGCTCGAGGGCTTCGGCTGCGAGCTGCTCACGACGAGTCGCAGCAGCGGCGGCGTGCCGCTCGACGAGCTGCTCGAGCGCTCCGACTTCGTGACCCTCCACTGCCCGCTCACGCCGGAAACACGGGGCCTGATCGGCGACGAGGCGCTCGCCCGGATGAAGCCCACGGCCTACCTGGTGAACACTGCGCGCGGCCCGGTGGTGGACACCCACGCGCTGGCACGCGCCCTCAAGGCAGGCGAGATCGCGGGTGCGGCCCTCGACGTGACCGACCCGGAGCCGCTGCCAGGTGACCATCCCCTGCTCGACGCCCCGAACCTGCTGGTCGTGCCGCACGTCGGCTCCGCCACGCACGCGACGCGCGGTCGCATGGCCGACATCGCGGTCGACAACCTGCTCGCGGCGCTCGCAGGGAAGCCGATGCCCCATTCGGTGAACTGAACGGCATCGCGCTCACGGGCCGGCCTCACTCCCCAAGCACCTTGATCACCATCCGCTTCGGCCGTCCGCCGTCGAACTCGCAGTAGAAGACCTGCTGCCAGGGGCCGAGGTCGAGGCGCCCTTCGGTCACCGGCACGATCACCTGATGGTGGACGAGCAGGTTCTTGAGATGTGCGTCGCCGTTGTCCTCGCCGCCGCGGTGGTGGCGGTAGTCGCCGGGATCGGGGAGCAGCTCGCGAGCCACGTCGTTCGCGGGCGGCTTCCAGCTCGGCGGCGCGACCTTGTCGAGCCACTCGAGCACGTCCTCGTGCAGGCCGGGCTCGTCGTCGTTGATCCAGACGGCGGCGGTGATGTGCATCGCGCCGACGAGTACGAGCCCCTCGGCGATGCCCGCCTCGTCGACGGCCGCCTGCACGTCATCGGTGATGCGGACGAACTCGCGGCGTTGCTCGGTGTGAAACGTCCGGTGGATGGTGTGAGACTTCATCGCATATGAACCTCGGTCTCGAAGGCAGGGTCTGCGTCGTTACGGGCGGCACGCGGGGCATCGGTGCCGCCACGGCGCGCATGCTCTCGCAGGAGGGCGCCCGGGTGCTCACCGTGGCCCGCCACGGGGCGCGACGTCGAGCTCGACGTGACCGCCCCCGATGCCGGGGAGCGGGTGCTTCAGGCCTGCCCGCAACCGCCGTGGGCGCTCGTGAACAGCGCGGGCACGAGCCAGGCCCGGGCGCTCGAGGATCTGACGGACACCGACTGGCAGGAGCAGTGGGACCTGCACGTGATGGCGCCGATGCGGCTGATGCGAGCACTGGCGCCGGCCATGGCCGATGCGGGTGGCGGGCGTGTGGTGAACGTGAGCTCGTCTTCCGGCAGGCGCCCGTCAGGCCGGCTCGACGCGTCCTACTCGGTCACGAAGGCCGCGCTGCTCTCGCTCAGCAGGGTGTTCGCCGACTCCTTCGCGGCCCGCGGCGTGCTCGTGAACTCCGTCACGCCGGGCGCGGTGGAGGGCGAGCTCTGGAAGTCCGAGGGCGGGCTGGCCGATCAGATCGCGGCACGCACCGGGTCGACTCGCGAGGAGGTGCTGGCCGCAACGCGGGCGAGCCCGCCGCTCGGCCGGATGGGCACGGACGACGAGGTGGCCGCGGTGATCACGTTCCTCTGCTCCGAGCGCGCGTCGAACGTGACCGGGGCTGCGTGGGCGGTGGACGGTGGGAGCGTCCCCACGGTCTAGCGCGGCCGCAGCCGGGCGCTAGAAGTCGTAGTCGCTTACCCCGGGCTCGGCGAACGCGCCCGTAGCCATTGCATTGCCCGCGCGGTCGGTCGCCGTCGCAGACGGTGTCCAGGTCATGTCGCCCTCCTTGTTCACCGTCGTCACGGTCCCGACGACGGGCGCGCCCAGCACAACCGTGATCACGCCGCTTGCCTGCGTCATCGTCGATCCGTTGAACGACAGCGTGCTTGTGGTGAAGTCGTTGCGGCCAGGTCGATGATCCCGAACGGGACCTGTGTCGTGCCGGCCGAGTTCCAGACCTGGAGGCGGTCGCCGCCCCCCTGGTTCACAAAGCGGACCTGCACGGTCGTGGCCGCGCCCGTCCAGTTCGCCAGCAGCGAGAAGGGGTCGAGCGTGTCGTTTGTCGTGAGGGTGAGCACGTCCCCGACCTCGGGTCGACCGGGGGTGCCGCCGCTCGCCGAGATGTTGGTCGGCGCCGGGACGACGTTGTCGATCGTCACGTTGTCGTTCGCCATCGTGATGTTGGCCGCGGCATCCGTCGCAGTCACCGAGTAGGACTTGGGGCCGTTGGATAGAGCGCCGGCCGTGAGAACCGCGCTGCTGTAGTTGTACGTCTGCCCGCCTGCCGTCACGCTCCCCGCCGTGAGCGGCACGGCGATCATGCCGGCGGTCACGTTCGCCACGTTCGCTACCACCGTCGCCGTGCCGCTCGGAGGCGTGCCGACGTCGGTGACCTGCGCATAGATTCGGTAGGTGGCGCTCGGCTTGAGGTAGCCGGTGGAGCCGATGGGGACGCCGCCGGTGTTCTTGCCGATCGCCACCCGGGCGATCGTGGGCCCGCGGAAGTCCGGCATCGCAATGATGATGTTGGCGCCGTTGCTCGTCTGTCCCGCGAATGCGCCCTGCGTCACGCCGACGGTCGCCGACGCGACCGCGAGCGCGGCCACGGACACGAGCGCAGCCCACTTGGCCCTACGCGACCTGGTCACCGTCGCCCTCCTCGGTGCGCCAGATCGAGGCCAGCTCGAACACGAGCAGCAGTGCGAGCGCGCCTCCCAGCATCAGTACGAACAGACCCTTCGAGCGCGCGTACATCAACGCCCAGCCCAGCTTCGGGATCCGGTAGGCCACCCGGCCGATCTCCTCGGTCGAGGAGACCTGCCAGCGCTCCGATGCCGTGTTGGCATCGCCGCGCGTGCGAAAGACCACAGCGCCCCCCTGCACGTGCATCTCGCGCACGCGGTGCGTGATCAGGCGCTCGGCGTCGTCCGGATCGCGGAATGTCACGACGTCCCCAGGACGAGCGTCGAGCGGCGCGATGGTCCGCACCACGCTCACGTCGCCGGTCCCCAGAGTGGGCTCCATGCTGCCCGAGAGGACCACCAGCGGACGCGCGTGGAAGGCGAGCGGGACCGCCAGCGCGAGCCCGATGCCGATCGCGAAGCCCAGCGCCGTCATGGCCCCGAAGCGCAGCAGCGACCGCAGCACGCGCAGCACGGGCATCACAGGTTCGATCAGCCGCCCCCTCAGGCTGCGGCGCGGCGTCGCAAGGGCGGTCATCGCCGCGACACCTTGGTGAGCTCGGCGTCGAGCTCGAGATCAACGGCCACGCGTCGGCCGGTCGTGTCGGAGGCGCCCTCCGGGATCCATGCTCGGACGCGGACCACGCGCTCCTCGGCCTTCTTCAGCCGCAGCGGGCTGCTCCATTGGCGCAGGCCCGCGAGCGTGGTGGAGGCAAGAGTCCGGCCACCGGCGCGCAGCTGCACGTGCACCGCGCGGTCGAGATCGTGGTTCGCCATGCGCACCCGCAGGCGCACGTCGACGGGGCCGCGGGTGACGTTCGTCACCGGGAGCGTCGCCCGGGCGGACTTCCCGCCCGGCTCGAGTCCGCCGACCTTCAAGAAGGCGCCCGTGTTGGGCACGTGCACCTCGCCGGGTGCCACCGCTGCCATACGGACGCCCGCCCCCAGCGACTGGCCGGAGGCGGGTATCCACATGGCGAGCACCATCAGCGCCGCAAGCGCCAGGCCGGTTGCGATGCCGGCGGTGCGGATTGGTGCGATTGCTGAACTCATGTCAGCACGGGAGGCGCTCGCGCGCCCCTCGTCTTACTGGTTGCGGGCCTCCCAGCGGAGGGTGTGCGCGCTCGTGTTGAGCCCCTCGGCGTTCGCGTCGTCGTCGATCGAGACCGTGACGCGGTACACGAGCGTCTCGTTCAGGTCCCAGTCGCCGTCCACGCCCGGAGTGGCGGCGTAGCCACCGGTCCAGTCCGTGGCGAACCCGGGGAGGTCACCGTTGTAGAGCGTCCCTGCGGCACTGAAGCCGGTGCAGGTCGGGAAGACCGGGCTGGCCTGCGTGCCGTACTCGACCTTGAGGTTCGCGTACGGAGCGAGCGAGCCGAGTGCGCCGGGCACCCGATACATCTTGATGTCGGACGGCAGCGAGCCCGTGTACTTGACCTCGATGCAGCTTTCCTTCGGATCGAGCGGCTTGGCTGCGGCGATGTCGTACAGCGCGCCATTGGCGTCGTTGTCCTGAACGTCGACCGTACCGGCCGTGATCTGGTTGTTGGGGTTGTCCGTCTGGCCCGAGAAGGCGGAGAAGGCACCGGCCGTAGCCACTGCCCCAACCACGCCGACCACAACCAGTGAACGCAAAATCTTCTTTGTCTTGTTCATTCCCCCACTCCCTTTCATAGCCTGGGTCTGAATGCGAGTTCTAGGTCTGACGGAGGCGTGGGGAAATACGACTCCGCTGAGGTGTTGTCGGCCTGCCCCTCCCCCAGATGAGGTAGATGGACAAATGTTCGAAGTCCGGAGCGGCCCCTATCGTGGGCCTCTGTGTCGACGCTTCCGTACCGAATAAGGCGCTCAGATCGCGCTGTCCATGCGCGAATCCTGGTCGACGCGGACGGCGTCCAGGTGGTCGTTCCGCGCCGATTTCCCCTTCGAAACGTTGAGCCGTTTGTCCAGGAGAAACGTCCATGGATCGAGCGGACATTGCGCCGGATGCGCGAGTCCGAGACCGAGGTGCCGCGCCCGCAAATCCAGAACGGGGGCGGAATTCCGTACCTCGGCGAGCGCCTGATCTTGGACATGAGCGCCGAGGCGGGCCGAACTAGACCATTTGTCTCCCGTCGCGGCGACGAGCTCCGCGTGGTTCTGGTGCCCGGCGCGGATCCGCGAAAGGCGCTCGAGGCCTGGTATCGCCGCCAGGCGCGCACCGAGGTCGCCGTCCGGCTCGACGCCGCGGTCGCGCGAGCCGGCCGCAGCTACACGACGCTGCAGATCCGCGGGCAGCGCACGCGCTGGGCGAGCTGCTCCACGAGCGGAGCGATGAGCTTCAACTGGCGCCTGCTGCTGGCGCCCGAGGAGATCCTCGAGTACGTGGTCGAGCACGAGGTCGCCCACCTGGACGTGCAGGACCACTCACAGCGCTTCTGGCGCTTGCTGGCGAGCCGCTCGCCACGCTGGCGAGAGCACGAGGCGTGGCTGCGGCGGCACGGGCACGCGCTGCGCCTCTAGCGGGGGGTATGCCCGCCGTTCACTCCCATCGAAGAACCGCACCGCCAAAAAGAGCGCCCCGGCCGCCCACGCCGCCACCACCAGCGCCGCCGTCCCCACATCGGCCGAGCCTCCGCCCACGATCGCCTCCGAGAGCCCGTCGATCAGATGCTTCAGCGGCAGCGCCTCGGCCACCACCTTCAGCGCCTCCGGCAGCTCGTCGGTCGAGTAGAAGACGCCCGAGATGAAGATCACCGGCAGGAAGACGGCGTTCGTGTACGCCGGCGCGGCGTCCTCGTTCGGGATGACGTGGGAGAACGCCACGCCGAGCGCCGCGAAGCAGATCACGCCGAGCAGGGTGAAGCCCACCAGGAGCAGCGGGTCGTGCGGCCAGTCCACGCCGTAGAGAAGGTTTCCGATGGCCACCACGAGGGTCACCTGGAGGACGGCGTTAAGCGTGGCAGAGCCTATGAAGCCGGCCAGGTAGGCCCACGGCGGGATCGGCGTGCCGCGGATGCGCTTGAGGACGCCCTCGTCCCGCAGCATGGTCAGGTTGAAGGCGAGCGCCGTGAAGGTCGTGGCGAGCACGCCCATGCCGGCCACGCCGGGGATCAGCACCTCGAGGCTTTCGTCGTCCGTGCTGAACGCGGTCGCGATCAGGACCAGGAGCAGAATCGGCAGCAGGAAGTTGAAGAAGGCCGCACTCGGGTTGCGCCAGAACAGCTTGCGCTCGAAGCGGAACTGCTCCCATGCGAGGCCCATGGGGCTCATGCGGAGTCCGCATCCGCGGTCAGCTGGAGGTAGACCTCCTCGAGGGTGGGCCTCGTGACCTCGAGACCCTCGAGCCGCTCTCCGCGCGCGATGGCGTCACGCGTGAGGCGGTGGAGCAGCTCGGTGGGGTCGTCGGTCTGGTGCTCGACCCGGTTGCCGCCGGAGAGGTACGAGACCCGGTAACCGGAGCTGATCGGGCTGAGCTGGTCCGGTGGACCCTCGGCGACGATCCGTCCCTCCTTCACGATCGCCACCCGGTCCGCCAGCTCCTGCGCCTCCTCGAGGTAGTGGGTGGTGAGCAGGACGGTCTTGCCGAGCTCCTTGAGCGTCCGGACGACGCCCCAGGCGGTCCGGCGCGCAGCTGGGTCGAAGCCGGTGGTCGGCTCGTCGAGGAACACGAGCTCCGGGTCGCCCACCAGGGCCAGCGCGAGGTCGAGGCGCCGGCGCTGGCCGCCCGAGAGCTCCTTCGTGCGGGTGTCCGCCTTCTCGCCGAGGCCGACGAGCTCGATCGTCTCGCCGGTGTCGCGCGGGTGCTCGTAGGCCTTGCCGAAATGCTGAACGGCCTCGCGCACGGTCACGCGCGGGTAGAAGCCGCAGCTCTGGAGCACTATCCCGACGCGCTGCTGGAGGTCGCGGTCGCGGGTGGCGGGGTCGTGCCCGAGCACGCGCACCTCGCCTGCCGAGCGGCGCCGGTAGCCCTCGAGGATCTCGACGGTGGTCGTCTTGCCGGCCCCGTTTGGCCCGAGCAGCCCGAAGACCTCGCCGCGCTCGACCTCGAAGGAGAGCCCGCGCACGGCCTCGACCGGCCCATAGGCCTTGTGCAGGTCGGTCACCTCTATGGCTGCGGATGCCACCCGGCGAGGTTATCCAGCGCCCGCCGAAAACTTTTTTCGAAACCCGCGCAAGTTCTCGCGAGGGCCTGCGTTTCAGCCGGTGAGTTTCCGCAGGGGTACTACACGCCGGAGCCGGCGCCGCCTCTTCCCTCGCCACCAGAGAAGCGGGCGGCGCCGGCCCAGGCAGTCTGTTGCGTGGGGGCGCTGCTCTCGGCCTCGAGCGCCAGACCTTCCTCGAACGTCAGCCCGATTCCCTCGATCGCCGCTCGGCGATCCGCGAGCATCGTGTCCTGCGGGAAGCGCGCCAGCGCCTCCGCGATGTCGAGCGCGCGCTCCACGTGTCGCCCGGCGGGCACCACCTCGGTCACCAGCCCCATCGCAAGGGCCTCGTCCACGTCGACGATGCGCCCGGTGAGGATGAGGTCGAGGGCGCGTCCGAGCCCGATGATCCGCGGCATCCGCTGGGTCCCGCCGTCCACGAGCGGCACGCCCCAGCGGCGCTCCGGGAAGCCGAGCGCAGAGTTCTCGGTCGCGATGCGCAGGTCGCACCAGAGCGCCAGCTCGAGGCCGCCGGCGAGGCACCATCCCGAGATGGCGGCGATCGTCGGCTTCGGCGAGATCACGCGGCTGATCCCGAGCGGCCCGCGGGGGTCCTCCATGCGGGGGGCGAAGCTCTCAATCGCCTTCAGGTCCGCACCGGCGCAGAACGCCACGCCCCCCGCGCCGGTGATCACGAGCACGCGGGCGTCGTCGTCGGCCACGAAGCGGTCGTACGCGGCCGCGATCAGCTCGGCCGTCGGGCCGTCGATGGCGTTGCGCCGCTCCTGGCGGTCGATGGTCAGAAGGGCTGCGGCGCCGTGGCGCTCGTAGGTCACCGGGTCCATGCCGGGCACTTTCTCAAACTGTTCACATAGCGGGCCGCGGACTTGGCGAGCATCGCGTGTGCAGATACCCCTCGCACACACGTGGCCCCGGTTTCCCCGCCGGGGTTGCGTCGTTTTTGGCGTCTACCAGCCGACGCGCTTGCGCAGCTCGACGGCCTTGCGCTCCTGCTTGCGGCGGTCGAGCGCGCCCTGGATCCACGAGGCCACGATCACGAACACCGCGAAGAAGATCACGACGCCGAGGGAGAAGAAGGTCACGATGCGGTCGTCGGTCTCGCCCAAGAGGCCCTCGCCGTTGTCGCCGGCGTAGGCGCTGGCGGCCGGGACGAGCCAGGCCGCGAGGACGAGAACTGGTGCCAGGAACCGCATTCCGACCGTAACGATACCCTGTCGCTCGCCGTGGCTGAGTCCTTCCTCTGCATCGTGGAAATCCCGAAGGGAAGCCGCAACAAGTACGAGTACGACCACGAGCACGACGTGATCAAGCTTGACCGTTTTCTCTTCTCGTCGGTCGTATATCCGACGGATTACGGCTTTATCCCGGACACGCTTTCGCTCGACGGGGATCCGCTCGACGTGATGGTCCTCGTGTCCGAGCCAACCTTCCCCGGCTGCATGATCGAGGTGAAGCCGATCGGCCTCTTCCGGATGGAGGACGACCAGGGAATCGACGACAAGGTGCTGGCCGTGCCGCTCACCGACCCGGGCTGGAACACGCTCGAGAGCCTCGACGGGGTGTCCGAGCAGCTCCAGAACGAGATCGCGCACTTCTTCACCGTCTACAAGCAGCTCGAGAACAAGAAGGTGGAGGTGGACGGCTGGTACCCGTGCGGGGACGCCCTGAAGGTGATCGCGGCGTCCCGCGAGCGGTTCACAGAGTCGTCCGGCAACGCCCACTAGGGTTTCGCCGCCGTGTCGCTCCTCGAGGCAATCGTCCTCGGGATCACGCAGGGGTTGACGGAGTTCCTGCCGATCTCGAGCACCGCGCACCTGCGCATAGTTCCCGCCTTCGCCGGCTGGGAGGACCCGGGGGCGGCGTTCACGGCCGTGACCCAGCTCGGCACCATGACCGCGGTGCTCCTCTACTTCCGCGCGGATCTCATGCGGATCGCGCGCGCCTGGCTGCGCTCGCTGCGCGATCCCGCGGCGCGTCGCGAGCTCGACGCGCGGCTCGGCTGGTACATCCTGCTCGGCACGGTCCCGATCGGGATCTTCGGCCTGGCCTTCAAGGACCAGATCGAGAACGGCGCGCGCGACCTCTACCTGATCAGCATCGCGCTGATCGTGCTCGGATTCGTCCTGCTTTGGGCCGAGCGGGTGGGGCGCAAGGACCGCCAGATCGACGACATCACCACGCGCGACGGGATCACGGTCGGGCTCGCGCAGGCGCTGGCGCTCGTGCCCGGGGTGTCGCGCTCGGGCGCCACGATCTCGGCCGGGCTCTTCCTCGGCCTCGACCGCACCAGCGCCGCTCGCTTCTCGTTTCTGCTCTCGATCCCGGCCGTCGTGCTCAGCGGGATGCTCGAGTTCGCCTCGATCCTGAATGGGGAGGAGGGGCAACACGCCGGGCTCGGCGCCCTCGCCGTTGCCACGCTTCTGGCGTTCGTGGTGGGGTACGCGTCGATCGCGTTCCTGTTGCGCTACCTGTCGAACCACTCGACGATCGTGTTCGTCGTCTACCGGGTGGCGCTCGGCACGCTCGTGCTGGTGCTCGTGAGCAGCGGCGCGATCAAGTAATACCCTTCGCTTCGTGCAGCTCGCCTGGAAGTTCGGCGTCATCGCGCTCATTGCGCTGTTGCTCGTGGTGCTGCCCGGAGGCGGCAACGCGCTGGACGTGGTGCTCACGGCGCTCACGATCGTCTTCTTCGCGTCGATCGCGCTGCTGGTTGCGCGGCTCTATCGCCAGTACCGGCTCGACATCGAGACCCTGGAGCCGAATGTTCGCCTGGCCCTCTACGGGTCGCTGGCGATCGCGGTCCTGACCTTCACCGGCACCGACCGCCTGTTCAACACGGGTGGCGCCGGCGTGCTGCTCTGGTTCGCGCTGCTCGGGCTGGCGGCCTACGGCCTGTTCTGGGGCTGGACGCGCTACCGGCGCTACGAGTAGCGCTTCCGTAACCCCCGCGCGTTGTCCCGTGCGCCGCCTCGCGGGACCGTCCGGGGGTGGCCAGCTTTCGGTCCGAATCCGGTCAGGCCTCGGTGGAGGCGGTTGCGGTCGTCCCGGCGCTGCTCCTCGCGGGGCTGATCGGGTGGCAGCTCGTGCTGGTGGGCCAGACCTTCTGGTTGTGCGCGGCGGCGGCCCGGACGGCGGCGCGGGCTGACGCGGTCGGCCTGAGCGCCGGGAGGGCCGCCCGCAGCGCCCTGCCGAGATCGCTCGAGCGCGGAATGTCGGTGGGGCATACGGACGGCGGAGCGGTGAGGGTGGAGCTGCGCCTGCCGATCCTGCTGCGCGCGTGGCAGAGCCCGGTACGGGTGGCGGCGGTGGCGTCGCTGGGGGGCGAGCCGTGACGGGCCGCAGCGGTGAGCGCGGGCAGGCGACCCTCGAGCTGCTCGGCCTGCTGCCCCTGCTCGTCGCGGTGGCGCTCGCCGCGGCGCAGCTGCTGGCCGTTGGCTACGCGAGCGTCCTCGCGGGGAATGCGGCGGAGGCTGCGGCCCTGGCGCTCGCCGGCGGGGGCGACCCGCGCGCGGGCGCACGGGCGGCACTGCCGGGCTGGTCTCGCGCACATGCCCGCGTGTCGGTTGCCGGCGGGGAGGTACGGGTGCAGCTCCGCCCGCCGACCCTGCTGCCCCCGCTGGCGGAGCGGCTCGAGGTCTCGGCGAGCGCCACGGTGGAGGCACCGTGACGGTCGGGGCGGCCTCGGCCTTCGCGCGGCGTCGCGGGATCCTCGCCGCGGCCGCTGCGGCCGTAGAGACCTTCCTGCTCGAGCCCGGCGAGCCTCGGACACAGACGGCTACATCCGTGCCGCCGGAAGGGCGGCCTGTGTTCTGCGTCTTCGGACTCGCGCAGGGCTGCGGCTCGACCGTCGTTGCGCGTGCGCTCGCGGCGGAGCTCGCCACCCGCGATCCGGCCGGGACGGCGGCGGTCTGCTGCGAGGTGCGGGCAGCGGGGATCCCGCTCGCCACCCACGCGGCCGCGCGGCTCGCCCGCGCGCTCGAGGACGTGCCGGGCGCGAGCCCGCGCGCGGTGGGACGGCTGTGCCTGGTCGCCGGCGCGGACCCGCTCGCGCTGTCGAGTACGGCCCGCCACTTCGCCCCGCTCGTGATCGATGCCGGTTCCGCGGCCCTCGGCGGAGCGCCCGCGTCGATGGCCGACCACACCGTGCTGGTCACCACCCGGGCGGTCGAGCCGGCCCTGGCGCGCGTCGGCGCGGAATGCGTCGGTCGCGTGGGGCCTGCGCCCATCGTGGTGCTGAACCGGGCGCCACACGACCAGATGGGCGCCCTGGCGCTGCCCAACTCGCCGCTCGGCGCCCAGCTTGCCCTCGGCGGCCGAGAGGCACGCGGCGACCTCGGCCGCGCGATCGCGGAGCTGGCCGACCTGTGCGACGGATCGTGATTTCGCTCCGCTCGGCTCACGGCCAGGCGTCGCTGATGATGCTGGCGCTCATAGGCGTGCTGCTCGCTCTCACGCTCGTCGTGTTCGCCTTCGGCAGCGCTCTCGGCGCGAAGGGGCGCCAGCAGCGGGCGGCCGACCTCGCCGCGGTGAGCGCCGCGCAGGTGATGCGCGACCTCTACCCGCGTCTGTTCGAACCGCCGTTCCTTGCAATCGGCGTCCCGAACCCGCGCCATCTGGAGCAGGCCACATATCTCGCTCTCGCCCGGGCCGCTGCCCTTCGGGGGGCGCGTCGCAACGGGGTGCGGATCGCAGCGCCGGACGTGAGCTTTCCGGGCGAAGCATTCGCACCCACCCGGGTGAGGGTCCGCGTACGCGGCGACGCCCGCGTGAGGCTGGCCGAGGGTCCCAGCGAGCGCGTGCCGGTACGCGCCGAGGCCACGGCGGAGCTGTCGCCGGGGCTCGGTGCCGGCGGCCTGCCCGAGACCGCCAGCGGCGGCGGCTACGACGGCCCGCTCGCGTATCGCCAGGGCAAGCCGATGAGGCCCGACGTGGCGCTGGCGTTCGACCGGATGTCGGCCGCGGCGCGTCGGGAGGCAGGCATCCTCCTCAGCGTCACGAGCGGCTTCCGCTCCGATGCCGAGCAGGCGCGCCTGTTCGCCGCGCACCCCGACCCGAAGTGGGTGGCGCCGCCCGGCGAGAGCCTTCATCGCTACGCCACCGAGCTCGATCTCGGGCCGCGGGAGGCATACGCGTGGCTCGCCGCGAACGCGCCCAGGTTCGGCTTCCTGCAGCGCTACGCCTGGGAACCGTGGCACTACGGCTACACGCGCAGCCCGGGAAGCTCATCGGTCGGCTTCGGCGCCCGCGGCGGCGACGGCCGCGCCACCCGAGCGGTCCAGTCGTTCGTCCCGGCACGATTCGCGCCTCTGATCATCGGGGCCGCCCAGCGCTGGAGCGTTTCGGCCCAGCTGCTGGCGGCGCAGCTCTACGCGGAGTCCGGCTTCAACCCGTTCGCACGCTCGCCCGCGGGCGCCGAGGGCATCGCCCAGTTCATGCCGGGCACGGCCGAGGCGATTGGACTGCTCGACCCGTTCGATCCGGGTTCGGCCATCGACGCCCAGGCACACCTGATGCGCGACCTGCTCGGCCGCTTCGGCTCCGTGCCGCTCGCGCTCGCCGCCTACAACGCGGGGCCGGGAGCGGTCGCGGCCTGCGGATGCATCCCGCCCTTCCCCGAGACGCGCGCGTATGTGACGAAAATCCTCGGTCTACTGGGGGGCGCAGGCGAGGTCGGCCTCGGCGAGCTGGAGGTGCGACTGGTGGGATAGCGTGGGCACCACGTCATGAGCGAGAGCGACAAGCCAGGTCCAACCGACCTCAAGGAGCTGATGACGCGGGTGTTCGAGTCGGACGCCTGCGAGGCATTCGGGGATTTCATCGTCCGGCAGGCCGCCCTGAAGGACATGGCTCCCAACGCCGACGATGCCGTGCTCGACGGAATCGAGGCATCGCCGGATGGAGGCGCAGCGATGGCGGAGGCGCACCTACTGGGCTTGTCTGACGATGAGCGCGAGGATCTCATCGAGCGCGCCGGCAACGAGACCGGCCGCCGACTCCACGCAGCCGCGTCCGTACTGCTCGCCGCCGCCCAGGCCGGGCGACTCCCCGTAGATGTCACCCCGGAGATGGTGGCCGTGGCGGCGATAACCGAGCTCGGCGACTGATTCAGATCCAGCGCCGAACGTTCCGCTTGTAGTCGAGGTACTCCTGCCCGAACTTGCGTTCGAGGTAGCGCTCCTCGCGAACGATCACTCCGCGGTCGATGATCGCGAGCACGAACGGCAGCGGCACGAGCACCCACAGCGCCTGGCTCAGCAGGGCGATTCCCAGGTAAACCAGGGCCATCCCCACATAGGCCGGGTTGCGGGTGATCCGGTATGGCCCGTCGGTGGCGATGGCCGTCGTCGGGCGCCACGGATTCGCGGGGGTCTTCTTTTGGCTGAAGGTCCGCTCGAACGAGAAGAGCAGGGCGAGCCCCGCGAGGAGGAGCACGCCGCCGAGGATCCACGCCAGCGCGTCCGGAACCGAGGAGCCCGGCAGCAGCGCCTCCAACCCGAATCCGACCGCAAGACCGGCCAGGAAGATGAGCGGAGGCGGCGCGATGACGCCGGATATGTCGCGCCGAGCGCTGGAGTCCGAAGCTTCCATAACCATCTAACCTCGTTGAGCGGTTATAGTGCCGCCCATGCAGAAGCTTACGGAAGGACTATGGCGATGGACGGCGCGCCATCCCGAATGGCATCCCGGCGAGTTCGGTGCGGAGGTGGCGAGCTACGCGGCGCAGGCGGGCGACACGACGCTGCTCATCGACCCGCTGCTCCCGCCGGACCCGTCCTCGGTGCTCAAGACCATTGACGATGTCGTGGGCGACCGCGTTGCCATCCTCATCACAGTCCCGTACCACGTGCGCAGTGCCGAGCAGCTCTGGAAGCGCTACAAGCAGGACGCCGACACCTCCATCCACGGCCACCCCGCCTGCGCGAAGCGCCTGGAAGACGTCTCGGCGTTCCACGAGATCGACCCCGGCGTTCCGCTCCCGGGCGGCGTCACAGCGCACGCGATCGGGAAGCCGCGTCGCCACGAGACGCCGCTCCATCTCCCGAGCCATGCCGCCCTCGTCTTCGGCGACGCCGTGGCCGAGAGCGACGGGCGCTTGGTGGTGTGGGCATCCGACAAGGTCGACGCCAAGGTCGAGCGCTTCTACCGCGAGCGCTTCAACCCGACGCTGGAGCCGCTGCTGGAGCTCGACTTCGACACGGCGCTGGCAACCCACGGCCAGCCATTGATGAGCGGCGGGAAGCGCGCGCTGCGCAGGGCGCTCGACTCGAAGCCCTGGTACCACCGCGGTTGAGATACTTCGCGCCATGACACCAACAACCGTGAACGGAATCGAAGAGGTCAAGGCGCTGGTGGGTCAGACGATCGGCCCGAGCGACTGGCGCGAGGTGACCCAGGACGACATCAACAAGTTCGCCGACGCCTCGGGTGACCACCAGTGGATCCACGTGGACGTGGAGCGCGCCAAGACGGAGAGCCCCTTCGGCACCACGATCGCCCACGGCAACCTGACCCTGTGCCTGCTCGACAGCTTCCGGCCCCAGCTCTTCGAGGCCGAGTCCGGCTTCAAGATGGGCATCAACTACGGCTGGAACAAGGTCCGCTACACCTCGCCGGTGCCGGCCGGAGCGCGCATCCGCGCCAGCCTGGAGACCCTGTCGGTGGACGACGTGGGTGACGGCTGGTACCAGCTCGTCCAGAAGTGGACGGTCGAGATCGAGGGGCAGGAGAAGCCGGCCTGCTTCGCGGAGTCGGTCGTGCGGCTGCTGACCTGAGCATCCCGCACCCCGCCTATCCTCGGTAGGAGTGGCCACCGAGGCACCAGATCGCATCACCGAGCAGCGTCGCGCCCTTCCGGACGGGCCCGGCGTCTACATCTTCAGGGACTCGCGCCGCAAGGTGCTCTACGTCGGTAAGGCGCGCTCGCTGCGCAAGCGCGTGGCGGGCCACTTCTCCAAGCCGGGGGCGCGCGGGTCCACGGACATGGTCTCCCAGATCTCGGACATCGAGTTCATCGCGACGGAGACCGAGGCCGAGGCGCTGCTGGCGGAGCAGGAGTTCATCAAGCGCCACCGGCCGGTCTTCAACGTTCGGCTGCGCGACGACAAGTCCTACCCGTACATCGGCATATCGCTCGACGAGGACTTCCCGCGCATCTACTTCACCCGCGAGCGCCACCGCAAGAACCGCGTGTACTTCGGGCCGTTCAGCAACGCCAAGCGGGTGCGCGAGACGCTCGACCTGCTCGGCAAGGTCTTCATGCACCGCACCTGCGACGGGCCGCAGCCGGGCCGGGCCTCCGGCAGCCCCTGTCTCGACTACTACATCAAGCGCTGCCAGGCCCCCTGCGTCGGCTACATCTCGAAGGAGGCGTATCGCGAGAACGTCGACACGATCATCGACTTCCTCTCGGGCCGCTACCGGCACATCGAGAAGGCGCTCGACCAGGGCATGCGTCAGGCCTCCGACGAGCAGGAGTTCGAGCAGGCCGCGCAGTACCGCAACAAGCTGAAGGCGGTGCGCTCGCTGCTCGAGCGCCAGCGCATCTCGAACGCGCCGGTGGGGACCCTCGACGCGATCGCCGTGGCGGCGGAGGGTACGGACGCCAACGCGCAGGTGTTCCAGATCCGCGACGGCGTGCTCGCCGACCGCCAGAGCTTCTACCTGGAGAACGCCGCCCAGCGGGAGGAGGGCGAGGTCAGCGAGGAGTTCATCCTCCAGTACTACGCCAGCGCGATCGCGGTGCCGCCGCACGTGGTGGTGCAGCAGTCGGTGAACGACATCGAGGCGCTGTCGGTTGCCCTCACCGAGCGGCGCGCCGCCCCCGTGGAGGTCCGCTACGCCGAGCGCGGCGACAAGCGCCGCATCCTCGAGCTTGCACAGCGCAACGCCAGGCTCGCCCTCGACCAGGACCGGCTCCGCTCCGAGCGGCGGCGCTCGCAGCGGATCGAGGCGCTTGACGGCCTTCAGCGCGCGCTCGGGATGGAGCAGATCCCAATGCGGGTCGAGTGCTTCGACATCTCCAACCTGATGGGTCACCACACGGCCGCGTCGATGGTCGTGTTCGAGGGGGGCGCGCCCAAGAAGGCCGACTACCGGCGCTTCGCCATCCGGGACTCGGTTCAGGATGACTTTGCAGCGATGGCAGAGGTGCTCTCCCGACGGATGGGCCAGTACGTGAAGCAGCGCGAACGCAGCCCGCATGACAAGGAGTACGACGAGAGCTTCGCGTCCCTGCCCGCGTTGATCGTGATCGACGGCGGCAAGGGCCAGCTCTCCGCGGGCCTCAGCGAGCTCGGCGAGTTCACTGACCTCGGGGTGACCGTCGTGAGCCTCGCAAAGCGGATCGAGGAGGTGTTCGTGCCGGGCAGGCGCGACCCGCTGCGGCTCGCCCACGACACGCCCGAGCTGCAGCTGCTCCAGCGCGTCCGCGACGAGGCGCACCGCTTCGCCATCGAGTTCCACCGCGGCAAGCGCGACAAGGCGATGACCACCTCGGTGCTGGACGAGCTGGCGGGCATCGGCCCGGCGCGCAAGCGCAGAATCCTCCAGCACTTCGGCTCACCCGATCGCTTCCTGAGGGCAAGCCGCGAGGAGCTCGAGGCGGTTCCGGGGCTGCCCGGCAAGGTCGCTCGCGACATCTATGCGCAGGTGAACAGGGTCCGATGAGCTTCCGGCTGCGGAGGTCGAGCGGCAAGACGCCCAAGCACAGGATCGAGGACTTCGTGGTGATCACCGGCTTCTCGGGGGCCGGCAAGTCACAGGCGATGGCCACGTTCGAGGATGCCGGCTACTTCTGCGTTGACAACCTGCCGCCCGAGATGATCGGCTCGCTCGCCGAGCTGTTCAACCACAGGGGCAGCAAGGTCGAGCGTGCGGCCGTGGCCTCGGACGTGCGCGGCGGCGACTTCTTCGACGGCCTCGTGAAGGTGCTCGACGACCTCGACAAGAACGACGTGCCGTACCGCCTGCTCTACCTCGAGGCCGACGAGCACACCCTGATCAACCGCTTCAAGGAGACGCGCCGGCGCCACCCGCTCGCCGAGGGCGGTTCGGTCGAAGCGGCGCTGAGCCAGGAGCGCGAGCTGCTGGCGCCGCTGAAGGAGCGCGCCGACGTCTCGATCGACACCAGCGACCTCTCGGCGGCCCGCCTGCGCAAGGTGGTGGCCGACAAGATGCTCCCGCATGGGCGGCGCGGCAAGCTCGCGGTCACGTTCATGACGTTCGGCTTCAAGCACGGATCCCCGCGCGACGCCGACCTCACCTTCGACGTGCGCTTCCTGCCGAACCCCCACTACGAGGCCGAGCTGCGCGAGCAGACCGGCCTCGACAGGGACGTGATCGCCTACGTGGAGGGCTCCGATGGGATCGACGAGTTCTACGAGCGGCTCACGCCCCTCCTCGACTATCTGCTGCCCGCCTACGAGCAGGAGGGCAAGTCCCACCTCACCGTGGGGATCGGCTGCACGGGCGGTCGCCACCGCTCGGTGGTGATCGCGGAGCACCTCGCGAGGGACTACGAGGCCCGCGGCGACTTCCTCGTGGACTTGGTGCACCGCGACGTGGACAAGCCGCCGCGCCGTCCCTGAGCTAGATTCTTCACCTCGCCAGGAAGCGACGGAAAGGAAGCACCTGACATGGCCTTGAAGGCCGGCATCAACGGCTTCGGCCGCATCGGGCGCAACGTCTTCCGCGCCGCGCACGCGCGCGGGGCGGACATCGACTGGGTCGGTGTGAACGACATCACCGACACGAAGACACTCGCGCACCTGCTCAAGTACGACTCGATCCTCGGCCCGTTCAAGGGCGAGGTCGACTTCACGGACGACAGCCTGATCGTGGATGGCGACGAGCTGAAGGTGTTCGCGGAGCGCGATCCCGCGGCACTGCCGTGGGGCGAGGTGGGCGCCGACGTGGTGATCGAGTCCACCGGCTTCTTCACCAAGCGCGACGACGCCGCGAAGCACCTCTCCGCCGGCGCAAAGAAGGTGATCATCAGCGCTCCGGCCACCGATCCGGACGTGACGCTGGTGCTCGGGGTGAACGACGACGCGTACGACCCGGACCAGCACCACGTGATCTCGAACGCGTCCTGCACCACGAACTGCCTCGGCCCCGTGGCGCGCGTGCTGCACGACGCGGTCGGAATCGAGCGCGGGATCATGACCACGATCCACGCCTACACGGCCGATCAGAACCTCCAGGACGGCCCGCACAAGGACCTGCGCCGCGCGCGGGCGGCGGCCGCGAACCTCGTGCCGACCTCCACCGGCGCCGCCAAGGCGATCGGCCTCGTGGTCCCCGAGCTGGATGGCAAGCTGAACGGCATCGCCGTGCGCGCACCCGTGATCACGGGCTCGGTCGTGGACCTCGTGTGCGAGGTCTCGCGGGAGACGAGCGCGGAGGAGGTCAACGCGGCGTTCGCGGAGCAGGCCGACAGCGGCCGCTTCGAGGGAATCCTCCAGTACAACGAGGATCCGATCGTGTCGAGCGACATCGTCACGTCGTCGTACTCCTCGGTGTTCGATGCGCCGCTCACGATGGTGATCGACGGCAAGCTCGTGAAGGTCGTCTCCTGGTACGACAACGAGTGGGGCTACTCGAATCGCGTGGTCGACCTGGCACAGCGGGTGCTGGCTGGCTCACCGGTCGCTTGAGGTGGGCGACACGAACGCCACGGATTCGGCGCTCGGCAAGAAGACGGTTCGCGACCTGGAGGTCGCGACCGGGGAGAGCGTGCTCGCGCGCGTGGACTTCAACGTCCCCCTGGAGAACGGGCAGGTGGCGGACGACGCCCGCATCCGTGCCGCGCTCCCGACGATCGAGCTGCTGCTCGAGAAGGGCACACGCCTGGTGCTCTGCTCCCACCTGGGGCGGCCGAAGGGTCGCGACCCCGAGACCTCGCTCGCGCCGGTGTGCCGCCGCCTCGGCGAGCTGATCGACGCCCCAGTGCACCAGGCGCCGGAGGTGGTGGGCCCGGAGGTTCGGCGCGGGGTGGACCGGCTCGATCCCGGCAGCGTCCTGCTGCTGGAGAACACGCGCTGGGAGCGGGGGGAGACGGAGAACGACCCCGCTCTGGCGCGCGAGCTTGCGTCGCTCGGCGACGCCTACGTGAACGACGCGTTCGGCGCGGCCCACCGCGCCCACGCCTCGACCGCCGGGATCGCGGAGTACCTGCGGCCCGCCGTGGCCGGGCTGCTGCTCGAGCGCGAGGTGGTCACGCTGCGCTCGATCGTCCAGGCTCCCGAGCGGCCGCTCGTGGTGGTGCTCGGCGGCGCGAAGGTCACCGACAAGATCGCCCTGATCGACCGCTTCCTCGACACCGCCGACACGCTTCTGATCGGCGGCGCGATGTGCTTCTCGTTCTTCCGGGCGCAGGGCATCTCGACCGGCGACTCGCTGGTCGAGGAGGAGGGGGTGGAGCTGGCGCGCCGCGCGCTCGAGAAGGCGGAGACGTCGGATTGCCGGCTGCTGCTGCCGCGGGACCTCATGCTTGGCGACCGCTTCGACGCGGACGCGGAGCGGCGCGCCCTCCACGCAGTCGAGGTCCCGGAGGGCTGGATGGGGCTCGACATCGGGCCGCGCACCATGGCCGCGTACGCCGAGGAGGTCGAGCGGGCCGGCACGGTCTTCTGGAACGGGCCGATGGGTGCGTTCGAGCTGGAGCCTTTCGCCGCAGGCACGCGCGCCCTTGCGGAGGCCGTGGCGAAGGCGCCCGGCACGACCGTGGTTGGTGGCGGCGACTCCGGCGCGGCGCTCGCCGAGTTCGGTCTCGCCGACCGCGTGGACCACCTTTCCACCGGCGGCGGCGCGGCGCTCGAGCTGCTCGAGGGGAAGGCGCTGCCGGGCGTGGAGGTGCTCGATGACGCCTGATCTCTCGCGCAGACCGCTGATAGTCGGCAACTGGAAGCTCTGGGGCACACGCGCACAGGCCGCTGACTACTGCGAGCGGATCAGCGTCCAGGCGGACTGGCCCGCAGACCTCGGTATCTGCCCGCCCTTCACGGCGCTCGACGTGTGTGTCGAGCGGCTGGGCGGCAGCGGTGTGGCGGTCTACGCGCAGAACATGCACCAGAAGCCGACCGGCGCCTTCACGGGCGAGGTCTCCGCGGAGATGCTCACCGAGCTGGGCGTGGACGGCGCGGTGCTCGGGCATTCCGAGCGCCGCCAGTACAACTGCGAGACAGACCGTGCGCTCCAGGAGAAGGTTCCGGCGGCGCTCGACGCGGGGCTTCAGCCGATCCTCTGCGTGGGTGAGAGCGAGGAGGAGCGGGAGCGCGACGAGACCCAGCGCAAGCTGCGCTCGCAGGTGCAGGAGGCGCTCGAGAAGGTGTCGGACGAACGACTTCCGGAGGTCGTGATCGCGTACGAGCCGATCTGGGCGATCGGCACGGGAAAGGTTGCAACGCCGGAGATCGCTCAGGACGCAATCGCCTTCATCCGCGCGCTCGTGGGTGACCGCTCGCGCGACGCTGCCCAGGCAGTGCGGATCCTCTACGGCGGCAGCGTGAAGCCCGACAATGCGGCGGAGATCCTGGCGCAGCCCGACGTGGACGGCGCGCTCGTGGGCGGGGCGAGCCTCGACCCCGAGGGGTTCGCCCAGATCGTCGCCGCCGCGGCGCCGTGAGCTACCCGAGCGTCTGCCTCGTCGTCCTGGACGGCTGGGGGCTGGCCGAGCCGGGTCCCGGCAACGCGATCTCGCTGGCGGACACTCCGGTGTTCGACGAGCTCTGGGAGAAGCACCCGCACACCACCCTCATCACCCATGGTCCGGCGGTCGGGCTTCCCGAGGGCCAGATGGGCAACTCCGAGGTGGGGCACCTCAACCTGGGTGCGGGCGCGGTGGTGAAGCAGGACCTGCTGCGGATCGACGAGGCGATCGAGGACGGGTCGTTCTTCGAGAACGAGGCGCTGAGGGCGGCCTGTACGCGCGAGCGCCTGCACCTGCTGGGCCTCGTGTCCGACGGCGGGGTGCACGCGAGCATGGAACACCTCAGGGCGCTGATCGAGCTGGCGGGGCGCGAGGGCGTGTCCGACGTGGTGGTGCACGCGTTCACGGACGGCCGCGACACGAGCCCGGACTCCGGCGTGAGGCACGTGGCCGAGGTCGAGAGCTGGGGCGGCGCCCGGATCGCGACGGTGAGCGGCCGCTACTACGCGATGGACCGCGACAACCGCTGGGAGCGCACGGAGCTCGCATACGACGCGATCGTGGGCGGCAGGGCGGAGTTCGAGGCCGCGAGCGGCGAGGAGGCGGTGAAGCAGGCCTACGAGCGCGGCGAGACCGACGAGTTCATCAAGCCGACGCTGGTCGGCGCCGGCGCCGACGGGGGCGCCGGCGACGATGGCCGCATCCGCCCCGGCGACGCCGCGATCTTCTTCAACTTCCGCCCCGACCGTGCTCGCCAGATGACGAGCAAGCTTGGCGAGCTCGAGGACCTGCAGCTCACGACGCTCACGGAGTACCACGAAGACTGGGACTACCCGGTCGCGTTCCCGCCGGCCCGCCCGGAGGTCACGCTCGCATCGACCCTCGCCGACCGTGGCAAGCGGCAGCTGCACGTGGCCGAGACGGAGAAGTACGCCCACGTGACCTACTTCTTCAACGGCGGTGAGGAGGACCCGTACCCGGGGGAGGAGCACCGCCTGGTGGATTCGGCGCGCGACGTCCCCACCTACGACAAGAAGCCCGAGATGAGCGCCCGCGCGGCGGCCGAGGCGTTCGTGGGGGAATGGCGCGACGGCGACTACAGCTTCGGGGTCATCAACTTCGCGAACCCGGACATGGTCGGTCACACCGGGGTGATCGACGCCGCGGTGAAGGCCGTCGAGACCGTGGACGAGTGCCTCGGCCAGGTGATGGCGGCGGTGCACGAGTCAGGGGGCGTCTGCATCGTGACGGCGGACCACGGCAACGCGGACCAGATGCTCGAGCCCGACGGCAGCCCGAATACGGCGCACTCGATGAACCCAGTCCCACTCGTGATCAGCGGCGACGTGGGCGAGCTGCGCGACGGCGGCACGCTGGCCGACGTGGCACCGACGGTGCTGGCGCTGCTTGGCGAGGAGCAACCGCCGGAGATGACCGGCAAGCAATTGTTAAGGGGTCAGACCCCTACCCCCGGAGGGGGAACAGGAAACTTGACAAGCTGAGACTCAGGTTTTATCTTGGCGACGTTAGATTGACCGGCGCCCACAGAGCCGGCCAAGGGGAGGCCGCCCCCCAGGGGCGGCCTCGCCCCTTCTAGGCTCCTCGGCGTGCCCGCCTTCCAGATCAGCGCGCGCGACGGCGCCGCCCGCGCCGGCGTGATCGAGACCCCTCACGGGCCGGTGCGCACGCCCGCGTTCGTACCGCTCGCGTCGACCGCGACGGTGAAGTCGCTCCACGCGAGCGAGGTGGCCGAGCTGGGCTACGACATGGTGCTTGGGCAACACCTTCCACCTGTTCATCCAGCCCGGCCACGAGCTGATCCGCGAGATGGGCGGCCTGCACGAGTTCATGGGCTGGAGGCGCCCGATCATCACCGACTCGGGCGGCTACCAGGTGTTCTCGATGGGCCACGGCTCGGTGGCCGAGGAGATCAAGCGCCGGCGCGACAAGCGCCGGTCGATGGTGATCTCGATCGAGGAGGAGGGCGTTCGCTTCCGCTCGTACGCGGACGGGACCGAGCGCTTCATGGGGCCCGAGACCTCGATGGAGGTCCAGGCGGCGCTCGGGTCGGACATCGCGCTCGCATTTGACGAGTGCACGCCCTTCCATGTGGAGCGCGACTACACAGCGAGCTCGATGGAGCGCACCCACCGCTGGCTCGACCGCTGCGTGACCTGGTGTGGCGAGAATGCGCCCGAGAGCCAGCTGCTGTACGGCATCGTGCAGGGCGGTGTGTACGAGGACCTGCGAGCCGAGTCGAGCGCCTACGTGGCCGGCGCCGGCGTGGACGGCATCGCGATCGGCGGCTCGCTCGGCCAGGAGAAGGAGCAGATGCGCGAGGTGGTCGGCTGGGCGCTCGCTGGGCTTCCCGACGAGCCGCCGCGGCACCTGCTCGGCATCGGCGACGTGGACGACATCGTGCACGCGGTGGGCGCCGGCATCGACAGCTTCGACTGCGCGACCCCCACCCGCCTGGCGCGCCACGGAACGGCGCTTGTCCACGAGCCCGGCTCGCGCTGGCGCCTCGACCTCACCAAGAGCTCGCACCGGACCAGCCGGGAGCCGATCGACCCTGACTGCCCGTGTGCGGCGTGCCGCGAGCACACGCGCGGCTACCTGCACTACCTGACCCGGGTGAACGAGCTGACGGCGAAGCGGCTCATCACCCTGCACAACCTCACCTTCATGGAGCGTCTGATGCGCGGCCTGCGCGAGGCGATCGCGGAGGGGCGCTACGCGCAGGAGGCGAGCCGTGTGCTTGCGGCTAGCGCGAGTGCTCGTTGATGAAGTCGCGCAGCTGGTCGATCTGCTGCTGCGTGTCCCCGGTATCCACCGGCTGAACGCTGTTCCCGCCTGACGAGGACAGCAGCGCGAGCGCCACCACCACGATCGCCGCTAGGGCGGCGAGCAGCGCGACGAACCCGCCGAAGCGACGGCGGCGCGCCGCACGCCGCGCCGCATCGCGCGCGGCTCGCTCGTCGCGCTGGCTGCGTCCGGCGGGGGCCACCATCGGCGGCGCCACGTCGTGCACGCGCGTGGGTGCCGGACCGCGGTACTGCGTCCGCGGCAGCGCCTGGGTGGCGGAGGTGTCGTCCATCGCCCGCGTGGGGTCGTAGTCGGTCATCGCGAGCCGCTGCGTGGCGGCGGTGGCCTCGCCGCGCGCGCCGGCCTCGATCGCCTCGGCCATCTCGAGCGCGCTCGAGTAACGGGCCGTCGGATCACGCTCCAGCGCGAGCCGCACCGCTTCGTCGAGTTCAGGGGGGACCTCCGGGCGGTACTCGGCCACCGGTGCCACGGGGTCCTGCTGCTGCTTGAGCGCCAGCTCGGTGAGCGACGCGTACTCGTGGGGGAGCCGCCCGGTCAGGAATTGGTACGCGCACACCCCGAGCGAGTAGATGTCCGATGCCGGGCCGGCCTCCTCGCCCCGCGCCTGCTCCGGCGACAGGTAGGCGGCGGTGCCGAGCACCGACCCCACCTGCGTGATGCGCGTCTGCTCGGCGGCCTTGGCGATGCCGAAATCCGCGAGCTTGGTGGCGCCCATTTCTTCCGCGAACAGCAGGTTGCCGGGCTTCACGTCACGGTGCACCACGCCTGCGCGGTGCGCGTAGTCGAGCCCGTGGCACGCATCCCGCACGAGCCGCACCGTCTCGTCGATGTCGAGCTGCTTGTGCTCGCGCAGCATGTCCGCCGCCGAGGGCCCGTCCACGTACTCCATGACGATGTAGTGGCGCTCGCTTGCGGGGTCCTGGCCGGAGTCGAAGACCTGGACGATGTTGGGGTGCTGGAGCTTCGCGGCGGAGAGCGCCTCGCGCCTGAAGCGGTACACGAAGTCCTGGTCGTCCGCGAGGTGCTCTGCCAGCAGCTTCACCGCCACCGGCCGTTCGAGCACGGTGTCCTTCGCCATGAACACGGTCGACATCCCGCCGGCCCCGAGGCGGCGCTCGATCACGTAGCGGCCCGCGACCTCCGTGGGCGGGCTCACTTGCCCTTCTCCTCCTTCTTTCTCCTTGGTGGCCCCCGGGCCCACGCCGCCGCCGTTTCCGTCCGGCGGGATCGCGCCGCCGTTCTCACCGTCGCCGTCGGGTGGAAGCGGCTGCTCCTCCGGGGTGGTGGGCTCGGTGTCGGTCTCCGGAGGAGTGGTCTCCGTCGTCTCGGTCGTCGTCGGTCTCGGTGGTGGTCGTCTCCTGCTCGGTCGGCGTCCGTCTGCAGCAGGCTCCTCCGCCTTTAGCTCGTCGCACTTGCTCTCGACCAGGCTCCAGAGGTTGTCGAAGCTCTCCTGGGCTGCCTCGCGGACGTCCGGGTCCACGTCGTTCGGCAGCTCGTCGAGGAGCTGCTGGACCGCGTCGCGGTTCGCGCCGCGCTCGGTCGGCGCCTCGAGGATGTCCTTGCAGGCCCCCTCGCTCCCGTTGTCGAGGCGCTCCTGGACCTTGTCGAGCTGGGCCTCGAGAGCGGCGGCGGTGGCCGCGGGGATCTGCTTGCCGCCCTCGTCATCGGAGCCGCAGCCAGCCGCCGCCAGGCAGGCGGCGAGGGCGAGCAGCAGGGATATGCGCTTGAGAGTGGTCACTGTCCGCTGTAGAGGCGCTCCGCCAGGACCCTAGGGAGTCCCGCCTCCTCGATCGCGCTGGCAGCCTCGTCGATCGGGTACTCGACGCGGCGCCAGGTCGCCTTCCACGTATCTGTGTCTAGCAGGAGCCACGCGGCCCGGGGGTCACCATCGCGCGGTTGGCCGACCCCGCCGGGGTTCACGAGCCACTTGCCGCTCGACAGGTCGCGCTCCAACTCTCCTGGCGCCTTGTCCCCGGACATGGTCCCGTCGTCCTCCTGGTGGAACCAGAGAGCCACGTGGGAATGCCCGACGGCCGCCACCCGCGCGTCCATCAGGTCCATGCACTCCTCCGCCTGCCAGCCCGACAGCACGTACTCCCAGACGTGGTCGCGCGGGCTGCCGTGGTAGAGCGCTGGCTCGCGCGCCGCATCCGCCGGCCGGAGGCCCTTGAGGTAGGCCATCGTGTCCTCGGCGATCGTCTCCTGCGTCCAGCGGGCCGCGGCGGCCGCGTCCGGGGAGAAGTCGGAGATCGGGATCTCGCCGGTCACCACCAGATCGTGATTGCCGGCGAGCGACATGTTGCAGCGCTCGCGTGCCAGCGCCACGCAGTCATCGGGCTGCGCGCCGTAGCCCACGAGGTCGCCCAGGCACCAGATCTCAGCGGCCCCCTCGGAGTCCACGTCGTCGAGCACCGCCTCGAAGGCGGGCCGGTTCCCGTGGACGTCTGAGAGCAGGGCAATGAGCATCTGGAGGCCTTCTACAGTGTCGAGTGATGGGGCGTTCGCGGCTGCCGCTAGCGATCGCGGTGGCGGTGGCCGCCGCGGCTGTCGCGACTCTCCTGCTCCGGCCGCGCAGCGGCCTGATCGAGCCCGCCCCCGTCGACGTAACACAGTACTTCACGGCATTTCAGCTCGAACGGGCCGAGGATTTCCGCAGCCTCCAGCGGCTGCTCGGCCTCGCGGGACTGGGTGTCGGGATAGGCGCTCTCGCGGTGCTGGTCTGGCGCCCGCCCAGGCGCCTGGCCGGGCGGCTCGCGGCGCGGCCGCTGCTCGGAGGCGCCGCGGCGGGGGCCGGGATTTCCCTGGTGCTCGTGGTCGTGGGGCTCCCCATCCGCGCCTGGTTGCGCCAGCGCTCGCTCGACGTGGGCCTCTCGACCCAGGCCTGGCCGGACTGGGCGGTCGATGTGGTCAAGGGCGCCGGCATAGAGGCCGTCACGGCCGCCGTCGGCGGGCTGGCGGCGGTCGCGCTCGTGCGCAGGTTTCCGCGCCACTGGTGGGCGCCGGGCGCAGTGCTCGTGATCGCGTACGGGGTCGTGACCATCTGGCTCTATCCGATCGTGATCGACCCGGTCTTCAACAGGTTCGACAAGCTGAAGCCCGGCCAGCTGCGTAGCGAGGTGCTGGAGCTTGCGGACCGCGCCGGGGTGGACGTGGGCGAGGTGTACAGGGTCGACGCGAGCCGCCGGACCAGCGCCGCGAACGCGTACGTGATCGGGCTCGGGCACAGCAAGCGGGTCGTTCTCTACGACAACCTGATCGACAAGTTCCCGCGCGGCGAGCTGCGTGTGGTGGTGGCGCACGAGTTGGGCCACCAGAAGCACAACGACCTCCTGCGCGGGCTCGCCTGGCTCGCACTGGTGGCGCCCGCGGGCACCTTCCTCGTGCAGGCGCTCGCCGAGCGCTTCGCGCGCCGCGGCGAACTCGGAACGCCGGCGGGATTACCCGCGATCGCGCTGGCCGTGGCTCTAGTGGGCCTGGGCCTGGGGATAGCGTCGAACGCCCTGTCGAGGCCGGTGGAGGCGCGCGCCGACTCGTTTGCCCTCGAGCTCACGAGCGATCCCTCCGATTTTGTGCAATTCGAGCGCCGCATCTCGATACGCAACATCTCGGACCCGGACCCGCCGTGGCTCTTCCACGTCCTGTTCGACACCCACCCGACCGACAAGCAGCGGATCGGGATCGGCGAGGCGTTCCGGGGTAAGTAATCTGCCGCCGCCCGTGTCCCGAACGACCCTGATCGAGCGTGTCGTCCGCGAGCTTGCCTCCTACGAGCGGCCGTCCGCGTCGGAGGGCGAGCGCCGCGCCGCGGACTGGCTCGCGGGCGAGTTCCGCGCGGCGGGCTGCCGCCAGGTCAGGGTGGAGGAGGAGCGCGCCCGCGGCGGCTACTGGTGGCCGCTCGGCCTGCTGAACGCAGCCACCGTCGTGGCCGCGCTCGTCGGTCGCCGTGCCTCGGCGCTGATGGGAGGCGCAGCCGCCGCCGCCATCTATGACGACGTGGGCGGCGGCGAGCTCTGGTTTCGCAGGCGCGCACTGCCCGACCGCCCGACCTGGAACGTCGTGGCGGAGGCCGGCGATCCCGCCGCACGGCGCACGGTCGTGTTCACCGCCCATCACGACGCCGCCCACAGCGGCCTGGTCTTCCATCCCGCGCTGCCGCGCAAGGGCATGGAGCTGATGCCGAAGCTCCACGAGCGCGCGAACCAGAGCATCCCGATCATGTTCGGCGTCTTTCTCGGTCCGCTGCTGCTCTCGCTCTGGGGCCTCCTCGGCCGCCGCTGGCTCAGGCGAGGCGGCATGTTTTTCTCTCTGGGAGCCACGGCCTGCATGGCGAACATCGGCGCGAGCAAGGTCGTGCCCGGCGCCAACGACAACCTCAGCGCCGTGGCGGTGCTCGTGGCCCTCGCCCACGAGCTTGCAGAGCAGCCACCTACGGGCGTGCGCGTGATCCTGCTCTCCACCGGCTCGGAGGAGTCGTTCATGGAAGGGATGCAGGGCTTCGGGCGGCGCCACTTCGCGGAGCTGCTGCGGGACAGCACCGAGTTCGTCTGCCTCGAATGCGTGGGCTCCCCGCGGCTATGCGTGGTGGAGGGCGAGGGCATGCTGCGGATGCGCGACTACCCCGAGCGCTCCCGCGAGGCGCTCGCACGGGCCGGCGCCGCCGCCGGCATCGAGCTTCAGCGCGGCCTCCGCACCGTTGCCGCCACGGACGCGCTCATCGCGCTGCGCGCCGGCTATCCGACGTGCACGCTGGGCGGGGTGGACGAGACCAAGTTCCCGTCCAACTACCACTGGCCCTCGGACGTCCCGGACAACCTCGACTGGTCGAGCGTCGACGGCGCGGTCGAGGTCTGCCTGCAATACCTGCGTGCCTAACGTAGGGCGGAATGCCCACACCCGCCTCCATCCAGCGGATTTACCTAGTGCTGTTGCTCGGGAACACGCTGGCGGCGTCGTTCATCTGGGGAATCAACACGATCTTCCTGCTCGACGCCGGGCTGTCCAACCTCGAGGCGTTCGCGGCGAACGCGTTCTTCACCGTCGGAATGGTCGTGTTCGAGGTGCCCACCGGCATCGTGGCGGACACGGTCGGACGGCGGGCGTCGTACCTGCTCGGCACGGTCACGCTCACGGTCACCACGCTGCTCTACGTCCTCCTCTGGGAATTGCATGCACCCTTCTGGGCGTGGGCGGTCGTGTCGATGCTGCTCGGCCTCGGGTTCACGTTCTTCTCCGGAGCCGTGGAGGCATGGCTGGTGGACGCCCTTCAGGCCACCGGGTTCACGGGCAGCCTCGACTCGGTCTTTGCGAAGGGGCAGGTGGTCAACGGGGTCGCGATGCTCACGGGTTCGGTGGCGGGCGGCTACGTCGCCCAGGTCACATCACTGGGGGTTCCGTTCCTGCTCCGCGGCGCCGTGCTGGTGGTGATGTTCGGGCTGGCATTCGCCGTGATGCGCGACGTGGGCTTCACGCCCAGGCGAGGCGGGCGGCTCACCACCGAGATGCGCGCGATCGCCAGCGCGTCGGTCGACCACGGCTGGCGGGTGCCGGCCGTGAAGTGGCTCATGCTCTCGGGGGTCTTCACGGGTGGCGTGGGCTTCTACGTCTTCTACGCGCTCCAGCCGTACCTGCTCGAGCTCGTGGGGAAGCCGGAGGCCTACGGAATCGCCGGACTGGTTGCGGCCATCGTCGCCGGTGCAGACATCGTCGGGGGGATCGCCGCCCCCTGGATCCGCAGGCTGTTCCATCGCAGGACGTCGGCCCTGCTCGCCGCCGAGGCCATCGGGACGGTGACGCTGGGCCTGATGGGCGCCTTCGAACATTTCTGGGTGGTGCTGGCGATGATCGTGGCCTGGAGTTTGCTGACCTCGGCGGCACTACCGATCCGGCGCGCGTACCTGAACGGGCTGATCCCGTCGGCGCAGCGAGCGACGATCCTGTCGTTTGACTCGCTGCTCGGCTCGAGCGGCGGTGTGGTCGTGCAGCCTGGACTCGGACGTGCCGCAGACGTGTGGGGCTACGCGACCTCTTACGTGGTGGGCGCCGCGATCTCGGCATTTGCCCTGCCGTTCATCGCTCTGTCTCGCTGGCGCAACGAGCCAGCGGATACGGCGCAGACGATCACCGGCCCGGCGGCGGCCGAGGCGAGCGGCTAGGTGCTGGTGCCCGTTTCCGAGCTGGGGTCCTCGCGGTCGCCGAACTCGGGCAGCTCGCGGATTCCCTCGCGCGTCTGCCACTTGGAGAAGTTGTCCTCCATGGCGTCGATCAGCTCGCGCATGAAGCGCGGCGAGAGATTCACCCGCGAGACGACCACGCCGGGCACCTCGCCCTCCTCGACCTCGTGGTCCACGCGCGCGAACGTGATCGTGAACTCGTAGTCCGAATGCGAGACGTTGGCGAAGTTCGCGTAGTGACCCGCCATCGTCTCGGGGTCGGTGTGAATGTTGAAGTGGCGCTCGCCGTCCTCGGGCACGCGCGTAGTATCGCACCCGCCCATGCGGATCTCGGTGATTGCGGTGGGGCGGCTGCGGCCGCCGTTCCAGGACGACGTGGAGCATTACCGCAAGCTGCTGGCGGGTCACGCACGCGTCGAGCTGATCGAGGTGCGGGAAGACGAGCGGGTGCCGCCGCGGATTCCGGATCGCGCGCACCTTGTCCTGCTGGCCAGTGACGGCCGCGCGTTCGATTCGATCGAGCTCAGCGAGTGGCTGGAGCAGCGCCGCCAGGACGGCCGCGACATCTGCTTCGTGATCGGCGGGCCGCGCGGGCTCGACCTCGCCGGGTGCGACACGCGCCTCTCGCTCGGGCGCATCACGCTGCCCCACCAGCTCGCCCGGGTGGTGCTCCTCGAGCAGCTCTACCGGGCCCACAAGATCCTCGCCCGCGAGCCGTATCACTATTAGTAGGGGCATGGATCCCGTCGCCAACCTCACGAGCGCCGTCGAAGAGACCGCCACTGACCTGGCGGGGAACGGGCGCCGCGCGGGCCTGAAGCTCGACCGCCCGCCGCGGGCGGACTTCGGCGATTACTCCACGAACGCGGCGATGCTGCTCGCGCCGACCATGGGCGAGCCGCCGCGCGCGATCGCGGAGAAGCTGGGCGAGCGGCTCGGCGACCGGCTCGGCGAGACCGTCGAGCGCGTGGAGATCGCGGGGCCCGGCTTCCTCAACCTGTTCATGGCCGACCGCTGGTACCTCGACACGCTCGCGACCCTGCTCGAGGCGGGCGAGGACTACGGCGCCGGCTCCGAGGGCGGGCACGTGAACCTCGAGTTCGTGAGCGCGAACCCGACCGGCCCGATGACGATCGCCTCGGCGCGCCACGCGTCCTACGGTGATGCGCTGGCACGCATCCTGGAGCGGGCCGGCAACCGCGTGGAGCGCGAGTACTACGTGAACGACGCCGGGAGCCAGGTGCAGCGCTTCGGCGAGTCGATCCAAGCGCGGGCGCGGGGCGAGGAGCCGTCGGAGGACGGCTACCAGGGGGACTACGTGCGCGAGCTGGCCGAGCGCATCGAGGGCGCCGCCGAGGGCGAGCCGGAGGAGGTGGCGCGCCGGGGGATCGAGCTGATGCTCGAGGGCGTGCGCACGTCCCTGGACCGCTTCCGCGTGCGGATGGACCAGTTCTTCTCGGAGCGCACCCTGCACGAGGCGGGCGAGATCGAGAAGGCGCTCGAGCGGCTGGATGTGTACGAGCACGACGGCGCGCTCTGGCTCCGGACGACGGCGTACGGCGCCGACAAGGACAGCGTGCTGCGCCGCTCGAACGGCGACTGGACCTACCTCGCTAGCGACATCGCCTACCACCTGCACAAGATCGAGCGGGCCTATGACCACGCGATCGACGTCTGGGGCGCCGACCACCATGGTCACATCGCGCGCATGAAGGCGGCCTGGCAGGCGCTGGGCGGGAAGCCCGAGGCGTTCGAGGTCGTGCTGATGCAGCTCGTGAGCCTCACCGAGGGCGGCGAGCGCGTGAAGATGTCGAAGCGCGCCGGCGCGATCGAGACGCTCGACGACCTGCTCGACGACATCGGCGTGGACGCCGCGCGCTGGTTCCTCGCCTCGCGCAGCCATGACACGACGCTCGACGTGGACCTGGCGCTCGCCCGCAGCGAGTCGCAGGACAACCCCGTCTACTACGTGCAGTACGCGCACGCCCGCATCGCCTCGATCCTGCGCAAGGCGGGGGACGAGCGGGTGGAGCAGGCACTGGCGGCCGACATTCGCGCCAGCTCAGAGCGCTTTCACCCGTCGGCGCGGGCGCTCGTGAAGCGGCTGCTCGAGCTGCCCGGCGAGATCCGCGACGCCGCGGAGCGCCGCGCGCCGCACCGCATCACCACATACGCCACGGAGACGGCCCAGGACTTCTCCGCCTTCTACCGCGACTGCCGCGTGGTCGGCGCCGCCGAGGAGGGGGGACGAGGACGTGCGGATCGCAATCGCCGTGCTGACCAGG
This sequence comes from uncultured Thermoleophilaceae bacterium, assembly GCA_963825345.1. Classification (GTDB taxonomy): domain Bacteria; phylum Actinomycetota; class Thermoleophilia; order Solirubrobacterales; family Thermoleophilaceae; genus JACVRW01. The sequence continues at coordinate 479,743 of CAWGSQ010000011.1, read as the reverse complement.
CGAGTGCTCGCGCAGTCGCTCGACCTGCTCGGGGTCGAGGCGCCGGAGCACATGTAGATGGCCCGGCTCGCTCTTGCGCTGTCCGTGGCGCTCACCCTCGCCGTCGCCGCTCCCGCCGCGGCGGTCGACGCGCAGCCTCCCGTCGGGGTCGACCGCTACGTGTCGATGAAGGTGCCGCCCGGCCCCGGGCCGGCGAAGTACGACCGCGTGTTCGTGAAGCAGCTCGGCCCGCTCGCCGCGAGGAACGTCCTGGTGCTCGTGCCGGGCACCAATGGCGGCGCCGGCGGCATCGTGCCGGTGGCGCGCGACATCGTCCGGCGCGTGCCCAAGACGCAGGTGTGGGTCGTCGACCGGCGCGAGCAGGCCCTGGAGGACACGTCGGTGTTCGCGAGCGCGGACCCCCAGCGCGCGCAGGACTACTACCTCGGCTTCCAATACAGGCGGGTGGCCGGCGAGGACGCGAAGTTCGCCGCCAACTGGGGTCTGAAGCTTCAGCTGGCGGACCTCCGCAGCGTGATCCGCCGGGCCCGCGTGGGCGGGCGCAGGGTGTTTCTGGGCGGGCATTCGGCGGGTGCCTCCACAGCCGTGGCGTACGCCGCGTGGGACTTCGGCGGCCGCCCCGGCTACCGCGACCTCGGCGGGCTTGTGCTGATCGATGGCGGCCTCTTGGGCAGCTTCGCCGTCGGCCGACCTGCCCCGCGCGAAGCGCGAGCTGGCCGACATCCGGACCGGCAAGGTGTTTCTCGACCTGCTCGGCACGGGCCTTCCCGAGATCAACGGCATCTTCGCGCAGGTCGGGGCGCTCTGGGCCTACAAGCGCCCGGACGAGCCCTCGGTGCTCCAGCAGTATCCGCTGTTGCCGGACTTCCTCAAGCCGGAGTTCCGCGTGACGAACGAGGCGGAGTTCGGGTACGCGTTCGACGAGACCACCTCGCCGGACTCGCTCGCGCTGATCCAGATCCGCGCGGGACGGCTCGCGGACAGCGGGGACCCCCGCGGCTGGCAGGACGGCGAGATCACGCCGATCCAGCGCCATGCACGGGCTTACGCGGCCGACCATCCGAACGCGACCGAGTGGTACTACCCGCGCCGCCTGCTGCTCGACTTCGACGCCGCGAGCCCGATGCGGCAGACCCCGGCCGCTCGCTACCTGGGCCTGCGGCTGATGCACGGGAACGAGATCGACGTGCCGCTCTACGCGTTCAGCACCGCGCTCACGCGCGGCCGCGTCGCGCGCGGGGCCAGGCGGCTCGTGGGACGCTCGCGAATCCGCGCGTCGAAGATCGTCGACGACCGCGGCACGAGCCACCTCGACCCGCTCTCGGCGGCGCCGGACAGGAACCACTTCCTGAAGTCGGTCGTTCCCTTCCTGAACCGCGCTAGAGCTCGCTGAAGAAGTTCACGTTCAGGTCGTCCATCGCGCGCAGCGCCTCGGCGTTCAGCTGGGTGAGCTCGTTGGTGTAGAGCAGAACGCCCATCACGATCAGGATCACGCCGGACACGAGCGTGATCGCCGAGTAGTGGTCGCGAAAGAACTTGAAGACACCCGAGAAGGTCGAGAATGCGAGTGCGCTGAGGATGAACGGCACGGCAAGGCCGAGCGCGTAGAAGGCGAGCAGCACGCCTCCGCGTCCCACTGTCGACTCGCTCGAGGCGGCCGTGAGTATGGCGCCGAGCGTCGGACCGGTGCACGGCAGCCAGGCCACCGCGAACGCGAGCCCCGCGATGATGGGGCCGCCCGTATGGGCGCGCCGCATCAGCTCCTCGGGGCGCCAGTCGCGGTTCAGCTTCGGCACGAACAGCGTGGCGATGAACAGCGCACCGAGCAGCGCGATCACGACGCCAGAGATCTGGCGCAGCAGGGCGCGGTGGTCCTGCAGCGTCTGGCCGAGTCCTGTGGCGGTCATACCGAGCGCCACGAACATCGCGGTGAACGCCAGGCAGAACAGGATGGCGGGCCCAAGCACCTGCCGCCGGCCGCGACCCTCCTGGATGTCCGCGAACGAGACGCCTGAGATCGTGGAGAGGTAGCCGGGCACGAGCGGGAGGACGCACGGGGAGACGAACGAGATGAAGCCCACCGCGAACGCGGCGAACACGGTCGCGTCCACGGATTCCTGGGCAATCACAGGTCGTAGCGCTCCATGTCGTCATCGAGCCGCGAGCCGTCAGCGCCGGCAAGCGTCCGGCCACCGCGGCCTCCGGGGCCATTGCCCCGGCGCTTCCAGCGCACCACGGCGAAGGCGATCCCCCCGGCGGCCAGCAGGATGCCGACGGCGGGAACCACGTACACGAGCACGTCCCCGAGGTCGTCGTCGCCCTGGTCGCCGGGCAGTGCCAGCACGCTGTCGCCGAACTCGGCCACCAGCGCCTGCTTCACCTCGTCCTTCGACTTGCAGCTCGCGATAAGCCGCTCGATGTAGGCGCGCTCGCGCTGGGCCTGCGGGGCCTCGCTGGCCAGGCCGAGCGGCGTCCCGCACACCGGGCACATCACCTCGTCCTCGATGTCGCCCAAAGTGGTCTTGGGGCAGTCCTGGGCCATCGCAGCGGCGGGTAGCGCGAAGAGCGCGAGCGCCGCCAGCAGCGCGACACGCCTCACAGCAGCGGCTCCACTTCGGATCGCATGAAGCGCTCGTCCACGGGGCCGCGACGCACCGCCGTGATGCGGCCTTCCTCGTCGATCACGAAGGTCTCCGGGTACTGCACGACGCCGAAGGTTTCGATCCCGTGACCGTCCTTGTCCTTCAGCATGGGGTAGCTCAGGTCGTACTCGTCGATGAAGTCCTGGGCGTCCTCCGTGATGTCGAGCATGTCCACGCCGAGCACCGTCCCACCTCTGCTCGAGATGCGCTGGTGCCAGCGCTCGAGCAACGGCGACTCCGCCTTGCACGGGTCACACCAGGAGGCCCAGAAGTTCAGAACCACCACCTTGCCGCGGTAGTCCGCAAGCGAAGCGTTCCCTCCTCCGCCCAGCTTCGGGAGCTCCAGGTCCGGCGCCGCCTCGGTCTCGCCGCGGCCAAGCGCCTCCTCCACACCGCGATCCGGCTCGTTCGATGCAAGCCCGTAGGCGAGCAGCGCGAACAGTGCGAGCAGCACGCAGATCACGGCGATTGGAACGGGGGAGAGGACTCTGCGCATGGCCGCGCAGAACCTTAGGGGGCGGCGCTTCGGCCGCCCCCATCAAACGGTTCGCTGCTACGGAGTGGGGTCGGCTTCGGAAACGCCGAAGATGTCGGAGTTCCCGAACGTCGGCGACGCCGCGCACTCGGTCTGGACCGCCGGTGCCTCGCCCTCCTCTTCCTGCTCCGGCTCCTTGAAGTGGTCCTCGGCTCCGCGCGGCTCCTCCGGCTCGGCCGTCCGCTCGCCGGTGGCCACAGCCTCCTCGTGGAGCTCCTGCCGGTACTCGTCGACGGCGGGGCAGTTCTCCGCGTTGCGAACGTCGTTCCACACAGACATCGAGTAGTCGTTCGTGGATGCGGAGTAGACGTAGTCGCCGAGGAACTCGGCGGCCAGGTCGTTCTGCGACGAGCCGCGTGCGTCTCCGGTCGCGCCGCGGTGGACCTCCGCGAACGCCCCGCGCGTGCCGCCGGACGGCCAGTTGGCGTGCAGGACCACGCCGACGAGCTGGCGGTCGTTGCCCGGCCCCTCCGCGCTCTCGCGGAACGGCGTGTCGAACGCGTTGTAGACGACCCAGACGTCGGTGCCGTCAGGCGAGATGGACGGGGCGGAGTAGTAGCCCCTGTCCGGCGGACTCTCAAGCTGCGAGGATGCCTGCCAGCTGGCGCCGAAGTTCGTCGACTGGCTGTACATGACGTGCTCTCGGTTCAGGCCGTCACGGCCGTCGACCCAGCTGATCGCGATCCGGTCGTTGGCACCCGCTCCGGTGGGCGCCCCGTTGGCGATGTCCACGGACGGAGCCGGCGAGAGGTCGCTCCGTGCGCCGCCCACACCGTCCTCGACGCAGCGCCCGATCGACGGCTCGAAGTAGTTGCACGTGTCGAACGCTGTGAAGATGTTCCGCGGGCGAGTCCAGTGCTTGCCGCCGTCGAGCGACTTGATCATCTGGATCTGGCCGGCGGCCGCCGTGGTGGCGCTGAAGCCGAATTGGTAGTCGAACACGTAGACCACGCCACGTGAGTCCGTGCGCACAGTGCAGCCCGAGCGGCCGAAGCCGTTCCTGCTGTGGATGTTGTTGGTGGCCGGGGTGAGCTGGTGCTGGGACCAGCTGTCGCCGCCGTCCGACGAGGTCAGCGCCATCAGCGGCTGGTTTCCGCCCCCGGCGCCGTTGCCGCGGAAGGCTGCGTAACAGACATACACGTTGCCGAAGAAGGGGCTCGACGACGCGTTGTCCGCCCAGATCTGCTCCTTGTCCGAGAAGAGCGCCCCGGTCTGGCGGCTGGCGATCACGGGCGGCCTCCAAGCGGCCTCTCCTGCCGCTCCGCCGGCGGCGGCTGCGGCGACGTTATCCGTGCGCGAAACGGTGATCGCCTCGGCTCCCTTGAACGGATTCTGACCCGGCAGCTTGGACGCCAGGCTGGCGTAGTAGAGGCGCGAGCCGTTCGCCCATGAGAAGCGCCCGTTCACGGGCGTGGGGCCGAACGCGAGCGCCGGGTCGCCGTCCGCGACGAGGCCGACCTCGTCGAAGCGCGGCAGAGTGCCGATCGGGCCGTTCTCGTCTGGGTCGCAGGGCGGGTCGTCATCACCGACGACTCCCTGGCAGTTGCGCCCGCTCCAGCCGGTGTAGGTGGGCTGGCCCCAGGTGTGGCCGCTGTCGAAGGAGAAGTAGATGCCCGACACGCCGACGCCGGGAGTGAAGGGACAGTCGGTGTCCGGTCCGGCGTTGCAGGCCTCGAAGTCGATCTCATCGTTGGAGCCCGCCGCGAGGACGTTCGGATGATTCTGGTCGACCGCAACCGCCGGCTCGTTCTGCTTGTTGGCCGAGAACGGGGTCGCGGGGCTGCCGCTCGAGACCCTCACGTCGGGCTGGGCAACGGCCGCGGCCGCCGCTGTGCCCACCGCCACCGCAATCACCGCGAGCATCCCGATTGCGGTTCGGCCAAGCCTGACCCGACGACTCATTAGACGCCCCTCCCAATGGTCTGGATCAGTCGCCCTGCAGGCTGTCACCAAACGGGTCAGGGTTCAAGAGGGCCGACTAAACTGGCGCCTTCGCCGGTTAGCGCGGACGTAGCTCAGTTGGTAGAGCGTTGGCTTCCCAAGCCAAAGGTCGCGGGTTCGAGGCCCGTCGTCCGCTTCAGAGTTCTCGCCGGCGCGGTGAGTATCCGGAGCTCAGCTCGACGGAACGCTCTCCGCCCAGTCCTTCAGGCGGCCGGAGAGCTCCGGTGCTGCTGCGTCGACCTCGACGACCTCGTCGGCGGGCACGTTCGCCCGCTTCGCGGCGGCCAGGATCGCATCTGCGGATGGCGCCTCGTAGAGGCAGTAGGTGCGTCGGCGGTCGGCGCTCAGGAACGAGAAGAGCCAGCGCACACCCTCGTCGGCGTTGATCTCGTCGATCAGTTCGACGTCCTCGTGCGTCAGGTCGAGCTGCTCGGCGAAGTTCCGTTCGATTACGTAGACGGGCACGTGGCTGATCGTAGCGCTCAGACCTGCGTAAGCCCATGGCGGTGGGCGTAGGAGGCCGCTTCGGTTCGGTTCACGCAGCCCGTCTTTCTGAGGATGCTCCGTACGTGGTTGGCGGCCGTGTGTTCGCTGATCGACAGCGTGGTCCCCACCTGGCGGTTGCTGAGCCCCTGGGTCACGAGTGCCAGGATCTGCACCTCGCGCGGAGAGAGCCCGTCAGGGAGCACGGTGGGTGTCGGCGCGGATGACCCGAGCGCCCGGATCCGGGCGACCAGCCCAGCCATGCCGATCCGCTCCGCCAGCGCAGCGGCCTCGCCGAGCAGCGCGTCGGCTCGCGCCTGGTCGCCCCTCGGCCGGCGCCGTAGCAGGCGCGCGTACTCGTTCGCGGTGTGGGCCAACCAGGTGTCCGCTCCCATGCGCCGGTTCAGCTCCATCCCGCGCTCGAAGTGCTCCTCTGCACGGTCCCACTCGCCGAGGGTGGCGGCGAGCATTCCGAGGTAGCGGTCCGCCGCTCCGTAGCAGGAGACGAGGTGCCCGATCATCACGTTGACTCCTGCCAGCGGCTCGAGCTCGGGGTACACGAGCGCGGCCACCTCCTCGTCGCCGAGCGCCGCCGACGCGTCGGTGAGGTACGCGAGCGAGGCAAGCCAGAGCGACTCACGCAACGGGTCGAGCCCCTCGGCCACCAGCCGCGAGAGCTCACGCCTCGCCTCGGACTCCATCCCGAGCTCTACGAGCAGCGCCGCCAGCCCCGGCCGCCAGGGGCCCTCGCGCGCGGCGCCGCCCGCGAGGATCCGGATCACGGGCGCCAGCTCCGCGAGGCGACCACGCTCACGTTGGATACTGAACATCTGGACCCCGTAGGTGCCCGACGGGTCCCGCCCGGTAAGCAGGTGGCTCCACTCATGCGAGCGCCGGGCCCGCGCCTCCGCCTCGTCCAGGCGCCCGTCGAAGAGCGCGATCGCCGAGCCATAGTGCTCCGCCACGTGGATGATGAACGGCTGGGCTGTCTGCTCGGCCGTCTCTAGCAGCGCGGCCACTTCGCGCCGCGCCGAGTCGAGGTCGGACAGCGCCACGAACGCCGGCACCCTCCAGGACATCGCCTCGGCGCGGATCTCGGTGTTGCCCAGCTCCTCGCCGAGCTGCCCGGCCTCGGTGAGCATGGCCAGGATCTCGGCGAGCGAGGTGGTCCCGCGCGACCAATACGAGCGCACCAGCACCCCGGCGAGCCCGACCTTGTCCTCCATCCTTCGGGCCATGTCCACGGCGTTCGTGCGTACGATCTCGCCGCGCTCGTGGTGCCCCTGGAAGTCGAGCGCGCGGGCGAGCCCGCCGAGCAGTCCCACGCGAAGCGATGAGTCCTCGTCACCCAGCACCATCGCCGCCTCCTCGAGAATCTCCACCGCGCCCTGGTCTGTCATCCCGGGGCGCCAGCAGGCGTCCTCAAAGCCGGTCGCCGCGCGCGCGAGGCCGTGCGCGTCGCCCAGGTCCCGAGCTATCTCCGCGGCCGACCTGAACGCGGACAGCGCATCGAGCGCCTTTCCGCCGCGGTGGCTCACGTGACCGAGCTCGAGCGACACCTCCAGGCGCTCCTCCGGAGTCTCGATCCCCAGCGCGAGTGCGGTGCGCAGCCGCGCCGCGGCCTCGTCGAAGGCGAGAGCGGCGGTGGCCGCCCTCGCGGCGAGCAGGTTGTACTCCACGGCCCGGGCGGTCCCTCCGAATGGCGCGGCAGAGGCAAAGTGATGCGCGAGGTCCGCGATCGCCCGTGCCGAGCGGCCCGAGCCACGCTCGAGCGCCTCGCCCACTCGCAGATGAAGCTCCGCTCGCCGTGGACCTGACAGCCGGTCGTACAGCGCGCGTCGGACCAGCTCGTGGGTGAAGCGGCACGCCAGGCCGCGCGACGGGATCTCCTCGATCATGCCGCTGCGGACCGCCTCGTCGAGTGCCGCGAGCAGCTCCGGCTCCCCAAGACCGGCGGCGCGCCGCACCATGTCGAGCTCGAACTCGGCGCCCGCGGTGGCGGCCAGCTCGAGCAGGTCGCTCGTCCCGGGCGCAAGGCGGGAGAGCCGCTGGCTCACGACCTCCCGCACACTCTCCGGGCTCCCCAGCTCCCCTGTCTCCTCGAGCGCACGCCAGAGCTCGCAGACGAGGAAGGCGTTCCCGTCGGTGAGCTCGCGTATCCCGCGCGCGAGCTCCCGCAGCTCGGGGCCGAGGTCCTCGCCCGCGGCGCTCTGAACGAACTCCGCCACCTCGTCGCCCGAGAGGCCCTCGAGGCCCAGGCGGACGGTGTCGTAGCGACGCAGGTCCGCGAGCGTCTCCGAGAGCGCATCGGGGACCTCGGCCGCGGTGTCCCGGAAGGTGGCGAGCAGCAGGATCCGCGCGCTGCCGCCGCGTGCGAGGTGGCGCAGGAGGAGGAGTGTGGGGGCGTCGGCCCAGTGCACGTCCTCGAGCACCAGCAGCGTCCGTTTGCGGCGGCCGATGCCGGCCAGCAGATCCGCGACCGCCGTATGCAGCCGGTGGCGCTCGGTGTCCGGATCGGCCTCCACGGCGCGAGCGAGAGCACCCACGCGGGAGTCGAGATCGGGGAGGAGCCGCGTGAGCTCGCCGCCACCGCCGCCGAGTGCGACGCGGAGCTCGTCGGCCTCGGTGGCCCGCACCAGCTGGTCGAGCGCCTCGACGAAGGGCCCGTAGGGGTTTCGCACCTCGGCATCGCAGGCGCCGTAGAGCACGAGCGCGCCGTCCGCGGTGGCCTCCGCGGCGAACTCGCGGACCAGGCGGCTCTTGCCCGAGCCCGGCTCGCCGCCGAGAAGCACCACCCGGCTTCCCTCGCCCTCCGCGCTCGGCATGAGCGTGCGCAGGCGTTCCAGCTCGGCAGATCGCCCGACGAAGGGCAATGTGGGGGTGAGGCGAAGCGGGCCGGGAAGCTGAGACATGCCGTTTGCGGACGATAGTCAGAACTGACTACCGCGTGCACGAATTTGATGCCATCGTCGCGGGCGAATGGGATCAGCTCAGGTCATGACACGCCTTCCGTTTTCGGTCAGGCTCGCGTCGTCAACTACGACTTTGGAGGACTCGCATGAGCAGTGTGAGCACGCCGGCGCTCGCAGCGCAGCAACAGCTGGGGAGCTTCGGGGGGCGCCTGATCGGCCCCGACGATTCCGACTACGACGAGGCTCGCAGCCTCTTCAACGCCATGATCGACAAGCGACCCGCGCTGATCGCTCGCTGCGCGAACGCAGGCGACGTGACAAAGGCCGTGGCGTTCGCGCGTGAACGGGACCTACCGATCGCCATCCGAGGCGGCGCACACAACGGCGCCGGCCTGGGCTCTGTCGACGATGGCGTGGTGATCGACCTCTCGCTGATGCGCGACGTCGAGGTCGATCCCGAGGCGCGCACTGTTCGCGTCGGCGGCGGCTGCACCTGGGGCGAGGTTGACGCGAAGACGAACGAACACGGGCTCGCCACGCCGAGCGGAATCATCTCGACCACAGGCGTGGGCGGCCTCACGCTCGGCGGCGGCCTGGGCCATTTGACTCGCAAGTGCGGACTCGCGATCGACAACCTGCTCGAGGCCGAGGTGGTGCTCGCGGACGGCGAGCAGGTCCGGGCTAACGCGGACGAGAACCCGGACCTGTACTGGGCGCTCAGAGGCGGCGGCGGGAACTTCGGCGTCGTGACCTCGTTCCTGTTCCGGCTGCACGAAGTGGGCACGGTCATCGCCGGACCGACGTTCTGGCCCGTCGAGAGCGGGGCCGAGGTGCTCCGGGCGTACAGGGACTTCCTCCCGAACGCGCCCCGTGAGCTGAACGGCTTCTTCTTGTTCGGGTCCGTTCCGCCCGGCCCACCGTTCCCGGAGGAGCTCCACCTGCGCCCGGTCTGCGGCGTCGTGTGGTGCTACGCGGGTGCGGACGAGGACGCAGCGGCGGCGGCGATGGCGCCGTTGCTGGACGCGCTCCCCGAGCCGCTGTTGCACGGGCCGGCTCCGATGCCACACCCGGCCATTCAGGGTGCCTTCGACGGGGTCTACCCGGCCGGCGACCAGTGGTACTGGCGGGCCGACTTCGTCAAGGACATCCCGGACGAGGCAGTCGAGATCCACGCCAAGTTCGGCGCCGAGATGCCGACCTGGAAGTGCACCATGCACCTGTACCCGATCGACGGAGCGGCCCACGACGTCGGTTCCGCCGACACGGCCTGGAGCTACCGCGATGCCACCTACGGCGCGGTGTTCGCCGGCGTGGATCCCGACCCGGCGAACGTGGACGCGATCCGGCGCTGGAGCATCGACTACCAGGAGGCCCTCCACCCGTACTCCGCGGGCGGCGCCTACGTGAACATGATGATGGACGAGGGTCAGGAGCGGGTGCGTGCCAGCTACCGCGACAACTACGACCGCCTCGCGGAGATCAAGGCGAAGTATGACCCGGACAACGCGTTCCGGGTGAACCAGAACATCCGGCCGAAGGCGGCGTAGGGCTAGGCCGCCAGCGGTTCCACAGGTTGTGCCGGCTCGCTCGGGTTCGAGAACTCGATGCCCTCGTCCTCGAGCGGGCCGCGGCGCATCATCATCACGTCGCGGATGTAGTTCTGGTAGAGCCGCCAGGGCGCTCGGCTGCCCTGCTTGGGCAGGGTGTGGATCGAGCGCAGGACGTAGCCGGAGGCGAGGTCGAGGAAGGGCTCTGTGGCCACCGACTGGTCAGGTGCGCGCGGGGTGGCCTGGCGCAGTCCCTGGGCGTCCATGTGGTTCAGGAGCCGGCAGACGTACTGCGTGACGAGGTCGCACTTGAGCGTCCACGACGCGTTCGTGTAGCCGAGGGCCACCGCCATGTTCGGGACGCCGCTCAGCATCATCCCCTTGTACCCGACCGTCTCGTTCAGCTTGATGTCGCGTCCATCCACGGCGATCCTCATGCCCCCGAGCATCAGCATGTTCAGGCCAGTGGCGGTCACGATCACATCGGCCTCCAGCTCGGTTCCCGACTCGAGCTGGAGCCCGTTCTCGGTGAAGGTCTCGATCCTGTCGGTCACGACCGAGGCGCGGCCGGCGCTGATCGTCTCGAACAGGTCTCCGTCGGGCACGAGGCAGAGGCGCTGGTCCCACGGCTGGTAGCGCGGGGCGAAGTGCGTGTCGACGTCGTAGCCGGTCGGGAGCCGCTTCACGACGCCCTTGCGGATCAGCCCCTTCATCGCCTTCGGCCAGCGGCGGCAGGCCAGGAAGAACGCCGTGGGGAGCAGCACGTTCTTCCAGCGCACGATCGAGAAGGCGGCCTTCGCGGGCAGGAAGCGGCGGAGGAGGTCGGCCAGCGGATCGGTTCCGGGCAGGGAGACCACGTAGCTCGGCGAGCGCTGCAGCATCGTCACGTGCGCGGCCTCGTCGGCCATGGCCGGCACGAGCGTGACCGCCGTCGCGCCGCTCCCTATCACGGTCACCCGCTTGCCGGCGTAGTCGAGCTCCTCGGGCCAGTGCTGCGGGTGCACGATCTCGCCTCGGAAGCGCTCGGTGCCTTCGAAGTGCGGCGTGTATCCCTCGTCGTATCGGTAGTAGCCGGTGCACATGAAGAGGAAGCCGCAGGTGAGCTGGAGCTCGCTCCTTGCGTGTCGGTGCGCTCCACGTCCACCGTCCAGCGCGCGTCCTCCGTGGACCACTCGGCGGCCACCACGCGCTGGTGGAAGCGGATCGTGTCCTCGATCTCGTACTCACGCGCGGTGTCGCGGATGTAGCTCCGGATCGAGGGACCGTCCGCGATCGCCTCGGCCTCCGGCCAGGGGCGGAACGGGTAGCCGAGCGTGAACATGTCCGAGTCGGAGCGGATGCCGGGATACCGGAACAGGTCCCAGGTGCCGCCGATGGCGTCGCGCGACTCGAGGATCGCGAACGTCTTGCCGGGGCAGCTCGTGCGCAGGTGACAGCCGGCCCCGATTCCGGACAGCCCAGCACCGACGATGAGGACGTCGACATGTTCGGGCGTGTCGGCCACACAGGAGAATCTACTGGCGGCCGGGACTCACGGGGGACTGAGGCCCGAGCTCCCCCTGCGTGGCGTGCGGAACGGATGCGACTCGGCCACGCTGCCCCCGCGGGCCGTACGGATCACGATGAAGCGTCCATTGTCGGGCGCGGTGCTGCCCGGCACCACCGCCTGGAAGAGGCGGATTCGAAGGGAATGCGGCAGCCAGGCGAACCGATCGCGGTACTTCGGCGGGATCGGCAGGAGGTCACCCGGCCTGCGCCGGAGCGTCGTCCATACGCGCGAGAGCTCGGCGGGGTACGTGTGCCCATCTGGCACGCGGACATCGACGTCCTCGACGTCGGCTCTCACGAACCCGTAGACGGCATAGCTGCTTGGCGCTTCTCGAGGGCCCGCGCGCGTGAACATCCCGACCGCCTCACCCAGAGCGAGCGACCGGTAGCGCCCGAGCTCCGCCCGCCAGAAGCAGTAGATCGATGGGTCTCGCGGAGGCCGGCCGCGGGTCGGGGTTGGCGAGGCGCAGTGGTCGGCGTTCACGGTGCGCCACGCCTGCACGGTCCAGCCCTGGTCGTCCGGACCATGCGTGGTGAGCCGCTTGCGCGGGCCGCCCGGCTCGGGGGTCGGGTCGTTCGAGGGGAGGTCCTCGCGGACCATGAGGCGCTGGCCTCCCACCCGTGCCCGCGCCCGGCCGTACGGGCCGCGCGCCGTGACCTGGACGTGTGGCGTGTGCCCGCCCGGCTGCGTCGGCGCCGCACTGAGCACGCCGAGGATTGCGCGCACGCGCAGAGCGGCCGGCAGGCGCCCTGCGGCGCGTTGGTCGATGCCGCCCTCGCGCGCCACGATGTCCGGATCGCGGTTCACCCGCAGCAGGAACGGGCGTGAGAGCTTCACCACCGCGCGGCCGCGGCTCGGCTCCATCGTGACCTTCCGCGTGCTCGCGAGGGTGAGTCCGCACACCGGGCCGGCCAACGACGGCATGCCCACTACGCCGCCGCCCTCAGAGGTGCATCCCAACCACAGACGCCGCTTGACGACCTCCACGGCCAGCTTCGTGCCGAGCGTGCAGGTGATCAGGATCGGCTGGCGCTTGCCGTGTCTGTCCGCCGAATAGGACGCCGCGCAGTAGTGGTACGACCCTGGCACGTCGCCGGTGCGCCCTTTGCGCGGGTGCGGTAGGCGGCGGTAGACCCGCACCTCCTGGCGGCGGCCATCGTCGCTCGTGCCCGCCAGCGTGACGGACTCGCCTCCGGGCGCCGGCTCGGCGCCGATCGGCAAGTTCCGGTCCGCGGTGAGCGCGTCGCCGAGCGGGCCGACGCCGGTAACCGCCGAAGCCCCGGACACCACCAGCAGGAGCCCGACCGCCACCACAGTCAGCACCGCGCGCCGATGCCGCCGTGCGGTTCGGCGTCGGGCCGCGTCCATCACGACCTGCTCGATCCTGTCGACGATCTCGTTCACGCCTTGTCCTCCCTCGCCCAAAACGCCAGGCGGGCCAGGCCGCGCCTGACCCGCTGGCGGGCCGCCGGCTGGGAGATCCCGAGCCGCACGGCCACCTCGGCGTAGCTCTGCTCTCCGACCACGCGCGCCAGCACCGCGTCACGCTCGCCGTCTGGAAGGTCCGCCACCAGGGATGCGATGCCTTCGCCGCTCAGAGCGAGATCGGCGAGCTCCTCGGCTCGCTCGAGCGCGGCGTCGTCAAGCCCGAGGCGCTCCACCCCGAGTCGCAGCCGCGCCTGGTCGGCGATTCTTCCGCGCCGACGGCTGTCTGCCAGCTTGTGGTTGGCGATCCCGAACAGCCAGGCCCGGGCCGGCGTGTCCATTCGCCGGAACCGCCCACTGGACTCGAGGGCGGCGGCGAACACCTCGGCCGCGAGCTCCGCCGCATCGTCCGCGCTCCGGGTTCGGAACAGCATGTACCGGAACACCGCCTCGCCGTGGCGGCGGTAGAAGATCCCGAAGGCCTCCGCATCGCGAGCGGTCGCGGCCAGCAGCTCGTCGTCGGACCGCTCAGCGGAACCCATCATCCTGTACCTCGCACGAGTGGAGGACAGCGTGACATCGGATTGTGGATCCCGCGGGCTAAAGGAATCGCCGCGCTCGGCCGTCTCTGAGGCAGTGGGTGCCGATGCGCGGGCGATCGAGGATGTCTACAGGGCTCGCCGTGAGGGGTTTCGCAATGCCCTGGCCACGGTCACCGGGAGCTACGACTCCGCCCATGACGCGGTGCAGGAGGGCTTCGCGATCGCACTGGCCAAGCGAGGGCAGTTCAGGGGCGGCTCGCTCGAGGCGTGGATATGGCGCATCTCGCTCAACTGCGCGCTCGACGGTCGGCGGACCGGTCGCAGGCTCGCACTGAATGGTGTGCCGGAGACGCTCGAGCCGAAGCTCCCGGATGCCGTCGGCGACCCGGAACTGGCGGCAGCCGTCCGCGCGCTCGCGCCGCGCCAGCGCCTGATGGTCTTCCTGCGCTACTACGCCGATCTGAGCTACGCCCAGATCGCGGAGGCGTGCGGGGTCAGCGAGGGAACCGTGGCGGCCGCGCTCGCGCAGGCGCGCGCCGTTCTGCTCGAAGCGCTCGATCCGGAGGGAATTCACCGATGAGCACCGATTCCAACCAGCTGCTGAGCGAGCGCTTCGCCCGTCTGGCACCGAAGGCCGACGCCGCCGACTGGGCCGATGTCCAGCGCCGCGCCCGGCGGCTGGGTCCGGCGTCGAGCCGGCGGGCGCCGCGGCGTGTGCTGCTGGTGGCCGCGGTCCTGGCAGCGGTGTTCGCGCTCGCAGGTGGCGCTCTCGCGCTGAGCGGGGTTAGCACCGGCGTGCCCGCGATCGACCGCCTGCTCGACGGGGCCACCCGCGGTGTCAAGGACGTGCCCCGCGGGGCGCCGCGCCCCATGTTCCAGCCGCAGCGAGGGAGCGTGAGCGAAAAGCTGCGCTTCCAGTTCCACGGACATCGGTACACGGCCGTCGGCTACCGCGCCGCGGACGGGTCCGTCTGCTCGGCGCTGGTGGAGCCGGGGTCCAAACGGGCGAATGGCGGTATCGGCTGTATAGGCGCCCCGTCCCTGCGCCGGACGCTCGCGCAGGGCCCGGGGCGGCTCTCCGGCGGTGGCGGCGGACAGCAGACGATCCTGCACGGCTTCGCGCGCGCCGAGGTGGTGGGTCTGGCGCTGAGCGGCGCCGGGCATAACGGCGTGGTCGCGCTGTCCGAGGCGTGGAGGCCCGCAGGCGAGGAAGGTCAGCCGGTTCGCTTCTTCTACGTCGTGATGAACCGCGACGCGACCGGGCCGCGGGTGCCGCTGCTGCCCGCCGGTGTGCGCATCGAGGCCCGGCTCGCGGACGGGAGCGTCGTCACCCTGCCGCGCTAGCCCGCGCCGCTCGACGCATGAGCCACAGGGCGAGTAGCAGCGGGATGGTGGCGAGAAGCAGCGGGTAGGCCCCGTTATAGAGCTGGTAAGGGAAGTCCAGCGGGCCCTCGGTGCGGATCGCGACCCATGCCACCGGGTAGGCCACGCTCAACAGCACAAGCCCGCTGGCCAGTGCCGGCGCCGGGTGCGTGCGAGACCTCTTCCAGGTCACGAGGATCGCCACGGCGAGCACGAGCCCGAGGATTCGCAGCAGCGGCCGCGACTCCGGGATCCAGGGCATCGGATAGGGCTCCCCGAGGGAGAGCACTGGCTTCTCGCCAGGTGACATGGTCCAACCGATGGTCGGCTCGCGCGCCGGTCCCGGGAACAGGTACACCGCCGCGATCACGGCCGGGGCGATACCGGCCGCCAGCCGGCCGTATCGGGCGCGCAGCGGCTGGCGCTCGCGCGGGAGGCTCAGCCCGGCGGCCACGAGCAGCAGGGTGGGGAGGAGCGATGCCGCTCCGATGTCGACGCTCCAGCCATGGAAGAAGGTGGGCGTATCCGCGATCGCCACCTCGGTCCCGAAGCCGACGTACGGGGAGGCCGCGGCCACAAAGACGGCGAGTGCGCCGGCGGCTGCGAGCCGCCCTCGCTCAAGCGCCGCGCCGACCACCGCGAGCAGCGAGCCGCCGAGCAGTAGCGCCCAGCCCTCCCCAAGCGGCCAGTGGTCGTAGCGCGAGATGAAGCCGAAGGTCCAGACCAGCAGGATCGTCGAGGCGAGCGGGAGCGTGAGGACGGCGAGCGCGTCGCGCCAGGGCGCATGCCAGAGCTCCGTCGCAGCCAGGCCGATGCGCGTGCGCATGCCTGCCGTGGCGAGCGACAGCGACTCGCGTGGCAGCGCGCGCAGACCCGTGCGCGTCCACGGCCTCGCGCGCGCAGTCGCGCACCACGCGCGCATCGCTTTGCGGCGGGCCTTCGGGAACGTGAGCGAGGCGAGACCGGTGAGCACCTGGCTCAGGCGGCGGCGCGCGCGGCCGGTCATGCGAGGCCCTTCGCCGCCGCGGCCGCGTGCGGCGCGCCTGCACGACCCGTGCCGCCGCCGCCAGCCGGTCGGCCTCCTTCAGCACGGCGTCGCGTCCGCCGTCGGTGAGCCGGTAGTAGCGCCGCAGGCGGCCCTCCACGGTCTCCTCTCCGTCGATCTCCACGAGGCCGCGCGCGGCCATGCGGTCGAGCGCGCCGTACAGCGTCCCTGCTGTGAGGCGCACCTCGTCTCCGGACAGCTCCGCGGCGCGGGTGGAGATCGCGTACCCGTGCAGCGGGCCGTCGAGCAGGGAGGCGAGGACGAAGTAGCTGGCAGGTCGCAGCTCCATACTGCGAGACACGATATATCGCGTGGCGACCTATGTCAACGAAGCAGCGCGATCCATCAGCAGCCTGCGCTCGGGCGCGTTGCGCGTGATAGACGCCGCGAGCTCGAACTCGGCGCGTGCCTCGTCGTTGCGGCCGAGCTTCGCCAGCAGGTCGCCGCGCACGCTCGACAGCAGGTGGTAGCCCTCGAGCGATCCCTCCACCACCAGCTCGTCCACCAGCTCGAGGCCGGCGGCGGGGCCAAAAGCCATTCCCACCGCCACGGCTCGGTTCAGCTCCACCACGGGCGACCCGCTGAGCTGGAAGAGCCCGTCGTAGAGCGCGACGATCCGCGCCCAGTCGGTCTCCTCGACGCTGCGCGCCCGCGCGTGGCAGGCGGCGATCGCTGCCTGAAGCGCGTACGGGCCGAGCGCGCCACCGAGTCGCTCGGCGCGCTCGAGGGCGGCCAGGCCGCGCTGGACGAGCACGTGGTCCCAGCGACCCCGATCCTGGTCTGTCAGGAGCACCGGCTCGCCGCCGGGCCCCACCCGCGCACGCGAGCGCGAGGCCTGGATCTCCATCAGCGCCACGAGGCCGTGAACCTCGGGTTCATCGGGAGCGAGGCCGGCAAGGATGCGCCCCAGGCGCAGCGCCTCCTCGCAGAGCGCTGGCCGCAGCCAGTCGTCCCCAGCCGTGGCGGAGTAGCCCTCGTTGAAGATCAGGTAGATCACCTCGAGCACGGACGAGAGACGCTCGGCGAGCTCCTCACGGGTCGGGTCCTCGAAAGCGATGCGAGCCTCGGCGAGCGTTCGCTTCGCCCGCACGATGCGCTGCGCCACCGTCGGCTCGGGAACCAGGAACGCGCGCGCGATCTCGTCCGTGGTGAGCCCGCCGAGCAGGCGCAGGGTGAGCGCAGCGCGCGCCGGGGTCGACAGCACCGGGTGGCACGCCATGAAGATGAGGCGCAGAAGGTCGTCGCCCACGTGGTCGTCGAGCTCAGCGTCGATGTCAGGTTGCGCCGAGGTGAGCTGGAGCTCGATCTCGCGAGCCAGCTCCTCCTGCTTGCGCTCGAGGGTCGAGCTGCGTCGCAGCAGGTCGATCGCCCGGTGCTTCGCGGTCGCCATGAGCCAGGCGCCCGGGTTGTCCGGCACGCCCGACTCGGGCCACTGCTCGAGCGCGGCGACGAGGGCGTCCTGCGCCAGCTCCTCCGCGAGCCCCACGTCGCGCACGATCCGTGTGAGACCGGCGATCAGCCTGGCGGATTCGATCCGCCAGACCGTTTCGATCGCTCGGTTCGTGTCGGAGCCAGTGGCTACGACTGCTGCCCCTCGGTCTGGGCGCGGAGCCGCTCCTCCTGCTCTCTCAGCTCGGGCGTGAACGCCTCGCCGAAGTCTTCCGCCTCGAAGACGGGGCGAAGGTCGATCTGAGTGCCGGGCCCGAACGGGGCGCGCTTGATCCACTCGACGGCCTCGTCCATGTCGCGCACCTGCCACAGCCAGTAGCCCGCGATGAGCTCCTTGGACTCGGTGAACGGGCCGTCGATCACGGTCCGCTTGTCGCCCTCGAAGCGGACGCGGACGGCCTTCGAGGTGGGGTGGAGGCCGTCACCGGCCAGCATCACGCCGGCCTTCACGAGCTCCTCGTTGAAGTTGCCCATCTCGGCGAGCTCCTTCTCGCTCGGCATTTCGCCACGCTCGGTGTTCTCGTCGCCGGGCACCAGCACCATGACTCGCATTTGTGTCTCCTTCAATCGGGGTCTCTACGTAAGCGTCGAACAAGCACCGAGGAAATCGACACGTCTACGAAAATTTTTCGGAGACGGCTACTGCGAGCGGGCCGGCTCGGGCCAGCCGTCCACGAAGATGTCGAGCGCGAGCTCGGAGTCGACCTTGCCGGCGTAGGGATCCAGGTCGACGATGCCCGCCTCGGCGAGCACCTCGTCGTCGATGAACGCGTTGCCGGTGCATGAGCGTGGGTCGCGGTTCAGGATCTCGTAGGCCGCGTCGGCCACGATCGCGGGCATCCGTGAGCGAGCCATCGCCTCGTCGCCACCCAGCAGGTTCTGCACCGCGGCGGTGGCGATGATGGTGCGCGGCCAGAGGCAGTTCGCCGCGATGCCGGCCTCCTCCTCGTCGGCCGCCACGCCGAGCGTGATCATCGTCATCCCCATCTTGGAGAGCGTGTAGGCGCTGTGGCCCTTCAGCCAGCGGGGATCCGCCGACAGCGGCGGGGAAAGGGTCAGCACGTGCGCGTGGTCCGACTCGCGCAGGTGCGGCAGGCACGCGCGGGTGACCACGAACGTGCCGCGCGCGTTGATCTGCTGCATGAGGTCGAAGCGCTTCACCTCGAGGTCCCGCATAGGGGCGAGGTTGATGGCGCTCGCGTTGTTCACGACGAGGTCGATCCCGCCGAAGCGCTCCACCGTCTGCGCCACCGCGGTCTCGACGGCGTCGGCGTCGCGGATGTCGCCGACGATCGGCAGCGCCTCGCCGCCAGCCGCCTCGATCTCCTCAGCGGCGGTGTAGATCGTGCCGGGCAGCTTCGGGTGCGGCTCGGCGGTCTTGGCCATGAGCGCCACCTTCACGCCATCGCCTGCCGCGCGGGCCGCGATCGCGAGGCCGATCCCGCGACTGCCGCCTGACATGAACATGACTCTGTCCTTGAGCATTCGCGCAGCCTATTGTCAAGCCGCGACCGGGAGGTCGTACCGGCGCCGGATCCCGTAGAGCGTGTCCCGCTCAGCGGCCGGCCGGCCCGCCGCATGCGCCGCCGCGATCAGGTCCGCGGGCTCCAGCTTCACGCCGTGGTAGGACCCGGCGAGGCGGCTGATCGACTCCTCCATGAGCGTTCCGCCGAGGTCGTTGATGCCCCAGTCGAGCGCCTCGGTGGCGGCGTCCAGGCCCATCTTCACCCAGCTCGCCTGGAGGTTCGTGATGCTCCGCCCGAGCGCGAGCCGGAAGGCGGCCGTGTGCCTCAGGTTGTCCTCGCGGGAGATCTCCTCGATCCCGTGCGTGCGCCCGAGCATCGTGTGGAAGGGAATGAACGAGAGCGGCACGAACTCGGTGAACCCGCCGGTCCGCTCCTGGAGCTCGCGAACCACTCGCATGTGCTCGGCGAGCTCCCAGGGCTCCTCGATGTGGCCGAACATCACGGTCACGGTCGTGCGCACGCCCGCCGCATGGGCAGCCTCGATGATCTCGACCCAGCGCGCCACCGGCAGCTTGTTCGGGGAGATGCGCTGGCGCACGCCGTCGTGGAGCACCTCGGCGGCGGTCCCGGGGGTGGACCCGAGGCCCGCAGCCGTCAGCCGCTCGAAGACCTCTGCGAGCGGTAGGTCGCCGGCCATGAAGTGCAGCTCCATGGGGGAGTACGCGTGCAGGTGCATCTCGGGTGCCTCGTCCTTCGCAACACGCAGCCAGTGCTCGTAGTTCTCGATCGTCCAATCGGGGTGGATACCCGACTGCATGCAGATCTCGGTGGCCCCGAACGCGATGGCCTCACGCACGCGGCCACGGAACTCCTGCTCGTCGTGCTCGTAGGCGTCCGGCGAGCGCCGTCCCTGTCCGAAGCCGCAGAAGGCGCAGCCGACGACGCACACGTTGGAGACATTGATGTTGCGGTTCACCACGAAGGTCACGGTGTCGCCGGCGAGCTCGCGGCGCAGCGAGTCGGCGGCCTGGCGCATGTCCTCGATCGCCTCGGGCCGGTTCTCGGCGAACAGCGCGGTGAGCTCGTCCTCGTTCAGAGCAGCGCCGCTGTGCGCGCGCTCGATCGCTGCCGGCACCAGCTCGCGCCGGATCTGACGCTCCTCGCGCCGCCCGGATGCGCCGCGCGGGATGAACGACCAGTACTTCACCTTGATCGCGTCGAGCACGCCCTGCTCGAGCCAGTCCGGGTTCATGTACTGCGGGTAGACGCACAGGCGCTCGGCGAGCGCGGCTCCGCGCGGGGCGAGCGTCTTGCGCATCTCGTGAACCGATGGGAACGGATGCTCCGGGGAGATGTGGTCGCCGTTGGCCGACAGGCCGCCGAGGTCGGTGGCGCCCTCGTCCACGAGCGGCAGCCACCAGTCCGAGAGGTTCGGCGGGATCTGGATGCCCACGTCGGGCATCAGCCGCCGGCACTCGCGGACGAGCGTGCGCATGTGGTCGAGCGTGACCTCCGTGGCCCACGCCGGCAGCGGCTCGGCCGGCCCGGCGGCGCGCGTGCTCTGCGTCTCCTCGGCGATCTCCGCCGGCTCCTCGCCGTAGTAGCGGCGGTGGGGGACGAAGTTCTGGAGGATCACCTCCTGGAGGTGCCCGTACTCGGCATGCACCTCTGCGAGCGCCTCGAGCGCCTCGATACGGTCCCGCTCGGTCTCCCCGATGCCCACGAGGATCCCGCTGGTGAACGGGATCCGCAGCTCGCCGGCGGCGCGGATCGTCTCGAGCCGCAGTGCCGGGTCCTTGGTCGGCGAGCCCTGGTGGGCCACGAGGTCCGGCCGCATCGACTCCAGCATCAGCCCCTGGGAGGCCGTGACCTCCCTGAGCCGGGCGAGGTCGGCGGCGGAGAGAGCGCCGAGGTTCGTATGCGGCAGCAGGCCGCGCTCGAGCGCCCGCTCGCAGCACCAGGCCACGTAGCCGACGAAGTCGTCGAACCCGAGCTCGGCCAGCCGTGCCCGCACGCCGGGGTGGTGCGCGGGGTCGTCGCCCGTGAGCACGAGCAGCTCCTTCACCCGGCGGCGCACGGCGCCGTCCAGCAGGCGCTCGACCTCATCGGGCTCGTGCAGGTGGGCCCGGTGCGTCGCGAAGGCGCAGTATTTGCAGTGCGAGACGCAGGTTCGCGAGAGCGACAGCGTCAGGTTCCTGGAGAAGGTGACGCGGCGCGGGACCACCCGCGTCACGCTACAGCAAGGCTCAGCCGCGGAAGGCGAAGCGGAAGTAGTTCGCGATGCCCTCGTTGCCGCCGAGGAGCTTCATCTGTGCGCTGGCGGCGTCGAGGGCGTTCTCGTAGCGCGAGCCCCAGTGGGAGCGGGCGGCGGCGCGCTGCCGGTTCGACACGTAGCGGAACAGGTCGTTGTAGATCTTGCCGGCGTAGTAGTCGCCGCTCACGCCATGCTCGCCGCCGACCTTGAACTCGCGCACCTTCTTGAGCGCGGTGTTGAAGGTGGCGCAGGTGCCGAACGAGGAGGCGGCGCGGTTGTAGGCGAGCCGCTGGCGCTGGGCCTCGATGCCGGCCTGGAGGACCGCGTCGGACAGCGGAGTATCGAAGCGGTTCAGGAAGCGCTCGAAGAAGGGGCCGTACACCTCGACCCACGCTCCCTCGACGGCGACCGTGTTGAGGTTCTTCCAGAGCGCCTTCGCACCGCGGGCGTAGGCGTTGCGCTGCGCGCGGTCGCGCACTCCCCGGATCCGCTTCCAGCCGCTGCCCTTGGTGCGGCACGCGGCAAGCGCCGCCACGGCGGAGCGCTCGTGAGCGTTGACCTCGCCCACGGCGCCGTTCTTCTGCTTCGCGAGCTCGCTCATGGCGCTCTCGATGTGCAGCACGTCTGCGGGCCGCTGGACCTGCGCGGACGCGGGCGCGACCGCCGCGAGGACGAACAGGACGCAGAGGATGATCACGCGGCGGGCCATGTGCCCCAGAAGATCGGTCGTTGAGGCCCCCTTCTTTAGGGGTAGAGCGGCGTAGCGTGGAAGCGCTCGCGCAGAAGCTCGAAGGCCGGCTTGCGCACCCCGTCGTATGTGATCAGGCCCTTGTGGTGCCGCGTGTTCGGCTCGTACTGCGGTGGACGCCGGCCGGCGCCGCCCTGCCAGCCGGGGTAGATCTCGAACTCGCGGAGCGTCCAGTAGATCGCTCCGGAGAGGGCGGGAGAGCGGTCGATCACGTCGAGCGTGCGCGCCGCATGGAAGCTCTGGAACGGGTAGCCGCCCTTCAGGTCCGGCGCGGCGTCGGCCAGTTCGGGCCGGCCCTCGGCGCCCCACTCGGTCATCACGAACGCCTCGCTCGGATAGAGGTCGCGCAGCTCACGGATGTATGGCTCGAGCAGGTCGAAGTCCTCCACCCAGCGGTACCAGCCGAAGTACTGGTTCAGCCCGATCAGGTCGAACGCGTGCAGGGTGAACTGCTCGGCGAAGCCGGGGCGACCCTTGATGTCGACGGAGATCGGGAGCGTTGGGTCGAGGTCGCGCGCCTGAGCCTGCGCCTCGAGCAGGAAGCGCCGCGTGCCCGGCTTCTGGTCGGGCGTGAAGGTGAGCTCGTTCGCAACTGAGTGTGTGAGCACCGAGGGATGGCTGCGCCCGGCGGTGACGGTGCGGCGCACGCTCAGGAGGGCGCGCTCGCGCTCCTTCGGCCGCCAGAGCAGATGCACGCCCGTGTCGCGCTGCCAGATCGGTGCCTCGTTCCAGACGAGTATTCCGGCGCGGTCGAGCCGGCTGAGCAGCCGATCGTTCAGCAGGTAGTGGGCTCGCGTGACGTTCGCCCCGAGCTCCTGGAGGTCCGCAACGATCCTGTCCATGTCCGCGCCGGTGAGGGCGGCGCCCGAGCCGGGCATGTCCTCATGGATCGACGCTCCGCGCAGCTGGACCTGGCGGTTGTTCAGCCACAGGTGCCCCCGCTTCACCTCGACCGAGCGCAGCCCGATCCGGCGCCGCTCGCGCTGCACCACCCGGCCACGCTCGCGCAGGGTGATGTCCGCGGCGTACAGGCGCGGCGCCTCGGGCGCCCACAGCTCCGGCGCCGGCACGCGCATCGAGAGCTGGAGGCGGCGCTGCTTCGACAGCTGGCGCGGAAGCGGGAACCGCTTCGAGGTCACGCGTCCGCCCGGTGCGCGCAGCTTCACGTCCAGCGACGGCGCGATCGCGCGCGTACCGCGGCGCTGGAGCAGCCCGTCGAGCAGCAGCTCTGCCCGGCAGCCGCGTGCGGCGCCGCGGCAGCGCACGCGCGACATCGTCCCCAGATCCTCGATGTGCGCGGGCCCCGCCGGGACAAGCTTCACCGGCCGCACGATCCCGTTCCAGTTCCACCAGCCCTCGGGCAGGTCCGGGTTCTTGCGCCCGTCGACGATCACGACGAGCTCGTTGGGGCGACCCGGGCGCAGGCCGCGCGCCTCGAACGTGAACGGCGTATAGGGGTCGACGTTGCGCCCGAGCCGGCGCCCGTTCAGGAACACGGTGGCGCTGCGGCGGACGCTCTCGAACTGCAGCAGCCAGCTGAACCCGCGCGGGGTGCGCGGTCCGCGGAAGCTCAGCCGGTAGCGCCGAACCTGGCCGGGATAGAGCGCCGGCAGCGCGCGGGCATCGAACACGCTCGGCACCTGCGTGGGCAGCCACTCGCCCGGCGCCTGTGCAGCCAGCCCGGCGGCCGTGGCTGCAATTGCCGGCCCGGCGCCCTCGGGGGCGGTCTCCTCAGGGGGCGCGGGCTGAGGCGGCGCCGGGTTGGCCACCGCCGCGCGCACCTCCCAGCCGCGAGAAAGGGTCAGCTCGCGCGGCGGCGCGGCGAGCGCCGGCGCGGCCAGTGCGGCCGCCGCGAGAGCGACGCCGGAGGCCACGAGTACGCAGGGGCGCCGCATCACGGCCATCACCGTAGCCAGATGTGAAGATCCTGTCTGACACAGTTCGCGCGTGCCGCCGCTCGCCGCAGGGATCGAGTTCCTCGACGCACCGCTCGCCGTGTTCGGCCTGCTGCTGGTGGCCGGCGCCCTGATTTCGGGGCTCGCGCGAAGGTCGTTCCTGTCCCTGACGGCGGCCTTCGTGGTGGCAGGATTCGCCCTCGGCGAGGGCGGCCTCGAGGTGCTGGAGCTCGACCCCACCTCGCAGTTCGTCCAGAGCCTCGCCGTGGTGGCACTGATCGTGATCCTGTTCCGCGACGGACTCGAGGTCGAGGCGGAGATGCTCCAGGACGCGTGGCGCCTCCCGCTGCGCAAGCTGGCGCTCGCGATGCCGCTCACATGCGGGTTCGTCGCGCTGGTGACCCATGCGCTCACCGATCTCAGCTGGACGGAATCGTTCCTCGTAGGTGCGCTGCTCTCGCCAACCGACCCGGTGCTGTCCTCCGCCGTGGTTACCAACCCGCGGGTGCCGCGGCTCGTTCGCCACTCGCTCAACCTGGAGTCTGGCCTGAACGACGGCCTGGCCCTCCCGGCCGTGCTGGCATTCACGGCGGCCGCGGCGGGCGACGACGACTTCGTCTGGTGGCAGTTCGTGCTTCAGGACGTGCTCGTCGGGGTGCTGACCGGTCTCGCCGTGGCCTTCATTTCCTCGCGCCTGATGCCGCAGGGGCGGTCGCTCGGCCACAGGATCAGCACGCACCAGAAGGCGCTCTACGGGCTCGGTGTGGCGTTCGCCGCCTACGGCATCGCGACCCTCTCTCCCGATGGCAACGGGTTTATCGCTGTCTTCGTCGCCGCGATCGCGCTCGGCATTTGGCGGCCGGACATACGCGAGTCCTTCGAGGCGCAGAGCGAGGACCTGGTCGAGATCGTGAAGCTCGGCGTGTTCGTGGTCTTCGGCGCGATCATCACGCTGGAGGGGCTGTTTGCCGACGGCTGGGCGGCGGTCGCGATAGTGGCGTTCACGCTCCTTGTAGCCCGCCCCGTGGCCGTGTTCGCCGCGCTGGCGGGAGCCCGTCAGGTGGACACGGCCGAGAAGGCGTTCATGGCCTGGTTCGGGCCGAAGGGCGTGGCCACGATGGCGTTCGCCCTGTTCGTGCTCGGATCGGCCGCCCCGGAGGGCGAGCGCATCGCGAACATCGCCGCCCTCGCGGTACTCGTCTCGATAGTTGCGCACGGTCTCACGGACCACGCCGGTGTGCAGTGGATAGCCCGCCGGAAGCTGCAAGAGAAGTGACGCACGACGGCCGTCCCCGGGTAGTACATTGCCACCGCGCCCTCGGCAGGGGGCGCGGGGAACTTCAACTGGGGGCTCCTATGCATGCTTTTCGTTCCGCTCGCGGGTCTCGGTCATCGCAACGTTCGGCACCGCCGCTCTTCTCGTCCCTCCCGGTCGTCGCCCCGGGCAGGTTCCGGGGCTTGAACAGCGTGGTCGGCGGGGTCAGCCGACCGCTTCCGAGCGTCTGCCCGCCCCTCCGCTCCCGCGCCCCCGCCGCCTCCGGCAGGTGCAGGCGCCCGCTCCGACGCCTGCGCCCGCCGCCCGGCGCCGCTGCCCGCCGTGCCAAGCCCTGGCGCCGCTGCCCCGCCCCGGCTGCGCCTGCGCCGGCCGCGCCCGCGCCTGCGCCGCCGCGCCCGCGGCCGCCGCCGCAGCCCCCCGCGCCACCGGGTCCGGGAAGAGCCTCGCGCCGCATCCGCGTCCAACGCCGCTTCACGACCGCGAGTGAAACCGCAATGGCCTCCGCGGACGAGGCGGCTGACCTCCGAAGGCGACCAAGAGCTCCACCGACGAGGCGACCGGCTCGCGCCGAGGCTGCGATCGCCGGTGATGCGGCCGACCTCCCGGAGGACGCGAGCCCGGAGACGCATTCCGTTCACGGGACTCCAGCTCGCGCTGATCGCGATGGCTGGGTTGGTCGCGCTGGCGGGCGGCGTGGCCCTGCGCCGTGGAGCCGGCATCGCCAGGCGCTGAGTTAGATTCCCAGGCATGGAGACCTGGGACCTTTCTTCGCTCGACGTCCAACCGCAGAAGCCGGAGGTCCTCCGCAGCGACCCCGAGGCACGCGTGATCGCGATCAGCCTGCTGGCCGGCGAGGCGCTCCAGGAGCACCAGGTCCACGAACGGGCCTGGATGGTCGTGGCATCCGGCGAGGTGGAGGTCGAGGAGGACGGCAGGACCGTTGCGGGCGGCTGCGGCTTCGTCGCGCACTTCGACCCCAAGGAGCGCCACGAGGTGCGGGCGACAACCGACGCGCGGGTCATCCTGCTGCTCGCCCCCTGGCCGGGCGAGGGGCATCCCAGCCAGCGCTAGCATCCGGGGTCGAATGGACCCCTCACGAAAGCGCAAGCTGCGGCTGGTCGTGGCGCTTACGGCCGCCGTGCTGCTCGCCACGGCGCTCATCTACACGAGCTTCAGCGCCTCCACCGAGGCCAGCAAGCCGAGTGAGCTCCAGCCCGGCAAGTCGTACGACGTGACCGGCAAGGTCGTGAAGGGCTCGATCCAGCACAGCGGCGACGACCTGCGCTTCCGCATCCGCGACCGCGACGGGACGGAGTCCGTCCCGGTTACCTACACGGGCGTCGTGCCGGATCCGTTCCGCGAAGGGCGCGAGGTGATCGTCTCCGGTGAGCTCGAGAACGGCACGTTCGTGGCCGAGCGCGATTCGCTCGTCACGAAATGCCCGTCGAAGTTCACCAAGGACGAGTCCGCGAGCTGACGTGGCCGGCGTCGGGTCCGCCTGCCTGGTCGTCGCACTGCTGACGGCGCTCTACGCCGTCGCCGCCTCGGTGTACGGAGTGCGCAGCGGGCGTCGCGAGTGGATCACCTCGGGGCGCCGGGCGATCTACTGCGTGGCTGCCCTGTGCGTCGCCGCCTTCGGCCTGCTCGAGGCGGCCTTCCTGCGCTCGGACTTCTCGTTCGCGCTCGTTGCCGAGGGCTCGTCCACCGACACGCCCACCTTCTACAAGGTCACCGCGCTCTGGGCCACGCAGGACGGCTCGCTGCTCCTGTGGGCCACGCTGCTGTCGCTGTTCGCCAGCACCGTGCTGTTCCTTACGCGCCGCTCGCTGCGCGACATCGCGCCCTACGCCACGGCCGTGCTCGGTTTCATCGGCGCCTTCTTCCTGCTGCTGATGGTGGGCTGGGAGAACCCGTTCGACACGCTCGCCATGCCGCCGGCCGAGGGCGCCGGGCTCAACCCGCTGCTGCGCCACCCCGCGATGATGATCCACCCGCCGATGCTCTACACGGGCTACGTGGGCTTCTCGATCCCGTTCGCGTTCGCGATCGGCGCGCTGATCGCGGGGCGCACCGGCGCCGACTGGATCCGGGCCACCCGCCGCTTCGCCCTGATCGCGTGGACCTTCCTCGGCACCGGGATCATGCTCGGCGCACTCTGGTCGTACACCGAGCTCGGCTGGGGTGGCTACTGGGCGTGGGATCCGGTGGAGAACGCGTCGGTGATGCCGTGGCTCGTGGGCACCGCGTTCCTGCACTCGATCATGGTTCAGGAGAAGCGCGGGATGCTGAAGGTGTGGAACGTCTCGCTGATCTGCACCACGTTCACGCTCGCCCTCATGGGCACCTTCCTGGTGCGGAGCGGGATCCTCGAGTCGATCCACGCGTTCGGCGCGTCCACGATCGGAGTCCAGTTCCTCGTCTTCATCGGGCTCGTGATCGCGGGATCGGCAGCGCTGATCATCGCCCGGCTCCCCGACCTGCGCTCCGAGGCGCGGCTCGACTCGCTGCTCTCGCGCGAGGCGTTCTTCCTGCTGAACAACCTGGTGCTCGTGGGGCTCTGCCTCGTGATCCTCTGGGGCACGTTCTTCCCGCTGATCTCGGAAGCCATCACGGGAACGGAGGCGAGCGTGGGCCCGCCCTGGTTCAACCGGCTGGTGGTGCCGCTGGCGCTCGTGCTCGTCCTGCTCACCGCGATCGGTCCGATGCTCGCGTGGCGTCGCTTCTCGCCCTCCTCGCTGCGGCGGATCCTGACCGTGCCGCTCCTGGTTGTCGCGACCACGCTCGTGGCGCTGCTGGCGCTCACCAACGCGGCCGACAGCCCGCCCTCGCTCGCCATGTTCTGCCTCGTCGCCTTCGTGCTGGCGGCGGTGGGGCAGGAGCTCTGGCGCGGCACCATGGCGCGCCGCACGATGAGCGGCGAGTCCTGGCCGCGCGCGCTGGCCCGGCTCACCGGCCGCAACCGCCGCCGCTACGGCGGATTTCTCGTGCACGCGGGCATTGCCGTGCTGTTCCTGGGAGTGGCGGCATCGTCCGCGTTCCTCGACCAGCGCGACGTGCGCCTCTCGCCCGGCGACTCGTTCGAGGTGAACGGCTACGACGTGACATACCGCGAGGCCACGGCCAAGCTCGGCGGCGACTCCGCCGGCACCGGCGCGCCGATCTCGTTCGGCGCGGTGCTCGACGTGCGCAAGGACGGGAAGCACTTCGTGCTGCGTCCCTCGCGCAACTACTACGCGAGCGGCGACCCCGCGCTCGGCACGATCTCCCGCTTCTTCGAGGGCGAGGCCACCAGCGAGGTGGACGTGCGCTGGGGTCTCACGCGCGACTTCTGGCTCGCCGTGCGGCCGGATATCGGCTCGCTCGAACAGCCGATCCGCGAGGCCGACGCGAAGTTCGCGGACTCGCCCGGCGACGTCCAGGCGCTGATCGTGGCGGCGCTCGCCGAGAAGTACCGCAAGGACCCGCCGCCAGCGGCCTTCCGTGCCATCGCGTCACCGCTCGTCGTGTGGATCTGGATCGGCGGCGGCATCGTGATCCTCGGCGCTTTGATCGCGGCGTGGCCGTCGCCCGAGGCACGGCTGCGGCGGGTGCGCTCGCTCTACTCGGCCCGCGTGGGCCAAGAGCTCTCGCGCGCGTAGCCCCGGTGGAGTACGCCCTCGCCCTGCTGGTGCTGGCCGCGATCGTGGCGGCGGTGCTGTGGCTCCCATTGCGCCGCCGCGGCGTGGAGGAGCGCCGCGAGGAGACGATGCTCGCCGAGCTGAGCGCCGCCAAGGAGGCGAAGTACCGCGAGATCCGCGACGCCGAGCTCGACCACCGCATGGGCAAGCTCTCGCGTGAGGACTGGCGCTCGGTGGACCGCGACCTGCGCGGGGAGGCGATCGAGATCCTGCGCCAGCTCGACCGGCTCGAGGGGCGCACGCCCGACGGCGGCATGGACCGCTAGCGCCTACGCCTCCGCTAGCCTTCCGGCTCTCATGGAGGCGATTCTCAGCGGCCTGCAGATCATCCTCTCGGTCATCGTGATCGTGCTGATCCTGCTGCACTCGGGCAAGGACGCCGGCCTCTCGGGCGCGTTCGGCGTAGGCACCGGCGCCGGCCCCTTCGGCGGCGGCTCGCTGGTCGAGCGCAACCTGAACCGCTGGACGGTCTTCTTCTCGGCGCTGTTCGTCGCGAACGTAATCGTCCTGCTGAAGATCTAGCCCGCGGCGCCCGTGAAGCGGACCGCGTCTGCCCTCAGGGCCGGGCAGACGACGCCGTACGCGAAGCGGCGGCCGTAGAACTCGCCGTCGCTCGTGAGCCTCTGGTCGCGGGTGAGCGCCTGGGTGCGCGAGAGGATTCCGAGCACGCTGTCGGTCAGGCGCAGGTCGCGGAGCGGGCGGGTGACCCTGCCGTCCTCGATCAGGAACGTGCCGTCGCGCGTGACGGCGGTGATCAGCGTCTCCTTGGGCCGCACGACGTTCGCGTACCAGAGGCGCGTCACATACACGCCGCTCTCGACCCCGGAGCAGAGGTCCACCTCGTCGCTTGCGCCGCCCCCCGCGAGCACCAGGTTGGTGGGGTGCGGCCCGCCCGCGCTTCCGCCGGGGGTCAGGGCGTGGCCGCTGCTGGCCGTGCCGCACAGCGCCGCGCTGCGGACGTCGTGGGCCACCGCGTGGGCGACCCCGTCCTGGATCAGCGGGAGCGGCGCCTTCTGGTTTCCCTCGGCGTCGAACGAGCGCGGCAGCGTCCGGGCGTTCGTGGGCGAGTCGGACAGGTTGATCGACGGCGCGCTGATCAGGTCCCCGAGCCGCCCCACGAGGGCCCCGCGGCCCTCCGCATATGCGAGGCCGTTGAAGGCCGTCTCCCCGAGCAGGTCGAGGAGCCAGCCCACCGCCTGAGGCTCGAATACCACCGGGTATGAGCCCGCAGGCAGCTCAACGGGAGCACCGGTAGCGACCGCCTTCAGCGCAGCACGCTCGGCCAGCGCGCTCGCCGACAGATCACCCACCGCCACGGCCGACTGCGACGCGTATCCGCTACGGCCATTCGGTGCGATGCAGATCACCTTCATGAACGCATCCGTTCGGCGTTCCTCGCCACCGCGGCTGTCGGTGGCCCATGCCTGGTCCTGCTCGGCGACGGTCCAGATGCCGTGCGCCTCTATTCCGTGGGCCTCCGCTTCCGCGAACGCGTCCGCCAGGGCCGCGCCTCCAACCGCGGGATCGAGCTCCGCCGTGGCCGCGTCGAACGCAGCGAGGGCCGTCTGCTCGGAGCTGGGGTCGAAGCCCGGGAAGCCGCCGTCGTGGGTCACGCCTGCCGCCTCGGCCGCATGTCGCGCACGGGCGGCGCAGTCGGCGAGCGACTGGTCGTCCACCGCATTGGTCGCGGCACGGCCGACGTTCCCGCGCAGTGGCACGGCGATCTCGACCGTCACGTCGTCGATCCCGGTGGACTGGGTGGCCCTGCTCGCGGCGAAGCGCAGCATCAGCGAGCGCTCGCGGGTGACAAGGGCGAGCGCGCCCGGTCCCGCGCGCGCGACCGCGCGATCCGCCACCTCCCGCGTGTTCACGCCACGCCGACCTGCACGTCTCGGAAGCGCGCGGGTGCGCTGCCGTGGGACACCCGCATCACCTGGCCGGGCTCGCCCTTGCCGCAGTCGAGCAGGGAAATCAGCTGCCACTCGTCACGGGAACAGACGGCGTCGCAGCTGCCCCAGAACTCCGGCGTCACGCCGGCGTAGCTCGGGTTGCGCAGCAGGCGGCCACGCTCGCCGCCGATGATCTCCCAGGCCGCCTCGCCCTCGAACTGAAAGTGCAGGCGGCGGTTGTCGATCGACCACGAGCGGTTGGTCTCGATCAGGAGGCCGTCGCCGGTGTCGGCGATCAGGTCCTCGAGGCTGCCTGCCTCGCCGGGCTCCAGGTTCACGTTCGTCATGCGGACGATCGGCTGGCGCTCGAAGCCCTCGGCGCGCATGCAGCCGCCCGAGCGCTCGAGCCCGATCTCGGCCGCGGTCTCGCGCGAGGACAGGAATCCGGCCAGCACGCCGTCGCGGATGATCGGCACCGGGCGTCCCTCCACGCCCTCGTCGTCCCAGCGGTAGCTGCCGAGCCCGCCGGCGTTGGTGGCATCCGCGGTCACGCTCACGTGCTCGGAGCCGAAGCGCAGCGACCCGATGCCGTCCGCGGGCACGAAGCTGGTGCCCGCGTACGAGGCCTCGCGCCCGAGCACCCGGTCGAGCTCCACCGCGTGGCCGACCGACTCGTGCACCTGGAGGCCGAGCTGCTCTCCCGCGAGGATCAGCGTCTTTCGCCCCGGAGGGCAGGCGGGCGCCCGAAGCAGGGCCACCGCCTCGGAGGCCACCCGCGGCGCATGACCCGCGAGCTCGAGCGCGAGGAAGTGCTCGAATCCCGCCTGTGCCACGTGGCCGCCGTGCGAGGCGGGGTAGGAGCGGATCTGGCTCTCGCCGTCCACCGCCACCGCGGAGATGCCGCCACCGCACTCCGTGATCCGCTGCTCGCAGAGCGCGCCCTCCGTGCTGGCGAAGATCTTGTCGGTCTGGAATGCGGAGAAGCGCGCGAGCGTGAGGTTCACTCCCGGCTCGGTTCGCAGGCCGGCGTCGGCTGCGAGCAGGATGGCGAGCTTCTCCTCGACCGGGACCTCGAACGGGTCGCGCGCAACTGCGTTCGACCACTCGCCCTGCGCGGGAGGCTCGGGCGCGAGCGGCGTCTCCTCCGGAACGGCCGGCTGGGCCTCGGCAATGGCGAGCGCGCGCGAGAGCGCAGCCTCGGCGTCGCGGCGATCGGTGCCGCGCACGGCAGCGAAGCCCCAGGCGCCGCCCACCCGCACCCGCACGCCGATCCCCTCGCTCTCGCCCGAGTCGAGCTGGTCGAGCGTCCCGTTGCGCGTGGAGAGTCGCTCCACCCTTGAACGCACGAAACGCGCGTCGGCATAGCCGGCGCGCGCTCGCGCACTTTCGATCAGGTCCGCAAGCAGGTCTCGCACCGTGCGAGCCTACTCGCGGTTGTGCCTAGCCCTGCTTCACCGCCGAGATGTCCAGGCTCAGCGTGACCTTCTCCCCGACCAGGAGGTTGCCGCTCCCGAGGGCCTGGTTGAAGGTCATGTTCCAGTCGCCGCGGTTCACGCGGCCCGTGACCTCGAGGCCGACGCGGTCGTTGCCCCACGGGTCCGTCTCGGTGCCCTCGACTACCGCCGTGAGCTTCACGGGGTTCGTCACGCCGTTCATCGTGAGGTTGCCCTCGATCTCGAAGGTGTCCTCGTCGAGCAGGCGGACGCGGGTGGACTCGAAGCGGAGCTCCGGGTTCGCCTCCGCGCCGAAGAAGTCCGTCGAGCGGAGGTGCTCGTCGCGGGCGGCCTCGTCGGTGTTGATCGAGTTGACCTGGGCGGTGCCGTAGGCGCGCGCCGTGCTGAGGTCGTCGCCGATCTCGAGCGTGCCCTCGAAGTCCTCGAACCTGCCGCGCACCGTGGCGATACCAAGGTGCTTCACGGAGAAGCCGACGGCCGAATGGGCTGGGTCCACTGCCCAGGTGCCGGTGGGAATCAGAGTTCCTGCAGTTGCGGTGGAAGTCATGTGTTGCTCCTGTTCGCAGTGCCGACGCTGTGGCGCCGGGCTCTAAGATGCTTGCAGACGCAACTATCGCACTGCGCAGGCGCTCTGCCCATGGCAGAAACCGGCGCGTGCATGCACTTATCTTACGTAAGTATTAATGGCAGCGGCCGCAGCGGCACGTCCGGTGCGGACCGCGCCCTCCATGTAGCCGCACACCCACTGGTCGGAACCGCAGACATAGAAGGGCGGCTCGTGCGTTCCGTGCAGCGGCCCCACGGACATCACGTCCCCTGGACGCCAGCCGGTGATGTAGCCGCGTGTCCAGGGGTCGATTCCCCAGCGCCGGAAGAAGACCGCCTGCGTGTCGCGAGCGGCCTCGCCGTAGGCGGCCACCATCTCTTCGGTGAGCTCCGCCTCGAGCTGGGCCTGCGACGTGGTGAGGAAGGCCGCGAGCCGCTCGGGGGGCACGAGGGTGGACATGATTCCCTCCCGCTGCACCCACGTGCCGCCGATCACCGCGGTCTCGAAGTAGCAGTCTCCGTTCTGGCCCTGGTCGTGCCAGAACGAGTCCTCGTAGGCGAAGACCACCTTGGCGGCGAGGGCATGGCGCTGGCGGTCGAGCGACCCCATGCGCTCGTCCGATACGCCCTCGACCCGCACGTGGCGCAGCGGACCGACGGGTAGGGCGCAGACCACGGCGTCGGCCTCGAAGCGCTCGCCGGTCTCGGTTGTGACCGAGCATCCCTGCGGCGAGACGCTTATGCGGGTGACCGGCGTGGCGTAGCGCACGCGATGGCCGAGTTCCTCGGCCATCCGCAGTGCAACCGTGGCCGAGCCCTCGGCCACGCGGCTGCATTCCCAGACCTCGTAGTTGTAGAAGCCGGCACCGCCGGCGGCGGCCTCCTTGCGTAGCTCGGCCAGCAGGGACGTGCGCTCGATCGACTCGGCGGACAGGGCCAGCATCGCCAGGTCGCGCGCTCGGACCACGTTCGGCGTGGCGCCTCTGTCGCGCAGCCAGGCGGCCACCGAGAGGCTGTCGAGCCGGTCCGCCTCCGGGTGCGACCACGGGTCCTCGGGGTCGACGCTCGCCGCGAGCTTGCCGAACTCCTCGTTCAGCGCGGCGTAGCTCGCCCGGTCGGCGTCGCTCATCCAGGGGAAGCCGTCGCCCACGTAGCGCCCATCCGCGAGCACCCACGTGTCCTCACCTGGCAGCTGGGGGAACGAAGGGACGATCGTCAGTCCGAGTTCTTCGGCAAGCTTCAGATAGGCGTGCTGGAACGGACCCACTACCTCGCCACCGAGCTGCACGATCCGCCCGTCGGCGAGTGTCGTCTGCTCGACCCGTCCGCCCGGCCGGTTGCGCGCCTCGAGCACCACCACGTCCGTGCCTTGACTCATCAGATCGCGCGCGGCGCTCAGGCCTGCCAGGCCGGCACCCGCGACAACGACGTCGCATTTCACGGGGGCATCCTTTCATGAGCGATACGGAACTGCGGGCGCTGACGGTCCTCGGCTTCGACGAGCTGCGCCAGGCGTCCGGGGGCATCGGCTCGATCAACCGGGCGGTCGCCGGCCGGGTATTCCGGGCGGTTGGGCCCGGTGCCGTGCTGGTGCGTCCGGTCCACGAGGCGGTCACCCGCGGGGTGTTCGCGGGCCTCGGCCTCGGCACACGCGCCGTCGGGATGGCCACGGCCGCCGCCGTGGGGATGCGGGACGCGCCCGCGCTCTCCACCACACCACGCGGCAGCGCACTGATCGCCGCGGTCACCGGCCTGCGCGGGGACGCTCTCGAGGCCGAGGGCAGCCCGCTATGCGAGCCGATGGCGGTGCGGGTGGACGGCGAGCCGGTGGCACTTGACCCGGACTCGCTGCGCGATGCCTTCCCGGACGCCAGCTCGCGCGTGGTCGTGTTCGTGCACGGACTGATGACCACCGAGTTCTCGTGGTCGCTCTTCGGCCCCGAGCCGTACGGCGCGCGACTGGCGCGCGAGCTCGGCTGCACGCCGGTGTACGTCCGCTACAACACGGGCCGCCACATCTCCGAGAACGGGCGCTCGCTGAGCGAGCTGATGGAGGAGCTCGTAACCGCCTGGCCGGTCGACGCGGAGCAGATCGCGCTCGTCGGCCATTCGATGGGCGGCCTCGTCGCCCGCAGCGCCTGCTGCCACGCGTCCGAGGACGGCGCTGACTGGGCCCGGCTCGTCACGCACAGCGTCTCGCTCGGCACGCCGCACATGGGAGCGCCGCTCGAACAGGTGGTGCACGTGCTGAGCGCCGGACTCGCCCGGCTGCCAGAGACGCGCCCGTTCGCGAACTTCCTCCGCCGCCGCAGCAGCGGGATCCGCGACCTGCGCCAGGGATCGCTGGTTGACGAGGACTGGCGCGACTGTGACCCGGACGCCCTGCGCGGGGCGGCGTGCGCGGAGATCCCGCTGCTCGAGGGGGCCACCCATTGCTTCGTGTCCGCCGCGATCACCCGCAGCGAGCGTCACCCGCTGGGCCGCCTGCTCGGGGACACGCTCGTGCTCGTGCCGAGCGCGTCCGGCCGCAGCAAGACGCGCCGGATCCCATTCGAGGACGAGTACGGGATGCACCTGGGCTCCGCGACCCACTTCACGCTGCTCAACCACCCGGCGATCTACGAGCGGCTGCGGGACTGGCTGAGCTAGACGCCGCGCGGCGCGGCGTTGTCGAGCACCACGCGCATCAGGTCGCGGATCGAGAGCATCCCGACCACGTCGCTGCCCTCCATGAGCGGCAGGTGCCGGAAGCCGCCGTGGATCATGAGCACCGCGGCGTGCTGGGTTGTGTCGTCCGGCGCCATCGTGTCGGGGTCGCGCGTCATCCAGTCCGACACCACCGTCTTCTCCTCGATCCCGGCCGCGACGGCGCGGAGCACGTCGCGCTCGGTGAGGATCCCGGACAGGTCCGAGCCATCCATCACGAGCACGGCGCCCACGTCACGGTCGACCATCCGCTGAGCCACCTCCGACAGCGAGTCGCCAGGAGCGACACTCAGAAGGTCGCGCGACATGTGATCGCGGGCCACCGGCATGCGCGGACTCTACCCGCTGCAGCCGTAGCGGCTACCAGATGAAGGCGTCGATCACCCGGGCGACATCCTCGCCCGGGAGTGGTCCCACGCGAAGCTCCCAGCCGCGCGCGTCCATCGACTGCGCGAGCTTCGCCTTGATGCCGGAGTCGCTCAGCAGATTGCGCACCACGGTCGCGCGCCGGTTGCCCTCGCCGCCACCCCAGCGGACGTCGATTCCGAAGCGGCCGTCCTCGACGGGCCAGATCGTCAGGCGGTCGGGGCGCGTGGGACCGAGCACCTGGGAGGTATCGGCAGGCGGCCGCGATCAGCTGAGGAGGGAAACGATGCCCACCAACCCTGGGGCGAACAGGAGAGCGGGCAGGAAGTTGCCGACCTTCACGTCGGTCACGTCGAGGAGCTTCAGCGAGATCCCGATGATGAGGACGCCGCCTGCGCTTGTCAGCGCGTCGAGCGCCTCGCCCTTCAGCGCGTCCTCGAACACGGTGGCTCCGAGCGAGAGCGCGCCCTGGTAGATCAGCACGCTCACGGCCGCGAGCGCCACGCCCCAGCCGAGCGTCGCCGCGAGGGCGATCGAGGCGAACCCGTCCAGCATCGCCTTTGTCGTGAGCGCCTCGTAGTTGCCCGTGAGCCCGTCCTGGATTGCGCCCACCACCGCGAGCGGGCCGACGCAGAAGAGCAGGCTCGCGTCGAAGAACGCCTCGCTGACGCGCGAGGACGACTCTCCCGCACGGCTCACGCGGCGCTGGACCAGGTCCCCGAGCGTCTCGAGTCGTGCCTCGATCCCGAGCGCCTCTCCGGCCAGGCCGCCGAGCAGCACGGCGCCGAGGACGTACAGGGCGCTCGTGTCCCGCCACGCCAGCGCGAGATCCACGCCGATCACGAGGGTCACCAGACCGAGCCCGGCGAGGACGCGCCGCTGAAGCCCATCCGGCAGCCGTCCGCCGGCGAGCACGCCGATCAGCGTTCCGGCCAGGATGGCCGCGACGTTGATAAGTGTGCCGGTCACCTCAGGCCTCGTGCCCCGGCTCGATCCGCTTGGCGCGGTGGAACTTCAGCTGGCCCTCGTGCTCCTCGACCTCGGCGAAGAACGGCTCCAGGACCATGCCGGTGTGGTCGCCGAAGTCCACCCGCTCGAGGATGCGGCCCAAGAAACGGTTGGGGCAGCCGTCGAGTAGCGGCACGCCGTCGGGGCCGGGTCGCCACGAGCAGCGCTCGAACTTGTTCACCTCGTCGCCGGTCTCGCCTCCGAACAGCTCCGCGAGCTCCGACGCGTCCTCGGGGACGAGGTGGATCGCCATGGTCGTGGCGTCCATCGCGACCCGGTGGGTGCGGTTCTTGTCGGAGATCCCCGCGAGGAAGCGCGGCGGGTGGATGCTGCTCTGGGTGGCGAACCCGATCAGGCAGCCCGCGAGCTCGCCGTCCGCCGCCACCGTCGCGATGAACATCGGGTAGTCGAGCTGCGTCACCAGTTGCTGGAATGTCTCTTCGGTTGAAGCCACGGACAGGAGGAAGTATGGGACAGCCGGTGGTGCACTTCGAAGTCATCGGGCGGGACGGGGCGAAGCTCCAGAGCTATTACAGCGAGCTGTTCGGCTGGGAGATCGACGCCAACAACCCGATGAGGTACGGCACCGTCCAGCGCGAGGGCAACACCAATGCCGACGGCGCGGGCATCGGCGGCGGCGTGGGCACCGGCCCGGAGGGCTACGACGGCCACGTGACCTTCTACGTGGAGGTCCCGGACGTGGAGGCCGCGCTGGCGAAGGCCGAGGAGCTCGGCGGCACCCGCATGATGGGTCCGGACGAGCCGATGGAGGGGCTCGTGATCGGAATGTTCACCGATCCCGAGGGGCACACGGTCGGCGTGGTCGGCAGCAGCTAGCCGTAGCCCCCCCGGGGGGCCGGCCATCGCCACTCTCTCCGCCTTTTGCATACATGTCATGCACAAGTGCGATGAAGTGCAGGAGGTCTCGGGCGAACCGGCGCACGGCCATCAGCCGCTCGGCACAATGCCGGGCGGGAGGTCGTCGTCGTGCTGCAGGGGTGCATCGCAACGTTCATCATCTGGCTGACCCTGGCTGGAAGCGCCTGGGCAGCCTTCCCGTACCACTACGACGGCGCGGCTCCGGACGACCTCGAGGGCAAGACCGAGTGGATGTACGCGGCCACGCCCGAGCAGGGCAACACCCTCGTGAACGCCGATCCTCGCGAGCTCGGCGGCGTGCGCGGCGCCTCGATCGTGGATGGCGACCCGTCGGTCAGAACGGCCTGGCAGACGACTACCGGCCGCCCCGACGTGGCGATCGCCGTGCTCGACTCCGGGATCAAGTGGAACGACCTCGGCGCGATGCGCGACCTGCGCACGAAGTTCCGGCTCAACAAGGGCGAGCTTGAGCAACCCTCAACCACCCTCCGAAAAGGGTCAGACCCCTCTGCCGGGGACTGCTCCTCCTACGCGGACGCCTGGGATGCGAACGGGGATGGCGTCTTCAACGTGCTCGACTACGCCTGCGACTCCCGCGTCGACCCCGCGCCGCCGCTCGGTGACGGTCCCGTCGAGGACGGCCGGCCGCTGCTCGACCCGCAGGACGTCCTGATCGCGTTCACCGACGGTGCCGACGACGACGGCAACGGGTTCGACGACGACGTGGTGGGCTGGGACTTCCTCGACGACGACAACGACCCGTTCGACGACGTCCAGTACGGGCACGGCACGGGGGAGGCGCGCGACTCGACTGCCGAGGCCGATAACGGCGGCGAGCTCGGTACGTGCCCGAACTGCATGTCGATCCCGCTGCGGGTCGGCGACTCGTTCATCGCCGACGAGAGCGACTTCGCCCAGGCGGTCTTCTACGCGACCGACAACGGAGTGCGGGTGGTCCAGGAGGCACTCGGCACGCTCGACCACACGAGCCTCGCGCGTGAGGCCGTGGAGTACGCGTACCGGCACGACGTGGCCGTGATCGCGTCCGCCGCGGACGAGGCCGCCCAGCACCACAACTGGCCGTCGAACGAGCCGCACACGATCGTCGTGAACTCGGTGACGAAGTACAACGAGACGCTGACCGCGGAGCCGCGCTCCTATCTCCAGTTCAACGGCTGCACGAACTTCTCGTCGAAGATCTCCGTGGCGATCCCGAGCGTGAGCTGCTCGTCCGACGCCACCGGCCGCGCGGCCGGCATGGCCGGCCTGATCTACAGCGCGGGGCTCGACCGCGGGATCGAGCTGAGCGCGAACGAGGTCCGCCAGCTCCTCACCGGCACGGCGGACGACGTGAACTTCGCCGCGACCGAGCTGTCCTGCTCGCCGGTGCCGCTCGACCCGTGCACGGACCCCAACCTGAACTCGGTGAACCCGACGCGGCTCGTTGCGCCGTTCCCGGCCACCGTCCGCTACCCGGCCCGCCGCGGCCACGACTGGTTCTACGGCTACGGGCGGGTGAACATGGCGAGCGCCGTGGGCGCCGTGGCGGACGGGCGCATCCCGCCCGAGGCGGAGATCATCGCGCCGGACTGGTACTCGCTCGTGGATCCGGGCCGCGAGTCGCTCGACGTGCGCGGCGAGGTCTCGGCGCGCGGCGGCAGCTACCGCTGCGTGCTCGAGGTGGCGCCGGGCTCGATGCCCAACAACAACGAGGACTTCGAGCCCGTGCCCGGCGGGCACTGCGACGGCAGCGAGCGCAGCGGCGACTTCGCGGGAGTGGTCGGGAGCGTCAACGTGGCCGAGCTGAAGCGCCGCTTCCCGCCGAGCGCGGGCGACTTCAGCGGGCGCGAACCCGGCGCGACCAGCGGCCAGAGCTCGAACGGCCGGCCCAACTCCGAGCCATATGGGTTCACGCTGCGGCTGCGTGTGGACAGCGCCGAGCTGCACGCCCAGGACCGCCGCAACCTCTTCCTCCATCGCGACTCGGACCTCCTGCCCGCGCTTCCCGCGCGCGCTCGCGAGCGACGGCGCCGCATCGCCGACCTTCGCGGACCTCGACGGCGACAACCGCAACGAGCTGATCGTGGCCACCGCCGACGGGACCGTGCACGCCTACCGCCCCGACGGCAGCGAGGCGCCGGGCTGGCCGGTCCGCGGCGAGCCGCTCCCGCTTCACAGCGGCGGCCATGCCTTCGCGAGCGGCGCAGTGTCCCCGGATACAAGCCGAGGAGCGTTCCTCGCCTCGCCGGCGGTGGGCGACCTCGACCGCGACGGCGTGCCCGAGGTGGTCGCCGCCGACTACGAGGGCCGCGTGTACGCCTGGAACGCGGACGGCTCGCGGCGCTGGACGCGCGGCACGCGCATCGAGTGGTCCGGACGGCCGCTCCAACCGTTCGACGAGGCCCGCAAGGGCGAGCGCAACCGCACGCAGCGCGGCTTCATCGGCTCGCCGGTGCTCGCAGACCTCGAGGGCGACGCCCGGCTCGAGGTGGTGGCCGCGGCGATGGACCGGCACGTGTACGCATGGGGCCCGGGCGGCGACGAGCTGTCCGGGTTCCCGGCGCTGGTGGTCGACCGCTCGAAGGTCACGTCGATCGACCCGGCCACCCACCAGCTGACCTTCAACGCACAGGCGGGCGAGTCGCTGATGCAGGGCGCGATCGTGGACACCCCCGCCGTGGGCGACCTCACCGGCGATGGCCAGCCCGAGATCGTGGTGGGCACGAACGAGGAGTACGCGGTGAACGCGCCGGGGGAGGGCGGCCTGAACGCTGACAACGTGGAGATGCGGGTGCTCGAGCAGGCGGCCGGGGCCACCGGCGTGCTCAGTCCGGCGCACTCGCGCCTCTACGCGCTCGACCGGCGAGGCCGCCTGCTCCCTGGCTGGCCGGCGAAGATCGGGAAGCTGACCGCCGAGCTGCTGCCGGTGGTCGGCGAGGGCATCACCGGATCGCCGGTGATCGGACCGGCCGAGTGCGCGGGGGCCGGAGGCGTGGCGGTGGGCGCCATCCCGGACGCGGGTCTCGGCTACCTGCTCCGGCAGGATGGCGATTCGTGCCTCGGGAGCGGGGCCGATGGCAAGGACCGCGTGGTCGACACCGTGCCGCCCGCGGGGGCGGTTCAGGACTCGCCGGCGTTCCCAGCCGTGGGCCATCCGGCATTCGGCCGCCTCGACGGCGGTGTCTCTTTCCTCGCTCCAGCCGCCGGCCTTCGCCGCGCGCTCGACGCGGCGGTGAACGAGTACCAGCAGGGCTCCCAGGACTTCGCGGGCGCGTGGAGCACGCGCGACGGGCGCTTCCGCCCCGGCTTCCCCGCGGTGGTGAACGACCTTCAGTTCCTCACGGGGCCATCGGTGGCCGACCTCGACGGGCAGGCCGGCGAGGAGGTCGTGGGCGGCACCGCGTCGCAGGACCTCTACGCGCTCCGCTCCGACGGCCGCCCGCTCTCCCAGGCGTGGCCGAAGCTGACCTCGGACTGGCTCGTGGCCAACCCGCTCGTGGGCACCTTCGGCGGCATCGACGGCAAGGTCGTGGTGGCGCTCACCCGCTCGGGAACGGTGCTCGCATATCGCACAGGCGCCCCCGCCTGCTCACCCTCGTCATGGCCGCGCTTCCATCACGACGAGGCCAACTCGGGCGACCTGCGTCGCGACGCCACTCCGCCCGGAGCCCCCACCCAGGTGCGGATCGAGGGCGCAAGGCTCACCTTCAGGTCGCCGGGCGACGATCTCCTCTGTGGCCGCGCCGCCGCGTATGAGGTCTCGACCGGTGGGCCGTTCCGGCGGGTGGCCGCGGATCCGGTGGAGGGCGGCCAGACCGCCTCGGTCCCGCTTTCGGGGCGCCCGCGCCAGGTCAGCGTGCGCGCGCTCGACGAGCAGGGCAACGTCGGGCGGATCGCCGGCGCGACGCGCCCCTAGATGGAGGTGTGCAGCTCGGCGTCGATCGCCTCTGCAAGCTCACCGTAGGAGGCCGAGCCGAGGTGGATCACGCCGTTCACGAAGAAGCGCGGAGTGCTCGGGACGCCGCTCTGAGCGCCGCTCCGGTAGTCCTCCTCGACCCGCGCGGCGTGGACCCCGTCGCGCAGGTCCGCGCCGAAGCGCTCGCCGTCGGGGACTCCGATCGCTTCAGCGTGCCTGCGGAGGTCCGAGTCGCCCAGCTCGAGCTGGTGCTCGAAGAGCTGATCGTGCATCTCCCAGAAGCGCTCCTGCGCGCCCGCGGCCTCGGCCGCCTCGGCCGCGAGCGGCGCACGCGGATGGAGGTCGGGGAGTGGCATGTGCCGGAAGACGAAGCGGAGCTGGTGGCCGAAGCGCTCCTGTAGCTCGCGCACGACCGGATAAGCCTCGCCGCAGTAGGGGCATTGAAAGTCGCCGTACTCGACCAGCGTGACGGGCGCCTCGGCGCTGCCGCGCACATGGTCGCGCGCCGGGTCGACCGGCGGGCTGAGCGTGGCGATCGAGGGCTGCATATCTGAACCTTACTAATCGTTAGTGCAAGAACTCGCCCGTAAAGAAGGAGAACACCGTCCGGAGCCGATCGGTATGGTGCCCATGTCCTTCACTGCCGAGTCCTCCGTCAGGCGAGACGGAGGAACGGGGGAACCAGTGGCCCAGACATTTGGGCTGGGGCGAACGTCGTGTGATCACGGCGAAGCGCAACACCAGCGCGAGCCCGACAGCTAACCCCGCAGGCAAACCGCCCATATGTACTCCCGTGCCTGGAGACACCTGACGCCCTTCGTGGCAGCGCTTGCTGTCCTGGTTGCGCTGCCCGCACAGGCAAGCGCGGCGCCCTACGGCTCGCGGACCCTCACGGTCGGAGCGCACGGGGGAGACGTCAAGAAGCTGCAGCGCTACCTCGTGGCCGCCGGGCACAGGGTTGCCCGCGACGGAGAGTTCGGTCCTCGCACGCAACGCGCGCTCCGGACCACCGAGTCGGACCTCGAGCTGAGGGCCGACGGCGTCGCAACCGCGCGCGAGCAGCGCACGATCAAGCGGGCCGTGCACGATCCGGGCAGCGGAGGCGCGGCCTACGTCGCCCCGCCGCCGCCCGAGAAGGTCATCCCAGGCGCCAAGGGCTCGGTCACGGCCGACGGCTTTGCGGTCCCGCCGGAGTCGGCGCCCGAGGTCGTGAAGGAGGTGATCGCGGCCGGCAATGCGATCGCGACCACTCCTTACAAGTGG
This sequence comes from uncultured Thermoleophilaceae bacterium, assembly GCA_963825345.1. Taxonomy (GTDB): domain Bacteria; phylum Actinomycetota; class Thermoleophilia; order Solirubrobacterales; family Thermoleophilaceae; genus JACVRW01. Next base: position 436,968 of record CAWGSQ010000011.1, on the reverse strand, counting down.
GGCGGCGGCCACGCCAAGTGGGACGACACCGGCTACGACTGCTCGGGCTCAGTCTCCTACGCCCTACACGGCGGCGGGCTGCTCGACAGCGCCCTCGTGTCGGGCGACTTCGCGCGCTGGGGCGTGGAGGGCAACGGCCGCTGGATCACGATCTATGCGAACGGCGGCCACGTCTACATGGTCGTTGCGGGCATGCGCTTCGACACGAGCGCGCGCTCGCGGGGCGGCTCGCGCTGGACGATGGAGCAGCGCCCCTCCGACGGCTTCAGCATCACGCACCCCAAGGGCCTCTAGAGCCGCCGCGAAGACCAGAGCAGGGCCGCGAGCACGAGCGAGACGATCGAGGCCACCAGGCCGACGAGCCAGCTCTGGGAGTCCTGTGAGCCCATGATCGCCGCCACAACCACCGCGATGGCAACGATCCCGGCCGTGGCGACCAGGCGCATCAGTGGCGCCTCGAGCGGCATGCGCTTGCGGCGGTTCGGGATCATCACCCCCGGCCGACGCTCTGCGCGCCGCTCGTCGCGCCGGGCCTCGCGCTCGGCGTCGGGGCTATCCGCGGGCGGCTCGTTGCGAGGCTCGGGAGTCATCTCCCGCCACTGTACCCCTGACTCTGTAGGTCAATCCGTCGGTGCGCCCTCGGGCTGCTGTTCCGGTGGCAGGCTGAACGAGTGCCCGGGTCGCCCTGGATCGTGTTGGTCCGCTCGTAGGTGAGGAACGGCAGCGTCACCGAGCCGCCCAATATGCGCTCGAAAGCGCCTCACCCCTCTCTTTGCACGGTGTCGAGTGGCGAGTTGTGTATGTGGGGCTCAGACCGACAGTTCCACGACCTGGCGCCCTCGCACGTTTCGCCACGCCCCCGCCCGGTGGTCCCGGCAGCGCACCTCCAGGGATCCGGGACGGTGCGTGAGGTAGAGCGAGCAGAGCGGTGCGCGCGGGTCGCGTCGCTTTCCGATCCCCACCAGTGCCGATGCGTTCACGGCCACGATTGAGCGCTTCGGCGCCAGGCGCGTGCGCTTGATCAGTCCCGGAGCGCTGAGCGGGGAGTGCGTGTGCCCGGACAGCCAGACCTTCGCGTTTCGGTGGCGGGCGAGCAGTTCGCGGATGGCCTGATCCGGCTTGGCGTGGAAGGCCTCCATGGCCGAGGTGAAATGCAGGCGCGGATCTCCCATCACGGTCCTCAGGAGCGGCCAGTGGCAGACGACCCAGCAGTCCCGCTCCGTGCCGGCCAGCTCGCGCTGGAGGAAGGACAGCGTCGCGCTCGAGAGACAACCCGCACGGCGCCCCGGCTCGTTTCGATCAGGCCCGATCACGACCAGGCGCACGAAGTCCAGCTCGACCGTGAAGTTCTGCGAGCGCTGCCCGTACGCGCGGCTCCACGCGGCAACGGTGCGGTCGTTGTGGAGGATGTCGTGGTTACCGAGCGCTGCGGCCCACTGCCCCGGCAGGGCGTCGAGGAACTCGCGCGCGAGCACGTCCTCGTGCTCCCTGCCGCCCTCGGTGGCGTCGCCGACCTGGAGGTGCAGAGCCGGCGGTCCGAGCAGCTCGATGTCCCGGCTCACGGCCTCCATGCGCGCGGGTGTGATGCCACCGGCGTGCAGGTCGCCCAGGCAGTGGACGGTGCGCTTCCAGTCGGGCCCCATTCAGTGCGTATCCTCGCGTGAATGGCTGTCGACTGGCCGGAGCTGGCTTACGCGGACTGGAGCGCCACCTGCGACACGCTCCACGCCCACACGCAGGTGCTCGGCAAGTTCGCCGTGGCGCTCGCACCGCCTGAGCCGCAGCTCCAGCATGCGGCACTGCGCCTTACCGCGCGCGGGTGGGACACGGCCCCGCTGCCGGCCCCGGATGGTTCGGGGGCGTTCGTGGTGGCCCTCGACCTTCACACCCACGAGGCGCTCGTCGAGCACAGCGACGGGCGCGTGCGGCGCACGGCGCTGGCTCCCGACCGGCCGGTGGCGGAGGTCACCCGTGAGCTGGTGGACGCCGTCCGCGACCTCGCCGGCCCTGTCGAGATCGACCCGACGCCGCAGGAGGTCCCGTGGACCGTTCCGCTCGACGAGGACCACGAGCACACGACCTATGACGAGCGTCAGGTGGAGGTCTACTTCGCGGCGGCCACCCAGGCGGCGCTCGTACTGGCGGAGTTCCGGGCGCCCTACCGCGGACGCTCGACGCCCGTGCACGCGTGGTGGGGATCCTTCGACCTCGCGGTGAGCCTCTTCTCGGGCCTGCCCGCAGACCCGCCGTCAGACGATTTCATCATGCGCAACTCGATGGACTCGCAGGAGGTGGCTGTGGGGTGGTGGCCCGGCGATCCGAAATACGGCAAGGCGGCGTTCTACGCCTACGCCCACCCGGCGCCGGACGGCTTCGCCGACGGAAAGCTGTCGCCTTCCGCCGCCCACTGGAACGCCGACATGGGGCTCTTCATGCTGGATTGGGAGGACGCCCGCTCGAGCGCCGACGCGCACGCGGCTGCGCTCGAGTTCGTCCACTCGGCGTTCCATCACGCATGCACCGTGTGCGAGTGGGATCCGGCCCTGCCGGCCAGTGCAGAGGGAACTCCGCCCCCCGTGGCATGAACGCTGAAGCCGGCGCGAGCTTCAGCGAGCGGACGGCCTGGGCGCGCAACATCGCGGCGCCGATCCGCAGCTACCTGAGCACCGAGTCCGGCAGCGCGATGGTGCTGCTCGCCGCGACCGTCGCGGCGATGCTGTGGGCCAACTCGCCCTGGGCCGACTCCTATGAGTCCGTCTGGGAGACGAAGCTCTCGATCCAGCTCGGCGCGGACGGGATCTCGCTCGACCTCCGGCACTGGATCAACGAGGGCCTGATGACGCTCTTCTTCCTGGTCGTCGGCCTCGAGGCCAAGCGGGAGCTCGACCTCGGGGCCCTGCGCGACCGGCAGCGCCTCACGATCCCCGCGCTGGCCGCACTCGGCGGGATGGCCATGGCGGTCCTGATCTACCTGCTCTTCAACGCCGGCGGCGACGGGGCGAACGGCTGGGCCGCCGCGATGTCGACCGATACGGCATTCGCGCTCGGCGCCCTGGCCCTCGTGGCTCGTGGTGCCGAGCGGCTGCGCGTGCGCGTCCTGACGGTGGTGATCATCGATGACCTGGTGGCGCTCCTGATCATCGCCACCGTGTACAGCGACAGCGTCGAGCTGCTGCCGCTCGCTCTGGCCGTCGCGCTGTTCGCCGCGCTGATCGCGCTCCGCTACGCACCCGCCGAGTGGCGTACCCCGGCGGCGGTGATCCTCGGGCTGGCGATCTGGGTGGCGCTCTTCGAATCGGGCATCGATCCCGTGATCGCGGGCCTGGCCGTGGGGCTCGTGACGAGCGCCTACCCGCCGCCCCGCTCGGAGCTCGAGCGGGTGACCGAGCTCACCCGCCAGTTTCGGGAACAGCCCACGCCGGAGCTGGCTCGCTCGGCCCAGATCGGGGTCACCTCGGCGGTATCGATGAACGAGCGCCTCCAATATCGCCTCCACCCATGGACCAGCTTCGTGATCGTGCCTCTGTTCGCACTTGCGAACGCGGGCATCGACATCGACGCAGAACTGCTCCGCGACGCGCTCAGCTCTCCGATCACGCTCGGGATCGTCTTCGGATACGTGGTGGGCAAGCCGGTGGGAGTGGTTGGCGCTGCCTGGCTTGCCACGCGGCCGCGCCTCGGCGGCCTCCAGCGGTCGTTGAGCTGGCCCGAGATCATCGGGGCCGGGGCGGTGGCCGGCATCGGCTTCACGGTGGCGCTCCTGATCTCGAGCCTGGCATTCGAAGGGCAGCAGCTCGAGGAGGCGAAGCTCGGCGTGCTCGCCGCGGCGATCCTCTCGTCGCTCGTCAGCTGGGCCGTGTTCCGAGTGATCGGCAGGCTGCCCGACTCGGTTCGCGCCCGCCACCTCGCCGGCACCGCGGAGGAGCTGCTCGACCTCTCGGAGGACGTGAGTGCCGAGAGCGACCACATTCGAGGCTCCGACGAGGCGCCGGTGACCCTGGTGGAGTACGGCGACTACCAGTGCCCATACTGCGGGCGTGCCGAGCTGGTGATCCGCGAGCTGCTCGACGCATTCGGCGACGACCTCCGCTACGTGTGGCGGCACCTTCCGCTGAACGATGTGCACGTGCACGCGCAGATGGCGGCCGAGGCCGCCGAGGCGGCGGGCTCACAGGGCCGCTTCTGGGACATGCACGACAGGCTGCTCGCCGCGCAGGACGAGCTGACAGTGATGGACCTGACCCGCCACGCCGAGGCGCTCGGTCTCGACAGGAACCGGTTCTGGGACGAGCTGCGCCGCCGCCAGCACGCACCGCGGGTGGACCGCGACGTGGCGAGCGCGGACGCGAGCGGGGTGGTTGGCACGCCCACGTTCTTCATCAACGGGCGGCGGCACTCGGGCGCCTACGACGTGGCGAACCTCACCCAGGCGGTCGAGGCCGCCCGAGAGCGGGCCACGCTCGGCGTAAGATCCCAGCCGTGAGCGCGGTCGAGACGCCGAGCGGTCTCGCACGTGTCCACCTGCACGTGGCAGAGAAGCCGGTCGGTGCGCTGGTGCTCGGGCACGGCGCCGGCGGGGGAGTGGATGCGCCGGACCTGGTGGCGGCCACCGAGGTCGCGCTCGAAGAGCGTTTCAGCGTGGCTTTGGTCGAGCAGCCCTACCGGGTGGCCGGCCGGCGTTCCCCGGCCCCGGCGCCACGGTTGGACGAGGCGTGGACCGCGGTGGTCGAGCGACTGCGCGATGAAGAGCTCCGAGGCCTTCCGCTCGTTGTGGGCGGGCGCTCCGCGGGCGCCCGCGTGGCCTGCCGGACCGCGGCCAAGACGGGCGCGTTTGCCGTGCTCTGCCTGGCCTTTCCGGTCCATGCACCCGGCCGCCCCGACAAGACCCGCGAGGACGAGCTCGACGCCGTCGAGCTCCCGGTCCTGGTGGTGCAGGGCGAGAGCGACCCATTCGGCATGCCCGCGGATGGCCCCAACCGCCGGGTGGTCACGGTGGCGGGCAACCACAGCCTCAAGGCCGACCTCGACGCCGTGCGAGCGGCGCTGCGAAGCTGGCTGGCGGAGATCGTCTAGTGCCCGTGATCGGCCTGCACTGTTCGCACGAGCAGATCCCGCCGAGCCGCCTGCTCGCGCACGTGCGCGACGCCGAGGCAGCGGGGTTTCGTGCCGCCATGTCCTCGGACCACTTCTCCCCGTGGAGCGAGCGCCAGGGCGAGTCCGGGTTCGCCTGGTCATTCCTTGGGGCGGCGCTCGAGGCCACCGAGCTGCCGTTCGGAGTGGTGAACGCGCCGGGCCAGCGCTACCACCCGGCGATCGTCGCGCAGGCCGCCGCCACGCTCTGCGAGCTGTTCCCGGGACGGCTGTGGGTGGCGCTCGGCACGGGCGAGGCCTCGAACGAGCACATCACCGGCGAGCCCTGGCCTGGGAAGGCGGAGCGGAACGCGAGGCTGCGCGAGTGCGTGGACGTGATGCGCGCCCTGTTCGCCGGCGAGGTCGTGGACCACGACGGCCTGGTACGCGTGGACCGGGCGCGCCTCTGGACCCTCCCCGCGGAGCCGCCGAGCCTGATCGGTGCAGCGGTGAGCCCCGAGACCGCACGCTGGTGCGGAGGCTGGGCGGACGGCCTCGTGACGATCAACCAGCCGCGCGAGACGCTCGAGCGGGTGATCGACGCGTTCCGCGAGGGTGGCGGCGAGGGCCGTCCGATCCACCTTCAGGTTCACCTGAGCTGGGCCGCCGACGAGGACGAGGCGCTCCGGATCGCTCACGACCAGTGGCGCACGAACGTGTTTCCGCCGCCCCTCTGCTGGGATCTCGAGACCGTGGAGCAGTTCGACCTCGCTGCGCAGCACGTACGCCCTGAGGACGTGCGGAAAGCCGTGCTCGTGTCCTCCGATCCGGGCCAGCACGCCGCCTGGCTCGCCGAGCTCGCCGAGCTCGGCTTCGAGGAGATCCACCTCCATCACGTGGGCCAGGACCTCGGTCCGTTCATCGACGCGTTCGGGAAGCACGTGCTGCCGGAGCTGGCGGCATGACGCGCAAGGTCACGAGTGACGTCTGGTGGAAGAACGCCGTGATCTACTGCCTCGACGTCGAGACGTTCCTCGACACCGACGGCGATGGCTGCGGTGACCTGCCCGGCCTCTGCGAGCGCCTCGACTACCTGTCCGGGCTCGGCGTGGACTGTGTGTGGCTCATGCCCTTCATGCCGTCCTGCCAGCGCGACGACGGCTACGACGTGACGGACTTCTATGGCGTGGACGAGCGCCTCGGCACGCATGGCGACCTCCTCGACGTGGTGCGGACCGCGCGCGGGAGCGGGATGCGCGTGATCGCGGACCTCGTGGTGAACCACACGTCCGACCAGCATCCGTGGTTCAGGCAGGCACGCGAGAGCCGCGACTCCCCGTTCCACGACTTCTACGTCTGGAGAGACGAGAAGCCGGAGGAGGAGCCGGGAGACGTGGTCTTCCCGGACCAGGAGGACTCCAACTGGGCGTTCGACGAGCAGGTGGGCAGGTGGTACATGCACCGCTTCTACTCCCACCAGCCCGACCTGAACGTCGCGAACCCGGAGGTGCGCGACGAGATCGCGCAGGTCACCAGCTTCTGGCTCGAGCAGGGGCTGAGCGGCTTTCGGGTGGATGCGGTGCCGTTCCTGATCGAGCCGAGCGGCACTCCCGAGGACGCACGCCAAGACCCGCACGAGCTGCTGCGCGACCTGCGCCGCTTCATCGGTCGGCGCAACGGCGAGGCCGTGCTGCTCGGTGAGGTGAACCTCGCGCCGTCCGAGCAGCGCAAGTTCTTCGGGGACGAGGACGGGGACGAGCTCCAGCTCGTGTTCTCGTTTACGGTGAACCAGGCCATGTACCTCGCCTTCGCGCGCGAGGATGCGTACCCGCTGACGCGGGCGCTGGAGGCGCTGCCGCCGATCCCCGAGGACTGCCAGTGGGCGAACTTCGTGCGCAATCACGACGAGCTCACGCTCGACAAGCTGAGCGAGGAGGAGCGCCAGGAGGTCTTCGATGCCTTCGGGCCGGAGAAGGAGGTTCAGCTGTACGGGCGCGGCATCCGGAAGCGGCTGCCGACCATGCTGGGCGGAGACGAGCGGCGCATCCGGCTCGCGTACTCGCTCGCGTTCTCGCTTCCCGGAACGCCGGTCCTCTTCTACGGCGAGGAGATTGGGATGGCCGAGAACCTCGCCATCGAGGGCCGCTACAGCGTCCGCTCGCCGATGCAGTGGTCCGGCGAGCACCAGGCCGGCTTCACGACCGCCGAGGAGGCCACTCGGCCCGTGGTGAAGGACGGCCCGTTCGGGTATCGCGAGCTGAACGTGACGCGCCAGCGGCGCGTCCCCGACTCGCTGCTCAACTGGATCGAGCGCCTGATCCGCCGCCGGCGGGAGTGTCCCGAGCTCGGCTGGGGCAAGCCGGCCCTGCTCGATGCCGGCGACGCAGCCGTGTTCGCGCAGCGGAGCGACTGGGAGGGGTCCACCGTCGTGGCGGTCCACAACCTCGCCGGACGCGATGCCCGCGCGCGGCTCGAGCTGGGAGGCGAGGGCACGCTCGTGGACCTGTTCCACGACGAGGAGCACGACCTGGAGGAGGGCGCGGCCAGCCTCGAGCTCTCGCCCTACGACGGCCGCTGGTTCCGCGTTCGCCGCCCGGGGCAGCGGTTGCCGCCGTAGCGCCGAACAGGCGGGCGCTACCGCCGGGCGATCTGCCGCAGGAAGGGCAGCAGGTTCTTCACGAACGCGTTCTTCGGCGCGGCCGAGTTCGGGTCGTTGTGGGCGTAGGTCGCGTGGCGATCCACGAGCGTGAGGTTGCGCCTCGGGATGTGCGATTGCTTCGCCAGCGCACTCGCGGCGTCGAGCACGCGCTTGCCGCCTAGCGCGGCGCCGAAGGCGTAGATCCTCAGGTTCCTCGGCAGGTCGTCGCCGTGCGTCGCGCGCACGCCGAGCACCTTCTGCGCCGGGTTGGCGTTGCCCGCGGCCACCGCGCCCGAGTCGATCGTGAGCCGCTGCGGGTGATACCACGCGGTTCCGTCCAGTCCCTTCAGGCCCCAGCCCGAGAAGATGCGCGCGTAGCGCTTGAGCGGCGTAAGCTCACCAGCGTCGTCCCACCCATGCGGCTCTCCGCCCGCCGCGAGATGGCCGAGGTGGGCCTGCGCCGCGATCAGGGCGGGCGGTGATGTCTCGGTGTCGAGCGCGAAGCCGTACTCGCCGGCGTTCGTAACCGGAACCGGTGGCTTCAGGTTGGAGGGGAGCAGCGGCCAGGCCTGGCCGATCGACGGCGAGTCGGGATCCAGGATCACGCCCGATGCCCCGGTGGAGTTGAAGAGTCCGGTGTAGGGCGCCTGGATGCCGCCGAAGGTGAGCCATGGCGACGGCGCGTCGTCGAAGTTCTTCAGCGCCTGCTCGGCGGCGTCGCGGCTGATCGGCGTGGGGCCGCTGCCGCCGTCGATGAACACGAGCCCGGAGAGCCCGCGAGCGCCGGGCTTGCCGCCGAAGTCCCAGGTGGCGTACGCCGTGGTGATCGACCCGCCGAGCGAGTGGCCGCCCACCACGACGTGGTCACCCGCGCGCTGCGCCGAGCGCACCACGCGCCGCAGGTCCTCGATCTCCACCCGCATCCCCCACCTGCGCGCGTAGGCCACCTGCGCGTCCGGGATGAACTGGAAGTGGTTGGTCACACTCGAATCGGTGATCCAGCCGAGGTAGTAGTCGAACAGCTGCTGACCCGTGAGGTGGCCGGTCTTCGCGCGGTTAAGGGCGGAGTGGTCCTCGAGCAGATTCTCCCTGCGCTCGACCGCCCAGACCTGCCAGCCCTTCGTCTTTCGCACGATGTCCTCCGCGAGCGGAGCGAAGTAGGCGGCGCTGGCGGACGTGCCCGGGTTCAGCACGAGGATGTTCTTCGCGCTCTTCGGGCCCACCTTCAGGACGCCCACCTTGTTGTACTTCGCCGGCGTGCCGGGCGAATGGAAGCCCGCGAGCCGCTCGAACCTCGAGGCCGCCGAGGCCGAGGCCGGAAGCGCGCAGATCACGACGGCGAGGACGAGGCAGAGGCTCCGGAGACGCATGGCGGCAAGCTACCGGAACCCCCAAGTCGGCCGGCCGGCGGGCCACTACATCGCACTTATGCATACATATCTTGCACAAGTGCGATCTAGTCGCGGCTGGCCCCGGGGTTCACGAGGCTCTCGCCGTCGATGGATCTGGAGGAGTCACGGCTCGAGGTGTGATCCGTGCGAGCTGGATGCTCAGCTCGTAGAGCACCAGCAGCGGCACCATCTCCAGCAGCAGCGTCACCGGGTCTAGGGTCGGCAGCAGCGCGGCGATCACCGTGATGGCGAGTACTGCGTAACGGCGGCTGCGGCGCAGCTTCTCGACGCTCACGACGCCGAGGCGCGTGAGGGCCAGGATTCCGACCGGCACCTGGAAGCTCAGCCCCATGGCGATCATCATCATGGTCGCGAAGTCGTAGTAGTCGCTCGCCCGGAGCTGCGTGTTGAACTCGGAGGCGTTGAAGCTGAGCAGGAAGTCGAGCGCGGGAGTGAGCACCACGAGGTAGCAGAAGGCGACCCCGCCGATGAACAGGATCGGAACCATCATGACCAGCGGCACGACGAGTCGCCGCTTGTCCGGGCTGACGGCCGGCACTACGAAGGCGTACGCCTGGTAGAGCAGCACCGGCAGCACGAGCATCACGGCGGCGTAGCCGGCGCTCTTGAGGGTCGTGATGAACGGCTCCGATGGCCCGAGCGTGATCGGCTCGAGGTTGCCGGGGAGCGGCGCGTTGAGGATCTCGAGCACCAGGTCGCTCTGCCAGGTGGTGAGCCCGAACGCCACGAGGAAGGCGGCCCCCGCGACCATCAGGCGCGAGCGGAGCTCGTCCAGATGGTCCACGACCGGCAGCTGTTCCTCGTGGCTGATGGGCTTGATGCGGCGGCGCATGGCTGACTACGTGGCGCTTAGGACTTCTGCGCGTGCGCCGGGTCGGGGGCGGGCAGCTCCTCGCGGTCGCCGCCGCCCGTGATCGAGCTCTTGAACTCGCGCATCCCGCTTCCGAGGGAGCGGCCGAGGTCGGGGAGCTTCTTGGGTCCGAACACGATTAGAGCGATCACCAGTACGACGATGAGCTCCATGGGACCGATTCCAGGCAACATTTCTCTTTCTTCCTCTCGCTAGGACTTGACGAACGGCTTGACGGCGTCGAGCACCGCCTGCATTTCGAGTGCCTTGTCGAAGCCGCCATCGGTGATCGGCTGGCCGTTCAGCAGGCGGATTGCCGCGGCGTGCCGCGCCTCCACCTGCACGATGCTCCCGGCCGCACCGAGCACGTCGGTGGACTCGATCATCGGCGCGGCGCCGTTGTAGGCACTCACCCCGGTGTCCTCGAACGTCTGCGCGAGCTTGAGGAACGCCTTCTGGCTGGAGAACGCGTCGCCGAAGTCGACTCCCGGCGCCTTGACGGGCTTACCGCCGAGGCTCTCGATCGTCTTCGTGAGTGCCTCGACGTGGGCGGTCTCGTTGTCGCGGATCTCCGTGGCGAGCGACTTGGCGTCTCCCGACAGGCCCCGCACCTGCTTCAGGCCCTGGGTGTAGAAGGCCGCCTCGAGGTACTCGAGCGTGAGCGCGAAGTTGAGGATCTCGACGTCGCCGCCGCCGTCCTGTGCGATTGCCTCGCGGACGAACGGGCCGACGGCCGCAAGGCCGTACACCGATCCGGCCGCGACCGCACCGCGCATGATGAATGACTGCCTGCTGACTCCCTGGATGTCGATTGCCGCCAGTTCCGGCGCGGCGAGCTTGCTCTGAGACATGGAATGTCTCCTTTCTGCCAGTGGACTGGCTAGGCGAGGAAGGGCTTGACCTTCGGCAGGACCTCTTCCATCGAGGCCGGCTTGGCGAAGGCGCCGTCGGGGACGATCGTCTTGCCGACGACGCTGTTGAGCGCAGCGGCATGGCGTGCCTCGACCGAGTGGATTGCGAGCGCGGCGGCGAGGATCTCCTTGGACTTGATCCTGCCGGCCTGGCCCAGATACGCGGCCGCGCCGAGGTTCTCGACGGTCGCCGCTGTCTCCAGGACCATCTTCTCGCCGCCCTCGAGCACGGAGTCGAAGTTGGTCTTGGGCCGCTGCGGCTTCCCACCGAGCTGCTTGACCGTTCCCGTGAGGGCGTCCACGTGCTCCTGCTCGTTGTCGCGGATCATCTTGGCGGTCTCGGCGAGCGCCATGTCCTTGACCACGCCCGAGTCGATCACCGCGTTGTAGAAGTCGGTCTCGAGGTGCTCGAGCGTGAGGGCGTACTGGACGATCTCGAGGTCGCCCTTCATCGAGCCCTCACTGTTCGTCGTGGTGGAGCTGCCACCGCTCGAGCTGGAGCTCGAGCTCTCGTCGTCATCGCCGCAGGCGGCGACGAAGATGGCGAAGGCACTGGCTGCACCGGCGCCTCCCACCATGCGCAGGAACCGCTTGCGGTCCGATGGGTCATCTGCGAGTTCGCGAAGCGCTGTCATCGCGATCCTTCCTAGTCGGGGTTTCACCCAACCCCTGCGAGCGGGAGGCCCGGTCGGATCACAATCGAGGTGTTCTCCGATACCTTGCACCCTCCGGGTGCAACGTTGAACGTCCACCTTCGACAGCCCTCCTCTCGCGAATCGTCGGCGGGCGCGGGATGGCAGGACTGCGGCGGGCCGGGGGCCTGGAAGGCCGATGTTCCGGCTGACGCCAAGCCGAATTCCTGGATCAATCCGAAGACGCTCTGGGCGGCGCGCAACGACGTGCTCGCCAAGCACCTGTACGACCCGGTCGACCGCGCTCGGGTCGCATGGGTTCGCCTGGCGCGCGAGCGCGCCGCGAAGTGCGGGTACGACACCGACTTCGTCGTCTCGCTCGGGGACGGCCCCGTCTCGTTCCTGCTCGTAGGCGACCCGGGAGAGGGCGATGACAGCCAGTACGCCGTCGTGCCTCCGCTGCTGTCGCAGGCGGATGGCGTCGACTTCACGGTCATCTGCAGCGACGTGATCTACCCGGCGGGAGAGGGGGGCGACTATCGCACGAAGTTCTTCCGGCCCTACCGCGACCTCGACACTCCGATCTACGCGGTGCCGGGCAACCACGACTGGTACGACGGCCTGCACGGCTTCATGTCGCACATCTGCGGCATCGACACCCCCAAGGCGCCGCTCGAGGTGGGTCCGGGCCTGAGGGGGAAGCTCGCTCGCCTGCTGTGGCGCCGCACGATGCCTCCCGAGGACGAGGAGCTGGCCGACATGCGCAAGGCCCGCTCGCGCCAGACTCAGATGTCCGACCCGCCACAGCCGGGCCCCTACTGGGCGCTCGACACGGGCCCACTGCGGATCGTCGCGATCGATACGGGCGTGGTGGGCTCGATCGACGCGGAGCAGGCGGACTGGCTGCGGCGCGTGTCGTTCAACTCCGACCGCCCCAAGATCCTCGTGACCGGGAAGCCGCTGATCGTGAACGGACATCACCTGCCCGACGAGGTCGGCAAGGTCGTGGACGACATCGTCCGCGACCCCCGCGGGCGCTACGTCATGGCCATCGGGGGCGACACCCACAACTACCAGCGCTACCCGGTGACCCTGTCGGACGGTCGCACGATCCAGTACGTGGTGAGCGGGGGCGGAGGTGCCTACACGCACGCCACCCACCAGATCGCGCGCGTGGACGTGGACGGCGTGACCGAGTCGGAGTTCAAGTGCTACCCGCTGCGCAGCGACTCGCTCGCGCGCTTCTCGGAGCTCTACGACGCGAAGCTCGCGCGTGGGAGCAAGAAGCTGGTCCTCTCGCCGGCGGAGGCGGCCACCTACCTCGGCGAGCTGCTGGAGATGGACCCGACCCGCGAGAGCAAGGTGAAGCTCTCGACGCGCGCGCGGCTTGCCGCGCGGCTGCTGCAGCCGGCGCCGGCGAAGCACGGCTTCCACCGTTTCGCGTCCGAGTACTTCGACTGGAACGATCCGCCGTTCTTCAAGCAGTTCCTCCGCCTGGACGCCGACGCCGAGGGCGTGCGGGTGCGCTGCTTCGGCGTGAGCGGCTGCGCTAGCGCGAGCGCGGACCCGCCGGTCGAGGACGAGTTCAGCGCGAGCTTCTGAGCCAGCGCGAGAAGCGCAGCCGTGCGCGCGCGCCCTCGCGCGCCGAACCGACACCGCGCGCGTGCAGGGTTCGCCAGGCGGGTGGGCCGCTGCGCTCGAGCCGTACCGGTTCGGCGCCGTCGATCCGCGCCTCCGCGTGATCCGGATCGCCCAGGCTGCGGCGGAGCTCGACGCGTGACGGCCCGAACTGAAGCTCGGCGCTCACCTGGCCGCCGTCGACCCTGAACTGACCCGTCCGAGCGAGGCGGCGGGAACCGAGTTGCGCGTGCGTGACGTCGCCGACGACCGTGCCCTTCGGATCGGCCGTGAAGGCCTCCAGGTCGTCGACCTCCCACCCGAGCCGAAGATCGAGCCCGCCGCCGCTCAGGCGCTCGCGGCAGGCGACTCCCGGCACCGGATCCTCCATCCGCGTGGCCGCGGCGTCGGGCGCCACGCCGTCCTCGTGAGGCGCGTCGAGGTACGCCGCCGCGTCGCGGTAGCCCATCGCGATCAGGGTCGACGCATCGACCCGGCCGAAGAAGAAGTCGGGATCGAGCGGCAGCGGCACGCGCGGGCGGATCACGTGCAGCCGCGCGCCGCGCTCGCGCACGAGCGCCAGCTCCTCCTGGAGCGCGCCGTTCGCGGCGATCTCGATCATGTGCACGTACTGCTGGAACGCGCCGTCGCGGTAGACGCCGTGGTTCCCGATGCACCAGACGAGCCAGATCTCCTCCGCACCGCGCCGCAGCGCCTCGGCCACGTTCGTGTCCTTGATCCAGACGGCGTCGATGAGCTTGCGCCCCTCCCGCTCGACCGCGGGGCTGAAGACGGGCAGCGAGACGCCCGCGGTGAGCACGTCGAGGTCCGCCTCGGTGTGTGGAACGGCGATGCACTCCTTCGAGGCGAAGTCGCAGACATTGAACGTGCCGTCCATCCCCTGCGCTGAGCGGATGCGCTCGACGTCGACGCCGAGCGCGGGGAACACCCGCTCGCGGATGCCCGTGGCCGTGCCGAGCGCGGGATACGGAGGACCGGCCAGCAGCCGCCGCAGCGGCCACACCGATGCGAACGACTGCACCTTCAGCCCCCGCCAGCGCCGGCATGCCTCCTCGGGACAGACCCCGGACATCAGCATCGCCAGGTTGAAGGTGCCGCCCGAGGTGCCGTCGGCGTGGTGGAAGCGCAGCCCGGCCTCGTCGAGCGCCACCAGCACGCCGGCCTGGTAGGCCACGCGGATGCCGCCGCCGGCAAGGAGCAGCGAGCGGCGCGGTGTGTCTTCGTGGCCGGCCGCCAGCGCCAGCGGCGGCGTCACGGCAGGCGGCGCCAGTAGTCGAGCGCGACGAGTCCGGACAGCGCGTCGAAGCCCGCGACCCCGAGCGCAAGCGGCGACAGCAGGCCGCGCCGGACGCCGAGCCCGACCGCCGCCGCGGCACCGAGCTTCTGAGCGGCGGTCATGAGCACCACCGCCGGCTCGGCTGGGCGCGCGAGCAGCACCCCGCCGGTGCACGCCATGAACATGCCGACCGTGCCGAAGAAGTGCCGCACGGTGGGGGAGTCGTCCGCCTTCAGCGGGCCGAGCGTGGCCTGCGGCACGGCGGCCTGGAGCGCACCCGTGGCGGCGGTGATCGCGCCGATCCCGCGCAGCAGCGTCCGCTCGAGCTCGACGGCGTCTGCCATCAGCGTGGGGTGGGCGGGCTCGCCGCCGCACGGTCATCCGGCGGCGCCAGCCACTCGCGCCCGAGGCCGAGGTCGACCACGCTCTCGAGCCCCTCAGGCGCCTCGGCCGGCGGCGCGGCGAACGTCAGGAACCAGCTCTCCATGTGGTCGTCGAGGATCCCCTGCGTGTTCGGCAGGTAGCCGGCGAAGAGCGGCCGCTCGCGCACGTTCAGCCGCCGCAGCGGCGCCATGCGGGGATGGTCTCCGAAGGTCAGGCGAGCGGCGCGCGCGAGCGGGACCTTGATCCCGGCGCGCCCGCGGAAGTGGATGTACGACTTGTTCAGCATGCCGCGGAACGCGCAGTAGTTCACCGCAGCCATGCTCATCGGCAGGCCGGTCCAGCGCGGCATGTCCACCTCGATCCGGCAGCACAGCTGGCCGTCGAGGTCGTACTGGCTCCAGACCTTGTCCTTGCGGATCACGAAGTCGAGGTTGGCCTGGTGCTTCGGCATGCCCCAGATGCCCTTGCCGCCCTTCACCGAGACCTCCGTCGAGACCGGGAGGTCGACGACGAACTGCCCCGTCCCATAGCGGCCGCGAAGGAGCGCCGGCAGCAGCGCCGGCGCCGGGTCCAGCCCGTGCGTGCACGCGATCGCGATCGAGAACTCGATGTACGACCCGATGTCGGTGGTGCGGTAGTCGACCACGGTCACCACCAGCAGGCCGATGTCGCCGCCGAGGCGGAACGGATGCACCTCCTCGCCGGGGATCAGCTCCGCCGCTCGCGCGGCCGAGATCGGGAAGGCGGCCATCAGGGCCGGCGTGTCACTGCTGTCCACCGGCAGGGAGAACGGGATGCCGTCGACGAGGGCGTGCCGACCGCTGAGCCGCTCGATGCGCTGGCGTGGTCGCATCGCGTCAGGTCCTTTCGAGCTCGGAGACGATTTCGGGGAACACGTCGTTGGCGGCATGCGCCCCCATGAAGATGTCGAGGTGGCCGTAGTTCGGGACGATCGTGGCCGTGTGGCGACCGGGATCGTAAGACTCGAACCAGGCCTGGGTTCGGAGCTGGCTCTCGGGCTCGAAGCAAGCGTTCATGGCGCCCGCGAAGAACGCGAACCGCGCCTTCGTCTTCGGCGCCGTGTCGACGAACGACTGGGGCAGGCCGGGGTGGTTGTCGGCCGCCACCAGATGACCCGCCTCCACCGAGCGCAGGATCTGCTCGAAGAAGCTGAGCGGCACGTCGGCGAACTCGTGGCGCAGCCACTCGTGCGTCTCCCGGTTGAGGTTCTCGTGGCGCCAGAGCGTGGGCTCGCCGGTGCCGTAGGTGAAGCTCGCGAGCTTGCAGACCATGTTGTCGCACTCGCGGTGGGTCACCCGCACGAGACCCGAGATCAGCTTGGGCAGGACCCACGGCGCTCCGGTCTCGCCCCATTGCGGATCCAGGTAGCCCATTACGCGGGCGGTTGGAGGGATCATCCAGCGCAGCTTCAGCTTCGCCTTCCGGTTCACCACCGGGTGCAGCGAGACCGCGTTCGAGACGACCACGGACACGTCGGGGACCAGTCCCGCGACGGCGGACATCATGAACGAGGTCGAGCCCTGGCAGTGGATGACGGCGCGCACCTCGTCCGCCTTCGTGTGCTCGAGCACGGTGCGCACCGCCGCGGGATGGTCGTGCACCGCCGCGTCGTCGAGCGTCCAGCGCCGGCGTGGCACGTCGATCGATGCGCGCCAGTTCTCGAGCCACACGTCCCAACCCTCGTCGGCGAGGACGTCCACCAGGGTGCGGCCGGACGGCGCACGGAAGATATTCGCCCGCACGCCGGCACCGTGCACAAGCAGCACGGGCGGCTTGGTGGGCGGGTTCCGGCCGCGCACATGGATCAGGTTCAGCTCGACGCCGTCGCCGGCGGTGAAGGGGATCAGCTCGTCGGTCACCGGGCCGCCCGGCCGCCGTAGACCTTCCAGAGGTGGCCCGCGAAGGCCGCCCCGAAGCGGCCGATGGCGTCCACCCGGTGGGCCGGGCGGACGCGGAAGGTGGTCATCTGGCGCGCGAAGTCGCGCGGGAGGATGTGGAGGATGCCGGTCGCGATCAGCTCCGCGTCGGGCTCCTCGCCGGCGGGAATGTGGCCGGCCAGGATGCGCGTGTAGAGCGTGGAGGTGTCCGACCAGACGTCGAAGCCGCGCTCGTCGCGTACCTCCTTGTGGCCCACCAGGGTGAGCGGATGCCCGGCGCGGTCCCTGAAGTGCAGGCGGTAGTACATCCGCTTGCGCTTGGCGTCGCCGTTCTGGTCGACGAACAGGTTGAAGTGGCCACCCTCCACCGGCCGCTTGCCGCCGAGGTCGCCGGCGCGGACCCATCCGGAGACCTTCCCCTCGTGGGTCTGATCCGCCATGAAGCGGTCCAGGTCGTCGGCGGTGATCGTGAGGTGGAACATCAGATCGCGCTCGGCCGCCTTGCCCGCGCGGAAGGCGCGCTCGTAGTCGGTCTCCTCGAAGTCGAGAAAGCCCTTCATCTCCTCGGTGAACCACACGGCGACCGAGTCGGGACCGGGGGCCGGTGCCCCACTCGGCGGCGCGCCGTCCTCCGATCCGGCCTTGCGCGCGGGGCGCCGGCTCGGCTCGGGCGCGCCCTCGAGCATCGCGTCGGCGAAGCGGTCCGCCACCGCGGCGATCGTGAGGCTGGGATTCGCTCCCACGGGCCCCGGCAGCACGGCGCCGTCGGCCACGTGCAGGCCCGGGTGGTTGAACACGCGCCCGTACGGGTCGACCACGCCCTCGGCATCGGTGCGACCCATCCGGCAGCCGCCGAGCGGGTGGACGGTGATCACCCTGCTCAGGAGCCAGAGCGGGTTGTCGAGGAAGTCGCCGCCGAGCTCGTCCGTGATCTCCTGCGCCTTCGCTCGCGCGCGCGCGAAGTAGTCGTGCGAGCCGCGGTCCTTCTGCCAGTCGACCTCGAGCCGGTCGCCGTCGAGCGACATGCGCCCGTCGGGAACGTCGCGCCCCATCATCAGCAGCGGAAGCCCGCCTGCGGACAGAGAGCAGTCGCCGAGCAGGTCGGATACCTCGGCGCTGATGTCCTCGTTGCCGCCACCGAGGCGCAATCGAACGAGGTGGGCAAGCACCGCAGCGCCCTTGAGCAGCGCGTTCGGCCCGTCCGCCATCTGCAGCATCCAGGACACGAACTCGGGATAGCCGGCGTCCTCGATGTAGAGGCCCCGCCCCGTGGCTCCGTTCCCGTCGAGCTCGTCGGGGATGCGCACCGCGCTGGTGATCACCGGGCCGTAGGCGGGATCGATGCGGCGCGGCGCGCGCGAGCCGTCCATGCCGGTCTGCGAGCAGCGGATGGCGAAGGTGAGCAGGTCGCCGTTGCCGGTGAAGCCCTCGCCGAGCCGCGACGACAGCCCGGGAAGGGCGGCGCGGTTTCTCAGCAGCAGGTACGTGCTCCCGAGCGTGCCGGCCGCGAGCACGAGGTCATCCGCCGTCACGGTGACCCGCGGAAGCGCGCTCGTGTCGGTGGAGCGCCCCTCGTGCTCGTCCGTGTGCTCGATGTAGTGAACCGTCCAGCCGCCGCCCTCGCGCGGCTCGAACTCGCGCACCTCGCAGCGGGTGCGGATCTCGGCGCCGTCGTGCCAGGCGGCGGTGAGGTAGTTGTAGTCGAGGGTGTTCTTGGCCCCGTAGTTGCAGCCGACATCGCACTCGCCCACGAGCCGGCAGGTCTGGCGCATCCGGCCGTGGATGTTCGGCCGGTCCTCCTTGATCCGCTCGCCGGGAACCGGATCCTCACCGGGGTTTCCGAATGTGACGGCGAGCGGCGGGCGGAACCAGTCCATGTTCCGCTCCTCGGCAGCGGCCTTGAACGCGAGCGTCTTCGGCGTGCTGTCGTAGGGAGCGTGCTCGAGCGGATAGCGCTGCGGGGCGAGCATCTGCTCCGTGCGGTCGTAGTGCGGATCGAGGTCCGCCCGGGTGATCGGCCATGCTTCGCCGCCGGCGCCGGGCCGCTCGGGCGGCACGAACCACTTCTCGTCCTTGCGCAGGAGCACGTTCGCGTAGATGAGTGAGCCGCCGCCGAGGCCGCTCGAGATCAGGGCGTCGAGCCCCGAGAAGGACCAGAGGTCGAACAGGCCCTGGAGCCCCTCGCTCGGGTCCCAGAGGTTGTTCTTGAAGCCGATCGGGCTGCGCGGGAACGAGCCCGGTGGGTACGCCTTGCCGCGCTCGAGCACGAGCACCCGGCGGTCCGCCTCGGCCAGCCGCTGGGCGGTCACCGACCCCCCAAAACCGGTTCCGACGACGATGCAGTCGAAGTGCTCTGGCGCTCCCGCCACGCTCAGCCCAGCGCTCCGGGCAGGTCAGGCTTCCACACGAAGTACCAGCACAGGGCGCCCCACATCACGATCACCGCCGCCCAGCGGAGGTCGTTGATCTTCATCCACTTGCGCAGGAGGGTCCGCAGGCGCTCCTCGTCGGCCACGCCGGCCTTGATCTCGCGGTTGATCGGCTGGATTCCCCACCAGCCCACGCAGGTGGTGGTGAGCAGCCCGATGAGGGCGATGATCGCCGGCCAAATCTGCGGCTCGCCCCATTCGCTCACGATCATCACGATCGCTACGAACATCCAGGTGGGGATCGCTATCAGGAAGAAGCGCGTGGCCGCCTCGGTCGGTGCCGTGAAGTGGTCCTGTGTGGTTTCGGGACGCAGCGTGGTCCAGCTCGGATACAGGAAGAGACGCAGCGTCGTGAGCACCCCGAGGTAGATCGTGGCGCCCAGCAGCCAGTACACGTGGTTGATGGTGAGCAGGACCTCTTTCAAGGTGCGGTTGGTCTACACCTGTCGGGGGGCCTCAGTCAAGACGCGCAAGGAAACTGCACGGGATGCCAGACTCCGAAGGCTCTGGACGAGCAGACCGCAGCCGACGGGCAGGTCACGATGCCCGACGAGTTCGAGCCCCGCCGGCTTGCGAGGCGCACGCTCCAGATCGTTGCGGCGTTCGTGGTGGTCGGTCTCGTCCTCCTGCTCGCCCCCGGACTTGGCCAGGTGCGCCATCTGCTCACCGAGGCCCGGCCGGAGTGGGTCGCGCTGGCCGTGGCGTTCGAGGCCATGTCGTGCGTCTCGTACGTGCTGATGTTCCGGCCCATCTTCTGCCAGAGCATGCCCTGGCGCACGAGCTGGGAGATCGGCCTGGCGGAGCTCGGCGCCGGATCGATCGTGCCCGCGAGCGGCGCCGGGGGCCTCGCGCTCGGCGCGTGGATCCTGAGCCGCGGCGGCATGCCGGCCGAGCGGATCGCGAGGCGCTCGGTGGCGTTCTTCCTGATCAAGAGCTCCGTGAACTTCGTCGCGGTGGCGGTGCTCGGCACGGTGATGGCGCTCGGCCTGGTCGGGCCCGACCTGTCGCTGTGGCTGACCGCGCTGCCGGCAGTGGGCGCCCTGCTCGTGATCGCCGCGGTGCTCGTGGTGCCCCGGCTCGGCCCCGGCGCCCCCGTCCCATCCGACGCCGGGCGAACCCGCAGGGCGATGCGCGAGGTGCGCAAGGCGCTCGTGGGCGGCACCAGCGAGGCGGTGGAGCTCGTGCGCTCCCGCAATCTGCTCGTGATCGCGGGCGCCCTCGGCTACTGGGCCTGGGACAACGCCGTTCTGTGGGCGACCTTCCACGCCTTCGACGTCTCGCCTCCGATCACCGTGATCCTGATGGGCTACCTGATCGGCCAGCTCGGCGGGCTGCTGCCGATCCCGGGCGGCCTCGGAGGCATCGACGGCGGGCTGATCGGCACGCTGATCGTCTACGGCGTCCCCGCGGCGGCCACCACCGCCGCGGTACTCGTCTACCGCGCCATTCTCTTCTGGCTGCCGCTGCTCCTGGGCGCGGTGGCGTTCGTCTCGCTGCGACGAGGGTTGAACCAGCCCGACCGCCCGGAGCTGTGCGTCGTGCCGTCGGCGACCTAGGAGTGCGGTCCCGCGTACACGTCGGGATCACGTAGGAAGAGGCCGGCGCAGTCGAGCGAGCAGAACCGGTAGAGCGTGTCCCTGTGGCGGAGGCTGCCGGCCTCGCGACCCTCCGCGACGAGCATGCGGCAGACCGGGTCGAGGTGGCGCTCCTCGCTGGTGCGGTCGTCCCGCACGGCGGCGAAGAGGGGAACCGGAAGGGTCACGTTGCGGATTCGCTGTTCCCCGCGGCTTTCGAACTCGACGCCGGCCAGGGCTCGGGTGCTGTCGCGAACCGCACGGGTCACGAGCACCTCGCTGGCGGCGGCCAGGGCCGCGACCCGCGCGGCGAGGTTGACCGTGGAGCCGAACCAATCGCCCTCGCGCTCGACAGCAGGACCGTGGTGCATCCCAACCCGCACGGCGGGAAATCCGTGGCCGGCCATCACGTCATGCGCCGCGGCCAATCCCAGCCCGACCGCTTCGGTGGGGTCGTGGTGGCGGACCATCACGGCATCCCCGATGGTCTTGATCACCTCACCGCCCGAGGCCTTGGCGACCTCGGACATGGCGCGACAGAAATTGGCCGCCAGCTCGGCAGCATCCGCGTCCCCATGAGCCTCGGTGAGGGCCGTGTAGCCGGCGATGTCGGCGAAGAGAAAGGTGGCGCTGCCCGTGAGCTTGGTCACTCAAGCGAGTCCTGGGGTTGACGCTCAATACCCCCGAGGGGTATATAGAAACCATGACCTACGCAACCACAACGAACAAAGCGGGGCGGCGTTTCGCACGTCATTACGTCGAGATGGTCGTGGCCATGTTCCTGGGCATGGCGGTTCTGGGCGCCTTGGTGCTGGTGGTTCTCGGTGCGGCGGGCGTGAGCTCGGCCGAGCTCCACCACGACCTGCCGGCGCTGATGCTGTTCGGCATGGGCGTGACCATGACGGTGCCGATGGTCGGCTGGATGCGCTACCGCGGCCACGGCTGGCGGCCGTCCGCCGAGATGGCGGCGTCGATGCTCGTCCCGACGTTCGGCGTAATGGCGCTGCTGTGGGCGGGGCTTCTCACCGACATCGGGGCGCTCATGACGATCGAGCACGTGGTGATGCTGCCGAGCATGCTCGTCGCGATGCTGCTGCGGCGCGAGGAGTACTCGCACGTGTAGAGCCGCGCTCAGACGCCCTGGATCGGGGGAGTGCTGTGGAGGTGGCGAGAGATCCTTCCGACATGCGCGGAGGGAAACCGCTCGCGGCGGCGATGGAGGTTCACTACCTCCCCGCACAGCGGGCAGCGCTCAGGCACGCGGGTGCGCGCCGACGCCCCGAAGGCGCGCATGAAGTCGCAGTTCTGGCAGACGACGTAGAGCAGACGATCCACAATGGCCGTTGTTCCGAGGGGTTCGCCTCGTTAAACGTGTAAGCGGACCGGGCCGGGGCCGGCGGCGGGAAACTACGCCTCGTGGAGAATTCCGAGATCGCCGACCGGCTGGACGCGTTCGCGGCGCTGCTCGAGCTCGGCGACGCGAATCCGTACACGGCGCGCGCGTACAGCCGTGCGGCCGAGACCATCCGCGGCACGCCGTCGCCGGTGGCGGACCTGGTGAGCTCGGGGCGTGTTCGCGAGCTACGGGGGATCGGCCCGGGGATCGAGACGCGGCTGCGCGAGCTCGTCGAGACCGGCGAGATCGCGGAGCTCGCAGAGCTCGAGCGCGATCTCGCACCCGATCTCGTCGGCCTTGGCCGCTATCTGGGGCTGACCGCGAAGCGCTCGGTGGAGCTCGCCCGGGCGCTCGGCGTCCGCACGGCCGACGAGCTTCGCGCCGCGGCCGCCGACGGCCGCCTGCGAGCGGTGCCCGGGGTCGGGCCGAAGACGGAGGCTCGACTGCTCGAGGCACTGGCGCGTGAGGGCGAGCCGCGGCCGGGGCGCGGACTGCTGCTGAACCGGGCCCAGGAGCTCCTCGGAGGCATCTCGGCCGCCCTCGGCGGCGAGGCGGCCGGCGATGTGCGGCGCTGGCGCGACTCCTGCGAACTGCTTGCTGTGGTCTCTGCCGCTGCGGATCCGCGACCCCTGCTTGCGCGCTTCATCGAGCTTCCCCAGATCGTGGCCGTGCTCGAGCAGGACGAGCGGCGCGCGCTGGGAGTGACCGTGGATGGCGTACCGGTCGAGCTCGTGGTCGCCGAACCGAAGCGCTTCGGCACTGCCCTCGTCCGGGCGACCGGTTCTTCGGCCTACGTGGCGGCGCTCGAACCGTTGCCGGATGCGCCCGACGAGCCGGCCGTCTACCGCGCGCTCGACCTGCCCTGGTGTCCGCCGGAGCTGCGCGAAGAGCCGTTCCGCGGTGCGCCGCCCGCCCTACTCGAGCTGACCGACATCCGCGGCGATCTGCATTGCCACACCACCTGGTCGGACGGAAGGGCGAGCGTCGAGGAGATGGGCCGCAGCGCTCGGGAGCGCGGCTACGAGTACCTCGCGATCTGCGACCACACGCCGGCCGTCGGCGCCGTGCGCGGCCTCAGCCCCGATGACGTGCGCCGCCAAGGCGAGGAGATCGCGGCCGCCAACGAAGCCCTGGCGCCGTTCCGCGTGCTCCGCGGGATCGAGTGCGACATCCTCCCGGACGGGCGGCTCGACCTTCCCGACGACATCCTCGCGGAGCTCGACTGGGTACAGGCGAGCGTGCACGGCGGCCAGCGAATGCCGCGCCGGGAAATGACCAAGCGCGTGGAGGAGGCGCTTCGCAACCCTTACGTGCGCTGCCTCAGCCATCCGACGGGCCGGATCATCAGCCGGCGCCCCGAGAACGCGCTCGATCTGGAGCGTGTGTTCGAGCTCGCCCTGAAGCAGGAGGTCGCGGTGGAGGTCAACGGCCTGCCGGCCCGCCTCGACCTGAGCGGCGAGCACGTCCGCGACGCGATCCGAGCCGGAGTGCAGATCGTCTGCTCGACCGACGCCCACTCGGTGCGCGGCCTCGACAACATGACGCTGTCGGTGATGACGGCAAGGCGCGGCTGGGCCACGCCAGGACAGGTCCTCAACACCCGGCCGCTGCGGTTCGTCGTACCCCCTGAGGGGGGCGGAAGATCCACCGCAGAGGGGACTTGAAGGGCACGTCGGGCGCGCTACGCTCGCCTCGAGGTGGCAGCGCAGACAACACCCGCATCCGCGCAGGCATTGACCCGGAACGAACTGCTCGTCGATGCCGCGATCGCTGTGGCGGCCTTCGCCGCCTCGGTCGCGCTGCTGGCCGCCGGCGAGGCGGACGGGGGCAACGTCGATGCTCTCGGCGTGCTGTTCTGCGCGCTCGCCTCGCTGCCACTGGCCGCACGGAGGCTGGCGCCGCTATCGGTGTTCGTGCTGACCGCCGCGGCCAGCACGGCGCTGTACGGCTTCGCCGAGCCCGAGGGTCCGCCGATCGGGCCGACCATCGCGCTCTACTGGCTCGCGACCGGCGACGCCGGGTCGCGCGCGCGTTCGCGCCGCGACCTGGCGATCGTGATCCTCATGCTTGCCGCACACGTGACGGCCGGAGGATTGGCCCGCGGTTCCTTCCCCGGGGCGGAGCTCCTCTTCGGGGTCGTGCTGTGGGGCGGGACCTGGCTTGCCGGCGACCGGACCCGCCTGCGGCGCGAGCGGATGGCCGAGCTCGAGGAGCGCGCGCTGCGAGCCGAGCACGAGGCCGAGCGCGAGCGCCGCCTCGCCGCCGCCGAGGAGCGCGGGCGCATTGCCCGTGACCTGCACGACTCGGCAGGGCATGCGATCAACACCATCCTCGTGCACGCGGGAATGGGGCGCCTTCAGACCGAACGCGACCCCGAGAGCGCGCGCGGGGCGTTCAACACCATCGAGGAGCTCGCGCGGGAGACCGTGGGGGAGATCGACGAGATGGTCCGAGTCCTGCGCGAGGACGGTCCGACCTCGGAGGGCGGCACCGAGGTGGAGCCGCCACCCGGCCTGGCAGCGCTCGACGGGCTGGTGAAGCGGCATTCGGCCGCGGGCCTGCGCGTGACGACCGCGATCCGCGGCGAGCGCCGCCCGCTTCCGCCCGCCGTGGATCGAGCGGCCTACCGGATCCTTCAGGAGGCGCTCACCAACGCCGCGCGGCATGGAAACGGCGCCGCGGAGGTGGAGGTCGCATTCGGCCCTGGCGCCCTCGAGGTCGCGGTCGTGAATTCGCTCAGCCCCGATCGCGCCGTCCGCGGAACGGGCGGTGGACACGGAATCGTCGGCATGCGTGAGCGCGCTGCGCTCCTGGGCGGCACGCTGGACGCGGGCGCCCGCGATGGGCGCTTCGAGCTACGCGCACAGCTCCCGGCAGCGGAGGCTGCGGCATGACCGAGCAGGGCGTTCGGGTGTTGATCGTCGACGACGACGACCTCATGCGCGCGGGCCTGCGAGGGGTGCTCTCGAGCGACCCGGCGATCGAGGTCGTGGGCGAGGCCGGCGACGGGCGCGAGGTGGCCTACCGCACGCGGCTGCTGAGGCCCGACGTGGTGCTCATGGACGTTCGCATGCCGGATCTGGACGGCATTTCCGCCACGCGCGAGCTCTTGGCCAGCTTCCCGGACGCGAAGGTCCTGATCCTCACCACCTTCGAGCAGGACGACTACATCTTTGGCGCGCTCACCGCCGGCGCCTCGGGGTTCCTCCTCAAGCGAACGAGGCCGGAGGAGCTGATCGCCGCCATCCACACCGTCGCCGCCGGCGATTCGCTGCTCTCACCGTCGGTCACCAGCCGGGTGATCGAGCGGATGGCCGGGCAGCCTGCGCTCGACGGCGCGCGCGACCCGCGCCTCGCCGAGCTCACCCCGCGCGAGACCGAGGTGCTCGAGCTGATCGCCCGCGGTCTCTCGAACGGCGAGATCGCCGAGGAGCTCGTGATCGGCGAGTCGACCGTCAAGACGCACCTCAAGCGCGTCCTCGCGAAGCTGCAGGTGCGCGACCGCGTCCAGGCGGTCATCTTCGCCTACGAGAGCGGGCTCACCCGTCCGCGTCCCGAACCCCGCGCCTGAGCAGCACTCCGGGCAGTGGGTGTCGATGGGGCCGTCGGGTGGGAGGCCATGATCGCTGCAAGGGCGAGCGGGGCGAACCAGACGATGTACGAATAGAGCCAGTAGGAGGCGCACAGCTCGAGCGCGATGATCACGGCGGCGCTCAGCGCGGCCAGTTGTCGTAGGTCTCGTTCGCGCGGCCAGAACGCCAGCGCGAGCGCGAGCGCCACGGCGCCACCCTTCATCAGCGTCTGGAGCCACTCGAGGCTCGGATGCAGGCCCCAGAGCGAGAACGGAGACTCACGCGAGAGCTGGTAGCCGATGGTCGCGTCCCAGAACTCGCGCAGCCCTCCCTCAGGCAGATTTGCCAGCACCGCGATCGCGACGGTCGCCCCGAGCGCCCCACCCGCGATGAACGCCTGGCGCCCGACTCGGCGCGTGCCGCTCAGGAGCAGTGGTGCGAGCACGAGCGGTGCGAACTTGGCCGCGGCTGCCAGGCCCAGCAGGAAGCCTCGAAGCGGCGCCGAGCTGATTGCGACGAGGGCAAAGACCACGAGCGCGGCGATCAGCGCGTCGTTCGTGTTGCTGTTGAGGGCGTATAGCGAATACGGGTAGGCGCACCACGCGTAGGCGAGGGCGATCCCGAGGTGCCGGCCGTCGCGTCCAGGTCGTAGCCGCGACCCCAGGAGAAGCAGCCCGAGGATCACGAAGAGGTCGAACGCCACTGCTGCGGCACGTGCGGCATCGATGTATCCGCTCGCTCCGTCAGCGGGGAAGACCGCCTCGAAGGGCACGTAGGCGAGGTAGGTGACGGGCCCATAGGTCTCGTCGAGGTCCCCGTCCCCTCCATATAGAGCCTCGCCGTGCTGAAGACGGTCGGCACCGAACACGCTGGCGTAGCCGACGTCGACGACGTGCGAGTCGACGGCGTTCAGCGTGATCCGGAATCCCACGAGCAGTACGAGTCCGACCACGAGCCACGCGATCGGAACGATTGGGACGAGCGCACCGCGCGCGGGCCGAGGGCGGAATCCGGCCAGGAGAAGTCGCACGAGGAGATAGACGAGCGGCAAGCACGCAAGCGGCACCGAGAGGTCGATCTCTCCGCGGTTGAAGAAGTACTGCGAGGCCCCGAACAGGAGCAGCACCGCGAGATCCAGGTGGAGCAGGCGCCCGGGGCGGCGAAGATCGACGAACGGGAATACGAACAGCAGCGCGAGCGGGAGCCACACGTACCAGGCGTTCTGGGAGCGAGCGACCGACGGCTTATACCCGCGCGCGAGCAACGTGTCGGCCTGCGGGCCCGTCCACAACTCGAGCAGGCGACCAGACCTGCCCCCGATGTGGACGTCGACGATCATGCGCTCTGCGACGCGGTACTGCACCTCGTAGCGCTTGTCGCCGAAGTACTGCGGCACGACCACCTTCGCGCGCAGCGCCGCGTGCTCTCGGCGGGCGTCAGCGACGGCGGGCTGGGCCTCCGCCACGGCAAGCGCCGCACGAGGGGTGATCGTGAAGCCGGCGAGCCGGGCGTCCGGCGAGTCGGGCACCACCACCGGGAGCGCGGCCTCAGCGACCGGCGCGGATGCCCCCGGGCCCAGCACGAGGCAGAACGCCAGGGCGAGCGAAGCAAGGAGGGGCAATGGTCTTGGGGCGCAGACCTGCGAAAAACGCACTGGTGCTGGTATCGGAGCGTTTTGCGGAAGACATGAGAGCAACCGGATATCCGGGTAAGAACTGGCTCGTTCGCGGCGCAAAGGCTGCATGACCCTGAATGGAGGACGCCTCGCATGAATCGCCTCCAGGGTCTGCACGACGCCGGCGTCTCGATCTGGCTCGACACGCTGTCGCGAGAGCTGCTGGACGGCGGCGAGTTCGCGCGGCTGATCGCCGACTGCGCGGTCACGGGGGCGACCTCGAACCCGACGATATTCGCGAAGGCGATCACCGCTTCCGAGAGCTACGACGACCAGTTGCGCGCCGCCGTCGCGAGGGGAACGGACGACCCGCAGGAGCTGTTTTTCGCCCTCGCGCTCGACGACATCCGCCGGGCTGCCGACATGCTTCGCGCCGCCTACGACGAGAGCGACGGCCGCGACGGCTTCGTCTCATTCGAGTGCACCCCCGATCTCGCGGACGACACCCAGGCGACGATCGAGCAGGCGCTCATGCTGTGGGGACGCATCGACCGGCCGAACGTGATGATCAAGGTGCCCGCAACCGAGGCGGGGATCCCCGCCATCGAGGAGCTCACGGCCCGCGGGGTGAACGTGAACATCACGCTGCTGTTCTCGCTGGCCCGCTACGAGCAGGTGATCGACGCCTACCTCGCTGGCCTCGAGCGGCGCGTCGCGGCCGGCGAGCGCATCGATGCGATCTCGTCGGTGGCCTCGTTCTTCGTCTCACGCGTGGACGCCAAGGCCGATCCGCTGCTGCCCGAAGGGTCCGATCTCCGCGGACGCGTCGCGATCGCCAACGCCCACCGCGCCTACGCGCGCTACCGCGAGCGCTTCGCCGACGATCGCTGGCTCGCGCTTCGCGAGGCGGGCGCCCGCCCGCAGCGACCGCTGTGGGCGAGCACCGGCACCAAGGACCCCACCTACTCCGACGTGCTCTACGTCGAGGAGCTGATCGCTCCGGAGGTCATCAACACGATGCCGGAGGCCACGCTGCGCGCCTTCGCCGACCACGGCAACGTGGGCCGCGCGCTGAGCGTGGATGCGGAGGCGGCCGCGGACACGCTCGTCCGGGCCGGCGCGGCGGGAATCGACCTTGATGCCATCACGGCGGAACTGGAACGCGAGGGAGTGCGCTCGTTCTCCGACTCCTACCAACAGCTGCTCGACTGCATCCAGTCGAAGACGGCGGGGATCTGAGCGATAGCTGTGGACCTCAACGAGATCGCCAGCGGTCGAGAGACGAGCGACGCAATCGTCTGGCGCCGCGCGCGGTTGCGAAAGGCCGGCTTCGACGCCGCGTTGGCCGAGCAGCTCTCTTACGAGTGCGGCGTGGATCTGCACGCGCTGATTGGGCTGGTCGACCGCGGTTGCCCGCCGCCGCTCGCGGCCCGAATCCTGGCCCCGCTCGACCATCAGAGTCGCCGGTGTTGAGCCCCGCATCGACTGTTAGCCTCGGCGCGGGCATGAGCTCGCGCCTTCCCATCAGCGCCGCCGCCAGCGAACCGGGCCGCGCGGAGGCGGACTCGCAGGCTTGGCTCGACGCCCTGCGCCTCGCCGGATCGGAGCGGGACGAGGCCGTCCGGCGTCTTCATGAGCTGCTGTTGCGGGCCACGCGCTTCGAGGTGTCGCGCCGTCGCAATGCGCTGTCTTACGTGCGCGGCGAGGAGCTCGACGACCTTGCCATGCAGGCCGCGGACGACGCGCTGGTGGCGGTGCTCGCGAAGCTCGACGACTTTCGCGGCGCCAGCCGCTTCACCACCTGGGCGTACAAGTTCGGCCTGCTCGAGGCCGGGGTGCGTCTGCGTCGGCGCGCCTGGCAGGAGCGCGAGGTGGTGCTGGAGCCTGAGGTCTGGCCCCTGATGGCCGATGCTGGTCGAGACCCCCAGGACCAGGCCGAGACGAGCGAGCTCATGGGCGCGATCTGGGAGTCGATCGACGGCTGCCTCACGGGACACCAGCGCGAGGTCCTCGTCGCGCTCGGGCTTAACGGTGTGCCGCTCGACGTGCTGTCCGATCGGCTCGGCACGACCCGCGGGGCGCTCTACAAGACACTTCACGACGCGCGCCGAAAGCTGCGCGCCGACCTGGCGAAGAGGGGCTTTACGCTCGACTCGATCTAGCGGAGACGACCATGGACAGGCCCACGAACGACGACACCCTCAAGCGGCTTCTCGGCCCGGCCGAGCCCGAGCTTCTCTGCGACCAGTGCTTCGAGAAGCTCGACGAGTACGTCGAGCTCAAGCTCCGGGGCGAGCCGGCCGACGAGCGCATCCCCGGGATGCGCGCCCACCTCGAGGGCTGCCCGGCCTGCCACGAGGACTACGACAGCCTGCGCGAGCTCGTTCAGCGCGACGAGCCCTCGTAAGAAGTTTCAGCGCGGTGGCGCTAACTCCGGTGACAACGCACCCAAGGAGGAAGCACCATGAGCAACGCCATTGCCGCCACTCTGCGGCCGATTCCAATTCCGGCGCGGAATGTGCTGCGCAGCGACCCGGCCGCGCAGGCCTTCATGTTGCTGCGCATCGCGTTCGTAGTCGCGCCGATTCTCTTCGGACTCGACAAGTTCGCCGAGGTGATGATCAACGACTGGCCGAAGTACCTGGCGACCGAGTTCAACGACATCATCCCCGGGAGCGCGCAGGACGCCATGTACATGGTCGGCGGGATCGAGATCCTCGCCGGTCTTGTGGTGGCCGTTGCGCCGCGCTTCGGTGGCCTGTTGGTGGCCGCCTGGCTCGGCGGAATCATCGTCAGCCTGCTGCTGGTGGGCGGCTACGCGGACATCGCGCTCCGCGACTTCGGCCTGCTGCTCGCCGCGCTGACCCTGAGCCGCCTGGCGAGCGCCTACTCCGGCCGCGCACCCGACGTGGGTGCATAGGCTGGGCGCATGATCGATAAGCCGAGCGCCGTGGCCGCCCAGCTCGAGCGCCGGCGGCGCGCGGCGGCGGAGCAGTGGCAGCTCGACGACCAGCTCGTGCTCGTCGCGGCCGGCGACAGGATCCCCGTCCCGGGCCGCGGCGATCGCAGCTATCCGTTCCGCGCCCACTCCGAGTACCTCTACCTGACCGACCGCGAGCGGCCGGGCGGTGTCCTGGCGTTCGACCCGCAGGAGGGCTGGGTCGACTTCGTCGTGCCGGTGACTCGCGACGAGCGCCTGTGGGAGGGCGCGACGGCCGACCAGCCCGAAGGGGTGCCGCTGGCTGACCTCTCCGCCTGGCTCGAGCAGCGCAAGGAGCGTCCGGTCGCCTCCCTCGGCGCTGCGATGCCGGACCTCGCCTCGGAGGCTCAGCTCGAGGCCGACCTGCGCTACGGCCTCAACCACGTCCGGCGCCAGAAGGACGACGTCGAGCTGGCAAGGATGCGCGCCGCCGAGCGCGCGACGCGCGCCGGCTTCGCACAGGTCGCGCCTCTGATCGAGCCGGGACGGAGCGAGCGCGAGCTGCAGATCGAGCTCGAGGCGGCCTTCTTCCGAGGCGGCGCCGACTTCCTCGCCTTCGACACGATCGTCGGCAGCGGCCCGAACTCGGCGGTGCTGCACTTCCCGCCGACGTCTCGCCGGATTGCCGACGGCGAGCTGGTCCTGATCGACGCCGGCGCCGAGTACCGCGGCTACGCCAGCGACATCACGCGCACGTATCCGGCGTCCGGTCGATTCACGCCGGAGCAGCAGGAGCTGTACGCGATCGTCGAGGCGGCGCTCGTGCGCGCGACTGAGCGCTGCACGACCGGTACCGAGTGGCGCGATGTGCACCGCGCGGCGGCGCTGGTCATCGCCGAGGGCTTGGTCGAGCTCGGGCTGCTCCGCGGCGAACCGGAGAGTCTCGTCGAGCGCGGCGCGCAGGCGCTGTTCTTCCCGCACGGCGTGGGCCACATGGTCGGCCTCGGCATCCGCGACGCCGGCGAGGTCCTGCGCGGACGTGAGCGGCCGGCGGAGTCCCCGAGCCTACGTGTCGACCTGCCGTTGCTGCCCGGCCACGTCTTCACGGTCGAGCCGGGGATCTACTTCGTGCCGGCGCTCCTGAACGATGCCGACCTCCGCGAGCGACACCGCGACGCCGTCGACTGGCAGCGCGCCGAGGCCATGCTCGGCTTCGGCGGCATCCGCATCGAGAACAACGTCCTGATCACGGACGACGGCAACGAGGTGCTGACGGCCGACGTGCCGCTGCTTTCGGCCTGACGTGGACGTCCTCGAATTTGTGACAGCCCAACTGGCACCTGCTCCTTCGCGGGTGCTCGAGGTCGGATGCGGCAAAGGCAGGCTCGCCCGGGCGCTCGACGATCTGGGCCACCGGGTCGTCGCGATCGATCCGGCCGCGCCCGCGGGGGCGATCTTTCAGACTGTGTCGCTCGAGGAGTTCTCCGACGCAGGGGGCTTCGACGCGGTCGTCGCGAGCCGGTCGCTGCATCACATTCATGACCTCGCTGACGCGCTCTCGAAGCTTCACCGCCTGCTCGTGCCGGACGGCCGGCTGATCGTCGTCGAGCACGCGTTCGAGCGGTTCGACGAGCCGACGGCTCGGTGGTATCTCGAGAACCGTCGCGCGAGGCACCCTGGCGCGCCGAGCTCCGCTAGACGCCTGCCTGGCCGAGTGGGAGGCAGACCACGCCGGCCTGCACGGCTCCGCGGCGATGCGGCGAGAGCTCGACCGGCGCTTCACCGAGCGCTTGTTTGCCTGGACGCCCTCGCTCTACCTTGAGCTGGGGGGTGCGCTGGAGCAGGAGGAGCAGAGGCTGATCGAGGCCGGCTCGATCCAAGCCACCGGCTTCCTGTACGTCGGAGGGCCGAGCGCCGGGTGAGCGCTTATGCTCGTGGCGTGGCGGCCGTTCCGAGCCAGATCATCCCGGAGCTGCCGATCATCCGCACCCGACGGGGCGAGGAGCAGCGCGCGACCTTCTTCGAGCTCTTCTTCGACCTCGTCTACGTCTTCGCGGTCACCCAGCTCTCGCACCACCTGCTCAAGGATCTCAGCTGGTCGGGCGCGGCCGAGACGGCGTTCATGCTGGTCGCGCTGTATTGGGCGTGGAACTACACCACGTGGATGACCAACTGGTTCGACCCGGACACGGTCCCGGTCCGGCTCGTGTTGGTCTTCGTGATGCTGGCAAGCCTGCTGATGGCCGTCGCCATCCCAGAGGGGTTTGGAGAGCACGCGCTGCTGTTCGCGTGCGCCTACTCGGGTCTGCAGATCGGGCGCAACGCGTTCGTCGTGGCGGTCACGCCGCGCGGTCCGTTCAACCAGAACTTCCGCAAGATCCTTGCCTGGAGCCTTCTCTCAGCGCCACTGTGGCTCGCGGGCGGCATCGTCGACTCCGAAGGCATTCGCTGGGTCCTGTGGCTGGGTGCTCTCGGGCTTGACCTCGCGGCCCCGCTGGTCGCGTACTGGCTGCCGGGTGCGGGCGCTGCGCCCATGAGTCAGTGGCAGATCGAGGGCGCCCATTTCGGCGAGCGCTTTCAGCTTTTTGTGATCATCGTGCTCGGCGAGAGTGTCGTGCTGGCGGGCGCGACCGCCTCGGCGAAGGGGTTGAGCATCGATGTAGTCGCCGCGCTTCTGCTCGCCTTCCTGTCCTCGACGGCGCTCTGGTGGCTGTACTTCGACCAGGTCGCCGGCACCGTCTTGGAGCGGATCCGCGCCGCCACGCCCGAGGAGCGAGGCCGGATCGGTCGCGACATCTACACCTACCTGCACCTCCCGGTGGTAGCCGGGATCGTTCTTGTCGCGGTCGGCGACGAACTGGTGCTCGCCCATCCGACGGACAACCTGTACGACTCCGGAGCACTCGTCGCGCTCGGCGGGCCCGCCCTCTTCCTCGGCGGTCTGATGGCCTGCGCCGCCAGGCTCGGCCACGCGCAGAGCCTGCCGCGGGTCGTTGCCGTCGTCGTACTGCTCGCCGCCGTGCCGTTCGCCGGCGGCGCCGACGGATTGGTCGTCTCCGCGTTGCTAACCGCGCTCTTGGCTGTGCTCGTGCTCGCCGAGCAGCTGCGCAGCACGCCTGCATCGGTCAACCGTCCAGTCGATCCGCGCACGTAAATCACGCGTCCAGTCGGGTCAAGTGCGCGGCTGGGTTGACGATAGCTCCGAGACAAGCTTGCTCACGGCAAACCCTTCGCGAGGAGGGGACGCAAAGCTAGAGGTCTCCGGTTTGGAGATGGCTCGGCCGCCAGGCACCGAGGACTGACACACCACGAAAGGAATCTTGGGCGCGGTGCCTCAACCTGTATCTAACGGCCGATCCACCCTTGCAGCGTGCGCTCGCGGGGCCGCCCGGCTCGCATGCGCGGCCGCGATGCTCGGCGCCCTCGCCGGCCCGGCCCAGGCAGCGCAGGGCGACATCTTCACGTTCGCCGGCACGGGCGCTGCGGCCTTCGGTGGCGATGGCGGACCGGCCACGTCGGCGACGCTGCGCCAGCCCACCGCGGTGGCATGGCTTGCCGACGGCAGCGTCCTCGTCGCCGATTACGCCAACCACCGCATCCGCCGAATCTCGCCCGGCGGGCAGATCACCACGGTCGCGGGCACCGGTTCGGCGGGCTACACCGGGGACGGCGGGCCGGCCGCGAGCGCGCGGCTGAACTGGCCTCTCGACGTCGAGCCGACCGCGGACGGTGGATTCCTGATCGCCGACCTCGGCAACAAGCGGGTCCGCAGGGTATCTCCGGCGGGGATCATCACAACGGTTGCGGGCACGGGTGCGGATGGGACATCGGGCGACGGCGGCCCAGCCACGTCGGCGCGGCTGAGTGCCCCGACCGGAATCGCGGTGACCACCGACGGTGGATTCCTCGTCGCGGATGCGGGGACGCACCGGGTCCGGCGGGTGTCCCCCGGCGGGACCATCACGAGGGTCGCTGGGAACGGACAGCCGGGCGGAGCCGGGGACGGCGGATACGCGTTCATCGCGCAGCTGAACACCCCCGTCGGGGTGGCGGCGCTGCCGGACGGCGGCTTTCTCGTCGCCGAGTACGAGGGCCACCGCGTGCGGCACGTCTCCGCCGCCGGCGTGATTACCCGCGTGGCGGGCACCGGCAGCGCCGGGTTCTCAGGCGATGGCGGCGCCGCCGCGGCCGCCCGCCTGAACAAGCCCGTCGGCGTATCCACCACCTTCGATGGCGGGTTTCTGATCGGAGACAGCCTGAACGGCCGCGTGCGCAAGGTGTCGGCCAACGGCACGATCGCGACCGTCGCCGGCTCGGGCGAACGCGGCTACGCGGGCGACGGCGCGCCGGCGCTGCTGGCACGGCTTCGCTCCCCCTCCGCCGCCGCCGAGAACGCGAGCGGCGCGATCCTCATCGCCGACAGCGAAGACAGCCGGCTGCGCCTTGTCGAAGGCCGCGCGCCCGCCGAAGGGCAGCCGCCAGCGGCTGAGCTGCCCAATCCGCTCCGTGCGGCCGTGGACGTGGTGCTTGCAAACGCGGGGAGCGTTTACCTCCCAGTCGTCTGCCCGCCGACGGCGATGCAGGCGTGCCGCGGGACGATCCGGCTGTTCGTACGGCGCGTTGCCCGGCGGCCGGCCGCAGCGGCCGCTTCGGCCAGGGTCGTGTTCGCGCGGGGCCGGTTCTCCGTGACCCCGGGCAGCAGCAAGAGCGTGAGGGTGCGGCTCACTCGCGCGGGGCGGCGCCTCCTCCGGAAGCGGCACGAAATCACTGTCAGGGCGGTCGTGACGAGGCGCGGCGGGCCGAACATCGGGCAGGGGTCGAAGCAGACCACCCTCAAGGTGAGGCGCAAGCGGCGGGCCACGTGACCATGCGGGCCGCCTTCACCATCGTGACCGGCGCCGGGCTGGCGGCCTTCGGCGCGCACGTGGCCTTCGGCTTCGGCGGCCCGGGGTCTGAGAGCTTCTTCCAGGACTGGCTCTACAACGCGTTGGTGCTCTCGGCCGCGCTCTCGTGTCTCGTCCGGGGAATCGTCTCGCGCGTCGAGCGTGCGCGCTGGCTGACCCTGGGTGGGGGTCTCCTGTGCCTGTTCGGCGGCGAGCTCTACTACACGCTTCACCTCTCGCATCTAGTCGATCCGCCGTACCCCTCGCTCGCCGACGGCCTGTACCTGGCCTTCTATCCCGCGGGCTACGCCGCCCTCGTCCTGTTCGCGCCGCGCGCCTCGCGCCAGCTGCGTGCCGGCCTGTGGCTCGACGGGCTTGTGAGCGCGCTCGGGGTGGCCGCGCTGGCGGCGGCGCTGCTGCTCCAGCCGATCGTCGCTAGCACAGGCGGAGACCGGCTCGACGTGGCGACCACGCTCGCCTATCCGCTCGGCGACGTGACGCTGCTCGTGTTCGTCGTGGGGCTGCTCGCGCTGAACGGCTGGAAGGCGTCGCGGTCGTGGACGCTGATTGCGGCGGGTCTGGCGACCATGGCGGTGGCGGACGGCATCTTCCTCTGGCAGAGCGCGAACGGCAACTACGCCGAGGGCCAGGTGCTCGACGCCCTCTGGCCGGCGGCGGCACTGCTTCTTGGCCACGCGGCTTGGCAGCCCTCGGCACGCGAGGCCACCCGCCTCGAGGGCTGGCGTCTGCTCGCGATGCCGGCGTTCTTTGCGCTGATGCCGGTCGCGCTGCTCGTGTACGGCAACTTGCAGCCGATGAACACGCCGGCGCTGGTGCTGGCCGCGGCGGCGCTCGTGGTTGCCGTCATCCGCATGGCCTACACGTTCTCGAACACTCTGCGGATCACGGCGGAGGCCACCGCTGCTGCGCTCACCGACTCCCTGACCGGGCTCGCCAACAGGCGCGCGCTTCTGGCGGAGCTGGAGGCCGAGCTAACGGACGCCCCGGCCCCCGACTCAGCGGTGCTCGTGCTGTTCGATCTCGACGGCTTCAAGGACTACAACGACACCTTCGGGCACCCGGCTGGCGACGCCCTGCTGGTGCGGCTGGGCGGGCGCCTCAACCAGGCGGTCGCCAATTGCGGCTCCGCCTACCGGCTCGGCGGCGACGAGTTCTGCGCCCTGCTCAGGTTCGACCAGGACCGCATCGGCGACGACGTCGAACGCGCCCTCGCTGCACTGCACGAGCGGGGCGAGGGCTTCGAGGTCTCGAGCTCCCACGGCACCGTCATCCTGCCTGCGGAGGCACCTGACTCGGCCCGCGCGCTCCAGCTCGCGGACCAGCGGCTCTACGCCCAGAAGGGGGTACGGCGGCGGCAGGCGACCACCCAGCAGCTGCGGGACGTCCTGCTCCAGATGGTCACAGAGCGAGCGCCCGAGCTGCGCGACCACATCGACGACGTGGCCGTACTCGCCCAGGGCGTCGGCCGCCGCCTCGGGCTGCGCGTCCATGAGCTCCACGAGGTGGTCCGGGCCGCCGAGCTCCACGACATCGGCAAGATGGCGGTCCCCGATGCGATCGTCGCGAAGCCGGGTCCGCTGGACGCGGTGGAGTGGGAGTTCATACGCCAGCACACGATCGTGGGAGAGCGGATGCTCCACATGGCGCCGGCGCTCGGGGGCGTGGCAAGGCTGGTCCGCTGGAGCCACGAGCGCATGGACGGCGGGGGCTACCCAGACGGGCTGGCCGGCGACGCGATACCACTCGGCGCCCGAATCATCGCCGTCTGCGACGCCTTCGGCGCGATGACCGCGGGCCGTCCCTACCGGCCCGCCGTGTCAGCGGACGAGGCGGTCGCCGAGCTGCTGCGCCACTCCGGCACGCAGTTCGACGCAGAGGTGGTCGCCGCGTTCCAGGCGGAGCTCGCGGATCCCTACGCCGGGGCCGCTGGGCCGTCGCGGATCACAGCGCGCACCTGGTCGACCGACAGCGCGTCCCACGGGAACTCGACAAGCCACCAGGTGGCCCCTACCGCGGCGTAGGGCGCCGGATCGCTGCCGGGCGGCAGCGCGATGACGACGTCGTAGGGCTCCGCGGGGTCCCTGTGGGCCTCCCTGCGCAGCGCCGTCATGTCAGCGACGATCTCCGCGAGCTGTTCGGGGTGCTCCACGTTGAGCGGGAAAAAACCCTGGTGCCGAGCCGCCCGGCGCATCGGCCTGGGCTTCCCGTAGTAGCCCGCGACCCACACCGGTACGCCCGGCCGCTGGACCGGGCGCGGCAGAAACTCCATGCCGTCGACCGTGTAGTGCTCGCCGCGGTGGTGCACCGTCTCGCCCGACCAGGCGGCCATCAGGATTTCGAGCGACTCGTCGAGCATGCTTGCGCGTCGGCGATCGTCGACCTCTTCGCCCGTCATCGAGTACTCGCTCGCGAACGAGTCGCTACCCAGGCCGACGCCGAGCGTGAGTCGGCCATCGCTGAGCCGGTCGAGCGTCGCCGTTTCCCGGGCGACCTTGACCGGCCTACGTCGTGCAAGTGGGGTGACCATCGGACCGAGCCGGATTCGCTCCGTGGCCGTGGCGATCGCTGCCAGCGCGATCCACGGGTCAGCCACGTCGACCACGGGCTCCACAAAGCGCAGGTTGTCCCAGACGAAGACTCCGTGCCAGTCCGCCTCCTCCGCCTCGGCGGCCAGGCGAGCGACGAGCGCCGGGTCGGCCAGCTCATCGAATAGGGGGATGAACAGTCCTGAGCGCATGCGGGCGAGACACTACGCCCGTCAGAGCCAGCGGGGCACGCGCCGGCGGTAGCGCTCGTACTCCTGGAGCTGACCGGTGACGCGGCTGCGACCGCCTTGGCCGGTGCCGCCTCCGTCTCGCTCAAGGCTCAGCTTATGCGCCCCGCCCAGTGGCGACAGGACGAGGACGGCCAGCCGGTGCCCACCTTCCGGACGAGCCGAGCGGACATAACGGACTAGGCCGGCGTGGTGATCGTGCCTGTTTCCCGCAGAGTTTCGGGGAGCTCGCGGCGAGAGCTGATCCCGAGCTTCGTGAACACCTTCCGCAGGTGCCACTCGGATCCGGCCACTTCCTTCAGTCCCTCCGCGAGTGCTGGCGCAGGGCCGTTCCGCCGGCGTCTGCGAAGCTGCCGCAAGGCGAGTTCCTCGCAGACAGGTGTAGCGGAACCGTGTCGAAGCAGACTGTCAATACCTATGACAACGGCTCCGTCGAGACCCATCCCACGTACGGTCCGGTCGCGGTGCAGCGGGAAGTGTCGCTGGAGGCGGAGTACGCGGGAAGGTATCCAAGGAGGGGCGTAGACCTCGTCCTCGGCACGGCCTACGAGGAGACGACGGAGTGGCGGCAGTACCCGCCTTTCGCTGCTCGCGATAGCGTCGACTCCGACGAATCCGACGGCAACAGCCATGTGACCACGGCTAACGGGTCGGCCTCGATCGAGGTCGTGCTTCGTCTGGGAGGCGTGTCCTCCGGTTCGCCCGCGCGCCAGACTGGGCCGAGTCGCAGTACCCAAGCAGAGGCGACAACAACCACGCATTCGGACACCGGGGTCTCGCGGAAGGCTGGCTCGTGAGGATCAGGCTCGGTCGTTCCCACCTCGACAAGCTGCGCCGGCACGAGGCCAGGGGCGGCAAGACGCGGGTGAGCTTTCGCTACAGCTTCCCGCAGACGACCGAAGTGGAGGCCCGCACCCAACCGGACGTCGGATTCACGGACGACGAGCTGCGACGGGTAGAGACAACGACGACCTACTCGGCCGTCTCGTCCGCCGACTGCGGGGCCACGAGCCGGCCGCTCACCCTGACGACCCGTCGTTAGAGGGCTCCATCGGCGGGGCAACGACTCGCCGCTACGCCACCCACGGACCTCCTGCGCGTTCGACCCTGCCGTCAGCAACGTGTTCCCACGTTCCCACCGGCGAGGACGGCACGGGTCTCCAGACAGCAGAAACGCCGCGTTGCGGGTCTTTCCGATGCGCCCAGGGAGATTCGAACTCCCACGGTCCAAACGGACCACAAGGCCCTCAACCTTGCGCATTACCTGCCCGTCCTTTCCTGCAGCCCCGAAACGCACATTCGCTCCGGAGGCCTGGACGATCTGGACCTTGTGGACAATGCGTTTGTTGTCACGGTGTTGTCACGACTGACGTACGTCATCGGGTGAAAAACCTCAGTGACGCGACGGACGCGACCCCTCATAGCGATGCCGTGATCTCGGTCGCGGGCCCGAGCACGCCCAACGCGGTCAGTCTCGTGTACATCGCCGCGTTCGCCGTTGACGAGGGTCAGTTCTTTGGCGAGATTCACAGAGGATGGAGTTGGTGTACAAAGGCAGGACCGCTGGCGCACGGACCTAACCGCCCTTAGACTCCTCAGGTGACTCGTGGCTTACGGCGCGCCTCGCGACGTGCCGCCCTCATTGCCGTGACAGTGGCCTGTGTCGCGCCGGTCCCGGAAGCCGGTGCCGTCGACCAGCTTCTGGTCCAGAATCCGTTGGGCCCCGGGATGCGGCTCGTCGACACGGCGAACAATCCAATCGGGCCGATGATCAACGATGCGCGCTTCGGCCATTGGAGCGCGGACGGATCGCGCGTGATCGTCAACGTCGGGCAGAACGTGGTCGTCATGGACGCCGATGGCTCCAATCGCAGGGTGGTCGCCACCGGGTGGAGCAGCCCGGTGTTCTCTCCGGATGGGAGGCGATGGGCCGGCTGGCGGATCACATCGTCCGGGAGGCCCGAGATCGGCATCGGCTCGGTCGTCGGCGACCCCGTGACCCCAATCTTGAACCTGCCATTCGTGTTCATGAGCTCGTCCGGCCACCTGCTCGCGTGGTCGTCCCAAGACGAGATCGCCTTCGCCTATTACCCGAACCCGATGACCGACGGAAATACCCGCGCGATCGGCGTGATCCACCCGGACGGGAGCGGGTTCCGGCAGGTTCTCGCGCTGCCGGTCCCGGACCAGCCCCATTCGGACGACAGCACCTACAACGAGCCGTACGACGTCGCGTTCTCGCCCGACGGCAAGACGCTCGGCGTCGCGCACGAGATCAGCCTGGGCCGCATCGGCTCCCGCGACGACCCGTTCCAGTACGAGTACTACATCACCACTCTCGCGGTGCAGCCCGGTGGCACTGCGACCGATCGTCTGGTGGGCCTCGGCGAGGGGCCGGTGAGCGGGGGGCTGAATGTCACGGGGGCCAGGCCGTTTGGCCTGTCCTTCGCCCCCGATGGCAATCGCATCGCCGTCGTTGGCGATGACGGGGACGCCAGGAAGATCACGGTCTACGCGCTCGACACGGGTTCGCTCACGGCGATCGCCGCGCAGACGGCGGTGAAGGCGCGCTGGCGCCCGGACATCACGGACATGGACGGCGACGGCCTGCTCGACAGCTGGGAGACGAGCGGCGTCGACACCGACTCAGACGGCACCGTGGATCTCGCCCTTCCCGCGATGGGCGCGGATTCCGAGCACAAGGACGTCTTCGTAGAGCTCGACTACATGCCGCCACACAGGCTCGATCAGACCGGCATAGCGGCGGTGATCGCCGCGTTCGCGAACGCGCCGGTGAAGAACCCGGACGGTGTGGACGGGGTCACGCTTCACGTGGACAACGGGCCGGGCTCCGTCATGGACCCGACGACGGGCGCGCTGTGGGGCTCGCTGTCGGACCAGGACGCACTCACGCATCAGACCACGCTCGGCTCGATGACGGCGGGCGGCGACTACGACTGGAGCGCGTTCGACACGCTGAAGAACGGCAACTTCGCCGAGGCCCGCGAGCCGGCCTTTCACTACGCGATCTCGGCGCACGCGTTCGATGGCGACGTCAGCGGCATCTCGCGCGACCTGCCGGCGAGCGACGTCCTCGTGACGCTGGGCGACGGTTGCAGCACCGCGATGGGCGCCGACTGCACCTTCGGTGCCCAGGAGCAGGCCGGGACGTTCATGCACGAGCTGGGCCACAACCTGGGCCTTCGTCACGGCGGTGACGACGACACGCCGTACAAGCCGAGTCACCTGTCCGTGATGAACTACACCTTCCAGTTCAGCGGGCTGTGGCGCGCCAACAAGACGACGGAGTTCGACTATTCGCGCCACGGCTTCGCGATGAACGAGGCGGCCCTGAACGAAGCGGTCGGCTTCGCGTTCCCGTCGGGCTCTCCGCAGGCCGCGTACTTGACCGGGACGCGGTGCCCGGCAGACAACCGCACCGGCGTGTGGCCGCTCACGAGCTTCGCGGTCGACTTCAACTGCAACGGAAGCATGGTGGGCGTGGTCTCCTCCGACACCAACGACGATGGTCTCGTGAGTGCGTTCAAAGCTCATCCCGAGTGGCCCACGCTGCTGTTCAAGGGCGGCCAGGTCGGTGACCTCGGCGCGCAGGCGCTTCCAGACCAGACGGGTGCTGAGGAGCCGACCGTCGCGGAGCTGCTGGCGAACAAGCAGGCGTTTGACGCCTACGTGCCGCGCGCGGACGACCCGGCCGGCGGCGATCCCGGCGGCGGCGGTCCCGGCGGCGGCGGTCCCGGCGGTGGCGGTGATCCGGGCCCCGGCGGCTTCACGCCGCTACCCGAGCTCAACGGCCTCGTCATCCGGCCAAAGGCGTTCGTGGCCGCACGGCGTGGCGGAAG
Organism: uncultured Thermoleophilaceae bacterium; assembly: GCA_963825345.1. Lineage (GTDB taxonomy): Bacteria > Actinomycetota > Thermoleophilia > Solirubrobacterales > Thermoleophilaceae > JACVRW01. Next base: position 395,216 of record CAWGSQ010000011.1, on the reverse strand, counting down.
CATCGCGGCGCGGCGCGGGGCGATCGTCCGCTACAGGCTCTCGGCTGCCGCGAAGGTGCGGCTGAGGGTCGACCGGCTGGCAAACGGCCGACGCCGCGGCAGCAGGTGCGTCCCCCCGGCGCGCGCCCCACGTGGGCGCGCCTGCGTGCGCGCCGTACGGGTCCGTGGCGGCTTCGAGCACGCGGGCCTGAGCGGCACCAACTCATTCGCGTTCACGGGCCGTCTGGGCCGCCGGGCGCTTCGTCCCGGCAGCTACCGCCTCATGGCCACGCCAGTCGCCCCGGACGACCGCTTCGGTGCCCCGAAGTACGCCCGCTTCCGCGTGCTGAGCCAGCGACCCCGCTGACAGCGACTGCGGGCCCCACCCGAGTTAATCGTCGGCCACAGGCACGGGCGGCCTCGGCGGACCAGCCCACGCGCACGTGGCTCCGGCTTCGAGGCTGTGCGTGGCGGTCGCGCTCCGCGGCCGGACGAGCCGTCGAGCGGATCACCGGGCGACAGCTCGGCAAGGCGACATCAACCGTCGAGGAGCTCAACGAGATCGGACGTCCCCTGTCTGCATCGCCGGACCGCCGTGACTGCCTCCGCGATCAGAACCTGTGGTCGCGCAAGAACGCGAGTGCCCACCGACCTGCGGATTGAGCTAGAAGCCGACTGCGCCCTGCTGGCCCCCGCGATGTTCATGACGGGTCGCGTCTACCGCGAGAGGTCACGTGGCTCGCGGCCGAGCGCCTTCAGGGAGTCCTCCGCCGAGTACTACAGGATCACCAGGGCCTCTGCGCGGTGCTCGGCGCGGTGACGGCGACGCGCGCGCGTGTGTGCGCAGGCGCACGTCGAGCGAGCGATCCGCTACATGCAGCTCGTGTTCGACGAGGATGAGGGCGTCTAGCCAGCAGCGCAGAAGCGCTCGGGATGAATGACGTCCACCTCGAGTGTTCTGGTGCCGTCCTTCGGGGCCTCATGATGAACGGTTATGAGGGACGGCATGAACCACAAACCGCCATGACTGCGTGACACATGGGGTGTTGTCGCGGTGTTGTCATATGGATCGGCGCCTGAGCCGGCGCGCACTAACACAGATAGGAAAAAGGCCGCTCTAGCACGCTCTTTGATGCGCCCAGGGAGATTCGAACTCCCACGGTCCAAACGGACCACAAGGCCCTCAACCTTGCGCGTCTACCAGTTCCGCCACAGGCGCGTAGGCCGCTGAGTATAGAGCGGGGCCTTGCAGGGGTTGATGCCGTCCGAACGGGGGGATACTCTGCGAACACATGTTCGGATTACGTCATTCAACAAGGCTTCGGCGGGAGGTCTGATGGTCGAGCTCAACCTCACCAAGCGGCAGCAGGAAATCTTCGACTTCGTCAAGCGCTATGGCAGCGAGCACGGCTATCCGCCGACCGTCAGGGACATTGGCAAGGCCATCGGCCTGACCTCGTCGTCGACGGTCCACGCTCACCTCGCGAACCTCGAGAAGCTCGGGCTGCTTCGGCGCGACCCGACCAAGCCGAGGGCGATCGAGGTGCTGGTCGACAAGGCCAAGGCCGCGGTGGCCGCGAACGGGCTTCCGCTCGTCGGTCAGGTGGCGGCCGGCCAGCCGATCCTCGCGGAGGAGAACATCGAGGAGTACGTCACGGTGCCGCCGATCGCGGGCGGCGACGACGGCGAGTTCGTCCTCCGGGTTAAGGGCGACTCGATGAAGAACGCCGGCATCTTCGAGGACGACTACGTGGTCGTGCGTCCGCAGAAGACCGCGACGAATGGCGAGATCGTCGTGGCGATGCTCGACGGCGAGGCGACCGTCAAGCGCTTCTTCAAGGAGAAGGAGCGCGTGCGCCTTCAGCCCGAGAACGACGCCCTCGAGCCGATCTACGCGCGCGACGTGGACATCGTGGGGCGTGTGGTCGGTGTGTGCCGGAGGGTCTCGTGACGCCGGCGGTGCTGGACAGGCCCATCCTCCTCTCGGATCGACCGCTCCCAGACGGGCGCGTGACCCTCGAGGAACGGCTCAACTCCGTCCTCCACTCAGCGCGCGCGAGCGGCAGCAGCGAGTGCCCCCTTTGTCACGCGCGCGTGACGCCCACGCCGACCGGCGCCGACTGCGCCGGCTGCGGCAGCCGGCTGCGCTAGGGCCGGGCGCCCGGGGCCGCCGCCCGCCCGGCGGACCCCGATTCTCCGGGTGGGTCATCTCGGTTGCTATATCCGCCACCCGGATGACACACCCGGTGCTGGTTGCGTCCACCCGGTGCAGGGCTGCGCCCGTGAGCCCTGGTGGCGGCCCCGTTGCGGGCGTCGACGCCGCACGCGTTCCGGCCTACACTTGACGGTTGTCGGCCAAGCAGCCGCGGGGAGGTCGGGGAGACAACCGGCCCCTCGAGGAAAGTCCGGACACCGCAGGGCAGGGTGGTCGGGGGACCGACCCGGCGAAAGCCGCGGGAAAGTGCCACAGAAACAAACCGCCTAAGTGCCGGGCCGCACGTGAGCCCGGTGCCGGCAAGGGTGAAAAGGTGCGGTAAGAGCGCACCGGCGTCACGGTGACGTGGCGGCCAGGCAAACCCCACCCGGTGCAAGGCCAAGCAGGAGCGACGATGCTGCCCGCAGAGCTCCAGGTAGGCCGCAGGGCCGCAAGGCCCCGCCCGCCCGCCGGCCCGAGAGGGTGCAGGACGGACGGTCGAGATGGATGGCTGCTCACGACAGGATCCGGCTTACCGGCCGGCTAAGGGAAGGGCCCCCGCGAGGGGGTCCTTTCTATTTCGGCGCCCGCATCGCCCGATCGGCCACCGACATCGCCCGATCGGCCACCCAAAGCTTCACATTTGCGCTCGCCCGGCCACATAAGGGTTTGGGCCAAGCCGGTCTCGGCGAAAAGGCAGGGACCAGGGGCTTGATGCGATCCGCGACGCGCAAGAAGAAGAAGACAGCAGGTGACGCCTACTGTCCGCACTGTCACCTTCTGATCGAGCGGAAGGTCGGTGACGAATGGCCTGATGAGCCCCAGCGCTGCCCCCACTGCCGGCTGCTCGTGGGCGCCGGGCGGGCTCGCGACACTCCGTCCGCCGAGCCGGGTGCCCGCGGTAGCGCCGCCGGAGTCTTCGCTCACGAGGCCAAGCGCGCCGGGGGCGAGGAGGAGAAAGTCCCCAAGGAGGACGTCTGTCAGGCGATCCGCGACGTGGCCGACGCGATCGGCTCACGTCCCGAGCGCCTGCTGATGGTGGACTACCAGCAGCGCGCCTCTGATGACGACAGCCTTCCCACGCTCGGCGCCGTGTTCGCCGCCTACGGCAGCTGGAAGCGCGCCCGCCGCGCCGCCGCAGGCACCGCCTAGCGCCCGCCGCCCCGTCACGCGCGGCCGGTATTGTGCCGCCCTCGATGGAAGTCCTGATCGTCCTCGTGCCCTTTGTCCTCGCGGGCATCGCCGTGATGTTCATCGCCTTCTCCGGCGGGGCGAGCGCCGCGCGGGAGGCGTACCTCACGCGCGGGGGACGGGTCTTCACCGTCGTGATGGTCGTGCTGTACCTGGCGCTCGGCGTGGCCGTCCCGGCTGCCGTGATCGCCGGACGCGGCGAGTCGGAGGGCGGCACCGGTTCGCTCCGCACGACGGAGCCGACCGCCAAGGAGGAGCTCGGCAAGCAGCTCTTCGTCCAGAACTGCAAGAGCTGCCATACGCTCGCGGCCGTCCAGGCTCACGGCGTGACCGGCCCGAACCTCGACGAGCTCAGCGGCCTCGACAAGCAGCGCGTCCTGAAGGCGATCAAGACTGGCGGCACCGGCTCCGGCCGCATGCCCCCGGCCCTCCTCGAGGGCGACGACGCCGACGCAGTGGCCACATACGTGGCCGCCGTGGCCGGCCGCTGAGCCGCTCGCAGGGCGCGAAACCGCCCAATTGCAAGCCTCGTTGCATTTAGCCCGCAAGCACCGTGCTTTTCCGTCCGACGCGTGCGCTCGACTGCTAGCATGGCCGCGTCCGTCGAAGCCGAAGCCCTGGGTATGAAAACGGGGCGTGGGGGACCCAGATGGCCGGTCGGCCAGGGGCGAATCGCAAGTCCGCGTAGCGCATCTCTTTCAGCGCGAGCCCGTCAGCTAACCCCGCAGGCGAAAAGAGAGAGAACCGATGCAGACTGCCGGTGCCCGCGCCCTGCGTGAGGATGACCAAGAAGACATGAGCCGCGAGGCGGTGCTCCTCCAGTGGGAGCGCAAGATCGAGGCCGAAGAGCGCCGTCCCAACCGCTTCGAGCGGGATGAGGAGGAGGGCGCCGAGTCCGGCCAGGGTGGCACGGTCGCCGAGCTGCGTCCCAGCGAGGACACCACCCACGAGGCCCCGCGCCGTTTCGAGCGCCGCGCCGCCGAGCTGCTCACCGAGCAGCCGGTCTCGGACCGCCGCACGGTCACCATCACCGGTCACCCGACGCCCGCGCGCAGGCGCGCGCACTCGGTGATGAGCAGCCCGATGGTCCAGCCCGAGCGGCTCGGCCTCTGGGCGTTCCTGCTCGGCCTCTTCCTGATGGTCGTGGCATTCGGCACGGCTCACGCCTAGCCGCCGCCAGCCGAAGCCGAGCCGCCGCCGCTTCCCTCGTCATTGGCGTGTCTAGCACGCCTTTTTCCCTTACACTTACCCCAGGTAAGTCGCAAGCGGAAAGAGAAGCGCCATGAAGACGAAGGAGAGCAGGTTCCAGGTCCATGACGAGCTGACGGCCCCCGAAGGGAGCGTCCCCATTCTCAAGGGCGCGCTCGCGGGCGGAGGACAGCTCCCGAACTTCATCGGCGTGCTCGCCGGGTCGCCGGCGGTGCTGCGCTCGTACGCGCGCATGCGTTCCGAGCTGCGAAACGGCTCGCTCGCCTATGCCACTCAGCAGCGCATCGCGCTCGCCGTCGCGGAGCACCAGGGGAGCGAATACGCGCTCTCCACGCTCCAGCGCACCGGCCGCGACGCCGGCCTCGGGATGGACGAGATCGCCCTCGCGCGCGAGTTCGACTCGCACGACGAGAAGGAGGCCGTCCTGCTGCGCTTCGTAAAGGCGCTGCTCGAGTCGGAGGGGGCACCCAAGCGCCACCTCCAGGAGGAGGCGCGCGAGGCGGGCTGGGAGGACGAGCAGATCCTCGAGGCGATCGCCCACGTGGCGCTCGCCACCTTCGGAAACCTGGTCACGCGCGCGGGCGACGTCCCGATCGACGGCTCGACCGAGGACTCCCGGCTGGCCCAGGCGGCCTAAGGCCGCGCCCCGCCGTGGCTCGGACTACGATGTCGATCATGGCCTCCGAGCGGGCTGTGGTCATCGAGCGGCGTGAGACCTGCTGCACGTCCTACCACCAGGCTGTCGAGCTGGTGGGCAAGCGCTGGACCGGCGCGATCCTCTTCGTGCTCATGGACGGGCCGACCCGTTTCTCTGAGTTCAAGCAGCTGGTGCCCGACCTGTCGGACCGGCTCCTGTCCGAGCGCATGAAGGAGCTGGAGGCGAAGGGCATCGTCGAGCGGCACGTGATCGACGACACTCCGGTCAGGGTCGAGTACGTCTTGACCGAGAAGGGCGAGGCCCTCCAGCCGGCCGTTCGCGCGCTCAAGCAGTGGGCCAACGCCTGGTTGTAGGCTGCCGCCGATGACAGATCAGCCGCAGACCGCCGACGACGTCAGGGCCTTCGTCGAGGAGCGCGACATCCGCTTCGTCCGTCTCTGGTTCACCGACATCCTGGGGCAGCTGAAGAGCTTCTCCATCAACGCGCAGGAGCTCGAGGACGCGTTCGAGGGCGGCATGGGCTTCGACGGCTCGTCGATCACCGGCTTCAACGCGATCGAGGAGTCGGACATGATCGCGATGCCGGACCCCTCGACCTTCAAGATCCTGCCGTGGCGCCCGGAGGACAGGGGAGTGGCGCGCATGTTCTGCGACGTCGTGACCCCGAACCGCGAGCCCTACGAGGGCGACCCGCGCCAGGTGCTGCGGCGCACGCTCGAGCGCGCCGAGTCGATGGGCTTCACGAACTTCTACGTAGGGCCGGAGCTCGAGTTCTTCTACTTCCGCAACGCCAAGCCCGAAAGCGGCGTTCCCGAGGTGCTCGACGAGGGCGGCTACTTCGACCTCACCACGCTCGACGCCGGCTCGGATGTGCGCCGCGAGACGGTGCTGGCGCTCGAGCAGCTCGGCATCCACGTGGAGTACACCCACCACGAGGTGGGCCCCTCCCAGCACGAGATCGACATGCGCTACGCCGACGCGCTGAAGATGGCGGACGACTGCATGACCTACCGCATCACGGTCAAGGAGTACGCCATGAAGTACGGCTGGCACGCGACCTTCATGCCAAAGCCGCTGTTCGGCGAGAACGGCTCAGGCATGCACACGCACCAGTCGCTGTTCCAGGACAGCGCGAACGCGTTCTACGACGCGAACGACCAGTACTACCTCTCGCCGGTGGGCAAGGCGTTCATCGCCGGCCAGCTCAAGCATGCACGCGAGATCTGCTCGGTGTTCGCGCAGTGGGTGAACTCCTACAAGCGGCTGGTGCCGGGCTACGAGGCGCCGGTGTACTGCGCGTGGTCGCGGCGCAACCGCTCCGCGCTCGTGCGCGTGCCGCTCTACCACCCCGGCAAGGAGCAGGCCACGCGGATGGAGCTGCGCTGTCCGGACCCGGCGTGCAACCCGTACCTGACCTTCGCGATCCTGCTCGCGGCGGGGCTCGAGGGCATCGAGAAGGGCTACGAGCTGCCCGAGCCGATGGAGAAGAACCTGTACCACATCACCCCGGAGGAGCGGAAGCGGCTCGGCATCGAGCAGCTGCCCGAGACGCTCGGCGAGGCCATCGAGCTGACCGCGCAGTCCGAGCTCGTCCTGCGCACCTTCGGCGAGCACATCTTCAACCGCTACGTCGAGATCAAGCGGCAGGAGTGGGAGGACTACCGCGTGCAGGTGACCGAGTGGGAGCTGGACCGCTACCTGTCGATCCTGTAGTCGCTACCGAGCCCGTAGTCCCGCCCGCCGAGCGGTTACCTTGCGCGCATGAACTCGCGCCGTTCGATCTTCACCGTCGCTGCTGGCCGTCGATCCAAGTGGGTCGTCTTCCTGATCTGGCTGATCGGGATCTTCATTGCCGTCGGTCCGGCACAGCTGCCGACCAAGTTCGCGGACGCTGAGAACAACGAGTCCACCTCGTTCCTCCCTGGCGATGCCGAGTCGACGAAAACGCTCACCGCCACGGAGGACCTCCAAGGCGGCGAGCTGGCGCCGGCGGTCATCGTCTACTCGCGCGAGTCCGGACTGACCCCGGCGGACTTCGCCAAGATCCGCGAAGACATCGGGAAGCTGACGGAGAAGCGCTTCCCGGGCGTCGTCCGAGATGGCGCTACCGCCGCGGCGGGTGGCGAGGCCGGCAGCGCCTCAGAGGGTCAGGCACCCGAGGGCGGCCAGGCGCCGCCGGAGGCCGGGCAGGAGAGCGGCCAGCCGGCGGGCTGCGGGGGACCGACCACGGAGATCCCCGGCCAGCCGGGCGACTACGCGCCGTTCGTTGGCCCGATCTGCTCGCAGGACGGCAAGGCAGCGATCGTCACCGCCTACCTGAAGGGCGACGGTGAGGGCGACACGATTCTCGACCCGGTCGATTTCTGGCGCGACACCGTCTCGGATCCGGGCGGCGGGCTCCAGGTCAAGATTACGGGCGGCGCCGGCTACGGCGCGGACGCCATCAAGGTCTTCGAGAGCATCAACGGCACGCTGCTGCTGGCGGCGGTCACGCTCGTGATCGTCCTCCTGATCCTGATCTACCGCTCGCCGATCTTCCTGTTCGTCCCGCTGGCCGCGGTGATATTCGCGGAGATGCTCGCCCGCTCGCTCGGCTACGGCCTCTCGGAGCTCGGCGTGACGATCAATGGGCAGTCGAGCTCGATCATGTCGATCATGGTGCTCGGGGCGGGTACCGACTACGCGCTCCTCATTGTCGCCAGATACCGGGAGGAGCTACACCACACGCTGGACCGCCATGAGGCGATGGCTGCCGCGATGCGCTCAGCGGGCCCGGCGGTGGCGGCGTCCGCGGCGACCGTGATCGCGGCGCTCTTCTGCCTGATGATCGCGAAGGTCAACGGCACCTCCGGCATGGGGCCGATCGTTGCGATGGGCGTGGCCTGCGCGGCCCTCTCGATGCTCACCCTGCTGCCGGCACTGCTCACGATCTTCGGCCGCCGTGCCTTCTGGCCGTTCGTGCCGCACTCGACCGAGTGGCTCGCGCCGGAGGGCGTGCAGGCAGGCCGCATGCGGCGACGGATCGCGGACGGGCCGCGCATCCCCGCGCTGCTGCTGGTGGTCGGCGCGTCGCTGATCGTGCTCGTGCTGCTGCCGCTGGTGCTCATCAACTCGCTGCTCCACAAGGCCACGCGCGGGGCGATCCCGTCGCTGATCGTCGGTCCGCTCGACCGAGCGGTCTTCAAGCCGTACGAGCTGCGGCGCTTTCGGCACGAGCACTTCGCGACCGAGACCCAGGGCTTCTGGAAGCGCGTGGGTGACTGGGTCGCCGGGCGGCCCCGGCAGGTGGCGATCGGCTCGACCGCCGTACTGCTCTTTCTCTGTCTCGGGCTCGCGTTCTTCTCGACCGACCTGACAACGAACGACAGCTACCGCACCAAGGTCGAGTCGGTGGAGGGCCAGGACATCCTCAGCAAGCACTTCCCGGCCGGGGCCAGCGCGCCGGTCGACATCGTGGTGCCCAATGAGCAGGATGTCCCTGCCGTGCAGCAGGCCGTCGAGGGTGTGGCAGGGGTCGAGGCCGTGTCCGGCCCGGTCGCGAGCGGCGACGCCGGGGTTCTGATTCAGGGGACGCTCGAGCCGGAGCCCTATTCGACCGAGGCGTTCGACCGGATCGACCCGATCCGCGACGCGGCGCATGAGGCAGCGGAGGGCACCCTTGTCGGCGGGGCGAGCGCGGTCGAGTTCGACGTGCGCGAGGCGGCCGCCTGGGACTCGACGGTGATCCCGCCGATCGTCCTCGTTGTCGTGTTCCTGATCCTGGCGCTCCTGCTTCGCGCCCTGATCGCGCCGCTCGTGCTGATCGGGACCGTGATCCTCAGCTTCCTGGCGGCGCTGGGCGTGGGCTACTTCGCCTTCGACGTGTTCTTCGGCTTCCCCGGCTCGGACCCGTCGCTGCCGCTGTTCGCGTTCGTGTTCCTGGTCGCGCTCGGCGTGGACTACAACATCTTCCTCCTAGCCCGCGCTCGCGAGGAGACGATCAAGCACGGGACCCACGACGGAATCCTGCGGGCGCTCGCCGTGACCGGCGGCGTGATCACGAGCGCCGGCATCGTGTTGGCGGGCACCTTCTCCGTGCTCGCGGTGCTGCCGCTCGTCTTCCTCACCGAGATCGGGTTCGTCGTCGCCTTCGGAGTGCTGCTGGACACCTTCCTGGTGCGAAGCGTGCTGGTGCCGGCACTCGTGCTGCAGATCGGGCCGCGCATCTGGTGGCCGTCTGCCCTAGGGCGCGCCGAGAGCGGCGGCGGTCATCCGCCGGGCGAGCCTGAGCGAGATCGCGTCGAGGCGTGACGGGCGGTCACACGCCATGTGGCGGCAGGGCTCCCCGCCTGCGCCGACTCCCAGCTTCGCGGCCGGCAGGCCGGCCAGCTCGAACTCGCGGTGGTCGGAGTTGCCCGAGCTCTCGTCGCGCACCCAGCTGACGGGCACCCCCGCGCGGGAGGCTGCGTCGAGCAGGGCTCGCTCGACCGTTGGGCGCATTGCGCTCGCGGGCGAACGGAGCCAGAACGGACGGTCGCGGCCCACCTCGTCGAGGGACAGCGCCCACTGAAGCCGGCGGCGCGCGCCGTGCGAGCGTGCGCGCCGTGCCAGCGCGAGGGCGCCGAGGTGGTCGGGCGAGCCGGTGTAGATGCGTTCCTCGGCTCCGGTGGCCACCAGCCACACGTCGCAATGGGGGTCGATCCGCGTGAGTCGCCCGGCGAGTGCCGCCACCACCCCGACTCCGGAGGCGTTGTCGTTGGCACCGGGCGCGCCCGGTGCCGAGTCGGTGTGGGCCATGACGATTCGCAGGCAGCTGCGCGGAGTGTCGTACACGCCGATCACGTTCCGCGAGCGTCCCCTACCCGGCACGCGAAACTCCTGCACACCCACGCGCAGGCCGGCCCTGCGGAACACGCGCCCGACCAGGCGGTGCGCGCGGGCCTCGCGAGCGCTCGCCGCCGGGCGCGGGCCCCAGGAGGAGATCCTCACCGCCACGCTGTGAGCGTCGGCGGGAGCCGGCGCTGCCGCGGTCAGCGCCACGGCCAGGGCGGTTGCGATCACGCGAGCAGTTGCTCCAGCTCGGCGGGCTCCGTGACCGGCGCTCGGCATGCGAAGTGCTCGCACACGAACGCGGTCGGCCGGCCCCCGACCGGCTCGCGGCCCTCGAGCAACGGCACACCGTCGGGCTCGCCGCCGGCGAGCACCAGGTGGGGCCGGAACGAGTCGCGCACCACGCGCTCGAGCGTGCGCAGCTCGCCACCCACGAGCGCCACCTCCTTCACGGTCGCGAGCCGGAAGTCGAGCGCCTGAAGCACGTGGCCGAAGGCCTGCGGGTGCTTCGGCGCGAGCTCGTGTAGGAGCCGAAGGACGGACTCCGCCCGCGCCTCGTACTCATGCTCGCCCGTGAGCGCGGCCAGGCGCAGCAGCCCGTAGGCGGCGCTCGAGTTGCCGGCCGGAATCGGATGGTCCTCGAGGTCCTTGCGGCGAGCCACGAGCCGCTCGTGGTCAGACGAGGTCTCGAAGAAGCCGCCGTTCTCGTCATCGGCAAAGCGCGCGATCATCGAGTCGGCCAGCACGCGCGCCTCGCCGAACCAGCGCGGCTCGAAGCTGGCCTCGTAGAGGGAGATGAGCGCCTCGAGCAGGAAGGCGTGGTCCTCGAGGTATGCGTTCAGCTTGCCGTTCCCGTCCTTCCAGCTGCGCAGCAGGCGGCCGTCGCCGTCGCGCAGACCGCGCAGCACGAAGTCCGCGGCCGTGCGGGCCGCATCGAGGTAGTCCTCGCGCTCGAGCACGGCGCCCGCGTCGGCGAGCGCCGAGATCATCAGGGCGTTCCAGGAGGTGAGGCGCTTGTCGTCGAGGCCCGGCCATACGCGCCCGGAGCGCACGTCGTAGAGCCGCCGCCGCCATTCGTCGCGCCGTTCGGGCTCGCCCGGCCCGCGCACCGGGATGTTGCTGCCCTCGAAGTTGCCGCGGTCGGTGGCGCCGAACCATGCGATCGCCTCGTCGGGGTCCGGCTCGCCCGCGAGTGCTTCGCGCATCTGCTCGATCGTCCAGACGTAGAACTTCCCCTCCACACCCTCGGAGTCGGCGTCGAGCGCCGAATAGAACCCGCCCTCGGGGCCGCGCATCTCGCGCAGCGCCCAGTCGAGCGTCTCCTCGGTGACGGTCCGGAAAAGCGGCTCCCCGGTCACCTGCCAGCCGTGCAGGTAGGCGCGCGCAAGCAGGGCGTTGTCGTAGAGCATCTTCTCGAAGTGGGGGACGAGCCAGTAGGGGTCGACCGAGTAGCGCGCGAAGCCCCCGCCCACCTGGTCGTACATGCCGCCGGACGCCATTGCGCGCAGCGTGTGCGCGGTCATCTCGGTCTCGCCGCGGCGAAGCAGGAACTCGATCGTCGAGGCGGGCGGGAACTTGGGCGCTCCTCCGAACCCGCCATGGGCGCGGTCGTAGAGGCTGCGCAGCGTCTCGACCGCGCCGTCGAGCGCGCTGTCGTCGAAGGGCTGGTCCGAAGGGGAGAGCAGGGCACCACCTCGCAGTCGAGCCGCGATCTGCTCGCCGCCGGCGCGGATCTCCTCGCGGCGCTCGTCCCACGCCTTCGCCACGGCGTCGAGCACCGAGGTCCAGCTCGGCATGCCCATGCGCGAGTCCGGCGGGAAGTAGGTGCCCGCGAAGAACGGCACCTGCTCGGGCGTGAGGAACACGTTGAGCGGCCAGCCGCCCTGGCCGGTCATCGCCTGGCAGGCCTCCATGTAGATCGAGTCGAGGTCGGGCCGCTCCTCGCGGTCGAGCTTGATGGACACGAAGAGCTCGTTCATCAGCGCCGCGGTCTCGGGGTCCTCGAACGACTCGCGCTCCATCACGTGGCACCAGTGGCAGGCCGAGTAGCCGATCGACAGCAGAATCGGCCGGTCCTCGTCCCGCGCACGCGCGAGGGCCTCCTCGCCCCAGGGGAACCAGTCCACTGGGTTGTCCTTGTGCTGGAGCAGGTACGGCGAGGTCTCGTTGGCGAGCCGGTTTGCCATTTCACCCGAGGCTACCCGGGACGGCAAGGAAGAACGGCGGCGGTGAAGGGGCTGGTTTCCGAAGGGCGCCGTCACTTAGTCCGGCTGGAGCGGACTAAGTGACGACGATCTCCCTTCAATGCCCGCGGGCGTCAGCCGCTCGGCTGATCTCTGAGCTCGGCTCGCTTGATCTTGCCGCTCGGCGTCTTTGGCAGGGCGGCCGCGAAGTCCACGATGCGCGGGTACTTGTATGGGGCCGTCTCCGACTTCACGTGCGCCTGGAGCTCGCCCGCCAGGGCTTCGCCGGGCTCGTAGCCGTCGCGCAGCACCACCACCGCGCGCACCACCTGGCCGCGCAGCTCGTCGGGCGCCGCCACCGCGGCCGCCTCGGCCACCGCGGGGTGGGACACGAGCGCCGACTCCACCTCGAATGGCCCGATCCGGTAGCCGGCCGAGATGATCACGTCGTCCGTTCGCCCCTCGAACCAGAGGTAGCCGTCCTCGTCCTCGCGCACGCGGTCACCTGTGCGCCAGGGCTGATCGCGCGCTCCGTCGAGGAAGAACGTCGGCACGGTCGCAGGGTCAACGACCAGCTCGCCGTCGTCGATCCAGGCGCGGAAGCCGGGGAGGGGGCGGCCCATCGAGCCCGGCCGCACCGGCGGCCCGATAGGCATTCCGGTGAGGTGGCCCGTCTCGGTCTGGCCATATCCGTCGTGGATGGCCACGCCGGCCGCCTCCTGCCAGGCGCGGACCACCTCGGGGTTGAGCGGCTCACCCGCCGCACATGCGTGTCGAAGGTCCGGCAGCGGCCGCAGCTCCTCGCGCTTGGCGATCGCGCGGTACTCGGTGGGGGACATGCAGAGCACGTTCACACGCTCGCGCTCCAGCAGATCGAGCCGCTCCGCGGGTTCGAAGCGGCCATCGTGGAGAAGCGCGGCGGCTTCCCGCAGCCACGCGGCCACGAACGCGTTGCGCGCGGAGAGGGACCAGCCGCTGGCCGCGGTGCACCAGCACAGCTCGCCCGCACGCGCGCCGTACCAATGCTCGGCCTGGACACGCTGGCCGTACAGGTAGCCGTGCCCATGGCGCACGGGCTTCGGCTCGCCGGCCGTGCCCGAGGTGAACACGATCAGCGCGGGCTCCTCGGGTGCGCACTCGATCGCGGGCAGCGGAGCACCCTCGAAGAGCGCCTCGTCGGACACGGCCAGGACCGGGCCGTCGAAGCCGGTGGAGGTGACGAGCTCGAGGTCCCGGGCGTCGGCCACGACGGCGCGCGGCTCCACCATCTCCATCCGGGCGCGCAGGTCCGCGGGCCGCAGCTGCTCGGTGCAGGGCTGTGCCACGGCGCCGAGCCGCCAGCAGGCCAGCATCGCGTACGCCCATTCGGGCCGGTTCCCGACGACGGTCATCACCACGTCGGCGCGTCCCACCCCGCGCTCCGCAAGCGCGCCGGCGAGCCGCCCGGAGCGATCCGCCACCTCGCCAAACGAGATCTCCCGGCGCTCGCCTTCCGCGCCGATTGCGACGAGCGCCAGGCCGGAGGGATCCGCGGCGTCGACGACGTCTCGGACGAAGCTCATCCAGGCGGCCAGCGCTCGCCGTGGCTCAGCCGCTCGAGCCCCAGCCATGCGAAGTCCATCGCGATCGTGACCATCTGCTCGCGGGGCGCCTCCGGATTCGACGCCCACCAGTTCGCCATCGACTGCGCGCCGCCCACGAGCATCTCCGCCAGCAGCCGGAGCGCCCGCCGGTCCTCGGCGCTCTCGAGCGCCTTGGCCCCCGGATCCTGCGCGATGAGCATCGTGACCTCGGCGGTCACCTGCTCGAGCATCCGGTCGACAACGGCGGCCGTCTCAGGGTCGGTGGCGTCGCGAAACAGCATGCGCCAGGCGTCGCGACGCTCCTCGACGAAGGCGAAGAACGCATCCAGCCCGATCGCCAGCCGCGACGATCCGGACTCGAGCTCCACACCCACGAGCGCCGCGCCGATGCGCTGGGTGAGCTCGCGGGAATTGCGCGCGATCAGATCGGCGTACAGCTCCTGCTTGGAGGCGAAATGCTCGTAGATGAGGGCCTTCGAGACCCCCGCCTCGCGCGCGATGTCGTCGATCGACGAGGAGTGGTAGCCGCTCTCAGAGAACACGGCCAGCGCCGAATCGAGGATGCCTGTACGGCGCTCCTCGGCTGTCAAACGGCGTCTTGGCGGGGCGTTCATAAACTACTGACTGAACGTTCAGTTAGGTTTCGGGACAACTGGGAACTATCCCGGGGGAAGCAAGTTCAAACGACCAGAGGAGCTAAGCACATGCGCCGTGCCGGGATTGCCCTTGCAAGCGTTTTCAGCGTCGCGCTCACGCACGCCGCCCCGGCCTTCGCACAGTCGACAGGTAAGGAGCCCGCGGGCGGAGCCGCCATCGGCGAGGCCATCGGGGCCACGGCCGGCGCACTGGTCGCAACGGCGCTCGTGGCCTATCTGATCGCGGGTCATCGCAGCGGAAAGCTGAAGGTCCTTGCTCGCCTGGCGAGCTGGGCCGAGCGGCACACCGGCCTGCCAGCGTGGGCGTCCGTGCCCTCGATGCTGCTTGGAATCTCGCTTCTGACGGCCGTGCTCGGCATGTACTGGGACATCTCCCTGCACATCGACAACGGCCGCGACGCCGGCCCGCTGGCCAACCCCGCGCACTACCTGATCCTGATCGGCCTCTACGGCGTACTCGTGGCAGGCGTGATGTCGATGGCGCTGGCCGGCACCGAGCGCCCGGCGAAGACGGCTGTCCACCTCGGCGGCGACTGGTGGGCGCCGGTCGGCGGCCTGATGATGGCCGCGTGTGGCGCCTTCGCGCTAACCGGCTTCCCGCTCGACGACATGTGGCACCGGCTGTTCGGCCAGGACGTGACGCTCTGGGGCCCGACACACCTGATGCTGATCGGCGGCGCGTCGCTCGCGACGCTCGGCGGCATGGTGCTGATGGGCGAGGCGATCACGGCCGTCGGACGCGACCCCGAGCGCGAGGGCACGCCGTGGGTCTACCACCTGCGGCGCAGCTTCCTCGTCGGCGGCTTCCTCGTCGCGCTTGCCACCTTCCAGGCCGAGTTCGACTTCGGCGTTCCCCAGTTCCGCGACGTCTACCAGCCGATCCTGATCATGCTCGCGGCCGGCATCGGCCTCGTGACCACGCGGCTCTACATCGGCCGTGGCGGGGCCCTGCTCGCTGTGGCCGGCTACGTGGTGATCCGGGGCTTCCTGGCGATCATGGTCGGTGGGGTCTGGGGCCAGACGACCCCGCACTTCCCTCTCTTCATAGTCGAGGCGCTGCTCGTGGAGGCGGTCTTCGTCCGTGCGGGCGGCCGCAGCCCGGTTGTGAATGGCGCCATCGCCGGTGCCCTGATCGGGACGATCGGTCTCGCGGCCGAGTGGGCCTGGTCGCACATCTGGATGCCGATCCCTTGGAACGACTCGCTGCTGCCCGAGGCCGCCATCGCCGGCTTCATCACGGCCGTTGCCGCGGGCGCCGTGGGCGGTTTCATCGGCGGCTCGCTCGTTGGCCGCAGCGGCGCGCTGATCAGCCGCGAGGACGGACGGCGGCTCGTGTCGGCCGACCGCCGCGCGGCGCTTGTGTGCGGGCTCGTGCTGATGGGCGTGATCGGATGGGCGCTGCCGCTGTCGGACAGCGGACCCCAGCGCGCGCACGTGACGCTGCGGGACATCGACGGCGGCGCGCAGCGCACGGTGGCCGCCACCATTCGCCTCGACCCGCGCGACTCCGTGGACGATCCCGAGTTCATGAACGTGACCGGCTGGCAGGGCGGGGGCAGCGTCGTCGACCCGCTCGAGAAGGTCGGGCCGGGCGTGTACAGGACGACCAAGCCGATCCCGGTTTACGGCGGCTGGAAGTCGACGCTTCGCATCCAGCAGGGCGACGCGCTGATCTCGATGCCGCTGTTCCTGCCGAAGGACGAGGCGATTCCGGCGGCCGAGGTGCCCGCCAAGGCGAGCTTCACCCGGGCCTTCCAGCCCGACATCGAGGTGCTCCAGCGCGAGAAGAAGCAGGACGTGTCACCGGCGCTGACGCTGATGGCGTACCTCACGGTGCTGGCGATCGCGCTGGCGCTGATAGCGCTGATCGCGTGGTCGCTCCTGAGGGTCGACCGGGGCGAGGGCCGCTCGCCGCGTACGAGCAGGACTCAGCGCCCGCGGGCCGAACTCGTGTGAATACGCATTAAAGTAACCGGAGACGGGTACCGACTGTTCTGGTAGCTTCACCCGTCACGCCGAATCCGCGATAGCGCGGAACGGGGGAACCAGGTTGTTGGTGGCCACGGCCACTGGGGCGAATCTTCGAGAGAAGAAGCGCAAGCTCTTTCAGCGCTAGCCCGTCAGCTAACCCCGTAGGCGTTCGAGAGAGAATGTCTTCCGCCTTCAGCAAAAAGCTGCTCGTCGCCGCGCTTTCAGCCGCGTGCCTGCTCGTCCTCGCGCCCGGCGCGTGGGCCCAGAGCTCGTCCAACTCGGGCGGCGCAGCCTTCGTTCCGCCTCCGCCGCCGCCGGCGAAGGCCACGCTCGTGAACGGCCGCCTGCTGGCGCCCGCCTCCGCGCCCCGGCGCGTCAAGCAGGTGATCGCGGCGGCGAACCGCATCGTCGAGAAGCCGTACGTCTACGGCGGCGGCCACACGGCCTACCGCAGCGGCCGCCTCGATCGCGGCTATGACTGCTCGGGCGCCGTCTCCTACGCGCTCCACGGGGGCCGCTTCCTGCGCTCCCCGCTGCCGAGCGGGATGCTGATGAGCTGGGGCCAGCGCGGCACGGGCCGCTGGATCACGGTATACGCGCACGGCGGGCACGCCTATGTCGTGGTGGCCGGCTACCGCTTCGACACATCGATGCACGACCGGGATGCCCCGGGCCCGTCCTCCGGCCCTCGCTGGAGCCGCACGCTTCGCACGTCGTCCGCCTTCGTGGCGCGCCACCCCAGCGGCTACTAGGCCGCGGGGACCTAGCGGCGCAGGAGCCGCGCGATGAAGCCGCCCACGATCGCGTAGAGCACCGCGGCGAGGCCCCAGTTGACCGCCACGCGGGCCTTGTGGCCGTCGGGCTTGAACACGTTGTCGAACGGCCCCACGAGCCAGTGGGCGGCGCTGGCGAGCCAATCGACGATCGCGTTGTCGCGATTCGCCTCGAGCAGCACGAGGATGATGCCGACCACGATCAGCCCGACGACGACCGACGTGATCAGGCTCACGACCCGAGCCACGCCCCAGGCGCCACGGCGCGCCGCGGTGCCGGCGCGCTGTCCGATCCCGGGTGAGCGACGCACGGCGGGGGAACGGCGCAAGGTAGCCATGGCGTGTCCTTACCCGCCAGGCGGATCGCTGAAGCGCCACCGTGGCTGCGATCTCGGCCGGGCGGCCTGCGGCATTGAAAGAGGGACCTCCGTCACTTAGTCCGCCATAGCCGGATCAACTGACGGCACGCTCCGCCTTCGCCACGCGCATGCGGGTGATCGAGTCGCCCACCGGGGTCACGCACGTGACCGACCGCCACGGCCAACGTGACCTGCGGCGCGTTGGTCGATTAGCCCTCAGTATTCTCAGCCCCAATGGCAGTCGCGACGAGCCCCTACACAGATAAGACCGACGAGCAGAAGGCCATCACCGAGATGGTCAGGCAGTTCGTCGACAACGAGGTCCTCCCGATCGCCGAGGAGCACGACCACGAGGACAAGTTCCCGGATGCGCTCGTCGAGCAGATGCGGGAGCTCGGCCTCTTCGGGGTCACGATCCCCGAGGAGTTTGGGGGCATGGGTCTCGACCTCACCACCTACGCGATGATCGTCGAGGAGCTCTCGCGCGGCTGGATCTCGGTGTCCGGCATCGTGAACACCCACTTCATCGGCTCCTATCTCCTGATGAAGTTCGGGACGGACGAGCAGAAGCAGGAGTTCCTTCCGAAGATGGCCACGGGCGAGATCCGCGCCGCCTTCTCGCTCTCCGAGCCGGAGGTGGGCTCCGATGTCCAGGGCATCAAGTCCACGGCGAAGAAGACCGACGACGGCTCCTGGGAGCTGAACGGCCAGAAGATGTGGGTCACGAACGGACTGCGCTCCGGCGTGGTGTTCGTGCTGATGAAGACCGACCCGAAGGCCGACCCGCCCCACCGTGGCATGACCTGCTTCATCACCGAGAAGGAGCCAGGCGCGCACGAGAACGAGGGTCTCACGGTGCCGCCCCAGATCAAGAAGATGGGCTACAAGGGCGTCGAGTCCACGGAGCTCGTGTACGACGGCTACCTCTGCCCGCCCGAGCGCATCCTCGGCGGTGAGGAGGCGGGGCTCGGCAAGGGCTTCGGCCAGATGATGGACGCGCTCGAGGTCGGTCGCGTGAACGTGGCCGCCCGCGGCGTGGGCATCGCCCAGCGCGCGCTCGAGCTCGCGCTGCGCTACTCACAGGAGCGCAAGACGTTCGGCAAGCCGATCGCGAAGCACCAGGCGATCCAGTTCAAGCTGGCCGACATGGCCACCAAGATCGAGGCCGCCCGGCTGCTCACGATGAAGGCCGCCCGCATGAAGGACGCGGGCCAGCGCTCCGACCTCGAGGCAGGGATGGCAAAGCTGTTCGCCTCCGAGACCGGCAAGGAGGTCGTGGAGGAGTCGTTCCGGATCCACGGGGGCTACGGCTACTCCAAGGAGTACGAGATCGAGCGGCTCTACCGCGACGCTCCGCTGCTCCTCATCGGCGAGGGCACGTCCGAGATCCAGCGCATGGTGATCGGCAAGAAGCTGCTCGAGCGCAACAAGATCTGATGACAGCCGGGGGCTCGCGCCCCCGGTCCCCCGCGGCACCTGGCCGGTGGGCTAGGGTGCGGCGCGTGTCCAGCGGCGATACGAAAACTCTCATCAAACAGGCGGTCGAGCACCTCCAGGACGAGCTGCCCGCGCTGAGGCAGCTCAAGCTCGTGATCAAGCTCGAGCTGCGGGCGCGCGGGGACGTGCCGATCTGGCGCGTGGAGCTGCCCGGGCCGAAGATCGACAAGGAGGCCGCGGGGGACGCCCGCGTGGACGTCTCGGTCTCGCGCTCCCACTTCAACGAGCTGGCCGCCGAGGGCCGGCTGAAGGATTGGGTGGACGCGTACGACCACGGTCACGTGCGCGTGAGCGGCGACGCGGCGGTCACGAAGCTGATCGGCAACGTGGTCCAGCGCCAGCTGGCGCGGACGTGAGACCCCGCGTCCGTCCTCGTGACTAGGATGCGCGCTTCCCGATGGAGGTAATGGATGGCCGGTGAGCGCTTCAGTCGCGAGGCGGGCAAGCCGCGGTTGGCGGAGGCACCGCCTGCCGATTCGGCCATCGACACCGAGGTCGAGGCCTCGGAGCTGCTCACGCGTCTGGAGCGGCAGGCCGCGGAGTCGGGCCGGCTCGAGGGCCGGACGCAAACGCTCGAGGAGGCGCTGAAGGCCGAGCGTGACGCCCGCCGGCGCCTCGGCGAGACGCTGAAGCGCGAGCGCAAGGCCGCGAAGGCGCTACACGATCGCGCCGAGCACGATCGCGCCGCGCGCGCCCAGTCCGAGCAGCAGCTTCAGATGGCCTGGGCGCGGCTCATGCAGGCCGAGCAGGAGCTGGCCCTGAGGGCGCGCCCGCTGTGGCGCAAGCTGCTGCGCCGGCCGCCGCGCGACTAGGCCGGCGCCAGGACCATCTGGGTGCAGGTGAAGAACGCGGCGTTCGTGCCGTCCTTCTGAATCCGCACCTCCCAGACCTGCGTGCGGCGCCCCACGTGCAGCGGGCGCCCCATCGCCGTGAGCACGTCTCCGGTACGTCCGGCGGCGAATACGTTTGCCTTCAGCTCGGCGGTCGTGAAGTCGGCGCCGTCCTGGAGATGGCGAAACGTACCCCAGGCCGCGACGGTGTCGGCGAAGGCCACCCACACGCCGCCATGCACGTAGCCACCGGGGTGGAGGTGGCGCTCGTCGACCACGAGCCGGCCCTCCACCTCGTCGTCCTCGATGCGGACGACCTCGATCCCGAGGTCGCCGGGGAAGCTGCCCTGGATGGCCTGGCGGAAGCGCTCCGGGGTGACGCCCGGGTTCGTCAGGCCGCGCGCTCCAGCTCGGCGCCGCCGTCGTAGAGCTTGATCACCCGGACCGTGCCGGGAGGCGAGGCGTCGAGGCAGAGGCCGCAGAGCACGCATTCGTCGAGGTTCTCCTGCACCACGTGAACGCCGTCCTCGGCGGCGGCGAAGATGTCCACAGGACACGCCTCCTCGAGCTTCTTGGCCAGCTCCACGTCGGCGCGAGCGGACCCCTCGACCTCCACTGCGATGAAGGTGCCGTGGCTCGTGGGGCTCATGCGGTCACCCCGAGGCGTTCCTTCACGAGGCCGGGGATCTCCGCGATCTCCTCGGCCACCACGATCCCCGCGGACGCGAGCCGCTCGATCTTCTCGGCCGCCGTGTCCTCCTTGCCCTCCACGATCGTGCCCGCGTGCCCGAAGCTCATGCCGGGCATCTCGTCCATGAAACGACCGGCCATGAACGCGACGATCGGCAGCCTGCGCGTGCTCTCCTCGGTCACGTAGCGGGCCAGCTCCGCCTCCATGCGCCCGCCGGGCTCCGTGTAGATCACGATCGCCTCGGTCTGCTCGTCGGCGTCGAACAGCGGCATCAGCTCCGCATAGGACGAGCCGATGATCGCGTCGCCACCGATCGAGACGGCGGTGGACTGGCCGAGTCCGGCGGCCGTGAGCGTGGACGACATCTCCGTGGTCATGCCACCCGAGCGCGATATCACGCCGACGGGGCCGGGGGAGTAGGCCTTGGCGGCGTCCTTCGCGGGACCGCCGATGCCGCCCATCTTGATCACGTCCGGCACGATGATCCCGAGGCAGTTCGGCCCGATGATGCGGGCCCCGTGCGCCGAGGCGAGCTCCACCATCTGCGCCACGTCGCCCCGCGGGATGCGCTCGGTCACGATCACCACGAGCTCGATGCCGTTCTCGATCGCCTCGAACACCGCGTCCTTCGTGAAGGCGGGGGGGACCGTCACGACCGAGCCCTTGATCGGGCCGCCGTGGTTCTCGACGGCCTGCTCGACGGTGTCGAACACGGGCACCCCGTGCACCTCGCGACCCTTGCGGCCCGGGGTCACGCCGCCCACGACCTTGGCGCCCCTGCCGTAGTCGAGGCACTCGCGGGTGAGGTTCACGGCCTCGCGGCCGGTGATGCCCTGCACGATGAAGGTCGTGTTCTCGTCGATGAGGATGCTCATGCCGCCGCGCCCTGGATCTTCTCCACGGCACGTCGTGCCGCCTCGTGCATCGACACCGAGCGGTCGCAGTACTCCACGCCGTACTTCTCGAGGATCTTGAAGCCCTCCTCCTCCCAGGCGCCCGGGATGCGGAAGATCGCGATCTTCTCGGCCGGGTCGTAGCCGAGCTCGAGGCAGGCCTTGATCACCCCACGCGCGACGATGTCCACGCGCGTGTTGGAGACGATCGACATCATCACCGCGATCTTGTCCACGCCGGGCTTCTGGAGCACGAGCTTCGCGAGCCCGGCGGCCTTGCGCACCGACGGGTTGCCGCCGATCTCGCAGTAGTTGGCCGGCCGGCCGCCATGGGCGCGGACGGCGTCGAAGAGTGTGAGCGAGCCACCGCCCGCGCCGATCACGAGGCCGAGGTCGCCGTCGAACTCGGTCACGTTGCCGGCCACGCCGCGGTGGTCCATCGAGTCGACCTCCTCGCCGGCGAGTTCGAACTCGGTCGGTTCTCGGGCCTCGCGCGTCTCCTCGTCGCCCACGCCGAGGTCCTTGAGGAGCGCCTTCTGGCGCGGCCGCGCCTCGTTCTCCATGTCCATGTGCGCGTCGAGCGCCACGAACGAGCCGTCCTCGAGCTCGCCCAGCGGGTTGATCTCCGCGAGCGTCATGTCGTAGTCCACGAACAGCTGCGCGAGGCGGGCGAGGATCGGAGTGATGCGCGTGAGCTGGCGCCCTCCGACGCCCGTCGACGCGATCACCTCCTTCGCCATGTAGTCGCTGAAGGGCTGGATCGTCGAGAAGTGACGGCGGCCCACCTTGTCGGGCTGCTCTTCGGCCACCTGCTCGATGTCGATGCCGCCGACCGGGGAGAAGATCATCACCGGCTGCTTGCGTAGGCCGTCCCAGACGACGCCCGCGTAGTACTCCTGCTTGACCTCGGCCTTGGGGTCCACGAGCACGCCGCGCGGCATGTGGCCGCCGATTTCGAGCGTCAAGATGTCCTTGGCGTAGTCGGCTGCCTCGTCTGCGCTGTCGGCGAACTTCACGCCGCCCGCCTTCATGCGGCCGCCCGTGAGCACCTGGGACTTGATCACCGTGGGCCCGCCGATCCGGTGCGCGATCTCACGCGCCTCCTGGTCGGTGGTGGCGAATCCGAAGTCGGTGACCGGGATCCCGGCCCGCTTGACGATCTCGCGGGCCTCGTACTCAAAGAAGCGCATGGCGGCGCGGAACCCTATATAACGGGACGATGAGGCTGCGCGGGGCGATTCTGGCAGCGGCTCTGGCGCTGCTCACTTCGGCATCGAGTGCAGCGGCGCCACGCCTGGCCGGCGAGCGCCCGCTGGCCTCGTCGAATGTGGAGCCGCTCGCCACGCTGCCGGTGCCCAACCCGATCGGCGCCCGCTTCCGCGACGGCTTCATGTACGTGACGACCACCGAGGGCCTCACGGTCTACGACGTGACGAAGCCCGAGCTGCCCGTGCCGGTCGGCGCCCTGCCGCTGCCTCACTTCGAGAACGAGGACGTGGATCTCGGCGGCGACATCCTGCTCGTCTCGAACGATCCGAGCGAGGGCGTGGGCGTGCTGTACGTGATCGACATCTCGAATCCGCGCGCGCCGCTGCTCAAGGCGGCGATGCCGAATGGGTTCATCGAGACGGGCGTGCCGGGCATCTTCGGCCTGCCCGAGCCGCAGGAGGCCGGGATCGGGCACACCGCCTCGTGCATCGACCGCTGCCGCTTCGCGTACCTGGCAGGCACCTCGCAGGGGATCCAGATCGTGGACCTGCGCGACCCGGCCAACCCGACGAAGGCCGGGAAGTTCCTGCCGGCAATCACCGGCCTCGCCACGCACGACGTGCAGGTGGACAGGAAGGGCCTGGCCTGGATCGCGGGCGCCGACGGCACCGCCGCGTACGACGTGTCGAACCCGCTGAAGCCTCGGATGGTCATGCGCACCGACGAGAACATCAAGAACTCGGGTCAGCTCGGCTTCCCGGGTCCCGACCCGGTATTCGGCATCGGCGGCGAGGGGGAGACCCCGATCGACCTGATCCACCACAACAGCCTGCACTACTCGAAGCGCCTGGTCGCGATCACCGAGGAGGACTACAGCCGGCCGACCTGCAAGGGGGCCGGCTCCTTCCAGACCTGGGGGATCGTGGGCAAGCGGCTCGCGCTGCTCGACATGTTCACGACGGAGCTGGACAACCTAGTCCAGGGCAAGGGTTGGGCGCCGGTCACGGGCCTCTGCTCCGCGCACTATTTCGACGAGCGCAACGGCCTCGTGGCCATCGGCTGGTATGAGGAGGGCACGCGCTTCCTCGACGTGCGCGACCCGGCCGGCATCCGCCAGGTCGGCTACTGGGTGCCCACCAAGGGCGAGACCTGGGCCGTCTACTTCCCGCCCACCGACCGCAGCGGCGAGATCGTCTACGCCTTCGATTTCGCCCGCGGGATCGACGTGCTGCGCATCGACCGCGGCGACCGCCGCGTGCGCCGCGCGCCTGTCAGGCGCTCGTGGTTGCTCGACCGCCCGGGCTCACCCGGAACCGGCGCCGGGCGCACCGGCCTCACGCGCAAGACCGATTTCGGCTTCATCTGCCGGCTGCCCAGCAAGCGCAACACGGCGGCGCCCAAGCCGGAGCTGCCCGGCATCGGGCTGCCGCCGCTCCCGTCGCTGCCCTAGCAGCGCGAAGCCCTCCTAGGGCAGCAACCCGGTTGCCGCTCGCTGCGCGCCCACGTGGGCGACCCAGGCGGTGGCCTTGCGGCTGCCCCAGCGTCCCCTCACGCGCCCCGCTCCGATGAAGCGGAAGGTCGGGCTCATCAGAATCGTGCGGTGCGACGGTGACTTCATCCACTGCGAGAACGCGAACCCCACTCGCGGGCGCCAGCCCGAATGCCACTCGAGCGTCTCGCCGGTCATGAGGAAGTCACCCCCTGCGCGGATCGACGCCAGGTGGCCGAAGTAGTCGTGCTTCAGCATGTAGCGCGCGTAGCTGCGCGACGAGTCGGTCAGGGCCTCCGAGGTCTGAAGCTCCGCCAAACCGCTCGCGCGCCGCGCCTCGTTCACCTTCTTGATCATCGCCGCGCTTTCCGACGGTATGTCCGCGACCGCCGGGGCGGGCGCAGAGACGGCGAGCACGGCGACAAAAGTCGCAAACCCCATCCGTGCGTGGCTCATCCGAGTCTCTCTTTCCTCGGCCTACGGGGTTAGCTGACGGGCTCGCGCAGGAAAAAAGAGAAGCGCGCTACGGGTCACAGCCACGGGCAACGACCCGATTCGCCCCAGGCAACCTTCCTAGTTGCCACTGGTTCCCCCGTCCGCCCTTCGGCCTCCCCGCAGGGCGATTCGGCAGTGGTGATTCAGACCTACCCCTAAAGGCGGAACTACGAAACGGGCTCGAGCTCGTATGCCTCCGCGAGCTCGGGATCCTTGCGCGCGAGCATCTCCGCCAGGTCGACCATCACCTTGCACTGCTTCCAGGTGGCGTCGTCCTGCATCTTGCCGTCGATCATGTGGACGCCACGGCCGTCCGGAATCGCCTCGATGACCTTCTTCGCGAACTTGACCTCCTCGGGGTCAGGCGAGAAGACCTTCTTCGCGATCTCGATCTGGGCCGGGTGCAGCGACCACGCCCCGACACAGCCGAGCAGGAACGCGGCGCGGAACTGCGTCTCGCAGCCGTCGGTGTCCTTGATGTCGCCGTACGGGCCGTAGAAGGGCAGGATGCCGGCGCCAGCGCAGGCGTCGACCATGCGCGCGATCGAGTAGTGCCAGGGGTCCTGCTGGGCCGTGGCGCGCGGGGTCTCGGGATTATCCGGATCCGGGTCCTCGATCACGCGGTAGCCCGGGTGTCCGCCGCCCACGCGCGTGGTCTTCATGCGCCGGTTGGCCGCGAGGTCCGCCGGCCCGAAGCTCATGCCCTGCATCCGCGGGCTGGCGGTGGCGATCGCCTCCAGGTTCGTGACGCCCTGCGCGGTCTCGAGGATCGCGTGGATCAGGATCGGCCTCTCGAGCCCGGCCTTGGCCTCGAGCTGGGCGAGCAGCCGATCGACGTAGTGGATGTCCCAGTCGCCCTCGACCTTGGGGACCATCACAACGTCGAGCCGGTCGCCGATCGCGCTCACCACCTGCATCAGGTCGTCGAGCATCCAGGGACTCTCGAGCGCGTTGATGCGCGTCCACAGCTGGGTCTCGCCGAGCTCCATCTCCGAGCCCACGCGGATCAGCCCCTCGCGCGCCGCCTCCTTGCGGTCCACCGGGATGGCGTCCTCGAGATTGCCGAGCAGGATGTCCACCTGGGGCGCGATGTCGGGCGCCTTCGCGACCATCTTCTCGTTCGAGAAGTCGAGGAAGTGGATCATCCGCGAGGGCTTGAAGGGGATCTCGTGGAGCGGGTCCGGAGCGTCGATTGCGAGCGGCTTGAAGAAATCTCTGGGATTGCGCATCGGGTTGTGATCCTATTGGCTGCCGTGCCAGCCGCCGATACCAGACGGATGCCGCATGCCCGTGAAAAGCGGATAGCCGCCTTTGGCGTGGCAGGCATCGCCGTGATGGGTCTGGCCGGCGTGCTCCATGCCGCCGGGGCGACCCCGGAGGCGTTCGACCTCGATGGCGAGTACACCGTGCCGGCGTTCTTCTCGGCCGGCCTGCTCGCGGTCGCCGCGGCCATGGCGCTCGCCCTGGCCCGGGCGCAGGACGGAATCGACCGCACGCCTCTACTTTTGCTGGTCGCCGCCCTCGGGTTCCTTGCGCTGGACGAGCTGCTCTCGATCCACGAGCGCGTGGACATTCGCACCGACGTCGACTGGCAGGTGCTCTACCTGCCTGCCGCCATCGGGTTCGGCTGGGCGATCTCGCGGGTCACCGGCTCCCTCGGGCGTCGCGGCCTGGAATCGCGGATGATCTTCGCCGGGCTCGGCGCGTGGGTCGCGGCGCAGATGCTCGAGGCAGCCGTGTACAGCGAGGTCACGCCTTCGCTGGTCGACGAATCGATGAGCAGCAGTCAGATCGACGACGTCACTCACTCGCTGCCGTATTACGCGCTCTCGATACCCGAGGAGCTGCTCGAGATGGGCGGATCGCTGCTTCTGGCAGTCGCGCTTGCGGCCGCGGTGAGCCGTATCGCGGCCAGCTCGCACTAACATGCCGCGCCCCATGAGCGAGACCGAGACCTCATCACTTAAGACGAAGCAGGCCGACCGGGAGGCATCCGGCGCCCGGCCCTATGGCCGCTACCTCGAGGACTTCGAGGTGGGTGCCGTGTACGAGCACTGGCCGGCCAAGACCGTGACCGAGGCCGACGACCACCTGTTCTGCCTCCTGACGATGAACCACCATCCGCTGCACATCAATGACGTGTACGCCGCGGAATCGCAGCAGGGCCGCAACGTAGTCGTCGGGCCGCTCGTCTACTCGCTCGCCCTCGGCATGTCGGTGGCCGACGTGTCCGGCAAGGCAATCGCAAACCTCGCGACGGAGGAGCTGTCGCACCCCGCGCCGGTCTTCCACGGCGACACGCTGTTCGCGGAGTCGGAGGTGCTCGAGGTGAGGCCGTCGGAGTCGAAGCCGGACCGCGGCATAGTCAAGGTCCACACGCGCGTGCACAAGCAGGACGGCACGCTCGTGGCCGAGTTCAAGCGCGCCGTGCTCGTCCCGCGTCGCTAGCCGGCGATGAACTGAGCAACGCGGCGTGCTTCCAGCTCGAGCGTCCGCCCCCGCACTCTGTCGAGACCACCGGCCACAAGCCGCTCGCGAAGGTCGGGATCGGAGGCCACGCGCCGAAGGGCCGCAGCAGCCGCCGAAGCGTCTCCTGGCGGAATCAGCACTGCGTCCGACTCGACGGCGCCCCTGACGCCGCCAACGGCGGTGGCGACAACGGGCAGACCGGATGCGAAGGCCTCGAAGAGCACCTGCGGCACGCCCTCGGTCCACGACACGTGGAGCAGGGCGTGGCTGTCGCGGTAGAGGTCGAGCAGCCCGCCGTCCCATGGCATGTAGCCGATGAGCTCCGCTCTGTCGGCGACGCCGAGTGAATCGAGTCGCGCCCGCAGCTGCTCTTCGACATCGCCCTCGCCGCAGACCACAAGCCGCCAGCGCGGGTCGGCTTCGGCAAGGAGGGCAAGGATGTCGGCAAGCAGCAGTGGGTTCTTCTCCGTCTCGAGCCGCCCGACGCTGAGCGCACGCAGCTCGCCGTCGTACGGCCGCGCGGCCGCCTGCTCGACCGTCACGAGGTCGCCCTCCCCGACCAGCGACACCGAGATCTCGAGCAGCTCAGGCGCGCCCGAGTAGCGCTCGGCCAGCTCCGGCCCGACCACCACGGTCCGGCAGTGCTTCGCCATGAGGCGGTAGGCCGCGTCGAGCGCGTCCGCCACCGAATGCAGCCAGCGCCGGCCGGGGTGGCGCACACGGATGTAGCGAGGGGTGTTCTGGCGCACCCCGAGCACGACTCGTTTGCGCCGGATCGCCGCGAGCAGCGCGAAAGCCACGCACAGCGGATGGGGTCCGAGCAGCCACACGACGTCCACGTGACCGAGGAGCCGCCAGAAGCTCGCCAGCGACCGCAGCATCGCCCCGGCGGCCTCGAACGGCCTGTGGACGCTGCGGTAGTACGGCAGCGGGACGAACTCGATCTTCGGGGAGACCGCGTAGTGAGAGCGTCCCAGCTCAGGGTCGAGTCGCCCGGGAACGATCACCTGCTCGAACGACTTCGCCAACTCACCCAGGAAGAGCACGAAAGCGCGCTGGGCGAAGAGGCGGCCGTCTGCGCGCCCGTAGGAGTAGTCCGTGTATACCGCGAGGCGCACCGACGGCGGCGCTTACGAGTAGATGGCCTCGGTGGGCGACGTCGGCCGCTCGCCGGCAACAGTCGTCTGCCCGAGGATGAAGTCCAGGTCCGGAGTGGGCAGCTCGATGTCGGCCCGTGAGAAGAGGCCCAGCGTCTGCACCACGATCAGCAGGTCGAACACCAGCGACCGGTGCTTGAGGTAGTAGAGGTCGTGGCAGATCTTCCACGCGGTTCCGACCGCCGACCCCGCGTAGCCGCATCGGACCTGCGCCCACCCGGTGAGGCCGGGCTTGATCAGCGAGCGCCGGTCGTAGTACGGAACGACCGCGGCCAGGCGCTCGACGAGGGCAGGTTGCTCGGGGCGCGGCCCGACAAGGGTCATCTCACCGCGTAGGACGTTGACGAGCTGCGGGAGCTCGTCGAGGTGCGTCCGACGGAGCACCCGGCCAACGCCCGTCATGAGGCTCTCCCTCGGGACGCTCTCCGACGGCTCGGGTGCGTCGACGCGCATGGTCCTGAACTTGAGGATCTCGAACTCCTCGCCGAACTCGCCCACACGGCGCTGCCGGTAGAAAACGGGCCCGCGATCGCCGAGCCAGATTGCAAGGGCGATGATCGGGATCCACCACATGAGGATCACGGACAGCGGCACTGTGATCAGTAGGTCAAGCGCCCGCTTTGACACCGGGGAGGCGGGCGAATGGCGCGGATGCATGATCGCCTGGAACCAGGCTGAGTTGATCTGCCCGATCGGGACGTGGCCGAGGACGTCCTCATAGAGGGCGCTCGCCTCGACCATCCGCACCGGCAGGTCGAGCAGCTCCCTGGCGGTGTGCTCGAAGAGGTGAAGGCGCGGATTTTCCGGGCCAACGGCGAGCAGGTCGATGTTGAGGTCCTTGACCACGGTGCGCACGTCCGAGAGGTCTCCGAGCCAGGGCTGGGAGCCGTCCTCGCTGGAATGTGCGATTGGGCCGGGGGCGATGAAGCCGATCACGCTGAAGCCGCGGATGTGACTTTCCTCCAGCTCGAGCGCGAGCTTCCTGGCGAGGTCACGGCCGCCGATGACCGCCAGCCGAACCGGCCTCTGGGCATCGAACCGACGGTCGAGCAGGACACCGAGCAGCGTGATCAGCCATGCCCCGAACAGGGCCGGCAGCATCGTCTCGAGAGTGAGTGGCCAGTCCACGAACAGGCCCGGTGAGATCGCCACCGCTATTCCGAGTGCCGGCGCGAGGAAGTAGAGAACGGAGCGCACCACAGGCATGAGGTGGAGCGGCGAACGGCCTGGCCAGAGAATCACCCGTGTTGTGACCATGATCGCCAGGACGTACACGCCAAGGCCCACGTCGTCATGGCGACTGGCGGTGATGGCGCTCGCCACGACGGCGGGGGCGATACCGAAGAGCGCGTGCTCGTAAAGCTCCTGCGCCTGGCGTGCACCGAGCGACTGCGGCTCCCTGGGCTCGCCGAGCGCGGCCGCACGCAGGTGCTGGCGACGACGGGCAAAGCCGACGTCCAGAAAGGCCACGGCCAACACGGCGAGAACGAGTGCGGGTACCGCGACGAAAAGGACGTCGAGCACGTTCGCCGAATTCGTCACGCTAGGAACCGTCGCTTGTCCGGCTGCTGCCCATTGGAGGTGTCGTCCCGTAAAAACGAACGACTCTCCAAAGTATCGGCATGGGCTCGGTCATAGTTAGTCGCGAAGCGAAACAACTGCAATAGTAGGTGCCACCTCGATGTCCCCACCTATGAATGCCCAATCCCGCTCTGACGCGGACCTGAGCGGATGGCGCGCGCCGATGCTGGAGCAGCAGGGGCTTCGCCGTTACGCGGCTGTGATCCGCGAGCGCTACCGGATGATCATCGCGACGGTGGCGGTCTGCGTGTTCGTCGCAGCCGCGTACGTTGCCGTCACCGATAAGACCTACAAGGCGGACGCCGATCTGCTCGTGACCCCGCTCACCGGGAGTGACGACGTTCCCACAGGCCTGAGCGTCATACGCGAGTCGAATGACCCCACGCGCGACGTCGAGACCGTGGCGCGGCTCGTGACCACCCGCGACGTGGCGGCACGAGTGCGCGACGAGCTGAATCTCGACATGCGCCCGCAGGAGCTGCTGGATGCGGTGCAGGCAGCGCCGGTGGCACAGAGCAACATCGTCTCGATCACGGCGGAGGCGGACTCGCCGAGGCTCGCGCGAGACATCGCGAACGGCTTCGGTCGAGCGCTGGTCGAGGATCGGACCGACCAGCTTCACGTGCAGCTCGACCGCGCGATCACCCGCCTGCGCGACCAGATCGAAGCGAACCCGGGCGCGGAGGGCGTTACGGGCCCGGGCTCGTTGTCCGACCAGCTCTCGCGGCTCGAGGCCCTGCGGGCGCAGGACGATCCGACGATCAGGCTGGAAACGCCCGCCGCGATCCCGAGCTCCCCGTCTGCTCCACGGCCGGTCTTCAGCATCATGGCGGGATTCCTCGTGGGCCTCGTCCTGGGGATCGGCGGTGCGTTCGCCCTGCACGCGATCGACCCGAGGCTGCGCCGAGAGGACCAGCTTCACGAGCGCTACCGGCTGCCGGTCCTGGCCCGCATTCCGCGTGAACGCAAGGCCCGGACCAGCGTGCGAGAGGGCGGAAGGCTCGGCGGTAGGCGCCGTCGCGCGCTCTCACCTGGGCAGCTGTCACCGGTGACCCAGGAGGCGTTCCGGACGCTGCGGGCGATGCTCGACGCCTCGCGCGGACCCGACCGCGGTGGGCGCTCGGTGTTGATCACGGGCGCGTCGCCCTCGGAGGGCAAGACCACCACGGCAATCAATCTGGCTGCTTCCCTGGCGCTTGCGGGCTACAGGGTCATCCTGCTCGAGGCGGATTTCCGCCGCCCCACGATCGGCGAGACGCTCGGCGTTCGCCCACGGGTCGGGATCAGTCAGGTGCTGCTCGGCCACGTGCCCCTCGACAAGGCGCTTACGTCCACTGAGGCCTTCGGCGACCATCTCCAGCTGCTGCTCGTGCACGAGGCGGATCCATGGCTCGCCGAGGTGCTGTCGCTTCCCACCGCTGCGGCCCTGCTCGAGGAAGCCAAGCGGATCGCGGACTTCGTGATCGTGGACTCCCCACCGCTCACCGAGGTGATCGACGCCCTTCCGCTCGCCCAGCAGGTGGACGACGTGGTGCTCGTGGTCCGCATCGGCACCACCAACCTGAGCCGGCTTGCGCGCCTCGGGGACCTGCTCGCCCAAAACGGAATCCGCCCCACGGGCTTCGCCGTCGTGGGCGTCGGCCACTCCGACGAGAGCAGCTACTACCTGTCCAGCCGACGCGGGGTGATCGAAGCAGTCCCGCCCCCGGGCGCGCCTGAGATCTACGACACCGGGGCCGGCGAACCGACCCGAACGGGGTAGCTGCCCAGATGACTCTCCGGGCGCGCCTTCCGCTGCTGAGCGCCCAGGTCGCGCTCCTCGCCGCGGCGGCAATGTTCGGCCTGCTCGCGGGCATCGACGCGAAGCTGGCCGTGGTGGCCGCCCTGTCGGTGGCGTTCACCGCGATCGTGATCGCGGATCTTGCGGTCGGCGTGACGCTGTTCGCGGTCCTGGCGTTTGTCGACGTCCTGCCGCTCGGCGGCGCGGCGCTCACCTTTACCAAGGCGGCCGGTCTCCTGCTCGCGCTCTCCTGGCTCGCGAACCTCGCGACCAACTCAGACACCAAGAGCGACTTCTTCACGGCGCATCCGGCGTTCGGATATGTCCTGGTTGGGCTGTTGGCCTGGATGGCCGTGAGTGTGCTTTGGGCCGACTACCCCGGAGGCGCGCTCGCGGCCCTGTATCGCTGGGTGCTGCAGGTGACGCTGTTCCTGATCGCCTTCACGGCCGTGCGCACGCGCCGTCATGTGATCTGGGTTTTGACGGCCTTCCTCGTCGGGGCCATGATCTCGGCCTTATACGGCCTCGCGTTTCCCGCCCCGCCGGAGTCGGCCGAGGACGTCACGCGGCTCGGCGGCGCCGGCATCGATCCCAACCAGCTCGCGACGGTCATGGTTGCCGCGCTGCCGCTCGCGGCGGCGTTTGCGGTGGGCTGGAAGCGCCATCCCGGGGTCCGGCTGCTGGCCCTCGCTGTGGTCGGGTTCTGCGCCTTCAGCGTTTTCCTGAGTCTCTCGCGCACCGGCCTGACCGCGCTCGCCGTTGCGCTGATCGCGACGGTCCTCGTTGCGGGGCGCTGGCGAACGCCGGCCGTGCTGCTGCTCGTGTCGGTGAGCGTCCTGGCCGTTGGCTATTTCACGTTCTACGCGTCGGCGGACCAGCGGGAGCGCATCTCGGTGGCCGATGGCGGAACCGGGCGCTCCGACATTTGGACGGTCGGCTGGCGGATGGTCGAGGCGAACCCGGTGCAGGGGGTGGGCATTGGAAACTTCTCGACGTCCTCGATCCACTACCTGCTCGCTCCGGGCGCGATTCGCCGCGACGAGTTCATCGTGGACGACCCGAAGGTGGCCCATAACGTGTACCTCGAGGTGCTGGCGGAGGTCGGCATCCCGGGGTTGGTCGCGTTCGTCGCGGTGCTCCTGTTCTCCCTCGTGTCCACCATTCGAGCCGCGCACGGCTTCCTGCGCGCGGGCGACATGCAGATGGAGCTGCTTGCGAGAGGATTGTGCGTGGCCCTGGTGGGGACGTTCGCCGCAAACTTCTTCATCTCGGGGCAGTTCAGCAAGCAGCTCTGGATTCTCCTTGCGCTTGGACCCGCGATGCTCCAGGTGGCGCAGTCCGCTCGCGAGAATGCCTGACCGCATCCGCGTCCTCCAGCTGCTGGACGTGCTGGACGAAAACGCAACCGGGGCGGAGCGGTTCGCCGCCGGGCTGGCGGGCGCCCTGCCGCGCGACCGTTTCGAGGTGAGCCTCTGCGCGACCCGCACCGCGAGCGGGCCGCTGGTGGAGCAGCTTCGAAGCTCGGGTGTGGACGTGTTTGCGCTGGGGCGGAGTAGCAGCCGCGATGTGGTGGCGTTCCGGAAGCTCTTTCGCTATCTGCGCGAGGCCCGAATCGATGTGCTGCACGCTCACATGTTCGGCTCCAATGCCTGGGGCGTCCTCTGGGGCCGGCTGGCACGGGTGCCCGTCGTCCTGGCGCACGAACACACCTGGTCCTACGAGGGGCAGCCACTTCGAAAGCTCGTGGACGGGCGCTTCATCGGGCGGCTGGCGACCCGCTTCATCGCCGTGTCGAATCTGGACAGAGAGCGGATGGTCGAGCTGGAACACGTACCTCCGCAGAAGGCGGTGATGATCCCTACGGCCTATATCCCTCGCAGCGACGGCACTCGCGGCGACCTGCGAGCAGAGCTCGGGCTCCCGGCGGACGCGAAGCTGGTCGGAACGATCGCGCAGCTGCGTCCGCAGAAGGCGCTAGATGTGCTCCTGGAGGCGGTGGCGACGCTCGCCTCGCGCGTGCCCGCAGTTCAGCTCGTGATCGCCGGAGACGGCCCGGCGCGTATGGAGCTGGAGCGACTCGCCTCCGCGCGACCCGAGCTCGCCGTCAGGACGCACTTCCTCGGGGTCCGGCAGGACGTGTCGACATTGCTCGATGGCTTCGACGTGGCGGCGATGAGCTCCGACTTCGAGGGAATGCCGCTGTTCGCCTTCGAGGCGATGGCACACGGCGTTCCGCTGGTTGCGACCCGGGTGGGCGCACTGCCGGACATTCTGGACGGCGCAGCCGGGCTGCTCGTGGATCCACGCGACCCGGCGGCGCTCGCGGACGCCATCGAGTTGTTGCTCGAGAGTCCGGAACGTGCGGCGGAGGCGGTGCGGGCCGGACGCGAGCGTGTGGCGGAGTACACGCTGGACCGAACCGCCGAGCGCTTTGCGGAGCTCTACGAGCGTTTGCTTGCCGAAGGCCGTCCAAGCGTCTCTTCATAGAGACGTAGCAGCCTCTCCGACCATGCATGCAGGCTGTGGCGCTCGCTGATCTGAGCGCGCGCCTCCTCCGCATCGACCGCGGCGGCCGCGGGATCGCGTGCGAGCAGCGAACGCACGCCGTCGGCTACGTCCGCAGGCTCGAGTGACGTGAGAACGCAGGCCCGCAGACCCTCGGCCAATGCCTCCTGCCCAGGGATGCTGGTGGCCACGACCGGGATTCCGCTCGCCAGCGCCTCCGCCATGGCGAACGGCATGCCCTCGCCACGGCTCGGCGTGACGAAGACGTCCGCAGCCGCGTGAAGCGCCTGGACATCGTCGACCGGATTAAGCACTCGCAGCGACTCGGGGCTCAGTCCGGACTCGTGGCGACAGGCCTCCGCCTCGCCGCCACCGCCGACGGTGATGCCGATCACCTCGGGGTTGGTTCGGTGCAAATTCTGGACCGCGGCCGTGAAGATGTCGCCGCCCTTGCGGTCCCAGTCC
This sequence comes from uncultured Thermoleophilaceae bacterium, assembly GCA_963825345.1. Lineage (GTDB taxonomy): Bacteria > Actinomycetota > Thermoleophilia > Solirubrobacterales > Thermoleophilaceae > JACVRW01. The sequence goes on along the minus strand of CAWGSQ010000011.1, from coordinate 360,590 downwards.
CAGCCGAAATGCAGAAGGACCGTGCTCTCCTGTGGCACGCCAAGCCAGGCACGGGCGGAGCGGCGGCGGTCCTCGTCGACGACCGGAAAGCGGTCCAGGTCGATCGCGTTCGGCCAGACCTGCACCTTTCCCCGAGGAGCACCGCGGGTGCGCACCGCGTCTGCCACGTCAGGGGCCACGCAGAGGATCTGCTGCACCGTGCGGCCCAGCACCGAGAAGCGCGCGATGTTTCGCGCCGTGACCACCGGGCCGCGGTTTATCCGGCTCTGCATGTGCCAGAACACCGCGACGTCCTCACGGCGCCTGCCCGCCAGCGCTGCTGCCGTGTCAAAGCTCGTGAACGACGTATGCAGGACGGTGGGCCCATCGTCGTCGGCGACCATCGTGGCGAGCTCACGCACGAGCCGCATCCGCGATGTCGTGGACACGAAGCGCATGTCGATACCGTCCGATTCGAAGTCCCTGACCCAGTCGCGGTCGCGGGTATGAGCGGGGAGCACGAGCTCTGTGCTCCAGCCCTGTCGGCGCGCGGTCGTGAGTGCCGACCGGAGCATCGGCACGAACGAGCCACGATAGGGGCCGTCGTACCCGGCCAGCTGGATCAATCGCACAGCCCGGCTAGCGTAACGACGATGGGCGACGCCCTTGTCCTCTGCTACCACGCCGTGAGCGAGCGTTTTCCGGCGCCGCTGTCAGTGACCCCGGCGGCGCTCCGGTCCCAGCTCGAGCTTCTGGTGGGGCGTGGTTATCGTGGCGCGACGCTCACCGAGCTGGTGGAGCAGCCGGGCGAGGGCCGGCGGGTGGCCGTGACCTTCGACGACGCGTACGACTCGGTACTTCGGCTCGCGGGACCCATTCTGGACCGGCTCGGCTTGCCGGGCACCGTGTACGTCCCGACGGACTTCGTCGGCAGCGGGGCGCCCATGACGTGGCCTGGGATCGACCGCTGGCTCGGGACCGAGCATGAGCGAGAGCTCGTGGGAATGAGCTGGGATCAGCTGCGTGAGCTGCACGCAGCGGGATGGGAGGTGGGGTCCCACACCTGTTCGCATCCCCGCCTCACGTCGCTGGGCGATGAGGCGCTGGATCGCGAGCTCACGGCCTCCCGACGGGCCTGCGAGGAGGGCGTCGGGGCGCCCTGCCTGTCCGTCGCGTACCCCTACGGTGACGTCGACGCGCGCGTGGTCTCTGCGGCCGGACGGGCCGGCTATCGGACGGGTGCCGCGTTGCCGGCTCGACCGCATCGCGCCGAACCGCTCCGGTGGCCCCGGGTGGGGGTGTACCACGCGGATGATGATCGCCGTGTCAGGCTCAAGGTAAGCCGGGCGATCAGAGCGTTGAGGGGCTCTGCGTGGCGCCGGGCGTAGGCTCGCCCGAGCCCCCGTAGCGCGCCAAGAGGGCGTCCGCGACGCGCTCTGCCGCCCGCCCGTCCCAACCCTCGGGCACAACAGGGTTGCGTGGAGGCAGTCCAGCCGAGATCGCAGCTGCCAGCGCGGCCAACGCATCGGCCCCGACTCCCAGCACGCGGTTGGTTCCCTCGCTGACCGTGATCGGGCGCTCCGTATTCGCCCTGAGGGTGAAGCACGGGATGCCGAGCACGGTCGTCTCTTCCTGGATGCCGCCCGAGTCGGTCACCACAGCGGTCGCGTCGAGCTCCAGGGACAGGAAGCGGAGGTACCCCTGCGGTCCGACCAGGGTCACGCGCTCCGGCCGGAAGCCGGAGTCCTCGAGCCGCGCGGCTGTGCGCGGGTGGACCGGGAAGATCACGGCGCGCTCGCGCGCGAGCTCCTCCAGTACCTCCATCACCTCGATGAGCCGGGCCGGAACGTCAACCAGCGCGGGCCGGTGAAGGGTCACGAGCAGGTAGTCCTCGGCGCCCAGCTCCGTCGCGGCCACCTGGAGCCGAGCTGCGGCCTCCTCGTGGCGGCGCAGGGAGTCGATCATCACGTTGCCGACACGAGCGATGCGCTCGGCCGGCACGTTCTCTGAGCGCAGGTTCTCATCCGCATCGGGACTCGGTGTGAGCAGCAGGTCCGAGAGGTGATCGGTCGCCACCCGGTTGTGCTCCTCGGGCATGGAGCGGTCGCGGCTGCGAAGACCCGCCTCCAGGTGAGCCACCGGGATGTCGAGCTTCACGGCGGTGAGCGCTCCGGCCAGCGTGGAGTTCACGTCTCCGGGCACAAGGAGGACGTCCGGCCGTTCCGCTGCCAGGAGCGGCTCGAGAGCGAGGATCACGCGGGCGGTCTGCTCGCCGTGCGTCCCAGAGCCCACCGCCAGGAATTGATCCGGGTACGGCATCTCGAGGTCCTCGAAGAAGGCGTCGGAGAGCGCGTGGTCGTAGTGCTGGCCCGTGTGCACCAGTTGCTGCGCGACGCCCTCGCGCCGCTCGAGCGCGGCAATCACGGGGGCCACCTTCATGAAGTTGGGCCGCGTGCCCACAAGGTGGACGATCTTCATGAGCTCGACCCCGCCGGCGCGCGCGCCAGCTTCGAGAGCAGCGCATCGAGCCTGTCCACCTGTAGATCGCGGAGGTTCTCGCCGGCGAAAGACCTGCCCGCAGCCGAGAGCCGCTGCGCGAGCTCGGGCTCGTTCCGAATCCGTGTGATGGCCGACGCAAGAGCCGCGGGGTCGCCGGGCTCGACAGCCAGGGCGGCGCCGGCGGCCTCGGCCAGCCGCCGCGACTCTCCCATCGCCGCGAGCACCACCGGGCGCCCAACGGCGCAATAGTCGAACAGCTTCGAGGGCACGAACGGCGCCAGTCCGGGGTCAGCAGCGAGCGTCACGATCAGGCAGTCCGATGCCCGGAGGTAGGCCCTTGCCTGCTCCGGGGGCATCAGATCGCGGAAGACGACACGGCCGGGAGGGAGGCCGCGCGCTCGTTCCTCGAGGGCGGGGCGCATGGCACCGTCGCCGACGAGGAGTATCTGGGCGCCGTCGTCGAGCAGTCCTGCCGCGTCGATAAGCGGCTCCAGTCCCTGCGCGGCGCCGAGGGTCCCGGCATAGGTCACGAGAAAGCGGTCCGGCGCCAGGTCGAGCTCCGCCCGGTCGACGCTGAGCTCGGCGGCGTCCATCCAGAGCCTCGTCGTGCCATTCGGCAGGAGCTCGATCGGCTTGCCGGCGGGCGCGATCGCCTCGATGTGGCGCCGGAACGGCTCGGTGACCGTCGTGATTGCCGTGGCGGCCCTGTAGAGACCGCGCTCGAGGCGCTCGGCAGCCGCGATCACCCGGTCGTTTCCAAGCTCGCCCATTGCAACGGCCGCCTGCGGCCAGAGGTCGCGCACGTCGAGGACCCACGGCACGCGGTGCCGGAATGCCACGGCGGCTGCGGAAACGCCGACCGGCAGGGGAGGGGAGGACGCGAAGACGATGTCGGGCCGCTTGGAGAGCGCGCCCGCCATGGCACTCGACAGGACGTATGACCCGTATGCGCCGAGGCGGTTCAGCATCGTCTTGGCGGGACGCGCGCGAACCCAGACGTAGCTCACGTCAAATCCATCCATGTCGCGCCGGTCACGCAGCCGGCCGCCGTATCCATCCTGGACGACGCCGTGGGGATGGTTGGGGATTTCGCAGATGACCTCGACATCGTGACCGCGAGCTGCCAGGCCGGCAGCGAATGTGTGGACCCGGGTCTGGCCCGCGCCCACCTCGGGTGGGAAGTATTGGCTGAGAATGAGGACGCGCATGGCAACCGTGCGCGGCGGAAGCGTAGAGCGCGGGGCGGCGGGCTGCGGTCGCCGAGCGGCTAGCGCCTGACGATGACCGTTCGCGAAACTCCGGCGCCGCGTGCTGCCGCGCGCAGGCGCAGGCGGGGCGGGCCGTGGTCGCGCAGCCGCAATCTGAGCGTGAAACGACCGGATTGCTCGGTATGCACCACCGCCACCGTGTGCCAGCGCCCGTTGCGGCGCGCCTGAATTCGAACGCGATGAGAGCGGTTCGTCCTGCTGACCTCGCCGCCGAGGCCGATGTGGCGAGCACTGACGTGGCTCACCGAGCCCCTGGACCTGACGGCCAGCGACACCTTCGGCTTACGGCCCTTGGTCGCATCGACCGTCCACGAGTGGCGAGCGGGAGTTGCGTCGAGGTTGCCCGCACGGTCGCGTGCACGAACCTCGAATACGTGCGAGCCAACAGCGAGGCCGCTCCAAGCGCGAGGGCTGACGCACGCGCTCCAGGCGGCGCCGTCGAGGCGGCACTCGAACGTCGCTCCGGTCTCGTTGGCCGAGAATGAGAAGGAGGCGCTGGTGCTCTTGCCGCTTGCGGGCGCGCTCGTGATCGTCGTCTCCGGCGACGTCGTGTCGGCCGGGGGCGGCGGGGGCTCGACGGGCGGGGGCGGCGGCGGCGGCGGCGGGCGGCGGGGGCGGCGGCGGCGGCGGGGGCGGGGGCTCCGGGACAACGCTGGTCAGCACCGGGCCGGGGTCCACAGCCGCATCGGTGTAGCGAGTGCGGCATGGGCTCGCGAGGCTCAGGTTGTAGTTGCGGCCGGCACGGCTCACGTACATTGGGTCGCTGGCGAGGTTCTCCTGGAGGGTGAGGCCGCCGCCGCTCATATCGATCCCGCCGTTCGACGAGTCGCGGACGCCGCCCTTCACGCAGCTGCGCTTCACCAGCGCGCTGCCCACCGGGTTGCCAGTGGACCACCAGGTCTCGACGTTGCCGCGGATGGTGCTGTTGGTGATCAGGTTGTTTTCGATCGTGTTGTTCTTGGAAGCGAAGCCGCCGTCGCCGCCGATGTTGATGCCTTGGCCGTTGCTGTCGATGACGTTGTTCGTGATGCTGGTGTTCTGCGCGTCGGGGAACAGCTGGATACCGCGGTCGGCGTTGTCGTAGATCCAGTTGTCGCGGATCACGACCCGGTCGGAGGCCTCGACGTAGATGCCGTGGTGCTGGTTGGTGGCGGGCAGCCGGCCGCAGTCGTGGATGCGGTTGCGCTCGATCAGGGTGTCTGTGGCGCGACCCCAGATCGGGTCGTTGCCGACGCTCGAGGCGCCGAGCGAGAAGCAGATGGTGGTGTGCTGGTTTGTCACGTCGTTGTGGCGGAAGGTCGTGTGGGCGGCGTTGACGGTGGGGCTCGACTGGTTGTTTGTGTTGCGGCCGTCGAGGTAGAGGTGCTCGACGGTCACGTAGTTGGCGCCCTTGGCGATCCAGAGGCGGCCGACCAGCGTTGCCTTCTCGGTGGGCCAGCTGCGCAGCACGACCGGGGCGCTGGCGCTGCCGCCGCGCGAGACCTTGACGTTCTGGGTGTAGGTGCCGGCTCGCAAACAGCCGGTCTGGCCGGCCGTGAGCGAGTCGACCAGCTTCTGCGCGCTGCGGAAAGGCGCCGCCGCGCTGCCCGCCGCGGTGTCCGACCCAGCCGGCGAGGCGACCCGATCACAACCAGCCGCGGAGGCCGCCGGCGCGGCGATCAACGCCACAGCCGAACATGACACGAACAGGGCCAGACAGCGACGGGCGGGGGCGGGCATGGCCGGTCAATCGACTCGCCCCGCCGTGCTACATAATCAGCACCCCGGAACTTGGCCCGCTCGTCCAGACAGAATGAGGTAGTCGCTCGTACGAACGTCTAGCGGGAGACGGCGACTCGGGCCGTGCGGGCGCGTCCGATCGGGCGCACCACCACCCGCAGCCGCAGGTGGCGGCGTCGCGAGACCCGGTGGATTCGCGTCCGAGCCACGAACCGTCCACCCGAGCGAGTGCGGGCGCGAGCCACGCGCCGCCACGCACGGTCGCGGCGTATGAGGATCGTCACGCGGCCTCGGCGGCCCACGCCGAGCACCTTGCCGACCAGCATCGCCCTGTTCCCCCGTGCACGCACGCGCAGGCCGACGATCCGGCGAGTGTGCCTCACCGGATGAGGGCGAGCGGGACTTCCGGCAGGCCCGGGCACGAGCTGTCCATCGACCCGGTTCGAGCACGGACTCCCGGCGGGGACCCGGTAGTCGCCCTGTGCCGCAGCCGAGTAGTCCGGGTGGGCCACGAGGTTGTCAGTCGCCGAGAGGCCTCGCTCGCTCGCAACCTGTCCGCCCTTGCCGCTGGCGAGGCAGTTGCCTCGCACGACATTGCCGCTCCCGACAGGCGAGTCGTCGCCCCACCAGGTCTCGACGTTGGCGCGGATGGTGCTGTTGGTGATGAGGTTGTTTTCGATCGTGTTGTTCGAGGAGGCGAGGCCGCCGTCGCCGCCGATGTTCACGCCTTCGCCGTTGTTATCGATGACGTTGTTGGCGATCGTGGTGTTCTGGGCGTCGGGGAACAGCTGGACGCCGCGGTCGGCGTTGTCGTAGATCCAGTTGTCGCGGATCACGACGCGGTCGGACGCCTCGATGTACACGCCGTGGTCCTGGTTGGTTGCGGGGAGGCGGCCGCAGTCGTGGATGCGGTTGTCCTCGATCAGGGTGTCTGTGGCGCGACCCCAGATCGGGTCGTTGCCGACGCTCGAGGCGCCGAGCGAGAAGCAGATGCCGGTGTGCTGGTTGGTCACGTCGTTGTGGCGGAAGGTGGTGTTCGCCGCGTTGATCGTCGGGCTCGGCAGCCGGCTGGCGTTCCGGCCGTCGAGGTAGAGGTGCTCCACCGTCACGTGGTTGGCGCCCTTGGCGACCCAGAGCCGACCGACCACGGTGGCCTGCTCGCCGGGCCAGCTGCTCAGCACGACGGGGGCGCTGGCGCTGCCGCCGCGTGCGATCTTCACGTTCTCGGTGTAGTTGCCGGCGCGCAGGCAGCCGGTCTGGCCGGCCGCGAGCGAATCGACCAGCTTCTGCGCGCTGCGGAATGGCGCCGTCTCGCTGCCCGCCTCGCTGTCCGACCCCGCCGGTGAGGCGACACGGTCACATCCAGCCGCGGACGCGGCCGGTGCGGACACCAACACCACGCCCAGACACGACACAAGCATGGCGAGACAACGACGGAAGGCGGAAGACACAACCGATGCATCGGATGCCTCGCGCGCGCGGCTTCATCAGCCCCGGACCCGGTCGAACAACCGTCCACGATCCGGCCGTCCGCGGACTGGACGTTTGTTCGATGCCCGCTAGCGCAGGCGGAGCTTTGAAGCCAGGTTCCGGCGGTTGCCCAGTGCGTCCGTGAGGGTGGCCCGGATCGTGAATGTGACCCGCTTGGACCGGCTGAGCCGCGCCCGCGAGCGCCTGTCGGGCCGCAGTTTCAGCGTGACCCGGCCGGGGGCACTGAGGCGCGCACGCTTGCGAACGACGCGCTGCAGGCGAGCCGACCGCGGCGCGCGCAGCAACCGCGCCTCCGCAAGCACATCGACGCTGATCGAGCAGGCCTCGGTGCATGACACCGTCTCGAAAATCCCCTTGCGGAGCGCGGTCCGTAGCCGCTGCCCGCGCCGCGGCCGCAGGGATCCGCGCGGGGCGGCGCGGTCGATGCGCCAGGACCGAATGGCGGGCGACTGATCCGTGTTCCCAAGCGGGTCGGTTGCGCGGACGGAGAAGGAGTGGTTGCCATCGGCGAGGCCCGTGTAGCGCGCGGGAGTCGAGCAGGCGGCGAACGGCGCACCGTCCAGGCTGCACGCGAACGCAGAACCAGCCTCGCTCGCGCCGAAGCTGAACTCGGCGTCACCCGCCCGGGTCGCCGGGGCGGGGCCGGATGTGATCGTGGTATCCGGGGGCGTCGTGTCGGTCGACGGGGACGGCGTGTCGATCGACCACGAGTACGTGGCCGGCGTCGGATCGGGGTTCCCCGAGCCGTCCGTGGCGGTGACCTCGAACGTGTGCGAGCCGTCCGGAAGGCCGCTGTACGAGTGCGGCGACATGCAGGGGGTGGCCGCGCCGCCGTCGAGCCGGCAGCTGAAGGTGGAGCCCGGCTCGTTGGATGTGAACCGCAGGGTCGCGGCCGACGATCCCGACGCGCTCGGAGGACCGTCGGTCACATACGTGAAGGGAGCCTGCGCATCCGCGTTGGCATCCAGGCGGATGAACTTCGCCACCGACGGGACGCCCGCCTTCAGGAGGAAGAGCATGTAGTAACCGGGCGGGGCCACGTTTCCGCTCGACGGCGCCTTGAGCGTGAGGTCGTCGCCGACGTGGCTGACGATCTGGAGCGGGACGTAGCGCTGGCTCATGTCGTTCGCGTGCGTGGTGGCGCCAGGGGCGATCAGCACCGCCCTGTCGACCAGCGCGTCCGGCGTCTGGACCTGGAAGTTCTGGTTGAGCAGCGCCGATGCGGGCGCGGAGGTGAGCGTGGGGCGGGGCGTGCCGGTGTGGAGGTACGGCGGCTCGTAGATCTCGGCGGTGTCCTGGCTGATGCCGCCGTTGTAGTCGTCGCCGGCCGACACCACGCGAGCGTCGGGAAGCAGCAGCGCGGTCGAGTGGTAGGTGCGCAGCTCGGCCTGGGCGGCGCCGAGGGTCCACGTCTTCGCCACGGGATCCCAGAGCTCCACCTGCTTCTGGCCGTCGGTGCCGGCCCACTGGTTGCCGGTGGTGTCTCGGCCGACGCCGCCTCCCACGGTCACCATGGACCCGTCGGGCAGGAGCACCGTGTTCTGGTGGCTGCGCGCGATCTGAAGCGACGAAGCGGGCTGCCAGTCCTCGAAGTCGGGTGTCTCGTCCAGCGTTTCCACGCGGTTGGTCGCGGTGTAGTCCGGGTCCGGCGCAGCGAAGATCGGGTCCGAGCCGCCGATCAGCATGACCCGCTCCGAAGGCGCCGCGGGGTCCGCACTTGGCTCCAGCACGCCGGTGCCCCAGAGGTGCTTATGGGGGACCGTGTTCGTCTCGCCCCAGTCAAAGCTGCCGCCGTGGGTGAACCACCACGAGTCGTCGCCGTTGGGTCCGAAGACCATCGTCCTGCCGCTCGGCATCACGGCGAGGTGGGGGTAGAGCCCTCCTCCGATGAATGGCGGCCCCGGCCCGGTGTCCGGCCCGTCGTCGCGCGTTGTGACGAGCGTCGTCGTCCCCTGCGCGTCCGGGTTGCCGTCCGCCGCGGGCGTGAACAGCTCGATCTCTGGGTTGCGCGAATCCGGCCCGCCCCCGGTCTCGTCGTAGCCGTCAAGGATCACCGCGCGCCCGTCTGGCAGCAGCACCTGGCTCGGATACCAGCGGCCGTGGTTCATGTCCGGCTGCACGGTCCAGGTCTCGTTGTAGGGATTGAACGTGTAGACCTTGTCGAGACCCTTGAAGTCCTTCTGGCCGACGGGTGCGCTCGGGTCCGGATATGCCGCGTTGCCGCCGGTCACGAGCACGCGGCCGTCGGCCAGGAACATCTGGCCGGCGCACCAGATGTTCGCCGGCTTGCCGGTGCGCGGGTCTATCGGGGGATCCACGCGCTTGAACGCCGCCGGGCCGGTGCCCGCGGCCGGATCCCACAGCCAAGCCATCGCAGTGTTGGGCACGGTCGGACCCCCGCCCTGGGCGGGGTTCGGATTCGTGGGATACGAGAACCAGAGCACCTTGCCGGTCGGAAGCAGCGCCGCATGGATGGCCATCACCGGGATGTCGAAAGGGGGGCTCCATTGGCCGTCGACGTCCGCGTCTGCCGCCGACAGGTCGGCGGCGCTGCCAAGGCCGGCACGGCTGAGATCGGCAAGGCCCGTGAGCCCGTCGTCCGCCGCGAACCGCTCGGCGCTCCGCCGGGCCGCGCCGGAGTCGCCGAACCGCGCCTGCATCCTGCGCATCAGGGCGTGCTCGCGGGCATGCTCAGGCCCGAGTACCTTCGTCTCGAAGGACTGCAGCGCGCGCTCGCTGTGACCGTGGGCGCTCGGCTCGCCGGTCCCGTGCGCGACGGCCAGCGCGGGTGCGAGCAGGCATGCGGCGGCCACGCCGCCAAGCACGCGTCGCCAGCCCTGCCGGGAAGTGTTCACAGCGAGCCCCACCCGTCTCCAGAGTAGGTCAGGCTGGTCGTTCCAGCAACGTCAGCGGGCGCCGCTCGGCAGCGTGCGCTCGTAGAGGTCGAACACCCTCTCCCCCCAGTCGCCCAGGTCCATCGTCTCGGCAATGTGCCGTCGCGCCTGGCTCGTCTCCACCGCTAGCTCGCCGGGATCGGCCTCGACCAGCTCGCGGACGGCGGCCCCGAGCGCTGTCGGCGTGCCCGGCACAACGCGGCAGCCGTCCAGGTCGCGCGCTATCAGCACATGCCCGGGAATGTCGGATGCTGCCACCGGGACCCCGCAACAGAGCGCCTCGAGCACCGCGAATGGCATTCCCTCGAGCGCGCTGGACGAGACGAGTACGTCGGCCGCGAAGTAGAGCGTCTGCACCCGCTCCACGTAGTCCACGATCTTCACGCGGTCGGCGAGGCCCAGACGCTCGCGAAGCACCAGCGCCTGGGGCTCCTCGCTGCGCGTGACGGCATGCACGTCCAGTCCGGCATCCCGCAGCAATCGAACCGTCTCGAGGAAGACCTCGCCTCCCTTGATCTGCCAGTCCCACCCGAAGTGGAGCAGTACCGGACCGTCGGCCGGGAGGCCGAGCTCGTGGCGGGCCGAGGCGCGCTCGGCCGGGGTCGGGGGCGCGAAGGCGCTGATGTCGATGCCGTTTGGGAAGAAGCTCAGCTTGCCCTTCGGGGCGAGTGGCTGCAGACGCTCGACCATGTGGGGGGCCACGCAGAGGATGCGCGACACCCGGCGGCTCAGAGCTCTGAACTTCAGAGCGTTCCGCACTCGTACCAACCCGCCGTCGGGCGGAGGTGTGTGAAGGTGCCAGAAGACGGGGTCGGCCCGCCTGGCCGCGAGCGCGGCCGGGATGTCGAAGTCGGTGAAGTGCGAGTGGAGCACGGTGTGGCCCGGGTCCTCCGCCGCAACCAGCCGGCTGACCTCGCCGATACGGCCGCGCCGGGTGTGAGCGGCGGAGAAATGCAGGTTGGCGCCGCGCTCCGCGAGCCCGCCGATCCAATCGCGCTCACGGGCTGCGGCAGGCAGTAGAACGTCGGCCTGCCACCCGCGCTGCTTGGCGCAGTCCACCACTGCTCCCAGCATCGGGATGAACGCACCGCCGTGGGCGCTCTCATATAGAGCGAGCTGGACCACCCTCACGCCGGTCTCCTCCGGAGGACTTGCGCGATCAGCCCCCATGCCTGGGCGAGCTCGCCGCGAGAGATCTCGCGCGTGAGCAGCAGCACTGCAGCGAAGACGGCCGTCCCCGTGACCGCGCCCGCCGCGAGCAGGTGGAGGTCCACCTCGCCCGTCCCGAACAGCGCAAGGACCCCGGCCATTGCGGCCGCGGCGGCGAGCGCGCGGGCGAGCGTGGGCAGGAGGGGCCGCAGCGAGAATCCGAGTATGCGCACACAGAGAACGACGTGGGCCGGCACGTACACGGCGTAAGCGATGTCGGTCCCGATCGCTCCTCCGATGATCCCGATGTCAGGGATCAGGATCAGGTCGATGACCACGTTCAGCGCCACGGCAGCGACCGCGATCGGCACGCGCCGGCGGGCGCCCCCGAGGTAATTGACCGTCATGGTCACCAGGATCCCGATCCCGGACAGGAAGACGAATGGCGCCAGTGCGCGCAGGACCTCGGCGGATTTCGCGTAGTCGGGGCCGAGCAGGAGGTCCACGATCGGCTCCGCCCAGACAAGTACGGGTACGACCATGAACGACTGGAGGATCAGTACGTAGCGCAGCGCGCGCGTGAGCGGGGCGGTGTCCGCCGCCACACCATCCTGCCGAGCCAGGCGGGGCGCCACCCCGATGGCCAGGGCGTAGGACGGGTAGGACAGAAAGGCGATCAGCCGTAGGGGTGCCTGAAAGAGGCCGGCGGACGCGGCGCCGAGGACGGCGCCGATGATGAGCACGTCAATCTGCTGGAAGAGGCTGTAGGCGGCATCAACGATCAGCAGGGCCCCGGCGTAGCGGGCAATCTGCCGACGGCCCGCAGCCGCATCGCGACCGGCGCGCTTGCGTGTGAACCCGATCACCGGCGCGGCGAGTAGGGCGCCGAGCGCGGCTCCGAAGAGGTACCCGGTCGCGCGGCCGAAGGCGGCGCCACCCGCCCCGGCGCCGGCCAGCACGAGCGCCACGCTTGCCGCGGTCTCGACCGCGCTCTCGCCCAGCGTCATCCGGTAGCTCAGTGCGACGCGACCCATGGCGGTGAAGGACCCGCCGATCAGCATCATCAGGCTCTGGCCGAACATCGCCAGCGACACGCCGCGGATCGCCCAGGCGAGCCCTTCCTCGTCGTAGGCGTCCTCGATCAGGCCGGCAGACGCGAAGAGGCCCCCCGCGACCAGCCCGCTCGCCACCAGCTTGAGCTGAAGCGCGCTGCGGAAAACGGTTGCGACGGCGGCGAGGTTCCCGCGCCGCTCGGCGATGAAGCGGGCGGCGGACTGGGAGACACCGAAGTCGGCGGGCAGGATCAGGATCGAGCCCACGCCGAGGGCAACGGAGAACACCCCGAATTCCGTGGGACCGAGGCGCCGGGCGAGGAACAGCGTCAGCCCAGCGGTGAAAAATGCCGTCGTGAGCTGCAGCGCCAGGGCGTACCCCGCGTTGCGGGCGATGCTGTCCGGCGGCTCTTCCCCGGGCCCGCCCGGCGGCGTTTCCCCGGGTTCAGAAATGCCGAAAGCGGCGCTCACAGGCGCCGCTTCCAGGAAAGTCTGCTGGTGTTTCTACGCCTCGCGCGGACTGTGCGTCAGACGCCTCAGGCCGACACCCAGCGACGCCAGCATCACGCCAGCTGCGGCGATGATGGCGAGGTCGCTACCAGTGAACGGCAGGCTGCCACCGCTGTCATCCGCGACGGCCGTGTTGTTGATCTGCCCCTGTACCGCCCCGGCCTGGTCCTCATAGCCAGCCACGCCCGCCTGGGCGAAGGCTGCACTCGGAAGAGCCAGAACCCCCACCGCGAGTACAGCCGCGATATATCTCTTCATTCCACTCATTCCGACGGCTCCTTGTGACGTATGCGAGTCCATCCAGGACCCGTAGTCGCGCCCTGCGAGGCAAGCCAGAAAGCTGGCCTCGCTCCATTAGTAACACGGGACCCCGCATCCCGCAAATTCCGAACTAACGCCATTTTCGGCTGCGTACCCAGGCTCAGCCCGGCGCAATCCGACTTTTCGTAGCTTCGACGATTCGGTCGTTCAACTGTGACACATCGAGCCGTCGACCACGCCGAACCCGCTCCAGCGCTGCATCCGTGATCCCGTCACGTGGCGATCGGCGCTGCGCAGCCTCCAAGAGCCGCAGGGCTTCCTGCCTCCGTCCCTGCTCGGAGGCGATCGCGCCAAGTTCGAATAGGGCGTACGCATCGCGCGGGTCGAGCGCCCGCGCCTGCCGGAACTCGCGCTCCGCGTCGTCGAGGCGATCGAGCGCCACCGCGATCGATCCGGCGGTCAGATCGGGCAGGTTCGACAGCGGGTTGAGCTTGGCCGCGCGATCGAGCCTGTCGAAGGCCTCCTCCGGGTCGCTGCGCCAGCCGCTGGAGGCGGCCTTGACGTCGTGTGCGGCAAGCCAGGGAGCGAGGAAGCTCAGGGCCACGAGCACCATGGCGACGGCCGCCGCGATTCCGGCCAGCGGCCGACGGCGCGACCTGCCGGACCGCGCCCCGGCCTCAGCGGGCGCGGAGGCCGCAAGCGCCAGCCCCAGGAGCGCAATCGCCAGTCCGCCGAGCGCTGGGAGCTCGAAGAGCCAGTCGGTCGACGCGTGCAGCAGCCAGTAGAGCGCGGCGCTCGCGGCCGCGCCGGCGCATGCGATGCCGAGCGGGCTCTCGCCACGGTGGCGCCACACGGCCCGCGTGACTGCGAACAGAGCGGTGAGCAGGGCGCCGAAGAGCAGCAGCGCACCCACCAAACCGGTCTCCGACAGCGCCATCAGCTCGACGCTGTGGGGGTAGCGGGGCTTGATCGTGGTGTCTCCGCGCTCGAGGTAGTCCTGCTGGTAGTTGTCGGCGCCGACGCCGATCAGCGGCTCGCGCTCGAAGTTCTCCCAGGCCACGCGCCACTGGTCGTAGCGAGAGGTGGACAGCGAGGCGGTGAGGCGGCGGCTGCCCGCGAACGCGTCCTGGGGCTCCCCCTGCTTGAACTCGCTCCAGGCGTCGCTTACGCCCTCGACAGGATCGCCGACACGCACGGTCGCGGCCACCACAACTGCGAGCACCACCACAGCCGCGCCGATGAGCACGGCGGCGTTCAGCCTGCGGGCGGCCGGCGGCGCCACGCGCACCCGGCCTTCGAGCAGCGCGGCGACCGTGCCCAGCAGCGCGAGTCCGCCGGACACCAGGAGGATCCGGGTTACGGCCTGGTCGAGGGGCGCGGCGAGGCTGCGTCCCGGCAGGAACTGGTCGAACACGTCGAGCGCGGGGCCCGACATGGCGGCTACGCCCGCGCCAAGGCCGAGGAGGGCGATCAGCAGCCGACCGCGCCCGGGAACGAGCAGGACGAAGGCGACCAGCGCTGGGGCGAGAGTGAACAGCCAGCCACGGCTCTGGCCAAGCAGCACGATCCCCATGAGGACGCCGGCCGCGCCCAGGAACAGGCCCCGCAGCGGGGCTGGGAGCTCCCGGCGGGATGCGAGGAAGACGCACGGGAAGACGGCCATGAAGAAGAAGTTCACGTTCGCGTTCGCGTAGCCCAACGGCTCGGCGAAGCGCGCGATCAGGAAGTAGCCCGACGGGTGGGTGGCGGCGTCGGCGCGCAGCAGCTCGGTCAGCGCCACGCCCGCAACCGCCAACCCGACGGCGCCGAGCACGATCACAGCCGCCCGGGCGCTGAGCGGCCAGGCGGCGAAGAGGGCCAGTACGAGGGCGTACATCAGCGCTCGGTTGGCCGCGTCCCAGGCGACCCCTTGCTGGTCCGCCCAGGCGATCGAGAGCCCGCACCACAGCCCGTACGCCACCAGCAGGCCCACCGCCACGGCTGCCGCTCGGGAGAGTCGCGGCCGCGGCAGCGCCAGCAGCCCGACGGCCACCAGCGCGAGCATGAGCGCCGCCCCGGGGTACCAGGTCGTGGCGTCGAAGCCCCCATCGGAGGCACCCACCCACACGACCACTCCCACAGCCACGAGCAGAAGCGGCAGGGACGGGCTCTCGGCGAGGAGCTCTCGAGGTCGGAGCGCTGCCATCAGCCGGTCAGGTGAGCCAGGCCGTCCACGAGGGCCGAAACGACGCGCGATTGGCCCGCCTCATCCAGATGCGGGAACAGCGGCAGCGTGATCTCGGTCTCCGCGACCCGGCGCGCTCTCTCGAGCGGCCCGGCCGCTGTCCCCTCGTAGGCGCTGAACGCGGCGATCGACGGATACAGCACGCTCGTCTGGATGCGCCGCTCCTCGAGCATCCAGGCGCGCAGCGGGTCGCGCATCGCCGGGTCGTCCACGAGCACCGGCATCACGTAACAGGACGAGCACTCCACGTCGGCGTCCTCGTAGGGGAGCGTCACGCCCGGCACGCCGGACAGCGCCTCGCGGTAGCGGCGCACGATCGCGCGGCGGCGCTCTATGTCGCTCTCGAGTCCCGGCAGGCGCGCGCTCAGGAGGGCCGCACGCGGCTCGTCCATGCGGTAATTGAAGCCGAGGCCGACCACGTCGTAGCCGGCCGCATGCCCGCGGTGGCGGTCCCAGCTACCGGAGGTCATGGCGTGCGACCTGCGGCTGCGCGCGAAGGCCGCCACGTCGTCGTTGGCGGTGGCGAGCAGGCCGCCCTCGCCGCACGAGAGCACCTTGTTGGAGAAGAAGCTGAAGCAGCCGGCCAGGCCGTGGGTCCCGAGAAGTCCGTCGTGGCCGGCGAGGGTTGCCGAGGGAGTGTGGGCCGCGTCCTCGATCAGCGCGATGCCGCGCTCGTCGCAGAGCCGCTTCAGCGCTGGCAGGTCCGCGCCGTAGCCCCCGTAGTGGACCGCGCACACAGCCCGGGTGCGCTCGCTGATCCTCGCCTCCACGTCGGCGGGGTCGATCCCCAGGTCGTGCGGCCCCTTCACGTCCGCGAGCACCGGGGTCGCGCCGCAGTAGCGGGCCGCCGCGGCCGTGGCGACGAAGGTGATGGCGGGCACGATCACCTCGTCACCGGGCCCCACCTGCGCCGCCAGGTAGGCGAGGTGCAGCGCCGCGGTGCAGCTCGATAGGGCAACGGCGTGCGGGACTCCCAGATGTGCCGCGAACGCCTCCTCGAACTCCTGCGTGCGGGGACCCATGGTGAGCCAGCCAGACCGCAGCGTGGCCGCCACCGCCTCGATCTCCTCCTCCCGCAGCGACACGTCGAACAGCGGGATCAGGGCTGCGTCGGTCGCGGGAATCACCGCCTGGTGTTCGAGAAGCGCGCGTCGAACGGATCGCCGAATTGCTCGCGCTCGAGGCCGCGGACGACCTCGTCTATGCCGTCGGGCACCCGCATGTCCGGCTGGAAGCCGAGCTGGGCACGGATCTTCTCGAAGCTGACCTTGTAGTCCCGCGGATCCTCGTCTCGGTGCACGTAGCTCACGTCGCCCCGGCCAAGCCGCTCGGTTATCAGCCCGACCAGGTCGAGCTTGCGGTAGTTCTCGTCCGAGTCGCCCGCGTTGAAGACCTCACCCGAGACCTGCTCGGGCGGCGCCTCCAGCACGGTCCGGATCGCCCGGGCGGCATCGGCCACGTGGATGTAGGGCCGCCAGAAGAGCTCGCCGAAGACCTCCAGCGGCCGGCCAGCCCACAGGTCGCGGGTGAACTCGTTGATCGTCAGGTCGAAGCGCATGCGCGGCGCCGCGCCGTATACGGTGGCGAACCGCATGCAGGTGGACGCCATGCCGCCGTTGCGCGACAGGATCTCCTTCTCCACGGCCACCTTCTGCTCGGCGTAAAGCGACACGGGGGCGAGCGCGCCCGTCTCGTCGATGGCAACGGTGGGATCGTCCATGCGCCCGTAGTTGCTGCAGGTGGACGCGAACACGAAGCGACTCACCCCGAGGCGCTCGGCATCGGCCAGCACCGCGTGACTGCCCTCCACGTTGACGGCGCGCGCGAGCTCGGGATCCTGCGCGCAGGCGGGATCTCCGACTATGGCCGCGAGGTGGACGACGGCGTCGGCGCCCCTGAGGGCGCGCTCCCGGTGCTCCGGGTCGCGCACGTCGCCGACCTGGAGCTCGATGCCCTCCGACCGCAGCGCCCCCGCCACGTCGTCCTGCCCGTGCAGAAGGCTGTCCAGCGCGACCACCTCGTGGCCCGCCCCAGCGAGCTCGCGCGCGACGAGAGCGCCGACGTAGCCGGCACCTCCGGTGATTGTGGTCCTCAAGCGAGCAGCTCCGGCTTCATGCGCTCGAACTCCTCGATCGCCCGCCCGTAGTCGTCGTGGCGGCCGATATCGAGCCAGTAGCCATCGTAGGGATAGGAGCCCACCTGCTCGCCCGCCTCCACCAGCGCGATCACGAGGTCGGGCAGGTCGAGACGGCGCCCAGGCTCGATGAACGAGAGCACGCTTGGCTCCATCACGTACACGCCCATGCTCACCGTGTACTCGAGCACGGGCTTCTCCTCGAAGCCCACGACGATGTTCGTGTCGCCGGCCTGGCCCTTCGCATGCAGGACGCCGTAGTCCGTGACCACCACGCGCTGGTGCGAGGCGATCGTGAGGACGTTGCCCGCGGCGCGGTGCACCTCGACGAGGTGCGCGTAGTCCAGGGCGGTGAGCACATCCCCGTTCATGACGAGAAAGGTGTCGTCGAGCCCGTCGATGGTCGCGAGCGACGCCGACCGTGCCGAGCGGCTCGTCCTCCTCGTGGTAGTCGATGCTCACGCCGAGCCGGTCGCCGTCACCCATGACCGCGCGGATGAGATGCGCCAGGTGGCCGACCGCGAGCGTGAGCCGCTCGAAGCCCGCGGCCTGGAGCTGCCGGACGACCACGTCGAGGATCGGCCGGTCGTCGAGCGGCAGCAACGGCTTCGGAATGACGGTGGTGTAGGGCTTGAGTCGCGACCCCTTGCCACCGGCGAGGATGACTGCGCGTCCCGCCACGGAGGCCATGGTATGCCGGGCGCCGGTCCTATGCTTGAGGACGTGCGCACGGGGCAGATCCTGCTGAAGGTCCTCTACTGGCTGGCGGTGCTGGCCATCTCGGTGGCGCTCGTGATCGGACTGCTGTTCTTCTTCGAGTCCCGCGACAACTCGTCTGTCGAGGACTCGAGCGTGCCGGCGCTCAACGCTTGACGCGCGCCGGAAGGCGGCGCACGAGCTTCGCGAAGGCGATGATCCGCTGCGAGGCGCTGTAGAGCGGGTGGCAGGCGCTGAGGACGAGACGCTGATAGCCCACATCGTCCAGAACCGAGAGATCCTGGTCGTCGACGATCTTCGTCTCCTGGACCCGGTAGATGTAGCGGCCGTAGGGGAGGTCGATGAGGATGCGGTCGCCCCTGCTGCACCTCGTCGAGATGCCGGAACGGGGCGCCGTACGTGGTGCGATGCCCCGCGATGGCCGTGGTGCCCTTCTCGCCGGGCAGGGGCGTCTCGGGGTAGTGGCCAGGCCCCTTTCGCAGGCTGCCGGTGTCCGTGCCCTCGACCACGAACTCGGACACGCCGATCGACGGGATCTCGAGCTTGGCGATCGCGTCTCCCTTCAGCGGCCGCTTCTTCAGCACCCGGACCGGGGGCATTGCGTACGCCTTCTCGAGCGTGGCCTGGTGGCGCTCGGCCAGGTACGCCGACAACGGCTCCTGCCAGAGCAGGGTCACTCCAGCGTCGCTGATGAGTAGGACTCCGCTGACCATCATCACCGACGCCGTGAAACGAAGCACGGCGCGCATGGGGCGCAGTCTAGGGGCGGTGGGATACGGTTTGCCGCCCCTGGATCTGACAAGGAGACCTCTGAGCCTGTGACCCCGACGACGACCGCGCCGACCACCAACCAGCGGCTTCTGGCCTGGGTGGACGACGTCGCGGAGCTGACCCAGCCTGACGACATCCACTGGTGCGACGGCTCTGCGGAGGAGTACGACGAGCTGTCCCGCGGCATGGTCGAGGCAGGGACCTTCGAGCGGCTCGCCGACGCGAAGCGGCCGAACTCATACCTCGCTCGGTCGAACCCGAGCGACGTGGCTCGGGTGGAGGACAGGACGTTCATCTGCTCCCAGAGCGAGGACGACGCCGGCCCCACGAACAACTGGAGCGACCCCGACGAGATGCGCCAGACGCTCACGCGCCTGTTCCGCGGCTCGATGCGGGGGCGCACGATGTACGTGGTGCCGTTCTCGATGGGGCCGCTCGGCTCTCCGATCGCAGAGATCGGGATACAGCTCACGGACTCGCCCTACGTGGCCGTCTCGATGCGGATCATGACGCGCATGGGCCAGGGCGCCCTCGACGTCCTTGGCGCCGACGGCGATTACGTCCCCTGCCTGCACTCCGTCGGCATGCCGCTCGTGGACGGCGCGGAGGACGTGCCGTGGCCGAGCAACGACGAGAAGTACATCGCCCACTTCCCCGAGACGCGCGAGATCTGGTCCTACGGCTCGGGCTATGGCGGCAACGCCCTGCTCGGCAAGAAGTGCTTCGCGCTGCGGATCGCGTCGGTGATGGCCCGCGACGAGGGCTGGATGGCCGAGCACATGCTGATCCTCAAGCTCACCTCTCCGGACGGCCGGGTGAAGCACGTCACCGGCGCCTTCCCGTCCGCCTGCGGCAAGACGAACCTGGCCATGCTGATTCCCACGCTCGAGGGCTGGAAGGTCGAGACGGTCGGCGACGACATCGCCTGGATGAAGTTCGGCAAGGACGGCCGGCTGTATGCGATCAACCCCGAGGCAGGCTTCTTCGGCGTCGCGCCCGGCACCAGCGAGAAGACGAACCCGAACGCGATGGCCACCATCCGCTCGAACTCGATCTTCACCAACTGCGCGCTCACGGACGACGGGGACATCTGGTGGGAGGGCATGACCGAGCAGCCGCCCAGCCACGCGATCGACTGGCTGGGTGAGGACTGGACGCCCGACGCCGACCACCCGGCGGCTCACCCGAACGCGCGCTTCACCACGCCCGCCGCGCAGTGCCCGTCGATCTCGGACGACTGGGAGGACCCGCAGGGCGTGCCGATCGACGCCTTCCTGTTCGGCGGGCGGCGCGCGTCCGTGGTACCGCTGGTGACCGAGGCGGTCGATTGGGACCACGGCGTGTTCATGGGCGCGATCATGGGCTCGGAGAAGACGGCCGCGGCATCCGGCACGGTGGGTGAGCTGCGCTTCGACCCCATGGCGATGCTGCCCTTCTGCGGCTACAACATGGCCGACTACTTCGCCCACTGGCTCGCGCTCGGCCGACGCGACGGAGCCCGCCTGCCCAAGGTCTTCATGGTCAACTGGTTCCGCAAGGACGACGGTGGCCGCTACCTGTGGCCCGGCTTCGGCGAGAACAGCCGAGTGCTGGCCTGGGTCTTCGAGCGCTGCGACGAGCAGGGAGGGGCGGAGGAGACCCCGATCGGCCTCGTGCCCTCCGAGGGCGCGCTCGAGACCGGGCGGCCTGGACCTGGACCCGGCGGACATGGCCAAGCTGCTCGAGGTGGACCCCGAGGAGTGGCGCGCCCAGCTTCCGCTGGTGCGCGAGCACTTCGCCAAGTTCGGCGACCAGCTCCCCGATGAGCTTGCCGAGCAGCTCCGCGCGCTAGAGCGGCGGCTCGACCAGGCGACCTAGCTCACCGTGGCGGGCCCGCTGGTGGATGTGGGCATACCCACGCATGGGCGGCCGGCGTTCGTAAGGGAAGCGATCGAGTCGGTCCTCGCTCAGACCTTCGGGGACTGGAGGCTGGCGATCTCGGAAGACGGTCCCGGGGGCGGGCCTGTTCGCGAGGCCGTCGAGCCATACCTGGGCGACGAGCGCATCAGCTACATCGCAACCGGCGAGCACGTCGGGGCGGCGGGCAACATGTCCCGGCTGCTCCAAAGGGGAGACGCGCCGTACGTGATCCTGCTCCACGACGACGACCTCTGGGAGCCGGAGGTTCTGGAGCGGCGCGTCCGCTTCCTGGAGGGTCACCCAGGCTGCGGATTCGTGTTCTCCGGCCACTTCGACATCGACGGCGACGGAAGGCGGATCGGCAGCGCCGAGTTTCGGCTCGCCGAGGGGGTCTACCCACCGGAGACGCTTGCCCCCATGATGCTGCGCGCCAACGTCATGGACATCATGGACTCGGTGCTCGTGCGGCGCAGCGCGTACGACGCCGTCGGTCCGGAATTCGACGCCTCGCTTCCGCGCGTATACGACTGGGAGATGTGGGCGCGTCTTGCCGTGGAGTGCGACGGCGGCTTCCTCGCGGTCAGGGATGTGGCCTACCGGCGCCACGGTGACCAGATCTCGGGCAGCGCCGGCCGGGCTGACGAGTTTCTGCGGCTGTACGACACGATCGACGCGAACCTGGCGGCGCGCCGCCCGGAGCTTCGGCCCTCCGCGAGCGAACGTGCGCGGGCGCGCTCCAGGCTCACGTTGTCCTCGGCGTTCGACGCGCTGGTGGCCGACGACCGCGCCGCTGCCCGCCGCGCGCTGCGCCGTGCGCTGTCGATCAACAGCAGGATTGCGCTCGACCCACGCTTCACGGTGGCCGCTCTGGCAACGCTTGGCGGCCGACCTGCGCGCGCCCTGCTGCGTGCCGCCCGGCGCGCTCGCTACCGGCGCAGCGTGCGTCCGGAGCGGCCCGAGGGCGCCGGGTGAGAGCGAGCGGCGAGCCGAAGGTCGACGTCGGCATCCCGACGTTCGGGCGCCCGAGGTACGTACGCGAGGCCGTGGAGTCGGTGCTGAAGCAGTCGCTCCAGGACTGGCGCCTGGTCATTCAGGAGGACGGGCCGGGCGGAGGGGAAGTTCAGGATGCCGTTGAGGAATACCTGTCGGACCCGCGGGTGGAATACCGGGCGACGGGCGAGCGCGTGGGCGCCGCGCGCAACATGACCCGGCTGGTGCAGCACGGCAGCGCGCCCTACGTCGGCCTGCTCCACGACGACGACCTGTGGGAGCCCGAGTTCCTCGAGCGGCGTGTTGCTTTCCTCGACGGGCACCCCAGGTGCGGATTCGTCTTCTCGGGCCATCTGGACATCGATGGCGAGGGGCGACTGCGCGGCAGGTCCGGCCTGCCGCTGCCGGAGGGGGAGCATGGCCCGGAGGTGTTCGTGCCCATCGTTCTGCGAGAGGACATCGTCGACACGCCGACCGTGCTGGTGCGCCGTAGCGCCTACGAAAGCGCCGGGCCGTGGTTCGACGAGCGCTTTCCTCATCTCTACGACTGGGAGATCTGGATCCGGCTCGGCCTTGTGTCGAGCGCCGGGTTTCTCGCAACCTGGGACGCGGCGTATCGCTGGCATGGCGAGCAGTCGTCCGCGGAGCGCTTCCGGGCCTGGGAGTACCTGGGGGTGTTCGACGAGGGCACGCGGTTGGTGACCGAGCGCGCGCCGGAGCTGAACCTCGCGCCGCGCGAGCAGACCCGCCTGCGGGCGGGGTACAGGCTCTCGATGGCTATCGACGAGCTGACGGCGGGGCGGCGGCGACCCGCCCTCCGGAATACGCTCAGCGCACTGCGCATGCGGCCGCTTTCGGTGACCGACCGCCGCCTCCCGGCGGTGTTCGTCGGGATGGTGTTCGGTGGGCCCGGCAGGCGCGCGGTGGCGGCGCTGCGCCGGTTCCGCTACCAGCGCAGCGTCCGGCCGGACGAGAGTTCCTGAGCTGCTCAGACGATGTTGCGCTCGCGCCGCTCGGGTCTCCCCGTGGCGAGCGCTGACACGTCCACGAACGGCTCGTGCCCCAGGTAGAGGTCGCGCACGATCTCGCCGATGGCGGGCGCCTGCTGGAAGCCGTGGCCGGAGAAGCCGGTGGCGTAGAGGAAGCGGCCGGGTGCCGCCGGGGCCTCGCCAACAAGCCCGTTGCGGTCCGGCGTCATCTCGTAGTCGCCCCACCAGCCGCCGGCAATCGGCGCGTCGAGCAGCAGCGGGGCGCGCCTGCCCAGCACCGGCACGGCGCGCTCGAGCCACTCGTCCTGGGTCTCGCACACGTCTTTCGTGCCGAACAGGAGGCCGGGGCCCTCGCGGTGGAAATAGAAGCCGCTCGCGAAGTCGATCGTCATGGGCAGCTCTCCCTCGATCGCCAGCGGGCCCGTGTACGCGATGCGCCGTCGCTCCGGCGTCACGGCCAGCTCCACGCCCGCCAGCTCGCCCACCCCCCTCGATCCCGTGCCCGCCGCGCACACCACGCAGCCCGTCTCGATAGCGCGCCCGCGCGCCATCACGCCGCCGCGCTCGATCCCCGTCACATCGGTGTGCGTCTCGATTCGCACTCCGAGCGCGCGGGCGGCGGTGGCGTAACCCTGGACGACGGCGTCCGGGGTCGCATAGCCGGCGAGCGGGCAGAACGCGCCAGCGAGCACGCCGTCGAGGCCGGCCACCGGGGACAGCTCGGCCGCCTCGTCCACGCTCACCATGCGGCTCGGGAGGCCGAGCTCGTTCTGCATCCTCACGCTGCGCTCGAACTGGGCTACCTCCGCAGCGCTCGAGAGGAGGAACAGATAGCCCACGCGCCGCAGGTCGATCTCCGCGCCGGGACGCTCGCCGAAGGCGCCCCAGGCCTCGAGCGAGCGCATGCCGATCCTCACGTTCAGCTCGTCCGTGAACATCGCGCGGACGCCGCCCGCGCCCTTCGCCGTCGAGCCTGAGCCGAGCTCGGCCCGCTCGACCAGCACCACGTCATCCACGCCCGCCTCGGCGAGGTGGAACGCGATGCTCGTGCCGACCACGCCGCCGCCCACGATGATCACCGAAGCCTGCTCCATACCGTGAGTACGCTACGGAACATGAGCATCACGGAGACCAGGACCGTCGGTTCGATCGTCGGCGGAGGTGACCGCAGCGAAGGACAGCGGATCGAGTCGCGCAACCCAGCGAACCTCGAGGACGTGATCTGCGAGGCCGTGCTGGGCGACGCCGACACGTTCGTGGACGCCTGCCGTGCCGCGCGGGCCGCACAGCGCGACTGGGCCGCGGTGCCCGCCCCGGTGCGCGGCAACGTGGTCAAGCAGATCGGCCGGCTCGTGGAGGACAACAAGGAGGCGCTCTCGCGGCTCGTCACCCGCGAGATCGGCAAGCCCTACCCCGAGGCGCTCGGCGAGGTGCAGGAGATCATCGACACCTGCGACTTCTTCCTCTCCGAGGGGCGGCGCCTGTACGGGCAGACCGTTCCGAGCGAGATGCCGGACAAGCAGCTCTTCACCTTCCGCAATCCCGTCGGCGTGGCCGCGATCATCACGGCAGGCAACTTCCCGGTGGCGGTGCCGTCCTGGTACCTCGTGCCGGCGATCCTGTGCGGGAACGCCGTGGTCTGGAAGCCCGCCGAGTACGCGCCCGCGCTCGGCGACGCGCTCGCGCGGCTGTTCATCGCGGGCGGCCTGCCGGACGGCGTGTTCAACCTCGTCCAGAGCGACGGACCGACCGCCTTCCAGGGCCTCGAGCGCGCGCTCGACGAGCGGCTCGTCGACAAGGTCGGCTTCACCGGCTCCTCGGCCGTCGGCTCGAAGATCGGCGAGCTCACCGGCCGCCACGGGCAGGCGGCCTGCCTAGAGCTGGGCGGCAAGAACCCGCTCGTGGTGATGCCGGAGGCCACTCTCGACCTCGCGGTCGAGGGCGCGCTCTTCAGCGGCTTCGGCACGGCCGGGCAGCGCTGCACGTCGCTCGGCACGGTGATCGTGCACGAGTCGATCCACGACGAGTTCGTGAGCCGCCTCACTCGTGCGGTCGAGGAGGCGCCGATAGGCGACCCGACCGAGGAGGTGCTCTACGGGCCGATGATCCACGAGCGCTTCGCCGAGCGCTTCGAGGACTGGCTCGGCCTGATCCGTGACCACCACCGGGTGTCGGGTTCGACGGGCACCGGGCGGATCACGGGTGAAAATCCACGTTCCGGCTTCGTGGGTGACCCCGACGCCGGCATCTACTGCCACCCGACGATCGTCGACGGCGTTACGGCCGACGACGAGATCTACGCGACGGAGACGTTCGGCCCGATCATCGGCGTGGCCACGTTCTCCGACTTCGACGAGGCCATGGAGCTCGCCAACGGCCATGGCTACGGGCTCTCGTCGGCGATCTACACGAACGATCCGAAGTCGGCGTTCCGGTTCCGCGAGCGCGTGAGCGCCGGGATGGTCTCCGTGAACAACTCCACGAGCGGGGCCGAGGCGCACCTGCCCTTCGGCGGAAACGGCAAGTCCGGGAACGGCTCGCGGCAGTCGGGCATCTGGGTGCTCGACCAGTTCACGCGCTGGCAGTCGATGAACTGGGACTACGCCGGCAAGCTTCAGAAGGCGCAGATGGAGGTCGCCGAGATCACCGGCGACGCGGGCTACCGGCTGGCCTGGGACTAGCCGAGCCGCTCCGGGGCAGCTCCACGCACCGCCTGCTGCGCCTCCGCGCGCGGCATCCCGCCCGCTCGCAGCAGGTCAACGGCCACCAGGCGCACCTGGCCGACGATGTGGAGCGCGGACAGGTTCGAGGTCTCGGCGAGCACGGCGTTCGCCAGCCGCACCGCGCGCAGGGCCGCCTCGCGGGATGGCTCCGCGTCGCCGTCCTCCTCGAGCAGGCTGCCCAGTTCGCGCAGGGCCGTGCCGAGCTCGCGGATCGCGGCGATCACCTCGGGCGGGGTGCTGTCCTCCAGCGCGATCGCCCGCGCCGCGCCGCGCGCGAGGGCCCGCACGTTCTCGATCGCCAGCCCCACCTCGCCAACGGCGGCCACGTAGCGGTCGAGCTTGCTCAGCGTGTCGCGGCGGCCGAGCGAGATGCGGGCGGCGTCACCGGCCGCCGCGAGCGTCGCGGTGAGGTGGTCGTAGAGGGCGTCGACCCTGCCCACCGCGCCGAGTGCGCGATCCGCCTCGCGGGCGTCTCGGTGCTCGAGCGCGTCGCCGATCGCGTCGAGCACCGTGGCGAGCCGGTCGAGCACCGGGCCGAGGCCCTCCCTGACGAGCCGCACGGGATCGACGGGCAGGAGCAGCGATCCCACCGCGAGCGCCGTGCCGCTTCCCACCAGCGCGTCGAGCGCCCTGTCGAAGTCGAAGCTGCCGTCGGGCGGCTGGAGCGTGGCCACGAGAACGGCCGAGGCGCCCGCCTGAGAGGCGAGCAGCGGCCCGCCGCCCACCAGCGTGGCGGCGAGCATCGCGAGGCCGCAGGTCACGCCGATCTGCCAGGTGCCGGAGCCGATCGCGGCCACGAGCAGGTCGGCGATGGCGATGCCCACCGCCACCCCGATCGCCAGCTCCACCGCGCGGCGGCGGCGCTCGCCCACCGTAAGGCCGAGCGTCACGACGGCGGAGATCGGCGCGAAGAACGGCTGGTCGTGACCCACGAGCTCGGTGGCGATCAGCCAGGCCGCCGACGCCGCCACGGAGGTCTGCAGAATCGGCCGCGCCACGCTGATGATGCGCTCGCGGCGGCTGCGCAGCCCCGCCCGCGACGCCTCGGCGGCCTGCTCCATCAGCTCGGCGCGAGGCGGAATGCGCTCGCTCGCACGGCGCGCCACGCGCCGCGGCAAGCCGCGCCGAGGTCCGGCCCCGCGCGGCTCCTCGGTCACCGCCGGTACCAGCGCGGCGACACGTTCGGCGGCGGGCCGAGGGCGGCCCGCGCCACCAGCATCGTGGGCTCCTTCAGGGCCACGTGCCCCTTCAGGGCCACGCCGAAGTGCTCGCCGAGCCCGTCCACGCTGTCCGCGCGAATGCCGAAGGCGGCCGCGAGAGCTACGAAGTCGGGGTTCGTCAGATCCACTCCCTCGCGCGGATCGCCGTGCAGATCCTGGTCGTAGCGGATCATCCCGTAGCCGCCGTCCTCCACGATCACGGCCGTGAGAGGGATGTCCTCCTGCTTGGCGGCGGCCAGCTCGCCACACGCATACAGGAAGCCGCCGTCGCCGGAGATGCTCACGGCCGGACCCGCACCAGCCAGCGCGGCGCCGAGCCCCTGCGGGAAGGCGCACCCGAGCGTGCCCCAGCCGAGCGGATACGAGAGCTTGCGCGGCGCCGGCGTGCGGTGGAAGCCGCCGAGCCAGTAGCCCGGGATGCACATGTCGCAGACCACGATGGCGTCGTCGGGCAGCGCGCGCTCGATCGCGTCGAGGAACGCGCCGGCCTCCGGCTCCTCGGCGGCGATCCGATCGCGAACCGTTCGCCCGAGCTCCTTCAACCGGCGTCCGAGCGCGTCGAGTCCGCCGCGCTCGCCCAGCCGGTCGGCCAGCGCGGCCGCCGACCGCGCCGCGTCCGCCTCCACGAGGACGTCCGGCCGGTAGTTCTTCGACGCGTCCGTTGGATCGACGTTGATCGCGACGAGACGCGGCGGCTGGGGCATCTTCCAGCCCTGGGTCGTCATGCCGTCGAAATCGGTCCCGATGGCCACCACCACGTCCGCCTCGTCCCAGAGAGCGCCCACCTCCGGCACGTGCGGCGGCCCCTCGACAAGACAGGGATGGCCCGGCGCAAGCAGCCCGCTGGCCGAGTAGGTGAGGATCACCGGAGCCACGAGCCGCTCCGCGAGCCGGCCCACTGCCTCGCCAGCACCCGACTGAAGCGCGCCCCCGCCGGCCCAGACGAGAGGCCGCCTCGCCCGCTCGAGCAGCTCGGCAGCGCGGTCGAGCTGCCCGGGATCGGGGGTCAGACCCCTTGAGTCGACCCCGCTTAAGGGGTCTGACCCCTTGACAATTGCGGACTCAACCTCGGCGCTCAGCAGGTCCGTCGGTATCTCCACGTAGACCGGTCGCGCGGGCGCCTCCAGGGCGGTGCGGGCCGCGCGGGCGACCGCGGGGCCGATCTCGTCGGCCGAATGCACCCGGATCGCCTCCTTAACGACCGGCATGAACATCGCCGCCTGGTCCGTGGCCTCGTGCAGCACACCCCGCCAGACGCCCGGGCGGCGCGCCGTCGTGGGGATGTCGGTGGCGATCACGAGGATCGGCTGGCGCGACGCCCACGCCTCGCCCACCGCGGCCAGCGTGTTCGCGGCGCCCGGCCCGGTGGTGGTCAGCGCGACCCCCAGCCGTCCGCTCGCACGGGCGTACCCGTCGGCGGCATAGGCGGCCGTTTGCTCGTGTCGCACGCCCACGAGCCGGATCGGCGAGCCGTTCAGCTCTCGCCACAGCGGCAGGTTGTGCACGCCGGGCAGCCCGAAGGCGATCTCGACCCCCGCGTCCTCGAGCGCGGCCACCGCCGCGCGTGCCCCTGTCAGGATGCCGCTCGATGGAGAGCTCATCTGGAAGCGCCTCCGGCCCGAGCGGCGCGGGCGCGCCGCTCGCCGGCGTGCGCGTGGCCGACCTCTCGCGCGTGCTCGCCGGGCCCTACTGCACGATGGTGCTTGCGGACCTCGGCGCAGACGTGATCAAGGTCGAGCGCCCCGAGGGAGGCGACGAGACCCGTTCCTGGGGCCCGCCGTTCGCGGGCGGGGAGGCGGCGTACTACCTCTCGGTCAACCGCAACAAGCGCAGCTGTGCGCTCGACCTGTCCCAGCCGGAGGGACGCGCGCTCGCCCTCGAGCTCTGCGCGGCCGCGGATGTGGTGATCGAGAACTTCAAGGTTGGCGGTGCGGACCGGCTCGGCGTGGGCTACGAGCAGGTACGCGAGCGCAATCCGACGGTCGTGTACTGCTCGATCACCGGCTTCGGCTCCGAGCGAGAGCCCTCCGGGCGTCCCGGGTACGACTTCGTCGCCCAGGCGGAGTCGGGGCTGATGTCGATCACGGGACCCGAGGACGGGCCGCCGTACAAGGTGGGCGTCGCGCTCGTCGACGTGCTCACCGGCCTTCATGCGGCCGCGGGCGTGCTCGCCGCGCTGCACGGGGGAGAGGGCGGCCGGATCGAGGTGCCCCTGCTCGACAGCGGCCTCGCGGGACTCGTGAACGTGGCGCAGAACGCGCTGGTCACCGGACGAGAGCCTGAGCGGCATGGGAACGCACACCCCAACATCGTGCCTTACCAGGCTTTCGAGACATCGTCAGGCCGGATCGCGGTGGCCGCCGCAAACGACGGGCTGTTCCGCTCGCTGTGCTCTGTCATGGGGTCGGAGGAGCTCAGCTCGGACGAGCGCTTCGCCACCAACGCCGCCCGGGTCGAGCATCGAGACGTGCTCGTGCCGCTGCTGGCGGAGCGCTTCCGTGAGCGCTCCGCGGAGGAATGGCTCGCCGAGCTCGAGGCCGCCGGCGTCCCCTCCGGCAAGGTCCGCTCGATCCCGGACGCGCTCGAAGCCGCGGCCGCGGCCGGACGCCCGGCCACGCTCACGGTCGAACATCCCACGGCCGGCCCACTCGACCTGGTGGCCTCGCCGATCTGGGGCGCCACCCGCGCAGAAGCTACGCCGCCACCGCGTCTGGGCGAGCACACGGCCGAGGTGCTGGACGAGCTGGGCCGCAGCGCCGAGGAGATCGAGGCGCTGGCCGCACGGGGCCTTATCGGTCTGTCGGACTAGTTCCCGGGACCGGGCACGCTCTGAGGGCTCCCGAGGACGCCTGCGCATGCGCCGCCGTTGCGGATGCGGAAGTTGCCTCGGCGAGGCGCGGCGTACCTCGGGCGTTCGATGATGTTCGGCCCGACCTCGAACCCGATCGCCGGCATTTGCAATCCGCCGCTGTCACGTCCCTGGGCGCCCGCGCTCAGACAGTTCGAGTGCACCACGTTGTTGCGACCGACCCGCGAGGGGTCTGGCCAATACGACTCCACGTTGTACCGCGCCGCTGAGCCGGTGAGCACGTTCTGCTCGACGCGAGCACCGCTCGACGCCTGGCCGAACGCTCCGGAGAACACGAGGCCCGTCCCGTTTCCGTGGATCACGTTGCGGCGGATGACCGTGCCCTGGGCGTTCGGATAGAGCTGAATGCCGCGATCGGCGTTTCGGTAGATCCAGTTGTCTTCGATGACGGTGGCGCGCGCCTGCTCGACGTAGATCCCGTGATCGTGGTTGGTGCGCGGGAGGCGCCCGCAGTCGTGCACCAGGTTGCCTCGAATGACGGTCGCGACCGCGCGTCCCCATCGGTGGGTACCAAGCCCGAAGCAGATCGCAGTGTGGTGATTCGTCACGTCATTCCGGATGAAGCTCACGCGAGCGGCGTTCACGGTGGGGCTCGGCAGGTGGCGGGCGTTGCGGCCGTCGAGGTGGAGGCCCTGAATCGTGAGGTCATCGGCATTGCGGGCAATCCAGATACGGCCGATGATGCGCGCCCGTTCGCTCCTGTAGGGCCGGATCACCACGGGCGCCCCCCGGCGTCCAGCGCGGGAGATCTTGACGTTGTGCCTGTAGACCCCGCGGCGCAGGCAGCCCGTCATCCCGGGGCGGAGCAACTGGCTCAGGCGCCTGACCGTGCGGACCGGCTGCTGGATCGTGCCGCTGGCCCGATTCGATCCCCGTGGGGACGCGAACCGGTCACAGGTCGGGCGGGGCTTGGGCGCGGGCGAGGCGCCGCCGCCCCCGCCTCCGCCTCCGCCTGGGCTGGGCGGCGCTGGAGACGGCGGTTCCACCGGCGAAACCGGGGGATCGATCGGCAGCGGGACGGGCGGGTCGACTGCGGACGCTACCCCGCCGGTTGCGGTCGACCCGCCGGCAGCGATCACAAGGCACGCCAGTATGTGAGCAGGCTTCCGCATCTCTCGAGCGACGGCCGGCGACTATAACCCGGCGTCGCGGCGTACGCGCCAGCTAATGCGACTCGCCTGGGCTCGATGCCGGCGGGCGGGATTCCTCGGCAAGTGAGGTGATCGTCAGATCTCCGCGTGCGGACGCGGTCATCACGTCGGTGGCCTCGTCGGACGAGCGGGCGTAGAGCTCCACCAGCATGTGGATCACGATGCGGTCGTCCTCGTGCTTGTGGAAGCGCACGTGCGTGAAGAACTCGCGCGTGCCGTGGTCGCCGAAGGCGGCGAAGGCGAGCGACTCGGCGGCGTCGGGGCCAGAGCACGACTCGACCTGGTCGGCGTCCACCGTGACGGTGCACGACGCGACCCATGGGGTACCGGTGACCATGCGCTCCCAGCGGTCCTCCACGGGCTCGATCCTGGAGATGCGCCGGCCGTCCTCGTCATAGAAGGTGAGGGCCAGGTGCGGCTGGTCGTGCAGGCAGTCGAGGCACTGCACCACGGCCTCCTGGACCTCCTCCACGGGATCGACCGCCTCGCCAGTGTCGGCGTCGACCTTCAAGATGCCCTCGTAATGAAGCTGCACCTCCAGGTTCTGCGACCAGCAGCGATAGCAACGCAGCCAGCTCGACTGCGTGCCCACGGACTCCTGCGCGGATCCCTCCATCTGTCCATTATGGCTGCCAGCGTCCTCCTCGCCTCATCGGGCTGCTCCCTGGGGGCCGATGACGAGGCGAAACCGGCCTCGGGACCCCCGGCCCAGATCGCCGCCACGGTCGACCGGCTGGAGCGCGCGGTGGCCGCGAGGGACTACGACACCATCTGCGATCGGCTCTTCACCGCACGGGCACGCAAGCGTGCCGGCGGCGCTGAATGTGCGCGCCAGCTCGGCTCGGCGGCGGAGGGGGTGAAGAACCCGAGCATCGAGATAGAGGCAATCGACGTGAAGGGCAACCGCGCGGCCGTCGAGGTGCGGACGCACGCCGACGGCCAGGCCAGGCTGAAGGACGAGCTCCAGCTTCGCCGCGAGGGCGACCGCTGGCTAATCGAGGCTCTTGGCTAGGGCCTCGAGCGTCGCGTCGAAGTCCGTGCCCGAGATGCCGCCCACGCACGGCGAGTTGGCACCGCAGTCGCGGTAGCGGCGCACGGACTCGATCGCCTCGTCGGCCGGGCCGACCGCCGCCAGCAGCCGGATGAACTCGTCGGTCGCGCCCTCGTCCGGGTCGAAGCCGGAGCGTTCGATCATGGCGCGGTAGTAGGGCAGGTGGAAGTAGGTCACGAGCTCCGAGCGCAGCTGCTCGAGCGCGGCGCTGGGGTCGTCTCCGACCGCGGACGGCACGGCCGCAACGATGTCGAAACCGTCGAGCTCCTTACCGGCCTTCTCGCGCCCCTCGCGGACCGTGGGGACCACGACGTCGCGGACGTAGTTCGGGTTGCAGAGCCAGAGGACCACCCCGTCGGCGATCTCGCCAGCGAGCCGCAGCATGCCGGGGGAGAGCCCGGCCAGGTAGATCGGGATGTCCCGTCGCAGCGGCTCGTAGCCCATGAAGTGGAAGCCGGTGCGGAACTTCTCGCCCGGCGGCGGGTCCTCGCCCCGGAAGATCGCGCGCATGATCTCCACGTACTCGCGGATTTCGGCGAGTGGCTTGTCGATCGACTGGCCGTACCAGCCCTCCACGACCGGCTTGTGGGAGACCCCGAGGCCGGCCACCGTGCGGCCGCCCGAGAACTCGTCGAGTGTCGCGAACGACTGCGCCATGTTCGCCGGCGTGCGGGCGTAGATGGGAATCACGCCGGTGCCGAGCCTCACGCGCTCGGTGCTCGCCGCGTAGGCCGTGAGCAGCGTGATCGAGTCCCGCGAGGCGATGTGGGTCACGTAAACCGACTCGTAGCCGAGCTCCTCGGCGCGCTTGACCCGCCGCACGGCGGAGTCGAGCGATCGTCCTGCGCCGATGAACGAGCCGAGGGCCACGGCGCTGGCAAGCCTACCCCGGACGGCGTAGGTGGTTCCCGACGGCGACGAAATGGGTATCCGCGCTGCGCGTGGCCGACGACGAACCGATCGCCCCTGAGGACGACCCCGAGGCCGCGCTCGAGGCGCTGGCCGAGGGCTCGGCGCCGGAATCACCGGCCCGGCGGCGGCGGCTCGCCCGAGCCGCCCTGTTCGCCGTCCGCGACGCGCACCGCTCCGCACGCATCGGCATCGGGGTGGGCGTGGCGGCGCTGCTGCTGGCGCTCGGGGTCGGCCTGCTCGCGCTGACGGGCGACGGGGACGACCAGCCCGCGAGTACCGCGGCCGTGACCGAGGACATCGTCGCCAGGGCACGCCCCGGAACCGTCTACATCAGGTCCCGCGGCATAGGCCAGCAGGCCTCCGGCACCGGCGTGATCGTGGACGCCTCGGAGGGCCTGGTCCTGACGAACTTCCACGTGATCGCCCTCGGCCCCGACCTCCAGGCCGGAACTCCGCAACGGCTGGACGACGCCGAGGTGCGCGCCGCGGCGCCCTGCGAGGATCTCGCATTGCTGCACGCGGAGGGGCTGGAGGGCCGCAGGTCGATTCCGCTCGGGCGCCAGGCGGACGTCCAGCAGGGCGACCAGGTGGTCGCGCTCGGCTATCCGGCGAGCGCGTCGGGCGGGAAGTCGCTCACGTCCACTGCGGGGGTGGTCTCGTCCGTGCGCACGCCTCTGCGGATCCCGGCGCCGGACCAGCCGCACTTCACCAACCTCGTGCAGACCGACGCCGCGCTCGGCCCGGGCAACTCCGGCGGCCCGCTCGTGGGGGCCGGCGGCCGGTTGGTCGGCATCAACACCATCCTCTTCACCGGCACCGCCGACCAGCCCGGCAGCGACCAGGGCTATGCCATCGGCGTCGACACGGTCCGCGAGGTGCTGTCCGACTTCCGGGAGGGCCGCTCGCGCGCCTGGTTCGGCGCCGGGCTGCTCACGCCCCCGCCGGGCATCCTGCGCCGCCAGGGCCTGCCCGCCGGAATGCTCGTGACCGGGGCGCAGGACGGCACTACCGCGGAGAGGCTGCGGCTGGAGGAGGTCCTGCTCACCGGAATCGACGGCAAGCGGGTGGGGTCGTCGCTCGCAAGCTACTGCCGGGCGGTCGGCGACGTTCAGAGCGGCGACGAGCTCGACATGACCGTGCTCACGGGGCCGGGCGGCAAGCGCCAGACGGTGAGCGTGGAGTTCGACTAGCCGGGAAGGGCTAGGCGACTTCGAGGAACAGGGACTCGTCGCTCGACAGGCGGGTGCGGATGCGGCTCTTCAGCTGCGAGTGGATCTGAGAGACGCGGCTCTCGGACACGCTCAGGACCTCGCCGATCTCCCTCAGTGTCAGTTCCTTGACGTAGAGCAGCACGGCCACCTCGCGCTCGCGCGGGGTCAGCTGTGCGAAGGCGCGGCGGAACTTCTCCTTGGCCTCGTCCCAGCTGGCCTGGTGCTCCGGGTCGCTGGAGAGGTCGTGGGACTGAAGCGTCTCGACCAGCTCGATCGTCGTCTCGCCCTCGCTCGACACAAGGGTGGAGAGCGAGGTGAGGTCCGAGTTCTGGATCTGCTGCTGCTTTGCCATCAGCTCGCCGGTGCTTAGGCTCACCATGTCGGCGAGCTCCTGTCGGGACGGCGCACGGCCGTGGGCGCCGCTGAAGGTCACGCGCGCCCTCTTGAGGTCGCGCTCGAAGCGGCGCAGGGAGCGGGGGGCCCAGTCGCGCCGGCGCAGCTCGTCGAGGACAGAACCGTGGATGCGGGTCCATAGGTACGGCTCGAGCGTGGCGCCCTTGGCCGGGTCGAAGCGATCGATGGCGCGGATCAGGCCCTCGATGCCGCAGGCCAGCAGGTCGTCGACCTCGCAGGACGCTGGCAATTCGCGCAGCTTCTTGTAGGCGATGTGCTTGACCAGCGGCACGTAGGTGAGCACGAGGCGGTTGCGCAGCGACAGGTCGCCGCTCGCCTTGTACTGCTTCCACAGCAGGAGTGACTCGTCCGCTGTCGGCCGCTCGCTGGTGTGGCTCGAGATCATGGGGAAGTGATCGGCCTCGTGCGGGGTCGTGCGCATCACCAGTTCGAGGTATTTCGCCCTAAAGGACGGGAAAAGCCCGCCGAATACGCGGATATATGTGGCAGGAGCTCAATTCACGCGGTTTCGAGCTTCATTTCGAGCTCGAGGGACCGGGCACCCTGGTGATCACATTGCGGGACCTGGACGGCCGAATCCTGCGCAGCGTTGCGCCAAGCGAGGCGGTCGAGATCGCCTCCGCGGCACCCGGACCGGACCTGGACCGACTCCTCCGATCGTAGGAACGGTGCCATCGGCCGGTCGGTACGACCGGGCGATGGCGAGCAGCTCACGGTCCGTCGATGCTCGTCCTGGATGCCGGCAACCGAAACACGGCGACGTGGCCTGACTGCGCGCGAGCGTCAGGTCCTGACGCTGCTCGCACGGGGCTACAGCGGCGAAGAGGTGGCGCGCGAACTCGGCGTGTCAGGCGAGACGGTCCGGGCGCACGTGCGCAATTCCGTGACGAAGCTCCGCGCCCGCACGCGGCTCCACGCGGTCGTTCTCGCGCTGCAGCGCGGCGAGATCACCCCCTGAGCAGCAGCACGACGAGCGCGACCGCGAAGGTCACCTGGCCGATCCCGATTGCGACCCCGAGGTTGGCCGCGCCCGCCAGCTCGGCGATCCCGACCGTGGCGGCGAAGACGGCGGCGAGGATGCCGAGGTCGAGCGCGAGGCGCCGGGCGGGATGCGGCGCGGAGGCGCGCGCCTCCGCGTGGCCCCCGTCGGGCGGACGCTCCGCTGCCGGCTCGGGGGCGGCGCCGGGGCGGCGCTTGCGGCGACTCACCGGCCGGCCTCCAGCGCGCTGACCAGCTCGGTCACGCCCGACGCCGGGTCCTGGCGCTCGAGCAGGCGCTCGGCCTCCCTGCGCCCGCCGAGGTCACGCAGCGCGCGCTCGCCGTTCTCGGCGGTGAACTCGCGGAGGGCTGCGCCGCGACGAGCTCGCACCCGGCGCTCGACCAGGTCCGTGCCGTCCCGGTGGCGGTCGATCGCGTCCGCAAGCTCCCCGACTCCACTGGGCGGCGGCACGGAGGAGACGGCGAGGACGGGGACCTCCGACGATCCGACCGCGGCAAGCGCCTGCGCCCAGGTCGCGCCGCGAGCGCGCCGCGGCGTCGCCCAGGTCGGCCTTCGTGACCACGAGCAGGTCGGGGACCTCCATGATCCCCGCCTTCAGGAACTGCAGCACGTCTCCGGACGCCGGTTGCACCACCACCGCAACGGTGTCACAGACGTCCTCGACGTCGGTCTCCGACTGGCCCACGCCCACCGTCTCGACCACCACCACGTCGAACGCGGGCGCCAGCGCCTCGGCCGCCTCGCGGGTTGCCGCCGCGAGCCCTCCGAGCCGCCCCGCTGCGGCGGTCGAGCGGATCAGCACGCCGTCGTCGCGCGGGTCGTGCTCGATGCGGGCCCGGTCGCCGAGGAGCGAGCCGCCGGAGCGCTTGCTCGACGGGTCCACCGCGAGGACCGCGACTGACCTTTGTCGCTTGCGCCACTCCGCCACGAGCACGGATAGCAATGAAGACTTACCTGCGCCTGGCGGGCCTGTTATTCCCACGACGTGGGCTTTCGGCTCGCTTCCGAGCGCGGCGGGCGAGACCTCGTTGAGGAGCGCTTTCGTCGCGTCTCTGTCTCCCCGGTTCTCGATCACGTTCAGCGCCGCGGCCGCGGCTGAGCGGTCACCGTCACGCAGCCTGCGGCCCAGCTCTGTCGGATCGGTCGCCATCGGCGCGAGACGCTAGCGCGAGCAGGCAACGGGTCACCCACTCCTTTTCCAGGGCGACCTGCCGGCCGGTGAACCGCACTGGCTCTACGCCGGCGCTGCCACGCCGTGGTGGGCGGCTACGAGGTCGACGATGTCGCCCATGATCCGGCTCACCTCGAAGTCCTTCGGGGTGTAGACCCGGGCGACGCCGGCCTCGAGGAGCGCGGCCTCGTCGGCGGGCGGGATGATTCCGCCAACCACGACGGGCACGTCCGCGCCGGCGTCGCGGAGTTCCGCCAGCACGGTCGGGATCAGCTCCGCGTGGGAGCCGGACAGGATCGAGAGCCCCACCACGTGGACGCCCTCGTCCACGGCGGTTCGGGCGATGCGGGCCGGCGTGAGCCGAATGCCCTCGTAGACCACGTCCATCCCGGCGTCGCGGGCCCGGACGGCGATCTGCTCGGCGCCGTTCGAGTGCCCGTCGAGGCCCGGCTTGCCGACGAGGATCTTGATGCGGCGGCCCAACGAAGAAGAGACCTCTTCGACGCGGTCGCGGAGGGCGGTGAGGGCGTCGTCGGACGGCGCCGCGGCGGCGTCGCCGACCCCCGTGGGTGCGCGGTACTCCCCAAAGACAGCTCTGAGGGCAGCTGACCACTCGCCGGTGGTCGCCCCCGCAGCGGCCGCGGCAAGCGTGGCGGGCATGATGTTCGTCTCGGGGTCGGCGGCGGCCTCGCGGAGAGCATCCAGGGTCGCGGTCACGGCCCCTTCATCGCGAGCTTTTCGCCACGCGCCCAGAGCCTCGATGGAGGAAGCCTCAACCGCCGGATCGACGCGAAGGATCCCGCCGTCCTCGCCCGTCTGGAGCGGCGAAGGCTCCGCCTCGGTGTAGACGTTCTTCCCGATCACCTTCAGGTCGCCGCTCTCGATCCGCTGCACGCGGGCCCGGTGCGACTCCACCATCTGCGTCTTCATGTACGGCACCGCCGCCACGGCGCCGCCCTGCTCGGCCACCACGGCCATCTCCTCGCGTGCGCCCGCCACCAGCTCGTCGACCAGGCCGTCCATCACCTTGGAGCCCTCGAAGATGTCTGGGTAGTCGAGCAGGTCGGTCTCGTAGGCGAGGATCTGCTGGATCCGCAGCGACCACTGCTGGTCCCAGGGCCGCGGCAGGCCGAGCGCCTCGTTCCACGCGGGAAGCTGTAGCGCGCGTGCCCGGGCGTCGCGGCCCATCGTCACTGCCAGCGCCTCCAGCACGATCCGGATGATGTTGTTCTCGGGCTGCGACTCCGTCAGCCCGAGCGAGTTCACCTGCACGCCGTAGCGGAAGCGCAGCAGCTTCTCGTCATCTACGCCGTAGCGCTCGCGGCCCATCTGCTCCCAGAGCCGCCCCATCGCCCGCAGCTTCGCGTGCTCCTCCACGAAGCGGATGCCGGCATTGACGAAGAAGGACATCCGCCCGAACACGCGCGGGAACGTCTCGTCGTCCACCCGCCCGCGCACGCGGTCGAGCACGGCCTGCGCCGTCGAGAGCGCGTACGCGATCTCCTGCACCGGCGTGGCCCCGGCCTCCTGGAGGTGGTACGAGCAGATGTTGATCGGGTTCCAGCGCGGCACCTCGTCGACGCTGAACGCGATCATGTCCGCGATCAGCCGCATCGAGGGCTCCGGCGGGAACGCGTAGGTCCCGCGCGACAGGAACTCCTTGATGATGTCGTTCTGCGTCGTGCCCTGGAGCGAGTGCCGGTCTACGCCGTTCTCCTCCGCCACGGTCATGTAGAGCGCGAGCAGCCACGCTGCGGTGGCGTTGATCGTCATCGACGTGTTCATCTCGTCGAGCGGGATTCCGTCGAGGAGCGCGTGCATGTCGCCCTTGTGGGCGATCGACACGCCGACCTTGCCGACCTCGCCGCGCGAGAGCTCATGGTCCGGGTCGTAGCCGGTCTGGGTGGGCAGGTCGAACGCCACCGAGAGGCCCGTCTGGCCCTTGGCGAGGTTCCGCCGGTACAGCTCGTTGGACTCCTTCGCGGTGCTGTGGCCCGCGTAGGTGCGCATCACCCAGGGGCTGTCGCGCTCGGGTAGCCGATGCTCGCTCACGTCACTGATTGTATGGTCCGGACCCCTGTGAGCCGCCCAATTGACGTGCTGCACCTCGGGCGCGACCGGGTGATCTGCGCCTACGAGATCGACGGTGTGATCGTCGATCCGGGGCCGTCGTCCTCGGTGGAGACCCTGATCGAGCGCCTCGGCGCCGTCCACCCGCGCGCTCTGCTGCTCACGCACATCCACCTCGACCACGCGGGTGCCACCGGCGTGCTCTGCCGCCGCTACCCCGACCTCAAGGTCTACGTGCACGAGCTGGGCGCCCCGCATCTCGTGGACCCGTCGAAGCTCCTTAAAAGCGCGGGCCGGCTCTATGGAGACGACATGTGGGAGCTGTGGGGAGAGGTCGCGCCGGTGCCGGAGGAGCGCATCACCGTGCTGAAGGGCGGCGAGACCGTGGAGGGCTTCCGGGTGGCCTACACACCCGGGCACGCCTCGCACCACGTGAGCTACCTCCACGAGGAGACCCACGACGCGTACGTGGGCGACGTGGCCGGTGTGCGCATCCCGCCCTACGACCACACGATCGCGCCCACGCCGCCGCCGGACATCGACGTGGAGCTGTGGCTCGACTCGCTGCATACGCTCGCCTGCTGGAACGCCCAGTCACTCGGGCTCACGCACTTCGGGCAGGTCACCGACGTGACCGAGCACCTGCACCGGATGCGATCCGCCCTCGTGGAGTCCGCCGGCCGCGCCCGGATGGACGGCGAGGAGCGCTTCATCTGCCAGCTCGAGGAGGAGCTCGGCGACGCCACCGATCCGGCCACGATGGAGGCGTTCGAGCAGGCCGCCCCGCCGAACCAGCTCTACATGGGTCTCGAGCGCTACTGGCGCAAGAAAGCCGGATGAGCCAGACCGTCGAGCTCCCGCGCGTGGGCGGGCCCGGCAGCGGCCTCGAGGACAACTGGCGGGTGATCGTCCTGAACGACAACCACAACACCTTCGAGGGCGTGGCGTTCGCGCTCTCCTCCACGCTTCCGGGCGTGAGCTACGACTCCGGCATGTCGATGGCGAACACGATCCACAGCAAGGGGCAGGCGATCGTCTGGACCGGCGCGCGCGAGCCTGCCGAGCATTACTGGGAGCAACTGAAGGACGCCGGGCTCACCATGGCGCCGCTCGAGCAGGGCTGAGTCAGCGCGGCTCTAGCTGTACCGCTTCGCCGGCGCCCAGGATCTCCCAGAAGGTCGGCAGGATCGGCACCTGGTAGCAGCCTGCAAGCTGGATCCGGTACTCGGCCAGCCGCTCGGAGTACCAGTAGCGCTCGAAATGCGCCTTCGACGGGAAGATCGCACGCTGGACGAAGTCGAGCCGGCCGTCCACGTTGCGAGTGAACGACCACGCGGTCGCGCCGAAGTCGAGCGCCGCCTCCGCCGCCGGGAGCCAGCCCTCCGCGAACTTGTCGCCCCGGAAGGGGTTGATGGGCCAGCGAATCTCGACCTGGATCATGCGCCCACCTCCGCGCGGATCGCGCCCTCGCCTTCGGCGGTCTTGCCCTGGCCCTCCTCGTCGGCGCCCACGAGGATCGAGATCTTGCCGAGGTGCTTGTTCTCGAGCATCAGCTGGTGAGCCTCAGGGACGCCGTCGAAGCCGAGCGTCCGCCATAGGACCGGGCGGATCTGGCCGGACTCGATCAGCTCGTTTGCCTTGTTGCACTCGTACGCGTTGGCGAAGTGCGAGCCCAGGATCTCCTTCTGCCGCATCCACAGGTAGCGCACGTCGAAGTCGAGGTTGAACCCGGTGGTGCCGGCGCAGATCACGACCTTGCCGAACGGCTTGACCGTGAAGACCGAGGTGGGGAAGGTCGCCTGCCCCACGTGCTCGAAGACGATGTCGGGAGCGTCGCCGAGGATCTCCTTCACGCGCTTGGAGAACTCACGCGAGACCTTGAAGCGCGCCTTCTCCTCGTCGGCCGTCTCGTCGCCGGTGCGCATCATCCCCTTGAACTCGTTGCGGTCGATGTAGTCCACCGCCCCGAGCTGCTTCACGAGCTCGCCCTTGTCGGCGCTCGAGACCACCCCCACCGCGTGCGCGCCGGCCAGTGCGCAGATCTGCGTGGCGAACACGCCGAGCCCGCCGGCCGCGCCCCAGATCAGCACGCGGTCGCCTGCCTGGATGTTGCAGCGGGTGATCAGCATTCGGTACGCCGTGAAGTACACGAGGCCGTACGAGGACGCCTCGTCCCAGGTGAGGCCCTGCGGCTTCGGAAGCAGCTGCTGCGCCTGGACCTTGGTGAACTGGGCGAACGAGCCCCAGGTGGTCTCGTAGCCCCAGATCATCTGGCTCGGCGCGGCGAGCGGGTCGAGGCCGTGCACCTCGGGGTCCTCGTAGGAGGCGATGTTGCAGTGGATGACGACCTCGTCGCCGGGCTTCCAGCGCGTCACGCCCTCGCCGACCTTCCAGACAACACCCGATGCGTCCGAGCCGCCGATGTGGTGGCCGAACTCGGGGTGGTCGCCGTAGCGCCACACCCCGACCGGCTTGCCGAGCGCCGCCCAGACGTTGTTGTAGTTCACGCCCGCCGCCATCACGCGCACGATCACCTCGAACGCGCCGGGCTCCGGCACCTCGATCTCCTCGAGCTGGAAGGCGTCCTTGGGCTCGCCCTCGCGCTCCTCGCGGATCACCCAGGCGGCCATCGTCTCCGGCAGCTCGCCCGGCTCGACGTCCAGCTCCGAGACCTTTGTCACGTCCACGGCCATGCGGGCCGGGAGATTACCGAGCCACCGGAACGGCCTCCGCCACGCCGACCTCAGGCTGGCTGGCCGCGTGATGCGGCTGCGAACTCTTGTTGCCGATCAGCGTGAGCGCGATCACCACGCCGATGGCCGCAACCCCGGCCGACATCCACATGCCGCTCGAGAGCGCGTGGATGAAGGCGTTGTGAGCCGCCTCGGCCGCGGCGGGAGGTAGACCGCCTCCGTCGGATGCCGTCCCGAGGCCCTCGACGAGGTGCTCCTGCTGAGCAGCGCTCACGCCGCTGCCCGCCAGCGCGTCCGAGATGTCGCTGCGGGCGATGTGCTGGAAGAGCGCGCCGAGCGCGGCCACGCCGAACGTGCCACCGACCATGCGGCTCATCGAGAGGATCCCGGAGCCGACCCCGGCCTTCTGCGCCGGCACGGCGTTCATCGCCGCCGTGGACATCGGCGACATCACGAGGGCCATGCCGATGCCCATGATCACGAAGGCGGGCAGCAGCAGCCCGTAGCCCGTGTCGAGGTCGATGCGGGTCTGGAGGAAGAGCGCGATCGTGGTGAGGGTGAGCCCGGCCACCATCGGCGGGCGCGGGCCGATCCGGTCCGCCAGTCGCCCGGCCAGCGGCGCGATCAGCACGATCATGAGAGTGGAGGGCAGGAAGCGGACGCCCGCCTCGATCGCGGAGTAGCCCAGGATGTTCTGCATGTAGAGCGCGGTGAAGAAGAACATCGCGAGCATCGCGAACGAGACGATGAAGCCGACCATGTTCGCTCCCAGGAAGGTCTTGGAGCGGAACAGCGAGAAATCCACCATCGGCTCCTTCACGCGCGGCTCGATCAGCGCGAAGCCCACGAGGCCGACGGCCGCCGTGATCAGCAGACCGACCACCTCGGGCGAGCCCCAGCCCCACGAGTTGCCCTCGATCAGCGCGAGGACCAGCGCGGTTAGACCTGCCGTGATGGTGACGATGCCGGGCCAGTCGATCGAGTGCTCGGTGCTCTCGTCGCGCGACTCGTGCGCCGCGAACAGTGTCACGGCCACGGCGCCCACGGCCACCGGCAGGTTCAGGAAGAAGATCGCTCGCCAGGAGACGTACTCGGTCAGGGCACCGCCGACCACAGGTCCGATCGCCAGCGCTAGCGCGGACACGCCGGCCCACGTCC
The DNA here is from genome assembly GCA_963825345.1 of uncultured Thermoleophilaceae bacterium. Taxonomy (GTDB): domain Bacteria; phylum Actinomycetota; class Thermoleophilia; order Solirubrobacterales; family Thermoleophilaceae; genus JACVRW01. The sequence continues at coordinate 318,401 of CAWGSQ010000011.1, read as the reverse complement.
CGATGGCCTTGCCGCGCTCCTCCGGGGGGAAGGTCACGGTGATGATCGAGAGCGTGGCGGGCATCATGAACGCGGCACCCACGCCCTGGATGGCGCGACCGGCGATCAGCCAGCCCTGGTCGGGCGCGAGCCCGATCGCCGCGCTGGAGACGGCGAACACCACAACGCCGAACAGGAACATGCGGCGGCGGCCGAGGATGTCCCCGAGCCGCCCGCCGGTCACGAGCAGCACGGCGAAGGTCAGCGTGTAGATGTTGACCGTCCACTCGAGGGCCGGAAGCGAGGCGCCCAGGTCCCTCTGGATCGAGGGCAGGGCCACGTTCACGACCGTGTTGTCGAGCATGATCATGAAGAGGGCGAAGCACATCGCCGCCAGGGTCCACCAGCGGCGGTTGCCCTCGTTGAGGCGCATGCGCCGGGTCATCGGCCCAGCCCCTCGACGATTGGGCCGAGCGCGGCTCCGAGGGCATCGCGATCGTCCGGCTCGAGGCTTTCGACGAACCGCTCGACTCCGGCCACCCGCACGGCGAGCACGCGCTCGTAGGTGGCGCGCCCGCGGGCGCTCACGGTCACGAGCTTGGAGCGGCGGTCGCTCGGATCCTCCTGGCGCTTCACGTCGCCGCGCTGCACAAGCCCGTCCACCGCCCGGCTCACGGCGGCGAGCGACAGGCCGAGATCCTCGGAGAGCGCGCCCAGCGACAGGGGAGCTTCGGCGTTCGAGAGCAGCCCGAGGCACTTCAGCTGGGAGAAGGAGATGCCGGCGTCCTCGAGCGCTGCGAAGAACTCGCGGTTGGTGGAGCCGAGCAGGTGTCTGACGAGAAGTCCGAGGTCGCGGCCGACCGTGGTCTTGGTGATTGCTTGCACGCAAGCAAGTAAAGCAGACGGCAGAGAAGTCCGCTGCCGTCAGCGCCGGCGCGGGAGGCGTACGATGATCACATGACGGAGGCCGAGGCACGCGCTGTTTGCGCCGAGCTTGCGCGCACGCATCCCGAGCGTGCGAAGAGCCAGTGGTTTGCCCGCCAGGAGGACGACGGCTGGACGGTCGTCAAGGTTTCGCTGCCGGCGGCGCTGAGGCGCCCGCCGATGACGCCGACGACCAAGGGCTGATGCGCGCCACGCTGTGGGGCATTCCCTCGTCGCACCCCTCGCTTGCCGGGCAGCTGATGCTCGAGCACAAGGGCATCGAGTACCGCCGCTTCGATCTGGTTGCGGGCGCGCATCGGACGATGTTGAGGGCGCTTGGATTCCCGGGGAAGACCGTGCCCGCGATCAAGCTCGACGGCGCCAAGCTCCAGGGCACGACCGAGATCGCCCTGGCGCTGGACGCACTCATTCCCCATAACCCGCTGTTCCCGCGCGACCCGGAGCGGCGCCGCGAGGTCGAGGAGGCCGAGGCCTGGGGCAACGAGGTCCTCCAGCCGGTCCCGCGCCGCCTCGTCTGGAACGGGATGGGGCACGACAGGTCGGAGCTCGGGACCTACCTCGAAGACGCAAAGCTCGGGATCCCGATCCCGGTTGCCACTCGCGTGGCCCCGCCGATCGCGATGCTTGCGCGCCGCCTTAACGGCGCCACCGACGCAGGCCGCCGCACGCGACCTCGCCGCCCTGCCGGGGATGCTCGACCGTGTTGACGACCTGATCGAGCGCGGCGTGATCGGCGGCGCCGAGCGCAACGCGGCCGACTACCAGATCGCCACGAGCATCAGCCTGCTGATGACGATGGACGACCTGCGCCCGATGATCGAGGACCGGCCCGCGGGCAGGCTCGCGCGCGAGGTCGTAACGCACCAGCCGGGCCACCTGCCGCACGTGTTCGCCGTCTGACGCACGAACGCTGCCGTTCCGTCGGGTACGGGGCGTACGCTCGTCAGTCCACATGGAAGCAGCCACTCCACTCAGGCAGGCACAGGTCCGCGTGCTCGGGGACGTCGTCGCGGTCGACGGCCTCGTCATCGAGGACGAGTGTGCCGTTCGCGTCGTTCGCGAGCGCGAGCAGAACGGTCACGACCCGGCGAAGACCGTCCGCGACGCCGTCGAGATCGGCGCGCGCGTGCTCGACCGTGAGCAGACGGGCGCGAACGCCGAGTTCGTGAAGACGGAGTTCGAGAAGGCGTCGCGTGAGGTGCAGCACGAGTTCACCGAGCACGCCCGCACGATCTACAAGTCGTTCGAGGACCAGTTCGCCGCGGTCTTCGGCGAGCAGGACGGGCAGCTCGCCAAGGAGCTCGAGCGCCGCTTCGGCGACGGCAGCGCGGTCTCGGTCCAGAACAGGATCCGCGAGGCCCTGAACGAGACGCTGGCCAAGTCGCGAGAGGACCTCGTGCGGCAGTTCTCGTCGTCCGACGAGCGCAACCCGCTCGCGGACTTCAAGACGTCCGCGATGGATCAGATCCGCCAGGCCGCCGTGCGCTCGGACGCCACCCAGCGCGCGCTGCTCGAGAAGATGGCCGAGCTCGAGAGGCAGATGCAGGCGCTGCGGTTGGAGAAGGAGAAGCTCGAGGAGCTCGACGCCGAGCGCGAGCGCGGGACGGCGAAGGGACGCGAGTTCGAGGAGGCGGTGGCCGAGGCGGTCGACGCGATCGCGCTCACGCAGGGCGACGTCGCGGAGGCCGTCGGGGACCAGAAGGAGGCCACCGGCAAGGTCGGCGACATCGTCGTGGCGATCGACGCCTGCAACGGTCCCGCGCGCGGCCGCATCGTCATCGAGGCCAAGGACAGCCGCCTCTCGAAGCCGAAGGCACTCGAGGAGCTAGACCGCGCCATCGCGGAGCGGAGCGCCGACTTCGCCGTTCTGGTGGTGCCCACCGACGAGGAGCTGCCGGCGAAGCTGGAGCCGCTGCGCGAGTACAACGGCGACAAGATGGTCGTCGCGCTCGACCCGGACGCCGGGCCGCTTCCGCTCGAGTACGCCTACCGCATCGCGCGGGCGCGGGTGCTCATGAAGCGCTCGGACGCCGATGGCATCGACGCCGAGGCCGTTCGCGCCGCCGGCGAGCGGGCGCTTGCCGCGCTGAGCGACGAGCGCAAGATCAAGAACCAGCTCACCGGCGCCAAGACCGGGATCGACAAGGCGTACGGGCTTGTCGAGGAGATGTCGGCGCGCGTGCGGGCGCTGCTACAGGAGATCGACGCGCTGGTGCGGCCCGCGGGCGAGGCCCCGGCGGAGCCCCCCGTGGACCAGATGGAGCTATAGCCGCAGCACTCGCCGTCGGCGAGTGCGCCCGGACGCGATCAGGGCAGAAGCAGTTCGTTGTTCGAGTTCTTGCGCTTCCTGCCGATCGTCAGCACCGCCGGCTGGATCTCCTTACGGACCGCCTTCTCGGAGCCGGCGCGCACCTCGTAGCTGCCGGGCTCGAGCGTCTTCTGGATCGTGGCGGTGTCACCCGGCTGGACGGGCCCCTGCTGCTCGGTGATCGACTCGCCCTCGAGCGTGACCGTCCGCACGCTGTCGGTCTGGTTAGAGATCGTGATCTGCACGGGGCCCGCGCCGAGCTTTGCGGGCGAGACCGTGACCTTGTCGTCCTTGATCACGCCAGTGAGCGCGAGGCGCACGGGAGCGCGTGCCTCGTTCTTGAAGTCGTCTTCACCACAGCCGGCGATCAGCGCTGCGGCGATTGCCAGCCCGATGCAGGCTCGAACCCTCGTCCCCACAACAGGGCAACTTACCCGAACCAGACGGACTTGCGCGCCAGTACCAGGTCGTCCAGCTCCTCCTGAATCCGCAGCCTGATGCGCTCGGAGAGCCGGCCGACCAGCGCGATGTCGTCCGCATCTTCCGGGCCGTACTCCGACAGGTCGATCGGTTCGAGGAAGCGGATCCGGAACTTCGCGGGCAGGTACATGAGCCCCGCGGCGGCCCCGAAGTGCGGGAACGCGTGGTTGATCGGGAAGTAGATCAACCCCGTCAGCCGCTGAAGCAGCGGCACGTGGGCGAAGATCGGCATGGCCTCCTCGGCACCGATCACCGCGGTCGGAACGATCGGCACGCCGGCGCGCATCGCGGTGCGCACGAACCCGCCGCGGCCGAAGCGGCGCAGCCTGTAGCGCTGCCAGAACAGCTTGCGGCTGCCCTTCTGGCCCTCGGGAAACACGAGCACGAGCCGGCCCTCGTCGCCGAGCAGCCTCTGCGCATTCGCGGGATGAGCGCCCACGAGTCCGATCTTGTTGGCGAGCATGCCGACGCCCGGGTAGCCCTTGAACCAGTTCTCGCCGAGCATGTAGAGCGGCCGCGGGCTTGCGTGCTCGTGGCGGATCGCCTGCATGATCATCGGCGCGTCCGGCGGCAGCGCGCCGGAGTGGTTCGACACGATCAGTGCGCCGCCGCTCGACGGGACGTTCTCGACCCCCTCCACCTCCACGCGGAACCAGTAGCGGTAGTAGAAGTCGAGCAGCGGCTCCACCAGGTCGAAGACGCGCTGCGAGCGACCCCAGTCGTCCACCTCGCGCCCGGGCTCGGCCGCGGGCACCAGCTCGCGCAGCTCACGAAGGTCGAGCGGCGGTGGCTGCTCGCCCTCGCTGGGGAGGTCGAGGACGCCGCTCTGAGCGTCGTACCCGAGCAGGGTGCTCTCGCGAGAGAGGCCGCTCCGGCTGGTGGGGGTGCGGCGCTCAGCCAAGCGAGAAGGGTACGTCAACCACTTCGGCCGGGGCGCCGTCCACCTGGACGGTCGCGCCGGGCTCGGCCTCGCGCCGCACGAGCGCGAGCGCGATCGGGCCGAACCTGGGGGAGACGCATGTTGAGCCAAGCCTCCCCACGACCCGCTCGCCGAGCAAAATCTCGCTCCCGCGCTCGGCCGGCTCCGACAGGCGCAGGCCGCGCAGGTGGCGGTTCGGCTTGCCCCGGTAGTGGAGCCGAGCGACCGTCTCCTGGCCGACGTAGCAGCCCTTCGTGAAGCTCACGGCGCGCTCGTTGATGCCGGCCTCCTGCGGGATCGTGTCCGCGTCCATGTCGTAGCCGAGCCGCGGGCGGCCTGCCTCGATGCGCACGCACTCCGCGGCTTCCTCGGAGACCGGCTCGACGTCGAGTGTCGTGCCGGGCTCGCAGATCACGTCGACGCCCAGGAGGGTCGCCACGTAGATCCCGTGCTCGCCTTCGATGAAGGCGTGCTCCTCGGCGGGCGGCGCCGCGTCGAGCCGCTCGCGCGCCGCGGGGCCCACCAGGGACAGCAGCGCGCGCGAGGCGGTCACGTCCTCGTACTGGACGTCGCGCCCCAGCGAGTAGGTCCTCAGCATGTGCTCGAGCACCGCGTGGCCGATGGACTCGGTGTCGAGCCAGAACCAGTCGTCGCCGCGGAGGATGCGCAGGTCCGTGCGCAGCTTCCCCTTGTGCGTGAGGACGGTGGCGTAGCAGCCGCCGCCCGGCTCGAGCGCCTCGACGTCGTTGGACACCTGACCCTGAAGGAAGTCCGCCGCCTCAGAGCCGCGCACGAGGAACTTCGCGCGGTCGGAGCGGTCCAAAAGCCCAACCGATTCGGTCACGAGTTCGTAGTCGCTGATGGCGATCACGCCCCAAGGGTACTTTGGCGTTGCTCAAGCGATTTTCGTTCGCCACCGATGAAGCGAAGGTGGAGAGCAGGCCACCACAATCCTCGCTGCTCCTGGACCTCGTCGTTGGTCTGTACCTGCTCGCAAGCGCCGTGGTCGTGCTGTTCAGCGTCGGGTGGTACATGGCTCCGTTCGAGACGGACAAGACCCCCGTGTTGGTCCTGGTTGGCCTTGCGCTCGTCGCACTCACAGGTGCCGCCATGGTGGCGCGAGGTGTCTGGCGCAACCACGAGGCCCAGGCACGGCTGCCGCTTGTCGTGTCGCTGGCGTGCCTAACCGCCTGGGTAGTGGCGGTCGCGCGGTTCTGATAGCTGGCGTCAAGGGCAGGCTCATGATAGGTTTAGTCGGGGCTAATCATGAGGTTCGGGCAAGGCAAACTTTCGCGAAGGCAGTTGCTAGGTGGTGCGGCGGCGGCGTCAGCGGCCCTGCCCGTGCTCCACGAGCTGGTCCCGCACAGGGGCGTGCACCACGCTCTCGACGCGTCCGCGGCGGAGCCGCACATGCACGGCATGGGCGCGCCGGGTGGAAGCAGCCACGCGGCACATCTCGGTGGGGTGGGGCAGGTGGATCCGCGCGTGAACGGCTTCGACCCTCAGGAGATCCTGCGCGACTTCGACGAGGGCCGGGTGGTCGGCGGGGTGCGCGAGTGGGAGCTCGTGGCCGAGGAGAAGGAGATCGAGGTGGCGCCGGGCGTGAAGTACGCGGCCTGGGCCTACAACGGCCGCGTACCCGGGCCGACGCTGCGCGCCCGCGAGGGCGAGCGGCTGCGGATCCGGTTCACGAACGGCTCCAAGCACCCGCACACGGTGCACTTCCACGGCATCCACACCGCCTCGAAGGACGGGGTGCCCGGTATCGGCCCGGGCGACATCGCGCCGGGTAGGTCCACCACCTACGAGTTCGACGCATCGCCGTTCGGGCTGCACCTCTACCACTGCCACACGATGCCGCTGGCCGAGCACATCGCGAAGGGCCTCTACGGCGCGTTCATCATCGACCCGAAGAAGGGGCGGCCAGCGGCAGACGAGCTCGTGATGGTGATGAACGGGTTCGACACGAACTTCGACCGCGCGAACGAGGTCTACGCGGTCAACACGGTCGCGTTCGACTACATGCACCGGCCGGTGCAGGTGAAGCGCGGCGAGCTGGTGCGCATCTACCTCGTGAACACGCTCGAGTTCGACCTCCTGAACTCGTTCCACGTGCACGCCAACTTCTTCGACTACTACCCGACCGGAACGAAGCTCGAGCCGCGCGACTTCACCGACACGGTGATCCAGGGCCAGGGCGAGCGCGGCATCCTCGAGCTGCGCTTTCCGTACACGGGCAAGTACATGTTCCACGCGCACGTGAGCGAGTTCGCAGAACTCGGCTGGATGGGTTTCTTCCAGGTAACGGATTAATGGAGCCGGCCAGCGCACAGGCGACGCGCCGGCCGGCCTGGCTCGCGGGGCTCGCTCCGCTGGTCGTGCTCGCGGTGGCCATCGGGTTGTTCGTGCTGCTCGACGCGCCGGGGCTCGACCGGATCGGCGTTCCGCAGGAGGAGCTCGCGGTCGAGCGCACCGTGCTGAAGCCGGACCAGATCGAGCTGCACGTGCGAAACGACGGGGCCGACCCCGTCCAGGTCCGGCAGGTGATCGTGAACGACGCCTTCGCGGCGTTCACCCAGTCGAATGACGAGATCGGGCGGCTCGGCGGCTCCGAGATCGACGTGGATTACCCCTGGATCGAGGGCGAGAACTACGACGTCACGCTGCTCACCGCCACTGGGGCGACGATCGACCACACGATCGAGGCGGCGGTCGAGACGCCGGATGCCGGCCTCGACTTCTACGGCCTGATGGCGCTGATCGGCATCTACGTCGGCGTGATCCCGGTGGCGATCGGAATGCTCTGGCTGCCGTGGATCCGAGGCGTCGACCGTCGCTGGATCGGCTTCCTGCTCGCGTTCACCGTCGGCCTGCTCGGGTTCCTCGGCGTGGAGGCCCTGCTCGAGGGCACCGAGATCGCCGGCACGGGTGCTGAGGCGTTCGGCGGGGCTGCGCTCGTGTGGCTGGGCGCGGCCGGCGCGTTCTTGGCCCTCGCCGGAGTGGATGCGTGGCTCCGCGGCCGCCGGAGTGGCGGCGACGGTGGGGGCGGGCGTGCCGCCGCGGCCGGCTACCGCGCCGCGTTCCTGGTGGCGCTCGGCATCGGCCTGCACAACCTGGGGGAGGGGCTTGCGATCGGCTCTGCCTACGCGGTGGGGTCGCTCGCGCTCGGCGCCACGCTCGTGGTCGGGTTCGCGCTTCACAACACAACCGAGGGGCTCGCGATCGTGGCCCCGGTTGCGCAGGAGCGCCAGGCGAGTCTTCGCCGGCTCGTGCTGCTCGGGCTGCTCGCCGGCGCGCCCGCGGTGCTCGGGGCGTGGATCGGCGCCTCGGCGTACAACCCCAGCCTCGCCGCGCTGATGTTCGGCGTGGGGGCGGGGGCCATCGCGCAGGTGGTGGTCCAGATCGCGCCCGCCATCCGCGACGACTCCGGCCGCCTGCTCCATCCGCTCGCCGTGGCCGGCCTGCTCACGGGCCTCGCCGTGATGTACGTGACCGGACTGATGGTGTCGCTCTGATGGCCGCCACGCGTGCCGACACCAACGAGATCTCGAACGCGGTCCAGGACTACGCGAAGGCGATCTGGTCGATCGGCAAGCGGACCGACGCGCCGGTCTCCACCTCGGCGATCGCCGAGCGGCTGGAGGTGTCGCCCGCGTCCGCCTCGGCGATGGTCAAGCGGCTCGAGTCGCTCGGGCTCGTGTCCCGAGAGCCGTACCACGGCGTGCAGCTAACGCGCGCGGGCGAGCGGGTCGCGCTCGAGGTGCTGCGCCACCACCGGCTCTTGGAGCTCTACCTCGCCGAGGCGCTCGGTATGCCCTGGGACCGCGTGCACGAGGAGGCGGAAAAGCTCGAGCACGCGATCTCCCCAGAGCTCTCAGAGCTGATCGCGGCGAAGCTCGGCAACCCGACCCATGACCCGCATGGCGACCCGATCCCCACGCGTGACGGGGAGATCGACGAGGCGCCCACCCGCGCACTCGCCGACCTGCGCCCGGGCGAGCGCGGCGTGTTCTCGCGCGTGTCCGACTCGAACCCCGAGATGCTGCGCTACCTGTCCGAGCGCGGGATCGCGCCCGGTGACGAGCTCGAGCTGGCCGGCCGCGAGCCGTTCGGTGGGCCGCTCACGGTCCGGGCCAACGGCCGCGACCATGCGCTCGGGGACCAGCTCGCACGCGCAATGCGCATCGGGCCCGCGCAGTAACGTTCTGGACGTGGCGCTGGCCGACGACTTCCAGGGGGTGATCGACTCGCTCCCGCCGGACTGGACGCATCTCGAGATGGACCTCCGGATCGCCGACGAGGACCGCTACATCGACGCCGCCACTCTGCTCGTGCAGATCAACGCGATGCCCTACTCGGAGCACGACTGGCACTGGCGCCTGCGCTGTGCGCACACGTTCGGCCACGCGGCTGCTCCCGAGACCGTGCGTGGCACGCTCGCGCTGCTCGACGCCGAGGGCATCGAGGGCGAGCTCGCGTTGCGCGAGGCTCGTACGGGCCGTGTGGAGGTGGTCCAGATGTGGGGCCGGCCCGAGTCGGTGCGTCAGGAGTTCAACCGCCGCCGCGCGCAGTGAGCCGCGTATGGCGCGGGTAGCGCTGCTCTGCCCCGACCTGTTGTTCGGCTCGAAGCTCCAGGGGGCACTGCGGGCGGCCGGCCACGAGCCGGTCGCAGCGGGCGACGAGGCCGAGCTCCTCGTGGTGGACCTGACCGACGACGTGGATGCCCGCATCGAGGCATCGGCGGGCGCCGGCCTGCCACGGCTCGGCTTCTACTCCCACGTCGAGCAGGACGTGCGCCAGCGCGCCGAGGCGGCCGGCTTCGAGCGCGTCGTGCCGCGCTCGCGAATGGCCCGGGAGGCCGCAGCGCTCGTGGAGTCGATGCTCTAAGGCAGCCGGAACGCCTGCTGCACGTCCGGCGGCTCGCGCAGGATCCCGAAGCGGGCGTCGAAGCGCGCCCAGCCCTCGAGGGCCTCGCGATCGAGCCGCATCGGCGGAGCCAGCGCCGGTGCGACGGCCGCGAACTGGGCGCGAACGAGCGGCGCGTCGGCGCCTGAGACCCGCACGAGCTCCTCGATGGTCGCGGCGCGATCCCGAAGGGCGGTCCGGGTGCCCTTCCTCAGCTCCGCGAGCATCGAGTCGACGAGGTCGGAGCGCTCGTTCAATGTCTCGCGCGTGGCCGCGAGCACCAGCTCCGGGTAGCGCGGCGCCCCGTAGTCGTCCACCCGGAACTCCCGGGTGTCGACACCGCGCTCGCGCAGCGCCACACCCTCGGCGTTCCAGAACGACACGACGGCGTCCACCCGGCCGGCGATCAGGCTCGGCACGGCCGAGAAGCCGATGGTCACGCGCCGCACGCGCTCGAACCGGCCGCCGTCGCTCTCGACGACCGCCCGCAGAACGGCGTCGTCCGACGGCAATCCCGTCACGCCCACGCGCCGGCCCTCCAGATCGCGCGGGCGGCGCACCTCCGATCCTTGTGCGATCACCGCCGCGAGCGGCCGCTGCACAAGCGCCCCCACGCCCACGATGTCGCTTCCGCGCTCGCGCGCGAGCCCGAGGTCGTGGATGTCCACCACGGACATGTCCGCGCGGCCGGCGGCCAGCTGCTTCAGGGAGTCCGTGCTCGCGGATGGCACGCGGATGGTGACGTTCTCGGCAGCGTAGATCCCGGCGTGCACCGCGTTCGGCTGGAAGTCGAGGGCGAGCGTGCCGCGCCCGCCGCCCGCGCTGCCGTCGTCCCCACCGCAGCCTGCGATGCAGACGAGCAGCACCAAAACGGAAAGGAATCTGCGCACGGCGGCGAACAGTAGGGCTGAACCAGCATGGATTTCGTTCCGGAGGTGACCGAAGTGCAGGACCGTGGATCCGCGGCCTATATCGCCGAGTTCATCGGCACGCTGTTGCTCGTCTTCTTCATCACGGCAGTCGTCGCCCTGTATGCGGCCGTTCCGACGAAGGCGAACCCGACGCCGTTCATCGACTTCTCCGTGATCGGGCTCGTGCACGCCTTCCTGCTGTTCGCGCTGATCCAGACCCTGGCCGTGATCTCCGGCGCGCACTTCAACCCCGCGGTCACGGTCGCCATGACGGTGCTGCGGCAGATCAAGCCGCCCGACGCGCTCGTCTACATCGTCGCCCAGCTGGCCGGCGGCGTGGCCGGCGCACTGCTCACCAAGCTGCTTCTCGAGGACGAGGGCAAGGCCGTGAACTACGGCGTCACGGCGATCTCCGGGCGCCTCAACGAGGCGATCCTCCCGGGCATGGTGGTCGAGGGGATCGGCACGTTCTTCCTCGTCTGGGTGATCGTGGGCGTGGCGGTGAACCCGCGCGCCACCAAGGAATGGGCGGCCCTCGCGATCGGCGCCACGCTCGGCATGCTGGTGATGGTCATTGCGCCGCTCACCGGCGCGGGCTTCAACCCGGCGCGCAGCTTCGGCCCGGCGATCGTCTCAGGCGAGTTCAACGGCGTCGGGGACTTCCTGCTCGTGTACGTGGTGGCGACGGTGATCGGAGCCGTCCTCGCAGGCCTGGCCTACTTCAACCTCGTGATCGCACCGGGGAAGAAGGGTCTAGGCGGCGCGGAGCCGGTCGGCTAGCCGACCACACCACGAACGCGACTATCGACGCGCCGGCGAGGAAGTCGGTGAAGATCGTCGCGTACCAGAACGCCGGGATGTCGGGCGAGCCGTACACGAAGTGCAGCGGCGTGATCAGCCCGGTGAGTGAGTAGATCAGCAGGTGCACGTGCGCGTCGCGGTAGCGGCCCTGTATGTACAGCCTGTACCCGTAGAGGCCGATGGCGGTGAGAACCGGCCAGGAGAGCACGATCAGGACCTGAACGAAGGGTCCGCCGCCGGGGTAGCTGTCCATCTCCACGAAGTTGTGCGAGTAGTGGCCCGCGGTGGACAGGATGCTGAACGCAAGGATGCCTCTCAGCACGTTTCTTCGGTACGGTTGCATCACGCTACTCACGGTCGAAGGAGAACGCAGCATGGCGGACTACGCGGTCAGGCGGATCGACGAGATGGAGGCGATCGTCCGGGGCTCCTTCAAGAAGGCGCGCGCCGAGCTGGGCGTGAGCTCCTTCGGCATCCAGGTGATCGACATGCCGCCAAATGTGGAGGCGTATCCTGAGCACGACCACGCGCAGGACGGCCAGGAGGAGGTCTACGTGGCGATGCGCGGCGGCGGCGAGATCGAGATCGACGGCGAGCGCCACCCGCTCGACCCCGACACGATGGTCCGCGTCTCGGCCGGGACCAACCGCAAGCTCTACCCGGGCGACGAGGGCATGCGCGTGCTCGTGATCGGCGGCGTGCCCGGCGAGGCGTACGCGATCAGGGACTTCACCGAGCTTGGGGCGCCGGACCCGTTCACATCGGGTTGACGAGCCACATCTGGCTGTAGAAGAAGAACCAGATCGCCATTAGGACGAGGGCCGTGACCGCGGAGACCGTCATCGCAACGTCGATCAGCGGCCGAGGCGCCCGGGCGCGCCGCACGCGGCTGCGCTCCTCGGTCGACGCGACGAGCCAGGCCGACCGGCGCCGCCCTCCGCCGTCCGGCGTCGCACGGCTGCGCTCGTAGAGGTCGTTCACCCGGTAGAGCAGCCAGGCGGCGGCCGTCATGGCGAGCGGAATCCCGCCGAGGGTCGCGAACAGGAATCCCTGCGCCGTGCTCGTGAGCTCACCCGCGAGCCACAGGCCACCCAACGGAATCCCGATCCACAGGGCGACGCTGCCAAGCACGATCGCGATGCCGAGCAGGGCAGTCCTGGTATCCGCCAGGGAGCCGCGCTCATCGTCCAGCTGTGCCAGGACCGACCCGCGCACCTCGCTCACGCTCCAACCCAGCGGATGTGGGCTCCGGCAAGGCTGGGGCTGCCGCGGCGGCGAAGCGTGGCCCCGGCAGCCTCGGTCGCCTCTTCCTCGGCTCCGAGTTCCTCGAGCCGCTGGAGAACCGAGGCGCGCTGCGCGTCGAGCTCGTGGAGGCGGACCACCAGCCGGTCACGAACGGCCTCGAGATCTTCGGTTGAGAGCAGGGCGGCGCGCCCCGGCGGCGAGACCGCCTGGGAGTCCTCCGCGCCGAGCGGGGGCGGCGGCAGTCGTACGAGCGCCGCCTCCAGCTCCGCGATCTGGCGGTGGAGCTGCTGCCGCGTGGCCGCTCCGCCGGCGGAGGCCCGCGCCGCGATGAACGTGCCGCGGCCCTGTTCGCTCCGCACGATCCCCTCGGACTCGAGCCTGGCGTAGACCGCGCGGGCCGTGTTCACGTTCACGCCCGCGATGTCCGCGAGCTCGCGGACGCTTGGCACGCGCTCGCCAGGGACGAGGGTGCCGTTCTGGACCGCCGCGCGGATGCGGCCGGCGAGCTGCGCGCCCAATGGGATACCGGAGCCACGGTCGACGCTGAGATGTAGCTCGCCCGACATGCCGGACATGTTACCGCACTGTGCTGATGTGACAGCACAGAAGGAGGCCCTACAGTCACGCAGTCCTTGCGAAAGTGCCAGTACTGTGATAGCACACCTGGCTCGAATGGTACGAGCCAGCGCAGATCGCGTCTTCCTGCCGGCCAAGAACCTGCTCGAGCAGGTCGGCGACATGATGATCCTCACCGGCAAGACGCTGGTGTCCGCGATTCGGCCGCCCTATCCGTATGGCACCGAGTTCGTACAGCAGTTCATGTTCATGCTGCGGCTCTGCTGGCTGCCGCTGACGATCTCGATGCTCGCGGTCAGCTATGGCGCTCCGGGTCTCCAGGCGGGCAACTTCCTGGTCCTCTTCGGCGCCATCGACCGCCTCGGCGGTTTCTTCGTGCTCGCGTCGATCCGCGAGTTCGCCCCGCTCGTGACCGCGATCATCCTCGCGGGCGTCGGCGGCACCGCGATAACAGCTGACCTCGGTGCCCGCAAGATCCGCGAGGAGCTCGACGCGCTCCAGGTGCTCGGCGTCGATCCGATCAAGAACCTCGTCGTGCCGCGCTTCCTGGCGCTCATGGTCGTCACGGGGTTGTTCAACGTTTTCGCGATCATCTTCGGGCTGACGGGCGGGATCCTCGCCACTCTGTCTTTCGACGCCCCGCTCGGTCCTTTCTTCGCGACGCTGCTGAACAACGCGTCCACCACGGACCTGTGGGGATCGGTCGTCAAGACGACGTTGTTCGGCGCGATCATCGCGATCGTCTCCTGTTATAAGGGAATGACCGCGTCCGGGGGTGCTGAGGGCGTCGGGAGGGCGGTCAACCAAGGCGTGGTGACCGAGTTCCTCGGCATCTTCGCCTTCAACTACGTCTTCACGCAGACGCTGCTTGCCACGCACCCCGAGATCTCGGTGATCAAGTGACGAGCGCACCCCGCAATTGGCTCACGGCGTTCGGCGAGCTGGCGCAGTTCTTCGCGCGCGTGATGGGGGCGGTCTTCAACGGGAAGGTGCTCCCCTTCTTCGGCGAGGCGCTGCGGCAGGCCGGCATCCTGATCCTCGGCTCCGCGCTCGTGATCTGGGGCCTCGCATTCATCCTCGGCCTCCAGTGCGGGATCGAGGGCGCCTATTTCAGCCGCTCCACGGGCGCGCCCGCCTATGCAGGGGTGTTCAGTGCCTGGTGCGACCTGCGCGAGATCATGCCCTACGCGTTCGGCTACATGATGTCCGCCAAGGTCGGCACCGGCCTCGTGGCCGAGATCGGCGCGATGCGCATCTCGGACGAGATCGACGCGCTCGAGGTGATGGGCATCAACTCGCTCGTCTTCCTCTGCGCGACGCGCCTGCTGGCCGCCTGGATGGTGCTGCCCTTCATGTACATCGCGGCGATCGGGGCGGGGTTCTTCGCCAGCTACATAGCGGTGGTGCAGCAGATCGGCGAGGTGTCCTCCGGAGGGTTCTTCTTGATCTTCTGGATGTTCCAGAATCCGCCCGACCTCTTCTACAGCCTGATCAAGGGCATGGCGATGGCGACGGTGATCGTGCTGGTGGGCTGTTACTACGGGTACACGGCCTCTGGGGGGCCGGTGGGGGTGGGCACAGCCACGGCGAAGTCGATGGTGCTCAACACCGTGATGGTGCACCTCGTGGGGATGGTCGGGACGCAGATCTTCTGGGGATCGAATCCGAGGGCACCAATTGGCGGCTAGCACGCTCACTCGTCACGTCGCGGCGCCAACTTTCCGGACGAGTCCGGACGAGCGCGCCGCGCGCCGGACGCTGCTCGACCAGGTGCGGCGGTTGGAGGAGGAGGCGGTCGGCCTCTTCTGCTCGGCCTGGCCGCGCAAGGGCCTCGACCTTCTTCCCGCGACGCCCCAGGGGGCGGGCCCTCGGCTGCTGAATCTCGGCGAGCTGGAGGAGTTGCGCGACTCCCTGGTGGATCAGGTCCGTCGCGGCCGCGCGGCGCTCGACGAGCGTGGCGTTGCCGAGGAGCACAACCGCCGCCTGATCGAGGAGATGCTGCTGGACCCCGAGAGCCACCACTGGGTGCACGTCTCGAACGAAGACATCGGCGAGCCCGGTTGCAGGCACTGGCACGTGCGGCCACGCTTCGGGATCCTCGGCATGCTCATGCGCTGGTGGCGAGTGGTGGTCTCGTCGGGCTGCCCCTAGCTGGCTCTAGCGGAACAGGTCGTCGGCCGCCGGACGCCGGAGCGCCGCAGCGCCCGGTCCGTCCTCGCTCGTCACGTAGTGCTCGAGGCCGCGCACCAGCACCACGGGCTCGAGCGAGTCCTTGGCGCGTGCGAGGTCAGCCGCGGCCGCCACGGCGTCCGCCACGGCGATCGACGTGACGCGCAGATCGCGGCCGAACGCGTCCGGCCGGCCGATCCACTGGTCGAGCGGAACGAGGCCCGCCGCGCCGATCGCCACGTCGGTCTGACCGAGCCTCCAGGCCCGGCCGAAGGAGTCCGCGATCACCACCGCCGGCCTGACGCCGAGCGCGTCCGCGAGGCCGGACCGCAGGCGCGCCGCGGAGCCGTCCGGATCCTCCGGCAGCAGCACCAGCTCGCCGCCCTCGGCCGAGGCGTTCGACTGGTCGACGCCGGCGTTGGCGCACACTAAGCCGTGATGGGTCACGCAGATGAGGGTGCCGTCCACCGCCCGCAGGACCTCGGCCGACTCGTCGAGCACGGCCTGCACGAGCCGCGCGTCCTTGCGGTGCTCCTCGGCGAGCGCGCGCGCTCGCTCGTCGGGCTCGATCTCCTCCAGGCGGCGCACCCGGCCCTCTGCCTTCGAGACCACCTTGTGAGCGACCACGAGCACGTCGCTGTCGCCGAGATCGCCCGGCGCGGCCGCGGCGATCAGTCCTGCGAGATCGTCGCCTGGCCGGATCGGCGGCAGCGGCGCGAGCGGGCTGACGCTGAGCGAGGTCAGGCCGAGGCCTGCGCCAGGGGCGCTGTCCACGCCCCGGCACGTTCGAGCTGGCGGAGCGCGCCGCGCGTGGAGGGCGCCTGGCCACGGCGGGTCTCGAGCGCGGCGGCCAGCTCGGCGAGGTCACCGGGCGTGTCCACGTCGAGCGCCAGGCCCGGCACCTCCTCGGCGCGGTAGGAAAACCCACCCGCCTCGGCCGCCGCCACGTGGCGCGCGAAGCTGTCCGGTCCGAACGAGGGCTCGATCGCATCCGGCGGCGAGAGCACGAGCGCGTTCGTGCCGGTGCCGTGGCGATCCGCGACGATCACCAGTCCTGCCGTGCCGCCGATGAGGGCCGAGACCTCGCGGGGCTGGAGCAGGGGAGTGTCGCCCGGCACGAGCAGCACGCGCTCGAACCCGGTCGCGAGCGCGTGGCGGATCCCGATCAGCGCGGCCGCTGACTGGCCGGCCTGAGCGCTGTCGCGGAGGACGGTCACGCGCTCGCCGCCTGCGGCGGCTTCGGCGACCCGGTCGGCCGTCACCACGGCGATCTCGTCGACCTCGGGCACGCGGCGCAGGGTGGCGAGCACATCGCTGAACATGGCCTGGGCGAGTGCCTTGCGAGCGCCGCCGCCGAGCATGTCGGCAAGGCGCTGCTTCGCAGCCCCGAAGCTCTTCACCGGCAGGATGGCGATCGTGCGTGCCGTGTGGGCAGCGTACAACTTCACTGCCCCAGGGAGCCGGCGAAGTCGAGCACCTCGCGCGCCAGCCGCGCGCGGTCGTCCGCGCTGTCCATGAGCGTGTCCGTTACGAGCGACGGCGGAGCCGCGCCGGGCCCGCTGTCGAGCTCTTCGTCGGACACGATTCCGTCGAGCAGCTCGGCATACGCGCGGGCCACGCCGGCCGCGCTCAGCTCGATGCCGGCCTGCTCGCAGAACGCCTCCGTCGGCCCCTTCACCGATCTCCCCGCGACGAAGGGGCTCACCGCCACCACCGGAGCCGGGGCCGCGCGGAGCGCCTCCCGCATCCCGGGCAGCGCGAGGATGGGCCCGATCGAGATGACTGGGTTCGAGGGGCCGATCACGATCGCGTCGGCCTCGGCCAGCGCCTGGAGCACCGCGTCAGAGGGCGGCGCCCTCTCCAGCCCGCGCAGCTCGATGGTCTCGACGGGCCCCTCGGCGCGCTCGATGATCATGAACTCCTGGAACGGGAGCGTGCGCCCGCGCGCGCCAACCCAGGTAGAGACCGGCTGGTCGCTCATCGGCAGCACGCGCGCGCGCACTCCCATCGCCTCCACCACCGCCCCGTGGGCCTCGGTGAGGCTGCGCCCCGCGCGCAGCTCTTCGGTGCGCACCAGGCACATCGCGAGGTCGCGGTCACCGAGGCGGAACCAGTGCGGCCGTCCGGCTCGCTCGAGCGCCTCCATCACCTGCCAGGTGTCGTCCCTCAGTCCCCAGCCGCGCTCGTCGATCTCGTCCGCCAGCCAGTAGGTCACGAGATCCGGGTCGGGGGACACGTGCACGCCGTAGATGTCCACGTCGTCAGCGGTGTTGGCCACGACCGTGAGCTGGTCGCACGCGTCCGCCAGGCCGCGCGCCAACTTCGCCCCGCCGCTCCCTCCGGACAGCACCACCACCGAATCCATTGCGAGTAGTCTGCCGAGCCGGCTCGATGCGACTCGCTGACCGAACAGCTCTGGTGACCGGAGGCGCCTCCGGGATCGGTGCGGCCACCTGCCGCAGGCTGGCCGCCGAGGGCGCGCGTGTGGCGGTCACGGACGTGAACCTCGACGGCGCCCGCGGCGTCGCCGACGAGGTGGATGGCGCGGCATTCGAGCTCGACGTGCGCTCGACAGACTCGGTCGGCGCGGCGGTCGAGGCTGCCGAGAAGGAGCTCGGGCCGGTGGACATCCTCGTGAACAACGCCGGCTACGACGAGTGGGCCTGGTTCACGGACACCGACGAGGCGCTCTGGCAACGCGTGCTCGCGGTGAACCTGGTCGGCGTGATCGCATGCACGCATGCGCTGCTTCCCGGAATGCAGGAGCGCCGCCGCGGCCGGATCGTGAACGTGTCGTCGGAGGCGGGGCGCGTCGGGTCGAGCGGCTCCGCGGTCTACTCCGCCGCG
This sequence comes from uncultured Thermoleophilaceae bacterium, assembly GCA_963825345.1. Classification (GTDB taxonomy): domain Bacteria; phylum Actinomycetota; class Thermoleophilia; order Solirubrobacterales; family Thermoleophilaceae; genus JACVRW01. The sequence continues at coordinate 300,316 of CAWGSQ010000011.1, read as the reverse complement.
AAGGGCGGCGTCCTCGGCTTCACCAAGGCCATCGCGATCGAGAATGGCCGCTACGGGATCACCTCGAACGCTGTCGCGCCGGGGCCGATCGAGACGCCGCTCCTGATGGCCGCGCCCGAGCAGCTCGGCGACGTCGGCCGGCGCATCGTCGACACGATGATCGGCTCGACGAACCTGCGTAGGCTCGGCCATCCCGACGAGGTGGCCGCGGCGATCGCCTTCCTCGCCTCGGACGACGCGTCTTACGTGACCGGCCAGTCGCTCGGGGTGAGCGGCGGCCTTGCCAGAATCTAGGCGTGGCCGAACACATCAGGATTCGCGAGGTCGGCCCGCGGGACGGCTTCCAGAACGAGCCCGAGGTCATCTCGACCGACGACAAGGTCCGGCTGGTGGAGATGCTCGCCCGCACGGGCCTTCGCCGGCTCGAGGTCACGAGCTTCGTGCGGGCCGACGTAATTCCGCAGCTCGCCGACGGCGCCGAGGTGCTGCGACGGGCTGAGATCCCGGACGACGTGGCCGTGACGGTCCTCGTCCCGAACGAGCGGGGGCTCGACAACGCACTCGAGCTGCGGGAGCGCTTCGACGAGGTCAACCTCTTCCTCTCCGCCTCGGAGACGCACAACCAGAAGAACGTGAACCGCTCGATCGAGGAGTCGCTCTCAGGCCTGGAGCGTGTTGTCGGGCGCGCGCGCGAGGCGGGGCTCCGCTGCGAGGGCGTGATCTCGGTGGCCTTCGGGTGTCCGTACGAGGGCGAGGTGCCGCGCGAGCGGGTGCTCGAGATCGCGCGGCGGCTCGTGGCGGCGGGGTGTGAGGAGATTGCCTTCGGCGATACGACCGGGATGGCGAATCCGGTGCAGGTGGAGAGCTTCTTCGACGGCTTGGACCTCGGGGCAGAGCTCACAGGGCACTTCCACAACACGAGGGGTCAGGGGTTGGCCAATGTGGTCGCGGCCCTGCGGGCAGGTGTGCGGTCGTTTGAGAGCTCCTTTGGCGAGCTTGGAGGGTGTCCGGTGCCTCCGGGCGCCACCGGGAACATCGCCACGGAGGACCTCGTGTCGATGCTGCACGAGATGGGCTATGAGACGGGCGTCGAGCTGGAGCGGGTGGTCGAGGCCGCGAGGGCTGCACAGGAGGTGCTCGGGCGACCGCTCGGCAGCCACGTGCTCACGGCCGGCCCGGTTGAGTGGCAGCGCGGCTAGCCCTCGCGGTCGCGACGGGCGCGGCGAGCGTCCTGCCGGGATTCCTCGTAGGTGCGCTCGCGCTCCAGATCCGATCGGACCTCGATGTGCGCGTCGAGGCCGTCGCCGCGGGCGTCTCGGTGTTCTTCCTCGCCGGCGCACTCGCGGCCGGCTGGGGCGGTCGGCTGTCGGACCACATCGGTGCCGCCCGCGCGATGCGCCGGTGCGTGCTGATCACAGCCGCGTGCCTGCTCGCGGGGGCGCTGCTTGCCGAGTCGCTCGCGGTGCTGCTGCTCCTGCTCGCGGTTGCCGGCGTGGCCAACGCGGTCTGCCAGCCCGCGATCAACCTGTTCGTATCGGAGGAGATCGCCCCCGACCGTCAGGGCCTCGGCTTCGGCATCAAGCAGTCGGGCATCCCCGCCGCGATCCTCGTGAGCGGGCTTGCGCTTCCGGTCCTGGCGATCCCGCTGGGCTGGCGTGTCACGTTCGCGCTCTGCGCGGTCGGGCCACTCGCGGTCTGGGTGGCGCTGCGCGGCGAGGAACCGCTGCACGTGTCGCGGCGGCCCGCTTCGCGGCGGCCGTCTCGCGTGCTCGTGCTCACCGCCGTCGGCGCGGCTCTCGCGACCGCGGGGCCGAGCGCGCTCGGCGCGTACCTCGTGGCGTCAGCCGTGGACGTGGGGATCGGCGAGGGAACGGCCGGCCTGCTCGCCGCGGTCAGCAGCGGGTTGAGCCTCACGGTGCGCGTGATGCTCGGGGCGCGGGCGGACCGGCGGCGTGACTACGGGCTGAGCACGGTGGTGGTGCTGCTCGCCGCTGGATCTGTCGGCTTTGCGCTGATGGCCACAGACGCGGTTCCGTCGTTCGTGGCCGGGTCGGTGCTCGCGTTCACGCTTGGATGGGGCTGGCCCGGCCTCTTCAACCTCGCGGTAGTGGACAGCAACCGCGAGACGCCGGGAAGCGCCACCGGGGTCAGCCAGACGGGGATCTACGTCGGCGCGGGTGCCGGGCCGGCTGCGTTCGGCGTGCTCTACGCCCAGGCCGGGCACGAGGTGGCCTGGCTCGTCGTGGCCGCGATGACCCTGCTCGCAGCCGCCGTAATGTGGCTTGCAGCCAGGGCGGACGCCCAAATCCGCGCGATCTAGCGTTAATCGCGGCATAAGAGGGGTTTGACCTTTCGGGTCCGGGTATAACCCAAACTCAGCCGCCGGGGCCGGTTTTCGGCACATATGGGTTCCCCCGACCCTGCCCCGGCTTTTGCGAAACGGGCCCGGACCACGGCATCCGGGCCCGTCGCATTTCTGGGGGCGTTTTTGGACGGGGTCAGACCCCCAGAATCCGCTCCGGGCTCAGACGCCTCTCTGGGTCTGACCCCGTCAGCGCCCGGCGAAGTCCGGGTCGCGCTTCTCGAAGAAGGCGCGGGCGCCCTCCGCGAAGTCCTCGGAGGCCGCCAGCGTCTCCTGAGCCGCGACCTCCTGCTCCAGCGTCAGCGCGAGCGCCGGCTTGGCGGCCGCGTCCATCACGCGCTTCGCCAGTCCCACCGCACGCGGAGCACAGGCGAGCAGCTCGTTCGCAAACGCGTCGGTGGCCGCGGACAGCTCATCCGCCGGCGCGATCCTGTTCGCGAACCCGATCCGGTGCGCCTCGCGCCCATCGATGACCTTGCCGGTCATGATCAGCTCCTTGGCGTTGCCGAGCCCGACCACCGCCGGCAGCCGCGAACAGCCGCCCACGTCCGGCAGCAGTCCCACGCGCACCTCCATGATCCCGGCCACCGCGTCCTCGGCCATCGTGCGGAAGTCGCACGCGAGCGCCAGCTCGAACGCGCCGCCGAGCGCCGCACCGTGGATCTGACAGATCGTCGGCTTCGGCATCTCCTCGAGCAGATTCCACCAGCTCAGGATCGGCCGCCGGTACGCGCGCAGGTTCTCCGGACTCTCCGACAGCTCGCGCAGGTCGTTCAGGTCCATCCCGGACGAGAACATCGCGCCCTCGCCGCGCACGATCACCACGCGCACCGAGTCGTCAGCGGCGGCGGCCTCGATCGCGCCGCCGAGCTCACGGATCGCGTCCCCATTGAGCGCATTCCGCTTCTCCGGCCGGTTGATCACGATGTGGCGGACAGCGCCGCGGTCTTCTGTCATCACGAGAGGCATGGTTTGAGGAGGGTATTGCAGCGGGAAGGAGCCCTACCCGTGAGGACGAACGCTCCCCGCATGGAAACCCGCGACATCGCCGCGATCTTGATCGGCCTCCAGGTTGGGCTGGTCATCGGCCTGCTCGTGATGGGCACGACGCTGCTCGCGCCGTTCGCCGTGGGCCTCGTGGGCGCCGCCGCCGGGTTCGGCATCCGACGCGCCCGGCTGGAGCTGATCCGGCGGGCACTGCGTTCGCAGCTTCGCGCAGCCCGATAAGTTCCGGCTCATGTCGGACCTGAAGGACGCGCTCGATCGCGCCCGCGGAGGCGGGCCGGAGCGACACCACGAGAAGTCGAAGGACCAGGGCAAGCTCCCGGTCCGCGAGCGCGTCGAGCGCCTCGTCGACGCGGAGTCCTTCGTCGAGGACGCGCTGCTGGCGAACTGGGAGCAGGAGGGATTCGGCGCCGACGGCGTCGTGACCGGCATGGCAACCGTCGGCGGCCGCCCGGTGGCCCTGATGGCGAACGACCCGACCGTCAAGGCGGGCTCCTGGGGGCCGAAGACCGTCGAGAAGATCATCCGCATCCAGGAGCAGGCGCTCGAGCACCTGGTGCCGATGATCTACCTGGTCGACTCGGCCGGGGCGAGGATCACCGATCAGGTGCAGATGTTCCCGGGCCGTCGCGGCGCCGGGCGCATCTTCCACACCGAGGTCAAGCTCTCCGGCGTTGTGCCGCAGGTATGCGTCCTATTCGGTCCGAGCGCGGCGGGCGGTGCCTACATCCCTGCCTTCTGCGACGTCGTGATCATGCGCGACGGCAACGCCTCCATGTACCTCGGATCCCCGCGCATGGCGGAGATGGTGATCGGCGAGAAGGTGTCGCTCGAGGAGATGGGCGGCGCCCGCATGCACACCGGCGTGTCCGGCTGCGGGCACTTCCTCGTGAAGTCGGACGAGGAGGGCATCGACCTGGCGAAGGCCTACCTCGCGTACTTCCCGTCGAACTGGCGTGAGGCGCCACCGGCCTCGGTCGGACAGGACGCTTCAAGTGAGTTCCCGGAGATCCCCGCCGACGAGAACAAGCCCTTCGACATGCTCGAGCTGGTCGACGCGCTCGTGGACAGCGACTCGTTCCTCGAGGTCCAGAAGCGCTGGGCCAAGGAGCTGGTGGTGGGCTACGCACGGCTCGACGGCCGGGTCATCGGCATCGTGGCGAACCAGCCGAAGCAGAGGGGCGGGGTCCTGTTCGTCGACTCCGCCGACAAGGCCGCCCGCTTCATCTGGACCTGCAACGCCTTCAACGTCCCGCTTCTCTTCCTCGCCGACGTGCCCGGCTTCATGATCGGCACGCAGGTCGAGCGGCAGGGCATCATCCGCGCCGGCGCGAAGATGATCTCGGCGGTGTCCGAGGCCACGGTCCCGAAGATCTCGGTGATCGTCCGCAAGGCCTACGGGGCGGGGCTGTACGCGATGGCCGGTCCGGCGTTCGACCCGGACGCCTGCATCGCCCTCCCGAACGCAAAGATCGCGGTGATGGGGCCGCAGGCCGCGATCAACGCGGTCTTCTACAACCAGCTCCAGGCGATCGAGGACGATGACGAGCGCGCACGGCGCACCGAGGAGCTGCGAGCCGAGTACAGCGAGGAGATCGACATCCTCCACCTGGCCTCGGAGCTGGTGATCGACGCGGTCATCCAACCCGCCGACCTCCGCCGCGAGCTCGTGAAGCGCTTCGCCGCCTACGCTTCCCGCGAGCGCGCCTGGCCCTCCAAGAACAATCCGGTCACGCCCGTTTAGGGGTGCCCAGACCCGGGAAGGGCCTTTGGTGTCGGGCGGGCGCCGTCCGCCCAGGACAGGGGAGTGTTTCTTATGCGCAGGTTTGCGCTGCTATTGGCCGCAGCGATGTCGTTGGCCGTCGTCGGACAGGCGGTTGCGCACCCTGATGAGAAGGGGGAGGTGTACGTCCCCTGGATGGACAGGGTGGACGGGAAACGCCTCGTGAGGAGCTTCATGGGCGATGGCGCCCAGCTGCAGGTGAGCGCCGCTCCGTCCGCACCAGGGGCTTCGGGCATGACGCTGGTCGGCAACTCCGACAAGGACGGCACCGTCAACTCGGACCTCGCCTTCTGGGGCAACCTCGCGTATGCCGGAAACTACGACGGATTTCGCATCCTCGACATCAGCGGCGCGCAGCCGCAGCTGGTGGTGGACCACCCGTGCCGCGGGCCGCAGAACGACGTCTCGGTCTACGAGATGGGCGGCAAGCGCTTCCTGTTCCAGTCGATTGACAGCGGCCAGACCGCGGAGGACTGCTCGAGCACAGACTCGCCGATCGTGAACGGCGGGCGCGTGGGCTATGAAGGCGTCCGTGTCTTCGATGTCACGAACCCCGCAGCACCCCAGTTCATCGACATGATCCAGACCGCCTGCGGCTCGCACACGCACACGATCGTGCCCGCCGGCGAGAAGGCGTACATCTACGTGTCGTCCTATCCGCTCGGCAGCGGCATCACACCGCCAGGTGCCGAGGGACCGGGCGACTACCGTGCCTGCACCGTTCCGCACAGGAAGATCTCGATAATCGAGGTCAGCGCGCCCGGCGGAAACTTCGCCTCCAGCCTGCACGAGGAGCAGCTCAGCTCGGACACCACTCCGAACTCAGGCGGCATGCAGGCGTGCCACGACATCCAGGTCTACATGCCGAAGAACATCGCGGTGGCCTCATGCGCGGGCGACACGCAGATTTGGAGCGTTGCTAATCCGGCCAACCCGACCGCGAGTGACGGTGAGCCGCACACGCACATCCGCAGCCCATCCGCTGCCGACCAGTTCGAGTTCATGCACAGCGCGTTCATCAGCTGGGACGGCAAGAAGTTCGGCACGATGGACGAGACCGGCGGCGGTGGCACCGCTGAGTGCGAGGGCGATGCGAGCCAGGACGGCTTCTATTACTTCTACAAGATGGTCAAGCCGGGCTCGCCCGCTCCGAAGCTCGAGGCGCGCTACACGATCCCGCGGCCGCAGACGCCCGAGATCTGCGTCTCGCACAACGGCAACGTGCTGCCGCTCCGCGGCCGCGACGTGGCCGTGTCGAGCTACTACCAGGGCGGCAACACCGCCATCGACTTCACGGACCTCGACAATGTCCGTGAGATCGCTTACTCGGATCTCGCCGACGCGACCGGCCTCGCCGACTCGTGGTCCACGTACTGGTACAACGGCCGCGTGTACGCGAACGGCGGGTTGAACCGCCGCGGGCCGACCGGCAACCGCGGTGTGGACGCGTTCACGCTCAGCTCGAACAGGCTCCGGACGAAGAAGCGCTGGGCGTACTCGAATCCGCAGACGCAGGAAGGCTTCCAGCGGCCCTGAGACACGGTCTCTGCGCCCTCGCCGCCGCCGCCTTCTTGGCGGGGTGCGGCGGGGGCGCGGCTTCGTCCGAGTCGACCGGTGAAGGTGGGCTGGTCGACGCGGGTGCGAATCCGCCGTACGTGGGTGCCCTCGAGGTGAACCCGCGCGATGGCTCGCTGCTGCTCGCCACCAACGCCGGGCTCTGGCGGGTCTCGCGAGACGGCCGGCGGACCGAGCCGGTACGCGCGCGGATGGGCAAGAACGACGTGTCGGCAGGGCTGGCGTTCCGCTTCACCGGTCCGGACGAGCTGATCGGATCCGGCCACCCCGGGCGTTCGCGGTCAGACGTGCCGATCCTCGGCCTGATCCGATCGAGCGATGGCGGTCGCACCTGGGCGCCGGTGGCTCGACAGGGGGAGTCCGACTTCCATTCGCTGGCCGTCTCGGGTGAGCTGATCGCCGCCGCCGACGGGACCGAGGCCACAGCTTTCTCGACGGACGACGACGGCCGCACCCTCAAGTCGCACACGACACCGCTGGCGCTGGTGGACCTGGAGATCGATCCAGGTTCGCCGTTGCGCTGGGCGGGGAGCGCTCAGAGCGGCCTGTTCAGCTCGGACGACGGCGGCGAGAGCTGGCGACCCCGCGAGACGTTGCCGAACATCCGGCTGGTGTGGCCCGCGAGCCGCTCGCTGATCCGCGTCGATCCCGACGGCGTGGTGCGACGCAGCTCCGACGCGGGCGAGACGTGGGACGTTGTCGGCCGCGTGGAGGGCGAGACGCAGGCCCTAGCGGCGGCCGGGCCGAACACGCTCTACGCCGCGGATGTCGACGGCGTGATCCGGGTCTCGCGGGACGGCGGCGAAACCTGGTCGGAGCTCACGAGCCCGTCGTAGTGGGCGGCGCCGCCATCAGCTCCACGCGATGTCCGCCCGGGGCCCGTACGAAGCAGCGGGCGGCGCCCCAGTGGCGCGGCCGCTCGTCTACCTCGTAGCCCTCGTCCCGGAGCCGGGCGACCACGCCGTCCCAGTCCTCCACCACCACGGCGGCATGGCCCTCGGGCGGTGCCACCGGGTCGTCCTGCCACTGGAGGTGGATCTGGGTGCCATTTCGCTCGACCCATGCGGAGCGCTCGCCGAGCGAGCCCGGCGGCTCGACCTCCTCGAAGCCGACGATGCTCCAGAACGCCTTGGCGGCCGGCCATTCCTCCCGCCGGAGCTCGAGAGTCACGTGCTGGAGCATGCCTAGACTCTAGGCGTGACTGCTGCCGCGCCGCCCTCCCGCTACCGGTGGGTGGTGCTGGCGGTCGGATCGCTCGCCACGGCCGCGCTTGCGGCTGTGCAGGGCGGCCTTCCGGCGATCGCTCCGGCCATTCAGGAGACCTTCGACCTCTCGCTCGTGGAGGTCACCGCCGTGTTCACGGCGTTCGCCGTCGGCACGGTGGTCACGCTGCTCGCGTGGGGCGTCCTCTCGGACCGCGTCGGCGAGCGCATCGTGATCGGCGGCGGGCTCGCGGGGGGCGGCCTGGCAATGCTCGCGGCGGCGAGCTCCCACGGCTACACCGCCCTGCTCATCTGGATGGCTCTTGCGGGCATGCTCGGGTCGAGCGGCATTGCGGCGAGCGGCCGCGCCGTGTTCGGCTGGTTCCCGCGCGACGAGCGCGGGCTCGCGCTCGGCCTTCGCCAGACGGCGGTGCCGGTCGGTGCCGCGCTGGCGTCGTTCACGCTGCCGCCGCTTGCCTCCGCGGCCGGCGTGCATGCCGCCCTCTACGCGCTCGCCGGGTTGATGCTCGTGTCCGCCGTTGCCTCGGCGATCTGGCTGCGCGACGGCCCGCGGACCGAGTCGGCCGCACCGCCGGCGCCGAACGCCGCCCGCGACCCGCGAATCTGGCGGCTGAGCGCCGCCTCTTCCCTCATGATCATCGGGCAGGTGGGCGTGACCTCGCTGCTGGTTCTCTACCTGTACAGCGAGCGCGACTGGACGGCCGCGCATGCAGCGCTCGCGCTCGGCGGCGTGCAGGTGGGTGCCGCACTCGCGCGGGTGTCCGCGGGCCGCTGGTCGGACGTTCGCGGTGAGCGAGTCGAGCCGTTTCGTCGCCTGGCCACGCTGGCCGGCGTGCTGCTGCTCGCGTCCGTCGTGCTTGGCCCTATCGCGCTCATGGCGGGTGGCGTGGCGGCCATGAGCTGGAACGGGCTGTCGTTTACCGCCGCGGCCGAGATCTCCGGCAGGCGGCAGGCCGGCAAGGCGATGGGAATCCAGAACACTGCCATGCGCGTGGTCGCCGCCGGAGTGCCGATCGGGCTCGGCGCGCTTGCGAGCGCCGTCTCCTGGTCGGCCGTGTTCGTGGTCATGGGAGTGACGCCGCTGATCGCCCGCGCACTGCTCGGCCCGCTCGTCGACGACGAACGGCGCCGGGGCCGCGAGCGCGAAGCCCGCCTAGAATCACGCCGCCATGCCGGAGGGACAACTTCTGTGGACCCCGTCGGACCCTGACGCGACCGAGATGGCCCGCTTCATGCGGGCGCGCGGGTTCTCGGAATACGACGGGCTCTGGCGATGGTCGGTCGAGGACCTGGAGGGCTTTTGGGGAGCCCTCTGGGACTGGTTCGAGATCGACGCGACGTACGACAGTGTGCTGGGCCGCCGCGAGATGCCGGGGGCCGAGTGGTTCCAGGGCTCGGAGCTGAACTACGCCGAGCACCTCTTCCGCGGGGCACGGCCGGGGGAGACGGCGATCGTGCACGCGTCGGAGTCGCAGCCGCTCTCCGAGCTCACCTGGGACGAGCTCGCGGACCAGGTGGCGCGCTGCGCCGCCGGGCTGCGCCGCCTCGGGGTCGAGCGCGGCGACCGGGTGGCGGCGTACATGCCGAACGTTCCCGAGACGGTCGTGGCGTTCCTGGCCTGCGCGAGCATCGGCGCTGTCTGGTCGAGCTGCGCGCCCGAGTTCGGGACCCCGACAGTTGTCGATCGCTTCAAGCAGATCGAGCCGAAGGTCCTGATCGCCACCGAGGGCTACCGCTATGGCGGGAGGGATTTCGACCGCCGCGAGCGTGTGGCCGAGATCGTGGCCGCGATCCCGTCGATCGAGCACACGGTGCTGGTGCCCGAGCGGCTGGGAGGAACTGCTCGCGGAGCCGGCCGAGCTGAGCTTCGAGCGCCTGCCCTTCGACCATCCGCTCTGGGTCCTCTACTCGTCCGGCACTACCGGGCTCCCGAAGGCGATCGTCCAGGGCCAGGGCGGCATCCTCCTGGAGCACCTGAAGAAGTCACGCCTCCACAGCGATCTTGGGCCCGGCGACCGCTTCTTCTGGTTCACCACCACCGGCTGGATGATGTGGAACTTCCTGGTCGGCGGGCTCCTGTCAGGCGCCGCCATCGTGCTCTACGACGGTCAACCCGATCCCGAGCGGCTGTGGCAGTTCGCCGCCGAGGCTGAGGTCACCTCGTTCGGGACGAGCGCCGGGTTCATCGCCGCGTCGATGAAGGCCGGGGTGGTTCCACCGCACCCGCCCCGTCTGCGGAGCATCGGCTCGACCGGCTCACCACTCGCCCCCGAGGGCTTTGACTGGATCTACGAGCAGTTCCCCGAGGTATGGCTCTTCTCGACGAGCGGCGGGACCGACCTGTGCACGGCCTTCGTGGGCGCCTGCCCGATCCTCCCGGTGTACGCCGGCGAGCTGCAGGCGCGCTGCCTCGGGGCGGCGGTCGAGGCGTGGAGCGAGGACGGGCGGCCGCTCGTGAACGAGGTCGGCGAGCTCGTGATCACTCAGCCGATGCCGTCGATGCCGATCTACTTCTGGAACGACCCGGACGGTGAGCGCTACCGCCAGAGCTACTTCGAGATGTTTCCCGGCGTGTGGCGCCACGGCGACTGGATCAAGATCACCGACCGCGACACCGCCGTGATCTACGGACGCTCGGACTCGACGATCAACCGCGGCGGCGTCCGCATGGGCACGAGCGAGATCTACAGCGCGGTGGAGGGCGTGCCCGAGGTGCTCGACAGCCTGGTGGTGGACGTCGAGGACCAGATGATCCTGTTCGTGGTCGTGCGTGAGGCGCTCACCGACGAGCTGTCCGCCGAGATCCGGCGGCGGGTGCGGGAGCACTGCTCACCGCGCCACATTCCCGACCGGATCGTCCAGATCGACGAGGTTCCGCGGACGCTCTCGAACAAGAAACTCGAGGTACCCGTGAAGAAGATCCTGCTGGGCGCGGCGCCGGAGAGCGCGGCGAGTCGCGACTCGCTCGCGAACCCCGACGCCCTCGACTTCTTCTCCGACTTCAGCGTTCGGGCGGGCTGAGCTCCTCGTCGAGTCGCTCGGCGAACTCGACGCAGAACTCCTCCACCTCGGCAAGCGTGTCCTCCTCGAGGCGGGTGCCGTCGCATGTGAGCGTGACCGCCGGCAGCTGCGCCGAGGACGCGGCGTAGCCGTCGCTCGGCTCGCGATTCACGATCGTCTCGACGTCCATCAGGCCGGCGAGCTGCGGATGGGACCGTGTCGTGAGGAGGGCCCCCTCCTTCTTCGTGAGCCGAATCTCGCCGCTGCCGACGCTGTCCACGTTCAGCACGGCAGTCCGGTCGCGCACGAACTGCTTCCGGTGCTGTTTGACGAACGCGCGGCCGCCCTGCGCCATCGCCTTCTGCGAGCCGGTGAACACCACGTGCACCCCGAAGCCCTCGAGGAAGTCGAGCCGCTCGGCGAGCCGCAGCACGAGCGCGACGCCCGACGCGTTGTCGTTCTCACCGGCGGCGGCGGGGGAGAGGGCGATGTCGAGCAGGAGCGGCACGTACAGGATCAACGCGACCGTCGGCAGGAATTGCAGGATGGTGAGAGCGGTGCCGCTCATGCCGGCCACCCGGAGGACGCAGCACGCGAGCAGCAGGAGTAGCGCCAGGAACATCGGCCGCAGTGGCCACCGGCGCGTGGGCCCGCTGTCGTAGTGCGCCATCAGCAGAAGGGCGCCCGGCCGCTCGCGCTCGCCCCAGGAGACGACGTTCTGCGACGCGCGCCTCCCGAGCAGCCGCCGCGTGGTCGGCGTGATGCCGGACAGGTCGAGGAAGGTGAGCACGGTCGCGAGCAGGACGAGCCCCGTGCCGAGCCTGGCGCTCGACACCGAGAGCACGCTGCCGATCACGGCGACGACTGCGTTGATCGAGTAGCCGACTGACCAGGCCGGCCACACGGAAAACGGCTCAACGACAACCTCCCGGCCGAGCCCCTCGAGCCGCTCAGCCAAATGCCGAGCCGCCCGCCGCTCAGCATCCGACCCAGGAGGCCGCGGCCCGACGCCGTCGACGAGCGCCTCAGCCTCGGCGAAGGTGTCGATCTGATTTCCTGCGCGCCCCTGCTGGTCGGTCGTCGACATGGTCTGGGCGGAGTATGCCCACACCGCCTCGGGCCGAACGCACTACGTCTTGGGTCCGATGAAATCGTCGAGCCGGGCGACCGAGGCCCGCTTCGCCACGGAGATGTTCCAGGCGTTCATGACACGCCACTCGATGCCGAGGAGGTCGCACCCCTCACAGAAGATCTGTCTGATGTCGGCGGACCGGTTCGTGAAGTTGTACCGGGGATATTTGTAGACCTTGGAGCCGTGCCGGATCCGGTTCATGAAGCGGCAGCCGTCCGAGTGGATCAGTCCACGCAGGAACAGTTGCGGATCCCGTTCAACGGCTCGCTGCTGCCATGGCGCCAGCCAAATGAGGCGGTCGTGCTTCCTGCCCGGCCCGTGCTGCGGGAAGAAACACGGCAGCGTCTTGGAGAAGATCGAAACCTCCCATGCGTTTCCGCCGTGCTTGGGCTGCAGGCCGGGGCGGTTGCCTGGAAGTAAGTCCTGCATTGCCGCCGCGCACTCGGCCACGATCCCTGGGTAGCGGCTATCGAGTATCACCCTCAACCGGTACACGCCGCGTCGGTGAGCGGAAAGGCATCCGTCACCGAGGTACAGACCAAGCAGGTACGCGTAGGACGGCGGCAACCCCCCGAAATCGTGGACGGCCGCGCCACATGTCGTGCATGACTCCCGCGGACAGCCAGCCCATCGTCGCGTCGACCTCCACTCGCTGATCGTCGACCGGGGGATGGCCGTCAGGCGTGCGATCTCGCAGTCGTTGAGGCCCAACGCGACGAGATCGCCTACCCGTGTGACCTCTCCATACGAACGCACGTTCGTATTCTGGCGCGCTGACCGGACGCAGCGGCGGAGGTACCCGGGGTGGGATTCGAACCCACATGCCCTTACGGACAATGCCTTTTGAGGACATCGCTGTCTACCGATTCCGCCACCCGGGCGGCAGATGAATGCTAGGCGCGTCGCTAGGTCGCCTGGCTATGCAGGCTGGACTGCGCCGCCGGACGGGTCATCGCCCGCGCGGTGGCGGTCGGCCTCGTCGCGCCTGACCTCGACCTCCACGCTCCACTGCTGCTGGAAGCCGCGCATCGCGAAGGCCACCAGGAGGAGCTGCACAGGTACGAGGATGAGCGTCAAGAGTCCGAGGATCGAGGGCTCGAGGGCCGGGTCGTCGAAGCCGGCCTTGTCGCGCTCGAACCAGGCCGGCCCCGCGACGGCCGCGACCACCGCGAACAGGATCGCCAGCCCGGCCGCCACCGGCAGCACGCCGCGGTTCCACTTCGTGACGAAGTAGGCCATCACGATGTAGATGATCACGTAGAAGATCGAGATCATCTGGGCGCCCTGGAGCTCTGACCAGCCCCCGAACGTCACAACGGCGATCAGCATCGCGCTCGTGAGGAGCAGCAGGATCACAACGGCCCGCGTGGCCTTGGACTCAGCCTTGTCCCGGTTGGGGTGGTGCAGGACGGTGTCGGCCATCGCGAGGCACAATACCCTGAGACCGGCGATTTGGTGCCGGTCAGATGGCTCAGCGTTTCGGCCCGATGAACTCGTCGAGTCTCGCCGTTGACGCCTTGCGGTAGATCGCGATTTGCCTGTCGCATGGGCGGGTCCACCGGACGCCCAGAGCATCCAGGCTTTCGCAGAAAATCCCCTTGATGTCCTCGGATCTGTTCGAGAAGTGGTAGCGCACGCTCTTCACGCCCCGATCGTTTGCCACAACGCGGCATCCGTCGCTGTGAATCAAACCGCGGACGAACGCCTCAGCCTGTCGTGACACCACGGCCTGCTGCCAGGCTTCGAGACGGATAGGCCGCTCGTGCTTGCGTCCCAGTCCCATCTGCGGAAGTAAGCACGGCCAGTGGTTCGAGTACATCATCACCACGTTGCAGCGGCATTTTTTTGACCGACCGATCCAGGCCCGATTCGCGGGGCGCACCACCTCGAGCGCTCGGTGGCACTCGCGGACGATTTCGGGATAGATGGCGTCTAAGAAAATCCTGAGACAGTAGGTCCTGGGGTGTTTGGACACGTACCCGTCCCCGAGATAAAGCCCGAGCAGATAGGCGTACTCGCGTTCGGGAAGCCGCTCCGACCCTGGTTCACAGATTGGGCATGTCCGAGCCCGAGCTCCGGCGCCGTTTCGCCCTGGCAACCGCCCAGCGCGCCAGTCGCGCACCGTGCTTCGTGGGATCCCGGTCCGGCGCGCGACGTCGAGGTCGGATTTGCCCATCGCTACGAGGGAGAGCACCAATTCAACCTCGGCCTGAGTACGCATACGAACATATGTTCGTACAACGCCCGGACGGTATCGGCCTACAATCGCGCGACGCGGGCGTGGCGGAACTGGTTTACGCGCGAGCTTTAGGTGCTCGTGGCCGAGAGGCCGTGGGGGTTCGAGTCCCTCCGCCCGCATAGATGGGATCCGCGAACGACGGTCTGAGGTTCACGCTCGAGCTGGCGGCGCTTGCTTCGCTCGGCTACTGGGGGTTTTCGGAGCACGACGGCGCGGTTCAGTGGCTGCTCGGCCTGGGCGCGCCGCTTCTCGCCGCCGTTGTGTGGGGCGCGTTCGTTGCGCCCAAGGCCTCCCGCCCGACGACCGACCCGGTCCGGCTGCTGCTCGAGCTCTTGGTCTTCGTCTCAGGCGTGGTCGCCCTCTGGGTAGCGGACGCCCACACGCTCGCGTTCGGCTTCGGCGTGCTGGTCGTCCTGCATCTCTCCTTCACGTTCCTGCTGGGCCAGCGGCCGGTGCGAGCGTCCTGAGTTCTTCCGCACCCTCGGCGAGCAGCTCGCCCAGCAGCGGACCGAACTTGAACAGGTTGGCGCCGGCGAGCACGTCGATGGCGCCGGTTCGCCAGACCGCGAAGGCGTCGGCGCCCCAGGGGAGAACGCTGGTCTGGCAGAGGCGAACGCTCGCGGGCTCCGGGTCGAGGACGGGCATCGCGCGCCGCGCGTAGGCGCTGAGGCGGGCGAGCGCGTCGTCTACGGGCGGCTCCTCCTCCCCGCCGAGGCCGATCGCGTAGTGGCGACCGTCGGGCATCGGGGCGGCGTAGACGATCTCGCCGTGGACGTTCGACCGGTCCAGCAGGCAAGCCAGCCGCGCACCGGGCTCGCGCACGCGGAAGGCTGCGCGCGTGTGGAGATCGATCGCGAGTGGGATCTCCAGGCCGAGACCGGCCGTCAGCTCGTACAGCTGAGCGCCCGGACACAGGATTGCCCGTTCGGCGGACCACACGCCCTCGGATGTGTGGAGCTCGACTCCCGGGTCTCGCTCGCGCACACCGAACACGTGCGCGGGCACCAGCCGTTCACCGAGGCTCCCGGCCAGGCCGTCGACAGCCGCCCGGACGTCGATCGAGCCGCCGAGCTCGTCGAGAAGCGCCTCGTCCTCGGGCGCCTCGAAGACCGGAAGCGCGCTCGACTGCTCCTCGCGCCCAACCCGGCGAGCCGGCACGCCGGCGGTCTCGAAAGCCGCCGCTCGCTCGGCAACGTTCGGCCCGCGGACAAGAACACCCTCGCGCCCGAGCAGTCGCCGCCCGAGCTCGGCCTCCAGTCGCTCCCACTCGGCGCGCGCCCGGACCGCAAGCCGAACGAGCCGCTCGTCGTCATGCCCGTGTCGAAAGATCCGAGTGCGGCCGGCCGACTGCCCCGACCCCGGCGCGGCAGACTCAAAGCAAACGAACTCAACTCCGCGCCGCTGAAGCGCGTAGGCCGCAGAAAGCCCGGCGATCCCAGCGCCAACGACCGCGACTTCTGTTGTCGCTGCGCCCACGGGGGACCGTGTATACCGCCTCGCCTAGAATCGCACCGCGAGGGGCAGTAGCTCAGCTGGTGGTAGCGGCGGTCTCCAAAACCGCAGGTCCCAGGTTCGAGTCCTGGCTGCCCCGCCTCACAACTGGTGATTCGACTTGACCCCGGCGGGGAATGATCCGCCCGTGGGGATCACCTCGTACGTGCTCTTCTTCCTCGCCGGCATCGGCTTCGGCTATGCCGCGCCGCTCCGCTGGAAGTGGCTGCCGATTCTCTTCCCGATCGCCCTCGCGCTCCTGGCGGTCTTCATTCACGGCCTCGACGGCGCGATCCTGATCCGCCTGATCATCGCGATCATCGTGACCGCGCTCGGCGTCTTCGTGGGGATGATGATCGACTCGCGCGCAGAGGCGCGCGCGGATCACCCCCGCTACGCGTAGGCTCCCCGGCTGTGCCCACAGTCGAGAGCGTCAACGGCCCCATCGACGTCGAGGAGCTCGGACGCACGCTCATCCACGAGCACTTCCGCGCGACCGACGAGGCCACGCGCTTCCAGTTCCCCCACCTCTACGACGAGCACGCCGAGTGGGACGCGGCACTCTCCGACGCCAACGGGGTGAAGGGGCACGGGATCAGGACAGTGGTCGAGCCGAGCGCGATGTTTCTTCACCGCGACGCCGCCTTCAGCAAGCGCGTGGCGGACGAGACCGGCCTCCAGGTGATCCTCGCAACCGGCGTGTACACCTACGAGCACCTGCCGCAGCCGCTCATGAACCGCACCGAGGACCAGATCGCCGAGATCTTCGTCCGCGACATCGAGACGGGCATCCAGGGCACGGACATCAAGGCCGGCTTCATCAAGTGCGCGGCCGACGAGCCGGGCGTCACGGCGAACGTCGAGAAGATCCATCGCGCGGCCGCGCGAGCGTCGAAGCAGACCGGCCGGCCGATCATGGCCCACTCACGTCCGGCAAGCGGCACCGGACTCGAGCAGATGCGCATCTTCGAGGACGAGGGCGTCGACCCGGCCAAGGTCCAAGTGGCCCACACCGGCGACACCGACGACCTCGACTACATCGGGCGCCTGCTCGACACCGGCTGCTGGATCGGGATGGACCGCTACGGGCTCGACTTCTTCCTGCCGACCGAGCAGCGCCAGGCCACGGTGCTCGCGCTGCTCGAGAAGGGCCACGCCGGCCGCATGTTCCTCTCCCAGGACTGGTGCTCGACCCTCGACTGGTTCACGCCCGAGATGGAGGAGCAGCTCAAGCCGCAGATTGCGCCGAACTGGTCCATGACGTTCCTCTTCGAGCAGGTGATCCCGGAGCTGAAGGAGCGCGGGATGACCGATGAGCAGCTCGATCAGATGATGGTCGAGAACCCCAAGCGCTGGTTGGCCTAGCTCGACAGCGGTCCGGGGTGCAGGACGTCCGGGTCGTGCCCGGGCATGACCTTGTGCCCCGTATCTCGTAGGGCTCGTGAGGCGCTCGGCCGAGCGACCCTGCGCGGCGTGGTCGTCGCCGAACAGCGGGAAACGGTGGTCGTCGAGGCCGCTCGCGAAGTGGGCGACGTCGATGCCGAGCACGAGCTTCCCGATCTGCACGGACTGGTGCCCCGGCGTGTGGCCGGGAGTGAGGAGCAGGAGCACCGAGCCGTCGCCGAGGAGGTCGTGGTCGCCGTCCACGAGCTCGAGCGGGCGGTGGGTGTCGGCGTAGTCGCCCGGGCGGTAGAAGTTCCGCTCGACGGCGGCGTCGTCGTGCCCGGCCGTCCATTCGTCCCGCTGCACCACGAGCGGCACCTTCTCGGGAACCAGCGACAGCGCGCCGGCGTGGTCGAAGTGCAGGTGCGTGAGCACGACCCTGGTGATCGTCGTCAGGTCGACCTGGTCGGCGATGCTCAGCTCCTGCTCCAGCGCGAAGGGCCCGATGGCCTCCGGGCTCTCGGGGTGAAGGCCGGTGTCGACGAGGATCCGCTCGCTGTCGGTCTCGATCAGGTAGGCCGGAACCGGATAGCGCATCGGCTCATCCATGTCATCGCCCGCGCGCAGAAGCCCTGACGGCGCGGTGAACCATCCGACGTTGAACATCTCGACCCTCATGACTTTGGATGGGTACCAGCGTGCTGCCGAGCGGGGACGAGGCTTGGCCGGATCCGAGGGACATAGGGCCTTGCGGACATCGGCTCGGCAGTTCACGATCCTTCCTGTGGCGCCACGCCAACGTCAGGTCGTGCTCGTCGGCTTCGACGGCATGCAGCTCCTCAACCTCGTCGGCCCTGCCGAGATGCTCGACGCGGCCACGCAGGTGCTCGGCGACGGACGCGGCTACCGGGTGGTGATCGCCACCGCCGATGGCAAGCCCGTTCGCGGATCGGCGGGTATGAGATTGGCGGCCGACAGGTCGCTCGGTCACATCCGTCCGCGCACGGTGGACACGCTGATCGCGGGGGGCGGCATGCGCATCGGCGAGGTGGTCGACGATCCGCGCCTCACGTCCGGGCTCGAGCGGATCTCCGCCGGCGCGCGCCGGACGTGCTCGGTATGCACCGGCGCCTTCCTGCTCGCGGGCGCCGGGCTCCTCGACGGCAGGGCCGCGACCACGCACTGGGCATTCTGCGGCGAGCTCGCCCGCCGCCACCCGCGCGTCCGAGTGGAGCCCGACCGCATCTTCGTTCGCGACGGTCCAGTCATGAGCTCGGCCGGATCGACAGCGGGCATGGATCTCGCCCTCGCGCTGATCGAGGAGGACCACGGGCCGGACCTCGCCCGCACCGTGGCGCGCTGGACCGTCATGTTCCTGCAGCGACCCGGAGGCCAGTCTCAGTTCTCCGAGCGCCTGGCGCTCCCGGCCACAATCGCCTCGCCGATCCGCGCAGTCCTCGACGCCATCGTGGCCGATCCCGCCGCCGACCATCGCCTCACGATGCTCGCCAAGCGCGCGGCGATGTCGGAACGGCACCTGCGACGCCTGTTCGCCGACCAGACCGGAACGACCCCCGCGCGCTTCGTCGAGCGCATCCGAGTCGAGGCAGCCCGCGAGCAGCTCGAGAGCACCACGACGCCCATCGAGACGGTCGCGACAGCGTGCGGCTTCGGCAGCCCCGAGACGATGCGCCGCGCCTTCCTGCGCGTCCTCGGCGTCGGCCCGTCCGACTACCGAGCCCGCTTCCGCTCGACTAGCCTAAGTCGCTCCGCGGGCGTGGTGTAATGGCTGCACAAGAGCCTTCCAAGCTCTTAGTACGGGTTCGATCCCCGTCGCCCGCTTCAAGGAACAGAGCGAATACGATGGATTCAAAGAGTTCTCTGCTCTCCCCCGAACTGCTCGATCAGCTTGATCGACAGTGGCGGCTTCAACGCGCGCCGGTGGTCGAGCACCTCCAGCCGGGACTTGCCGACGACGAGATCGACGCGCTGGTCGAGCCCCTCGGCGTTCGGCTCCCCGTGGAGGCGCGCACCTGGTGGGGCTGGCACGACGGGGCGAGAACCGACGGGGGGTTGTCGCGACGGCGCACAATTGGCGCTGGCTTTGAGTACCTGCCGCTGGCCGAGGCGGTTGAGCAATATCGGCTGTGTCGCGAGGCGGCGGCACAAGTGGCAAGCACGCCGGGACAAGAGTCGCCGTTGAGCGAGCCGAACTACTGGTGGGCGCCACATTGGTTCCCGATCACGTTGACCGGTTACGGGGGCACCGTGGCATGCGACTGCTCCGTCGCGAATGGTCGGCCGACGCCCATCCGCATGGTCTGGTGGGCCGGGAGGGAGAGCTTTGTCGAGCCCGTCACCGAGTCGTTTGGACAGGTGGTCTCGTGGTGGATAGACGCGCTGAGGAAGGGCGTATGGCGCTATCAGGAAGAGCGCGGCGAGTGGCAGGTCGACCACGGCCGGCTCGACGACCCCAGCCGAGAGTTGACACGGCTCGTGTGATCGGCGACGTGCCACATGACGGCCAGCCGCTCCCCCGCCCGGGCCCGAACGTTTGAGCGCTCGCCCCTGGTTCGCCCGAACGCGTGAACGGCCCCACGCCGACCTCAAGCTGCTCTCATTTGCGACAACGGCTTCAGGGATCGCATTATGCGAAGTTCCGAGCATCGCGGCGAGCCGGAGGAAATCCGGGAGCATCTCGCGGCGCCATCATCGGAGCGCCAAGCGACATGAGTGGCGGGACGCGGACCCGCCCTCGCGCCTCGTGGTCGGCGAGTACTCCCTGCGGGTCCCGAGCATCCTCTCGCTTATTCCTTCCGCCTGAAGCGGTAGCGCTGGAGGCGCACTCCCCCGGAGCGCGCTCCCGCGGTTCGCACGAAGCCGAACTGTGGTAACCGCGGCGGTAACGAGAGGGTGTTCCGGGTGCTCTCATCGCGTCTCGCCGGATCGCCGCCGCCGGCTGTTTTCCGCTTGTTAGAGCCTCGCCGAGACTCCACACGAACCGACGAGAAGGTACGCACGGGTCTTCCAAGCTCTTAGTACGGGTTCGATCCGTCGCCCGCTTCAAGCCGTAGAGCAGTGCTACGCGGACCTTGCGAACCGCCCGAGCATGAGAACGGCAATGGCTACTAGGGCAAGGGCAATGCCAGCCCCGAGCCACAGATACCCGTCCCAAGGGTCGAACGGGTTGAAGGTCGTTTCAACCCCCGCGTAAGTGCTCCCACTCCCTCCTATCTTGCGGGTGAAGTAGGCGCCCTCAGTGTCGGGGTTGCGGTTGAGGTAGGCGACGAGGAAGCAGGCAGCCGCTGCGACTCCAAGGCCTGCCGCAAACAAGTGTGGCCGCATGCCGGGAATCTAGACCCTCCTTTTGCCATGTGCGTGGGACCTCGACGGTCCCGGTGGCAGTACTGGATGAGCAGATGCGCGTGATCACACAACGCTTGAACGTGGCCGCGATTGTTGTCGTGCTGGTCGGCTTCGGCGCGGCATGCGACAGGAGTCCGGAGAACCCAAGGCGGTCAGCGAGTCGACCGCTTCCGACACGCGAAGCTGTCATCGAAGGTGCAAGGCGGGACTTTCGCAACGCCGTCGGTGTCCCTCGCGGCTTCGTCGAGTGCTTCCTGCCCAGGTTGAGTCGCGAGCTCACGCGGCGCAGACTGGAAGCGCTTCTCACGATCCACGGGACCGGCGAGCCGGCAGCTTCGCGGGCGCTGAACAAGCTGGGCGTTGCGGCAGGCGATTCGTGCGGCGGGAGGCGGTGGGTTCCTGAACTGACCACAGCCGCGATGGGCCTGAGGTCAGGCTCTAGACCCTAGAAGTCCTTGTCGGATGCGCCGGACTCGGTCCGGGTCGTCAGCGACATTGCATTGCCCGCCCGATCGGTGGTTCCCGTCGACGGAGTCCACGTCATTGCCGCGGCCGTGTTCGCAATCAAGACCGCCCCGCTCGGCGTACCGAGAACGAAGCTGATCGCTGCCCCGTTCACGGTCATTCGGCTGGGTGTCCCGGTCGCGCCGAACTCCACATAGACCCCTGCGGCGCCGTTGAGGAGGTCCTTGTTGTTCAGGTAGACGGTGCCGAGCGGCAACATGACCTGGGCAGAGGTGTACGCCTCGAGGTAGTCGCTGTTGTTGCCCCCGCCGTTGACCAGCCTCAGGCGCATGTCGGTCGTCGTGCTCCCGTCCCAGCCCGCGAGGATCGTCGTCCAGTCCATGACCTCGCTGTACGTGAGTGTCAGCGTGTCGCCCAGCTCAGGCATGGCCAGGGTGCCTCCCGCAACGTTGGTCGCCTGGACGTCGAACGCGCTCGGGACCGTGTTGTCACCGGTGACCGAGAAGGGCACCGTTGCGCTGTTGGCGGCCACGTCGGTCGCGGTGATCGAGAAGGCGAGCGGGCCCGCGGCCAGGGTCGCCTTCGCGGTGAGCTGCGCGCTGCGGTACCCGTAGGAAATGCCGCCCGCGGTGTAGCTGCCGGCCACCAGCGGCACCGCCGTCTGACCCGTCGTGATCGTGTTCACATTGGCGGTGGTCGAGCCGATCCCGCTGGGCGGCGCACCCGTCTCGGTCACGGCCGCGTAGACGTAGTAGGTGCCGCTCGCCCTGATGTAGCCGGCGGTCCCGCCCGCCGTCTTGGCGATCGCGGACGCCGAAACGTTGGGGGCGACCCAGTCGGGCGCGGCGGAGATCAGGTTGCTGTTGTTCGAGGTGGCTGCGCTGAAGCTCGAGCTCGTGATCAGGGGGAGGGCCCCGGCTGCGGCCACGAGCACCAGACCCACGGCGAGCGCATGCAATCTGTGGCCGCGCATCAGCGCGTGCTCCAGATCCGACGTAGCGCGGCCCACGACAGCAGGGCGCAGCCGAGGCCGGCGAGCAGGAAGCGGACGAGTGGGCTCATGGCCCAGAGCAGAGCCGAGCCGATCACCGGAGCACGCCAGGAGAGCCGGCTCACATGCGCCTGTGCCGGGATCGTCCAATTCTCGGCGGAGCGGTTGGCGTCGCCACGTGTGGTGAATGCCAGGCGATCACCGCGACGAGCCACACGCACCACGCGGTGGGTCACGGAGCGCCCGCCGAGTGCCTCGTCGCGGAACGTGATCACCTGCCCAGGCTTTGCTTCGTGAGCGGGGATGCGGCGCGTTATCAGGAGGTCCCCCGCGTGCAGCGCAGGGCTCATGCTGTCGCTGCGGTCGACCAGGGGCGTGTAGCCGACCAGCCAGGCTGCTCCCACCACGACGGCCAGTGCGCAGACCACATACCTCACAGGCTCGTCGCCTCCCAGGTGAAGCTTGGGCTTGCCGTCTTGCCCTGTGCGGCCGGATCGTTTCGAAGCGTGGCCTGGAATCGGTAGCTGTGAACGTCGCCCGTGTTCCAGGTGGCGCCTGGGGCGCTCGGGTCGACCAGGGCGCCTGCGCCGGCCGCTGGAAAGCCTGCCACGGTGCCCGTGTAGATGATCCCGCTGCCGCTGCCGAGGTAGTTGGTTGCGTCGGGGGTGAAGCTGGCGCAAGAGCCGAAAGCGGCGCCTGCGGTAAGGGTCCCGCGGGTCACGATGAGGTCGAGGTAGTTCGCAAGTCCCGTGCCGCCGGTCGCGCCGGAGAGGCGCACCTTCGCGGGCGGCGCTGCCGTTGTAAGTCACGCGGATGCAGCCCGTGACCGAGTTGTTCGGACGGGCGGAGCCGAGCGCGAGCATGCCGCCGCCGCTGTCGTTGTCAGACAGGGCGACCGAGCCCGCGGTGACCGTGTTGGCCGGCGTCACGGAGCTGTCGGTGAGCGCGGACCAGGTGGCGGCCGACCATGCTCCGCTCGCAAGGGTGAGCACCGCGGCGGTGGCGAGCAGGCGGAGGCCCAGCCGTCGGCCGCGAGGAGAAGCAGTGGCGCTGGAGTGGGGTAGGGCCATATCCACTCCACGGCCCCGCCGTAGCGGGGGCCGTGGGAGCGGAGCCGGGTCGATTAGCTCGTTGACTCGAAGCTGTAGTCGACCGTCGTCTTGGCACCTGCGTAGGTGTTGTCGTTGGCCGGCGTCCCGTTCGGGAACGTGGCCGTGAACTTGTAGCGGTGGGTTACGCCCGGGGCGTAGACGCCGAGAGCCAGGGACGCCATGTCGGAGACGTTGCCCGTGTAGAGCGTCTGTGCGGCGGGGCAGGAGCTGACGCAGGCGGGATCGCCGAGGTCCTCGACCTTGAGGGTCAGGAGCTCGGAGAACGCCGGCAGCACCGGAAGGTCGACGACGTTCGACTGGAGCATGGTGAACGTGCCGTCGATATCTCCCGTGTTCTCGATGTCGACCGTGCCGGTCGTGTTGTCGCCGGGCTTCAGCTTGTCCGCGGTCAGGATCGCCGCTCCGGCCTTGCTGTTGCTCTGCGACATCGTCCCGGCGCTGAGAACGTTGCTCGGGTTGGCGCTGGTCGAGTTGAAGTTCGCGCCCGATCCCACGGCCAGTGCGGTGGCGGCCATTACAGCGAACAGCGCGGCCATGATCTTTCGCGGTGAAGAGGCCCACAGGGCCGTGATACGAGACATTTCGATGCTCCTTGGCTAGGTGATAGGCCTACGCCCCTCCTATCGATCTGCCAGGCACCCCGCGATATCGCACGTTTGGGGTATCTCGCTTGGGGACCGGGACGGCGATGGGATGTAGATGACGAATCTCGAGTCGCCCGCGCATCGCGGACTCTCAACCGTGCGCGACGCCCCCTCGCGTTTGCGCCCGCAGTTCCTGGTCACCTTCACGCTGCTCGGCGTGCTGGTCGTCGCCGCCCTCGTCTACGTGGTCGGCGGGGTCATGTCCAACGACATCCGCAAGGAGCAGATCGACGGCGCACGTGAGCGCGCCGAGTTGCTCGCACAGGCCGCCTTCGCTCCGCGCCTGCAGGGTCCGCTCGACGATCACGGCGCCAGGAAGCTCCGCGCCCTGGATGCCGCGGCCATCGCAGCTCAGCGCTCAGGCGACCTGGCGTCGCTCGCGGTCTGGGATCGCAACTCACAAATCGTCTACGCGAGCGACCACCGGCAGATCGACAAGGTCTACCGCGCCCCGGCGGCGGTGCGGGCCGCCCTCGCCGGCAAGACCGTTGTCGAGGTCTCCGAAGGTGCCACCAGTCCGGTCGACAAGACGTCGGGCAAGCAGATCCAGGTGGCGGTGCCCCTGAACGGCCGCGATGGCAAGGGCCGCACTCGCGCAGCGTTCGAGCTGCACGTGCCCTATGGGCCCGTCGCTACCGAGATCTCTCGCCGCAGCGGCCGCATCAAGCTCATCCTCCTCGCCGCCGCCGCGCTGTTCTTCGCGGCCGTCTTTCCGCGCCTGCTGAGCGCCTCGCGCGCCCTGCGCTCCCAGTCCGACCCGGCGGGCCGGGTGCTCGTGCGGGAGCTCGGTCGGGCAATCGACGACGGCGGCCTCCGTCTCGACTACCAGCCCAAGGTCAATCTGCGCACCGGCGAGGTCAACTCCGTCGAGGCTTTGATGCGCTGGGAACACCCTCGAAAGGGACTGCTGAGCCCGGCCGAGTTTCTGCCCGTCGTCGCCAAGAGCGACTTGATCGGGCCACTGACCATCCACCTGCTCGATCAGGGCATGCGTGACTGCAGCGCATGGCGCGCCCAGGGCATGGCCGCCGGCGTGGATCTCAACCTCGCAGCCGCGAACGTCCTCGATCCCCTCCTGCCCGGCGAGGTCCAGCGACTGCTCGAGAAGTGGAAGCTGCCGGCAAGCGCGCTGGGGCTTGAGCTGACTGAGTCGGCGGTCGCGGCGGACCTGAGTGGGGCGCTCGCGGTGCTGCGCCACCTCGCCGACATGGGCGTGAGGCTCGCCATCGACGACTTCGGCACCGGGTACTCGTCGCTCTCCGTGCTCCGCGACCTACCGATCCGGGAGCTGAAGATCGATCGATCGTTCATCAGCGGCCTCATCAACAGCTCCGCCGACGAGCGGCTCGTTCGCTCGACGATCGGGCTCGCACACGACTTCGACGTGATCGCCGTGGCTGAGGGCGTGGAGGACGAGGCGACGCTCATACGCCTGGCCGAGATGGGCTGCGACCAGGCTCAGGGTTACTACTTCAGCCGCCCGGTCGGTCTCGAGGCCCTCATGCAGTGGTTCGAAGCACCCAGCCTGGCCGCGGCCACGAACAACGGCGCTCAGCCGGTCGGAGCCATCTAGCCATGCGCGGCATCGACGGCATCGGGTCGTCCACTCCGAGGCGCATCCTGATCGCGCTCGGCGTGGCGCTGCTGGCGGGGGCGCTTGCCACTGGATCCGGCGCGAACTTCAAAGGGGTCTCCTCGAACCCCGGTAGCACCATCACCGCCGGCATCGTCAAGCTCGTGAACGACAGGAACGGGCAGGCCACTCTCGCGATCGTGTCGCTCGTGCCGGGCCACTCCGCCAGTGCGACGACGGACATGACGAACACCGGCGACGTGAGCGCTGACCTCAGCCTGCTGGCCGGGACGGTCACCGACACGCCCGCGACCCCGGCCCTGTCCGCGAAGCTCGACCTGGTCATCGCCGACCTCGGCGACCCGGGCTGTTCGGTTTCGTGCCCGGCACCCGTGACGATCTACTCCGGCAAGCTCGGGGCATTCACCATGTCCCCCGTCGGGTGGCTCGCTCCGCAGGAGACCCACCGCGTGCGATTCACCGTGAGCTTCCCCGACGGCGGCGCGGGCGCCGACAACGCCTACCAGCTCGCTCAGTCCTCGGTCGACATGACCTGGACGCTCGCGCAGCGCTGACGCGCATGCTTCGCAAGATCGCCCTCAACCTCTTCCTCGCGGCGATGTTCGGCATCGCCGGGCTCATGCTCGTGCCGACAGCGCTCGGCTTGCATCGCTACGTGATCCTCACCGGGTCAATGACCGGGACCTACGACCCGGGGTCGATCGTCTTCGACAAGCAGGTTCCGACCTCGTCGCTGGAGGTGGGGGACGCGATCACCTACGCCCCGCCGCCCGGCATGTCCCCGAACCACGAATTGGTGACCCACCGGATCGTGCGAATCGCCCCAGGCCGTGGCGGGCGGCGCGTCTACCAGACCAAGGGCGACGCCAACAAGACCGCCGACAGATGGCGGTTCATGCTCCCGGCGAGCGAGCAGGACAAGGTCGTGTTCAGCCTGCCCTACGCCGGCTACATCTTCGCCGTCCTGGGAGTGCAGCAGTTCAGGATGGCCCTGATCGGCGGGCCGGCCTTGCTTGTGGCGCTGTGGATAGTGATCGGTATGTGGCGCGACGCGGGTGAGATGGTCCGACGGCGCGAGCGAGGCGTCGCCTGGTCGACGGTGAGCGCCAGCCGTACCCCGAACCTCGGCCCGGCCAGCACGGGGGCGAGGGTCGCCACCGGCTCGGGCGCGGTCGCGCTGCCGATCACCTGGGGGCGGCCTGCGGCGCGCCGGCACGGCCCGGCGCCCTTCGTTCACACCGGCGAACCTGCCCGCGCTCACACACGCGGTCGCACCGGCCGGGTTCCGCTTCCGGTCGCATCCCGCCCGCGTGGGCGCAGCAGCGGCGTGGACGTCCCGATCGTCCTGCCGGCCCGGCTGCGGGTGTATCGTGACGATCGAACGGGGCGTGGCGCAGTTTGGTAGCGCATTCGGCTGGGGGCCGAAAGGTCGCTGGTTCAAATCCAGTCGCCCCGACTCCTTAAGGAAATCTGGCGCTAGCCAGCCCACCAGTCACGCTGTCCCTCGACGTCTTCACGCGGATCCTCGCCGAGATTGGGCGCGCCAATGACGAAGATCTCGAGGCCCTCGGGTCCGGCCTCGTAGCCTCGCCACGTACCGGGCGGGACGCGCACCGCGTCCCACTCCTTGACCTCGACGATCTCGTCGTCGAGCTTCATCCGCCCGCTCCCGCGCAGGACCACGTACACCTCCTCCTGCGTCCGGTGCGTATGGCCGTACGGAAAGCGATAGCCGGGCGGGACGCGCTGGTAGCCCAGGCCGGATTGCTCGAGCTCGAGCGCCTCGGTCGCCAGGCGGAACTCCAGGTCCGGCGCGCCGTCGAAATTGGACCCGACGTCCTCCAGGTCCTCCTTGAGGTTCCTGAGCGTGAACGGCACGGTCGCAATCCTACGGTGCCCGGGCGGCCTTCCTGATCGGAGAGCGAGTCAGGGCTCTCTGACGGCGAAGTCGGAAAGGCCTTCCTCCAACTGCCCGAAGGCCTGCTTGGCCTGGACCCGCACGCCGCGAGCGATCTGCGACGCGGGCGCGCCGGCCAGCGCCCGTTCGCGGACGTAGTCGATCAGGCTGCGGTGGACGCCGATCAGCGCGTTCGCCACCGCCGCGGGCACAACGTCATCAGGTGCAGCGCCCGTCTCCTCGGCGATCAAGGCCGCGAGCGACCTCGAGTAATCGGCGAAGACCTGGCGCTCGCGCGCGAGCAGGGCGGGGCTCTCGGTGATCACGCGGGTGACCGTCCGCATTTGCTCGGTTGCCTCCTCGTCGCCCCCCGCCGCCTTCAGGTCGAACACGCCTCGCTGCTTCAGCATGAAGTCGCGGAACGCTGCTGGCACGCTCACACCCGGGTCGCGCTCGTGAATCGCCGCCAGCAGGTCCTCCTCGAAGGCCTCGAGCCGGCTGTAGAAGAGGTCCTCCTTGGTCGGGAAGTAGTTGAACACCGTGGCCTCGGACACATCTGCTGCCCGAGCCACCTCGACGACCGTGACCGCCTCGAAGCCGCGCTCGGCGAACAGCCGGCGGGCGGTATCGGCAATCAGCTGCCGGGTCTGCTGCTTCTTGCGCTCTCGTAGTCCGGGGGAGGTATGCATGGTTCTGAGTATGATAGGGTAACCCTAAGTTTAGGGCGACAGAAAGATTCCACGATGCAAACTTCAGCTCCCACAAGTCTCTCCCATCAGCGTGACGGCACCGACGTGACCGTCCCGTTCGCGGCGGTCGTGCTCGCGATGCTGCCCGCCGTCCTCGATCAGACGATCCTCGCCACCGGGCTGCCCGTGATCGCCAGCGACCTGGGGAACATCGGCGACGTGTCCTGGGTGGTCACCGCGTACGTCGTGGCAGCCGCGGCCGCGACGCCGCTGTGGGGCAAGCTCGGCGACCGGCACGGGCGCAAGCGCCTGCTCCAGATCGCCCTGATCGGCTTCGTGGCCTCCTCGGCGCTCTGCGCGGCGGCCCAGGACATCACGCAGCTGATTGTCCTGCGGCTGGTCCAGGGCACGGCAGCCGGCGGGCTGATGGCCCTCGCGATGGCGGCGGTGGGCGATCTCGTCTCCCCGCGCGAGCGGGGGCGCTACCAGGGCTACATCGCGGCCACGTTCGCGGTCGCCACGATCGTCGGCCCGCTGCTCGGCGGGGTTCTCGTGGAGAGCGCCAACTGGCGCTGGGTGTTCATCGTGAACCTGCCCGTCGGCATCGTCGCGCTCATCGCCTTGAGCCTGAGGCTGCCGGCACCCGAGGTCGAGCCGCCGGCCCATTCGCTCGACGTGCTCGGCGCCGGCCTGCTTGCGGCCGCCACGAGCTCGCTGATGCTCGTCTGCATCTGGGGCGGGGACCGCTACGCGTGGGACTCGGCCCCGACCGTCGGTCTGATCGCGGCCACGCTCGCCCTCACGGCGGCCCTCGTCGCACGCGAGCGTTCCGCCGCCGACCCGATCGTCCCCTTCCATCTGCTGCGTACGCGGACCGTGGCGGTGGCGAGCGCGACCCTCTTCCTCGCCATCGCGGCGCTGTTCTCGGTCACGGTCTTCGTGCCACTGTTCCTCCAGGTGACGACCGGCGCCACGCCCACGGAGGCAGGACTGCTGCTCGCCCCGGCAATGCTCGGGGTCACGGTGTCGACCACCCTGTCCGGACGAGCAATCGCGCGCACGGGCCGCTACAAGCGCTACCCGGTTGCCGGTCTCGCGCTGATGACCGCGGCGCTCGTGCTCCTGGCGGCGCTGGCCGGGGAGCACTCGCAGGTCGACACCGGCATCGCGCTCGTGATCTTCGGACTCGGCTTCGGGATGGTCACGCAGGTGATGATCACGGCCGTTCAGAACAGCGTCGACCGCCGTGAGCTTGGAATCGCCACCGCCACCACCGGCTTCTTCCGCGCCCTGGGAGGGGCGGTGGGAGCAGCGGTGCTGGGCGCGGTGTTCGCGTCGCAGGCGGGCGCGGGCGAGGACGTGACCGAAGGCGTGCAGGCGGTTTTCCTGGTGGCCGCGCCGATCGCGGCACTCGCACTGGCCGTCGTACTACTACTGAGGGAGGTGCCTCTCAACCATGGCTGAACACGGGTCGTTTGGACCGAAGGTGCTGGTGCGAAGCGAGGAGTCGGCGGGGGCCGTGGGGGTGGTGGAAAGCCGCGTTCCACCTGGCTGGGAGGGGCCGCCCCTCCACCACCACGCGTTCGACGAGGGCTTCTACGTCCTCGAGGGAGAGCTCACCTTCCAGCTCGGCGAGGAGCTGAGGAGTGTTACCCCAGGCGACTTCGTCTTCGCGCCCGCGGACGCCGTGCACACGTTCGCGAACCTCAGCGACGCGCCGGCCCGTTACCTGATCGTGATCACCCCGGGCGGCTTCGAGCGCTACTTCGAGCGCATGGCCGCCAAGAACGCGGGGGTCGAACCGCCCGCATGGGCGCTCGAGCCCTACCCCGAGACGACAGTGGTCGGGCCGCGAATTCCGGATCGTGACTAGGGCAAGCTGACGTCGGCCTTCAGCGCCGGGCAGACGAACCCGAAGATCGGGTGCGGCTGGAACGAAGCGGCATCCGTCGCCGGGCTGCCGAACCACTCGCTGCGCACCGGCGCCTTGACCTTCTTGCCGGTGGTGCCGCCGCTCTCGATCTTGAGCACGTCGACGCCGCGGTAGGCATCGGCGGTGTAGACGATCTCGCCGTTCGGGTCGGTCGGCGACCAGTACGCCGCCCACGTCGATCCGTTCGCTGGGATGTAGTAGCCGACCTGCTTGATGTCTGTGGGCGCGCGGTAGTCGAGGAAGCGGACGCCCTGCTCGTACCAGCCCACGGCCGCGACGCCGCCCTGCGCGTCGAACCAGTGCGACGAGCAGTTCACCGTCACGGGTGCCTTCGAGTCCACGGCTCCGTCGGTGAACATGCCGTTCAGCTCGGTCTCCCAGGTGTCCTGCGGGGTGATCGCGCCGGTCTTGAGCCGCGAGGTGTCCCAGGTCTCGAACTTGCCCTGGCCGCGGCAGCCGCCCGGCGGCACCTCGTCGGTGTCGATGTAGTCCTCCTCCGTCACGAGCAGCGTCTTCCCGCGGCGCTGCGAGTTGTGGAGGATGAAGTCGTTGTAGGGCGAGGGATTGCGGCCGGCGTCTCCGGTCGTTCCGAGCAGCTGGGGCGCAAGCGGATCGGCTGTCAGGCGGTAGCCGGCTGCGCCGCCGCCACCGACGTTCCAGACCGTGCCCGTGCTGTCGAGCTCGCTGTCGTGCGAGACGCGGAAGGCGTCGCTGTCAGCCGCGGCCGACTCGAACTTGCCGAGCGACTTCGGCGCCGTCGGCACTGTGAGGTCCACGACCTCCACGTGGTCGCCGCCGTCGATCCACGCCTGCGTGCAGTCGGGCTTAACGAAGTTGGCGATGTGGCCCGAGCCACGCCCCTCGCCGCCGGTCCATCCGAGCGGCATGACCGCGGCCAAGGTCGGGGTGGTCGGGTTGGCGATGCTCACCACGTACAGAACCGAGCCGAGATCCCTCGTCGCGCGGTCGTTCACGACCATGAGGATGTTCCCGCACAGGTCCACGTCCTCGTTCTCGAAGTGCGGAAGCGGGAGGTCGCCGACCACTCGCGGCGCCTCCGCCTGGGCGATGTCGAGGACGGTGATGCCGCCCCAACCGCTCAGGAAGGCGTAGTGATCCTTGAAGGTCATCCCCGCGAAGCTTCCGGGCACGTGCTCGCCGACCGTCACGTTGCTCGACTTCGCCAGGGCCGGTTCGGCCGGAATCTGGGCCGCAGCCGGCCCCGCGCTCAACAGCGCCACGCCCAGCGTGAGCGCGCACAACGACACCAGCCTGCTTCCCCTGCCACGGATCGCCATAAGAACGGGCTTTCCCGAGCCACCCGTTCTCTAACCCCTGGAACCGGCCTAGGGCGAGTCAGGTGAGAACGTGTCGCAGGCGTTCGCGTCGCCGCTCTCGTAGCCCTTCTCGAACCAGGTGCGCCGCTGCTCGGAGGTGCCGTGGGTGAAGCTGTCCGGGTTGATGCTGCCGGTGGCCTGCCGCTGAAGGCGGTCGTCGCCCACCGCGCCGGCAGCTCGCAGGGCCTCGCGCACGTCGCCCTTCTCGAGGTCGCCCTGCTTGTAGACGGTGTGGCCCCAGACGCCGGCGTAGCAGTCGGCCTGCAGCTCGAGGCGCACCGATAGCTCGTTCGCATCCTCGCGCTGGTCCTGCTGCAGCCCGCGCACCTCGTCGCTCGTGCCGAGCTGCTGCTGCACGTGGTGCCCGACCTCGTGGGCGATCACGTACGCCCAGGCGAAGTCGCCGCCCGCGCCGAGCTTGTTCTGGAGGTCCCCGTAGAAGCTGAGGTCGAGGTACACGATCTGGTCGCCGGGGCAGTAGAACGGGCCGACGGCCGAGCTCGCCGCGCCGCAGGCCGTGCTCACGCCGTCCCGGTACAGGACGAGGCGGGCGTGCTCATAAGGCTGGTCCGAGCGCTTGAAGGTCTGCTCCCAGGTCTTCTGCGCGTCCGTGAACACGTAGGTGCTGAAGTCCTTGAGATCGCGCTCGGGATCCTCGGAGGGCGGGATCGCAACCGGCTGCCCGGGTGAGGAGCCACCGCCGCCAAGGCCGGTGTCCACGTCAAACGCTGATCCACCGCCGCCGCCGAGGAGCTGGATCGCGAGGAACAGGATCACGCCGACAACGCCTAGGCCGCCACCGACCGCGCCCCCGCGGCCCATCGGCAAGCCGGCCCCGCCGGAGCGCGCGCCGCGCCGGTCGATTACGTCCGGGTTCCGGACTCTCCGCCACCTCATCCGTCGCCCTTACCCAACATGGCGCGCCCAGGCACAATTGATCCCATGCGGCTCTGCTTGATGATCGAGGGTCAGGAGGGTGTGACCTGGGAGGACTGGCTCGCGCTCGCGCGCGCGTGCGAGGAGAACGGGTACGACGCGCTCTTTCGCTCCGATCACTACGGCTCGGTCATGGGCGCCGACGAGCGCGGCTCGCTCGACGCCTGGGCCACGCTGGCCGGCCTCGCCGCAGTCACGTCGACCCTGCGCCTCGGCACGCTCGTCTCGCCTGCCACGTTCCGGCATCCGTCCGTGCTCGCCAAGTCCGCCGTCACCGTCGACCACATCTCCGGGGGAAGGGTCGAGGTCGGCATGGGGGCCGGCTGGAACCGGGCGGAGCACGAGCGCTACGGCTTCCCGTTCCCGTCCACCCGCGAGCGGATGGACGTCTTCGCCGAGCAGCTCGAGGTGGTGCACCGGCAGTGGAAGGGCGAGCCGTTCTCGTTCGATGGCGAGCACTACCGGCTTGCCGACTCCGACCCGCGCCCGAAGCCGGTTCAGTCGCCACATCCGCCGCTGATAGTGGGCGGCAACGGAGGCCCGCGGAGCGTTGCGCTGGCGGCGCGCTGGGCCGACGAGTACAACACCGTCTCCCCGAGCCCTGACGAGTGCAGGGCGCTGAAACAGCGGATCGCGGACGCATGCGCACGCGAGAAACGCGAGCCGCTGCCGCTCTCGGTGATGACCGGTCTGATCCGCGATCCCGGCGAGGCGGTGAGCCGGCTCTCAGAGCTCGCCGAGGCCGGCGTGGAGCGCGTGATGCTCCAGCATCTCGAGCACAAAGACCTCGATGTGGTGCAGCTCGTGGCCGAAGAGGTCGCCCCTCAGCTGCGCTAGCGCGTGCACCCCCAAATGGGTTAGGTTCGCCGGATGACGACTCGCGCGCCGTACCTCCGCTTAGTCCTGCTCGCTCTCGCTCTGGTCGCGCTGCTCGCACCGGCCACCGCGCTCTCAAAGAAGAAGCACAAGCGACACGGGCCCAAGAAGGAGAACAGCCCGCTCGTGATCGGGCACCGTGGCGCGAGCGGTTTCGTGCCCGAGCACACACTCCAGTCGTACCGGCTCGCGATCAAGCTCGGCGCGGACTACGTCGAGCCGGATCTTGTCGCGACGAAGGACGGCGTGCTGATCGCCCGGCATGAGCCCATCATCGGCGACTCGGACCCCACCACGACCGGCGATTCGACGAACGTCGGCGATCATCCCGAGTTCGCATCCCGCGAGACGACCAAGACGCTTGACGGCGTTCCGACGAAGGGCTTCTGGGCCTCGGACTTCACGCTCGCCGAGATCAAGACGCTCGGCGCGAGGCAGACGCGTGGCGGCCGTCCCACCGAGTTCAACGGCAAGTTCAAGGTCCCGACGCTCCAGGAGGTCATCAACCTGGTGAAGCGGGAGTCAAAACGGCACGGGCGCAAGATCGGGATCTACCCCGAGACGAAGCACCCCACGTTCCACAACACGCTCGGTCTGCCGCTCGAGGGCCAGCTCGTGAAGGTCCTGAAGAAGAACGGCCTGAACAGCCGCAGCTCGCGCGTCTTCATCCAGTCGTTCGAGCAGTCGAACCTGAAGCAGCTGAACACGATGACCCGCGTTCGGCTGATTCAGCTCGTGGACGCGAACGACACGGACGCCAGTGGGAATCCGACGTACGCGCCGCCGTTCGACCGCCCCTACGACTGGACGGTCTCCGGTGACCCGAACCTGACGAGCCGCACATTCGGCTTCTTCGCCACGGATGCGGGTCTCGACGAGATCAAGACCTATGCCGACGGCATCGGACCGTGGAAGGTGTACATCATCCCGACGGAGGGCGGAGGCGGCGGAGCCGTCCATCCGCCGACGGACCTGATTGCCCGCGCCCACGCGCGTCGCCTCCTGGTCCACACGTGGACGTTCCGGGACGACGCGTTCCCGAGCGGCTATCCCGGCGGGCCGGTTGAGGAGTACCTCGCCTTCTACAGGCTGGGGATCGACGGCGTGTTCTCGGACTTCCCGGATACGGCGTTCGCCGCCAGGGAGATATTCCGGGGGCTCTAGGTCACGAGCTGGACGATCGCGGCGATGCCCACCGCCACGATCACCGCCCGCAGGGCCTGCGGTGAAAGCCTCCGGCCGTAGCGGGCAGCCAGCTGCGCGCCCACCACGGAGCCGGCGGCGATCAGCGCGACCGGTCCCCAGGCCACGTCGGCAACCGCGATGAAGACGAGCGCCGCCACGCCGTTCACGATCCCGGCGAGCACGTTCTTCAGCGCGTTCACGCGCTGGAGGTCGTCCGGCAGGGCGAGGCCGAGGATGGCGAGCAGCAGGATCCCCTGGGCGGCGCCGAAGTAGCCGCCGTACACGCCGGCCAGGTACACGAGCGCGCGCGGGGTGCCGGTGCCGTGCACCTCGGGTGCCGGACGGTGCTCCGTCACAAGGCGGTCGAGCTGCGGCTGGAACACGATCGACAGCAGCGCGATGCCGATGAACACGGGCACGATCGCCTCGAAGGCCGACTGCGGCAGCACGAGCAGGAGCACCGCGCCCGTGATGCCGCCGAGCAGCGACGCCAGACCGAAGCGCAGCACGCGTGTGCGCTGCCCCTCGAGCTCGCGGCGATAGCCGATCGCTCCGGCCACCGAGCCCGGGACGAGGCCGATCGTGTTCGAGACGTTCGCCGTGACGGGCGAGTAGCCGAAGGCGAGCAGGACCGGGAACGTGATCAGCGTGCCGCTGCCGACCAAAGTGTTGATCGCGCCGGCCGCCATGCCGGCCGCGGCGATCGCGGCGATCTCGGCAGCGCCCACGGGGCGGCGATCCTAGCGCGGGCGGAGCGGCCGCACGCGGCGGGTGCTGTGGCCGGTGTCCCGAGTGGATCATCGGGACACCGGTCGGCAGCCCTCTTGGCCGCCACGCACCCGGCACCTCCCTACGGACCGAAATCCATCCCGGTCCGACACGACACGGTGATACCCGCCGTGGCGAGGATGTAAGCATCCGCATCTATGGAGGCCGTCCTCGTTCGCCATGGTGAGACCGAATGGAGTCGGGATGGCCGTCACACAGGCCGCACCGACGTGCCGCTGACCGACGAGGGGAGGCGCCAGGCGGAGCTGCCTCGAGGACGCGCTCGGCGAGTGGATCACGCCCCGCGTGCTCACCAGCCCGCTCGCCCGCGCGCGCGACACGTGCCGCCTCGCCGGCCTCGGCGACCGGGCCGAGCTGAGCGACGCCCTGCTCGAGTGGGACTACGGCGAGTTCGAGGGGCTCACCACCTCGCAGATCCGCGAGGCTCATCCGGGCTGGGACCTTTGGCGCGACGGCTGCCCCGGGGGCGAGAGCGCCGCTGAGGTGGGCGCGCGGGTGGATCCGCTCGTGGACGAGCTGAGGGCATCAGAGACCGACGTGGCCCTGTTCGCCCACGGCCACGTCCTGCGCGTGCTCGCCGTCCGCTGGGTCGAGCTTCCGCCCGAAGCCGGGGCTCGGCTCTGGCTCGCCACGGCCACCGTCTCGGTGCTCGGATTCGAACGCGAGACCCCCACCGTCAGGCGCTGGAACGCGCCCGCCCGGTAGTAGCCTCAGAGCATGCGCGTTATCGACTGCCAGTGCGGCACGACTCTGCAGGCGGCCAATGACGAGGACCTCGTGAGCGCCGTTCGCGAGCACGTCAACGAGGAGCACCCGGACATGGACCTGTCGGACGAGCAGGTCCAGGAGATGGTCGCCGAGCAGGGGTACGACGCCGAGGACGCATAACCGCCCCGGCTAGCGGGTAAATGGAGCATGCCGCACGGAGCCCAACAGGAAGAGCGGGATGCTCGAAGAGAGAGACGACACGAGGTCGTTGGTGCGTGATCAGGCGATCGCCTACGAGGCTTGCGATGTGCCTGCGGGCTGGTCGCTCGACGAGTGGCGCACCGTGCGCGGACTCGCGCGCGAGGTCATAAGAGAGCCTGCAACGCCGTGGTGGCGCCGGCCACAACGAGCATTGCGCCGATCGCGCACAGCAGCTGACGCTCGCTGAGCCTTCCGGTCAGGCGGGCGCCGAGCAGCGCTCCGGGCACTGAGGCGGCCGACCCGATCGCGAGCAGGTCCCAGTCCACGCCGTCGGGCGTGTGTCCGATCACGCCGGCGATCCCCACGCACACGCCCACCGCGAGGTTGGTGCCCACCGCGCGCGCCGGCACCTCGCCCACGTAGCGCAGCAGCGCCGGCATCCGCAGCGCGCCGAGGATCAGGCCCACGAGGCCGCCGAGCACGCCGACGGCGGCGCCCGTGAGGACCGCCGCTCGGATGTCGAGGTCCTCGCCGGCGGGGGCGTCGCGGCGCGGCCCTGGCTTGCGCGGGCGTAGGAGGTCGATGCCGAAGTAGACGAGCACCGCGCCGATCGAGACGAGCAGCGCGGTATCCGGCAGCAAGCCGGAGAGGTAGCCGCCGGCCACGGCGCCGACCATCGACGGCGGCGCCATCCAGGCGAACAGTCGCCAGTTGATGCGCCCGGCGCGCACGTGCACTACCGCGGCGGCAAGGGCGGCCACGCCGGAAATGCCGATGTTCGCGCCGGCCCCGGCGGCCGGGTGAGACGCCACGAGCAGCACCGCGGGGAGACGGATGTTCCCGAGGACAAGTCCAACGACGCCGCCAGCGAGAGCGACCGCGAAGCACCAGGAGCAGAAGGCGATCAGCTCGAGCGGGTCCACGCGCGGCGGAGTCTTCCAGGACGCGAGTGAGAATCGTTCTCACTACGATGCGGGAGTGCGCCGTGTGCTCGTCTCGTTCCTGGTCGTAGTTGCCGCTCTGGCCACTGGCTGCGGGGCCGATTCCGGATCCGGAGGCGGCGTGACGGTGGTGGCCACCACCACCGAAGTGGCCGATCTCGTGCGCGAGGTGGGCGGGGCGCGGGTCGACGTCGACGGCATGCTGCGCCCCGGCGGGGACCCGCACGACTACGAGCCGAGGCCGAGCGACGTGGCGGCGGTGGCCGATGCGACCGTTGTGTTTCGGTCCGGCGGCGAGGTGGATGACTGGCTGAATGGCGTGATCGACAACGCCGGCGGCGACGCCCGGGTCGTGAGCCTGATCGACTCGGTGAGGCGCCTGCACGACGACCCGCACTGGTGGCAGGACGCGAGCAACGGCGTGCGTGCCGTGGAGGCGATCCGCGCCGAGCTCACGAAGGCGGACCCGGACGGCCGGGCCACGTTCGCGCGCAACGCGGGGCGGATCATCCGGAGGCTCGATGCCCTCGACCGGCAGATCACGGCGTGCATCGAGCGCGTCCCGCCGGCGAAGCGGAAGATCGTGACAACGCACGACGCGCTCGGCTACTTCGCGCGGCGCTACGGCGTGGAGGTGGTGGGCGCCGTGATCCCCTCGCTCTCCACCCAGGCGCAGGCGTCGGCGGGGGACGTGCAACGGCTCGTCGAGCAGATCCGCCGCGAGGGCGTGGAGGCCGTGTTCCCCGAGAGCTCGGTGAACCCCGACATCGAGCGCGCGATCGCGCGCGAGGCCGGGGCGAGCATCGGGGAGCCGCTCTACGCCGACTCGCTGGGCCCGGCGGGAGGCCCGGGGGAGACCTATACCGGCGCACTCGCCGCGGACGCGGCTACCCTCGTGCGCGGCATGTCGGCCGGGCGCGTGAACTGCAGGCTCTAGCCGCGCCTGCACGCGGGACATGCGCCCCGCAGCGTTACGTCGTGAGTGTCGATCGTAAAGTCCGAGCGCCTCGCCAGCCGCTCGATGGCGCTCTCCAAGTCCGAATCCTCGAAGGTTGCTACCTCGCCGCAGCTCTCGCACACGATGTGGTGGTGATGCTCGCCACTCGGGCCCACCGGTTCGTAGCGCGCCACCCCCTCGGCGGCGTCCACGCGCCGGGTCAGGCGCAGCTTGTCCAGCAGTTCGAGCGTCCGGTAGATGCTCGCCACTCCCACGTCCTCGCCGCGGCGGTGCAGGCTGTCCGCGATCTCCTTGGCCGTGACGCTGCAGCCGAGGTCTGCCAGCGTCTCGACCACCGCCGAACGCGGGCCGCTCAGGCGATAGCCCTCGCGCTCGAGTTCACGCTGCGCGTGTCCGACCCAGTCGCTCACATGTCAAGCATAGGAGTCCGTTGGCGCTAGCCGCTCGCGGCGCTGAGGCGCTCGGCGACCTTGTCCCAGTTCACGACGTTCCACCATGCGTCGATGTAGGCGGGCCGCTGGTTCTGGTACTTGAGGTAGTACGAGTGCTCCCAGACGTCCACGCCGAGCAGGGGGGTCTTGCCGTCGGTCAGCGGGTTGTCCTGGTTCGCGGTCGAGACCACGGCGAGGCCGGATCCGTCATGCACGAGCCAGGACCAGCCGGAGCCGAACTGGTTCACGCCGGCGTCCTTGAACTTGCCCTGGAAGTCGCTGAACGAGCCGAAGGCCGACTCGATCGCGGAGGCCAGCTCACCATTGGGCTCGCCGCCGCCGTCGGGCGACATCCACTCCCAGAAGAGCGAGTGGTTGTAGTGGCCGCCGCCGTTGTTGCGGACCGCGGTGCGCTTGTCGTCCGGGATCTGCGAGAGGTTCGCGACGACGTCCTCGATGTCCTTGTCTGCCCACTCGGTCCCCTCGAGAGCGGCGTTCACCTTGTCCACGTAGGCCTGGTGGTGCTTGTCGTGATGAACGCGCATCGTCGCCTCGTCGATGTGGGGCTCGAGTGCGTTGTAGTCGTAGGGGAGGGGCGGTACCTCGAACGGCATCTGATTCTCCTTCGTTCGTTCGCTGTTAGGACTCTATGCGGTGATCCTCGTGTCTTGGAACGTGGCCGGACGCAAGACCCGTCTGCAGGAGCAGGCGGACCGCGTGCTCGCGCTGGAGCCGGACGTCGTGTGCCTCCAGGAGGTCACGCCGGCCACCGCCGAGCCGTGGCTCGAGCGCCTCGCCGACGGCGGCCTGGGCGGCGCGCTCGCCCCCCTTCCGAGGGCGCGCGAGGGCAGCCGCCCGCTCGCAGCGCTCACGGCCGCACGCGGCGAGCTCGAGGTTCGGCCGGTGGCCGATGTGCCCTGGCCGGAGCGGGTGCTCGCCGTGCGGGCCGGCTGGCTCGAGCTCGTGAACGTGCACTCGCCGATCAGCCCGAAGCCGGGGCTCGCCAAGGTCCTCACGCACGAGGCCGTCTACAGACACCTGAGCGAGGGCTCCGGCCCGCGCGTCGTGCTCGGCGACCTCAACACACCCCGCAGGGAGCACCCCGACGGCAGCGTCTGGACCTTCGCGCGGAACAGGAACGGGCGCCTGCGGCCAGAACGCGGCGAGCGCTGGGACGCTGCCGAGGCCGCCCTGATCCGCGGTCTCGAGCCGAGCGGCTTCCGCGACGCATTCCGCGAGCTGAACGGATTCGACTCGAAGGAGCCGAGCTGGGAGTGGCCGCGCACGGGAGGCGGCTACCGCCTCGACCACCTGATCGCATCTGCCGAAGTCGCCGTGTCCGAGTGCTCCTACCGGCACGAATGGCGCCGCGAGGACAGGCTCTCGGACCACTCCGCGCTCGTGGCCCGGCTCTCCCTCGCGGGAGGCGAGCCACGCTAGAGTTTGCGCTCGCTCGCGGCTGTGGCGGAACTGGTAGACGCCCAGGCTTCAGGTGCCTGTGCTCCGTAAGGGGCGTGGAGGTTCGACTCCTCTCAGCCGCACTCGATCTCTCTTGCTCAGGCGCTCAGCCCGAGCGGTGGGAGACGACGTTGACGAGCGTGCCGCTCGGCTCTCGAAGCATGAAGCGCCGGACTCCCCAGTCCTCGTCGCGGAGCGAATAGGCGATCTCGAGGCCCTTCTCCACGGCCCTGGCATGGACGGCATCGACGTCGGCCACGTCTATCGAGATGCCAGGAGCCGCCGGATCGTCATTGCCGATGATGGTCACTTGGACCGAGTGGTTGGTCGGCGACGCGACGGTCACCACCCAGCCGAGGTCCATCGCCACCTCGAAGCCGAGCAGGTCGACGAAGAACTCGCGCGTCTCTGCGGGTCGATCGGACTTGATGTTGGGCACCGCCCTGCTGACCATCATTCGCCGGGTTCTATCGCATGAGCGCGCGATTCCATCCACTCCATGTACGAACATACGTTCGTACTATGACTCACCCGGTGGATGTCGTCCGTCGCAGCCTCGATCTGCACCAAGCCGGTCTCTCAGCAACGGAGGTCGCGCGACGCGTCGGCGCGCCTCGCTCGACCGTTCGTGACTGGATCCAGGGGAAGGTGCCCCGACGGTGCGATGGTGCTCGCGGTGATGGCTGTGCCCGTTGCGGCGGTGTGCACGATCTGCCGGGCTTGCCGGCGGCATATGTCTATCTCCTAGGGATGTACCTGGGCGACGGATGTCTCTCCGAGCATCGGCGAGCCGTCTACAAGCTCCGCATATCGCTCGACGCTCGCTATCCCGGCATCGCTGCCGAATGTGAGCGCGCGATGCTCGCGGTGATGCCGACCAACCGCGTCGGGCGGGTGAACAATCCGGGTTGGCACGAGCTCTTCTCGTACTCAAAGGCCTGGCCGTGTCTGTTCCCGCAGCACGGGCCGGGGCGAAAGCACACGCGCGAGATCGCGCTGACGGACTGGCAACGCTTTCTTGTGGCCCGCTGGCCGACGCTGCTGCTCCGCGGCCTGATTCAGTCGGACGGCTGCCGTTTTCAGAACACCGGCCGAAACTGGTCACACCCGCGCTACTCCTTCACCAACCTCTCTGCTGGCATCCGGACGATCTTCTGCGAGACGTGCGACTCGATGGGCATCCATTGGACGCTGTCCGGAGGGAAGACGATCTACGTGTCGCGAAAGGCGGATGTGGCGACGCTGGATGGCTTCATAGGACCGAAGCGCTAGCCGCGCGCGCCGAGCGCCCTAGCCGCGGCGCATCATGCGCCCGACTGCTGCCATCAGCTCCTCGGTGCGATCTTCCTTCTTCGCGTCCGGACCGCCGACAACGCAGTGGCGCGCGTGGTCGTCGAGCAGCCCCAGGGCCACCTTGTCGAGGGCGGCCTGGGCAGCCGTGATCTGCGTCAGGACGTCGATGCAGTAGCGGTCGTCCTCCACCATCCGCTCGATCCCGCCCACCTGTCCCTGGATGCGCCGCAGCCGCTTCAGCAGCTGCTCCTTCGTCGCCGTGTAGCCGCGCGTCTCGCCTGCTGTCGTCGTGCTCATGCGGCCACTATACCGGATACCCCCAGGGGGTGTGCTAC
Organism: uncultured Thermoleophilaceae bacterium; assembly: GCA_963825345.1. Lineage (GTDB taxonomy): Bacteria > Actinomycetota > Thermoleophilia > Solirubrobacterales > Thermoleophilaceae > JACVRW01. The sequence continues at coordinate 258,984 of CAWGSQ010000011.1, read as the reverse complement.
GGTCGTGGCATGAACGTCGGACTAAAGCTCGCGGGCTTCGCCACGGCGCTCGTGCTGGTGTTCGGCGCGGCTGCGGTCGCGGGCAGCACGGTCGGACCCGATCGCAGCGGCGAGAAGCGCGCCGAGGCCGACGCCGACGGTCACACGGCGGGCGGCGAGGGCGGAGGCCACGCCGGCGAGGCGGCCGCTCCTGCGCCGGTCCGGGGCCTCGCGGTCTCCGACGGCGGGCTCACGCTCGCCCTCGACACGAACGTGCTCGAACGCGGTCGCCCCGGCAAGCTGCGCTTCAGCATCCGCGGCGCCGGCGGCGCGCCGGTGCGCGACTTCGAGGTCGAGCACGAGAAGCGCATGCACCTGATCGTGGTGCGCCGCGACGGTCGCGGCTTCCAGCATCTTCACCCGACGCTCGACGCGGGCGGCACCTGGAGCGTCCCGATCACGCTGCCCGAGGCCGGCGCCTACCGCGTGTTCGCGGACTTCAAGTACGACGGCGTGGCGCGTACGCTCGCCGCGGATCTCACCGCGGACGGAGCGGCCCGTTACCGCGCGCTGCCCGAGCCCGCGCTCGCGGCCGACGCCGGCCAGGGATACGAGGTGCGCCTCAATGCCGCTCGCCTGCGCGCTGGGCGCGAGGCCGGGCTTGAGTTCAGCGTGACCCGCGACGGGCGCGCGGTGGAGACCGAGCCCTACCTCGGAGCACGGGGACACCTGGTGGCCCTGCGCGAGGGCGACCTCGCCTTCCTCCACGTTCACCCGGACGAGGATGCGCTCGCCTTCATGGCCGAGTTCCCGAGCGCGGGGCGTTACCGCCTCTACCTCCAGTTCAAGCACGAGGGACGTGTGCACACGGCCGAGTTCACGCAGGAGGTATCGCGGTGAGTGCGGTCGGCGAGCGGCTCGAGCTGCCGATCGAGGGCATGACCTGCGCGTCCTGCGCGAACCGGATCGAGCGCAGCCTCAACGATGTCGCCGGCGTGACCGCGACCGTCAACTACGCGACCGAGCGCGCCACCGTGCAGTACGACCCGGCAGCGGTCGAGCCGGAGCAGCTCCTCGGCGCCGTCGAGGCGGCGGGCTACAGCGCGCAGCTTCCGTCGACCGGACCGGACGCCGACCGCAAGGACCCGGACGAGGACCCCACCGCGCCGCTTCGCCATCGGCTCCTGATCTCCGCCGCTCTCGCACTGCCGGTCCTGCTGATGGCGATGATCCCCGCCCTCCAGTTCGACAACTGGCAGTGGCTGTCGCTCAACCTCGCCACTCCGGTCGTGCTCTGGGGCGCCTGGCCTCTCCACAAGGCCACCTGGGCGAACCTGAAGCACGGCGCGGCAACCATGGACACGCTGATCTCGGTCGGCGTGCTGTCCGCGTGGCTGTGGTCGCTCTACGCCCTCTTCCTCGGCGATGCCGGGATGCCCGACATGCGCATGAGCTTCGACCTCATCCCGCAGCAGGGCGGCGGCACGGACGAGATCTATCTTGAGACGGCCTCGATCGTGACGACGTTCGTGCTGGCTGGCCGCTACTTCGAGGCGCGCGCCAAGCGCCGCGCGGGCGCCGCCCTCATGGCGCTGCTCGAGCTCGGCGCGAAGGACGTCGCTGTGATCGACCCGTCCGGCGCCGAGCGCCGCGTGCCCGTGGAGGAGCTCGTGCCCGGCGACCGCTTCGTGGTCCGCCCTGGCGAGAAGGTCGCAACGGACGGTGTTGTCGAGGAGGGCTCCTCGGCGGTCGACATGAGCATGCTCACGGGCGAGTCGGTGCCGGTGGAGGTGAGCCCGGGATCGGAGGTCGTGGGCGCGACCGTGAACGCCGGCGGGCGGCTGATCGTCCGCGCCACGAAGGTCGGCTCCGACACCGCCCTCGCCCAGATCGCTCGCCTGGTCACCGAGGCCCAGAGCGGCAAGGCTCCGGTGCAGCGGCTCGCGGACCGGGTGTCCGGCGTGTTCGTGCCGATCGTGATCGGGCTTGCCGTGGCCACCCTGGGCTTCTGGCTCGGCACGGGGGAGAGCGCGACCTTCGCATTCACCGCAGCCGTAGCGGTGCTCATCATCGCCTGCCCGTGCGCGCTCGGGCTCGCCACGCCCACGGCGCTCATGGTCGGTACCGGCCGCGGCGCCCAGCTTGGGCTGCTGATCAAGGGACCCGAGGTGCTGGAGTCCACGCGGACGGTCGACACGGTGGTGCTCGACAAGACCGGCACGGTCACCACCGGCCGGATGAGCCTCGTGGACGTGACCGTTCGGGACGGCGCCGAGCGCGCTGACGCCCTGCGGCTCGCCGGTGCGCTCGAGCTCGCGTCGGAGCACCCGGTTGCACGCGCGATCGCGACGGCGGCCGAGGACGAGCTCGGTCTGCTGCCCGCGGTCGAGGCGTTCGCGAACCGCGCGGGCCTCGGCGTGGAGGGGATGGTCGAGGGCGTGGACGTGGTGGTCGGCCGCCCGGCGCTCATGGCGGAGTGGGGGTACGAGCTGCAGGCCGAGCTCGAAGCCGCTCGGACGTCGGCCGAGTCGCTCGGTCAGACCGCCGTGGTCGCGGCATGGGACCGGCAGGCGCGCGCCGTATTCGCCGTGGCCGACACGGTGAAGCCGACCTCGGCGGAGGCCGTCGCATCTCTGAAGCGGCTCGGCCTGCGGCCCCTGCTGCTGAGCGGCGACAACGAGACCACGGCGCGCGCCGTGGCGGCGGAGGTGGGGATCGACGAGGTGATCGCGGAGGTGCTGCCCGCGGACAAGGCCGACGTGGTGCGCCGCCTTCAGGCGGAGGGTCGCGTCGTCGCCATGGTGGGAGACGGCGTGAACGACGCGCCCGCGCTCGCGCAGGCGGACCTCGGTCTCTCGATAGGCACCGGCACCGACGTGGCCATGGAGGCCTCCGACCTCACGCTCGTGAGCGGCGACCTGCGCGCGGCGGCCGACGCCATCCGTCTCAGCCGCGCGACGCTCCAGACCATCAAGCAGAACCTCGGCTGGGCGCTGGGCTACAACGTCGCCGCGATACCGCTGGCGGCGACCGGACTGCTGAACCCGGTGATCGCCAGCGCCGCGATGGCGCTCTCGAGCCTGTCGGTGGTCGGCAACGCGCTGCGCCTGCGGCGCTTCGGGCGCGACGCGCGAGCTTCCGGGCGGCCCTAGACCCGGCCGCCGCGACGCTGCGGCGTGCCGAACACGTAGTCCCAGAACGGAGCGCTCACGCCGAAGCCCTTCGTGTCGTCCTGGAAGTGGTGGCGCATGTGCAGCTCGCGCACGAGCTTGCCGAGCCCGGTGCGCGGCCGGTGGTGATGCACGTGGTAATGCGTCATGTCGTACATCAGGTAGCCGGCGAGGAACCCGGCGGTGAAGACGTTCGCCCACGGGGTGCCGAGCACGAGCATGAACAGACCCCAGAAGCCGAGCGCCAGCGGGATGCTCACGGACGGCGGCATCACGAGCCGCAGCGGATCGTTCGGGTGGTCATGGTGGACGCCGTGGATGATCCAGTGGAGCCGCGCGCCGAGCCCGTCCTCGGGCTCGAAGTGGAAGATCAGCCGGTGCATCCAGTACTCGGTGAGGGTCCAGAAGACGTAGCCCGCCAGCACCAGGCCAACCACCTGGACCGTGGTGGGCTCGCCGCGGGCGCCGACCGTGAACGCGACCGTGATCGCGGGGATGAAGATCACGAGCGGGACGAGTGGATGGACGCGCGACAGACGGTCGAGGACGTCCGAGTCGAACATCCGGGGCGAGGCTTTCAGCGCATCTGTCCGCCTACCGTCCACAAACCCGAATGTAGCGCACCTTGAGGGCAATTCAAGCTGCGACTTCGGGCTCCCTAACTAGGTACCCAGAGTGCGCGCCAGATCGCGATCAGGAACTCGAGCCCGAACGCGGCCGTGAGGCCGTACACGAGGGTCTCCGGATGCGAGGCCTCGGCCGAGAAAACGCGCCCCAGCAGGTAACACGTGACGGCTGCGATGAAGAGCAGCCTCCCGGTGATCTCCATGGGTGCAGTGTCGGTGCGCGCCGCGCCTGTTCCTGTAACCGTCGGGTGAAGCAGGCGTGAACGTTCCGTTGCCTGCGAACCTGTCGCGGTGCCCGAGGGCCTCCGACATGTGACCGCCACCCGCTATGTCGCCCCGCTTCGGGAGGGCGGCTCGCTCCCCGGCCTGATGGAGGCCGACGACGACGGCCTCTACGTGACGAAGTTCCGCGCGGCCGGCCAGGGGGAGAGCGCGCTCGTGGCCGAGGTGGTTGCCGGCGAGCTGGCGCGCGCGATCGGGCTTCCGGTGCCCGAGCTCGCGGTCGTGGAGGTGGCCCCGGCGCTCGGCCTGGCCGAGCCAGACCCCGAGATCCAGGACCTGATCGTGGGCAGCCCGGGCGAGAACCTCGGGATGGACTTCCTGCCGGGGGCGCTGCCGATGGCCGTGCCGTCGGACCCCGCCGTGGATGCCGACCTGGCCGCCGATGTGGTCTGGTTCGACGCGCTCGTGACGAACGTCGACCGCACTCCGCGCAACCCGAACCTGCTCGTCTGGCACGGCCGGCTGTATCTGATCGACCACGGCGCGTCGTTCTTTCGCCAGCACGGCGAGCGCCCGCTGGCCGAGACCGCGCGCGAGGGTGTGCCGATGCTGGCCGAGCACGTGCTGCGGCCGATGGCGGGCTCGCTCGAGGCGGCGGACGAGCGGCTGGCCGAGCGTGCGCGTGCCGCGATCGACACGGCGGTTGCCCTCGCGCCCGAGCCATGGCTTGGCCCGGATCCGGCCGCCCGGCGCGCGGACCTGGCGGGCTTCCTGCGCGAGCGCCTCGAGGCGCCGCGGCCGTTCGTGGGGGAGCTCGAGCGTGCCTGAGATGTCCTTCAGCTACGCCGTCCTACGGGTTGTGCCGAGCGTGGAGCGCGGGGAGGCGATCAACGTGGGCGTGGTCGTGTACTCGCGCCAGCACGACGACTTCCTCGGCCTCCGAGTGCGGCTCGACGACGCGCGCCTCGCCGCGCTCGCCCCCGATTGCGATCCCGAGCCGATCCGCGCGCGGCTCACCGCGCTCGACCTCGTCGCGTCCGGGGATGCGGGCGGCGGCGCGCTTGCGGAGCTGCCCGCGTCCGACCGCTTCGGCTGGCTCACCTCGCCGTCCTCGACGGTGATCCAGCCGTCCGACGTGCACACCGGGCTCACCGCGGACCCCGCCGCGACGCTCGACCACCTCTTCGACACAATGGTCGCGTGAGGTACGCGGCGTTCCTGCGGGCGGTGAACCTCGGGCGCAACCGCCGCGTGACGAGCGCCGAGCTGCGCAAGATCTTCGAGGGCGTCGGCGCCGAGGAGGTGGCCACGTTCCGGACGAGCGGCAACGTCGTCTTCGAGGCCCCGCGTGACATGGCAGCCAAGATCGAGAAGGCGCTCGAGAGCACGCTCGGCTACGACGTCGGCGTGTTCACCCGGACCGCGAAGGAGCTCGCGGAGATAGCCGAAGCGCAGCCGTTCAAGCCGGCCCAGGTGGAGGCGTCACAGGGCAAGCTCCAGGTCTCGATGCTGTCCGCGAAGCCGTCGGCGGCGAAGCGCAAGCAGGTGCTCGCCCTGGCCACCGACGACGACCCGCTGGCCTTCGGCAAGCGCGAGCTCTTCTGGCTGCCGAGCGGCGGCACGCTCGAGTCCACGCTCGACCGGAAGGCGATCGACAAGCTGCTGGGCCCGACGACGATGCGCACGAAGGGGACCGTCGAGCAGCTCAGGGCGAAGTTCTTCGCCTAGTCCGTGAGATTGGACACACAGGGGTGCGCCTTCCGGTGTGTTGGGAAGAACCTGACCATGACGACCCATGCCTTCCCCGCAGCCATCGCCGCCAACGACGTAGACGGACTGATCGACACGCTCGCCCCGGACGTCGTCCTCTACTCGGCCGTGACCGGGACGCCCTTCGCGGGCCGCGAGGTCGTGGCGGACACCTACCGGAGCGTCCTCGAGTCGTTCGAGGAGCTGCGGATCGTGGACGAGTTCGAGAACGGCGACACCCACGCGTTCTTCTGGGAGGGCCGGATGGAGGGACGCTTCGTGGCCGGCGCCGACCGCATCCGGCTGAACCCGGACGGCAGCGTGCGCGAGATCACCGTGCTCGGCCGACCGCTGTCCGGAGTCGCCACGTTCCTCACCGGGATCGGCCCGCGCCTCGCCCGGCGGCGCCGCGGCGGCCTGGTCGCGAAGCTCCTGCGCGTGACGGCGCTCCCGCTGCCGCCCATGCTCGCTCTGCTCGACCCGGTCACGCGCTGGATCCTGCGCTCGCGCTGAGGGCCACTCGGGGCTACCCTGCGCTTTCGTGCAGAAGCGCCCGGTTGTCCGAGTAGTTGCCGTTGCCGCGCTTGCAGCCGTCGCGCTCGGTCTCGGGCTTGCGCTGCAGGACCCGGAGCCGTCGCGCACGGCCGAGCATCCGGCCGTCACGCGCCCCGCCGACGCTCGGCCGCGTGTGGCTCGGCCCCAGACGATCGTCGTGGTCGTCTTCGACGAGCTCCCGCTCACCTCTCTGATCGGTCCCGGCGGGCGGATCGATGCCGGGCGCTACCCGTCCTTCGCCGCGCCTTGCGCGCACGTCGACTTGGTACCGAGGAGCCACCGCCGTGCACGACAGCACGGCGCTCGCGCTACCGGCGATGCTAGATGGCCGCTATCCGAAGCGCGGTCTGCGCTCCGACGTGATCTCGCATCCGGTGAACCTCTTCACGCTGCTGGCGCACGACTATGAGGTGAACGCCTCGGAGGAGGCGACGGGGCTCTGCCCGACGAGCCTCTGCGAGCCGCTGGCGGGCACGGCCTCGAGTCACCTCGGGGGCGGCAAGGTTCGGCGCTTCCGGGACTTCGTCCGCTCGATCCAGCCGCGCGAGCGGCCCACGCTCTGGTTCAAGCACGTGCTGCTGCCGCACGTGCCGTGGCAGTTCTACCCGTCGGGCCGCCACTACCGGCGTCACGCGCCCGAGCCGATCCCCGGGCTGAACGGGCCGGACGGCTTCGGCGACCCGTGGCTCGTGAAGGTCTCCTACCAGCGCCATCTGCTCCAGCTCGGGCTTGCGGATCGCCTGCTGGGCGAACTGCTCGGGCGGGTGCGCCGGCTCGGGCTGTTCCGGGACGCGCTCGTGGTTGTGGTGGCCGACCACGGGATCGGCTTCCACGTGGACGTCGAGCGTCGCACGGTCACGCCGGGGAACGTGGAGGATCTCGCGCCGATCCCGCTGCTGGTGAAGCTGCCCGGGCAGCGCGGCGGGCGCATCGCCGACGAGCACGTCGAGACGATCGATGTGTTCCCGACGATCCTCGACGTGGCGCGTGTGCGGACCACGAGGACGATGGACGGCCGCTCGCTGCTTTCCCCGGTGCCGTCCCAGGCCGATCGCGTCAGGATCTTCCATCGCATCGGGACCAGGCTCAACACGATCGGCGGCGAGTACAGCTTCGATCCGGCCGAGGTGGCGCGGCGCCGGAAGGCGGCGGTCGGCCGCAAGCTGGCATGGTTCGGGAGTGGCACTGACCTCGAGAAGCTCTACCGGATCGGCCCGCACCCGAAGCTCGTGGGTCAGGCGGTTGCGGATCTCCCGAGGGAGGCCGGGACGGCGGCGGCGTCCTTTCACCAGGCCGAGGACCTCCGGCATGTCGACCCGACCTCCGGATTCGTCCCGGGCGAGATCACGGGCCAGGTGCCGAATGGCCGGCCGGGCGGTGGGCGCCCGATTGCGCTCGCGCTCGACGGCACGATCGTGGCGACCGGCCGGACGTTCTCGATGGCGGGGTCGTTCGCCGAGAGCTTCGAGATGATCGTGCCTGAGGCCGCGTTCCGGCGCGGAGCGATGGAGGCGCGCGTCTTCGAGATCTTGACGCGGAACGGTCGGCTCACACTGCGGCCGCTGTAGGGGGACGCGCTCGAGCCAGCGTCCCGGTACCGTGCCGCGCATGCGCATCCGATCCGGCATAGCCGCACTGCTGCTGGCCGTCGCGGTCACGTTCGCTGCGTCGGCTACCGCTCAGGCACCCGGCCTGGTCCCAACCGTTCACCACCTGCACCTGAAGGGCATCGGGAAGGTCCGCTTCGGGATGACCGTCAAGGAAGCTCGCGACGCCGCGGGCGTCTACATGAGGAAATCGCGGGTGAACCAGTGCACGTACCTCGACGCCGGCCCGCCTGGGACAGGTCAGGGGCCGACGCTCATGTTCGTGGGCGGGAAGTTCCGTGTGGTCACGACCAGGCGCCCGCGTGGCGAGTTCTCGACGCGCAAGGGCGTCGGAGTCGGCACCAGGCTGCGTCGCGTACGCCGGCTCTACCCCGGCGGCGAGCGCACCGTGAACATAGGCGCGCCGCAGGGCTTCAACCTGGTGTGGAAGCCCGGCCGCAAGTACCGCTTCGTCTTCGAGGTCAGCAACGGCAAGGTGTTCGGCATCAAGAGCGGCGTGATGCCCTGGGTGAAGTGGCAGGAATGCGCGTAGCGCGCCAGCCCGGCTGATTGCCGCCGGCTAGGTGCTGTCGAAGACCGTGACGGTGCAGGCCTGGGCGGTCGAGCCGGCATGCCCGGCGTCCCCCTCGAAGCGAGGCTCGATGAGCCAATCACCCGCGCCTCGGTTCGGCCGGCCGTTCGGGCTGCCGTCATCGCTCGGCAGGATGGAGTCGCTCCAGTTGCCGTTCGCGTCGGTGGTGACTGTCCGCTCGAACGGCTGCCCCGTGCCGGATGGAGGCGTGTAGCGCACGACGATCTTCGCGCCGGCCACTCCGGGATCGAGCTTGCCGCTCGTCATCATGTCCTTCTCGGAGCCGTGCGGGGAGCCCGGGCAGGTCGTGCTCAGCGTGGTCTTCGCGGGCAAGCCCTCGACCGGAACGGACACCGGCACCGCGCCGTCGGCCTCCATCGCCACCCGCAGGTCGCCGTCGGTGGGCCGGTCGTCGCCGAAGTGGGCGGGGATCGCCGCCTGGCCGCCCGCGATGACCGCCTTGCCGATCACCTGGCCCTCGCGGATCAGGCTCGCCGCCTGGCCGTTGAACTCGCTCGGCAGGGTCAGGACGACCGTGTACGGCGGCGGGTCCGGCCGGGGTGGCCCGAAGTCCTTGTGGAAGACCGTTCGGAACTTGGTGAGGTCCGGGAGCCCGACCGGTTCGCCGCCCCACATCTGCATCGATGGGTCGCCGAAGTAGTGCCACAGGTAGAGCTCGGCGCGCGTGCCCCCGTCGGGCGGTGGAGCGATGCCGGCGAGCCTGTTCTTCCCGTGGACCAGGGCGTCGCCGACACGCTGCCTCTCCGCCGGTCCCTCGCCTGGCAGCACTCGCGGGAGCAGGGCGTCCACGAACCCGAACGCGATCTGAGTGTTGTGCCAGGTCGGCGAGACCTCGGTGTCGCCGAAGACGCCGACAGCGCCGCCGTTCGGGTTGACCAGGGCCTGCGTCGAGAACGAGTTGTCGTTGTCCTGGAACCCGCCGCTCGAGCAGTTGATGCTGAGAACCACCGGCAGCATGGCCCCGTTCACGAGCGCGTCCGCGTGGGTGTTGGCGAAGAACGGCGTGTCCCAGGCGGAGGTCGAGCCGTGGCCGCGGTGCGCAACTAGGAAGCGGCCCTCGTTCCACGCCGCCGATATGTCGGGCGTGGTCGCGTCCCAGGCGAACGTCGGCTTCTTGAGCGCCGCCGGCAGGTCGGTCCCGTCGTTGAATCTCTGCGGGTCGACGCCCTCGTGGGGGTAGGTGGCGTAGAGCCTGTCGACCGAGAGCCCGAAGCCGCCCGGCGTGTTGAGGATGCCGGTACGGACGGTCTCGGCGAACGTGATGAAGGTCCGGTCCTCCTGGAGATCCGGGGCTTCGTCGTCCTGGAACTCCGCGGCGATGCTCGCCCGCCGCAGCCAGGCGCCGTCGGGCGGCGCGGTCTCGTAGGCGATGATCTTCGTGACCGCCGTGGTCATCGCGGCGGCGTCGTCCCCGATGATGCGGCCGACCGCCACATCCGGGAGCTCGTCGGCGTTGTCGCGCAGCGAGTACTCGAGGTCGGATTCGATGCCGCCGATGCCCGGGAAGGTGGGCACGAGCTCGTCGTCGCCCATGATCGTGACGTAGCTCGGATGGATGCAGTCGGCCAACGTCAGCCTGCTGCGGATGGCAGTCTGAATCTCCGCGGGGGTCGTCCCGATCTGGCCGGGAGCGCTGCCCGTCTGGAAGACGTTCGTGCGGATGCCGGCCGCGCGCCGCGCGACCGCGAGCTGGTTGGCGGCGGCGACCGTCGACGGGTTCGTGATGACCATCATCTCCTCGCCGCAGCGCTCGATCACGTGCGGCGGGGGGCGGCGCACGACCTCCCCGTTGAGCAGCGCATCGGCCCGTCTCCGCTGCGGCTGCTCCCAGGGCGAGCCGAGCTGGTCGCTGAAGCTGTGCGACCCGCCCTTGAACGTGATCGTCACGTCGACCGAGTTCAGGACCTTCAGCGTTCTCTTCCGCGCGTCGTACTGGGCGGCCGGGACGCGCAGGTTGCCGAGCGTGATGTCGCGCGACTGTCCGAGGATCCTTCCGTCGGCGGCGTGGGCGGGGACCTTTCCGGCCCGGCTGTAGGCGGCGGGATTGAGCCTGAAGGGCGGACTGGCGAAGCGTGCCCGGCTGCCGGGTCCCGGTGCGCCCTGGTCCACCGCCTCCCGCTGGTTCGGGAACACGTCGACCTGCTGGATCGTGTACGAGGTCGTGCGGGTGGCGTCCACGGCGAGAGCAGCGCCTGCCGGGACGCCGAGGATCTCGCTGACCATCGGGATTCCGGGGGTGCCCGCGCGCCCCGGTGAGTCCGTCTTCGGCAGCACGAGCTTCGTCCACGTGCGCCCGCCGCCAACGCGGTTCACGAAGCGCAGCGCCGGGAGCTGGACGCGCAGGCGCATCCCACTCGCGTCATTCTTGAGGATCCTGAAACGGGCGGCCTCGAGCCTGCTCGGCTTCACACCGCCGCCACAGCGGCGTGTCTTCGGCTTCGCGAGCAGCGCGCGGCTGGCGTTCATCGCCGCGGGTGCGAGGGCCGTGAGCCGGTTCGACGCGCGGCGAAAGCGCCGGCCCTTCCTCACCCGGATCCCACGGAGGACCCTGCGGTAGCGCGCGAGCTGCCTGACGGAGGCGCACGGCCGCCCGCGCGCCGAACGCCTCGCGGACTTCGCGGCGCGCGCGAGCTTTCGCCTCTTCGCCTGCGGCGCCGCTGCAGCCGGCAGCGCGTTCGTCTGACGGACGAGCGCCCGGAGCGACTTCGCTGCGCCGGGTTGCTTCAGCTTTTGCGCCGAGGAGGGGCCGCGGAGAGCGCCGGGAGCAGCAGGACGATGACTACCCCGAGCAGTACGGGCGCGCGAGTCCCTGGAGAAGCCAAGCTGCGAACCACCCTAGATCCGCTCACGGCGGCTGGCAAGAAAGCCGGAGCGTTGGACAGCGTCCGCCTCCTGCCGCAGACTCGGGTGATGCGCCGCTATCTATGCCTTGCAGCCGTTGCGTCCTCTCGCTTGGTTTCGGGGCGGCCTCAGCGTCCGCCGAGGTGCGTCATGCGACACCGGGTGGCGCCGCGAGTACCAGCAACTGCACGACCTCGGAGCCGCCCTGCACGCTCGAGCGCGCGATCACTGTTGCCAATCCGGGCGATGAGGTGAGCGTGGGCGCGGGCACTTACACGGTGGGCGCGCCGATCGGGATAAGCAAGGCGATCCACGTGCACGGGGCTGTGGGGCAGGCTCGGCCGCGCGTCGTGAACCCCGGAAGTGGGGTCTTCAACATGTCGAACGGCGCACGTGTCTCGGACATGACGCTTGAGGCCACCGGCAACGTTCTGACGGTCGCAGGCTCGGCGGTGGCGGAGCGGCTGACCGTCGTCGGAGGGCCGGGCCCCGCGGCCTCAGCCGCTTCCGTCCAACCGCAAGCGCTTCTGCGCGACAGCGTCGTGAGCACGGCCGCCACGAACGGCACCGCCGTGTACGCCGCTCACACGGGTAACAATGCCCCCGCGCGCCTTGTCAACGTCACGGCCATAGCCACCCACGCCGGCGGCATCGGCGTGCTCGCGGACTCGAGCGTCGGCGGCATCTGCGTCCCGCCGTTCAACGTCGAGATCCACCTGACGAACACGATCGCACGAGGTGGCCAATACGACCTCTCCGTACCCGACATCTGCAGTGGGCTCGAGTTGATCACTGTCGCCCATTCAAACTTCCGTGCCGCCAAGGTCAACCAGGCTTCGCCGGGCTCGCGCGTCGTGTCGCAGGGCGGAAACCAGGAGGCGGAGCCGCTCTTCGCGGCCCCGGCCGCGCTCGACTTCCACCAGCTCGCGGGCTCGGCCACGATCGATGCGGGGACGCCGATCGAGTTCCTCGGCACTGCCGACGTCGACGGCGAGCCCCGCAGCGCGGGCAGCTGGCCCGACATCGGCGGGGACGAATTCCAGCCGCCCGCGCCTCCGCCGCCGCCCGGCCCCGAGCCGGACCGGCGTGCGCCGGTGGCGTCGCTGCTCGCGGCGACGCCCTCGACGTTCCGCGCGGTCGGGCCTGCGAGACGCGCGGCCCGACGCCGCCCCAAGGGGACACGCATCTCCTACGCCCTCGACGAAGCCGCCAGCGTACGGTTCACGGCCCGGCGCGCCGTTCGACGCCGCGGGCGAACGCTCTATCGCCGCGTGCGCGGCTCGCTCACCCACGCCGGCCAGACGGGCGGGAATACGTTCCGCTTCAGCGGCCGGCTCGGCGCCAGGAAGCTGAGGCCGGGCCGCTATCGCCTCGCGGCCGTCCCGACCGACGCCGCCGGGAACGCAGGGGCGGCCGTTCGGGCCACCTTCCGCGTCGTCAGGTAGCACGGCGCCCCCGCCCGGGGAACGCGCTCAGTCAAGCGAACTTCGGCAGTACCGCCACGGGGATTCGAACCCCGGTTTCCGCCGTGAGAGGGCGGCGTCCTAGTCCCCTAGACGATGGCGGCGAGTGCGGCGAGCGATTCTAGCGGCCGCTGGGAGGCTTGCGGGGGTGGGGTATGCTGCTCGCGTTCAACGGTCGGTGGTCGAGGGAAGTCGGGTGTGAATCCCGCACGGTCCCGCCACTGTGAACGGGCGCTGATGCGTCGCATGTAGCCACTGGGGAGCCGACGGCTCTCCGGGAAGGCGCGGCGCGGAGCTCGAAGTCAGGAGACCTCACTCCGGCCGCAAGCCCACATGACCCTCGAGGAAGGGGTGGCTCCATGACCTATCGCCTCCGCCGTACAGCGCTCTTGCTAGCGCTGCTTCTCGCCGCGCTCGTCGCGGCTCCCGCCGCGCACGCGGTCCCTGTGACCGTGAACCTCCGCGTGGAGGGGCCGAACAAGACCGTCTTTGACGGACCCGTCACGACGGACGGTCACGACGTGACCACTCAGACCGCCGGCACGCACAAGTGCGACGGGACCAACGGCGCAGCCGAGCCGGAGCCCGGCCCGACGGCCACCGCCGCTCTCGACGACGCGGCGAAGCTTGCCGGCTTCACCATCGACGGTCCCTACGGCAACTTCGGGATCGACGACTACTTCCTCGAGCGGGTGGCAGACGAGCAGATCGATCCGAACAGCGAGTACTGGTCGCTCTGGATCAACCACGGGTTCTCAGACAAGGGCGGGTGCCAGAAGCGGGTGCTCGCTGGGCAGGACGTGCTCTGGGCAGGCATCCCGTTCTCGGTGAGCGTCCCGCTGAAGCTCACCGGCCCGGACTCCGCGGTGACGGGCCAGCCGGTTCAGGTGCAGGTGACCGACGGATCGAACGGCGACCCCCAGGACGGCGCGACACTCGGCGGCGCGACGACCGGCCCGGACGGTCGGGCCACGCTCGTTTTCCCCAACGAGGGCATCTACCGCCTCAAGGCCGAGAAGCCGAACACGATCCGATCCAACAGCGTTGTTCTCTGCGTCGATCCGCCGGGTGCTGCGCCGTGCACCTCGAGCGACAGCACCCCGCCGGTCATCGAGTCTGGCTTCGGTGCATCGGATGCCGCGTTGCCCGGGCGGCGGCTCGCGAGCCGGGACGGACGCTCGCGCACGATCCTCGTGTCGTGGGGCGCCCAGGACGGAGCGGGCAGCGGCGTGGCGCACTACAGCGTCGAGGTGAGCGAGGCGGCCGACGGCGCCGGTGCAAGCCAGGCCGAGCCCGAGTGGAGGACGCTTCGCGACAAGGTATCCACCAATGCGCTGCACTTCCGCGGCGAGTCCGGTGACGCCTACCGGTTCCGGATCACGGCGACCGACCGTGCGCTGAACTCGGCGACCACCGTGACCGACCCGGTTCTGATCCCCGTGGACGACCGCGATCGCGGCATCCTGCACCTCTCGCGAGGCTGGAAGCGCACGCGCGCGGCGAACGCGTGGGGTCGTACGGTGGTGCGCGCGGCGCGGCCCGGCGCGACGGGGCGCATGCGCTTCCGCGGCACGCGGGTGGCGCTGATCGCACGCAAGCTCGCCAAGGGCGGCAGGTTGCGCGTGACGCTGGACGGCACGAGCCGGACGCTACGCGTGCGCGGCCGGACTGCGCACCGCAGCGTTCTCTGGGTGAGCCGGAAGCTGAAGCCCGGCTCGCACGCCCTGCGCCTGCGGTCGCTGGGCGGTGGCCCGGTGGAGCTCGACGCGGTGGCGCCGTCGCCATGAGGGCGTCCGGCTTGATCCTCGGCGGGCTGGTGGCGATGGCTCTGGCCTCGCCGCCGGCCGCCGTCGCGGCCGCTCCGAAGGTCCAGCAGCTCGTGGTGTTCCGGGACGGCCAGGCACTGCAGAAGATGACCGGCACGGGGACCACGACCGTGAGGGTGCGCGCGCGTCGATGCACCGCGGGCGGCGGCACCGCGCTGGCGGCGCTCGTGCGGAGCAGGCCCGGCACGTTACGGCTGCGCGACTTCGGCAGGTGCTCGACACGGCCGAGCGATTCGGCCGGCCTGCTCGTGACGGGGATCCGCACCGACCGCAACCGGGGCCAGCGCGGCTGGGTCTACAAGGTCGGCCACCGTGCCGCCACCGCCGGTGCGGGTGACACGGGCGGGCCCTTCGGTCGCGGGCGGCTTCGCGCCGGACAGCGCGTGACCTGGTTCTACTGCCTGCGCGCGGGCGATTGCCAGCGCACGCTCGGGGTGAAGACGAGCTCGACGGCAGGCGGCGTTGTGGCCACCGTCCGCGGCTACGACGACGCGGGTGACGGCGTGCCCGTGGAGGGCGCCAGCGTCAGCGCCGGTGGAGTGACCGGCCTGACGGGCGCGGACGGGCGCGTCCAGCTCGCGCTTGTGTCCGGGACACACCGGCTCGTCGCGCGCAAGGATGGTCTCGTGCGGTCGTTCAGCGAGCGGGTCGAGGTGCCGTGAGCCGTGCCGTCGCCGTACTTGCAGCCGTGCTGGTCGCGGGCATCGCGCCGGCGGCCGCGGGTTGCGGCTTCGGGGAGGGGAGCGAGCGCCCGGGCGGCGGCGCGACCCTGCGGGTTACCCGCGACTTCGGCCACCGGGAGCTTGGCTCGACGACGCTCGACAGCGTCCGCGAGAGCGACACCGTGATGCGCATGCTCCGCTCGGACTTCAAGGTGACGACGCGCTTCGGCGGGCGCTTCGTGCAGTCGATAGACGGCATCGAGGGACAGGGCGCGGGCGGCCAGGTGGACTGGTTCTTCTGGGTGAACGGGCTCGAGGCCGACAAGGGCGCCTCCGAGTGGGAGGTGCTCCCCGGCGACCGCATCCAGTGGGACCACCGCGACTGGAGCGCCGCCATGCGCATCCCCGCGATCGTCGGCGCGTTTCCGGAGCCGTTCGCCAACGGGCTCGAGGGCAAGCGGCGGCCGGTTCGCGTGGAGTGCGAGGAGGTGAGCTCGCCCGCCTGCTCGGCCGCGCGCGATCGCCTCAACCACGTGGGCGTGTCCACGTCGGGGTCCTCGCTCGGCGCACCCGGCACCGAGGCCGTGACGCGCCTGGTGGTGGCGCGCTGGCCGCGAGCCCGCATCGTGCGCGGCGCCTCGAACCTGGAGGACGGGCCCGAGGCCAGCGGCGTGTTCGCCCGCTTCACGCGTGACGGAGACACGCTCGAGCTGCTGGACGAGGAGGGCAGGACCGCTCGGCGCGTCAGGCGCGGTGACGGCGTTGGACTCGTGCTCGCCCTACAGCCGCGGGCTGACGAGCTCGTCTGGATCGTCACGGCTCTCGACGACGTGGGTCTCAAGGCCGGCGTGCGCGCGCTCGACGAGCGCAAGCTGCGCAACGCCTTCGCCGTGGCCGTGAACGGCGACCGGGTTGAAAAGCTTCCCCTGGTGGGTCGATGAGCCTGATCCCCGTCTACCGCAGCCGCCCGAGCGTTCTCCACACCGCCCGTGCAGGCGTCGGCGCGGCCTACTGCGGTGCGCTCGCGCTCACCGGCGCGCTGTTCCTGCACCCGCTCGTGCTCGCGGCAGCGCTGGCGGCGATCGTGTTCGCCGGGATCGCCGCGGGCGTGGGGCGGGAGATCGGGCGCTCGCTGCGCTTCGCCATTGCCGTTCGCGCTGCTGATCACGCTGATCAACCCGCTCGTGTACCCAGAGGGGGACACCCTGCTGTTCCGCGGCGGCGAGGTCCTCGGCAGGCGAATCGACATCACCCTCGAGGCAACGGTCGCCGGCGCCCTCAACGGCATGCGCGTGATCGTGATCGTCTCGGCGTTCGGACTGCTGTCCGCCGCGGTGGACCCGGACCAGCTGCTGCGGATGTTCCGGCGCGTGTCCTACCGCTCGGCCCTCACCGCGACGCTCGCCACGCGCCTCGTGCCCGTGCTCGCCCGCGACGCCACCCGCATGGGCGACGCCGCGCGCTGCCGCCCGCACCCGCCGGGCCGGCTCACCGTGGCGCGGGCTGCGCTGTCCGGGGCGCTTGACCGCGCGGTGGACGTGGCGGCCGCGCTCGAGGTGCGCGGCTACTCGCTCGGCGGGCACACGGAGCGCCGCCGCCAGGTGTGGTCGCGCCACGACTGGCGCGTGGGCGCCGCCGCCGCCGTGATCGCGGTGGCCGCGGTTGCGGGAGCGATCGCCGGGGTCGGCACGGTGGAGCCGTACCCCACGCTTCAGATCGAGACCGGGCCGCCCGAGGTCGCCCTGAGCGCCGGCGTTCTGCTGCTCGCCCTGGCGCCGTTCGCCGGGCGTGCCGCGCGGATGGGGGTGGCCCATGCCTGAGCCGCTGGTGGTGGCCGAGCGCTTCGGCTACCGCTATCCGGAGGCCACCAGGCCGTCGCTGCGCGAACTGACGCTCGAGCTCGAGCCGGGCACGTTCACGGTGCTCGCGGGAGTGTCGGGCTCCGGCAAGTCGACGCTGCTCCGCGCGCTCTGCGGCCTCGTTCCGCACTTCCACGGAGGCGAGGCCACCGGCGAGCTGAGCGTGGGCGGCCTCGACGTGCGCGACCACGGGCCGGGCGAGCTGGCCGCGGTATGCGGCACCGTCTTCCAGGAGCCGGAGACGCAGATAGTGATGGGCGGCGTACGCGCGGAGCTGGAGCTGCCGCTCGAGCACCGCGGCGAACCGGCCGCGTCGGTGGCCCGCGCCGTGGAGGAGACGGCGCTCGGCCTCGGCGTGGCGCACCTCCTCGACCGCCGCACAGACACGCTCTCCGGCGGCGAGCTCCAGCGCGTGGCGATCGCCGCCGCGATGGTGCACGACCCCTCGCTGCTGGTGCTCGACGAGCCGACCTCGCAGCTCGACCCCGTGGCCGGCGACGAGCTCGTATTGCAGCTGCGGCGCCTGAACGAGGACTGGGGCACCGCGGTGGTGGTGGCCGAGCACCGGCTCGAGCGCTGCCTGCCGGCCGCCGACCGCGTGATCGCGATGGTGGACGGGGCGGTGGCGTGCGATGCGGCGCCGCGCGCCTTCCTGGAGTGGGCGGTTGACGAGGCGCCGGCGCTCGCAACGCCGGGCGCTCGGCTCTTTTCGCATGGCCGGGCTCAGGCCGTTACCGGCATCAGTGAAGGAAGCGCACGCCACGCTGCGCACCTCCGAAACCGCCCCGGCCGACGACTCCATCGCACTTGTGCATGACATGCATGCACAAGTGCGATCAAGTGGAGCTCCGCGGCGCGGGCGCCGCCGCTTCCTTCACCGCAAAAGCGGCCCTCAACCCGCGCTGGCACTGAAGGACGTCTGGTTTGAACTAGAGGACGGGCCCGCCATCCTGCGCGGCATCAGCCTCGAGCTTCATCCGGGTGAGCGCGTGGCGCTCATGGGCCGCAACGGCGCCGGGAAGAGCACCATGCTGCGGCTCGCGAAGGGCCTCGCCGAGCCCACCCGCGGGCGCGTGGAGCGCGCCGGCGAGGTCGCCCTGCTGCTCCAGAACCCTGGCGACTACCTGGTGCACGACCACGCGGTGGAGGATGCCGGCGTGGCGGGCGTGGCGGGCGCCGGCCTGGCCGGACGCGAGGCGGCCAATCCCCGCGACCTCTCGGGCGGCGAGCGCCAGCGCCTTGCGCTCGAGGTGGTGCTGGCCGGGGAGCCCGCGTCGGTGGTGCTCCTCGACGAACCCACGCGCGGGATGGACCGCATCCACAAGGATGAGCTCGCCGCGCGCACGGACGAGCTCGCCGAGGGGGGAGCCGCTGTGATGGTGGCCACGCACGACACCGAGTTCGCCGCGTCGCTCGCCGACCGCATTGTCCTGCTCGGCCAGGGTGTGGTGATCGCGGACGGCTCCCCGCACGAGGTGCTCGCGGGCGGCCGCCACTTCTCGACCGAGGTGGCGCGAGTTACGGGCGGCGCCGCCCTGCTGCCGGATGACGGGGCGCGCGTGCTGCGCGAGGCCGCCGCCGAGGACGCGTCGCGGAGCGCGCTCGGCGCCGAGGTCGCGCCATGAGCTGGCAGGCGTCCTCACTGCTGCTGCTCGGCGTGGCGCTCGCCGCCGGGTTCGCTTGGTACGAGCGCGAGAAGCCGCCCGCGCGGGTGCTGGCGGTGGTGGCGGCGCTCGCTGCGCTGGCGGTGGTCGGCCGGCTCGCCTTCGCAGCCTTCCCCAACGTGAAGCCGACCACCGACATCGTGCTCTTCGCCGGCTACGCGCTCGGCGCGGTGCCGGGCTTCGCGGTGGGCGCCGTGACCGCGATCGTCTCGAACATCTTTCTCTCCCAGGGACCATGGACCGTCTGGCAGATGGCGGGGTGGGGAGCCGTGGGCGTTGGCGGCGCGGCACTCGCCCGGATGCTTCGCGGTCGCGAGCCGAACCGATTCGTGCTTGCTGCCGTGTGCGGGGTGGCCGGTCTGCTATTTGGTGCCTGGATGGACATCTACCAATGGACCTTCGCGGCGCGCCAGGATCTCGACACCTACACCGCGATCTCGGGGACGTCGCTGCCGTACAACCTCGCTCACGCGATCGGCAACGTGGTGTTCTGCCTCCTGCTCGGCCCTGCCTTCCTGCGTGCGCTTGCCCGCTACCGCCGCCGGCTCGAGGTGCGCTGGGAGCGCTCGCCCGCGCCGATCGTGGCGAGTGCCATGGTCCTCGCGCTCGTGCTCGTGCTGCCGGCCATGGCCGCCGCTGCCACGCCGGCCGAGCGCGCCGAGAGCTACCTCCTGCGTGCACAGAACAAGGACGGCGGTTTCGGCGCGGCTCCGAAGCAGGGCTCGAGCCCGCTCTACACAGGCTGGGCCGGTCTCGGGCTCGGTTCGGCGGACCGCAACCCGCGCGACGTGAGGCGCAGCGGCGGACGCTCGGTCGCGGCATACGTGATGCGCGGAAGCGCCTCGCTCGGCGACATCGGGGAGATCGAGCGGACCGTCCTACTCGTGCGGACGGCGGGCATGAACCCGCGCGACTTCGGCGGACGCAACCTGCTGGCCGAGATCGAGAAGCGCCGTCGCAGTGACGGGTCCATCTCCAACTTCGTGAGCTACACGGCGTTCGGGATCATGGCGCTGCGCGCCTCCGGGGCATCCGCCGGCTCGAAGACGGTCAGCTGGCTCGTCGCATCGCAGAACGGCGACGGCGGCTTCGGCGTGGCGCGTGCCTCGTCGAGCGATTCGGACATGACCGGCGCAGCGCTCCAGGCGCTCGCCACCGTCGGCCGAGCTCACGGGAGAGCCGCCCAGCGGGCCGTGGACTGGCTGCGGGCGAACCAGAACGGCGACGGCGGCTACGGGCAGTTCAAGGGACGCGACTCCAATTCGCAGTCGACCTCGTACGCGGTCCAGGGGCTGGTCGCCGCGGGAGCCGGAGGCGCCACGATCTCCCGCGCGCGGGCGTACCTCGTCCGCCTCCAGCGAAGCGACGGCAGCGTGGCGTATTCGTCCACGAGCGCCCAGACCCCAGTCTGGGTGACCGCCCAGGCGCTGATGGCGCTGAGGGGCGAGCCGCTCCCGATCGCGGCCGTGCCGAGGAGCAAGCGAGCGCGCGCGAAGGCGGCCTCCGGCGACGGCGGGGGAGCGGCGGCTAAGGGAGGCGGCGGCAAGGCCGACGCGAAGCAGGGCAAGGGCGGCGGCGCGGCAGCGGCGGGCGGCGCTGGCTCCGCGGCAGCGGGCGGTGCCGCCGCGGGAGCCGTGGGCGACCCGACCGCCGAGACCGGGCCCGACGCGACAGACCCGGAGAGCACATCCGCGCTCGCGGCAGCGGCCCCCGAGAGCGGCGCGGCACATCCAAAGCCCGTGCCGGTGTGGGCCGCACTGCTTGCGGCAGGGGGCCTGCTCGCGCTCCTGTGGGTGATCCACCGGTACGTCCTGCCCGGGCGCTGGCCCGGCATGGGATAGTCAGGGCATGAGCGAAAGCGACCCGTTCCGCGGCGCGTTCGAGCGGCCAGAGCAGCTGCGCGAGTTCTACAACTCACCGATGGAGGCGGCCATCCGCAAGGACATCGGCCACATCGACGAGCTCTGCCGGACGCTGATCGGTGCGTCGCCGATGCTGTTCGTGGCCACGTTCTCGGCCGAGGACCAGGCCGACGTGAGCCCTCGCGGAGGCCAGCCCGGTTTCGTCACGGTCCTCGACGACCACCACCTCGCGATTCCCGACGCCACAGGCAACAGGCGGCTCGACACGCTCGAGAACGTGGTCGCGAGCGGCCGCATCGGGCTGATCTTCCTGATCCCGGGCCGCGACACCACCCTGCGCGTGAACGGCCGCGGTGCCGTGACGGCAGAGCCCGAGCTGCTCGACCGGCTGACGCCCGTGGGCAAGCCGCCGAAGACGGCGATCGTCGTGGAGGCCGAGGAGGTCTACACGCACTGCCCGAAGGCGTTCGTGCGCTCGAAGCTGTGGGACCCCGACAGCTGGCCGGACCCGGCCAGCCTGCCCACCTCTGCCGAGGTCTCGCTGGCCCACCAGCGCAACCCGGAGCTGACGCTCGAGCAGGTCGAGGAGCGCGAGCGCGAGGCGCTTGCGAAGCGGCTCGCCTAGCCGCCGAGCGCGCGGACGATCAGCCGGTCCATCACCCGTGCCGGCAGCAGCTTCGACATCACGGCGCGCTGCTTGGCGTCGCTTCCGACCAGGTAGCGGGCGCGCGGCCGACTCGCGGTGAGCGCCGTGCCGATCACCTCGGCCACCTCGCCCGGCTCGATGCCGGAGTCGGTGGCGATCCGCTTCGTGTTCTTGCGCACCGCCGCGATCTGTCCTCCGTAGATGCGCTCGGCCTCGGGTGGCACGTCCTCGAGCATCTGATCGGCGAGCTGCTCGGCCTTGTTCCAAATCGGCGTCTTCACGCCGCCGGGCTCGATGAGGATCACGTCCACGCCGTGCGGGCGCAGCTCGCGGCGCAGCGAGTCGCTGAGACCCTCGAGGCCGAACTTCGACGCGTTGTACGCGCCGACGAGTGGCAGCCCCACCCGCCCGCCGATCGAGCTCACGTTCACGATCCGGCCGCGCGCGCGGCGCAGAGCGGGGAGGAACGCCTGCGTCACGGCCGCCTGGCCGATCAGGTTGATCTCGAGCTGCTGGCGCAGTCTGTCGATCGGGAGGAACTCGAGCGGCGCGGCCACGGCGATGCCCGCGTTGTTCACGAGACCGACGAGTGGCTCTTCGCCGAGCGCGTCGCGAGCAGCGGCGATCTGGTCGGCATCGGTCACGTCGATGCGAGTGGTGCGCAGCCCCAATCCCTCGAGCCGCTCGGCATCCTCGTCCTTCCGCACCGCCGCGATGGGGTCGAACCCAAGCGCTCGCAGGTGCATGACGGTCGCCTCGCCGATGCCCGTGGAGGCGCCGGTCACGAGCACAGTTCCGGTGGCCATGACGCGCGGAAACTATCCGCTAGCGTCGCCAGGCGTGGACGTGGACGACGCCATCCGGACCCGCCGCACGCACAAGGCGTACGGATCCGAGCCCGTTTCGCGCGAGGTGCTCGACGAGCTGTTCGAGCTCGCCCGCTGGGCGCCCAACCACAACCTCACGAACCCGTGGCGCTTTCGCGTGCTCGGCCCGGAGTCGCTCGCTCGCCTGAAGGAGGCGGCGGGGGAGGAGGCCGCGGCAAAACTCGACCGCGCGCCCACGCTCGTGGTGGCATCGGTGGTCGAGAGCGGCGACCCGGTCCAGGACGAGGAGGACCGCTCGGCGGCGTCCGTGGCGGCCTACATCGTGCTGCTTGCCGCGCACGCGCGCGGGCTGGCCGGCTACTGGCGCACGCCGGAGGTTCTGCGCACGTCCGGCGGCTGCTCCGCGGCTGGCGTGCCCGAGGGCGAGCGCGCGATCGGCCTGCTCCACCTGGGCCCGCCGCGTCAGGAGAAGGAGCCTCCGGAGCGGCTGCCGCCCGGAGACTTCGTAACGTACCTGCCGTGATCCCGCGAGCCGACGCCCTCGCCTCACTGGAGCGGGACGAATTCGACCTCGTCGTGGTGGGCGGCGGCATCACCGGCGCGGGGGTTGCCCTGGACGCCGCGTCGCGCGGCTACAGCGTGGCGCTCGTGGAGAAGTCGGACTTCGCCGCCGGCACGTCAAGCCGCTCGTCGAAGCTGGTCCACGGCGGCCTTCGCTACCTCCAGAACTTCGACCTCGGGCTGGTGCGCGAGGCGCTGCTCGAGCGCTCGCTGCTTGTAAAGCTCGCCCCGCACATCGTGAAGCCGCTGCCGTTCGTGGTCCCGACGTTCGGCGGCAAGCGCCCGGACCGGGTGCTGGGCATGGGCCTCAACATGTACGACGTGATGTCGTGGCGGCGCGGGCGCGACGAGGCCGAGGAGTGGAGCCCCGAGCGCCACCGCACGATCGACGGGGACGAGGTGCTGGAGATGCTGCCCGCGCTGAGGGGTCGCGAGCCCACGGCCGGATACCTCTTCTATGACTGCCAGACCGACGACGCCCGGCTCGTGCTCACCGTGCTCGCCGAGGCGGAGCGCTTCGGCGCCGTGATCGCCAACGCATGCGACGTGACCGGGTTGGTCGAGCGCGAGGGCCGCGCGGCGGGAGTGCTCGTGCGCGACGTGCTCGGCGGAGGCGAGTTCGAGCTGTGCGCCGACAACGTTGTGAACGCGACCGGGGTGTGGGCCGACCGTCTGCGCCCGGACGAGCTCTACGAAGAGGAGGAGGTGCCGCGCATCCGGCCGAGCCGGGGCACGCACCTCACGCTTCCGCGCGAGCTGCTCGACGTGAGGGCCGGTGCGATCGTGCCCGCCGGCGGGGGGCGCACCGTGTTCGTGCTTCCCTGGCTGGGACGCACCCTGATCGGCACCACGGACAACGACTACGAGGGCTCTGTGGAGCACGTACCGCCCTCGGACGACGACGTCGTCTATCTGCTGGAGGCGGTGAACGGCTTCTTCGGCACCGAGCTGCGGGCCGGCGACCTGGCGGGCGCGTACGCGGGCGTGCGACCGCTGATCTCCACGGGCGACCCGAAGAAGTCGGTGGACATCTCGCGCAAGGCCGAGCTGTACGAGACCAGCTCCGGGCTCGTCACGATCACCGGAGGCAAGCTCACCACCTGGCGGCGGATGGCGAAGATGGCTGTGGACCGTATCGTCGAGCGAGACGGGCGCGAGGCGCCCTGCCGCACCGACGAGATCCCGCTCGGGGCGCCCGTGGATCCGGAGTCGCTGCCCGAGGTCGACGGCGTCGACGACGACAGCCGCGCGCACCTCGCCGGGCGCTACGGCCACGCCGCCCAGCTGGTGCTGAGGCTCGCCACCGTCGATCTCACGCTCGCCCGGAGGATCAGCCCCGGGCTGCCGGACATCGCGGCCGAGGGCGCGTACGCCGCCGGGCACGAGCAGGCCCAGACCGTGGGCGACGTGCTGCTGCGGCGCACACGCCTCGGCCTACTGGACGCGCGCCGGCTCTGTGAGCCGGACGCGGAGGGCCCGCTGGTGGTGGCGCAGGCCATGGCGGGCGAGCTCGGCTGGGACGCCACCCGAATGGAGCGAGAGGTGGAGGCCTGGCGCGAGCTGGCGCGCGCGGAGGGCCTCGTTCCCGAGGTGGCAGCCGTGCCGGCGCCCCAGCGCGAGCCGGAGGAGCCGTCACCGGCGGCCCCGGGCGCGGCGCCGGAGGAGGCGGCGTGAGCGAGAGCGTGCTCATTCGGGGCCACGAGCTCGACCTCTCCCGGCCGGTGCTGATGGGCATCGTGAACGCGACACCCGACTCGTTCTCGGACCGCCAGGGCCCGAAGGAGCTCGACGAGCTGGTGGAGTGCGCGCTCGCCCAGATCGAGGACGGCGCGGCGATCGTGGACGTGGGCGGCGAGTCAGGCCGCACCGACACGGAGGCGGTGCCGGTGGAGGAGGAGATCGCTCGGGTGGTTCCGCTCGTGGAGCGCCTCGCGGCGAAGGGTGCGCTCGTGTCGGTGGACACGTGGCGCGGGCCGGTGGCGCGCGCCACGCTCGCCGCCGGTGCAGCGATGATCAACGACGTGAGCGGGCTGTCCGACGAGAGCATCGCCGGCGCGTGCGCCGAGACCGGCGCGGCGCTCGTGATCACGCACACGCGCGCGGCGCCGAAGACGAAGGCCTTCCCCGAGTACGACGACCTGGTGAGCGACGTCCATGGCTTCCTCGCCGAGCGCATGCGCGCCGCTGAGGCTCTGGGCGTCGGGCGAGAGCAGATCGTGCTCGACCCCGGCCTCGACCTCGCCAAGACTCCCGCCGAGTCGATCGAGCTGCTGCGCCGGCTGCCCGAGTTTGCGCCGCTGGGCCGGCCGCTCTTGCTGGCGGTCTCGCGCAAGGACTTCGTGGGCGCGCTCACCGAGCGCCCGCCGGCGGCCCGCGACGCCGGCACTCTCGCCGCGGTGGGCGCGGCGGTGCGCGGCGGCGCCCGCATCATCCGCGTGCACGACGTGGCGGGCGCGCGCGACTACCTGCGCGTGCACGAGGCGCTCACCGACGGTGCCGACGGGGCGCTCGAGCTTGCATCCGATCTGAAGAGGGAGGCCGTGTGAGCGAGGGCCTGACGATTGCGCAGCTGTCGGACATCCACTGCGGCTCGCCGCACTTCGTCCCGAGCCTGCTGGACCGCGCGATCGTCGAGGTGAACGAGCTCCAGCCGGACGTGGTGGTGGTGTCCGGAGACCTAACCGGTGACGGCTACCGGGCCGAGTACGAGCTCGCCCGGGAGTACCTCGACAAGATCGCGTGCGAGCGCATGATCGTGATCCCGGGCAACCACGACTCGCGCAACGTCGGCTACGTGCACTTCGAGGAGCTGTTCGGCGAGCGACGGTCGGAGCTTCACGTGAACGGCGTGTCGATCCTCGCGGTGGACTCCACCGAGCCCGACCTCGACAACGGACTGATCGGCCGCGGACGCTACGAGTGGATCGAGGAGCGCTTCGGCGCTCACGAGGCGTTCCTCCGCATCTTCGTGCTGCATCACCACCTGCTGCCCGTGCCGGGCACCGGGCGCGAGCGCAACGTCGTGCACGACGCGGGGGACACGCTCGAGTGTCTCCAGCGAGCGGACGCCCACCTGGTCCTCTCCGGCCACAAGCACGTGCCCTACGCATGGCGGCTCGAGAATCTGTTCGTGGTGAACGCGGGAACGGTCTCCACCACGCGCCTGCGTGGCAAGACGAAGCCCTGTTACAACGTGGTCGAGGCGCGGCCCGATCGCGTGACCGTGTTTCGCAAGTACCCCTTCCACGAACAGGACGCGATCCTCTCGTTCGACCCGAGCACGTACGCGTACGAGGCACCGGACGCTCCGTAATTCGTTTGCGTTTGAGCGGTTTGTGTCGACAATGGACGCAACGCGACGACTGGGGAACCCATGAAGGCTCGCACGCCGCTTCTCGCACTCCTGGCGATCGGAGCGCTTCTGGCGCTCGCGCCTGCCACGCAGGCCGCGACGCCGTTCACGGCCGGGACCGGCAACGGTCATGACCTGGCCGTGGGAAGCGACGGCACCGGGCATGTCGTCTGGAACATCGACGAGGCCGAGGACCAGGTCGGCTACTGCCGTATACCGGCCGGCGGGACGGCGTGCGACTCCGAGTCGACCGTCCTCCCCTTTCCCGGTGCGAGCTCGTCCGCGTCCAGCTCGGGAGACCATGCCCAGGTCTTCACTCCCGCGCCGAACAAGGTCGTCATCCTCGCCTCCTGTATCCAGTGCCCGACGGGGGACAGCAGCAACAACACCTACCGCTTCGTCTCCACGAATAACGGAGCGGACTTCATGGCCCCGGTCCAGGTTGGGGATCTCGAGCTGAATGGCCAGTCGGCCTTCATCAACACGAGCAACGTGGGGCTCTCCGTGGCTGGCGCGACCTTCCAAGGTCAGAACAACAGCAATCCAACGACTCACGTCGCCCTGGGCTCCAGCCCGACGTACGTATATGACGCGTCAGTGGTTGCGGGGCCGAGCGCCACCAAGGCCGTGTATGCCGTGAACGACCTTCATACGGTGTGGTACCGCGTGTTCACCGATCCCGTGGCGCCGGTCACGGTGGTGGACCTCAACACCGCCGGCAACTGGAGCGCTAGCCCGCTGCTGCTGCCGGGGGCCGAGGGCAACAACGACGAGACGATGCTCAGCTCCGGTCCGAACGGCGTCTACCTGACCTACCGCTTCAAGCAGGCGACGGAGAACCGGATCGGCCTGCGCAAGTTCGACGCGACGTCGAACACGTTCGGCAACGCCACGTACATCGAGGGCGACGACCCGATCGAGAACAACAGCATCCAGGAATCGCATCATTCGCAGGACGCATCGGGTCGGCTGCACGTGGTCTGGCGCACGCTTTTCAGCGGCAACCGCCTGCGCTATCGGCGCTCGGATGACGGCGGCGCGACGTTCACGCTGGCAGCGAACCTCGCCACCGGCGAGTCCTTCTTCAGTGCGAAGGTGGAAGCCGGGCCCGCGGGAACGGGCTTCGCCGCATGGCGGAGCAGCGGCAACTCCATCCGCGTCGTGCCGATCGATCCCCAGCCGGAGCCCGCCGGGCCGGGCGGCCCGGCGGCGGCGGTCCGGACACCACGCTCGCCCAGCGCCGGCGCCTTCAGCATCGGCGACTCGACGCTCTTCCCGGGCGCCGGAACGAGCTTCAGCTTCAACTCGAGCGAGGCCGGGCTGGCAGTGCTGACGATCCAGAAGCGGGTCAAGGGCCTGAAGGTGCGGCGCGCGGGTCGGCGGGTCTGCGTGCCGCAGACGCGCGCTCGCCTGCGCGCCCTGCGGAGGAGCGCCGGCAGTCGCGCGGCGTTCCGGCGTCTGCTGCGCCAGCGGCGCTGCCGGGCCTACAAGCGCATCGGGTCGATCCGGCAGACCGTGTCGCCGGGCCGCAACACGATCCGCTTCAGCGGCCGGATCGCCGGGCGCAGGCTGCGGCCCGGGCGCTACCGCGCACTGCTCGTGATCACGGACAGCGCCGGGAACGTCTCCCGGACCGAGCGGATCAACTTCCGCGTGCTGCGTAGACGCCGCTAGGGCCCGTCCGGCAAGAATGCAGGCCGTGCCGGTGATCGCCCTCATCGACGGGGAGCACCACCCGTCCGCCGTGCGCGACGTGCTGGCCGGGCTCGACCTGGCCGGAGTCGTGTTCTGCGGCGGGGAGGAGAAGCTCGGCCCGGGGCCGCTCGAGGAGCACTACGGCATGCCGGTCGAGACCGACCCGGAGGAGGCGCTGCGCCGGCTCGCGCCGCGCGCCGACGCCGTGGTCGACCTCGCGGACGAGCCCGTGGTGCCGGCGTCGGCGAAGCTGCGGCTGGCCGCGCTCGCGCTCAGCCTCGGCCTCGCGTACGAGGCGCCGGGCGCCCGGCTCGACCCGCCGCGCTACGAGCCGGTGGCGTTCGACGGGCCGAAGCTCGCGGTGATCGCCACCGGCAAGCGCACCGGCAAGACCGCCGTGGCGGGGCACTGGGCGGCGCTGCTGCGCGACGCAGGGCGCGGACCCGGTGATCGTGTGCATGGGGCGCGGCGGGCCGGCCGAGCCGCGCGTGGCCGAGGCGGGGCCCTCGCTCGACGAGCTGATCGCGATCGCGGAGTCGGGGTCGCACGCTGCCTCCGACTTCCTCGAGGACGCCGTGATCGCCGGCGTCCGGACGGTGGGATGCCGGCGGGTCGGCGGCGGCTTCGCGGGCGCGCCGTTCGAGTCGAACGTGCCCGCCGGGGCGGCGCTCGCCGCATCGCTCGACCCCGGGGCGATCGTGTTCGAGGGCTCGGGCGCGTGCATCCCGCCGGTGGAGGTGGACCGCACCGTCTGCATCCTCGGGGCGGGCCCGCCCGAGCCGTTTGCGGAGTACCGCCTCGCGCGCGCGGACCTCGTGCTGGCGGCCGAGGGTGCACCGGATCCGCCCGCCGGCGCGCGTCCCGTTCGCGCTCCACCCCGAGCCGCTCGAACCGCTGCCGGACGGCGCGCGCGTGGCGGTCTTCACCACCGGCGGCGACGAGCTGTGGAGGGCGTGCCCGAGCCGGTGCTCGCGTCCACGAACCTCGCCCGCCGCTCGGCGCTTGCAGCCGAGCTCGACCGGGCGGCCGCCGAGCGCTGCGACGTCTACCTCACCGAGCTGAAGGCCGCGGCCATCGACACGGTGGCCATGCGCGCCCGCGCCGAGGGCGCGCGCGTCGTCTTCATCCGCAACCGGCCGATCGGCATCGACGACGCGCTCGTCAAGCTGTACCGAGATGCCTGAGACCATCGTCGTCCACAAGGGTCACGGGCTCCCGTACTCGAAGGGGCTGATGGCCCAGACCATCTCCGCCACCGGCCTCCCGCAGGAGCGCGCGTTCGAGCTCGCTCGCAAGATCGAGCAGCGGCTCGACGCGAAGGATGGTGGCGAGATCGACGTCGCCGCACTGCACGCGCTGGCCGAGGAGGTGCTGCTCGCCGAGGAGGGCGAGGCAACCGCGCGCCGCTACGCCAACTGGCGCAGGCTCGACCGGCTCGACCGGCCGCTTGTGGTCCTGCTCGGCGGGACCACCGGTGTCGGCAAGTCGACGATCGCGACGATGCTCGCCGCTCGGCTCGGGGTCAACCGCGTTATCGCGACGGACGTGATCCGGCAGGTGCTCCGGGCATTCTTCACCCATGAGGCGATGCCCACGGTCCACTACTCCGCCTTCGAGGCGGGCGGGATCGCCGGCTACCGCGACCAGGCCGAGCGGGTGGGCACCGGGATCACTGCGATCGTCGACCGCGCGGCCAACGAGGCCAAGCCGGTGGTGGTCGAGGGAGTGCACGTGGTGCCCGGCGGAGTTCACCCGCGCACGCGCGAGCGCTGCGTGCTCGTGGAGGCGCTCGTGGTGGTGGGGGACCGGGATCTCCATCGCGGGCACTTCTCCGCTCGGCCCGGAACCAGGCCGGCCGAGCGATACCTCGCTAGTTTCGAAGACATACGCCGGCTCCAGGATCATCTCTGGGAACGGGCCCGCTCCGAAGGGGTGGCAGTCATAGACAACGAAAACGTCGACGACACGCTCGCGCAGCTGATGCAGCTCGTGCTCGATGCCGTCCAGGAGGTCCAATGAAGCTGTTCATCGACACAGGCGATCATCGAAGAGGTCGAGGAGATCGCGGCCTGGGGAGTGCTCGCCGGCGCCACGACGAACCCGTCGTTGCTGGCCAAGGCCGACGGCGACCCGGGAGACATCATCCGCCGCATCTGCGAGCTCGTGGACGGCCCGACCTCGGCCGAGGTGGTCTCCGACGACCCCCGCCGGATGGTGGCCGAGGGTCGCGCGCTCGCGGGCCTCGACGACCGCGTGGTGGTGAAGGTGCCGTTCTCGGCGCAGGGTCTGGAGGCCACGCGCGAGCTCGTCTCGGATGGCATCCCGGTGAACATGACGCTGGTGTTCTCGGCTGCCCAGGCGATCCTGACCGCCGAGGCGGGCGCGACCTACGTGTCCTGCTTCATGGGTCGGCTCGACGACATCTCGATCGACTCCGAGTCGGTGGTGGGGGAGATCGTGGACGCGCTCGGGCCCAACCGCGACGCGCAGGTGCTCGCGGCGTCGCTGAGGCACCCGATGCACGCGGTCATCGCGGCGAAGCTCGGCTGCGAGGTGGCCACCGTGCCCGGGAAGGTGCTGAAGGCCATGCTGGCTCACCCGCTCACAGAGTCGGGCATCACGCGCTTCACGGACGACTGGAAGAGCCGCCCCGAGTTCGGCGAGTGGCTGAACGGCCTCGTCGAGGAGAGCACCGCCGCCAGCCGGTAGCGCCCGGCGAGACCGCTAGGGTTGGCGCCGAATGTCAGTCCTGAACAGAAAAGAGCTGGAGGACAGCCCGCTCGCCGATCTGCACCAGATCGCGTCGGAGCTGGGCCTCGAGGGCTACCGCTCGAAGCGGAAGGCCGACCTGATCGGGGCGATCCTCGGCGAGACCGGCGGGAGCGACGAGCCCGCGGGCGACGGCGCGCCGGCCACCGGTGCCGAGCCGGACGAGGAGGAGGAGGCCGCGGAGGACACGTCCGAGGGGACTTCCGAAGGGACTTCCGAGGACACGTCCGAGGGCACCTCCGACGAGGAGCCAGACGAAGAGCCCGACGAGGTTCCCGCCGAGGAGGCGCTCGAGCGCCCCGCGCGGCGCGGCCGTCGGGGGGACGCGGGCGCCGTGCGCCCGCCGCCGAGGAGGAGCCGGAGGTCGTGGAGGACGAGATCTCCGACGAGGCGATCGCCACCGGCGTGCTCGACGTGCTCGCCAACGGCAGCGGCTTCGTGCGCGTGGATCCAGCGGGCCAGACGCGCGAGGACGTGTACGTCTCACCGGCCCAGATCCGCCGCTGCGAGCTGCGCGCCGGCGACGAGGTGAGCGGTCCCGCTCGCGGCGCCCGCCGCAACGAGCGCCATCCCTCGCTGGTGCGAGTCGAGACCGTGAACGGCGCTGCGGCCGAGCCGGCCGAGGAGCGCCCCTGGTTCGGCGACCTGACTCCCGTCTTTCCCTCTCAGAAGCTGAACGCGCCGAAGACGCTGAAGGACGCGCCCTTCGGGCGCGGCTCGCGCGTGGCGATCGCCGGGCCTCCCGGCGCGGGCGCCACGACGCTGCTGCGCGAGCTGGCCACCGACCTGTCGGGCGATTCCGAGCTCGCCGTCCAGGTTGTGCTCGCCGGAGTGCGTCCCGAGGAGGTCACCGAGTGGCGCCGGGCCGAGGGCCTGAGCGTGGCCGGCGGCAGCTTCGACCGCTCGCCCGATGCACAGGCGCAGGCCGCCGAGCTGGCCGTGGAGCGCGCCAAGCGGCGCGCGGAGCGCGGCGGGCACGCCGCGGTGCTGATCGACTCGCTCGAGGCGCTGCCGCCGAGCGCGCGGCGCAGGATCTTCGGCGCCGGCCGGGCCACCGAGGAGGGCGGCACGCTGACCGTGATCGCTGTGACCGGTGGGGAGCCGGACGCGCTCCGTTGGGCCACCACGCGCGTGGTCCTCGAGCCGGGCGGCAAGCTTGCCGCCGACAGCGGCACCGTGCGCGCCGACGCGCTCTCCTAGCCGGCCGAGCCGAGTTCGCTCTCAGCGGCGGTATGCCACCCGGCGCCATGATGGCTCGGGTGAGAGCTCGATGAGCTCGAAGTTGCGATCCGGCTGGGCGTAGCCGAAGGAGTGGTTGGTCTCGTCGAAGACCACCTCGAGCTCGCCCTCCATCACGCGCTGGTCGAGCCAGGCACCGCGGAACACGAGCCGCCGGATCCAGTGCACGAGGGAGCGCTCCGAGGGGCCGTTCAGGTCGCCCCAGCACTCGTTGATGTGCTCGCCGAGGTCGGAGTGGGCATCGGTGACCTCGCCGTTCACGGCCAGGTTCACGAGGTCCTCGCGCTCGTCGTCGCCGAGGGGCCCGTCCACGAAGCCGAGCTTGCACGCGGCCTGCTCCACGCGCTCGGTGAAGTCACGTTCGTTGAACGTGAATCTGAGCTCGCCGTACTCGAGCACATAGTCCGAGCCGGACTCGTAATTGCCTCTCCGCGCAGTGTCCATGATGGTTCGAGGGGCCGGCGGCTTGGCCCCCGGCGTCGCGATCATAAGGCCGTTTCCTGCCGAGGCGCAGGCTGTGCAACGCGGGTTGCATGGATTCCGCGCGTAGAAAGTTTTTGGCCGGACTTAGGCTTCGCATGGACGAGCAACGGCTGATCCTGATCGTGGAGGACGACGAGGCCACGCGCGCCTTCCTGGCCGAGAACATCGCCGCGGACGGCTTCCGTGTGGCGAGCGCCACGAGCGCCGCCGAGGGGCTGCGCGCCATCGAGGTGAGGCGGCCGAGCCTCGTCCTGCTCGACCTCGCGCTCGAGGCCAGCAGCGGGCTCGACCTGCTCGACCGCGTGCGTTCCTCGGACGGTCTCGCGTCGCGGATCGACCCGGATCTTCCCGTGATCGTGCTGACCGGCCGGGTTGCGGAGGCGGACCGCGTGCGGAGCTTCGCGCGCGGTGCCGACGATCACGTCTGCAAGCCGTTTCTGTACGCGGAGCTGCTCGGGCGCGTGCGGGCCGTGCTGCGGCGCGCGGAGGGGAGGCGCCGGCAGGGCCTGCTGCGGGTGGGCGAGCTCACGGTCGACCCGAGTACCCGCGCGGTCCGGCTGGCGGGCAAGAAGGTGGAGCTCGCGGCGAAGGAGTTCGCGCTGCTGCACGCGCTCGCCGAGGAGCCGACCCGCGTGTACGGGAAGAACGAGCTGCTGCGCGACGTCTGGGGCTACCTCTCGATCGGAAACACCCGCACCCTCGACGCCCACGCCTGCCGGCTGCGCAAGAAGCTGCGGCCGTCGTCGCGGCCGTGGGTGGTGAATGTGCGCGGTGTCGGCTACAAGCTGACCGAGGCGCTGTGAGCCGGTTGGAGCAGATCGCCCGCGCCGAGCACGAGATGCGAGGAGCGGCCACGGCGCTCTCACTGGTGTGCGAGGCGCTGCGGCGTGACCCCGCGGCCAGCCACCACGCGGCCGTGATCGACGCCCAGCTCGATCGCCTGCGTGCCGGCCTGGCGGACCTCGCGTCGGCCCGCCAAACGACCCCGCCTGACGCAGAGCAAGCGGAGGTCGAGCTTTCCGCATTGACGAGTGCCTCAGCTGGCCCGTGGAGCGAAACCGCAGTCGAGTGGGAGGGAGGACCGGTAACCACCAGGCTCGACCGCCGCCGCTTCGCACAGGCGCTCGGAAATGTGCTCGCCAACGCGGCGGAGCACGGCTCCGGGCCCGTGCGGGTGATCGGCCGGGCCCATGAGGGCGGAGTGCGGGTGGAGGTTCGCAACCGCGGCCGCGGTCTCCAGATCGCGAAGCGCGCCGCCGAGGAGCTGGGCGGGCGGCTGAGCTTCGAGATCGTCGGCGACGGCGCCGTGGCCACGCTGGACCTCCCCGACGCGTGAAGGCCCGCCGCCGGCGCGGGCTGTTGCTGCTGTCGGTGGCGCTGGCGAGCGGGGGGCTCGCGGCCTCACAGGTGCACCAGCGGGAGCGGAGCGTGGCGGAGCGGGTCGGCCCCGCGGTGCCGGTGCTGGTGGCGGCGCGGGATCTGCGGGCGGGCGCGCGGGTGTCGGGGCGTTCCGCTGCTGTCCGGCGCGTGCCGGCGCGGTACGTGCCGCGGGATGCGCTGGCTTCGGCTTCTGGTGTGGTCGGCGCGCGCCTCGCGGTGCCCGTGGCCGCCGGGGGCTATCTGACCGCTGGGCTTTTTGAAGCGTCGAACAGCCAGCATCGAGGGGGTGGCGGGGTGGGGCCTGGGTGGCGGGCCGTCGGCGTTCGGGTGCGCGCGGCGGCTGGCTTGGCCGTTGGGTCGCGTGTGGACGTGCTCGTTTCGACCGAGTCGGGCGCCGGCGGTGGACGGACGCTGGTGGCGCTCGCGGGGGCCGAATTGCTGCGTCTCGAGGCCGGCGCCGGGACTGCGGCAACGCCCGAGGGGCCCGCCGCGGGCGGCCCGGGCGCCGCCGGCGCGGGCGCCGTCGGCCCGACCGCCCTCGCCACCCTGCGCGTGACCCTCCGCCAGGCCGTCTACCTCACAGCGGCCGACAACTTCGCCCGCGAAATCCGCCTGCTGGCCCGCCCGCCGGGCGACCGCTCCGCCGCCGGTGCCGCAACTTTTCACTGATAGTCAGTGGAAACCTGCGGCACCGCGCTCGAGGCGCTCCACTGTGCCGTCCGGGTTACCCAGCAGTGCGAGTTCTGCCATGTCCAGGAACAGACCGTGCTCCACGACGCCCGGCACGCGCAGCAGGTCGTCCGCGAGCGCGGTCAACGCGGCGTCGGGCGGGATCGCGGCGTCCAGGATGTAGTGGCCCTCGTCCGTGATGTACGGCGTGGACCCATCCTCGGTGCTCCGCAGTTCGGCATCAGGCAGCAATCCAGCCAGCCGCCGGCGCGTGTCCCGCCAGCCGAACCGCACCACCTCGACCGGCAGCCGGAAGCCCTCCCCGAGCCGATCGACCTTCTTAGACGCCTCGGCAACCACTACGAAGCGGCGCGCGGCGGAAATAACGATCTTCTCGCGCAAGAGCGCGCCGCCGCCCCCCTTGATGAGCCCGAGCGAGCCGTCGACCTCGTCGGCGCCGTCCAACGCAAGGTCGAGCTCAAAGCTCCCATCGAGCTCTACCACCTCAATGCCGGCGGTAAGCGCCCGCTCCCGGGTCAGCTCCGAAGCAACCACGGCGCGCGTCCCCGGCGGAAGGCGCTCCACAGTCGCCCAAACAGCCCGCCCAGAGCCCAGTCCGATGGTCATCGAAGGCTCCACGAGCTCGGCGGCAGCGGTGGCAGCGGCCTCACGTGCGTCGCTCACGGGCGGCAGCTTCGCAGGCGGCGCGGAAGACACGGTGCGACCGCACTTACCATCCCTATACTCACTTACGTTGAGTAAGCAAGACTCACCCCAAGACTTGGAGAAGCAAATGGACACGATGCTGCTGGTGCCGGTGGACGATTCGGTCGTCTTCCCGACCATGACAGTGACATTGGCGATCGACGTGGGCGCCGAGGAGCGCGTCGTGCTCGTTCCGCGCAAGGGCGAGGAGTTCGCCTCGGTCGGCACGGTGGCCGACGTGGTGGACCGCGTTCGGCTGCCCGGCGGCGGGCGGGCGGTCGCTCTCGAGGGTCAGTATCGAGGTCGGATCGGCGCCGCGAGCACCGGTCCCGACGGCAACCTGCGGGTCGAGGTGGAGGTGCACCCGGACGACGAGCCGGTCGACGGCCGCACCCGGGACCTCGAGCGCGAGTACCGCGCTGTCGTCGAGGAGCTCCTCGAGCTCCGGGGCGACGACGGCCGCGTGGCGGCGTTCGTGCGCTCGATCATCGAGCCCGGCGCCCTCGCCGACACCGCCGGCTACTCGCCGGACCTGACCTATGCCCAGAAGGTCGAGCTGCTCGAGTTGCTCGACGTGACCGAGCGGCTCGCGAGGGCCCTCGAGCTGCAGCGCGAGCGCCTCACCGAGATGCAGGTGCGCCACCAGATCCGTGACGACGTGCAGTCGGGCGCGGAGAAGCAGCAGCGCGAGTACTTCCTGCGCAAGCAGATGGAGTCGATCCAGAAGGAGCTCGGCGAGGACGACGGCTCGGTCGTGGAGGAGTACCGCGCCAAGATCGAGGAAGCCGGCATGCCGGACGAGGTGCGCGAGCAGGCCGAGCGCGAGCTGGCCCGCTTCGAGCGCATGGGCGAGCAGTCGGGCGAGAGCTCGATGATCCGCTCCTACCTCGACTGGCTGATCGCCGTGCCGTGGTCGAAGCGCTCCGACGAGCGGCTCGATCCCACGCACGCGCGTGAGGTCCTGGATGCAGACCACGCCGGTCTCGAGGATGTGAAGGACCGCATCGTCGAGTACATCGCCGTGCGCAAGCTGCGCCAGGAGCGCGGCATCGCGGAGGACAAGAAGAGCGGCGCCATCCTGACGCTGATCGGACCGCCCGGCACGGGCAAGACCTCCATCGGGGAGTCGATCGCCCGCGCCACCGGACGCGAGTTCGTGCGCATGTCGCTCGGCGGCGTGCGTGACGAGGCGGAGATCCGCGGCCACCGGCGCACGTACATCGGCGCCCTGCCGGGCCGGCTCGTCCGCGCCCTGCGCGACGCCGGGACGATGAACCCGGTGATCCTGCTCGACGAGGTCGACAAGGTCGGTGCCGATTGGCGTGGCGACCCCAGCGCGGCCCTGCTCGAAGTGCTCGACCCGGCCCAGAACCACTCGTTCCGCGACCACTACCTGGACGTGGAGCTTGACCTCTCCGAGGTCGTGTTCATCGCCACGGGCAACATGGCCGAGACGATCCCCGGGCCGCTGCTCGACCGCATGGAGGTTGTGCGCTTCGACGGATACACCACCGACGAGAAGGTGGCGATCGCGAAGGGCTACCTGTGGCCGCGCCAGCGTGACCGCAACGGCCTGCGTGAGGACGAGGTCGCTGCGAGCGACGACGTGCTCCGCTCGATCGTGACCGAGTACACCCGCGAGGCGGGCGTGCGGCAGCTCGAACGCGAGCTCGGCACGCTCCTCCGCAAGACCGCGACGCGGATCGCGTCGAGCAGGGTCGAGCCCCCGGTGCAGATCGGGGAGGACGAGGTGCGGGAGGCCCTGGGCCGCCAGCGCTTCTTCCAGGAGTCGGCCGAGCGCACGGCGATCCCGGGCGTGGCGACGGGCCTGGCTGTGACCGGAGTCGGTGGCGACGTCCTGTTCGTCGAGGCCACCTCGATGCCAGCCCACCCACCCAAGGACGGCCTCGTGCTCACAGGCCAGCTCGGCGACGTCATGAAGGAGTCCGCGCGGATCGCGCTCTCCTACGTCCGCGGACATGCGGAGTCGCTCGACATCGACGAGGACGCGTTCGACGGACGGGAGTTCCATGTGCACGTGCCGGCGGGAGCGATCCCAAAGGACGGTCCGAGCGCGGGCATCACGATGACGACGGCGCTTGCGTCGCTCCTGAGCGGACGGCCGGTGAGGCACACGGTTGGCATGACCGGCGAGGTCACGCTCCAGGGCCGGGTGCTGCCGATCGGCGGGCTCAAGCAGAAGGTGCTGGCCGCGCACGCGGCGGGGCTCACGGACGTGATCCTGCCGGAGCGCAACCGTGCCGACCTCGACGACGTGCCGGAGGAGGTCCGTGACGCGATGACCTTCCACCCGGTGATGAGCATCAACGAGGTGCTCGACGTGGCGCTCGAGCCGGCGCAAAGGCCGGCAATCGCCGCCTAGGGAGCTCTAGAGGACGCCGTACAACAGCACGATCACGACGACCACAACGAAGACGGCCAGGGCAAGCGCGGCGGCAAGCCTCGCGCCCGAGGTCCCCAGATAGGAAGCCGACCCCCGGTCTTGCACAGGCGAGGCCGGGGGTTTTGGCGCGATGGGCCCGGGGCGCTCACCGATCTGGATGGTGCGCCGCTCGGAGGGCGAAATGGGCGCAGCGGCGGGCTCCGCGGGCGGCTCGATTGCCTCGGTCAGATCGGTCGCGTCATCCGCCGCAGCGGCGGGCTCGCGGCCGGCGAGCGGCTTGGGCACCGCCCTCGCCTCGGGGCTCGGCCGCCCGGTGGCCGCTGCCCGGGCCCGTGACATCCACGCGTTGCGCTCCAAGCGAGCGCGGTCGCGTGCCTCCGCGAGGGCGTCGCGCTCGCCCTCGACCGCGCTGAGCTTCTGAAGCGCCTCGTCGCGGGCGCTGCGTGCCTCGTCGGCCTCGGCAACGGCCGCATCGCGCGCCACCATCGCGGCGTCGCGCTCGGTTGTGGCGGCGTCGCGCTCGTCGCGCAGGCGATCGGCGTCCTCGGCGGCGGCCTCCTCGGCCAGGGCGATCGCGGCGCGCGACTGCTCGAGCTCGGTCTCGAGAGTCCGGATCTTCGCGTGCTCGTCCCTGAGGCGCTCGCGCAGCTCCTTGGCCGCCTCTGAGTGCGCGGCGCGTGTCCGCTCCAGCTCCTCGCCGGCCCGCTCGACCTTCGCCAGCGCTGCGGCAAGCTCCGCCTCGAGCACCGCGCTGCGCGGGCGACGGGCGGGCAGGCGATCGGCGGCCGGGGTCGCCACCGGCGCCTCGCCGGGCTCAACCGAGCCACCAGGCCCCGGCAGCTGCACCGCGAGGTCTGGGCTCACCGTGAGCTCGGCCTCGTCGAAGTTGGCGGGCTCGCCCCTCCAGGTGAAGGCGGCCACCCAGTCCTGGCCATCCTCGGGCGCCCACGGCTTGTGGTCGAGGACCGCGAGCATGCGGTGCCGCTCGCCCTCCACCTGCACGTCCAGAGTGGGCCGCAGGAAGCGGTGCCCGCGCAGCCCGGACCAACGGCCGACGAGCTCGAGCCGATCGCGCGCGGTCCACTCGAAGCGCTCGACCGCGAAGGCCACGCCGGGCGCGACCGGGCTGGGCGTGGAGGCGGGCTCCGTCGGCATCGCTCAGATGCTCCTCGTGAGCCCGCCGTCCACCAGCAGGGCCACCCCGGTGATGTAGCTCGCGCGCTCCGAGCAGAGGAACGCCGCGGCGGCGGCGATCTCCTCCGCGCTGCCGAGCCGGCCGGCCGGCACCTCGTCGCGGGCCACCTTCTCGGCCTCGTCGATCGAGCCGTGCAGGTGAGCGATTCGATCCGTCGCGATCCGCCCAGGCAGGATCGTGTTGAGCGTGATGCCGTCGCCCGCGAGCTGGCGGGCGAGCGTCTTGAACGCGCCGAGAAGGCCGGGGCGGTGCGAGTTCGACAGCATCAGCGTCGGGATCGGCTCGCGGGCTGCGGAGGAGGACACGCTCACGATGCGGCCGAACTTGCGCTCGCGCATCCCGGGCGCCACCCGCTCGATCATCTCGATGGGCGCGACCACGAGCTCGCGATGGGCGGCCTCCCACTGATCGCGGCTGAACTCGAGCGGATCTCCTCCCGACGGGCCGCCGGTGTTGGTCACGAGGATGTCGATCGGGCCGAGGTCCCGTTCCACGCTCTCGAGCAGCTCGGGCGCGGCGTCGAGGTCGAGCGTGTCGTGCACGTACGGCTTCGCGCCGATCTCGCCGGCGGCCGCGTCGATCTTCTCCCGGGTCCGGGAGCTCACCGCCACCCGCGCGCCCTCGCGGGCCAGCTCCTGGGCGATGCCGAAGCCGATCCCCTGCGAGGCGCCCGTAACGAGCGCGACCCTGCCCTCGAGGCCAAGATCCATGACCCGCAGAGTATCCGTGAGCCGGTGTAAGGTCGCGCCGATGCCCGGCCTACGGCTCCTCCTGCGCTTGGCGCCCTTCCTTGTGGGCGCGCTCGCCACCGCCGTCTGGCTCCAGCGCCGGCGCCCGCAGCCCGTGGCGCTCGCGCCGCCGCCGCCGCTGCCCCAGATCGACATCGTGAGTGTGGTGGACGATCTGCTGGGCGTCGCGCGCTAGTACCCCATTCGGGTGATACACCGCAACAGTTCGTGCGCCGATGTGCTTGGATGTACGACTTCTGATTCGAACTGCCGAGTTCTCGCTGTCCCGACGGCGAGGAACGGGGGACCCAATTGCGGCCACTGAGGCCGTTGGGGCGAATCGCGACAGCCGTGTCGCGTAGCGCCACTTTCCGGCGCGAGCCCGTCAGCTCACCTCGTAGGCATAGGAAAGGGGAAACGTCAGGTGGCAAGGATCTTCGACGCCGTGCGTGGTCCGCATTTCGCGGTGCTGCTCGTGCTGGCCGCGCTCGCCGTGGCAGCCGTGCCCGCACTTGCGGACCCCGGCGCCTCGGCCTCTGGAGGCGCCAGCGCCTCGAGCGAGGTCGTCGTGAAGCGCGGCGACCGCGGCTCGGCCGTGCGGAGCATTCAGCAGGAGCTCGGCATTCCCGCCGACGGCGTCTTCGGGGAGCAGACGGAGCGCGCCGTCAAGCGCTTCCAGCGCAGGCACGACCTCGTGCCGGACGGCATCGTGGGACCGCTCACGCGTGGTGCGCTCGGGCTCAGGCCGTTCAGCAGCCGATCCGTGCGCCGCACGAGCGGCCGCGGTGTGACCGTGCCCGCCGCGCTCCGGCGGATCGCCGAGTGCGAGTCGGGCGGCAACCCTCGCGCCGTCTCGCCCGGCGGCCGCTACCGCGGCAAGTACCAGTTCAGCCGCGAGACCTGGCGCGCGCTGGGCGGCAGCGGCGATCCGGCCGACGCGCCCGAGTGGCTGCAGGACCGACTTGCCCTGAAGCTGTACCGCCAGCGCGGCAGCGCGCCCTGGCCCAACTGCGGCTAGTAGACGCCTAGGCCGCCGGCGCGGCCGCCCGGCGCCTGAGGGTTGTGAGACCCACGAAGGTGGCGGCGCAGGCCACTGCGAGCGCGGTGTAGGGCACGGCGTCCGAGGTGGCCTCCGCGACGGCGCCGCCCATGCCCGCGCCCAGAACGTGACCGGCCGCCCAGGCCAGGTTGGAGATCGAGAAGGCGAGCGCCAGGTCGAGCCCGGCGTGCTCGGCCGCGTCCGAGAGCATCGCCATCGCGGGCGCCCAGAACGTCGCGAGCGCGCTAAACGCGAGCACGACCGTGCCCGCGAGCAGCCAAGGGCTCGACGGCAGCGGCAGCAGGAGTGCCACGCCCGCGGCGGCGACGAGCCCCACCCGGATCGGTCTCAGCCGCCCGACGCGGTCGGAGACGCGCCCCGCGAGCGGGCTGATCACCGCCTCGACGGCCGCGCTGGCCAGGAATACCGCCCCGATCGTGGCTCCCGCCACCCCGAGATCGTCGAAGCGGAGCGGCACGAGCACCTCGATCACCCCGGCGAACAGCGCCGGGAGCGTGAACAGCCAGAACCCCGCCATCACGGCCGGGCGCCGCATCGCCCGCAGCAGCGCACGCACCCCCGGGCTCTCCTCGGGCTCCACCCCCGGCATCGACCACGCCCAGCCGGCGAGCAGCGCGGCCACGAGCGCGACCGAGCTGAACACGGCTTCGGGACTCAGCACCGTCGCCGCCCCGCCGAGCACCGGGCCGAGCAGCACGCCCACGATCGCGGCACTGAGCGCGGCGCCGATCAGCTCGCCTCGACGGTCCGTGGGCGCGGCGCACACGAGCCAGGCCATTCCAGCGGCCCACATGCACGCACCCCCGATCCCCTGGACGAAGCGAGCCGCATCGAGCAGGACGATGTGGTTGGCGAACGCGAACACGAGACTCGTGACCCCGAGCATCGCCAGGCCGGTGAGCAGCGTGGGCTTGACGCCCAAGCGGATCGCGAGCCAGCCCGCGGGCAGCGCACCGATGAAGGTGCCCGCCGGATAGGCGGCCGTGAGGACTCCGGCTCCGGTCTTCGACAGCTCCAGCTCGTCGGAGTAGTGGGGGAGCAGTGGCGCCACGGCGGCGAAGAACATGGTGTCCACGAGCACCACCGCCGCGACGAGCCAGAAGAGCCGGCGCATCCATACGATGCTAAATGAGTGATGCCGCCGATCCGCGAAGAGCTCGAAGACTGGCTGCGCATCCCCTCGGTCTCCACGGGCGGGGGCGATGCGGACGCGCTCGGCCGTGCCTGCGACTGGGTGCTCGAGCGCATCGAGGCCGCGGGCGGCAGCGCCGAGCGCGTGGTGGTGAACGGCAGCAACCCGATGGCGGTGGGGGAGCTGCGCGCCTCACGTCCCGACGCTCCCACGATCCTCTCGTACGGCCACTACGACGTGCAGGACCCGGGGCCGCTCGACGCGTGGGAGTCGCCGCCGTTCGAGCCGACCGAACGTGACGGACGCCTCTACGCCCGCGGCGCCGCTGACGACAAGGGCAACTTCCTGCCGCTGCTGCACGTGGCCTGCGAGATGGCCCGCGCCGGCGAGCTGCCCGTGAACGTGCGCTTCCTCGTCGAGGGAGAGGAGGAGGTGGGGAGCGTTTCGCTCGTCACCTACCTGCGCGAACAGCCCCAGGCGGCCGACTGCGTGATCGTGTTCGACTCGCTGATGGCCGACGAGCGCACGCCCGCGATCAACACCGGCGCGCGCGGCCTCGTCCAGGGGCCGGTCGAGGTGCGCACCGGACGCCGCGACCTGCACTCGGGCCTCTACGGAGGCGCCGTGCTGAACGCCACCCACGTGCTCATGGGCATCCTGCAGGAGGTGCTCCCGGGCCCCGATGGCCGGGTTCGCGAGGAGCTCCGCGCCGGGGTGGCGAGCCCGAGCGCCGAGGAGCGCGAGTCGTGGGCACGGCTTCCGACCGGGGACGAGATGATCGCCGAGGCCGGCGCCGTCGAGGTCACGGCCGGTGCGGCCGACGAGTTCTGGGAGCGCACCGGCGCCGAGCCGGCCGTGGACGTGAACATGCTCGAGAGCGGAGAGCCGCGGACGGTGATCCCGTCGGTGGCCCGCGCCCAGCTGAGCGTGCGGCTCGCGCCTGGGCAGAGCGCCGACCAGATCGGCGCGGAGCTTGAGCGGCTGTTGCGAGCCGCTGCGCCCGAGGGTGCCGAGGTCTCCATCGACCTCGACCTGTCGGATCCCGCCCTGTTCGACGCCCGTGAGCCGGCGCTCCAGCTCGCCGCTGGGGCATTCGAGCGCGCGTGCGGCACGCCGCCGGCATTCGTGCGGCTGGGCGGAACCTTGCCGCTTCTCGCGGTGCTCGCCGAGCAGGGCACGCCGACGATCGTGAGCGGCTTCGCGCTCGGCGCGGACGCCTTTCACGCGCCCAACGAGAGCTACCGGCTCGAGAGCCTCAGGCTCGGCGAGCTCACGGCGCGGGAGCTATATCGCTCGCTGGCCGACCTGCCGCGCTAAGGGTCGCCCGCAGACCGCCGATAACACGAGCGTGGTCCTTCCCAAGCGCCATCTTCAGGCTGTAGACGACGACGCCATCGCGCTCGACCCCTGGGAGCGGCGTTTCCTGCTCCTCGCGGGCAACGTGCGAGCGCTGATTTCGCTCCACGACGCGGCGGGATCGTTCATCTATGCGTCGCCTCTTCTGTCCGAGCTCACAGGCGTTCCGCGCGAGACGCTGCTCGGCAGCCCGATCCAGGCGCTGATCCACCCGGAGGACTGCGATCGCGTGATGTCAGTGCACCGGGCCTGGGTTCGCGGCCCAGGCGCCAAAACCGTCGAGTACCGCGTGCTCGCCTCCGGCGGGGGCTGGTGCCCCGTCGAGACAACCTTCGTTGCCGGGGACGGCGCCGAGGTGCAGTGGGTCACCCGCCGCCTCGACGTGGTCGGAGCCGAGCCGCAGACCACGTCGGAGATCGATCCGGCCACCGGCCTTCCCACCCGCTTCTCGCTGCTCGACCGCCTGGCATGGGCGCTTCACCCGGCCGGGCCGGGCGCCGCCGCGATCGTGGTGATCCGACTTGACGGCATGGAGCGCATCGTCGAGGACCGCGGCCGTCCGGCCACGAGCCTCGTGCTGCGCGAGCTCGGCAGGCACATCAACTCCGTCCTTCGACCGCTCGACCTGGTCGGGCAGCTGGACGACACTCGCCTCGCCGCGGTGTGCGCCGGCGTTGACGAGGAGACCACTGTCGTGCGCATCGCCGAGCGCATCCGCGACGTGGCCGGACGCCCGCTCGGTCTGGGCGGCATCCCGCTCGTCCCGAGTGTCGGAGCCACCTGCTCTGCCGCGGGAGTGCGCCGTCCCGCCGCACTGCTCCAGGCCGCCCTGGAGGCGGCCGACACCGTGAGCGCTCGCGGCGGCGACTCGATCCAGCTCGTCTAGCCGCGCCGCAGGCGGTGAATCGAGACTCGCTGGGCGCGCGGGCTCGCAATGCTGCGAACGATCCAGCCGTCCGCGGAGGCACGCTCCAGGAAACCGGCTGAGTGAGCGCGGCCGGGATCGGCGAGCAGCACCAGGCCGCGCTCGTCCACGAGGCGCGGAAGCAGGTCCAGCAGCTGATCGACGTTGCGGCGCTCGTAGAGGACGTCGGACGCGAGCACGAGCTGCCACGGCGCGCGGGCCACGATCTCGTCCGGCTCGCCCCAGTCGCAGCGCAGCGTCTCCACGTCCACGTCGTTCCGCTCCGCGTTGGCGGCCGCGGCGC
Source organism: uncultured Thermoleophilaceae bacterium (assembly GCA_963825345.1). Taxonomy (GTDB): domain Bacteria; phylum Actinomycetota; class Thermoleophilia; order Solirubrobacterales; family Thermoleophilaceae; genus JACVRW01. The sequence continues at coordinate 214,898 of CAWGSQ010000011.1, read as the reverse complement.
GCACGGCGTCGGGCGACCAGTCGGTGGCAAGCACCCGGCCGCCGGCCCGCGCCGCCGCGATGCTCGGAAGGCCCAGCCCGCAGCCGAGCTCGAGCGTCCGCCTGCCGCGAAGCGAGCGCATCGACACGTCGTGCGCGAGGGCCACGCCGCTCGCCCACAGCTCCGCCCAGTAGGGGAGGAACTCCTCGTGCTCGAACGACTCCTCGCTGATCAGCGCCTCCGCGTCAGGAGGCCGCACCAGCTCCACCTCGCCGCCGGGCAGTGGAATGCGCTCGGCGATCAAGCGAGCCGCCCGGCGTCCTGCGCGGCCGCCTCGGCGGCGTCGAGCTGGCGCTCGATCAGCTCGAGACCCGAGCCCCAGAAGCCCGGGTCGGACAGGTCGACCCCCACGATCGCGCCGAGCTCCTCCGGCGGCCGCGACCCGCCGGCCTTCAGCAGGTCGAGGTACGACGACACGAACCCATCGCCCTCCTCCTCATAGCGCCGGTAGACCGACAGCGCGAGCAGGTGCCCGTACGCGTAGGCGTACACGTAGCCCGGCGCGTCCACGAAATGCCAGATGTAGGACCACCAGAGCGCGTATTCGTCGTCCAGCTCGACACTGTCGCCGAGCAGGTCGGCCTGCGTGGCGAGCCACAGCTCGCCGAAGCGCTCCACCGACAGCTCTCCCGCCTCGCGGCGTGCGGTGTGGATCGCGTCCTCGAAGCGGTTCATGGCGACCTGGCGGAACACCGCGGCCACCGCGCCGTCGAGCGCGCCCGCCAGCAGGTCGAGCCGCTCGGCCGGACCGGGCGCACGTTCGAGCAGCCGCTCGAGCACGATGTTCTCGCCGAAGATCGAGGCGGTCTCGGCGAGGGTCAGCGGGGTGGAGAAGTGGTAGATCCCCTGCGGCCGAGCCAGCGACGCGTGCACGCCGTGCCCGAGCTCGTGGGCCATCACGAGCACGTCGTGCGGGCGCGAGGTGTAGTTCAGCATCACGTACGGGTGCGCCGAGGGCACGGTGTACGAGCAGAACGCGCCGCCGCGCTTGCCGGGGCGCGGCGGGCCGTCGATGTAGCCGCCGGTGAAGAACTCGGTGGCCACCTCGCCGAGCTCCGGCGAGAACGTCCGGTAGCAGTCGAGCACGATCTCCTCGGCGTCCGCGTAGGGGATGCGGTCGTCGCTGTCCGACACCGGGGCCATGCGGTCGTAGTAGGCCAGCCTGTCGAGCCCCAGCAGGCGCGCCTTCAGCGCGTACCAGCGGCGCGCCAGGTCGTAGCGGCCCTGGACAGCGTCGATCAGGGCCTGGACGGACTCGTCGCTCGCTTCGTTCGCGAGGTTGCGCGAGGCGAGCCAGTTCGGGTAGCCGCGCAGCCGGTCCTTGGTCGCCTTGTCCTGGAGCAGCGTGTTGAAGACGAACGCGCGCGTGGGGAGGTTCGGCCGCAGCGACTCGGTGACCGCCGCGGCGGCCTCGGCGCGCCGCTCGCGGTCCGGGTCCTGAAGGAGCGACAGGCCCTCCTCGAGCGGAGCCGGCTCGTCGCGGCCGGGCAGAGGCACCTGCAGGGCCGAGGTCTGCTCCGTGAAGAGCCGCTGGAACGCCGAGCCGCCGGTCACGTTCGTCTCGGTGAGCACGCGCTCCTCCGGCTCCGAGAGCTGATGCGGGAGATAGCGGCGCAGCGTGCGCAGGTGATGGGCGGCGAAGGCGAGCTCAGGGGCGGCGAGCAGCTCCTCGACACGCTCGTCCGGCGTCTTGTTCCACTCCAGGTCGAAGAAGAGCAGCTGGGTCTCGATCGCGGCGCCGAGCTCGCGCGCCTTCTGGAGGAGCGCGCCGCGCGCGGGGTCCGCCGTGTCGAGCGAGTAGCTCAGGACGGCGTACGAGCCCGCTCGGCCGCCGAGGTCGTGCATCGCGGCCAGCTCATCCATCGCCTCCGCCAGCTCCGCCACATCAAGCTCCGCGACACGGCCGCGAAAGCGCTCGGCGAAGGCCTCGGCGCGCTCGCGCGTCTCGGTAAGCATCGCCTCGACCGCGTCTGGCCCGCGGCCCTCGACCAGCGGCTCGAGGTTCCACGAGGCGGCTTCCAACTGTTCGTCCACGGTGGCGCTCACCCGGCCGAGATTACTCAGCGGCCGGAGCGATGCGCGGCTGGCAGTATCCCCTCAATGCCTGATGCACCGACTCCGTTGGAAGAGGCGCCGGCCACGCTTGCCGAGGGACCGCTGTTCCTCAAGCGCGAGGACCTTCACGAGCTCGGCGCGTTCAAGTGGCGCGGCGCGCTGCCGGCACTCGAAGGCTTTCGCGATCAGGGCGCCGATGGCGTCGTCACGGCATCCACCGGCAACCACGGGGCGGCGAGCGCGTGGGCGGCCGAGCGACTCGGGATGCGCGCCGTGGTGTTCGTGCCGGAGGAGGCGAGCGAGGCGAAGCTGGGGTTGCTCGGGCGGCTGGGGGCGGAGCTGCACCGTGTGGGCAACGATCTCGACGAGTCGAAGGAGCTGGCCCGCGAGCACGCACACGCGAACGAGCTGCCGTTCTTCGAGGACGGCGCGGAGCCGGCGCAGTTCGACGGCTACGAGGCGATCGGCCGCGAGATCCTCGAGCAGCTCGGCGGGCCGCCGGCGCGGGTGATCGTGCCGGTGGGGAACGGCGCGCTCATCATCGGCGTGGCGCGCGGCGTCGGTCCGGTGCTCGGAGTGGTGGCGAAGGAGGCGCCGGTGATGGCGCTCAGCGTGGAGGCCGGGCATCCCGTGGACTGCGACCGCTCCGCAACCTTCGCCGACGGGATGGCCGTGCGAGTGGCCATTCCGCTCGCCGTGAAGGAGATGTCCGGCGAGGACATGCCCATGACGATGGTGTCGGAGCGTCAGATCGCCCGCGCCGTGGGCGACTTCGCGGCAGCCGGCATCCGAGTCGAGGGCTCGGGGGCCGCAGCTCTTGCGGCCTTCCGCAAGCTCGAGCCCGAGGACGGCCCGACGGTCCTCATCGTGACCGGCCGCAATATCGACGACGACCTCCACCGGCGCGCGGTCGAGGAGCCGGAGAGCTTTCCGGACTAGGACGAGTAGTCGTAAAAGCCGCGGCCGGACTTGCGGCCGAGCAGCCCCGCCTCCACCATCCGGTTCAGAAGCGCGGGTGTCACGGACGCCGGGTCGCGGAACTCCTCGTAGAGCGATTGCGAGACGGCGAGCAGGGTGTCGAGCCCGATCAGGTCGGAGAGCTGGAGCGGGCCCATCGGATGGGCGCAGCCCTTCATCATCCCCTCGTCGATGTCCTCCTTCGAGGCAAAGCCCGACTCGTACATGCGGATCGCGGAGAGGAGATACGGGATCAGCAGCGCGTTGACCACGAATCCGGCGCGGTCCTGCGAGTGAATCGTGGTCTTGCCGAGCGTCTGCTCCGCGAACGACGTGGCCTTCTCCAGCGTCTCCTCGGAGGTCATGATCGAGCGCACCACCTCCACCAGCGGCAGCACTGGCACCGGGTTGAAGAAGTGCAGGCCGATCACCCGGCCGGGATGGGACGTCTCGGCGCCGAGCTTCATGATCGGCACCGACGAGGTGTTCGAGGCGAGGAACTGCGCGTCCGGCAGCGTCGCATCAAGCTGCTTGAAGACGTCGCGCTTCAGGGCCTCGTCCTCGATCACGGCCTCGATCGCGGCGTCCGCTCCATCCAGGTCGGCCAGGGCGGTCGTGTAGGCAAGCCGTCCCGCGGCCGCCTCGCTATCCGTGGAGTCCAGCTTTCCGGCCCGCACCGCACGGTCGAGCGAGCGGGCGATCGCCGCCTCGGCGCGCGCCACACCCGCATCGTCGGCCTCGACCACGGTCACGTCGACGCCCGAACGAGCGCAAACCTCCGCGATCCCCGATCCCATCAGCCCTCCACCCACGACACCCACTCGCATCGCGATGACCTTATCTTTCCGACCCATGCCCTTCTCCGTCTCGCAGCTCGAGCACCCGATCGTGCAGGCGCCGATGGCCGGCGGGCCGTCCACGCCGGCGCTCGCGGCGGCCGTATGCGAGGCCGGCGGGCTGGGCTTCCTCGGCGCGGGATACCGCAGCGCTGATGCGGTGCACGAGGAGATCGGGGAGCTGAGGCGGCTCACCGGGCGTCCCTTCGGCCTCAACCTGTTCGCGCCGGCTCCCGCGCCGGGGGATGCGGCCGCGCTGGGTAGGTACGCCTCGTCCCTCGCCGGTGAGGCGGAGCGCTACGGGGTCGAGCTCGGAGAGCCCCGCCACGACGACGACGGCTGGGGCGAGAAGCTCGCGCTGGTGGCGGGGGAGCGCATCCCGGTCGTCTCGGTGGCCTTCGGCTGCCCCTCCGCATCCGAGGTCGAGTCTCTCCAATCCGCCGGTTGTGCCCTCTGGGTGACGGTGACGACCCCCGCGGAGGCGCGCACCGCGCAGGAGGCGGGCGCTGACGCGCTCGTGGTGCAGGGCGTGGAGGCCGGCGGGCACCGCGGCTCCTTCGACGAGGAGGCGCCCGGCGATGTGGGCCTGCTCGCGCTCCTCCAGCTCGTGCGCGCGCTGACCGACCTGCCGCTCGTGGCCACCGGCGGCATCGCCACGGGGCACGGCATCGCTGCCGTGCTGGCGGGCGGTGCCGCGGCGGCCCAGCTCGGCACCGCCTTCATGCTCACGCCGGAGGCGGCCACCTCGCCTGCGCACCGGGAGGCCCTGCGCGAGCGCGGGCCCACCGCGATCACCCGGGCGTTCACCGGCCGCAGCGCCCGTGGGATCGAGAACCGCTTCATGCGCGAGCACGAGCCCGACGCCCCGCGTGGCTATCCGGATGTGCATTACCTGACCGCGCCGGTCCGTGCGGCCGCGCGCGAGCGCGGCGACGCGGATGGCTTCAACCTATGGGCCGGGCAGGCGCATGAGCTGACGGTAGAGCTGCCCGCGGGCGAGCTGGTGCGCAAGCTCGCAGACGAGGCGCGCGCGGCGCTGCGCTCAGCGCAGCTCTAGCTCTGCTCAGCCCGCGGAGCCCTCGCTCATAGGGCGGAACGTCGTCGTGAGGATGCGCATGTTGCGCGGGCGGGTCACGGCGAACAGCACGACCTCGGCCACGTCCTCGGCGCTCATCATCTCGGCGAGCGCCGGATCGCCGTGCTCGCGCCCCGTGCCGATCGCGAACTCGGTGTTCACGCCACCGGGGGCGATGCTCGTGGCCCGCACGCCGTGCTCGCGCAGCTCGAGGTCGAGCGCGCGTGTGAAGCCCACCTGGCCGAACTTCGAGGCGTTGTAGACCGCCTCGCCGAGGAACGCCCGCACTCCGGCCACGCTGGCGAGCGACACGAAGTCGCCCGCGCCCGACGCGATCAGGTGGGGGAGAGCTGCCGAAGCCGTGTAGAGCGTGCCCTTCAGATTCACGTCGATCATCGCCTCGAGGTCGTCGGGGTCGAGCTCGAGGAACGGCCCGTAGGCGCCCACGCCGGCGTTGGCGACCGCGATGTCGAGCCGGCCGAAGCGCTCCACGACCTGCTCGGTGGCGTCCGCCACAGCGGCGCGATCGCGGACGTCGCAGGCGATCCCGAGCGCGCGCTCGAGGCCCAGGTCCTCGCCGCGGCGGGAGAGCAGGCCCACCGAAGCCCCGGCGTCGTGCAGCGAGCGCGCCACCGCCGCGCCGATCCCGCCGCTGGCGCCGGTCACGAGCGCGACCCTGCCGTCGAGCTCAGCCACCTCGGCCGTCCAGTTCAGGGAGAAGATCGGCAATCGATTCGACGATGCGCGACGGCCTGTACGAGTAGCGCTCGGTCTCACCCTCCTGGGTCACGCCGGTGAGCACGAGGATCGTCTCGAGCCCCGCCTCGAGGCCGGACACGACATCGGTGTCCATGCGGTCGCCGATCATCGCCGTGGTCTCGGAGTGTGCCTCGATCGCGTTGAGGGCGGAGCGCATCATCAGCGGATTCGGCTTACCAACGTAGTAGGGATCGACACCCGTCGCCCGGCTCACGAGCGCCGCCACGGAGCCGGTGGCCGGCAGCGGCCCTTCCGGCGTCGGCCCCACATTGTCGGGGTTCGTGGCGATGAAGCGCGAGCCCGCGGCGATCAGCCTGATCGCCTGCGTGATTCGCTCGAAGCTGTAGGTGCGGGTCTCGCCGAGCACCACGTAGTCGGGGTCGCGCTCGCTGAGCGTGTAGCCCACGTCGTGGAGCGCCGTGGTGAGGCCTGACTCGCCGATCACGAACGCCGAGCCACCGGGGCGCTGGTCGTCCAGGAACTGCGCCGTTGCGAGTGCGGACGTCCAGATCGACTCCTCCGGCACGTCGAGCCCCGTGCGGCGCAGGCGGGCGGCGAGGTCGCGCTGCGTGTAGGTCGAGTTGTTCGTGAGGACGAGGAACGGCAGATCCAGCTCACGCAGCCGGGCGAGGAACTCCTGGGCGCCCGGGATCGGGTTCTGCTCGCGCACCAGCACGCCGTCCATGTCCATCAGCCAGGAGCGGATCTCGCGTCGCGTCATGTGGCGTAATTCTCGCTGCCCATGACGTGAAGAGATATGTACGGCTCGTTGCCGACGACCCAGCTGTCGTGACCGGGCGGCACGTAGAAGAAGTCTCCCGGCTCCATCACGCGCTCCTCGCCGTCATCCATCTTCACCGCGGCGCGGCCACTGACCACGAGGCCCACGTGCTCGACCATGCACGAGGTCGCTCCGCTGGGAGCGCCCACGTGCTCCGACCACCGCCAGCCCGGCTCATAGGTCGCGCGCCCGATCGTCATCGGTCCGACCGAGTAGAGCTCGAAGCGACCTCTGTCGAAGCTGCGGGTCTCGGTGGGGCTGTCGAGGTTGAGGAGCGTGAGGTCCATGGGGGGAGTCTTTCGCGTTTGCGCCTTCTCTTGCCATGGAGGCTCTCGATGATCTTGCGGTCGCGCTGCGCGCGCGCCTGATCGAGCGGGCGCGCGCGGGTGAGACCGGGGGCGCGGGGCTCGATGCCGAGGTGCGCGAGCTTGTGGAGCGGGAGGCGGGCGCGCTGCCCGAGTCGGAGCGCGACGCCCTGCGCCGGCGGGTGCTCCTTCTGGCCACCGGGCTCGGGCCGCTCGAGCCGCTGCTGTCGGACCCCGCGGTGGACGAGGTGATGGTGAACGGGTTCGACGCGGTGTATGTGGAGAGGCGCGGGCGCCTCGAGCGCACGGGCGTGCGCTTCGGCTCGGAGGCCGAGCTGATGCACGCGGTCGAACGGATCCTCGCCCCGCTTGGGCGGAGGGTGGACGAGGCCTCGCCGCTGTGCGACGCGCGGCTCGCCGACGGGTCTCGCGTGAACGTGGTGATCCCGCCGCTGTCGCTGTCGGGTCCGTGCCTGACCGTGCGGCGCTTCCGGCGGCAGGGCTTTTCGCTACGCGACCTGGTTGCCGGCGGCACGCTTCCGGCCGCGCTGGCGGAGCTGCTCGCGCTGTGCGTGGCCGCGCGGGCGTCCGTTCTGGTGAGCGGCGGGACCGGCTCTGGCAAGACGACGACGCTGAACGCGCTCTCGGGGGCCATCCCGGGCGAGGAGCGGATCGTGACGATCGAGGACGCCGCCGAGCTGCGGCTCCGGCAGCGGCACGTGGTGCGGCTGGAGGCGCGCCCGCCGAACCTCGAGGGCCGCGGCGAGATCACGATCAGGCAGCTGGTGGTGAACGCGCTGCGCATGCGGCCCGACCGGATCGTGGTGGGCGAGGTGAGGGGCGCGGAGGCGCTCGACATGCTCCAGGCGCTGAACACCGGCCACGACGGCTCGCTCACGACCGTGCACGCCAACTCGCCGGCCGATGCGCTGAGGCGGGTCGAGACGCTGGCCCTGATGGCGGGGGTCGGGTTGCCGCACGCCGCCGTGCGCGATCAGGTGGCGAGCGCCCTCGACGTGGTGGTGCATCAGGCCCGGCTGGCGGATGGATTGCGCGTGGTCGAGTCGGTCACCGAGGTGGTGCGCACGGCGGGAGGAGCGGGCACCCGTGAGCTGTGGTCCCGTGGTGGCCGCCTGCGCCGGCCGGGCCCCGGACAGCTGGCGGCCCGGCTCGAGCGGCTGCGCGGGGGAGGGGCGAGCGGGGGCGCGGCAGTCGGTGCATCGACGACCACTACGTGCGCTGCCCCTCCGTGAGCCCGGCCGCTGCACTGGGCTTCCTTGCCGGCGCGGCCACGGGCGCGGCTCTGCTCGAGCTCGGCGGGCTCGTGCTCGCACTGGCCACGGCACGCGCGCCTCGCTGGGCGGGCGCCGGCGCGGGGCTCGTGGACGTTCTTGTGCGCGCCGGGCGCGAGGGCCGCGACCCGGGCGTGGCGGAGCGCCGGCGGCTCCTGGTCGGCGTGTCGATCGGCGCGCTTGCTGCCGGCGCGGCCACGGTCGGGCCGCTGGCGGGGCTTGCGCTGAGCGCCGCCGGCCCGTGGGCCGTCGCGCGGCTGCTGCGCGCGCGCCGCGAGCGCTACCGCTCGGCTGTCGACGCCGGGGTGGCCCAGGCCGCCGTGGCCATCGCCGACGCGATCGGCGGTGGACGCTCCCTGCGCGCGGCCCTCGGTGAGGCGGCCGCCGGGCTCGGCGGGGCCGCCGGACACGAGCTGCGCCGCACTACGGCCGAGCTGGACGCGGGGGCCGCCACCGATGAGGCGCTCGAGGCCATGCGCCTCCGCGTGCGCTCCCCTCGCATGGACACGCTCGTGGCAGCCTGCGTCCTCCAGCGCCGCGCTGGCGGCGATCTCGCAGGCCTGCTCCGCGAGAGTGCTCGCGCGATGGAGGACCAGGCGCGCCTCGAGGACGAGGTCCGCTCCGCCACCGCGCAGGCGCGCTTCACAGCGCTGCTCGTGGTGCTGATGCCGGTGGGCGGAGGCCTTCTCGCAGAGCTCGCAAGTCCCGGCTGGTTCCTCGGGCTCTGGAGCTCGTTACTGACCGCGTGGCTCGTGGGGATCGCGCTGATGCTCCAGCTCGCCAGCGCGTTGCTCACGCGCAGGCTCGGGAGGGTCCGCTGGTGAGCACGCTGCTCGCGTTCGCGGCCGGTGCGTGCGGCGCAGCCGGCCTCTTGAGCCTCGTCCCGGAGCGCCGGACGGCGCCGCGCGCCAGGCAGCGTGGCCTCGGCCTGCTGCTCCTGCTGGCGTCCGCCGGTCGGCGGGTGAGGCCCGCGGGCGCGCCACGTGACCTACGCGGCCGCATCGAGGCGGCCGGGCGACCGGCGGGCCTGGGGGTTCGCGAGGCGATGGCGGCGAAGGTGGCCGCGGCGGTGCTGCTCGGAACCGCCGCACTGCCGCTCGCAGCGCTGGCGCCCGGGCGACTCGGACTTCTCGTCGTCCTCGGCGCGCCGGTGGCCGGCTTCCTGGCGCCGGACCTCTGGCTCGCACGGGTGGCCGCGGAGCGCGCCCGGCGAGTGCGCCGCGACCTGCCGGCGCTGCTCGACATCCTGCGCGTGAGCGTGGAGGCGGGTGGGTCGTTGCCCGCCGCGCTCCGCTCGGTGGGCGAGCGCTCCGGCGGCCCGCTCGCGCGGGAGTGGGCGGCAGTGGGGCGGGAGGTGGCGCTTGGCGTGCCGCTCGCCGAGGCCCTCGGCGGCATGGAGGAGCGGCTGCCTCTGCCGGAGATCCGCGCCCTGGTGGGTGCGCTCGAGCGGGCGCGGCGTCACGGCTCACCCCTCGCCGACACGCTCGCGGCGCAGGCGCGGGCGGCTCGCTTCGCGCTCGCCCGGCGGATCCGCGACGACGCCGCGCGCGCCGGCCCGAAGATCCAGCTGGTGGTGGCGCTGCTGCTCGTGCCGTCTGTTCTGTTGCTGGTGGCAGCGGCGCTGGCGTCGGCGCTGCTCGATGGCAGCGCCGGCGCCTTGCCGCTTTAGGGCGTTGTCAGCAGGACACGATCAGATGGAACGAGCGGTCCGCGAGCTCGCCGGTGCTGTTGCGCGTGACCACGCGTACGCCATTGACGTTGCTCGCTGCGGAGGTCACCGCGATCTGGCCGGTGCCCGGACCCGCGGCCGACTCGTCACCGAGCGTCGCGAAATACGTGCAGTTGCGCACGTCGATATCGAAGATCGCCTGGTACTGGCCGTCGCCGGTCTTGCTGGCGGACGTGATGCCGCGCCCGCGCACGAGCGCGCCGGCGTTCGAGATCACGCCGTGGCGGGCCAGGCCGTCGGCCACGCCCGCACTGCTGACCTTGCCGATCTTGGCGGCGTTGAGCTTGCTGGCGTCCAGCGAGGTCTCCTTGATCGCTCCGCCGCCGAAGCCGTCGGGCTTGGCCTCGTTGCCGCGCAGCGTGCCGTCCTTGAAGTCCCGGTTCCTGATCGAGCCGTTGACGATGTCCTCTGATCCGATTGTGGCTGCCGCGTACGCCACGCCGCTGAGTGCGACGAAAAGCGCCAGGCAGGCGATGACCATTGCCGGTGAAGGAGTGCGTATTCGGTTCATGCCTACTGCAACAGGGCCGGAGGGGAGGGGTTGCGGCGGGCTGCAAGAAGCCCACCAACCGCCCGATCCGCACGAAGGATTGCGCCCAGATCGCCCACCTGGCCCGAAAACCACGCCCTCAGCAGGGCGTCGACCCACCCCTCGCCACCGGCTAAATCCCGCTTTCTAGAGCCAAAACTGGCGAGACCGCCTGAGACCTTCCGCCACCATCGGACGGAAAGGTGGGGAATCGTGTTGCCAAGTGGGAGATAGTGGGGTACGGTGGCCTCACCAATCGACCGGAGTGGCGGGGCTCCTCCCACTCCGCCACTCCGGTCTGAACTCCCTGGTTCATGACAATTGGCATTTCGCGGCCACTTCGAGCACTCGTTGGATGCGAAGAACCGGCTCAGTATTCCGGCCCGCTTCCGCACGTCCTTCGCCAGTGGAACCGTTCTCGCCAAGGACCCGGAGCCCTGCGTGGCGGTGTGGACTCCCGAGACGCACGAGGCGATCATCGAGCGCGCGCTCGGTGGTCTGAACCCGATGGGCTCGGAGTACCGCAAGCTCTCGCGCTTCTACCAGGGCAACTCCTTCGAGCTCGAGCTGGACGCGAGCGGCCGCGTGACGCTGCCGCCGCCGCTCATGACGCACACCGGGATCGAGAAGGAGGTCGTGGTGGTCGGCGTGGGGGACCACCTCGAGGTCTGGTCCAAGGAGCGTTGGCACGAGCAGCAGGAGGCCCTCGACGCCGAGATCGGGGAGGTGACGGAGCGCCTTGGCCATCCTTCTTGACATGAACCGCGTGCACGTACCTGTGCTGGCGGGTGAGCTGATCGAGCTGACCGCGCCGGCGGCGGGCGAGACGGTGGTCGACTGCACCTTCGGTGCGGGCGGTCACGCGCGCCTGATCGCGGACCGGATCGGCTCTTCGGGAACGCTCGTCTGCATCGATCGCGACCCCGCGGCCGAGGAGCACTTCGAGGAACTCGCGCGCGAGGTGGCCTGCGAGACGCGCTTCCTGCGGATGGACTACGCCGAGGGGCTCGACCTTCTGCGCGAAGAGGGCCTGTCGGCGGACGTGATCTACCTCGACCTGGGGATCTCGTCGATGCAGGTCGACGCGCGCGAGCGCGGCTTCTCCTACTCGTACGACGCGCCGCTCGACATGCGCATGGATCCGAGCCAGCAGCTCGACGCGCGCGAGATCGTGAACACGTGGGACGAGCGGCAGCTGGCGCAATTGTTCCGCCGCCTCGGCGAGGACCCGAACTCGAACCGAATCGCGCGCGAGATCGTGCGCCGGCGCGAGCGCGCGCCAATTCAGACGACGGGCGAGCTGGTCGCGGCGATCGAGGGCGCCCTGCCCGCCGCGGTGCGGCGCAGCTTCGGCGGCGGCAGCCCCGCCAAGCGCGTCTTCCAGGCGATCCGGATCGCCGTGAACTCTGAGCTCGACTCGCTCGACCGCGCCCTCCCGCTTGCGTGGGAGCTGCTGCGCGAGAACGGCCGCTTGGCCGCCATCTCCTTCCACTCGCTCGAGGACCGGCGCGTGAAGCGCTTCATCGCGGAGCGCACCCGCGGCTGCATCTGCCCGCCCGACTTCCCCGTGTGCGTGTGCGGGCGCGAGCCGGAGGCCGAGTTGATCGGTGGCCGCGCCGTCGTGCCCTCCGCCGGAGAGATCGCCGACAACCCGCGCGCCAAGTCCGGCCGTCTTCGCTCCGCCCGCAAGCTGAGGGACGCCGCCTGATGGCCCGCGCTGCGGCGGCCACCGCTCCGCGCCCGGCGCCGCGCCGCGCTCCCGCCTCGAGGGCGCAGGCCGCGCCGAAGCGCGCCCCCGCACGCCGTGCGCCCGCGCCCCATGCGGGGCGCAGCCGCACGGCGGCACAGCGCGGCGCGGCTGCGCAGCGGCGCGTGTCGGGCGCTTCCGCCGGTGGGTCCGTCGCGCTTCCGGTCCGCGTCCTCAACGCACCGTTCACCCGGGCCGCGCGTGCCCGCACCGGCAGCCTGCTCGACGCGCTGCTGTCCGGCCGCGGCTGGATCGCCCTGGTGTTCGTGCTGCTCGCCGGGATTGTCTTCTTCAACGTCGACCTGCTCCAGATGAACCGCGACATCGCGCGCAACGCCGACCGGATCTCCGCGCTCAAGCGCGAGAACGCGCGGCTGCTACTCGACGAGGCCCGGCTTGCTTCCAGCGAGCGCATCCAGGAGTCGGCCGCGCTGCTCGGCCTCGTACTCCCCGCCCCCGGTGAGGTGCGCTACCTGAAGGCGCGGCCCATGCGCGACGCCGGACAGGCCGTGAAGCGGATCACAGAGCCGAACCTCGCCTACGTCGCCCCTGAGCCCGTTGCACCCGAGCCGGTGGTGCCGAGCACCGACCCTGCGGTCACGGACCCGGCGGTCACGGACCCGGCCGCAACCGCGCCAACGACCACCGATCCCGCCACCAGCGCACCCGCGGATCCCGCCACCAGCGCGCCGACCACTACCACCGAGCCGGCGGGCTAGCCGTGCCGGCCACCCAGCGACGCCCTCCGACCCGGCGCCGCCAGCGGGGTCCGGGGCGTCCGCCCGTGCGGCTCGTCGAACGCCGCATCGGCCTGCTGTTCGCAATCTTCCTGCTGCTGCTCGGGCTGGCGGCCCTGCGAGCCACCTGGCTCGGCACGGTGAGGGCCGGTTCGCTGTCCGAGCGGGCCGTGAGCCAGCAGATCGAGGACATCGCCGATCCGGCGCGCCGCGGCACGATCATGGACCGCAACGGCGTGGAGCTGGCCGTCTCCGAGGACTCGGTCACGGTCTTCGCCAATCCGTTCCTGATCAAGGACCCCGTGAAGGTGGCCGCCGAGCTGGCGCCACTTCTCGAGCAGCCCGAGGACGAGCTGCTGCGCAAGCTCTCAGACAAGAAGACCGGGTTCATCTACCTCGAGCGCAAGATGGACGCCACACGCGGCGACAAGGTCGAGAAGCTCGGGATCGAGGGCATCGGCACGGTCACCGAGCCGAAGCGCACGTACCCGCAGGGCTTCCTGGCCTCGCAGGTGCTCGGCCTGGTGGGTACCGACAACACGGGGCTGTCCGGGCTCGAGTATGCGCAGGACGAGTCGCTGAGTGGCGAGGACGGCGAGCGCCGGCTCGTAAAGGACGCGCTCGGCGAGCCGATCAGCATGATCGAGACGAAGCGCTCCGAGCCCGGCGACGATCTCTCGCTCACTCTCGACGCACGCATCCAGGAGCGCACCGAGGCGGTGCTCGCGGACGTCGGCCAGACCTACACGCCGGTGGGCGCGACGGCGGTCGTGATGGATCCGCGCACCGGCGAGGTCCTGGCGCTCGCGAACTGGCCGCGCGTAGATGCCAACAACGTGGACGGAGCCCCGGCGTTCGCGCGCCAGAACCGCGCGATCCAGGCGAACTTCGAGCCGGGCTCGACGTTCAAGGCGTTCACCGTCTCCGGTGCGCTCGAGGAGAAGCTCGTGGAGCCCGGCACTACGCTTGAGGTCCCGTACGAGATAACCGTGGCCGACCGGACCGTCGGCGAGGCCCATGAGGGCGGGGGCGGGACCAAGACGGTGGCCCAGATACTGGCGGAGTCCTCGAACGTGGGCTCGGTGATGATCGGCCTCAAGCTCGGCGCGAGGAAGTTCGACAAGTGGGTGCGGCGCTTCGGCTTCGGCCGGCCGACTGGAGTCGATCTCCCCGGCGAGGAGGGCGGCATCGTGCTGCGGCCGGAGCACTACTCGGGCTCGTCAATGGGCAACATGCCGATTGGCCAGGGGATCGCGGTCACGCCGATGCAGATGGCCACCGCCTACACGGCGATCGCCAATCACGGCGTGATGCGCCGCCCGTACGTCGTCCAGGGCGAGGCGCCGCCGCCCAAGCGCGTGCTCTCCCGTCATACGGCTGAGCAGGTGTCGCGCATGCTCGAGGGCGTGCTGGCCGCCGGAGGCACGGCGGAGGAGGCTCAGGTCGAGGGCTACACGCTCGCGGGCAAGACGGGCACGGCCGAGAAGGCGATTCCCGGCGGCTACTCGAAGACGGACTTCATCGCGTCATTCATCGGCTACGCCCCGGCAAAGGACCCGCGCCTGCTGGTGGCGGTGATGGTGGACACGCCGCGCGGCGACATCTACGGCGGCACCGTGGCAGCGCCGGCCTTCGAGCGCATCATGGAATTCGCGCTGCCCTACCTGAAGATCCCCCCGGGCTAGGGGGTCAGACCCCCTGAGTCGCCCCCACTCAAGGGGTCTGACCCCTTGAGTCGCCCGCGCTTAAGGGGTCTGACCCCCTAGCTGGGGTCGTCGTCTTCGTCGAGTGGGCGGAGCGCCTCGCGCATCCGCTCCTGCGCCACGCGCAGCTGCTCTGCGGCGCGCTCGGAGGCGAAGGCGGCGCCCTGGGCGTCGGCCAGGCGGCCCTCCACGCGCTCGATGCGCTTCCTCGTCTGCTCGTGCGCCTGGTCGGACTCGCGCAATGCGAGCTCCGCGTCGTCCAGCTTGGCACGCAGCGTGTCGAGCTCCTGCGCCTCAAGGCGGGCACGGTCGAGCGCCGTCTGAGTCTCGGCCAGCTCGCTGCGGAGCTCCGCGGCCTGAGCGCCGGCGCGATCGAGCGCCTTCTGCGTGATCACCAGCTCGTCGCTCTGCTTGCGCGCCTCGGCGCTCGCGTGCTCGAGCTCGGCGTTCGCGGTCTCCAGCTCGGTCCGGAGGTCCTCCAGGCCGCCGGCGTCGTCGCGCACCTTGGCGAGCTCCGCCTCCGCATCGTCGAGCCGAGGCTGCAGCTCGCCGAGCTTCTCGGCCTTGGCGCGCGCCTCTGAAAGATCTGCCGCCAGCTTCTCCTTCGCGCCGCGCTCCTCTGCAAGCTCGGCCTCTGCCGCCTCTGTCGCCGCCTGCGCCTCTGCGAGCTTCTCCTCGTGCGCCTCGGCTATCGCGCGAGCGCCGCGCAGCTCCACGATCAGGCCCTCGCTCTTCGCGCGCGCGCCGCTGAGCTGGGCGCTGAGCCCGTCGCTCGCTGCCCGGGCCTGGGTGAGCTCGGTCTCGAGGCCCTCGAGCTCGGCACGCGAGCGTGCGCGCTCCGCCTCGAGCTCTTCCTTGGCGGGGCTGCCCTGCTCGAGCTCCGTCTCGAGCCGCTCGACCTGTGAGCGCGCGTCGGCCAGCTCGGTTCGAAGCTCCTCGGCCTGGGTGCGCGCCTTGGCGAGGCTCGCGTCGAATTCCTCGGTCGTGCTGCGGGTGGCGGCGAGCTCGTCGGCAAGCGCCTTCGTCTCGGCGCGCGCCTCGGCAAGCTCTGTGGCGAGACGCGCGGCCTCGGTGCGGGCGGCGCCCAGCTCCTCCTCGTGGCCCTCCGATGCGGCGACCGCCTCGCGTAGCTGTGCGCCAAAGGTCTCGTTCTCGGCAAGCGAGCGTGCCAGCTCCGCCTCGAGGCGGTCGATCGCGGCGCCGGCGTCGGCCAGCTTCTGCTCGATCCCGTTGTCGGCGCTCCGGGCTTCGCTCAGCTCGCTCTCCATCCGCTCCGCCTGGGCGCGGGCTTCCTCGAGCTTCGCCTGAGCCTGCTCGGCTGCGGCGCGAGCGTCGGTGAGCTCGGCCTCGTGGCTCGCGCGGGCGGCGAGTGCCTCGTTCAGCTTGGCCTCGACGCCCTCGCTCTCGGCTCGCGTGCTATCGAGCAGTCGCTCCAGCTCGTCGACGCGGCTCTGCGCCGATCCGGCGTTCTCGCTGAGCGCGCGGGCCCTGTCCTCGGCCTCCTTCAGCTGACCCTCGAGCTCGCCGCTCCGGCCGCGCACGTTCTCCAGCTCGGCCTCGGCCTTGCCGAGTGAGTCGCGAAGCTCCTTGAGCTGGTCGGTGCTGGCCTCGGCCTGCTGGGCGGCTGCGAGAGCCGCCTCGAGCTCGGCCTGCGCGTTGCCGAGCTGCTCCCGAAGCGCCTCGACCTCGGCCTGGGGCGCGGACGCATGCTCGCGAGCGCGAGCGAGCTCCACCTCGATCTCGGCAAGGCTTCGGGCCGTCTCTTCGCGCAACGAGGCGAGCTCGCCCTCGGCGGCAGCGGCTCTCACGACGGCGGTATCAGCGGCCATGCGCTCGGCTTCGATTTGAGATTCCGCGGCAGTGGCCCTCGCGAGCGCGGCCTCGCGCTCGGCCTGCAAGTCCGACGCGCCAGCCGCCTTCGCCGCGGCGGCCTCGCGCTCGCGTGCGAGCTCGGCCTCGACGGCCGCGGCCTTCTGGGCGGCTTCGGTGGCGGCAGCGAGTTCGGCCTCATGCTCGGCGGCCTTCGACGCGGCGGCCTCGCGCTCGCGGGCGAGCTCGGCCTCGTGTTCGGCGGCCTTCGCGGCGGCGCTCTCGCGCTGCTCGGCGAGCTCGGACTCCATCGCGGCGATCCGGCCGCGCAGTTCGTCGACCTCGGTCGAAGCGCTCTCCGCGGCCGCACGGGTCTCCGCCAGCTCGGCCTGGAGCTGCTCCTGTTGGGCGTTCGGGCCGTTGGCGGCCTCGCGGGCGGCGTTGAGGTCGTCCTGTGATGCGCTCAGCTCCGCGCGCGCCTTGACCAGCTCGGTCTCCGCGCCCACCAGCTTGCGGCGCAGCTCGACCAGCTCGGCGCGCATGTGCTCGGCCTCGCCGGAGTCCACCGAGCGTTCGACCGGCGCGCTCTGGCTCGACGGCAGATCCTGCTTCTGTCCCTCACCATGGCCCTCGTCGGCCTGCCAGAACACCGCCGTGGACGCGGCGGGCTTGGCCTTGTCTTCGCCCTGATCGCCGGCGGCCTCCTCGGCCCCCTCGGCCAGAACCGAAAGCCTGTCGAGCAGCGACTCGAGCGCGGGTCGCTGCGCCACCGCCGGCTGCACCTCGAGCTTGGTCATCACGGCGATGTCGTTCACGCCGAGGGCATCCGCGGGATCGGCCATCGCCACGAGCAGGCCACCACCGACGAATCCCACCGGCACGGCCTGGTAGCGCTTGGCCGCCGAGGGCTTGATCATCGAGGCGGCGCTCGAGTCGACCTCGTAGCTCTCCAGATCGATGTAGGCGATTCCGTAGCGCTCCGCGGTCGCGCGCGCAAGCTGCTCCTCGCTGATCGCTCCCGATTCCACCAGCACCTGCGCGACCGTGCTCCCGCTGCGCGCCTCGCGCACCGCCTCCTCGACCGCATCCGAGGTTGCGAAGCCCAGCTCGACGATCACGTCGCTCAGGAAGCCCGAGCGGCCGCCGGGCTCCGTGGGCGGGACGACTCCCTTGGGGGGAGGCGGCGCGGCCGTTCCCGCCTCGGCGCTCACGCGACCTCCCCGGTGACCGGCACAGGGGCCTCCCTGGCCTCGGTCTCGACTCGGTTGAGGGCGGCCTCGGGGGACTCGGCGTCGCCCAGCGAGCACATCGCATAGGTGACCTCGAGCTGCGCCGGGCGCTCGTGGGTCACGCGCTGGAGCCCCTGCCCGTAGCGCCCGATGAACGCGGCCGCGCCCTCGAGCCCCTTGCAGCCCACCAGCACCGCCCCGTACACGTCGTCCGCGAGGCGGCCGGCGTAGTCGGTGCGACGGATGGCGGTCTGCATCACGTCGGCGGCGTCCTTCAGGAGGAGCTCGCCGACGGCGGCGCCGTGGCGCTCCGAGATCTGGCCAAGGTTTGTGATCCGGCACGCGAGCACGTACGTCTCGAGCGTTCCACGCTCGGCCAGGCGCCACTCGCGCTCGGTCGCCTCGACGAAGGCGATGCGGTTGAGGAGGCCCGTGAGCGCATCGGTGCGCTCGGGGTCGCGCAGGCGCTCGCTGAGACGGCGAAGGTCCGCGCGCCACTTCACGCTCTCCCATTCGTAGGTGAGCAGGCGTCCGGCCACGGTGAGCAGCTCGAGGTGGGTCTGCGTGAACACGTCGGTGCCCGCTGCCAGTGCGCACACTGTGAGCGCTCCCGCGCCGGAGCTCGTCTCGAGCGGCAGCGCGAGGTAGGAGCGGATGGTGAGCCGCTGAAGAGCGGCCGGATCGAGCAATCCCGTCCCCGCGCTGTTCGCCCCGTCAGCGAGCGGCAGGGTGCCGCCGGCCTGAAGCTGTGAGGCCGCCGCGCCTCGTACGTCGATCAGATGCAGCTCGCCCTCGTCCCAGTCCACGCGCCCCAGAAGCACGGATCCAGGCGGGAGCTCGGCCTCGAGCAAATCGAGGACCGTGTCAGCTGCCTCGGAGAAGCTTGTGAAGCGGCGTTCCGCGAGGCGAGCGAGCGAACTCAGGGCGGTGCCGCTCACGGGTTACCTATCGGCTTCCAGAGCAAAAGCGTGAGGGTTAAGGGGGTCGTGAGGCATCTTGCCCAGCGGGTAGTCTCACACGGATCCATGACCCTTCGCGACCTGATGGGCCCTGGGGCGCCCGAGGTCGAGATCTCGGGCCTGGCCTACTCGAGCCAGAGCGTCACCCCGGGGGCGCTCTTTTTTTGCGTGCCAGGCTTCCGCTCGGACGGCCACGATTTCGCTCCTGACGCGGTCCAGCGTGGTGCCGCGGCGCTCGTGACCGAGCGCCGCCTCGACCTCGGCGTGCCCGAGGTGGTGGTGGACGACGTGCGGGCCGCCATGGGCCCCGCGGCGGCCCGTTTCTATGGCGATCCGACCGCAGAGCTGGATGTGGTGGGAATCACCGGCACGAACGGGAAGACCACCACCGCGTTCCTCGTTCGCCACCTGCTGGAGGCTGCGGGACGGCAGACGGGCCTGCTCGGCACGGTCAAGCGCGTGGTGGGCGGGGTGGAGGAGGAGGTCGAGCGGACGACCCCGGAGGCGATCGACCTCCAGGAGACGTTCCGGCGCATGCGCGACGGCGGCGACAGCGCGGCGGCGATGGAGGTCTCCTCGCATGCTCTCGAGCTCGGCCGCGTGGCCGGCATCCGCTTCGCGTGCCGCGTGTTCACGAACCTCACCCAGGATCACCTCGACTTCCACGAGACGATGGACGCGTACTTCGCGGCCAAGCGCAGGCTGTTCGACGAGCCGGGTCCGGCTGTGGTGAACGTGGACGACGAGTACGGGCGTCGCCTGGCGGCCGAGGTGGACGCCGTGACGTTCGGCATCGAGCACGAGGCGGACTACCGGGCGCGGGACATCGAGTTCGACGTGATGGGATCGCGCTTCCTGCTCGAGTCGCCGGACGGAGAGCTGCGAATCGAGTCGCCGCTGCCCGGCCTCTTCAACGTGCAGAACGTGCTCGGCGCCGTGGCGGCCGTGCGCTCGCTCGGGGTGGAGCAGATCTCGCTCGAGGGCTTCGGCCGCGTGCCGGGCCGCTTCGAGGCCGTGGACGAGGGCCAGGACTTCGGCGTGCTCGTGGACTACGCGCACACGCCCGACTCGCTCGAGAACGTGCTGCGGGCGGCGCGGGAGGTCGCGCGAGGCCGCCTGCACGTGGTCTTCGGCGCCGGTGGGGACCGCGACCGCGGCAAGCGGCCGCTGATGGGCGATGCCGCCCGGCGGCTGGCCGATCGCGTGCTCGTGACCTCGGACAACCCTCGTAGCGAGCAGCCGGACGCGATCATCGACGAGGTGATGGAGGGCGCGGGGCCGGAGGCAGAGCGCGAGCTGGATCGCCGCCGCGCGATCACCCGGGTGATCGAGGAGGCCGAGCCGGGCGACGTGGTGGTGATCGCGGGGAAGGGCCACGAGCAGGGCCAGGAGTTCGAGAACGGGCGCAAGGATCCGTTCGACGACGTGACGGTGGCGCGCGAGGCGCTGCGCGCGCGGCGCGAGGTGCGGACGTGATCGACCTGTCGGCGGGCCGGCTCGCCGCCCTGGCCGAGGGGGAGCTTGCAGCGGGCGATCCCGAGCGCGCCGGCCCGGAGCGTGCGGTGATCGACTCCCGCGAGGTGGGGCCCGGGGATCTGTTCGTTGGCCTGCGGGGCGCGACTGCGGACGGCGGGCGCTTCGCCGCCCAGGCACTCGACGCAGGGGCCTGGGGAGTGCTCGTCGGGCCCGAGCACCGCGCGGCGGCCGTCGAGGCCGCGGAGAGCTCCACCGGCCAGTCGTCGTGCGCCACCGCCACGGCGATCGTCGCGCCCGATCCGCTGCGGGCGCTTCAGCTGCTTGCGCGCGGGTGGCGCCGCGAGCTCGGCGCCCGCGTGGCCGGCGTGACGGGCTCCACCGGCAAGACCTCGACGAAGGACATCCTCGCCGCCCTGCTCGGGTCCCGCGTACGCGCACACGCTAGCCAGGAGAACTTCAACACGGAGATCGGGCTGCCGCTCACGATCCTCGAGGCCGACCACGGCACAGAGGCGCTCGTGCTCGAGATGGCCATGCGCGGCGAGGGACAGATCGCCGAGCTCGCGGAGATCGCCGAGCCGGACGTGGGCGTGATCGTGAACGTGGGCCCGGTGCACCTCGCGATCCTCGGCACGGTTGAGCGCGTGGCCGCTGCCAAGGCGGAGCTGATCCGCGACCTGCGGCCCGGAGCCGCCTGTGTGGTGCCGGCGAGTGAGCCGCTGCTCGAGTCCCATCTGCGCGACGACCTCGACACCTGGACCTTCGGTCCGGGTGGCCAGGTGCAGCTTCTTGCGATGGACGGCGAGCGCGCGGAGATAGAGGCTCGCGGCGAGCTCATCCAGCTCGAGCTGCCGTACCGCGAGCCGCACAACTTGCTGAACACGCTGGCCGCGGTGGCGGCCGCGCGGGCGCTCGGGGTGCGCGTGGGCGGCGCCGTGGACGTGCAGTTCTCGTCCATGCGCGGCGAGGTGGTGGAGCTGCCGGGCGGCGTCGTGGTCGTGAACGACTGCTACAACGCCAACCCAATGTCCATGCGGGCGGCCCTCGACCATCTGGCGGAGAGCCCGGCTGAGCGCCGGATCGCCGTGCTGGGCACGATGGCCGAGCTGGGCAAGGACTCGCCGGAGTACCACCGCGAGATCGGCGAGCACGCGGCGGCGCGCGGGGTGGACCTGCTCGTGCCGGTGGGTGAGGAGGCCCTCGCCTACACGGCCGGCTTCGACGGTGAGACGCAGCCCGTGGCGACGCCCGAGGAGGCAGGAGCGCTGCTCGAGGAGGTGGCCCGTCCCGGCGATCGCGTGCTCGTGAAGGGCTCGCGCTCGGTCGGGCTGGAGCGGGTGCTCAGCTAGGGATGCTGGGCGAGATCGTCATGGCCGGATCGGCGTCCCTGCTGATCTGCATGTTCCTGGGGCCGCGCTTCATCGACTACCTGCGCCTCAAGGAGTTCGGCCAGCAGATCCGTGAGGAGGGCCCGGCCGGCCATCACGGCAAGGCCGGTACGCCCACGATGGGCGGGCTCGCGATCTTCCTCTCGATCATGGTGCCCTTCCTGATCCTGTCCGATTACCGAGCCACGAGCCTCGCTGTGCTCGGGACGGCCCTCGCGATGGCCGCGCTCGGCTTCGCCGACGACATCGTCAAGCTGCGCAAGCGCCGCTCGCTCGGCGTGTCGGGGAAGATGAAGCTCCTCGTCCAGGCGCTGACCGCGATCGCGCTCTGGCTCTTCCTGACCCAGTACGTGGAGCTGAACGACACGCTGCGGCTGCGCGTGATCGACGCCTCGGTGGAGCTCGGCTACGTCTATCCCGTCCTGATCTTCCTGGTCCTGGCGGGAGCCACCAACGGCGTGAACCTCACCGACGGGCTCGACGGCCTCGCCGCGGGCTGCTCGGCGATCGTGTTCCTCACCTACACGGTGATGACGTTCATCACCCCGGGCGAGCACGACCTCTCCCTGCTGAGCGCCTCGCTGGTGGGCGCCTGCGTGGGCTTCCTGTGGTTCAACTCGTTCCCGGCGTCCGTGTTCATGGGCGACACGGGCTCGCTGGGCCTGGGCGGGGCGATCGCCGCGCTCGCCGTGGTCACGAAGACCGAGCTGCTGCTGATCGTGATCGGCGGAATCTTCGTGATCGAGGCGCTGTCGGTGGGGATCCAGGTGTTTGCGTTCCAGCGCTTCCGCCGGCGCATATTCCTGATGGCACCGATCCACCACCATTTCGAGCTGGCGGGCTGGTCGGAGACGAAGATCATCCTGCGCTTCTGGATCGTCGCCGCGATCTGCGCGGCAATCGGCTTCACGCTCTACCAGGCGTCGATCCCAGGCCAGTGAGACCGTCCCTTCCCGAGGGGCCGTACCTGGTAGTCGGGCTCGCGCGCTCCGGGATCGCGGCGGCGCGAATGCTCGGCCGGCGCGGCGAGGTAATCGGCACCGACTCCGGCAGCCCGGACGTGCCCGGCGATCTCGAGGTGCATCTCGGCGGGGACGGGGTGGAGCTGCTCGAGCGCGTGGCCTCGGTCGTGAAGAGCCCGGGCGTGCCGAACGAGGCGCCCGTGATCGTCGCGGCGCGCGAGCGCGGCCTGCCGGTGCTCGGCGAGCTCGAGCTGGCCTGGCGGCTGCTGCCGAACCGCTTCGTGGCGGTCACGGGCACTAACGGCAAGACCACCACGACGGAGCTGCTGGGAGCGATCTGGCGCGAGGCGGACCTGCCGGTGGCGCTCGCCGGCAACGTCGGCACGCCGCTGGCCGCGCTGGTGGGAGAGGTGGACGAGTCGACCACCATCGTCTGCGAGGTGTCGAGCTTCCAGGCCGAGGACTCCGAGGCCTTCGCCCCGGACACGGCGCTGCTGCTGAACGTGAGCGAGGACCACCTCGACCGACACGGGACGCTCGAGGCCTACCGCGAGGCGAAGCTGCGCGTGTTCGCGAACCAGACGCCGGAGCAGGTGGCGGTTGTGCCGCCGGGCGTGGAGGTGCCGGGCTCGGGGCGGCGCATCGAGTTCGGGGAGCTGCCGCTGTCCGCCGAGGAGATCCGCCTGCGCGGTGCGCACAACCTCGAGAACGCCATGGCCGCCTCCGCCGCGGCGATCGCCTCCGGCGTGCCCGAGGAGGCCGTGGCGGCCGCGTTGCGGACCTTCCCCGGCGTGCCCCACCGGCTGGAGGAGGTGGGCTCGGTGAACGGAGTGCTGTACGTGAACGACTCGAAGGCCACGAACGTCTCCTCGGCGGTGCGCGGGATCGAGGCATTCGACGGCGGGGTGCACGTGATCCTCGGCGGCAGCCTGAAGGGCGGCGGCTTTGAGGGCCTGCGTGACGCGGTGGCATCGCGCTGCGTGGCGGCCTACCTGATCGGCGAGGCCGCCGAACGGCTCGAATCGGACCTAGAGGGGACCGTGCAGCTCCAGCGCGCCGGCGACCTCGCCACGGCGATGCGCCAAGCGGCGGCCGCCGCCGACCCGGGCGATGTCGTCCTGCTCTCGCCCGCCTGCGCCAGTTTCGACCAGTTTCGGGACTACGAGGAGCGTGGCGAGGCCTTCAGGTCGTTGGTCCCGCGGGGATGAATCCGGGGCTGGCCGTAGAAAACCGTCTGGATGCCCCGGAAGCGCCCGGTCGAGTACTCGATCCTCTACACCGCCACCCTCTGTCTGCTCGCGGGCGGAGCGGTGATGGTGTACTCGGCCAGCTCGGCGGAGTCGCTCCTCTCAGGGCCCGGCGACGCCTCCTACTACCTGAAGCGCTACGTCATGTTCGCGCTCGCCGGAATGGTGCTCCTGCAGCTGGCGTCGCGCCATGGCCTCAAGGTGATCCGCGCGCTCACGCCGCTGCTCCTGATGTCGTCGTTCGCTCTGACCGTGGCCGTGATGCTGCCGGGCGTGGGCGTGACCGTGAACGGCGCCACGCGCTGGCTCGGGGCGGGTCCGCTCCAGTTCCAGCCCTCAGAGCTCCTGAAGGTGGCGCTCGTGCTGTACGCGGCGCAGCTGCTCGCCGCGCGGCCGCAGTGCACTCGCAGCGTGGGCACGCTCACGAAGCCGCTGCTGCTCGTGGTGGGCGCTGCGTGTGCCCTGCTGATGAAGCAGCCCGATATGGGCACCACGATGGTGATCTGCTTCTCGATCGGTGCGCTGCTGGTGGCGGCGGGGGTGCCGATGCGAAACCTCGCGCTGATCGGCGGGGTGCTGCTCTTCCTGGCCACCCTGCTGGCGATCGCCGAGCCGTACCGGCGCGAGCGCCTGTTCTCGTTCCTGGACCCGTTCGCCGATGCCGGCGACAGCGGCTTCCAGGCCGTCCAGGCGCTCACCGCGATCGGCTCTGGCGGCTTCTTCGGGGTCGGCCTCGGCGAGTCGGTCCAGAAGATCTTCTACCTGCCCGAGGCCCACACGGACATGATCCTCGCCATCATCGGCGAGGAGCTCGGCCTGTTCGGGATCCTCGGCCTGATCTCGCTCTACGGGATGATCGGCTACGCCGGACTGCGGACCGCGAAGCTCGCGGCCGACCGCTACTCGAAGCTGCTCGCCGCCGGCATCACGTCGCTGATCCTCTGCCAGGCCACGCTCAACTTCTTCGCGGTGCTCGGGCTGATGCCGCTCACCGGAGTGCCGCTGCCGTTCATCTCGTACGGCGCGAGCAACCTCGTGGTGCTGATGGGCTCGATGGGCCTGCTGCTGAACGTGGCCGCCACTGGCGGCAAGGCGCAGCGGGCCGGCAAGCCGGAGCGCGCGGGCGAGCGGCCGGAGCTGCGGGCGATCGACGGGGGTGGCGATGCCAACGATCGTGATCGCCGCCGGAGGCACGGCGGGACACGTCGTGCCGGCGCTCGCGGTAGCTGACGCGCTCCAGGCGCGCGGCGCGCGGGTCGAGTTCATCGGTGGCGAGCGTGCGGAGGCCGAGCTGGTCCCGGCTGCCGGCTATCAACTTCACCGGCTGCGGGTGGCCGGCATCGATCGGCAGAACCCGGTCCGCGCTGCCCGCGCGCTGCTGCTTGCCGCCCGCGCGACGGGGCGCGCGCGGCGGCTGCTGCGCAGCATCGGGGCCGACGCGGTGCTCGGAGGAGGCGGCTACGTCGCGGGCCCCGTGGGCCTGGCGGCCCGGACGCTGCGGCTGCCGCTGGCGTTGACGGAGGCCGACAGCCACCTCGGGCTCACGAACCGGCTGCTGGCTCCGCTGGCGCGGCGGGTGTTTCTGGCTTTCCCGCTGGAAGGGCGCGGCGGGTCGAAGTTCCTCGTGACCGGGCGGCCGGTCCCGGCGGGCACCGACAGAGGTGATCGTGATGCCGCCCGGGCTCGTCTGGGCGTGGATGCTGATGTGGCCTGTGTTCTGGTGTTCGGAGGCTCCCTCGGTGCCCGCCGTTTAAACGAGGCTGCGCTCGAGGCCTTCGGCTCCGCGGCGCCCGGCGCGGTGCTGCACGCCTCCGGGCAGCGCGACTACGAGGACCTGCGCCGGCGACTCGACGAGCTCGGCCCCGCGGAGCACTACCGGCTCTCCCCCTCGATCGAGCCGTTCTCCGACGCGCTGGCCGCGGCGGACGTGGCCGTCGCTCGCGCCGGGGGCTCCGTGTTCGAGCTGGCGGCAGCCGGGCTTCCGGCGATCCTCGTGCCCTACCCGCACGCGACGGCCGACCACCAGACCTCCAACGCCCGCTTCATGGAGAGGGCCGGCGCCGCGGTCGTGATCCCCGACGCGGAGCTCGACGGCCCCCGGCTGGCCCGCGAGGTGGCCGCCCTCCTCGGCGCCCCGCAGCGAACGGCGGCGATGGCGAAGGCAGCGCGAGCGGTGGCGCGGCCGGATGCGGCGGACCGGATCGCCGAGGAGCTGCTGGCGCTCGCGAACGGCAAGCACTGAAGGGTGCCCCGGCCGCAGGTGTGGTCTCTGACGTGGCGCATAGAGCCACCGAGATGACCACACCTGGCGAATATGGTCCGGGCGTGATGGCCGAGCCCGTCAATGCGCCGTTCGCTGGTCGGCAGCTCCATTTCATAGGCATCGGCGGCGCGGGCATGAGCGGGCTTGCGCTCGTCGCAAAGCAGCTGGGCGCGAGCGTCACGGGCTCCGACCAGGCCGAGTCGTCCTACTGCACGCGTCTTCGCGAGGCCGGCATCGAGCCCGCCATCGGCCACGACGCGGCCAACCTCCCCGAGGGCGCCGAGGTCGTGGTCTCCACCGCCATTCCGGAGGACAACCCCGAGCTGGCGGCCGCTCGCGAGGCCGGCGCCGCGCTGGTGCACCGTGGTGACCTGCTCGGCGAGCTGTCCCGGATGAAGCGGACGATCGCCGTGGGCGGCACGCATGGCAAGACCACCAGCGCGTCGATGGCCGCCCTCGCGCTGCTCGAGGCCGGGCGCGAGCCGGCCTTCGTGATCGGTGGCGAGCTGCGCGCGGCCGGCACCAACGCCGCCTGGGGCGCGGGGGAGTGGGCGGTGATCGAGGCCGACGAATCGGACCGCTCCCTCCTGAAGCTCGGTCGCGACATAGCGGTGGTCACGAACGTCGAGCTCGACCACCACGCCACCTATGCGAATCTCCACGAGCTGGAGGAAGCCTTCGAGGAGTTCACGGCGCCGGCGGCCGTCAGAGTGCTGGGTCCCGGGGTGGAGCTGCCCGGCGAGGGTGAGGCGGTGAGCTTCGGCATCGAGGACGCGGAGCAGCTGACCCTCACACCCGGCGGCTCACGATTTGCGGTGAAGGGTGTGGAGGTCGAGCTCCAGGTACCCGGCGAGCACAACGTCCTCAATGCCCTGGCGGCGCTCGCGGCGCTGGACGCGGCGGGCGTGCCAATCGAGGAAGCAGCTTCCGGCCTTGCCAAGTTCACCGGCGCCGGCCGCCGCTTCGAGGAACACGGCCGGACAGCGCGGGGCGCGCTCGTGTACGACGACTACGCCCACCACCCCACGGAGGTGCGCGCCACGCTCGAGGCCGCCCGCACGCTCGAGCCGCGCCGCCTGGTGGCCGCGTTCCAGCCGCATCTCTACTCACGCACGGAGATGCTCGCCCGTGAGTTCGGCCGCGCGCTCGCGTTGGCGGACCTCGTGGTGGTGCTGGATGTCTACCGAGCGCGAGAGCGATCCGAGGACTTCCCAGGCGTGAGCGGCTACCTCGTTGCTCAGTCCGCGGCGGACGAGGCGCGGGGACGCCCGGTCTGGTGGCTGCCACGCATCGACGACGCCGAAAGACAGCTCCACAACGAGCTCACCGACGGAGATCTCCTGCTCACGCTCGGCGCGGGCAACGTGGACGAGCTGGCGCGGAGGCTGGCGGCATGAGCCCTCCGGCAACAGTCGAGGCCGACTACCCGCTGGCCCGCCTCACCACCATCCGGACGGGCGGCCATGGCGACTTCTTCGCCCGCCCCGACTCGCCGGAGGCCCTCGCCGAGCTGCTGGCCTGGGCAACCGGAGATGGGGTCGAGGTAGGAGTGGTGGGGTCGGGCTCGAACCTCCTCGTAGCGGATGAAGGGTTCCGAGGACTTGTCTTGAAGCTGGACGGCTCGCTTGCAACGATCGAGCAGGACGGGCAGCGCCTGCTCTGCGGCGGCGGTGCCAGGCTCCCGCAGGCCGCGGCCTTCGCCGCCCGGGCCGGCCTCAGCGGCCTCGAGTTCGGCGTGAACATCCCCGGAACCGTCGGCGGTGCGGTGAAGATGAACGCGAACGCCTATGGGGGCGACCTCGACCGCGTGCTCGAGTGGGTTGAGGTCACGAGCGCCACCGGAACCGAGCGCCGCGCTCCCGACCAGCTTGGCTTCAGCTACCGCCGCTCGAACCTCGGGGAGGGCGAGATCGTGGGGCGCGCCTCGTTCGCGCTCAGCCCGGCGGAGCCAGAGTCGGTGAAGGCGACGCTCGCAGAGATGCGCGCCTCGCGCCGCGCCGCGCAGCCCTCAGGAATCAAGACCTTCGGCTCGACCTTCAAGAACCCGGACGACCCGCGCGCGGAGGGCCGCAGCGCAGGCGTGCTGCTCGACGAGGCGGGCTGCCGGGGCCTCACCGTGGGGGGCGCACGCTTTTCGGAGAAGCACGCGAACTTCGTGGAGAACATGGGGGAGGCCACCACGGCCGACGTGATCGCCCTCATGGGCGAGGGCCGCCGCCGGGTGCGCGAGCGCTTCGGCGTGGAGCTTGAGCCCGAGGTCCAGTTCCTGGGCGAGGTCGACACCGCGCCGCTCTGGGGCTCTTCATGAGTGCCGGCCAGGCGGTGGCGGGCCGCCGTCGCGCCCGGAGGCGCAGCGGGCGTTCCGCGGCTCTGAGCGCCCTTGCGGCGCGCATCCTCACGCTGCGCGTTCTCCCGCCGCGCATGCGGCGCCGGGTGTTCATGGTGCTGGCGGCATGCCTCGTGCTCGCCGCCGGCTTCCAGTTCTGGCTGCGCGACTCCACGCTCGTTGCGGTGGAGGACGTGAAGGTGACCGGCCTCACCACCAAGGACGCCTCGCGCGTGCGCGCCTCGCTCGTGTCGGCCGCGCACACGATGACCACGCTGCACGTGGACCAGACCGAGCTCGAGGACGCGATCGCCGCCTACCCGGTGGTGCGGGCGCTCCACGTGGAGGCCGACTTCCCACACGGCCTCGAGATCCGGGTGATCGAGCATCGTCCCGCCGCGATCGTCGGCGGCCTGCCGGTGGCGGGCGACGGCACCATCCTGCGCGGCCTTCCGGTGGAGGGCAAGCTTCCGGAGATCGATGTGCGCGGCAAGCTCGGCGGCGACCGCCTGTCCGATCCGGCGAGTCTCCACGCGGCGCGGGTGGCCGGCGGCGCGCCCGCTCCGCTGCGAGGCCGCCTCGAGCGAATCGACATCCGCTCCGAGGAGGGCATCGTGGTCGAACTGCGCGACGGGCCCGAGCTCTACTTCGGGAACGCCACACGCGTGCGCGCCAAGTGGATCGCAGCCGTGCGGATCCTCGCCGACCCCGAGGCCGCGGGCGCGAGCTACATCGACGTGCGGCTCCCCGGCCGCCCCGCGGCGGGCGGGCTGCCGGCCGAGACGCTCGCCCCCGTGGCACCCGCCGGGAGCGCCGAGCTCGCGGCGCCCACGGGCAGCGCACCGACCGCTACCGGGGTCGATCCGGCCACCGAACAGCTCGCGCCGGCCCCCACGACCGCCGACGGTACAGCACCCGAGACGGGCGCTCCGCCGTCCACGCTGGCCCCGCCCGCAACCACCCAGCCAGCCCCCGCACCCACTGATTCCACCGGGGCTGGAGGCGCCTCACCGCCCCCTGGATAACCCTCACCCAAGGGTTGAGCTTCAGGGCAACCCTCGACCATTAGTAGAGTGTCTGTCTGCATGATTTCTTGCGAGGACGATTGACACTTCCCGCGAACTCCGCCTACAGTGCGGTGTTTGCGGGAGAGGGAAACCCTCCACTCTTGCTTGAGCTTCGGACGGTAGAGAGGCACCACTTCAGACATGGACACGGGTAGCTACCTGGCGGTCATCAAGGTCGTCGGCATCGGTGGCGGCGGCACGAACGCTGTCAACCGCATGGTGGACCAGGGCCTCAAGGGCGTGGAATTCATCGCCGTGAACACGGACGCCCAGGCGCTCCAGATGTGCGATGCCGACATCAAGCTCCAGATCGGCGATCAGCTCACGCGCGGCCTCGGCGCGGGCGCGAACCCGGACGTCGGCTACGGCGCCGCCAACGAGAGCCGCGACGAGATCAAGGAGGCGCTGAAGGGCGCGGACATGGTCTTCGTGACAGCGGGCGAGGGTGGCGGCACCGGCACCGGGGCCGCTCCGGTCATCGCCGAGGTGTCCAAGCAGGAGGTCGGAGCGCTCACCGTCGGAGTCGTCACGAAGCCGTTCGACTTCGAGGGCACGCAGCGCATGCGCCAGGCCGTGGAGGGCATCGACCGCCTGCGCGAGCAGGTGGACACGATGATCGTGATCCCGAACGAGAAGCTGCTCGCCGTCGTCGAGCGCCGCACCAGCATCCTCGACGCCTTCCGTGAGGCCGACGCCGTCCTCGGCCAGGGCGTGCAGGGCATCACCGACCTGATCACCACACCCGGGCTCATCAACCTGGACTTCGCCGACGTCCGCACGATCATGCAGGACGCCGGCTCGGCGCTCATGGGCATCGGCGAGGCGTCAGGCGAGAACCGCGCGGCCGAGGCCGCCAAGAACGCCGTGTCGAGCCCGCTGCTCGAGCAGTCGGTGGAGGGCGCCACAGGCATCCTCCTCAACATCACCGGCGGCACCGACCTCGGCCTCTTCGAGGTCAACGAGGCGGCCGAGATCATCCAGAGCGCCGCCGACCAGAACTCCAACATCATCTTCGGCGCGGTCGTGGACGACACGCTCGCCGACTCCGTGCGCGTGACCGTGATCGCCACGGGCTTCGAGCGTCCGAGCCGCACGCCGCTGTTCGAGGAGGACTCCACGGGTCGCCGGCGCGAGCCGAGGCGCCGCGACGTGTCTCTCGACGAGCGCCAGCGCGCGTCGCTCGAGATCTCGGACGACGACATCGACGTTCCGTCATTCCTGAAGGACTGAGAGAGCTCCTCCCGCCGGACACGGCGCAGGCCTTCGAGGCCATGCGCGCGCTCCGGACGCACTACGAGGACGAGGCCGAGTTCGTGCGCCGCGTGGACGAGGTCCAGCGCCCGCAGGGCTACCGCCTGGTCGGGGCCTTCGACGAGGACGACCGCTGCCTCGGCGTGGCCGGCTTCCGCGTGATCCGCAACCTCGCCTGGGGCGACAGCCTGTACGTGGACGACCTCTCCACGCATCCGGACGGCCGCCGGCGCGGCTACGGGCGCGCGCTGCTCGAGTGGTGCATGGAGGAGGGCAAGCGCGAGGGCTGCCAGCAGTTCCACCTCGATTCCGGCGTCGGCCCCGAGCGCGAGGACGCGCACCGGCTCTACTTCAACACCGGCCTGCGCATCACGAGCTACCACTTCGTCGCGCCGCTCGAATGATCGACGCGGCACCCCGGATGGCGCTCGCCGCCGAGCGCGAGCTCGAGGCGCTCGTGGGGGTGTCATCGCCGTCGGGCGATCTGGAAGGAGCGGAGGAGTGCGTGGCGCTGGCCACGGCATTCCTGCCCACCGAGGCCGAGATCGAGCGGCTCGACTGCTCCACACCCGGGCATGCCCGCGACCTGGTGGGGCGCCTGCGCGGACGCGGCGAGCGCAGGGTGCTGCTCCTCGGGCACCTGGACACGGTGGTCTCGCACGAGGCTCACCATCCGCTGACCCGCGACGACGGCGACCGCCTCACGGGGTCCGGCACGGTGGACATGAAGGGCGGCGTGGCGCTCTCGCTCGGTCTGATGAGGGAGCTGGCCACGCGGCCCGAGCTGTTCGCGGAGGCCGTGATGCTGCTGGTGAACGACGAGGAGTGGCGCACCGCGCCGTTCGCCCATGCGAAGCGCTTCGCGGACTTCGACGCCTGCCTCTGCTTCGAGGCCGGCGAGCGCACGAAGGCGGGCGAGGAGGCGGTGATCGTGAAGCGCAAGGCCGCCGCGACGCTGAACGTGCAGGCCCACGGACGCTCGTCTCACTCCGGATCGGCACCCGAGAAGGGCCGCAGCGCGCTGCTGGCGCTCGCGGCCGTGGCTCAGCTCGTGGCCGCCCGCAGCGACCCGACCGGGCCCGACCGCCTCACCGCGGTGCCGACGATCCTGCGCTCGGGCGACGCCTTCAACGTCGTGCCGCCGGCGGGCGAGCTGGTCTGCGACCTGCGCGCGGACCGCCTCGAGGCGTTCGCGCCCGTATTCGAGGCGATCCCCGCGGAGCACGACGAGGTCCGGCTCGAGTCGAGCATGGTGCGCGCCTGGCCCGGGATGGACTCGAGAGCCGCCACCGCGGAGGTGCTCGCGGCCGCCTCGGACGCGCTCGGCGGCCCGATCGTCGCCGCCGAGCGCGGCGGGGCGAGCGATGCGAGCCATATGGCGGCCGGCGGGATCGAGGTCACGATCGACGGCCTCGGCCCGCGCGGCGGCGGCGCGCACGCGCCGCACGAGTGGGTGAGCGCCGAGTCGCTGCGCACCCGCGCCGAGGTGGCCCTGGCGGTGACCGCGGCGCTGCTCGGTTGTTCGTCTTTATGAGCCCTAGGAGGCGACTTCGGCGGTGTCCGCGGTGTTGCGCTCGCCGAGCGCGCCAGGGAGCGCGTGGCGCGACTTGATGTCGAGCTTGCGGTAGACGCGCCCGAGGTGCGTCTCCACGGTCTTCTCGGAGACGAACAGTGCCTGCGCCACCTCGCGGTTGGTGAGCCCCTCGGCCGCCAGCTCCGCCACGCGGACCTCGCTCGGCGTGAGGCCCTCCACGCCGCTCGCCGGCTCGCGCATCAGGCGGGCACCGGATCGGCCCAACTCGTCCCGCACCCTGTTTACGAGCCGCGTGGCGCCGCACTCCGTGGCGAGCGTGTGCGCGCGGCGCAGCACGTCACGGGCAGCGCTGCGCTCGCCGCTACGGCGCAGCTCGGCGCCGAGCTCGCAGGTCACGCGCGCGAGCTCGAGGCGGGCGGCCCCGTTCTCCAGCGCGGCCACCGCAGCCTCGAGCCCGGCCTGGCGCTGCTCGGGCGGCCCCGCCAGCGCGACGGCGCGATGCGCGATGCCCACCGCGCGCGGCGTTCCCAGCGCCTCCGCCAGCTGCAGCTCCTCCTGCGCCAGGGCGAGCGCCCGCTCCTCCTCGCCGAGCTGCGCCAGCGCAACCGACGCCACCGAGCGCCACGGAAGGAGTGTTGGCGAGCCGCAACCCCAGGAGTCGGCACGGTCCAGCTCGAGCGCGGCATCTGCGGCGGCGCGTGCATCGCCCTGGTGGGCGAGCAGCAGCCAGGCGCGTGCGAGGGCGAGGTCGTCCTGGACCACGGTGTCAGGGTCGCCGGCCGGCGGCAGGCTGGCCATGATGGCCTCCAGATCCTCGAATGGCCGCGCCCGCTCCATGCCCGCGAGGACCGCGACGGACGCCGCAATCGGTGCGTGGCCCCGGGCACGCGTGGCGTCGCGTGCGATCAGGAGTGCCTCCGCGGCGTCGGCCTCGGCGCCCTCCACATCGCCCGCGCGGTAGCGCGTCCACGCGCGCTCCGCGAGGAAGACGCCGGCAGCCGAGCGGTCGCCGTACTCGCGCGCCGCACCCACGAGCCGGTCGAGGATCGCGCGAGACTCGTCGAAGCGCTCCAGGAGCGTGAGCACGAACGCAGTCATCGGCCGCCCGACGCTTGCTCGCATGACTGATTCGTAGTAGCCGTGCTCCTCGACTGCGAGTGCCCGATGGATGAGCTCGTTGGCGCGCGGCGCGTCTGCCTGCTCAACCACCGCGACGTACGCGTGGGTGATCAGCGCGAACCGCTCGAAGTCGGTCCGGGGGGCACCGCGCGGCTCGTCGAGGTGGGTGAAGAGGTCGCCGAGCTGCCGTCGTACCGTCGCGCTCTCGAGTCCAGCGGCGATCAACGTCTCGAGCAGGGGCTTTGCCGCGTCGTCCTCTTCGTGGAAGTCCGCGAGCGCCGTCTCCAGGACGTCGGCTGCCTTGCTCACGCGTCCCTCAACAAGGTGCAGCACGGCCGTCCAGTGCATGGCGCGCAGGCGCGTGGGTCCGCCCGCCGCCGCGGCGCGCTCCAGGTGCTCGGCGGCGTCGGGATCGCCGGCATGGGCGGCGGCAAGCCCCAGCTGGAACAGCACCTCGGCGAGCTGCGCCGGTTCGGGCCGCTCGGCCACGGCGCGCTCCAGGTAGCGCACCGCACCGGCGGGGTCGCCGAGCGCCTCGGCGCGGCGCGCGGCCGCACGCAGTGCGGCGACCGCCCACTCGCCCTGGCCCGGCTCGGACACGAGCAGGTGCGCGGCCACGGCCACCGGGTCGGCGTCGCGATCGGCGAGCATCCGCGCGGCCTGCTCGTGTGCGCGCGAGCGCTCCACCGCGGGCAGGTCGTCCTCGATTGCCGCGCGCAGGATCGGGTGCGTGAAGCGGACGCGGGGGGCGCCGGTCACGAGGCCGGAGCGCTCGAGTTCAGCTAGCGCGTCCGCCGCGGCGTCCTCAGGCACGCCGGCGAGCGTGGCCACGTCTCTAAGAGTGACTTCGTGCTCCCCGAGAATCGCCAACGCTCGCGCCACCGGCCCGCCGGCACTCGGCAAGCGTTCGAGGCGGAGCAGCACCGAGGCGCGAACCGTGTCCGGGCCCAGGGAGGACACACGTTCCGCGCTCGCCTCGGTCGGCTCGATCCCTTCCGCGCGCACCTCGCTCACCAGCTGCTCGAGCAGGAAGGGGTTGCCACCGGTGGCGTGATGGCAGGCGGCGGCGAATTCGGCGTCCGAGGTGCCCAGCAACGCCTCCACCCGCTGTCCGGCGCCCTCAGGCGACAGCGGGCCGGGCCGGATCGAGACGGTCGCGGGATCGGCGAGGATCTCGGCGAGCGGCACGGCGAGCTGTCCCACCTCCACGGTGCGTACCGCCAGGAGCAGCACCATCGGCAGGTCGGCGATCCGCAGGCTCAGGAAGCGCTCGGCTGCCATGGAGGCCTCGTCGGCCCACTGGGCGTCGTCGATCGTGATCAGCAGCGGGCGGTCGCGGGCGAGGTTGGCAGTGACCCAGTAGAGCCCATGCAGGCGCTGGTACATCAGCTCGGGGTTGTCGGTGTCCTCGGCGCTGCCCGGATCGAGAATCGGCAGCGCGAGCCGCGCCGCGCCTATGAAGAGTGCCGAGCGCTCCTCCTGAGTCTTGTCGAGCGCGACCGAATCGGCCGTCTGGCGCACGATGCCGTACGGATAGCTGCGCTCCAGCTCGGTCGCGCGCACCGACAGCGTGTACATCTCGCGCTCTCGGGCGCTCTCCACGCAGGCGGCCACAAGGCGCGACTTCCCGATGCCGGGCGGCCCCTCGACCGCAACCACGCTCCCGCGCCCGTCGACCGCCTCAGCGAGCGCGTGGTCGAGAGCGAGCAGCTCCGACTCCCGCTCGAGGAGGTCCGGGTCGGGCGCTGTGGTCTGCGATTCCATCTGAATATCGGGGGGTGGGTCGGGGGTGCTCCCGACGCGATGCGCGCCCATTGGCGCGAACATCGCGGTATGTCACCAGCCGAACCCGTTACCGCGCACGTCGAGCTCGTCCTGGAGCCCGATGGCGTCCGCGGCGTACTGCGCGCCCAGCATACGCCGGATCTCCCCTTCTCGGGATGGCTGGGCCTGGCCGTCGTGGTGGACAAGTGCCGCCGCGCTGCGGAGGCCCCGGTCGTTATCACCAGGGGGTAACCTGCGGGCGGTTGCCGCCCGCCACAGACACACTCCGCCGCACGCCCCTGTTCGATCGACATGAGCAGGCGGGTGCGAGGCTCGTCCCGTTCGCGGGCTGGGAGATGCCGGTCCAGTACGAGGGCATCCGCCAGGAGCACGTGGCGGTCCGGACGAGGGCGGGGATGTTCGACGTCTCGCACATGGGTGAGATCGAGACGAGCGGCCCGCAGGCCGAGGAGCTCCTTCAGCGGCTGCTCTCGAACGACGTCACGAAGATCGCCGAAGGCGGCGCCCAGTACTCGCTGCTCTGCCGCGAGGACGGCGGTGTCCTGGACGACCTCTTCACGTACCGGCTGGGCCCCGACCGCTTCCTGACTGTGACGAACGCGTCGAACCACGAGAAGGACCTCGCGTGGTTCCGCGAGCATGCGGGCGCCTTCGACGCCGAGGTGAGCGACGCGCACGAGCGCTGGGCGATGCTCGCCGTGCAGGGACCCGACGCCCGAGCGGCCGTGGAGCGCGTGGCCGAGGGGGAGCTGCCGGCACGCATGCGGACGGCGGGAGTGTCGATCGCGGGGGTGGAGTGCCTCGCCTGCGGCACCGGCTACACCGGCGAGGACGGCGTGGAGCTGCTGATCTCGCCGGACGGCGCGGCGGCGGTCTGGGACGCGCTGCTCGACCAGGGCGTGCTGCCCGCGGGCCTCGGCGCGCGCGACACGCTTCGGCTCGAGGTCTGCTTCCACCTGTACGGCAACGACCTGTCCGAGGAGCGCAATCCGATCGAGGCCGGGCTGGCGTGGTGCTGCAAGCTCGACACAGGCTTCATCGGCGCGGATGCGCTGCGCGGAATCGAGCCGGAGCAGACGCTCGTGCCGTTCGCCTTCACGGGCGCCGGAATCCCGCGCCAGGGAAACCCCGTGCATACGGCGACCGGCGAGGGAGTCGTGACGAGCGGCTCGCTGTCGCCTTGCCTCGACGTGGGCATCGGAATGGCGTACGTGCCGGTGGGCGCCGCGGCGCCGGGCACCGAGTTGGAGGTCGACGTACGCGGCAAGCCGCGCGCGGCCGAGGTGAGGGAGAAACCGCTCTACCGGAAGGAGACCAGTGGCTGAGGCCAGCTACCCCGAGGACCTGAAGTACCACGCCGAACATGACTGGGCGCGCATCGAGGGCGACACGGCCACGTTCGGCATTACCTGGTACGCACAGGACGCGCTCGGGGAGGTCGTGTTCTTCGACCCGCCGGAGGTGGGCACCTCGGTCTCGAAGGACGAGGCCTACGCAGAGGTGGAGTCGGTGAAGGCGGTGTCGGACGTGTTCGCCCCGCTTTCGGGCGAGATTGTCGAGGTGAACGAGGGCCTCACGGACAGCCCCGAGAACGTCAACTCGGACCCCTACGGAGAGGGCTGGATGGTGAAGGTGAGGCTCTCCGACCAGTCCGAATTGGACCAGCTGATGGACGTGAACCAGTACAAGGAGTTGCTCCAGACGGGTAGCTAACGTCGTGGAGGTTCATGAGCCGCTACACGGGCGTCACAGACGAAGATCTCAGGGAGATGCTCGACGCCATCGGCGTCGGGTCGCTCGAGGATCTCTTCGCGGACATCCCGGAGTCGGTTCGGCTGGGCCGCGAGCTCGATCTACCGCAGGGCCAGTCGGAGCAGGAGGTGTACGAGCACCTGTCCGGTCTGGCCGCCCGCAACAGGCACACCGAGGCGGAGGTGAGCTTCCTCGGGGCTGGCATGTACGACCACTACGTGCCGGCGCTGATCGACACGTTGCTGAGCCGCTCCGAGTTCCTCACGCCATACACGCCCTACCAGCCTGAGATCTCACAGGGCGGGCTCCAGGTGATGTTCGAGTTCCAGACCGCGATCTCGGAGCTCACCGGGCTGCCGGTCTCGAACGCGTCGGTGTACGAGGGGCCGAGCGCGGTGGCCGCCGCGGGCTACCTGGCCAAGCTCGAGACGAAGCGCACCCGGCTCGTCGCGAGCCGCGGGCTGCACCCGCATTCCCGCGCCGCGCTGGCGACTCATGCCGCCGGATACGGCATGGAGGTCGTGGAGGTGCCGCTCGACGAGGACGGCGCGACCGACGTGGAGGCGCTCGCCGCCGCGGTGGACGACGACACCGCGGCCGTGTTCGTGCAGCAGCCGAACTTCCTCGGCACCGTGGAGGACCTCGGCGCATTGTCCGAGGCCGGCAAGCGCACGGGAGCGCTGCTCGTGTGCGCAGCCGACCCGATCCCGCTCGGCATCCTCAAGCCGCCGGGTGAGCTCGGCGTGGACGTGTGCGTAGGGGAGGGCCAGTCGCTCGGCAACCGGCTCGACTTCGGCGGCCCGTCGTTCGGGTTCTTTGCAGCCGACCAGCGCTTCATCCGCAAGATGCCCGGCCGGATCGCCGGCGAGACGCGCGACGTGGACGGCCGCCGCGGCTTCGTGCTCACGCTCCAGACCCGCGAGCAGCACATCCGCCGCGAGAAGGCCACGCACAACATCTGCACCGCCCAGGCGCTGAACGCGCTGGCGGGAGTGGTGTACCTGTCCTGGCTCGGCAAGCGCGGGCTCGTGGAGCTGGGCGAGCTGATGCTGCGCCGGACGCACTACGCCCGCGAGGCGCTCGGGCTCGAGGCGATCAACCCGGGCCCGGTGGTGCGCGAGTTCGCCGTGCGAGTGCCGGATCTCGACGGCCTGTTCGAGCGCGCCCGCGCGGCCGGCGTGAACCCGGGCTACCGGCTCGGCCGCGATTACCCAGAGTTTTCCGACGGGCTGCTCGTTGCCCTTACAGAACGGCGCACCAAAGAGCACATTGACCGCCTGGCTGAGCTCGTGGGCGCGCCCGCTCGCGCGGGGGTCGGCGTATGAGCGACGAAGCGCTCACGGTCTTCGAGCACTCAAAGCCCGGTCGCCGGGCGTTCACCCCGCCCGTCACGGACGTGCCCGAGATTTCCGTGGAGGAGCTGCTGCCGGCCGACGCGATCCGCGAGCGCCCCGCCGAGCTTCCCGAGATCTCAGAGCCCGAGCTGGTGCGCCACTACACGACGCTCTCGTCGAAGAACTTCCACCTGGACGAGGGCTTCTACCCGCTCGGCTCGTGCACGATGAAGCACAACCCGAAGCTGCACGAGCGGGTGGCGGCGCTGCCCGGCCACGCGCGCCTGCATCCGCTCCAGGACCCCGAGTACGCGCAGGGAGCGCTCGAGCTGATGTGCCGCCTCCAGGGCGCGCTCGGCGAGATCGCCGGACTGCCGCACGTGTCGCTCCAGCCGAGCGCGGGATCGCACGGCGAGCTGGCAGGCCTGCTGCTCACCCGCGCGTACCACGAGGACCGCGGCGAGCAGCGCACGAAGGTGCTCACGCCGGACACCGCGCACGGCACGAACCCGGCCACGGTGACGATGGCGGGCTACGAGGTCGTGAAGGTGGGAACGGCGCCGGACGGCGGGGTGGACGTCGACGACCTTCGCTCGAAGGCCGGCGACGACGTGGCCTGCCTGATGCTCACCAACCCGAACACGCTCGGCCTCTTCGACCGCAACATCGAGGAGATCGCCCGGATCGTGCACGACGCCGGCGCGACCCTCTACTACGACGGCGCGAACCTGAACGCGGTGATGGGCGTGACGCGGCCCGGCGACATGGGCTTCGACATCGTCCACTTCAACCTGCACAAGACCTTCACGCAGCCGCACGGCGGCGGCGGCCCGGGCGCCGGCCCGATCGCGTGCTCGGACCGGATCGAGCCCTTCCTGCCGGTGCCGCAGGTGGTGGAGCGCGACGGTCGCTTCGACCTCGATTTCGATCGGCCCCAGTCGATCGGCAAGCTGCGCGGCTTCCAGGGCAACTTCGGTGTCTTCGTGCGCTCGTATGCGTACATCTGCTCGCTCGGGGCGGATGGGCTGCGCGAGGCGTCCGAGGTGGCGGTCCTGAACGCGAACTACCTGAAAGCACTGATGGCGGAGCCCGGTATCGCCGAGTACCTTCCCATTGCCTTCGACCGTTTGTGCATGCACGAGTTCGTCCTGTCGGGCCAGGGCGCCAAGGACGAGCTCGGGATTAGGACGCTCGACATCGCGAAGCGCATGCTCGACTACAACGTCCACCCGCCCACCGTGTACTTCCCGCTGCTCGTGGACGAGGCGCTGATGATCGAGCCCACCGAGACCGAGACGAAGGAACGCCTCGACCACTTCGCCGAGGTGGTTCGCGCGATCCTCGAGGAGGCCAAGGAAGACCCCGAGGTGGCCCGCACCGCCCCGCACACCACACCGGTCCGCCGCCTCGACGAAGCCGGCGCGGCAAAGCGCCCCGTGGTCCGCTGGCGCCCCGACGCCTAGCGTCGGCTCAGGGCGCAGCCGCGGGCAGCTCGAGCCAGGCCCTCTCCGACAGATCCGCGAGGTCGTTCTCCTCGAGCCCGAGATCGGAGAGTGTGAACAGGCGCCCGCCCACGACGAAGGAACGCTGGATCGGGGCGATGTAGTCCCCGGCTTCGTGGGTGGCGCTGCCGACCTCGCCGATGCCGGGCGTCCGCTCGACGCTGAAGCCCAGCGCGCCGCTGAAATAGTCCCGATCCGTCGCGTACTGGACCGGCATCACGGCGAGGTTGCGCGGCGCCCACCAGAGAAACGCGTGGTGGTCGTACTCGACGTCGGAGTAGGCGCCGGGCGCGACCGTGCGCTGGTGCAGGCGCCGCGGCTGCGCCACATCTGAGACGTCGAACAGCGAGAGCTGGGTGCCGAGGCGCTGGCCCTGCTCGGTGGCGTCCTGGCCCACGCCGAGCAGCAGGTCACGGCCCACGGGGTGGAGGTAGGCGGAGTAGCCGCGGATCTTCAGCTCCCCGCGCACCCTCGGGTTGGCGGGGGCGGAGAGGTCCACGGTGTAGAGAGGGTCGACCTGACGGAAGGTCACCACGTAGCCGACGTCGTCGATAAAGCGAACGGAATAGATGCGTTCGCCCTTCCCGAGCCCACCGACCTGGCCGAGCCGGGCAAGGCTGCCCTCCCGGCGGGCGAGCGTCGTCACGAAGCTCTGCCCACCTGTCTGGGTGCCGCCGAGCCAGGTCGGATCCTCACTGCTCGCGACCCTCAGCACTCCGCCGCGCTCGGACATCGCCCACTGGTTGAGCAGGAAGCCGGGCACCGTGCCGCTGGCCCGGTATGTCGTCTCGGCCGTGTCCGAGGCGTCGAACTCGTGGATCGTCGTGCCCCCGTGGACATCCTGCTCCGGCGCGGACTGCGGGACGAAGCGCTGCGTGGCCACGTACAGGCGGCGCGGCGATGCGTACACGAGCTCCGCGCCCGTCATCACGGCGTCGGACTCCACCTCCGGCAGCCCTCGGTCCATGTCGATCGTGAGCACCGTGAGCATGTCGAGCCCGGAGAAGACCTGCGCCCTCCGCACGGCCCGGCAGCGGGTGGCGGGCCGGGTGCGTTTGTGGCCGGTCAGCCGGTTGGCGACGGTGGTGTGGGGCAGCCAGCCGCGCAGGCGTGAGCGCAGCGCGGGCTCGGCCCCCGCGCGCGGCGTGTTGGTCACCACGACGCGTGCGATCGCCCCGGTCAGGCGCGCGCTCACCAACAGGCCGCGAACCCGCTGGACGCGAACCACGGTCATCTTGGCGGGGTCGCTCACGTCCAGCTCCGTGAGGAGCGTCACCGGGTTGGGCTGGTACGGCCTCGAGAGCGCTGACTCGATGCCCACCGGGCCGGCTGCGTCCTGCGACAGGACGAGCAGACGCTTGCCGTGAAGCAGCAGCTCGTGCGCATAGCCGTCCAGCCGAAGCGAGCCGAGCAGACGCGGCCCGGCGGCGTCGATGGCGTGAAGCTGGCCGCCCGCGACCGCGAAGATCCGCCCGCCGGCAGCCTTCACGACGTCGGGCTCGTCAACCCCCTGCTCCTGGACGTTGGTCTGGGACTGATCCGACTCGGCGCCGGGAGCCGCGGGAGAAGGCACCGGGCCCGTCGTCGGAGAGTCGATCCTTCGCGGTGGAGGCGGCACGATCCCGCCGACCGGCGGTGGGAACATCCCAGGCCCGCGGCGGACGTTCCGGCGCGCATAGCGGACCAGCGCATCGCATGAACGAAACGGCTGAAGCTCGGCCTTCGCCACCCGCGGACGCTGCTTACGGGCCGAGTCCCCCGTAGCCGCCGACAGCGCGGCGGGGCTCGTCAGCAGGATCGCAGCGGTCAGGACCAGCGCCGAGGGCCTCAGCATGAAACGAGCCTATCCCGGGAATGAAGGAAACGTGAGCGGCCTAGGCGGCATCGCCCCGCAGGAACGCGACCTCTCACGTCGCCGCGACCGGCAGGCCGCGGTCGTGCTCGCCATCACAGCCGCGATCAGCATGCTGATCCTCTTCCCGCTCGGTCTGGTGATCGGCCTGATCGCCATGGCATACGCACACGTCTCCGGCGCGCGCCTCACCTTTTGGGCTGCGCTCGTGATCGTGTGCATCGGACTGTTGTCGGTGATCGTCGGGGTCACGGACTTCGACGGCGGCGTCTTCCAGAGCTAGAGTCGCCGCATGGACGCCGCGCCCGCCGGCACCGCCGGCGATGAGGGAATCACGCATGCTGAGCTGCGGCTCGCGGCCCGCAACCACGGCCTTCCCCTCGAGGCGCTCCGGGACCCGATCACCCCGGCCGGGCTTCACTACCTCCTGATCCACTACGACATCCCTGCGGTCGACCCCGCCAGCTTCGAGCTCGAGATCACCGGTGCGGTCGAGCGCCCGCTGACGCTCTCACTCGACGATCTTCGGGCACGGGAACGGGTCGACGGGCCCATCACCTTCGAGTGCGCCGGCAACGGCCGCGCCCTGCTCGAGCCGCGCCCGGTCAGCCAGCCGTGGCTGACCGAGGCCGTGGGCACCGCGGAGTGGGGCGGCGCCCGGCTCGGACCGCTGCTCGAGGACGCCGGCGTGAAGCAGAGCGCGGTCGAGCTCCTCTTCAGTGCCCTCGACAGGGGCATCGAGGGAGGCGAGGCGCAGACCTACGAGCGCGCGATGCCGATCGCCGACGCGCGCGACGCGCTCCTCGCCTACGAAATGAACGGCGAGCCACTCCCGCCCCAGCACGGCTTCCCGCTGCGGCTCGTGGTCCCAGGCTGGTACGGCATGCAGAACGTGAAGTGGCTCACGCGCATCACCGTCCTCGAGGAGCCCTTCGGCGGCTTCCAGAACTCGGTGGCCTACCGGATGTACGGCGAGGACGGTGAGCCGGGCGAGCCGGTCACCCGCATGCTGCCGCGCTCCCTGATGGTGCCCCCCGGCGTGCCGGACTTCATGACGCGCACTCGCCACCTGGAACCCGGACCGAACACCGTCACCGGTCGAGCCTGGTCAGGCCAGGGCAGCATCGAACGTGTCGAGGTCTCCACCGACGGAGGCGCGACCTTCAATGCCGCGGTTCTCGACCCTGCAATCGGCCCGAACGCGTGGCGCGGCTGGAGCTTTGACTGGAACGCAGATCCCGGCGAGCACGTGCTGTCCTCAAGGGCGACCGACTCAGCGGGCAACACCCAGCCGCTCGACCCACCCTGGAACCTGAAGGGCTACGCGAACAACGCGGTGGAGAGGATCACCGTGCAGGTCGCGCCCTAGACTGCCCGCCCGGTGCGCATCTTCAGCGGCATCCAGCCGACCGGGCGCAAGCACCTCGGCAACTACATCGGGGCGATCCGCGGCTACCTCGACGGCCAGGAGCGCGGCGACCCCGCCATCTACTGCATCGTCGATCTACACGCCACGAGCGTGTCCTACGACCCCGACGCGCTGCCAGGCTACGTGCTCGACACGACCGCCATGCTCATGGCCGCCGGCCTCGACCCCGAGCGCTGCATCCTGTTTCGCCAGTCCGACCTGGCCGAGCACTCGGAGCTCTGCTGGCTGCTCTCGTCGGTCACTCCCTATGGCGACCTTCAGCGCATGACCCAGTTCAAGGACAAGTCGGCGCGCGAGCAGCAGCTGGTGCGCACCAGCCTCTTCACCTATCCGGTTCTGCAGGCCGCCGACATCCTGCTCTACAAGACCGACCAGGTGCCGGTGGGCGAGGACCAGCGCCAGCACGTCGAGCTGGCGCGCGAGATCGCCCGGCGCTTCAACTCGACCTACGGCGAGGTGTTCGTCGAGGCCGAGGCCGTGGTCCCGAAAACGGGAGCGCGGATCATGGATCTTCAGAGCCCTGACGCGAAGATGTCGACCACCGGCAGCTCAGAGGCCGGGCGGATCTACATCGACGACGAGCCGGACGCGATCGTCAAGAAGATCAAGCGCGCGGAGACGGACTCGGGGAGCGGCGTCG
Source organism: uncultured Thermoleophilaceae bacterium (assembly GCA_963825345.1). GTDB lineage: Bacteria > Actinomycetota > Thermoleophilia > Solirubrobacterales > Thermoleophilaceae > JACVRW01. The sequence continues at coordinate 171,430 of CAWGSQ010000011.1, read as the reverse complement.
TGCGCGCTCCGGACAAGGCCGGGATCACGAACCTGATCGACATCTACTCGGTGGCGCGCGACATGCCGCCCGAGCAGGTGGAGCGCGAGTTCGAGGGTCAGGGCTACGGGGCGTTCAAGCAGTCGGTGGGCGAGGCGGTGGCCGAGCTGCTGGCGCCCGTGCGCGAGCGCTACGCCGAGCTGCGCGCGGACGAGGGCGCGCTGGAGCGCACGCTGCGAACCGGCGCCGATCGAGCGAGAGAGATCGCCGTTCCCACCATGGCGGAGGTGCATTCCGCTATGGGACTGGGTCCTCGCGCTTAACGTCCGCAGGCCGCGCTAAAGAATCGATCTTGTGATTCCGATCACAAGACATATGAAGGCGCTCGACCGCCCGCTCGTCCGGCCGCTCATGATCGTGCTCCTCGCCACCCTGGCGTGGACGCTCTGGGCGACGGACTTCGGCGCGACCCTCTGACCGGGCCCGCGTCTAGTCTCTCGGGCGATGTCAATCGCCTCGCTCGACCTTGACCTAGAGGTCTTCAACGGGCCGTTCGACCTGCTCCTCACGCTGGTGCTCAAGGAGGAGATCGATCTGCTCGAGGTCGACCTCGCGGAGGTGGTGCTCGCCTACGTCGAATACCTCGAGCGCACGGGCGAGCTCGATCTCGAGGCGGCCACCGAGTTCCTCGTGCTGATCGCGGCGCTCTTGGAGCTGAAGTCGCGGCTGATGCTGCCCTCCGACGAGGAGGAGGGCCTCGACCTCGAGCCAATGGAGGCGGCGGAGGAGCTGCTCGCCCGCATGCTCGAGTACCACCGCTACCGCCAGGCGGCCGAGCACCTGCGCGACCGGCTCGAGGCCGAGCACGGCTACCGCTACCGCAGCGCGCCGCTCCCGCCGGAGCTTCGGCGCATCTCCATCGAGGCGGCCGAGGCCGCATACGACCCCGAGCGACTGGCGGAGGCGCTCGGCGACCTGCTCACCGTTCCGCCCCCGCTCGACCTGCGCCACGTGCGCCGGCCCGCGGTCTCAGTGGAACAGCGCCTGCGCCACCTGCGCGACCTGCTGTCGAGCCGCAGCCGCTTCTCGTTCGACGAGGCCGTCGAGGGCGCCGACCGCCTGACCGAGGCCGTCACGCTCTTCGCGCTGCTCGAGCTCTACAAGGCCGGCGAGGCCAAGTGGGAGCAGGAGATTCCGTTCGGCCCGATCACGGTGGTGTCCTCGTGAACGACCTGGCCCGCACCGTCGAGGCGCTGCTCTTCCTCTCTCCGGAGCCGGTTTCGGTGGACCGCCTGGCCGACGCGTGCGAGGTGGGCGAGGGCGAGATCGTCGAAGCGCTCGCACGGCTGCGCGAGCACTACGCCGAGGGCTACCGCGGAGTGGTCCTGCGCGAGGTGGCCGGCGGCTTCACACTGGCCACCGACCCGGTCGCGGAGCGCGCGGCTCGCAGGTTGCTGGCGCGTCCGCGCACGCCGCCGCTCACACAGGCCCAGGCCGAGTGCCTCGCGATCGTGGCCTATCTCCAGCCGGTCTCGCGGCCCGAGGTGGCACGCATCCGCGGAGTGGCGTCGGAGTCCGCGGTCGGGACGCTGCTAGAGCGGGGGCTGATCGAGGAGTCGGGGCGCTCGCGCTTCGGCGCCGTGATGTACCGGAGCACGGAGCTGTTCGAGAAGCTGTTCGGCCTCTCGGGCCTGGAGGCCCTGCCCGACCCGGGCCGCTTCGACCCGAGCCCGGAGGACGAGGGCGACATCCGCGAGCGGCTGCTGCGTGCGGGCGAGCAGCGCGCGAAGAACCTCGCCGGCTAGCTCGCGCCGGGGCCGACGCCCATCTGCCGCATCAGCCCGACGTCGTCGCGGATCGCGTCATGCTCGAGCGCCCGGCCGTCGGCGTCCACGCGAAACAGGTGGCATTGGCGCCATTCGACCTGGCGACCCGTGGCTTGCACACCCATCAGCGTTCCCTCGTGGGTCCCGGACATCACGCCGACGCAGATGACCGTGTCGCCATCCCTCGCGAGGTGCTTGATCTCGAAGCACCCGTCGGGAAATGCCTCCCAGAGGCGCGTCATCAGCTCCCGTTGCCCCTCCGGGCCGGGTGGAGTGCCGGGCAGGGCGTTGTGGTTCACGTACCCGGGCGCGACGAACTCTTCGACCAGGTCGAGGTTGCGCTCGTTGAACGCGTCCTCCCAGAAGCGCCGGACGCGGTCGACAGCGGCGTCCGTCAACTCGCCGCGAGCTCCAGGCGCGGGCCGCTGAACTCGCCGGCCACGTCCTGGAAGATCTGGAGCATCGCGTCGCTGGCGGGCGAGTGGAAGCCGCCCTCCACGCGCGCGGCGAGCACCCTGCGCACCGGTGCGTCCTTGAGCGCGCGCGGCACCGTGCCCGGATGCACGGCCGTGAGGGCCATCCGTGGCAGGAGCGTCACGCCGACGCCGGCGGCCACGAGCGCCTGGGCGGCGAGCGTCTCGTCGGCCTCGAAGGCCACTCGCGGCTCGAAGCCCGCGTCCCGGCAGGTGGTTTGAGTGATCTGGCGGCACCCGCACGTGCTCGTGGAGAGGATCCACGGATCCTCTGAGAGATCGGCCAGCGAGAGACGGCGGCGGTCGGCGAGCTTGTGGCCGGCGGGGAGGAGCGCGTCGTAGCAGTCGTCCAGGAGGTGGGTCAGCTCCAGCCCCGGCACGAGCATCGTCGCCGGGTGGTCGTAGACGAGCGCGAGGTCCACGTCCCCCGCCTTCAACAGCAAGGCGGCCTCGTCGGGCTCGGCCTCACGCAGGCTCAGCTCGACGTCCGGGTGGCGCCCATGGAACGTCGCCACCGCCCTCGGCACCACCGTGGCACCGGCGCTCTGGAAGCAGACGAGCCGCAGCCGGCCGCCGCGCAGGCCGGCGATTGCCGCGAGGTCCTCCTCCGCCGACTCGAGGCGGGAGAGGATCGCGTCCGCGTGAGTGACGAGCACGGTGCCCGCCTCGGTGAGCCGGACGCCGCGCGAGAAGCGCTCCACCAGCTGGGTCCCGGTCTCGCGCTCGAGCGCCGCGATGTGCTGGCTCACGGCGGACTGCGTGAAGTTGAGCGCCTCGGCCGCGGCCGAGAACGAGCCCTTGGCGGCAACCTCGCGGAGAACCTTCATCCTGCGGATGTCGAGCATCAGCACAGCTTATCGTCGTGTCAAGCAGGAGTCATTAGGACTAATGGGAGCCATCTGGTTAGCTTGTGGCATGTCCCGCCGTTCCCTCGTCCTGCTGCTCACGCTCAGCGCGTTCTGGGGTGCGTCCTACCTGTTCATCAAGGTCGCGCTGGACGACGGCGTGTCGCCCTGGGCCGTCGTCTCGATCCGGACGGCCCTCGCCGCGCTTGTGCTGGTCCCGCTCGCGCTGCAGCGCGGGGTTCTCGGCAGCCTCCGCGGGCGCTTCGGTCCGATCGTGATCCTGGCGTTCGTCCAGGTGGCGGTCCCGCTCACGCTGATCGCGCTCGGCGAGGAGCGCATCTCGTCCTCGCTCACCGGAATCCTCGTGGCAAGCGCGCCGATCTTCACCTTCCTGCTCGCCTTCGCGCTCACCGGCGAGCAGCGCGCGAGCACGCCAAGCCTGGTGGGCGTGGCGATCGGGATTGTCGGCGTGGGGATGCTGCTCGGGGTGGATGCCGGCGGTGGCGCCGAGGCGCTCGTGGGCGGCATGTTCGTCATCCTCGCCGCCCTCGGTTACGCCGTGGCCGCCTGGTACCTGAAGCGCAATCTCGCCGGGGTGGAGCCCGTCGCGACCGTGGCCGGCACCCAGGCCGTGGCCGCGCTCGTGACCCTTCCGCTCGGGCTCGTTCACGCGCCGGAGGCGGTGCCCGGGCTCGACGCCGTGGCCTCGCTCCTCATCCTCGGCGTCGTGTGCACCGGGTTCGCGTTCGTGATCTTCCACTCGCTCGTGGCGAGCGACGGGCCGGCGAGAGCCTCGCTGGTCGGCTACATCGCGCCGGTCTTCTCGATCTTCTACGGCGTTGTCCTGCTCGACGAGAGCTTCAGCGTCGCGACGGCCGCAGGGCTCGTCCTGATCCTCGGCGGCTCGTGGCTAGCCGCGGGCGGCGAGCTGCCCACACGCCGCCGCGATGTCGCGGCCGCGGGTGACCCTCACGGTGGTCCGGATGCCGCGCTCCTCAAGGGTGGCCCGGAAGGCGGCGATCGCGTCGCGGCCTGAGCCGCGGTAGTCCGAGTCGGTCGGGTTGTACGGGATCAGGTTCACCTTGAAGGCGTGCCGTGGCTGGAGCAGGTCGGCGAGCGCCCGGGCCTGCTCGTAGCGGTCGTTCACGCCGTCCAGCATCAGGTACTCGACGAACACCTGGCGCTTGCGGCGCTCGTGCCAGCGCAGGCAGGCGTCGAGCACATCACGAAGCGGGTAGCGGTCGTTCACCGGCATCAGTTCGGAGCGCAGCGCCTCGTCGGCCGCGTGCAGCGAGAGGGCGAGCCGCACGGGCGGGCCCTCCTCCGCCATACGGTCGATCCCGGGGATCCAGCCCACGGTCGACACCCCCGTGTGCGAGTGCGCGATCCCCACGTCCGGCAGCCGCTCGCACGCAGCCAGCACGGCGTCGAGGTTCATCAGCGGCTCGCCCATTCCCATGAAAACCGCGTGGTTCACGGGCTCCTTGCGGCGGAAGTGGAGTGCCTGGTCAAGAATCTCGGAGGCGGTGAGGTTGCGCCCGAAGCGCATAGCGCCGGTGGCGCAGAAGGTGCAGGTGAGCGGGCAGCCGGACTGGCTCGAGACGCACAGCGAGCGGCGACCATCGCGGTAGCGCATCAGGACGGCCTCGACCGGGCGGCCGTCGTGGGTCTCGAACAGCGCCTTCTCCGTCCCGTCCGAGGCGAGTGCGTCGCGAACGGGGGTCAGCGACGAGAAGGGCACCTCGTCCGCGAGCTGCTCGCGCAGCTCGAGCGGGAGGTTCGTCATCTCCTCGTAAGAGCCGGCGCCGCGCGCCGCCCACTCCCAGACCTGGCGGGCCCGGAACCCAGGCTCCTCGCCCGCGGCGAGCCGCTCGTCGAGCAAAAGCAGGTCCATGCGGAAAAAGTGTGGCGCATTGGGTATGCGATCTCGCGAACCTGGGCAATAGGGTGGGCGGTGGCGCCCCGTACGCGTGACACGATCCCCGTTTCTGGGGACCGCCAGTTATTGGATGCGGTTCTCGACGCAGCAACCTCGCTGATAGTCGTCGCTGACCCCGAAGGGACCCTCATACGCTGGGGCCGGGCGTGCGAGGAGCTGAGCGGATTCACGGCCCGCCAGTTCGAGGCCCGAGGCGGGCTGTTCGATCTCGTGCCTCAGGAGGAGCGCGCCACGGTCGTGTCGGCCTTCAAGGCGCTCGCGGCGGGCGAGTCGCCCGTGCGAACCGAGTTCCACTGGCGCACGCGCGACGGCGAGCTGCGCCTGATCGAGTGGTCGAACACCGCTCTGACCGGCCCAGACGGCTCGGTCACCCACGTGGTGGGAACCGGCGTCGATGTGACCGAGGCCCGCCAGTTGGCGACCGAGCGCTCGGCCGTGGAGCATCGCCTCCGCCACATCGCCGACCACGACGCCCTAACCGGGCTATACAACCGCCGCCGCTTCGAGCAGGAGCTGGACCGCCACATCACGCACGGACGCCGCTACGGCCTGGACGGCGCGCTGCTCGTGCTCGACCTCGACCGCTTCAAGCAGGTGAACGACGGCCACGGGCACAGGGCAGGTGACCGCGCGCTCGCCGAGGTGGCCAGGGTGCTGCGCAAGCGCCTGCGCGAGAGCGACATCCTGGCTCGCTTCGGCGGGGACGAGTTCGCCGTGCTGATGCCGCACGGCGGGGCCCCCGAAGCCGCCGAGCTCGCGAACCTGATGGTGAACGCGGTGCGCCGCGAGGTATCGACCCCGGCGGGCTCGCTCGACGCGAGCGTCGGCTACGCGCTCTTCGAGGCCGCAACCATCTCCTCCGACGAGGTGCTCTCCCGCGCCGACGACGCCATGTATGCCGACAAGGCCGAGGGCAGCCGGCCGACGCGGCATCTGCGGTCGGTGGAGTAGCCGGCGCGGCCGCGGCGGCCGCGGCGCTCCGCCCTGGCCGCGGCGCTCCGCCCTTGCCGCGGCGCTCCGCCCTTGCCGCGCGGCCGCCGGGGGGCGGCTCGCTTGCATTGAAGGGGACCGCCGTCAGTTAGTCCGGCTATGCCGGATCAAGTGACGGATCAAGTGACGGGAACCCATCCATTACCGCTGCTGTAGGCGTCCGGGCCCAGCGCCGGCCGGCGGAGACAACGGGCGCGTAGCCTGCGGGCATGCGCCTCGCCAAGTTCCTCGCGCACGCGGGTGTCGCCTCGCGGCGCGCTGCCGAGGTGATCGTGGGGGAGGGGCGGGTAACAGTCGACGGCGAGGTTGTTACGGATCCGGCTCGCGACGTTGACGAGGCGAGTGGGGTGGCCCTCGATGGGCGGCCGGTGGCGCCGGAGCCGCACGAGGTGCACGCGCTCAACAAGCCGGCCGGGGTGGTGTCGACGGCGCGTGACACGCACGGCCGGCCGACGGTGGTGCAGCTGGTGCGCTCGCCGCGGCGGCTCTACCCGGTCGGGCGGCTCGACGCGGACACCACCGGCCTGATCCTGCTCACCAACGACGGCGACCTCGCCGACCGATTGACGCATCCGCGCTACGGGGTGAAGAAGGTGTACCGGGCGCGGATTCAGCCCGCCCGGGTGTCGCCGAGAGCGCTCGACGCGCTCAGGGACGGCGTTGAGCTGGATGACGGGCGGACAGCGCCCGCGCAGGCTCGCCAGCCCGCGCCCGGGGTGCTCGAACTGACGATCCGCGAGGGTCGCAAGCGCCAGGTGCGCCGGATGGTCGAGGCCGTGGGGCACCGTGTGATCGAGCTGGAGCGCGTGGCGTTCGGTCCGCTCGGCCTGCGCGGGCTCGAGCCGGGCAAGAGCCGCCGCCTCACGAAGACGGAGGTGGAGCGGCTGCGCCGGCTATCGGAGCCGGCCGCCGAGCGCGGCGGACGACCGTCGGGACGCCGGCCGAAGAAGCGGCCCAGGCGCTAGCTGGCACAATCCGCCGCCGCATGCAGCTGCGCGCGCTACGAGGCGCCATCACCGTCGAGGAGAACGAGGCCGACGCCATCCTGTCGGCCACGGAGGAGCTCATGCGCGAGGTCATGGAGCGCAACTCGATCGAGCCGGAGCGCATGGTGAGCTGCATCTTCACCTGCACGAACGACCTCGACGCCGAGTTCCCCGCCGTGGCGGCCCGGCGGCTCGGGCTGTCGGCGGTGCCCCTCCTCTGCGCGCGCGAGATCGACGTTCCCGGCGCCCTTCCGAAGGTGATCCGCCTCCTCCTTCACTGCTACGCGGATCCCGAGACGGAACCGAAGCACGTGTATCTGCGCGACGCCGAGTCGCTGCGCCGCGACCTCCAGGGAGCGCAGTGACCGGCCTCGAGTTCAACGCCCGCCTGCGCGAGATCCCCGTCTACCCCGCGGCCTCCACCTACGCCTTCGACGGCGAGCTGGTGAAGCTCGCCTCGAACGAGACTCCGTTCCAGCCGCACCCGCAGGTGCTGGAGGCGGTGGAGGCGCACCTGCGCACGCTCAATCGCTACCCGGATCCGGAACGGACCGCACTGCGCCGCCGCATCTCCGACCGGACCGGCGTGCCCGTCGAACGGATCTCAGTGGGCAACGGCTCGTGCGAGCTGCTGCTCGCGGCTGCCGAGGCGATGCTCGAGCCCGGAGCGGAGCTCGTGTACGCCTGGCCGTCGTTCTCGATGTATCCGCAGCTCGCGGCGATGTCGGGCGCCCGTGCCGCCGTGGTGCCGCTGAACGAGGCCGCCGAGCACGACCTCGAGGCGATGGCGCGCGAGGTGACCGCCGCCACGCGGATCGTGATCGTCTGCAACCCGAACAACCCGACGGCCACCGCCCTTCCGCCGGCAGCGATCGACGAGTTCGTCGGCGGGCTGTCGCGCCACGTGGCCGTGATCCTCGACGAGGCATATGTGGAGTTCTCGTCGCTCCAGGATCCCGACGAGTCGATCGCCCTGCTCGATCGTCACCCCAACCTGATCCTCCTGCGCACCTTCTCGAAGGTGTACGGCCTCTGCGGCCTGCGGGTGGGCTACGCGCTCGGCTCGGAGGAGTTCCGGCTCGCCGTCGACCGCGTGCGCCAGCCCTTCTCCGTGAACGCGCTTGCGCAGGCCGCGGCCGCCGAGGCGCTCAACCATGTGGACGAGCTGGAGCGTCGGGTCGAGCAGACCGCGATCGAGCGCCTGCACGTGGAATCGGAGCTGCAGGAGCGCGGCCTCGAGACCACGGACAGCCAGGCGAACTTCTCCTGGGTCTCGGTCGGCGACCGCGACGAGGACGAGGTCGTGGGTGGCCTCGCGGAGCGTGGCGTGATCGTTCGCACAGGCAAGGCACTCGGCCAGATGGGCTGGATGCGCGTGACCTACGGGACGCGCCAGGAGAACGATCGCTTCCTCGCAGCGCTGGATCAGCTGCTCTGAACCTGCTACAACCAACGGTGATGTCCCGTCTGGCCACGCCGACTGCTTGCACGAGCGCGTCCCCGCGCTCCGCTCGGCCTGGCCACTCGCGCTGGTACTACCGATTTAGCTAGGCGTCCGGCAGCGGCTCGTGCCGTGCCGAATTCCAGGGACCGCCGGACGCCGTCCGAATCGTTGTACCGCAGACCAACTTTGAGAGGCTTTAGGGACAGATGATGATCGTGATGAAAGAGGGGGCGACCCAGGCGGAGGTAGACGCCGTGATCCGGCGCGTCGAATCCGTCGGGGCCCACGCCCATATCTCGGCCGGCGAGCTCGTGACGGTGATCGGTGCGATCGGCGACCGCGAGCACGTGGCCAACCTCGGACTCGAGGGCGCACCGGGCGTCGACCACCTGGTGCCGATCCTCAAGCCGTACAAGCTCGCGTCGCTCCAGTACCGCCAAGGCGAGCGCACGGTGCTGGAGATCGACGGCCGCCGCATCGGCGGCGAGCACTTCGCCACGATCGCCGGTCCTTGCACCGTCGAGTCGCGCGAGGTGCTCCTCGACACGGCCCGCACCGTGAAGGATGCGGGAGCGCAGTTCCTGCGCGGCGGCGCGTACAAACCGCGCACCTCGCCGTACTCGTTCCAGGGCCTGGGCGAGGCCGGGCTTCGCCTTCTGGCCGAGGCGAAGGCCGAGACCGGCCTGCCGATCGTGACCGAGCTGATGGACGTGCGCGACCTCGAGCCGGTGCTCGAGGTGGCCGACGTGGTGCAGCTCGGCGCGCGCAACATGCAGAACTACACGCTGCTCACCGAGGTGGGCCGCGCGGGCAAGCCGGTGCTCCTGAAGCGCGGGCTGTCGGCCACGCTCGAGGAGCTCCTGATGGCCGCGGAGTACATCCTCAAGGAGGGCAACGAGCAGGTGATGCTCTGCGAGCGCGGCATCCGCACCTACGAGCCGAGCTACCGCTTCACGCTCGACCTGATGGCCGTGCCGGTGCTGCGCGAGCTCACGCACCTGCCGATCGTGATCGACCCGAGCCACGCGGCTGGGAAGCGCTCGCTGGTGGAGCCGCTCTCGCTCGCGGCGGCCGCGGCCGGCGCCGACGGCATCATCGTGGAGATCCACCCGAGCCCCGAGGACGCCGTCTGCGACGGTCCGCAGGCGCTCTACGCGGACGACTTCGCGCCCTACCTGCGCAAGCTCGAGGCGGCGGCCGAGCTGGCCGGAAAGCAGTTCACGACCGTCGGATGACATCGCTGCGCACGCGCCGCGTGCTTGCGCAAAGGCGGACAGCGTGCGCATAGCCGTCCTCGGCGTGGGGCTGATCGGCGGCTCGATCGGCCTGGCGGCGCGCGAGCACGTCGAGGACGCCGAGGTCGTGGGGTTCGGCCGTGACCCCGAGCGGCTGCGCACGGCGGTCGAGCGCGGCGCCATCGATCGCGCGGCGGCCTCGATCGCCGAAACCGTGGACGGGGCGGAGCTCTGCTTCGCGTGCGCGCCCGTGGGCGTGCTGCCGGAGCTGGTGCGCGAGGCGCTGGACGCGTCGGGGCCGGACACGCTCGTCACCGACGTGGGCTCGACGAAGCAGGACCTCGTGGAGCGCACGTCCGACCCTCGCTTCGTGGGCGGCCACCCGATCGCGGGCGCCGAGACCGCGGGCGTCGAGCACGCGCGCGCCGACCTCTTCCAGGGTGCCGTCTGGTACCTGACGCCGCACGAGCAGTCGGGCGGCCTCCTCTACGAGCGGCTGCACCGCTTCGTGGTCGACGTGGGCGCGCGCCCGGTGGCAGTGGACGCCGAGACTCACGACCGGCTGGTGGCCGTGTTCAGCCACCTGCCGCACGTGCTCGCCAACGTGCTGGCGTCCCAGGCCGCGGGACGCCTGCTCGAACACGGCGACGCGCTCCGGCAGGTCGGTCCGAGCTTCCGCGACATGACGCGGGTGGCGGGCGCGAACACTGCGATGTGGGGCGACATCTACCGCTCCAACCGCGCGGCGATCATCGAGGAGATCAGCGCCTTCCGGCGCGAGCTCGACGAGGTGGAGAGCCGCCTGCGCGACGGCGCGGTCGAGGACTGGAACGACCGGGCGCGCGACGACAGGCGCGTCCTGCTCGAGGCCGGTTCAGCGGAGGGCCCGATCCACGAGCTGCGGCTGACCGTGCCGAACCGCCCCGGTATCGTCGCCCAGGTGGCTCTCGAGCTCGGCAGGGCGGGCGTGAACATCGTCGACATGGCGCTCGCGCCGGCTTCCGACATGCGCACCGGCGCCATGACCCTCTGGATCGCGGGCGACGCTGAGGCCGGCCGCGCGCGCGAGCTGATCGAGGCGCTCGGCTTCCCGGTCGGCAGCGAGTGAGCCAGACGGTCCGCTTCGATCCCGCCGGCCCGCTCCGGGGCAGCCACACGCCTCCGCCCGACAAGTCGATCTCCCACCGCGCGGCGCTGATCGGGGCGATGGCTGACGAGCCGGTCACCGTGCGCAACTATCTCGACTCCGGGGACACGCGCTCGACCCTCAACGCCCTGAGGACGCTCGGCGCGGGCATCGACGAAGAGGGCGACAACTGCGTGGTGATCCGCGGGGTGGGCCTGCATGCGCCGCTCGAGGCCACGGGCGGACTGCTGAACGTCGGCAACGCCGGCACGCTCATGCGACTGCTGCCGGGATGGCTTGCCGGGCAGCCCGGGGGCGTCTGGACCCTCGACGGCGACGCCTCGATCCGCACGCGACCGGTCGACCGCATCGCGGAGCCCCTCGAGCGCATGGGTGCGAGCGTGGAGGCTCGCGAGGGGCGCTTTCCGCCCTTCACGGTGCGCGGCGGGGAGCTGACCGGGATCGAGTACGAGCTGCCTGTCGCGAGCGCGCAGGTGAAGTCCTGCGTGCTGATCGCGGGCATGCTCGCCGCCGGTTCGACCACCGTGTCAGAGCCCTCGGTGAGCCGCGACCACACGGAGCGCATGCTGCGGCGGGCCCGCGTGCCATTCGAGCGCGATGGCCTGCGCATCACCGTGACCCAGGTGGACGAGCTCGAGCTCGACGAGGTGGTGGTGCCGGGAGACCCGTCGTCCGCGGCCTTCATAGTGGCCGCCGCGATCCTCGTGGGCGGCTCGCGGGTCGTGCTGAAGGACGTCGGCCTGAACTGGACCCGCACGGGCTTCTACCGGATCGCCGAGCGCATGGGCGCGGTGGTCGTGGGTGAGCTCGAGCAGCCTGGCGCGGAGGTGGACGGCGAGCCGGTCGGGGAGCTCGACGTGGCCTCCGGATCGCTCGAGGGCACCGTCGTGGAGCCGCACGAGGTACCGCTCGCCATCGACGAGCTGACGCTCGTGGCGCTCCTCGGCGCGCACGCCGACGGGGAGACCGTCGTGCGTGGGGCGGAGGAGCTGCGGCTGAAGGAGTCCGACCGGATCGAGGGCGTGGTCGAGGGGCTGCGCGGCCTGGGCGCCGACATCGAGGCCACGCCGGACGGCTTCAGCGTTCGCGGGGACGGCTCACCGCTGCGCGGCGGCACGATCGACGCGAAGGGCGATCACCGCATGGCGATGCTCGGCGCCGTCGCCGGTTTCGCCTCCACCGAGGGCGTGGAGGTGGTGGGCATGGATGCGGCCGCGGTTTCCTATCCGGGCTTCGAGCAAGATCTCCGGGCCCTCCTGTAGCTTCCGCGCCGGTGTACGACACACTGCTCTTTTTCCACCTGCTGGCGGCCGTCCTGCTGTTCGTGACCGTGGTCACCTACACCGCGGTGGCGCTCGGGGCCCCGGCCACCGGCCGCACCCTGTTCGTGGCCGATCGGTGCTGGGACGTGGGCGGGCTCGGCACGCTGGTGCTCGGAATCTGGCTGGCGCTCAACCTTGACCAGTACGAGATCTGGGACGGCTGGATTCTCGGCGCGATCGTGCTCTGGATGGTGGCCACGGGGCTCGGCGTCAGGGCCCGCATCGGGGCGGACGACGTCTCCGCCGAGCGCGCGCCGCTGATGCACTGGCTGCGCGTGGTCGCGATCGTGGGCCTGCTCGTCCTGATGATCTGGAAGCCGGGCGCATGACCGTGGTGCTCGGCGCGATCCGGCCGGACGACTGGAACCTGCCGCTGTTTCTGCACGTCCTGGGAGCGATGACGCTGGTCGGCGCGCTCGTGCTGGTGGTGGTGTCGCTCGCGTCCGCCCGCGGTGACGAGTCGGCGGCGGGACTGCGCCTGGCCTACCGCTCACTGCTCATCGGCGCGATTCCGGCCTGGATCGCGATGCGCGCTGGTGCTCAGTGGATTGCATCGAAGGAGGGGCTCGACGACCTGGACGAGCCGCCGGCCTGGATCGACATCGGCTTCGTGACCTCCGAGCCCACGCTCCTGCTGCTGATCGTGGCCACGGTGTGCGCCGGGATCGCCGCGCGCAGGGCACGCGAGGGCGGGCGCGCGTTCGGCGGGCTCAACACCACGGCGCTCGTGCTCGTGACCATCACCCTGCTCGCCTACGTGCTGGCGATGTGGGCGATGAGCACGAAGCCTGTCTGAGCTCGGGCATTGAAGGGTCCCCGAACGTGATGCGCTCCCTTCAGTGCCAGAACTGTGGCGAGCGTTTCGGATGTGGCGTGGGCTCCGGGTCCTGTTGGTGCTCTCAGGTTGAGGTGGACGCCGGCGCGCTCGCGGAGCTGACGGCCGGCGGAGGTGACTGTCTGTGTCCCGCATGTCTCCCTCTGGCCGCGCCGGGCGACGATTCGGCCGCCGCGTAGCCTTCGCCCAATGGTCGTGGCCATCGATGGACCCGCGGGGGCGGGCAAGAGCACGGTCGCGCGCGCTGCCGCGCGCGCGCTCGGCTTCACCTACCTGGACTCGGGCGCGATGTACCGCGCGGTCGGGTTGATGGCAAATCGACACGGCGGCGCGGCCTCCGACCACGCCCAGGCCCTCGACATCCAGCTCGGCGATCGGGTGCTCGCCAACGGAGAGGACGTGTCCGAGGCGATTCGGGCACCTGAGGTCTCCGAGGCGGCGTCCAAGGTCGCGACCAACCCGGCGGTACGCGAGGCGCTTGTGCAGAAGCAGCGGGAGCTGCTCTCCGACGGCGACTGGGTGGCCGAGGGACGAGACATCGGCACCGTGGTCGCCCCCGATGCTGCAGTAAAGGTCTATCTGACCGCCTCGCCCGAGGAAAGAGCGCGGCGTCGTGCAAACGAACTCGGCACGGACGTCCACACCGTCCTGCAGGACCAGACGCTCCGCGACGCCCAGGACATGGAGCGAGAGCACTCGCCGCTGATGCCCGCCCCGGGCGCGGTCGAGCTCGACACGAGCGGCCTTGACGTGGACGAGGTCGTCGCTCGCATCGTGGAGCTGGTCGAGCGGGCGCGGCGATGAGCAGGCCGACCGTGGCCGTGGTGGGCTATCCGAACGTCGGCAAGTCGACGCTCGTGAACCGCCTGTCCGGCACTCGCGAGACCGTGGTGCACGAGGACGCGGGCGTGACCCGCGACCGCAAGGAGGTCGATGCCGACTGGAACGGCGTGGGCTTCACGCTGGTGGACACCGGCGGCGTGGACTTCGCGGGCGAGCACCACATGGCCGAAGAGATCCGCCGCCAGGCGCTGATCGCGCTCGAGGAGGCCGACCTCGCCCTGCTCGTGGTGGACGCTCGGGCGGGCCTGCGCCCCGGCGACGCCGAGCTGGCGAGCGAGCTGCGCGGCGGCGGCGTGCCGGTGATCGTGGCCGCCAACAAGGTCGACGACGCCCGCCAGACGGGGCTCGCCACAGAGTTCTACGGCCTCGGCCTCGGCGACCCGCTGGCCGTGTCGGCCACCCAGGGGCTCGGCACGGGGGACCTCCTCGACCTGATCGTCGAGCGCCTGCCCGAGCAGACCGAGAGCGACGAGGCGACCGCCACCCGGCTCGCGCTGATCGGTCGGCCGAACGTGGGCAAATCCTCGCTCGTGAACCGGCTGCTCGGGGAGGAGCGCGTGATCGTGCACGACGTGGCGGGCACGACCCGCGACGCGATCGACACCCGCATCCAGTTCGACGACCGCGACGTGGTGCTGGTGGACACCGCCGGCCTGCGCCGGCGCACGAAGGTCGCCGGCACCGTGGATTACTACGCGCAGCTGCGCTCCGAGCAGGCCGCGGGGCGTGCCGACGTGGCGATCGTGGTGTGCGACGCGACCGAGGGCGTTACGAGCGACGACCTGCGCGTGGCGGAGTTGGCCATGAAGCAGAAGTGCGCCACTGTGATCGCGCTCAACAAGTGGGACGTCACGCAGACCGACCTCGAGGACGCCAAGGCGAAGGTCGCGCGCAAGCTGCGCCAGCGCCCGCAGGTGATGGCCGTGTCGGCCGCGAGCGGCCGCGGCATGAAGCGGCTGGTGGCGGAGGCGCTGTCGCTCGCGGACCGCTCGGCCGAGCAGATCAAGACTCCCGAGCTGAACCGCTTTCTTGGCGACCTCCAGGCGCTTCGCGAGCCGCCGGCCGTGCGTGGCAAGCGGCTGCGCATGTACTACATGACCCAGTTCGAGATGAGCCCGCCGCGCTTCGCGATCCAGGTGAACAACCGCGGCCAGGTCACGCGCGACTACGCCTACTTCCTCGAGAACCGCCTACGCGAGCGCTACGGCCTGCAGGGCGTTCCGCTGGTGATCGACTTCAAGACTTCGAGGGGGCGCTCTCGGGATTGAACCCCGCGCGCTCCATTTCGCCCCATGCCTGGGGGCGCCGCCAGAGATGCGCCCAGGAGGCGCGCACGCGAACGAGCGCGTACCACTGCCGGTAGCCGAGGTTCTCAAGGCCCGCCGCCAGCACCAGCCGGCCGAAGCAGCTCCAGCGCCGGTAGCGCTGGAAGGCGCGCTCCTCCACGAGCAGCGCGCCGAAGGAAAAGGCGATTCCGAAGGCCACCGCCACCCCGAAGAAGGCGAGCGCCATCGCGAGGGAAAGCCAGCCTAGCGCCAGCGACAGCGTGATCACCACGTAGCCCAGCACCTCCACGAGAGGGCCGATGGCCTCGAAGAAGAGGAAATACGGCAGGGCCACCATCCCCACAGTGCCGTAGCGCGGGCGACCCATCATGTGGCGGGCTGTCCACAGCACCTCGATGAGGCCGCGCTGCCAGCGCTCTCGCTGAGACTTCAGCACCGGCAGCGATGACGGCGCCTCCGTCCAGCACACGGGATCCGCGATGAAGCCGATTCTGTAGGGACGGCCGCGATCGCGGCAGAGCCGGTGGAGCCGCACCACCAGGTCGGCGTCCTCGGCGAAGCTGTCCGGGTCGTAGCCGCCGATCTCGATCACGTCCTCGCGCCTGAAGATGCCGAATGCGCCCGAGACGATCAGGACAGCGCCGAGGCGCGACCAGCCGGTGCGCCCCACGAGGAAGGCGCGGAGGTACTCCACGATCTGGAGGTTCACGAGCAGCCCGCGCGGGGTGCGCGCCTCGGTCACATGGCCGGCCTCGACGGTCGAGCCGTTGGCGATTCGGACGATGCCGCCCAGCGCCACCGTCTCGGGCCGAACCTGGAACTCGCGCACGAGCCGGGGGAGGGCATCGATGTCGAGCAGGGTGTCCGCGTCCACCGCCAGGAAGAGCGGGTAGCGCGCATATCGAAGCCCGGCATTCACCGCGTCCGCGCGACTCCCGCCGTTCTCCTTCTCGATCACGACGAGCCGCTCGTCGCTCAGGCTGCGATATGAGGCCACCACCGGCTTGGTATCGAGGTGCGCGCGCGGCACGCGCTCGTGCGGGACGAGGTCGTACTCGTCGGTCAGCACCTGGAGCGTCCTGTCCGTGGACCCATCGTTCACCACCACGACCTCGAAGGCGGCGTAGTGGCTGTTCAGGAGGGAGCGCACCGACTCGGCGATCACGCTCTCCTCGTTGTAGGCGGGAACCACGATCGACACCGGAACGCTCAGCTCCGAGTTGGCGATCGTGCCGTAGTCGCGAAGGGACTTCCGCTTCACGTATTCGGAGATCTCGCGCCAGCCGAGGCAGATCAGCAGGAGCTGGTTCGCGCACTGCGCGGCCATGTAGACGATCACGAAGATGTTGAAGGCGAAAACGAACTCGCGGAGCGCATCGATCATGCGGCCGTCGCCACCGCCCCTCGCGCTCCAAGGGCGCCGAGCGCGCCGGCCGGCTCCAGGCCGAGCGCCTCGATGGCGCGTTCACGTGCGAACAGGTCGGGGTGTTCGTCGGCCGCCTGGGCAAGCGCAGCGAGCCCCTTGCGGCCGATTGCGCGCAGCGCGTCAGCCACTCGCGCGCGGACCCACCAGGAGTCGTCGTCGAGCAGGCTCACGAGAGCCTTCACGGAGCGAGGATCGCCGAGGTCCGCAAGGGCTCGTGCCGCCTGTGCACGCACCGCTGCGGACCGGTCCTCGAGCGCAGTCGCGAGC
Source organism: uncultured Thermoleophilaceae bacterium (assembly GCA_963825345.1). Classification (GTDB taxonomy): domain Bacteria; phylum Actinomycetota; class Thermoleophilia; order Solirubrobacterales; family Thermoleophilaceae; genus JACVRW01. The sequence goes on along the minus strand of CAWGSQ010000011.1, from coordinate 154,587 downwards.
GCGGCGAATGATGTCGGGCGGCGAAGTCTGCCGAGCGCGCGGCACGAGCGGATGCGCTCTTCCTCGGTTCCGGCCGTAACCATTTGGACGAGCGAGGCCTCGGCGCGCGCGTCCCCGGTAAGGCCCAGCGCCTCTGCGAGCCACGCACGGACGGCCAGGAAATCCGGCTCGTGAAGTGCTTGCAAGAGCGGCGACGCGGCCCACGCGCCGGTGAGCCGTTCCACCACCCGCTCTGGTGCCACATGCCCGTCACGCAGCGCACGCAGCAACGCCCACGCCGCCTCCTCCGAGCCGCAGCAGGCCAGCGCCTGGGTGGCCGCAGCGCGAACGTCAGGGTCCGCGTCCGCCATCAGCGGAGCGATCATCCGCTCCGCGCCGCCGAGGCCGAGTCGCGCCCACAGGAGGGCGGCCCGACCACGGGCGACCGCACTGCGCGATGCGCACGCGGACCGAAGAGCGCGTTGGAGGCCGCTGCGGCGCACTGCGCTCTGAAACGGTTGACGGCGGTCGTCCTGCGGCGGCAGCCGACCCGCATCGAGCAGCACGAGAAGGTCCTCCTGGGCCGCCGCGCGCCTGGCCGCTTCCCGGCCGAGTGCGCGGAGCCGCTTGAGGCGCATGTCGGGTACGGCGCCGGTGCCCAGGGCGGCTACCCATGCCACGCGCCGCTGACGCGAGCGGCGCTCCGCCCGCCCGCGCACAAGCCGTTTGGCCAGCACGAGGACGGTCAGGCCAAGAAGAAGGCCGACCGCCCCAACTGCGAAAAGAGTTGATGTATGAGTAGCCACGGCATTTGGTGACTGACGCGTGTCTCTTGGTTATCGGCGCGACAGTCCCCGATATGAGGGACGGAGCCGTTATTTCGCCGCGGCTAGAGGGGCTCGAAGCGCGCCGTGAAGTGCCGCAGCGCGGGCGGCTCCTCCACGATCCGCAGGCCACGCAGCTCGGCCGCGCGCTTCGCGACGAACGCGCAGACCTCGATCACGTAGTCCACGTGCGACTGCGTGTACGTGCGGCGCGGGATCGCCAGCCGCACCAGATCCATAGTCGCGGGCTGCTCCGAGCCGTCGGGCTGGCGCCCGAACATCACAGTCCCGATCTCACAGCCGCGGATGCCGCCCTCGAGGTAGAGCGCGACCGCCAGCGCCTGCCCGGGATACTCGAGCGGCTGGATGTGGGAGAGGAAGCTGCGCGCGTCGATGTAGATCGCGTGACCGCCCGGCGGCTGTACCACCGGGATGCCGGCCTTGTCGAGCGCGTCGCCCAGGTAGGCGGTGGAGGTGATGCGGTAGCGGAGGTAGTCCTCGTCGACCACCTCGCGCAGACCCTGGGCGATCGCGTCCATGTCGCGGCCCGCCATGCCTCCGTACGTCGGGAATCCCTCGGTGAGGATCAGCAGGTTGCGGCACTTCTCGGCGAGCGCGTCGTCGTTCAGCGCGAGCCAGCCGCCGATGTTGCCGAGCGGGTCCTTCTTCGCCGACATCGTCATGCCATCGGCGAGCGCGGCCGCCTCGCGGACGATGTCCGGCACCGGTGTGTCGGCGTACCCGTCCTCGCGCAGCTTCACGAACCACGCGTTCTCGGCGAAGCGGCAGGCGTCCAGGAAGAGCGGCACGCCGGCGCTGTCGCAGGCCTCGCGCACCGCGCGCAGGTTCGCCATCGAGACCGGCTGGCCGCCACCGGAGTTGTTCGTGAGTGTCATGAACACCACGGGCACGTCCCGCTCGGCGAGCACGCGCCGGAGGGCCTCCACGTCCATGTCGCCCTTGAACGGATGGCGCGAGGACGGCACAAGCGCCTCCGGAACCGGCAGGTCGAGCGCCTCGGCCCCGGTGAACTCCACGTTCGCGCGCGTGGTGTCGAAGTGGGTGTTGTTCGGGATCGTCTTGCCGGGACCGCCGAGCACGCTGAAAACGATCTTCTCGGCCGCGCGGCCCTGGTGCGTCGGGATCACGTGCTTGTACGGGAACAGCTCCTGGACGGCGTCGCGGAAGCGGAACCACGAGGCGGAGCCGGCGTAGCTCTCGTCGCCTCGCTGAAGGCCGGCCCACTGCTCGGAGGACATCGCCCCGGTGCCCGAGTCGGTGAGCAGATCCACAAGTACGCGCGGTCCGGGCACGTTGAACAGGTTGTATCCCGCGCGCTCGAGCTCCTGCTGGCGCTCGTCGCGCGTTGTCATCCGAACCGGCTCCACCGAGTGGATCCGGAACGGCTCGATGATGGTTACCCACTGACTGTCCACAGTGCCATGTGTACCCTTCCCGGCCTCATGACGACCCAGCCCCTTTCAGACAACGAGTTCCTGTTCACGTCCGAGTCGGTCACCGAGGGCCATCCGGACAAGATGGCCGACCAGATTTCGGACGGCGTCCTCGACGCCGTTATGGCCGAGGACCCGGAGGGTCGCGTGGCCTGCGAGACCCTCGTGAACACCGGGCTCGTGGTGGTCTCGGGCGAGATTACGACCGACGTCTACGTGGACATCCCGAAGATCGCGCGCGAGACGATCCGCAAGATCGGCTACAGCGGAGGGCGCTACGGCTTCGACTGCGACAGCTGCGCCGTGATTACCGCCATCGACGAGCAGTCACCGGACATCGCGCAGGGCGTGGACACGGCCTACGAGGCCCGCACGGACCCCGCGGACGACGACGAGCTCGATGTTGCCGGCGCCGGCGACCAGGGCATGATGTTCGGCTACGCGTCGCGCGAGACGAAGGAGCTCATGCCGCTCCCGATCTCCCTGGCGCACAAGCTGGCGCACCGGCTCGCCGAGGTGCGCCGCGCCGAGCTGATCCCGTACCTGGGGCCGGACGGCAAGACCCAGGTGACCGTGCGCTATGAGAACGGCCGCCCGATCGAGATCGAGCGCGTGCTGATCTCAACCCAGCACAAGGACGGCGTGGACGCGGAGACGCTGATCAAGCCGGACCTCTGGGAGCACGTTGTGCATCCGGTCCTCCCGGCCGAGCTCTACGACGAGAAGAAGCTCCTCGACTCGAAGGGGCACAACTTCCTCGTGAACCCGACCGGCAAGTTCGTGATCGGCGGGCCCGTTGGCGACGCCGGCCTCACCGGCCGCAAGATCATCGTCGACACCTACGGCGGCATGGCCCGCCACGGCGGTGGCGCGTTTTCGGGCAAGGACCCGTCGAAGGTGGACCGCTCGGCCGCCTACGCCGCGCGCTACGTGGCGAAGAACGTGGTGGCCGCGGGACTGGCCGAGAAGTGCGAGGTGCAGGTGGCGTACGCAATCGGCGTCGCGCACCCGGTTTCGGTGATGGTGGAGACGTTCGGCACCGAGCGCGTGTCGCGCTCGCAGATCGCGCAGCTCGTGGACGAGCACTTCGACCTGCGCCCGGGCGCCTTCCGCAAGTACCTCGACCTTCACCGTCCGATCTACCGGAAGACGGCGGCCTACGGCCACTTCGGCCGCGAGGATCACGACTTCACCTGGGAGAAGACGGACAAGGCCGACACCCTGCGCGCGGCCGCGGGCATTGGCGACCGTGCCGAGGCCGAGCCGGCGAACGCCTAGCTCTGGAGCGGCCGCACCCGGAACACGTCGACTGTCCCGCGCACGCCCTTGAAGCGCCTGCTGCCGGCGGTCGACCAGTCGTAACCGTCTCCGGTGGCGTCACGGACCTCCTTGGAGGTCACGACGCTGCCACGCCGCGCGAAGCCGGTGAGTCGGGCCGCCAGGTTCACCGGGCGCCCGTACCAGTCGCCGGCTCGCGTAAGCCCCTCGCCGCATGCCACCCCGCCGCGCAGCAGCGGCGCCTGCTCGTTTGAGCGCTCCACAAGCCGGACGACCGTGTCGACGACCGGCCCGGGCTGCGGGGCCACCAGCATGGCCGCGTCGCCGATTATCTTCACGAGCCGTACGGGTGGTTCGACCGCGTCGGCCACGGCCCGCTCGAATTTCCTGACAACTGGACCGAGGTCTTCGGGTTCGACGTCCTCGCCGAGCCTCGTGAAGCCGACGATGTCCACGAAGCCAACGGTGATGGGCTGCGTGCCGGCGAGCTGGCCCGCCTGCAGCTCGGCCTGGCTGACAACCGCCTCGCGCATCTGCTCGCGGAGCCGCAGGTTCAGCATGTGCTGGAGCGTGGGCGCGGCGAGGGGTCCGAGGTTGCGAAGGGCCTCCGCGTAGCGCAGGCCGAGGTCGCGCTCGGTGTCGCCGGCTTGCAGGAACGCCTCGCCGAACACCCAGGTCAGCGACGCGGCGATGTTCTGCATGGAGCGACTCATCACGGCCGTGAGCTCGAGGAACGATTCCGGGTTGAGGCCGGCATCGATCAGCGCCTTAGCGTTGCGCGACAGCTCCACCTCCTCCTCGGTGATCGCGCGCTCGCCCGGCTCGCGGATCGGCACACCGAGCGCCCGTGCGGCCTGGTCGAGGAAGTCGGGGTCGAGGCCCGTGTCCTCCGCGAGCTCCTCGCGCGTGTAGAGCTTTCCCTCACCGGCGAGCACGCGCTCGACGGGCAACAGCGCCAAACGGTCCTGCGCCGCGGCCTCGCGCAGCTCCTCGACGCCGAAGCCCTCCTGCTCCAGGGTCTGCAGGAGCTCGAGCCGCGCATGGCGGTCGCTGGTCCCCTCGAGCATGCCTTCGGCTTCGAAGTCGATCGCCACGGCGCACATGGTGCCTTAAGGAGCCATGCCACGTGTCCGATACCGCAGTCATGGCCCATCTGCTCCGTCAGCGGACGGTGTCCCTCCTCGGCTTGCTTGCCGGCTGCGCGGTCTTACCCGCGGCCGTCGTGCATTTCTTCGGCGAGACCGAGGTCAATATTCCAGGGGCGGTCCACTTCCTGCCGATCGCGATCAGCGCGGGGCTGGCGGCTGCCGCAGCGCTCGCGCTCACGCTGGCCGGCGCCCGCCGCGGCGACGGCCGGTCGGTGCTGATCGGGACGGCCTTCTCCGCGATGGCCGCGCTGCTGTCGATCCACGGGCTCACCACGCCGGGCTTCCTCGTGGGGGACAACGGGCTGGTGGCCTTCTCGGGCGCGCTCACCCTGCCGGTGGGCGGCGCCGTGCTTGCGCTCTCCGCCATTCCGGAGTTGCGGCGACCGAGCGCCGTGCGGCCGATGCTCGCGCTCCAGGGCGCGCTGCTCGTGGCGATCGTCGCGCTCGGCCTGACCGGGATCCTGGCGCCGTCGTTCGTGCCCGGAGTGCCCGAGGCCGCCAGCGTTCCCGCATACTTCGTGCTCGGCATCGGCCTCGTCTTCTATGGCGCACTCGCGGTCCGCGCGGGACGCACCTTCCTGCTCACGCGGCGCTTCGCGGACCTGGCCGTGGTGTACGGCCTCGTCCTGCTCGCCGTGGCGCTCGTGCCCGGCCTGCTGATGGAGTACTACGAGCTCGGCTGGTGGCTTGGCCACGCCTGGGAGCTGATCGGGATCGGCCTGGTGGGCGTGCCCGTGGCGCTCGACCTGCACCGCGGCGCGCAGTCACGCCCGCTCGTGGGCGACCTGCGCGCCAGCGAGCTCGTGAGCGCAGCAGACGCCTTCATGGGCCCCACCGTCCGTGCGCTCCTGGTGCGCCTCGGTGATAAGGACGAGTACACGGCCGAGCACACGCGCGGCGTGGCTCTGCGCGCGGTCCAGGTGGGGGAGGAGCTCGGGCTCGCCCCGGTGCGCCTGCGCGAACTGGCGATCGGCGGCCTGGTCCACGACGTGGGCAAGCTGTCGGTGCCGAACGAGATCCTGCAGAAGCCCGGCGCGCTCACGGACGAGGAGTACGACGTCATCAAACGGCACCCGGAGCTGGGCAGCGAGCTGGTTCGCCAACTTGGCTTCTCGGCACAGGTGGCGCGGCTCGTGCTCGATCACCACGAGCGTCTCGACGGCAGCGGCTATCCGCGTGGGCTGGGCGCCCCCGATCTGGACATTGAGACGCGCATCCTGGCCGTCTGCGATGTCTTCGACGCGCTGCTCTCCAAGCGCGTCTACCGCCCCGCATGGGCTCTCGACAAGGCCCTCGAGTTGCTGAGCAAGCAGTCCGGCACCGGGTTCGACCCGGCCTGTGTCGAGGCCCTCGAGCGCGTGATCGCGCGCGAGCAGGGCGGCGCAGCTCGCGCGGTCGCTGCCTGACCTGGACCGCCGTCCGGCTCGGCCCGTAGCTTCGAGTATGTGATCGCCAAGGTCGAGCCGCTTACCCCTGCGCGCAGCCTGCGTGGGCCGTTCGACTACCGGCTGGTCGGCGCGCTCGAGGACGTGGGCGTGGGCAGCATGCTTGTGGTGCCATTCGGGCGCAGGCGGCTCCTGGGCGTGGTGGTGGACCTATCGGAGGAGAGCGAACTGCCTCTGGAACGGCTCGCAGAGCCGATTGCGGCGCTGGAGGCCGATGTGCCGCAGTCGCTCGTGAAGCTTGGGCTGTGGGTGGCGAGGGAGTACGTGTCGACCCCGGCGCGCGGCCTCGCGCTCGTGCTCCCGCCGGGCACCGGCACCGGTGCCGGGCGGCCGCTGCGACCGAAGCGCTCGCTGCGAGCCGCGATCACACCGGCGGGCGAGGCTGCGCTGTCCGACGGCGCGCGGATGGGCGCGCGCCAGCGGGGAGCGCTCGAGGCGCTGGCGAGCGCGCCGCTGGGCGCCGCCGCTCTGGCTCGCCGCACCGGCTGCTCGCATGCCACCCTGCGGAGCCTCGAGCGGCGCGGGCTGCTGCGGCTCGAGAACGCGGCCGACGCACTGCGGCGTCCGCGGGTGGAGCGGGTGGGCGCGCGGGCGGGCACCGTCGAGCTCACGACGGACCAGGAGGCTGCTTTCGCGCTGATCGAGTCCCGGCTCGAGCCGGGCGAGGACCCCACCGGCGAGCGTCGTCCGCTGCTGCTGCACGGGGTCACCGGCAGCGGCAAGACCGAGGTGTACCTGCGCTCGGTGGCCGCTGCGCTCGAGCGTGGCCTCTCTGCGGTGGTGCTCGTTCCCGAGATAGCGCTCACCCCGCAGACCGCGGGCCGCTTCGTCGAGCGCTTCGGCGAGCAGGTGGCGGTGATGCACTCGCGGCTCTCGCAGCGCGAGCGCTACGACGAGTGGTGGCGCATGCGCCGCGGCGAGGCCCGCGTGTGCGTGGGCCCGCGCTCGGCGGTGTTCGCGCCGTTCGATGACCTGGGGCTCGTGATCGTCGACGAGGAGCACGACGGCTCGTACAAGCAGGAGGGCGATCCGCGCTACGACGCGCGCACCGTCGCGGAGCGCCGCGCAGCCGACGAGGGCGCGCTGCTCGTGGTGGGAAGCGCCACGCCGCGCCCGGAGAGCATGCTGCGCCACGAGCGGATCGTGATGCCCTCGCGCGTGGACGGCCGGCGGCTTCCGCCGGTGGAGCTGGTCGGGATGGCCGGCACGGCGGGTCCGCTCCACGAGCGCACGCGCCAGGCCCTGGACGAGGTGCGCCGCCGCGAGGAGAAGGCGATCGTCCTGCTCAACCGCCGCGGGTGGTCGAACTTCCTCTCGTGCCGATCCTGCGCTCGCGTGTGGGAATGCCCGAACTGCGACGTCACGCTCGTGCTTCATCGCGCGCTCGACGAGATGGCCTGCCATCACTGTGGTCACCGCGAGGTCGCGCCCCGGGTCTGCCCCGACTGCGAGTCCGTGTCAGTGGCGCGCCACGGGGCGGGGACCGAGCAGCTCGAGACCGAGCTCGAGGAGCTCGTGGCGCCACTGCCGGTGTTCAGGCTCGACTCCGACGTGGCCGCGGCGGCCGGCGTGGCCACCGTGCTGCGTCGCTTCGACGAGGCGCCGGCGGGCATCCTGGTGGGCACGCAGATGGTGGCGAAGGGGCACGACTTCCCCGATGTGACGCTCGGGGTCGTGCTGGACGCGGACGCCACACTGCGCTTCCCGGACTTCCGCTCGGAGGAGCGCACCTTTGCGCTGGTGGCACAGCTCGCGGGTCGCAGCGGACGCGGCGAGCGCGGAGGGCGTGTGATCGTGCAGGCACTGGACCCGTCGGCGGAGTCGCTGCGCTTCGCCGCGCGCCACGACTCGGAGGGCTTCCTCGAGGCCGAGCTGCACCGCCGCGAGCTGCTCAGCTACCCGCCACACGGCCACCTGATCAGGGTGGTGTGCTCGTCGGTCGAGCCCGGCCCGGAGCTGGCGGCGGCCACCGCGATCCGCGAGCTCACCACGGCCGCGGGCGTGCCCGCGCTAGGACCGGCGCCGCTGTTCCGCAGGCAGGGCCGCCACAGGACACAGCTCGTGATCCGCTCCCGCGAGCGAGCGCCGGCGATCGGCGCCGTGCGCGACGCGGTGGAGCAGGTGGCCGCCGAGCGCACGCACGCCGCGGCGAGCTTCGCGGTAGACGTGGATCCGCAGTAGGCACAGCAACCGCGCACGCACCGCGTTACGCGCGCGTTCGCCCGCGTTAAACTCGGCCTCAATGGCCGAGGAACGGCAGAGCACCGAGGAAGAGCGCACCGAGCCGCGCGAGGCCGGCGTGGTCGGCGACGATCGGCAGAGCACCGAGGGAGCGCCCGCGGCGGTCGCGGAGCCGGGCGAGGCCGAGCCGCTCGCCGAGGCGCCCGATCCTGCCGAGGAGGAGGAGGAGGCTCCGCCGCTCGATCCTGAGGCCGAGGCGCGGCGGGTGGCGGCCATGTCCTTCATCCGCCGGCTCGGAGATCCGATCCTGAAGTCGAGCGCCACCCCGGTCGACCGCTTCGACGAATCCCTGCGCCGGCAGGTGAGCCGCATGGCCGGGATCATGGGCGACGCCTTCGGGGTCGGGCTCGCGGCGCCACAGCTCGGGCTCTCCCAGCGGTTGCTCGTATACCGCGTGGGCCCCGACGCCCCGCTCGTGGCCCTCGCCAACCCGGAGCTCGAGTGGGCGAGCGACGACGAGGAGATCATCGACGAGGGCTGCCTCTCGATCCCGGGAATCACCGTGGACGTGGAGCGCCCGGTGCACGTGCGCGTGCGCGCCCTCGACGAGGAGGGCGAGACCCGCATGGTCGAGGCCTCCGGCCTCGAGGCCCGCGTGATCCAGCACGAGATGGACCACCTGAACGGTGTCCTCATCCTTGACCGCACCACGCGCGACGAGCGCAAGCGAGCGCTGCGCGAGCTGCGCGATGCGGAGCGGGCGAAGGAGCGGGAGCAGGCGGCCTAGCGCTGCCGCCGCTCAGGTGTGTCATCTGAGTGGCGGATATAGCAACCGAGATGACACACCCGGGTCCGGGCGGCCCCTTTTAGTGCTCTAAACGCTGCAGCTCTTCGTACGCCGGCAGGGTCAGGAACTCGATGAAGTCTTCGCTCAGCGCCACCCGCTCGAAGAGCTCCTTCGAGAGCTCGGGCCTGCCCTCTCGTTCGAACCACTCGTCGTCGCCGATCTCCGAGCGGATCTTCTCGAGCTCTGAGTCCTCCAGCTCCCGGACCAGCTCGGGCGTGATCTGGCGGCCGTCGTCGAGTTTTGCCTCGTGGTGGATCCATTGCCAGACCTGGCCGCGGGCGATCTCGGCCGTGGCGGCGTCCTCCATCAGGCCGTAGATCCCGGCTGCGCCGTTGCCGCGCAGCCACGAGGAGAGGTACTGGATCCCGACATTCACGTTGGACCGCAGCCCTTCCTCGGTGCGAGAGCCCGGAGTGGACGCCACATCGAGCAGTGCGGAGGCGGACGGTGACACGTCGTCGCGCTGCTTGTCCACCTGGTTCGGCCGATCACCGAGCACGGCATCGAACGCCTCCATGGCACCGGAAACCGAATCGGGATGAGCGACCCAAGTCCCGTCAAAGCCGTCGTTCGCCTCGCGCTCCTTATCGGATCGAACGGCCTCAAGGGCACGCTCGTTCGCTTCCGAGTCCGTCCGCGAGGGAATCACCGCGGCCATCCCGCCCATCGCATGCGCGCCGCGGGCGTGGCAGGTCTTCACGACCAGGTCGCTGTACGCCTTCATGAACGGCACGGTCATGGTGACGTCGGAGCGGTCCGGCATCACGAATTTCGGTCGCGAGCGGAAGCGCTTGATCATCGAGAAGATGTAGTCCCAGCGGCCGGCGTTCAGGCCGGCGGCGTGGTCGCGCAGCTCGTACAGGATCGCGTCCATGCAGAACGCGGCCGGGATCGTCTCGATGAGGACGGTCGCCTTGATCGTGCCGCGATCGAGCCCGAGCGCCTCCTCGGCGATCACGAACGCGTCACGCCAGAGCGCCGCCTCGGCCTCCGATTCGAGCTTCGGGATGTAGAAGAAGGGTCCCCAGCCACGCTCCAGCAGGGCCTCGGCATTCCGGTGCACGTAGAGCCCGAAGTCCATAAATGCTCCGGCGACCGGCTGACCGTCGAGCTGAATATGGGCCTCCGGAAGGTGCAGTCCGCGCGGTCGCACGTGCAGGACCGCAGGGTCATCCCCGAGCGAGTAGTCCTTGCCCTTTTCCTGGTGCTCGATGCTGCCGTTGATCGCGTCGGTGAGGTTGAGCTGGCCCTCGATCATGTTGAGCCAGGTGGGGGAGTTCGAGTCCTCGAAATCCGCCATGAAGCCGCGCGCTCCGGAGTTCAGGGCATTGATGACCATCTTGCGGCTCGTGGGCCCCGTGATCTCCACGCGGCGGTCCTGGAGCGCGGGGGGAATCGGCGCGACCGTGAAGTCCTCCGGAGCCGTGACGAATTCCAGCTCCTCACCCGCATCCAGGCGGGCCTGGAGCTGCTGGCGCGCGTCGAGCAGCTCTCGACGGCGCCCGTCCAGCTCCTCGTGTAGTCGGCCCACCAGCGCGAGGGCTTCGTCTGTGAGTGCTTCCTGGCCAGGCGCTTCGATGTTCATTTAGGTCCTCGTCAGCTTCTTGTAGGTGATCCGGTGGGGTCTGTCTGCATCCGTACCCAGACGAGCCCTTCGGTTCTCCTCATATGCCTCGAAGTTGCCCTCGAACCAGCTGACCTGCGAGTCGCCCTCGAACGCGAGCACGTGCGTCGCCACGCGGTCGAGGAACCAGCGATCGTGCGAGATGATCACCGCGCAGCCGGCGAAGTTGAGCAGTGCCTCCTCGAGAGCGCGCAGCGTGTCGACGTCCAAATCGTTCGTGGGCTCGTCGAGAAGCAGCAGGTTGCCACCCCGGCGCAGCAGCTTGGCGAGGTGCACGCGGTTGCGCTCGCCGCCCGAGAGGGCGCCCACCTTGCGCTGCTGATCCGACCCCTTGAAGTTGAACCCGGCCGCGTACGCGCGCGAGTTCATCTCGCGTTCGCCGACCTTGATCTGGTCGTAGCCGTCCGAGATCTCCTCCCAGACCGTCTTCTCCGGGTCGAGCGCGTCGCGGGACTGATCCACGTACGCCAGCTCCACGGAGTCGCCCACGCGCAGCGCGCCGTCGTCCGGGTCCTCGTCGCCGACGATCATGCGGAACAGCGTCGTCTTGCCGGCTCCGTTCGGGCCGATCACTCCGACGATGCCCGCCGGCGGGAGGGAGAACGAGAGGTCCTCGATCAGCAGCCGGTCGCCGAAGCCCTTGCGCAGGTCCTCGGTCTCGAGCACCACGGAGCCGAGCCGCGGTCCGGCCGGAATGTGGATCTGCACCTGGTCGAGCTTCACGTTGCGCTCCTCGGCGAGCAGCGCCTCGTAGCGCTTGAGCCGGGCGCGCGCCTTCGTGCGCCGCCCCTTCGGCGACTCGCGCACCCACTCGAGCTCCCGCGCGATCGTGCGCTGTCGCGCGTTCTCGCGCCGGTCCTCGTGCGCCAGCCGCTCCTGCTTCTGCTCGAGCCAGGCCGTGTAGTTGCCCTTGAACGGCAGCCCGCGGCCGCGGTCGAGCTCCAGGATCCAGCCGGCCACGTTGTCGAGGAAGTAGCGGTCGTGGGTCACCGCGACGACGGTGCCCTTGTATTCCTCGAGGTGCTTCTCGAGCCACGCCACCGACTCCGCGTCGAGGTGGTTGGTCGGCTCGTCGAGCAGCAGCAGGTCGGGGGCGGCGAGCAGCAGCCGGCAAAGCGCCACGCGGCGGCGCTCGCCGCCGGACAGCGTGTCCACGTCGGCGTCCCCCGGCGGGAGCCGCAGGGCGTCCATCGCGATCTCGAGGGTGGTGTCGAGGTCCCAGATGTCGGCGGCGTCGATCGCGTCCTGGAGTCGCGAGAACTCGCCGGCCGTCTCGTCCGAGTAGTTCGCAGCAAGCTCGTTGAAGCGGTCGAGCATGTCGCGCAGCTCGCGCACGCCGTCCTCCACGTTCCCGCGCACGTCCTTGGACGGGTCGAGCTGCGGCTCCTGCTCGAGCAGCCCGACGGTGGCGCCGGGGGCGAGCTGGGCGTCGCCGCGGAAGTCGGTGTCCTGCCCGGCCATGATGCGGAGCAGGGTGGACTTGCCGGAGCCGTTCGGCCCGAGCACGCCGATCTTGGCTCCCGGCAGGAAGCTCAGCGAGATGTCGTCCAGCACCTTCTTGTCAGGTGGGTGGACGCGGGACAGCTTGTACATCGTGAAGATGTATTGAGTCGACATGAGCGGTCGAGGATAGAGTCACACCGTGGGACAGGAGGTTCCGGCGGCGGTCTACTCGCGTGAGGACCGCCAGCGCTATCGGCAGAAGGTGCGGACGTGTCTCGACGTCTTCGCTCGCATGCTCAGCGAGGCGCGCTTCGAGGCCGACCGGCGCTCGTTCGGGTTGGAGATCGAGCTGAACCTCACGGACGAGGCTGGCGATCCCTCCATGGCGAACATGCGTGCTCTCGAGGCGATCGCGGACTCCGACTTCCAGACCGAGATCGGCCAGTTCAACGTCGAGATCAACGTGCCCCCACGGCGGCTGGACGGGGACGTATTCACGGGCCTCGAGGAGGCGGTTCGCGGGAGTCTGAACCGCGCCGAGGAGCGCGCGCGAACGGTGGGCGCGCACATGATGATCATCGGGATCCTGCCCACGGTTGGTGAGCAGCACATGACTGCCGAGGCGTTCAGCCCCAGTCCGCGCTACCAGCAGCTCAACGAGCAGATCTTCGCGGCTCGTGGGGAGGACCTCGAGATCTCGATCACCGGCGTCGAGCGCCTCGCCACGTTCGCCGACACCATCGCCCCCGAGGCAGCGTGCACGAGCGTCCAGTTGCATCAACAGGTTGACCCCGAGGGCTTCGCGAGCCACTGGAACGCCGCCCAGGCGATAGCCGGCCCTCAGGTCGCGGTGGGAGCGAATTCGCCGTTCTTCTTCGGCCGCGAGCTCTGGCGCGAGACCCGCATCGCGTTGTTCGAGCAGGCCACCGACACTCGCCCCGAGGAGCTGAAGGCGCAGGGCGTGCGCCCGCGCGTCTGGTTTGGCGAGCGCTGGATCACCTCGATCTTCGACCTGTTCGAGGAGAACGTGCGCTTCTTCCCAGCGCTACTACCTGTCTGCGAGCAAGAGGACCCGGTCGAGGTGCTCGAGCGCGGCGACACGCCGCAGCTGCACGAGCTGCGCCTCCACAACGGCACGATCTACCGCTGGAACCGGCCCATCTACGACACCGTGGGCGACCGCCCGCACCTGCGCGTTGAGAACAGGCTCCTGCCCGCCGGCCCGAGCATGGTCGACATCTGCGCCAACGCGGCCTTCTACTACGGGCTGATCCGGTCGCTGGTGGCGGAGGAACGCCCGCTCTGGTCACAGATGTCCTTTTCGGCCGCCGAGGAGAACTTCCACACCGCCGCGCGCGACGGGCTCGCGGCACGGGTCTACTGGCCCGGTGTGGGGGAGGTGCCGGTGGCCGAGCTCGTGCTGCGCCGGCTGCTGCCCGCGGCGCACGCCGGCCTTGAGGACGCCGGTGTGGCCGCAACGGACCGCGACCGCCTGCTCGGCATCATCGAGCGCCGCTGCGTGACGATGCAGAACGGCGCCGCCTGGCAGGCCGACACCTTCCATAAGCTCTACGAGGACGAGAAGCTGGACCGCGTTGACGCGCTGCGGCGGATGACCGTGCTCTACCGCGACCACATGCACGCGAACGAGCCGGTCCACGAGTGGCCATTGCCCTAGAGCCGGCTTCTGCCCTTCATCGCAGGACGAAGCCGGTTCCAAGTGGGTCGCGGGGATCGAGATAGAAGCGGTGCTCGCCGGTGCGATAGGCCATCCCCTCGACCTCGGTGAGCAGCCCGTCCGGTGCCTGGCCGGTCGCCCGCGCGTGGAAGCTCGTGCCGACGATCGAGTCGTTGCGCCAGGTCTGCCCTTCGGCGAGCTGGCCATCGGCGACAAGCAGCGCCGTTCGCGCCGACGTGGCCGACCCGGTGGGCGAGCGGTCCACCTCGCCATCGGCGAAGATCGCCACGTTTCGCTGATGCAGCGGGCCGAGCTCCTCGTAGAGCACCGTCCCGTAGATGCCGGATAGTCGGTCGTCATCGGGGTGGCGCGAGACCTCGCTGCCTTCGAGGGCCCGCTTTACCTCGCGCCCGACCGCGATCAGCTCGGAGAGGTCGTCGGGCACGACCCGCAGCCCGAAGCGCTCTGCGGGCGCGAACGCGTAGATCGCACCGCCGTAGGCCACATCGACCTCCACGCCGCCCGCGTCGACGCCACGCGCGACGACGACCGACGGCACGTTCCGGAATGTCACGCTCTCGACCGCGCCGGCCTCGCGCCGCACCCGGGCGACGACGCGGCCGGAGGGCACGTCGATCGTGACGTCGACCTCGCCGTCGTCGGGCGCCGCCACACGACCGGACTCGACCGCCCACGCTCCGAGCGCGATCGTCCCATGCCCGCACGCGGTCGAGTAGCCGTCCTTGTGCCAGAACAGCACGCCGAAGTCGGCGCCATCGTCGTCCGGAGGAACGAGAAAGCCGCCATACATGTCGGCGTGGCCGCGCGGCTCGTGGCAGAGCAGCCGGCGGACCCGATCCACCTCCTCGGAGCCCGCGGCGTGGTCGCGCCGCGCGCGGACCGTCGCACCTGGAATGTCGAACGGAGGGGCTTCGACTATCCGAAATGGCTCACCGGCCGTGTGGTAATCCGTCGCCCCGATCTCCATGTGCCGCAGTCTCGCGCACCGGGTCGTACGATCCAGGACGTGGAGGTTGCTGGCGTGGAAGCGCTGCTTGACCGCGACGCCTTGGCCGGCGGCGAAGCGCCGCCTTCGCCGGCAGGGCCCATCTCGGCCGACGAGGCGGCAGCGTTGCCTGCGCCGCCGATGGTGACGCTTGCCCGGCCGGTGCAGGTCCTTCGCTTCAACCAGCGCCAGATCGAGTTCGTCTTCAAGGCTCGGCGCGACCTCGGCGAGGTGTGGAGCATGCACGCGTACCGTGACGTCGACGTCGTCACGAGCCACCCTGACCACGTCCAGTCGCTGTTCACCGCCAAGGCGGAGGATGCGCCCTCGATCACCGGTGAGTCGCCGCTGCGCCCGATCGTCGGACCGAACTCCGTGCTGACGGCGATCGGCCCGCGCCACATGCGCCAGCGCAAGTTGCTGTTGCCGGCCTTCCACGGCGAGACGATCGAGCGCTACTCGCAGATGATCTCGGACGCCGCCGAACGCGAGGTCGATCGCTGGCCGATCGGCGAGCCGCTGGCCCTGGCACCGCGCATGCAGGCCATCACGCTCGACGTGATCATGGCCGGGATCTTCGGGATCGAGGGCAAGCCCGCGCGAGGCACGCCGGAACACCGGCTGCGCAGCGCCGTTCGCGCGCTCGTGAACCTCTCCACCTGGAAGATCGCCCAGCTCGGCGAGCTGCTCAACCTCGGTAGCGACGAGCCGGTCGGGCCGACCAAGCTCGCGATGTCGGTCCTCGACCGGCCGACCTACCAGGTGATCGCCGAGCGCCGCGAAGCCGCCGACCTCGGCGAGCGGCGAGACATTCTGTCGATGGTGCTCCAGGCGACCACCGAGGACGGCGAGACGCTGAGCGACCAGGAGGTGCGCGATGAGCTGCTCACGCTCGTCCTCGCCGGGCACGAGACGACCGCCAACTCGCTTGCATGGACCTGGGAGCGCCTGGTTCGCTTCCCCGAGGCCCACGACCGCCTGCGCGAGACCGTGCGCGCCGGCGACGGGAGCGACGAGGTGGAGCGGGTCATCCAGGAGGCAATGCGCTCGCGGCCGGTGATTCCGATGATTGGCCGCCGCGTGACGGTGCCCTGGCGGCTCGGCGACTACGCCGTGCCGGCGAACTCGCCGGTGCTCATGAGCATCCTGCTCGTCCACCACCGCGAGGATCTCTATCCCGACCCGTTCGCCTTCCGGCCCGAGCGCTGGGAGGACCGCAAGCCCGGCACCTACGAATGGATCCCGTTCGGCGGCGGCATCCGCCGCTGCCTGGGAGGGGCCCTGGCGATGGCGGAGCAGCGCGTGGTGCTCGAGACGATGGCCCGCCGCCTCGACCTCGTGGCCGCCGACCCCGAGCCCGAGCACGCCGTGCACCGCAACGTCACGATGATCCCGTCGCGTGGCGCGCGGGTGGTCGTGCGCTCGCGCGTCCGCTAGTCGGGAGGGCCTGCCGGGTCAGCCGATCGAGCGGGCGAGCAGCTCCATCGGGTGCAGGACCGGGAGCGGGCGTCCGAGGCGCTCGGCGTGCGCGCTGATTTGGAGCGCGCATCCCGGGTTCCCCGCCACGACGGCCTCGGCTCCCGTGTCCAGGAGGTTGCGCGCCTTGCGCTCGCCAAGCTCGGCAGCGGGCTCCGGCTGCACCAGGTTGTAGATGCCGGCGGAGCCGCAGCACAGCTCCCAGTCGGCCGGCTCGACCAGTTCGAGGTTCGGAATCCCGCGCAACAGCTCGCGCGGCTCGGCGCGCACGCCCTGGGCGTGGGCGAGGTGGCAGGCGTCGTGGTAGGCCACCTTCATCTCGACCGGGCCGCGCTCGGCGCGCGGGCCGGCCTTCGCGAGGAACTCGGACACGTCGCACACGCGTGCGCTGAACGCGCCCGCCCGCTCCGCCCATGCGGACTCGTCGCGCAGCACGTGGCCGTAGTCCTTCATCGCGGAGCCGCAGCCCGCCGCGTTCACGATCACCGTGTCGTACCCCTCGAGCGCCTCGATCGTCGCCTTGGCGAGCGTCGTGGCCTCCGGGTCCTCCCCGGCATGCAGCGCGAGCGCCCCGCAGCAGCGCGGCAGGCGCGGCACGTGCACCTCGAAGCCCTCGGCGGCCAGCACGCGGGCGGTGGCCTCGTTTACGTGGGCGAAGAACACGCGCTGCACGCAGCCCTGGAGCAGCGCGACGGTCCCGCGCTTCTCTCCGCGCGCCTCGTAGCGCTCCGGCAGTCGCGTGAGCGAGCGGCGCATCGACGCCTCCGGAGTCATCGAGACCATCGCGGCGAGCCGCGGTGCTGCCCGCCTCACGCGCGGCCGGCGCGCCAGACGGGGGAGGCCGAGCTTCTGCGCGAGCGCCGCTCCGGGCGCGAGGGCGCGAAGCCGTCCTGGTCTCGTGAACAGCTCGAAGATCAGCCGCCGGTGGGCCCGTTCGAGTGGGGGCCGCTCGAAGTTGCGCTCGAGCTGCGGCCGCGCGTCCTCGATCAGCTTGTCGTACTGCACCCCCGACGGGCACGCGGTCACGCATGCCATGCAGCCCAGGCAGCGGTCGAGGTGCGTCACGAGCGGCGCGGAGATCTCCTCGTGGCCCTCCTTCATCAGCACGATGCGCCCGCGCGGCGAGTCCATCTCCTCGCCCCAGAGCACGTAGGTCGGGCAGGTGGGCAGGCAGAAGCCGCAGTGCACGCAGTCGTCGATCAGGTCGAGCTGTGGCGCGCGGGTGTCGTCGTAGCCGCTCACACGCACACTCCCGCCGGGTCGAAGCGCTCCTTTACGCGCTGCATCAGCGCCTGGGTAGCGGGGTCGAGTTCGCCCCATGGGTCCACGTCGAGGTCGGCCGGCCGGTCCTGGACCGCGGCGATCCAGCCCTGCCTCAGGCGCTCGACCGCCGCGGACGACGGCTCCTCGAGTCTCAGCCACGACAGGCCCAGGGCGGCGCGGCCCACCAGCGATGCGCCCAGCTCGTCGGCGGTCCGCAGCAGATCGGGCAGGCGCGTGGGCAGCCCGGAGACCTTCACCACGAGCGGCCCGCGCTGGGCGGCTCGCTGCTCGCCCCAGAGGGCCTGGTCGTCGTCGACGATCTCGGTGGAGAGGCCCTCGCGCCGGAGCAGTGCCTCCGCGGCCTCGGCCTGCGGGCGCGGTGACGCCCCGCCGAAGCGCGAGAGCACGGTTCCGCGCCCAGCGTCCCAGCGCACGTCGAGCCCCTGCTGCTCGAGCGGCGACTGGGCGAGGGCCGCCGCGCCTCGCGCCAGCTCGTCGGCGTCGCCAGACGTGCCGGTGGCCGTGGCCGTGTTGGGTGGCAGCGGGTGCAGCCGAACGGACAGCTCGACGATCGCCCCGAGCGTTCCGAACGAGCCGGTGAACAGCTTGGCGATGTCGTATCCGGCCACGTTCTTGATCACCTTGCCGCCGCTCTTCGCG
The DNA here is from genome assembly GCA_963825345.1 of uncultured Thermoleophilaceae bacterium. GTDB lineage: Bacteria > Actinomycetota > Thermoleophilia > Solirubrobacterales > Thermoleophilaceae > JACVRW01. The sequence goes on along the minus strand of CAWGSQ010000011.1, from coordinate 136,281 downwards.
AGCGTGCCGTCGGAGAGCGCCACGCGCATCCCGACCACGAGGTCGCGCGGGCTGCCGTAGCGGGCGCGCAGCGGGCCGGTGTCGGCTGCGGCCACCACGCCGCCCACGGTGGCGCCGCCGTCGGGAGGGTCGAGCGCGAGCATCTGGCCGGCCCTGGCGAACGTGGCCTGGGCGTCGGCGAGCAGCACCCCGGGCTCGAGCACGGCGGTGAGGTCGCCCGCGTTGTGCTCGACGATTGCCTTCAGGCCGGTGGTGGACAGCTCGATCGCCTCCGGGGGCGCCGGCCGTGTCCAGACGAGCTTCGTGCCGCCGCCCCGAAAGCGGACCGGCGTGCCGGCCTCGGCGGCGGTGCTGAGCGCCGCACCGAGCTCCTCGCGTGTGGCGGGCGCCTCCGCCACGTGCATCAGAAGCGCTCCGCCAGGCCCGCCTGCTCGAGCGGGTGCCGGCGGTAGGGCCCCGGCACCTCCCCGCAGAGCCGCGGCGTGGGCATCACCTTGCCCGGATTCGCCCGCCCGTCCGGGTCGAACGCGCAGCGCAGGCGCTGGAACGTGGCGAGGTCCGGCTCGTCGAACATCGATGGCATGTAGCGCTTCTTGTCCACGCCGACGCCGTGCTCACCGGTGATCGAGCCGCCGGCGTCCACGCACGCCTTCACGATCAGTCCCGCCAGCTCCTCCGCGCGCTCGGCCTCGCCGGGCCGCGCGCCGTCGTAACAGACGAGCGGGTGCAGGTTCCCGTCGCCCGCGTGGAAGACGTTGGCCACCTGGAGATCGTGCTCCTTGGCGAGATCGTCGATCTTCGCGAGCACCTCGGTAAGGCAGGTTCGCGGGATCACGCTGTCCTGGACGTAGTAGTTCGGCGCGATTCGGCCCATGGCGGCGAAGGCGGCCTTGCGGGTGCGCCAGATCAGCTCGCGCTCCACCTCGTCCTCAGCCACCCGCACGCTGTCCGCCCCGGCGCACATCTCGATCACGTGCTCGAAGCGCGTCTCGCACTCGGCCTCCGAGCCGTCGAGCTCCACCACCAGGGCCGCCCCTGCTTCCACCGGGTAGCCGGCGCCGGTGGCGCCCTCGGCGGCGCGGATCGAGAGGTTGTCCATCATCTCGATCGCCCCGGGCACGATCCCCTCCGACACGATCTTCGAGACCACCTCGCCGGCCTCGACGGTCGACCCGAAGAAGGCGACGAGCGTGCGAACGGCCTCGGGCTTCGGCACCACTCGCAGCCAGATCTTCGTGGCGATGCCGAGCGTGCCCTCCGAGCCGACGAACGCGCCGAGCAGGTCGTAGCCCGGGTGGTCGAGCTCGGGGCCGCCGAGCGTGACCTCAGAGCCGTCGGGCAGCACCAGGTCGAGCCCGGTCACGTAGTTCGTGGTGAAGCCGTACTTGAAGCAATGCGCGCCGCCGGAGTTCTCGGCCACGTTGCCGCCGATCGTGCAGACGATCTGGCTCGACGGATCGGGCGGGAAGAAGTGCGTGGGCGCCACCGCCTGCGAGACGGCGATGTTCGTGACCCCGGGCTCCACGAGCACCCGGCCGTTCGGGATGTCCACCTCGAGGATGCGCCGCAGTCGCGAGAGCGCTATCAGGATGCCCTCCTCGACCGGGAGCGCGCCGCCGGAGAGCCCCGAGCCGGCGCCGCGTGCGACCCAGGGCACCTCGGCCTCGTGGCAGGCGCGCACCACCGCCGCCACCTCCGCCGCCGTGCCGGGCAGCACCACCGCTGCGGGCGTTACCGCGTACTGGAGCAGCCCGTCCGACTCGTAGGTGGCCAGCTGCCTCCGGTGTGTGACGACGTGCTCGCTGCCGACGATGCCCCTCAGCCGTTCGACCAGGGGGCCATCGGTCACTTCACGACCATCCAGTCCAGCACCGCTGTCGATTGCAGATACACGAGTGCGCACATGGCCAGCATCAGGACGATGCTCCAGCCGACCACCTTACGGAACAGGTCGCCCTCCTGGCCGGCCATCCCCACCGCGGCGGCGCCGATCGCCAGGTTCTGCGGCGAGATCATCTTGCCGAGCACTCCGCCGGAGCTGTTGGCGGCGGCGAGGAGCGTCGGCGACATGCCCGCATCCTTCGCGGCGGCCACCTGGAGCCCGCCGAACAGTGCGTTCGACGACGTGTCCGAGCCAGTCACCGCAACACCCAGCCAGCCGATGAGGGGCGACAGGAAGGCGAAGAACGAGCCCGCGCCCGCTGCCCACAGGCCGAGCGTGATCGTCTGGCCGGACTGGTTCATCACGTATGCGAGCGCCAGCACGGCTGCCACGGTCACGATCGCCCACTTGAGCTGATCGAGCGTGCGCCCGAGCACGCGCACCGCGCGGCCGGGGCCGACGCCGATCACCGCCATGGTGATCAGCCCGGATATCAGCATCAACGTGCCCGCCGCGGGCAGCCAGTTGAAGTTGAAGGTGAGACTGCTCAGCGCCTCGCCGTCGGGGTTGCGCACGTCCAGGCCGGGCCACTCGAATGTGGTCGTCCAGGGCTTCTCCGCGAGCCAGTCCTTGACCGCGGGTATCTGCGCGATCGAGAAGACGGCGATGATGATCGCGTAGGGGGAGTACGCCTTGACCACGTCGGCGGCCGAATCCTTGGTCGCGTCGTCCCGGCGCGTGACCTCCCGCTCCATCACCGGATCGTGAATGGACGCACCGGCAACGGCCGGACGCGCAAACCGACCCTCGGACGGCTCGGCGAGGAGCGGCTCGCCGGGCGTCCAGACGCGCAGGAAGGCCACGATGCAGGCGGTGGCGAGCAGCGAGGCGACGATGTCGGTGAGCTCAACCGACAGGTAGTTCGCGCACGCGAACTGGCCGATCGCGAACGAAAACCCGCCTACAACGGCCACCGGCCACGCCTGGCGGATACCGCGGCGGCCGTCCACCATGCCGATCAGGATCAGCGGCACGATGAGGGCGAGGAAGGGCGTCTGGCGACCGACCATGGCGCCGAGATCACCCTTGTCGAGCTCGGTGATCTCGGAGAGCGTGATGATCGGCGTGGCGATCGCACCGAAGGCCACCGGCGCGGTGTTGGCCACGAGGGCCAGCGCCGCTGCCTTGATTGGCTTGAAGCCGAGGGCGATCATCATGACCGCGGTGATTGCGACGGGGGTGCCAAAGCCGGCAAGCGCCTCCATCAGCGCGCCGAAGCAGAACGCGACGATCACGGCCTGGACTCGCAGGTCGTCGGAAATGGCTCCGAACGAACGTCGCAGCACGGCAAAGTGCCCGGTTTCGACGGTCATGTTGTAGACCCAGATCGCCATGACGACGATCCACATGATCGGGAAGAGCCCGAACGCAGCGCCCTCGAGCGCCGACAGGCCCGTCTGGTCCGCGGGCATGCCGTAGATGATCAGCGCCACGGCAATCGCCATGCCCAGGGAGATGAGGGCCGCCCACTGAGCCTTCATCTTGAGGCCGCCCAGCAGCACGAACAGGGTCAGGATGGGCAGGGCCGCGAAGATCGCGGTCAGGCCGAGTGAGTCCGAGACCGGGTTGAAGTCCTGCGTGTACACCGTTCCTCCCTCGTCGCTCGTGCTGGTGATGCCGAGGCTCGCGCGCACCGCGCGCTCGCATTTCAAGGCTTGCCCGACCCATGGATCGGGGAAACTCCAGATCTGTGCGCGTCGGCCTCTTTGTCACCTGTCTGGGCGACACGCTGTTTCCCTCAACCGGACAGGCGGTCGTCCGGTTGCTGGAGCGGCTCGGGCACGATGTCGGGTTCCCCGAGGAGCAGACCTGCTGCGGGCAGATGCACTTCAACAGCGGCTTTGCCGACGAGGGGCTGGCGCTTGCGCGCCGGCTCGCGGGCGTGTTTGCCGGGTACGAGGCGGTGGTGACCGCGTCCGCATCCTGCGCCGGGATGGTGCGTGAGCAGCTCGGGGAGGAGGCTCCGCCGCTGTACGAGCTGTCCGAGTTCCTGGTGGACGTGCTCGCGGTCGACGACGTTGGCGCGTATTACCCACACCGGGTGACCTACCACCCGACCTGCCACTCGCTGCGCGCACTGCGGGTCGGTGAGAAGCCGCAGCGCCTGCTGCGCGCGGTGCGCGGGCTTGATCTGGTCGAGTTGCCGGACGCGCTCGAGTGCTGCGGGTTCGGCGGGACGTTCGCGGTCAAGAACGCGGACGTGTCGACGGCGATGCTGTCGGACAAGGTCGGCGACGTGCTCGACACCCACGCGGAGGTGGTGTGCGCCGTCGACTCGTCGTGCCTGATGCACATCGGCGGCGGGCTGGCGCGCGGTCAGACCGGCGTGCGGACGGTCCACCTGGCGGAGGTCCTCGCCTCGACCGAGGAGGAGCCTTGGCCCTGAGCGGCTTCCCGGCGGCGGCACGACGCTCGCTGGGCGACAGCCAGCTGCGCGCGAACCTCGCGCGGGCCACCTCGACGATTCGCGACAAGCGCGGCCGTGTGGTGGCGGAGCTGCCCGACTGGGAGGAGCTGCGGGCGTCGGGATCGGCGATCAAGGATGTGGCGCTGCTCGGGCTGGCCGACCAGCTCACTCAGCTCGAATCTGCCGTGGTTGGTGCCGGCGGCCAGGTGCACTGGGCGAAAGACGGCGACGAAGCGTGCTCGATCGTGGCTGCGGTTGCTCGGTCGCACGGGGTCGACGAGGTGGTGAAGGTCAAGTCCATCGCCACGGATGAGATCGGGCTGAACGAGCAGCTCGCAGCGGACGGCATCCTCGCCGTCGAGACCGACCTGGCCGAGCTGATCATCCAGCTCGACGACGACTTCCCCTCGCACATCCTCGTTCCGGCGATCCATCGCAACCGTGCTGAGATCCGCGACATCTTCCGGCGCGAGCTCGGGCTCGAGGACCTCACCGACGAGCCCGAGGCGCTGGCCGAGGCCGCTCGCCTGCACCTGCGCGCGAAGTTCCTCTCGGCGCGGATGGGGGTGAGCGGGGCGAACTTCGCGGTGGCGGAGACCGGCAGCGTCTGCGTCTTTGAGTCCGAGGGCAACGGCCGCATGTGCACGACGCTGCCGGAGGTGCTCGTGACGGTGATGGGAGTGGAGAAGGTCGTGCCCTCGTGGCGCGACATGGAGGTGTTCCTGCAGCTGCTCCCGCGCTCCTCCACGGGCGAGCGAATGAATCCGTACACGTCGGTGTGGAGCGGGGTAGGCGGGGGCGCGGGCGACGACGGCCCGCGCGCCGCGGGCGGCGACGGCCCGCGCGAGTTCCACCTCGTCCTGCTCGACAACGGCCGAGTGCGCACGCTTGCCGACGAGGTCGGTCGCCAGGCGCTCCGCTGCATCCGCTGCAGCGCGTGCCTGAACGTGTGCCCGGTGTACGCGCGGGTCGGCGGGCACGCGTACGGCTCCGTGTATCCGGGTCCGATCGGGGCGATCCTGACCCCTCAGCTCAAGGGAGTCGAGGGCGACGCCGGCTCGCTCCCCTACGCGTCCTCGCTCTGCGGCGCGTGCGGCGAGGTGTGCCCGGTGAAGATCGAGATCCCGCGGCTGCTGACCCACCTGCGCGCCCGCGAGGTCAAATCCCGCTCCCGCCTCGACCCCGAGACCCTCACCATGAAGGCCCTCTTCCACACCTTCTCGTCACGCCAGCGCTACGAGCGCGCACAAAAGCTGGCACGAACGGCGAGCCGCCCGCTGACGCGCGCCGGCCGCACGATCTCGTGGGCGCCCGGCCCGCTGTCAGGCTGGACGAAGTCGCGCGAGCTGCCCGCGCCCGCCCCGGAGACCTTCCGCGAATGGTGGCGCCGCACCCGACCCCGCACCCGCAGCCCCGCCCGCGCGGTCACTCCAACGCCCCGCCAGCCCACTCCATCCAGGTTTGCCGGACATATTCCGGTCAACCTGGAGAGAGTGGGGGAGGGCGCGCCCGCGGGCGGCGCGCCAGGCGGCGGCGCGCCCGCTGCCGACGCGCGGGCCCAGATCCTTCAGAGCATCCGTTCGGCCCTCGACGGCGCCTCAGCGCCCGACATCCCGCGCAACTACCGCACCGCGGACGAACGGCCGCGTGACGAGATCGTGACGCTGTTCGCCGAGCGGGTGGCCGAGTATCGGGCCACGGTGCACAGGGTGGGGGAGGCGGAGCTGGCTCCCACGGTGAGAGGCATCGCCGAGGAGGCCGGCGCGCGAAGGATCGGGATCCCGGCGGATCTGCCCGAGGAGTGGCGGCCGGAGCCGGCGGACTCGGCGGGTGCCGGGGAGCCGGGGGGCGCCGCGGGCTCGGGCACCATCGAGCTCCTCGAGGACGACGGGCTCTCCGTGCAGCAGCTCGACGAGCTCGATGGCGCCCTCACGGGCTGCGCGGTCGCCATCGCCGAGACCGGCACCTTCGTTCTGGATGGCGGTCGAGGGCAGGGGCGGCGCGCGCTCACGCTCGTGCCGGACCTCCACATCTGCGTGGTGCGAGAGGATCAGGTGGTGGGGCTCGTGCCGGAGGCGGTCAGGAAGCTCGAGGACGCGGTGCGGACCGGGCGTCCGCTCACGTTCGTCTCGGGACCGTCCGCGACGTCGGACATCGAGTTGGATCGGGTCGAGGGCGTGCATGGTCCGCGAGTGCTCCACGTGGTGCTCGTGGCCTGATGCCCACCGTCTACCTGGGGACATCCGACTTCGCGGCCACGGTGCTCGACAGGCTCGCCACGAGCCCCCACAGGCCGCAGCTCGTGGTCACCCGGCCCGACGCCCGCCGCGGTCGCGGGCGCAAGGTCGCCGCCCCGCCGGTGGCGGACACCGCGCGGCTGCTCGGCATCGAGGTCTTCCAGCCCGAGGACGTGAACGACGAGGAGGCTCGAGAGCGCATCGCCGCGATCGGGCCGGAGGCCATCGCGATCTGCGCCTACGGCGCACTCATCAAGGATCCGCTGCTCTCCGAGCACCAGATGCTGAACGTGCACCCGTCGCTGCTCCCGCGCTGGCGCGGGGCCGCTCCGGTGGAGCGTGCCATCGAGGCGGGGGACGAGGAGACCGGCGTATCGATCATGCGTCCGACGGCGGAGCTCGACGCCGGACCGGTCGGTCTACAGCGCGCCGAGGCAATCCTCCCCGACGACACCTACGGCAGCCTGGCGCCCCGACTCGCCGCTCTCGGCGGGGAGCTGCTCGTGGAGGCGCTCGACCTGGAGCCCTCCTTCCGCGACCAACCCGACACGGGCGTCACCTACGCGGACAAGATCAGCCCCGAGGAGCGCAGGCTCGACCCTGAGCAGGGCGCCGACCTGCTCGAGCGGCATGTGCGCGCACTCACCCCGCACGTCGGCACATACGTGGAGCTGCCGTGGGACGAGCGCCTCGGCGTGACGCGCGCGGCGCTCGCATCCGGTGGTGAGGGCCCCCCGGCCGGGCAGCTCGCCTTGAGCGATGGCCGCCTCCTCTACGGGACGGCAACGGGTGCGCTCGAGCTCCAGGAGGTGCATCCCGCGGGGAAGCGCCCGATGGACGCCGAGGCCTGGATTCGCGGCTACGGAGGACGCCTCGCCGGGTGAGTCGCTAGCGTTGGGGGTGCCTCAGTAGGCGGGGATCCTTGGCCACGCCCGGTGAAAACACCACCCAAACGGGGCCCGAGTGCCCCTCATGCGGCGAGCCCTGGCTCCGGGGTACGAACCTCCCCGGGCGCTACCGCTGCGTCTACTGCCTGCATCGGTTCGAGCTTCGGTCGGAGTGCCCGAACTGCGGCGCTCACTCGACGATCGCGCGGATGTCAGATACCGCGAACGTCATCTGCCGCAACTGCGGCGGCTCGATGCTCAGCGCCATTTAGCGCGCTCACCTCGACCGGTATCCCGTTCAGCACGGCGTTACCCGACAGCGGCTCGATCATCGAGTCGTCCGCCAGCACGTTGCTGTTCACGCCGGCGTGCGACGAGGCCACTCCCATCCGAACGCCGGCGGCGTCGTGGCCCCAGCCGTGCGGAATCGACACCACGCCCGGCATGATGTCCTCCGTCGTCTCGACCGGCGCCTCCACCGAGCCCGCGGCCGAGCTGATCCGAGCGGACTCGCCGTCGGCGAGCCCGAGCCGCTCCGCGTCGTCGGGATGGATGTGGAGCGTGCAGCGCTCCTTCCCCTTCACCAGCGCGGGGAGGTTGTGCATCCACGAGTTGTTCGAGCGCAGCTGGCGGCGCCCGATCAGGACCATCCCGCCGTTGCGCTCGCGGCCCATCGCGGCGCGCAGGCGATCGAGGTCCGCGACGATCGGCTCTGGCGCCAGCTCGACCTTGCCCGACGGCGTGCGCAGTACCTCCGGCAGCCGCGGCTTGAGCGGCCCCAGGTCGATCCCATGCGGGTTCTGCTCGAGCAGGTCGAGCGACAGGCCCTCGGGATCGCTCCCGAAGCCGTCGCCGTAGGGACCCGAGCGCAGCAGGAAGTCGAGCACCCGCTCCGGGCCGCGCCGCGGCTCCAGGGCCTCCATCAGCTCGGCCGGATCGCGGCCCGCGATCGGCGAGGCTTCGTTGCCCACCTCGCGCTGGATCAGGGTCTGGATGACCATGTCGTCGAACAGCGTGACGTCCGCGTTCGGGCCCTGGCCCGCGATCACTCCGGCGAGGCGCATGAAGACCTCCCACTCGGCGGGCCCCTCCCGCTCCAATATCGCCGGCGAGTAGTTCGCGACGTTGCGCGTGGCCAACTGGTACAGGGCCAGGTCGTAGTGCGCCTTCTCGAGCGGCTCGGGCGCGGGGAGGACAACGTCGGCATGCCGCGTGGTCTCGTTCACGTAGATGTCGATCGAGAGCATGAAGTCGAGGCCGTCGACGGCGCCCTCGAGGCGGTCGCTGTTCGGCGTCGACAGGAGCGGGTTGCCCGCCACCGTGATGAGCGCGCGCACCTGGCCCTCGCCCGGCGTGTCGATCTCCTCGGCGAGCGCCGACGCCGGCAGCTCGCCGAACAGCTCCGGCAGGCCGCGCACGCGGCTGCTCCAGCGGCCGAAGCTCACGCCGCGCCCGGCGCCGCCCCACGACGAGTTCTTCTGGCCGGCCGCGGCGCGCGTGAACATCGCGCCGCCCTCGCGGTCGAGGTTGCCCGTGAGCGCGTTGAGCACGTCGACGAGCCAGCTCGCGTGCGTGCCGAACTCCTGCGTGCAGGTGCCGATGCGGGCGTAGACGCAGCCGCGCTCGGCCGCGGCCAGCTCGCGCGCCATGCGGCGGATCTCGTCGGCCCCGATCCCGCAGGCGCCCGCCACGGCCTCGGGGGTGAAGTCACGCACCAGGGCGCGCACCTCGTCGAGGCCGTTCAGGTGCTCGGTCAGCGCACCGGGTGAGTCGAGTCCCTCCTCCACGATCGTGCACGCCATCGCGGCGAGCAGCAGGGCGTCCGTGCCCGGCTGGATGAAGTGGTGCTCGTCCGCCTCCTCGGCGGTGCGCGTACGGCGTGGGTCCACCACCACGACCCTGCCGCCGCGCTCGCGGATGCGGCGCAGGCGGCCGCGCATGTCGGGGGCGGTGAGCAGGCTGCCGTTCGACACGAGCGGGTTCGCGCCCAGCAGCATCAGGTGATCGCAGTTGTCCACGTCCGGAATCGGGACGGACAGCATCGCGCCGAACATCAGTCCCGCAGACATCTGCTTCGGCATCTGATCAACCGTCGACGCCGAGTACACGTTCTGCGAGCCGAGCACCCGCAGCCACGCCGGGCCGTGGATGAGTGCCGACAGGTTGTGCGCGTTCGGGTTGCCGAGGTACACGGCCACCGCGTTCTTCCCGTGCTCTTCGATCAGGGGCGCCAGCCGGCGGTCGATCTCCTCGAACGCCTCGTCCCAGCTCGCCTCGACGAGCTCGCCGTCGCGGCGGATTAGCGGCGTCGTGAGGCGGTCCGGGTCCTCGTGGAGCTGCTTGATCCCGTACGCCTTCGGGCAGATGAAGCCCTGGCTGAAGACGTCGTCCGCGTCGCCTCGGACCGAGACGACCTCCCTGCCCTCGGTCTCGATCTCGAGGCCGCATGTGGCTTCGCAGAAGGGGCAGGTCCGGTAGTGCGTGGCCATTCGCGCAATCTACTCCCCGTTACTGGCGCAGCTCGATCCAGAGCGCGCGCGACGCGCAGGTGAGGACGCCGTCCGAGTCGTACAGCGCGGCTGCGGCGCGGCGCTTGCGACCGTCCACCTCAAGGCGCCACGAGAGGATCGTGTGCGGCTCGCCCACCCGCACGGAACAGGCGAGCCTGGCCGCCAGGCTGGCGAGGACCATCGGCGGTCCCTCGCCGAAGTTCGCAACCGGCGCGCTCGTGGGACAGTCGAGCGCGGCCCAGGTCAGCTCGGGGCGCACCCGGCCCTCGCCGTCGCTCTCAAGCTCGCCGGGTGTCCAGCACGCTCCGAAGAGCCCGTCGCGACCGGGCAGCGCCGCGGGGAAGATGCGCATCCCGTCGCCCGGCTCGCGGGCCGGGCCACAGACGACGCAGCTGGGGAACGGATGCTCGGCGGTCCAGATCTCGCGGCCGGCCTCCTCGGCGGCGGCCACCTCGCCGCGCGGCACGGCCTCTGGCACGTCGAAGAGCAGCTCGGTGGGTCCGCCCTCGGCCACGAGCGTGTCGCCGTCGCGGAGCTCCACGCGCTCGCCCTCGCGCACGACCTCGAGCGGCTGATCGAGCGGCGGCGGCCTGCGCAGTGATACCTCCACCTCCTCAGCGCCCACCAGCTCTGCCACCCGCCCGCAGGTGTAGCCGCCGTTCGCGGATCCTGGCGGGCCGTTGAAGCGCGCCGGGATGCTGAGCGTCTCAGGCAAGGATGCCGTCACGCACGCGCGGGCAGAGTGGTGAGCGCCTCGCGGAGGTCGTCCACCGACTGGTAGTCGAGTCCCAGACGGTGGTCGTGCCGGTGGCGAATGATCCCGTCCTCATCGATCACGATCACCGCGCGCTTCGTGCCGACGAGCGGCGTGTGCGCGCCGTAGTCCTTGGCCACGGCGCCGCCCCCGTCGGCGAGCAGAGGCACGTTCAACCCGTGCTTCTCGGTCCACCCCTGGTGAGAGTCAAGGCTCTGCGACGAGATGCCCACGACCGTCGCCTCCAGGGCGCCGAAGGCCTCGGGGTTGTCGCGGTAGGAGCAGAACTGCTTCGTGCAGACCGCGGTGTTATCACCGGGATAGAACAGCAGCACGACCCGCTCGCCACGGTGTTCCGAGAGCTTGAAGCTGCCCTCGGTGCCCTGCAGTTCGAAGTCCGGAGCCGGGTCGCCTACCTGTGCCTTGGCCATGATGGGGAGGATACGGACGCCCGGCGGTACAGCCCGTACAGCGCCGCGCTCAGCAGCGCCGCCGCGCCCAAGAACGCCAGCTCCACCTGGAGCACGCGGTCGTCGAACTCCACGAGCAGCAGGAACAGCACGAATCCCGCGGCGGCGCCGACCCAGCAGGCCGAGGCCTGTGCCGCGAGGCCGTGCGCGAGCAGCGCCTGGTTCAGCGTTGCGGCCGCGAGGTAGAGGCCCATGCCGATCGCGACGAGCACGAGGCCGCCGCGCTCGTAGTCGAAGTCGCCGCCGAAGAGCAGGTCCATCAGTGCCGGCCCGGCCACGAGCATCATGATCGCCACGCAGCCGGCGAACCCGGCGATCGCGGTGAGCGTGAGGTTCACGCTGCGGCGGAACGGGTCCGACTCGCCGCTCGCGCGCAGGCGGGTGAGGTGGGGGAGGATCGAGGTCTGGATCGCCTGGAAGAGCTGGAGCGGCGCGCGGGCGATCAGGAGCACGTTGAACGTGAAGCCGGCGAGCGCCGCGCCGCCCGAGTCCTCGGTGGCCTTCACTAGCAGCGGCCCGGCGTTCAGGAAGGTCTGCTCGCAGAGCATGATCAGGAGCACCGCAGCCGCGAAGCCGGTGCCGTGGCGGAGCGTGAACTCGGGCTCGCGGGCGGCCGGTTCCTCGCGTGCGGCGGCGTCGAGCATGGCCGGGTCGGGGTCGGCCGCGGCGTCGGGATCCGCGGCGTCCGCCCGCGGGGCGAGCCTGCGCGCCAGCGCCGGCGGCACCACGGCCAGCGAGACGATCGGCGCCGCCGCCATTCCGAGCGCGACCACGGACTGGCCCTCCGCGATCCCGATCGCCACCGCGAGCGCGAACAGGCAGCGTGAGCTCGCCTCCATCAGCACCAGCCCGCCGTAGAGCGGGAACAGGCGATGCCCGGCGAGGTAACCGCGCGCGAAGTAGCTCGCCGCGTACGCGAGCACGCTCACGAGCAGCACCCAGTAGAGCGTCGAGGAGCCGCCGAACAGATCGTTCTCGATCGGGTCGCGCAGCACGAGCGCGACCACCGCGAACAGGACCCCTAGCGCGAGTTGGATCGTCGCCGCGATGCGCAGGTGCTCGCTGCCCTCCACTCCGCGCGCGTCGCGGTCGGCGATCGTGCGCGACAGCAGCTGCTCCACCGGCCGGTAGAGCACCGACACCGTGATGAACACCGCCGACCACAGCAGCGTGATGTGCCCGTACTCCTCCTCCGACAGTGAGTAGCTCGCCAGCGAGAAGTACGCGAAGGTGATGATGCCGGTGGCGCCGATCCCCAGCGAGAGGATCGCCGCGCCGCGGCCGTAGGACCTAGACCCGGACAAGCAGCATGGTCCAGGGGAAGGGCGAGCGGGCCTCCTCGACCGTGCCGTAGCGCGAGAGCAGCGAGACGAACCCGCGCTTGGACCAGTGGTTCACGTGGCCGGGCGTGTTGCCGAGGTCGCGCCAGTAGGCGCCGCGCGCCATGTTGAGCCCGCGCCAGAGCGGCTCGCGGGGGACGGACACGAGCAGGTGGCGGCGGGCCACACGGGCCATCTCCGCGAGCGTCGCCTCCGGTTCGGGCACGTGCTCGAGCACCTCGATCGCGCTGGCGAGGTCGAACTCGTCGTCGGAGAAGGAGAGCTGCGTGGCCTCCTCCGCGCGGAACTCGAGGTTGGGCCGGGAGCGCTTCTCCCACTCCGCGCGCAGCTTGGGGTCCTCGAGGTCGATCCCCACGATGCGGCGATCGCCGAGCCGCTCCGCCCACTCGACCGTGAGCACGCCCTCGCCGCAGCCCACGTCGAGGATGGACCCCGGCGCGGCCTTCGCCCACAACTCGTCGAGGGTCGAGTGGAAGCCGCCCATGAGGCGCTTCACCACCGGATTCGACGAGCCGTACTTGTCGAAGGTGTTCCCGGTCGGCACCTCGGCCGCCGTCACGCCGCCGCTCACAGCTTCAGGGCCTCCCGGTCCTCTGTCTTGCCCGTGGCGCGGCCGGACTGCGCGCCCGTGGTGGCTGCCTGGCCGCTCTCCGGTGAGCCGGGCTCGTAGTGCGACGGCGCCACGCCGAGGTGGAGCTCCACGCGCCGGACGCGCTCGAGCACCCGCTGCTGGAGCACGCGCGTGCCGGCAAGGATGTCGCCGATCACGCCCAGCGCGGCGAGCTGCACGGCGACGATGAACATCGTCGAGCCGAGGATCAGCGACTGGATGTGCTGGCCGGGGTCGTCGGAGAAAAAGAAGAAGTAGAGGAAGCGCGCCCAGATGACGACGCCGACGAGCGCGGCGAGCGCGGCCGCCGCCATGAACACCCGCAGCGGCTCGTACATCGCATAGATGCGGAAGATCGAGACCGTGTTGCGTCGCACGTAGGCCCACATCGACGGGAACAGACGCGACTCGCGGGTCTTGTCGTTCGTCCGGATCGGGACGTGGTCGACGGCCACGAGCATCTTCCCCGCCTGGATGATCGACTCGAGGGTGTAGGTGAACTTCGAGACCACCTGCATCTGCAGCGCGGCCTCGCGGTTGTACGCGCGGAAGCCGGAGGTGGTGTCGGGCACGTTCGTGCCGGAGGCCCGGCGCACGACGGCGCTGCCGAGGCGCTGGAGTCGCTTCTTCAGGGGGGAGAAGTGCTCGATCTGGTCGGTCTTGCGGTCGCCGATCACCATGTCCGCGTTGCCGGCGAGGATCGGCCCCACGAGCTTCGGGATGTCACCGCCGAAGTACTGGTTGTCGGCGTCCGTGTTGACGATGATGTCGGCGCCGAGCTTCAGCGACGCGTCGAGCCCAGCCTGGAACGCCGCGGCCAGCCCCCTGTTGTTCGTGAGGCGCACGACGTGATCGACGCCGTGCTCGCGTGCAACCTCCACAGTACGGTCGACAGAGCCGTCGTCGATCACGAGCCATTCCACCTGCTCGATGCCGTCAATTTGACGCGGGAGGTCCCCCAGCGTGGAGGGAAGCGTTAGTTCCTCGTTGAAACAGGGGATCTGGATGATCAACTTCATGCGCGGGGGCGTAGGGTAGTTGGGGAGCGGCCTCGCATTCGATTTAACACCCGTTTCACCAGCGATTTACATGCCTTTCCTCTGCTAGCCTGCGCAACCTTCGCAATCCCCCGAGACGTTCGGAGCACCGACCACAAATGACCACCTTCCTCGCATATCTGGATCCCGGCAGCGGGAGCATGATCCTGCAGATCATCGCGGGTGGCCTGGCGGCGGTTGCCGTTACCGCGAAGCTCTACTGGCATCGCATCCTGAAGTTCCTGCGCATCCGCAAGGATGAGCCGGACGCGCCCAAGCCGGACACCGCCAGCAGCACCGACGCGGCCTAGCTAGTTTTCCGGCTGGGCGGACGCGGGAGCCGCCCGGCTTCCTCTCATGTCCACGCCTGAAACGCCCACCACGTCAGCGCGCGCCGGCCTCGAGCCGGGTTCGTTCCGTGACCCCGAGAGCCGCGTGTTCTACGCGGGCGACGAGGTGTACCGGGCGCTCTCGGCCGACGGACTGACCGACTTCGAGGCGCTCGAGGCCACGGGGCTGCTCGACGACGAGCGCATCGTGCGCACCGAGCGTGCAAGCGATGTTGCAGCGCTTCGCGACCTGCTCGTGCACGAGCCGGCCGCGGTGCTTCGCCACGAGCGCATCCCGTTCGTCTCGTATCCGTACGAGTGGACGTTCTCGATGCTGAAGGACGCGGCACTCCTGCAGCTCGACCTGCTGCTGGCCGCGCTCGAGCACGACCTGGTCCTCAAGGACTCCACGCCCTACAACGTGCAGTTCAAGGGCGCGCTCCCGACCTTCGTCGACGTGGGCTCGTTCGAGCGCATCCGCGACGGCGAGCCCTGGGTGGGCTACCGCCAGTTCTGCATGCTCTACCTCTACCCGCTGCTTCTCCAGTCGGCGAAGCGCGTGCCGTTCCACCCCTGGCTGCGCGGCTCGATCGACGGCATCAAGCCGAGCGAGATGCGCCCGCTGATGAACTTCCGCGACCGCTTCCGCAAGGGCGTGTTCACCAACGTGATCCTCCACGCGAAGCTCGAGGACCGCTACTCGGACAAGCCGCAGCAGGTGAAGGACGAGGTGAAGCGCGTCTTCAAGAAGGAGCTGTTCGTGGCGAACGTGCGCAAGATGCGCAAGCTCGTGCAGCGTCTCGAGTGGGACCCGCCCAAGGGCGTTTGGACCGCCTACGGCGAGCGCAACAGCTACACCGACGACGACGCCAAGCGCAAGGACGACTTTGTCCGCCAGGTCGCCACGAGCCGCGACTGGAACCTCGTCTGGGACATCGGCGCCAACAACGGCCGCTACTCCCGCATTGCCGCCGAGGGCGCGCGCACCGTCCTCGCAGTGGACGCCGACCAGGGCCCGATGGAGCTGCTCTACCGCGACCTTCGCGAGGAGCGCAACGAGCAGATCCTCACGCTCACGATGAACCTCGCCGACCCGTCGCCCGGCCTCGGCTGGCGCGGGCTCGAGCGCAAGTCGCTGCCCGAGCGCGGCAAGCCCGACCTCGTGCTGGCCCTCGCCCTCGTGCACCACGTGGCCATCAGCGCCAACGTGCCCGTGAAGGAGTTCATCGACTGGCTGGCCTCGCTCGACACGGCGCTCGTGATCGAGTTCCCCACGCGTGAGGACCCGATGGTCAAGAAGCTGCTCGCGCCGAAGCGCGACGGCCTTCACCCCGACTACGAGCTCGGCTTCTTCGAACGCACCCTGAACGACGCCTTCGACGTCGAGCGCAGCGAGCGCCTCGAGTCGGGCACGCGCGTGCTCTATTACGCGCGGCCCAAGAGGTAATGACCAAAGACACCGCGAAGGAGGCCGCCTGGGCCTACCTGAACCTCGCGGTTCTCTGGACGTTCGCGGTCGCGCAGCCGCTCTTCGACCTCCTGAAGGACAACCCGGAGTTCTTCGCAGCCCGCGGCTCGACCGGCTTCGACATCGTCAGCTTCTCCGTGCTGCTGGTGGTGCTGCCGCCGCTCCTCCTGCTTGGGATCGAGCTGCTGCTCGGGCTGATCCGGCCCGAGGTGCGGAGGGGCGTGCACATCGTCTTGCTCGGGGTGCTGGTGGCCCTGATCGCGGCGCAGGCTCTCAAGAAGTCGATCGACGCCTCGGACACCGTGCTGATCGCACTGTCGGTGGCCGTGGGTGTGGCGATCGCCGCGCTCTGGGCGCGGGCCGAGCCCGTCCGCTCGTTCCTGAACGTGCTCTCGCCCGCGCCGCTCGTGTTCCTGCTGCTGTTCCTCCTGAGCGGCCAGATCTCGGAGCTCGCGTTCCCGGACGAGGCGAAGGCGCGCACGATCGGGGGTGTGTCGAACGCGCCGATCGTGGTGGTGCTGCTCGACGAGCTGCCGTCGAACACGCTCGTGGACGCGAACGACGAACTGGATACGAAGCGCTACCCCGGCTTCGCCGAGCTCGCGAAGAACGCCACCTGGTTCAAGAACGCCTACACCGTGTACGACTCCACCGAGCGCGCACAGCCGGCGATCATGGACGGCGACCTGCCCGCAAAGGACAGGCAGCCGATCCCGTCTGACCACCCGAACAGCATCTTTACGCTGTTCGCGAAGAGCCACCGGATGAACGTGAGCGAGGAGGCCACCTCGGTCTGCTCGCCCGACCTGTGCAAGGACACGCACCCGGAGGAGTCGTACGGCAGCCGGATCTCTTCGATGTCCGAGGACCTGGGGCTCGTCTGGCTGCACGTGGTCTCGCCGCCGGACATCGAGAACGACCTCGCCAGCGTCTCCGAGAACTGGGGCAACTTCGGCGGCAGCGGCGAGGAGGAGCCGGAGGTGAGCAGCGATCCCGCGGCCCGCAACACGCGCGCGAACCTCAACGAAGGGCGGGCCGTGCGCTTCCAGGAGTGGATCGACAACATCGTGCCGGGGCGCCGTCCCGCGCTGAACTTCAAGCACACGCTGATGCCGCACGTGCCCTGGCAGTACCTGCCCTCGGGTACTCGCTACCGCAAGGCGCCGAACGACGTGATCCCCGGCCTGTCGAACCAGTCCTTCGAAGACACGGGCCAGCTGAACGTTCTGCTCCAGCGCCACTTCCTCCAGACCGGGTTCGCGGACCTCGAGCTCCAGCACCTGTGGAAGCACCTCAAGGATGACGGCCTCTGGGACGACTCGCTGATCGTCGTGGCCGCCGACCACGGGGTGGCGTTCCCGCACGCGCGCGAGCGCCGGCGGCTGAGCCGCGAGACCGCGGCCGAGATCGCGCCGGTGCCGCTGTTCGTCAAGGCGCCAAACCAGCAGAAGGGCAAGACGGACGACGCCTGGGTCGAGACGATCGACATCCTGCCGACGATCTTCGACATCCTGAACCTCGACCCGCGCGTGGAGATGGATGGCAGGTCGGCGTTCAGCGACGAGGTGCAGAACCGCGACGAGCTGCGCGTCCTGATCCGCAACAGCTTCGACGAGCTCCGCATCCCGGCCGACACGTTCACGCGTGAGCGCCGGGCGATCATCGACCGCAACCAGCGCCTGTTCGGCTCAGGCGCCGACGGACCCGAGCGCCTCTACGAGATCGGCCCGAATCCCGAGCTGATCGGGCAGCCTGCCTCTGCCGCCGGCGCGGAGCTCGACGTGGACCTCGCCTACAAGCGCGACTACGGGAACGTCGGGGACGACCCCACGTACGTTCCGGTGCACGTGGTTGGGAAGGTGAACGGCCCGGACCGCCAGCCGCGCGACATCGCGGTGGCCGTGAACGGCACGATCCGCGCGGTGGGCAACACCTTCAAGCTCGCTGTGGGTGACGACGGCGAGCTGGTGTCGGTGATGGTGCCGGAGTCGGCCTTCCAGAAGGGCCGCAACCGGGTGCAGGTCTTCCTCCAGCCCTAGAGGTCCGCGAGGCACCCCTCGACGTCCTTCAGGACGTCCTCGGTCTCCGGGTCCACCTCGGGATCGACGAAGAGAAGGGCGCTGCCGATCTGCTCCGCGCCCTCGCCCGCTCCCCGGAACTGGGCGGCCTCCGCCTCGGCTGCGGTGAGGTAGAACTTCACGCGCGGCCCGGCGTCGAGCACGACCTCCTCGTCGTCCTCGCCCTCCACGTGCGCCGTGACCCCCTGGGCGTCCAGGCACGCGACGGTGCTGCCGGGCTTGTCCGACTCGTCGACCGCGGGAGCGGCATCGTCGGAGCCGCAGCCGGCGAGGGCGATGGCAAGCAGGATGAGCAGGGAGACCGGCGGCCGCTTCACGAGGCGGAGCAGGCTAGCGGAGCGGCTTCGTGCGGCGGAACACTCTCGCGACGTCGAGGAACGCCGGCTTGCGGTGGTTGTTCTCCTCGAGGAGGCTCTTGTTGTGCCAGGGCGGAGTGGCGTACTCGTCCGGCGCGCCCCCCTGCCAGGTCTGGTGCACGCGGAAGTCGCGCAGCGCCCAGTAGATCGACCCATTGACGAACGGCTTCGTTGCGTGGATCGCCAGGTGCTCCATCGCAAACTTGCGCTGGAACTCGTAGGTGCCCTTCTGCTCGACCGGCCCGGAGCGCGACGCCTCCGCGCCGAACTCCGTGATCACGAGCGGAAGGTCCGGGTTCGCGGCGTGCAGCGCGTCGAGGTAGGCGCTGAGATCCGCGCTGGTGGTGGAGGGCAGGTCGGGCAGGTTCTCCGCCACGGAGCGATACCAGCCGAAGTACTCGTTCACCCCGAGCACGTCGAGGTACTGGTGAGCGTCCGTGGTGAGCGGCTCGCCCACGCGCGACTGGCGGTCGAGGCCCACGAGGCGCGTGTCGTCGAGCTCGCGCACCGCGGTGGCCGCGTCGCGGATGTAGTTCACGAGGCTCGTCCCGTAGGCGCCGAAGTTCGGCCCGGCCTCGGACGGCTCGTTGGCAAGCGCCCACGTGAGGATCGACGGGTGATTGATGTTGTTCCGCACCGTGAGCTCCGCGGCGCGCAGCGCAAGCTTGCGCACGCCGGACTTCACCCAGTTCGAGGTCGGCACCTGGTAGACCGGCGCGTCGACCCAGTACATGATCCCCGCGCGGTCGAGCGCCTCGATGAACGCGGGGTGGAGCGGATAGTGCGAGCGCGTGATCGTGGCGCCGAGGTTCTTCAAGCGGTTGATGAGCTGCGTGCGCGTGCGCTGCGAGAGCGCGCCGCCCTCCTGGGCGTCGTCCTCGTGGACGCTGGCGCCCCTGAGGTTCAGGCGCTTGCCGTTGAGCTTGATGATCCCGCCCGGCAGCGTCTCGATCTTGCGCACGCCGAACGAGAGCTTGTAGGTGCCGCGCCGCTCGCGTTTGGTCACGGCGGTCACCGACGCGTCGTAGAGCTCCGGCGAGCCGGGCGCCCAGAGCCGTGGGCGCTTGATGATGAACGTCTCGCTGAGCTCGCGCCGGCTGAGCGCCGGGACCGTCTCGGGCTCGATCTTGAAGCGCTCGCCGGAGATGTTGATGATGAGCGACACGTCGCGGTCCTTGTTCGTGAAGTTGCGCAGCGTGGTGCGCAGCTCCACCCGCGCGGAGCCGCCCACGCGCTTGAGGCGAGGCAGCGCGGTCACGTGCTCCACGTCGACGGTGTCCACGCGCCTCACGTACACCTCGCGCAGCAGCCCGCCGAAGTTCCACCAGCCACCCGTGCCGAACCCGTTGAAGGCCGCCGGTCGCCAGTGCGTGAGGTCGGTGTTGCTGCGCAGCGAGGAGACCTCGACCACAAGCGTGTTGCGGCCCTTGCGCAGGTTCTTCAGCAGCACCTCGAAGGGGAAGTAGCCGGTGAAGAGTGTGAGCTCCTTCCCGTTCAGCCAGACCTCGGTCCGGTAGTTGTTGCCCTCGAAGCGCAGCTTCCAGAAGTGCAGCGCCTTCTTGGGCGAGCGCGGCAGCGTGAACTCCTTGCGATACCAGCCGATCGAGGGACGGTTCTCGGTCGTGTCCTGGGCGTTCCAGTTGTGGGGGACCGTGATCGGAATCCACCCCGTGAGGTCGTCCTGGTCGAACCAGCGCTCGGCTTCGCCCACGAACGCATCGTCCTGGCGGAAGTACCACGTGCCGCCCAACAGCTCGCGATTGGTCTGCCCCTCGCGGATGAGCGGCTTGCCTCCGGGTGCCTCCACGAGCAGCTCCGGCGCCACGGGCGGCGGCGTCTGAGTGCCGCCGGGAGGCGCCTCGCCGCCGCCCTGCGCAAACGCCGGGACAGGGGAGGCTGCCATGACGAGCAGGCAGGCGAGAATGGTGAGCTTCGGGGCGGCCACGGGAGGAAGCGTCGGAGAGTAGCGGCGCTTCAAGACGCCTGTCTGGGGGTAAATGCAACTGCTACGGTCAGCCGCGCCGCCTCTCTCTCGCCATGAACCGTCGTTTCGCGATCATTCAAGCGCTGGTATCGCTCGTCGCGCTGGCGGCGGTCGTCTGGTGGGCGAGTCGCCAGGACTCGCCCCACATCCCCACCGACGGGGGTGCGATCGCCTGGCTCGTGGCGGCGGTCGGGCTGTACGCCCTCGCCACCCTCGTGCGCGCCGAGCGCTGGCACCAGATCCTCGAGGCCGCCCAGGTTCACGCCAAGCGCATCGACTGCTACGCCCTCACCACGGTCGGCTACATGGGCAACAACGTGCTGCCGGCACGCGCCGGTGAGGCACTGCGCGTGGTGCTGCTCGCCCAGCGCTCGGACGGCAGCAAGCGCACGCTGCTCGGGTCCGTGGTCGCGGAGCGCATGCTCGACCTGATCGCGCTGATCACGATCTTCGTCGTGACCGTGTACGGGGTGCTGAGCACCTCCGAGGTGCTGCCCACGGATCATCCGCTGGTCGTGACGGGCGTAGGCATCGGGCTCCTGATTGCCGCGGCCGTCGCGGTGTGGATCCTGCGCGCTCACCACATCTTCGAGCGCGTGCGCGACTGGCTGCGTCCCCTGGCCGACGCGCCGCGGGCGCTCCTGAACCGGCGCGGCCTGCTCCTGCTGGCCGGCACGTTCGGGCTTTGGTCGCTCGAGGCCACCGTGTACCTCGCGGTCGCGCGCGCCATCGACCTCGACTTCTCGGTGAGCGGCGCGCTCTACCTCGTGGCGCTCACGAACTTCGTGGCCGCCCTGCCGGCCGCGCCCGGGTCGATCGGGACGTTCGACGCCGCCGTCGCGTTCGGCGCCAAGGCGCTCGGTGCCAGCGGCTCCGCCGCGCTCTCGTACGTGATCCTGCTGCGCTTCGTCCTCTACGTGCCGATCACGGTGTTCGGGCTCGTCGTGCTGGTCACCCGCTACGGCGGGTGGTCACGACTGCGGTCGGCGGCGCGCCTCGAGGCCTCGCGCGCGTAGGCCCGCCGATGTCTGCCATTTCGACCGGGGCGCGCCGGGGCGAGAGCATCTCAGTCGGTGGGATGCTGGAGCGCCACGGTGCACAGATGGCGTTGATCATCGTCGGCTGCCTGGCGGTTTCCGCCCTGACGCTGATCTATCCGTCCACGCCGACGTACGACCCGTGGGCCTGGATCCTCTGGGGACGGGAGATCGCGCACCTCGACCTCGTCACAGAGGGCGGGCCGTCGTGGAAGCCGTTCCCGATGTTCTTCACGGTGCCGTTCTCGTTCTTCGGCCAGGAGCTCGCGCCGTACCTGTGGCTGTGGGTGGCGCGCGCGGGAGGCCTGTTCGGCTGCGTGATGGCGTACCGGGTGGCGTACCGCCTCAGCGGTGGCCGCATCTACGGGATGCTCGCCGGGGTCTCGGCGTTCGCCGCCCTTCTGTCCTCGAACAAGTACGTGCGCGACGCCGCGCTCGGCAACTCGGAGCCGATCCTGGCGGCGGTCGTCCTGTGGGCCTTCGAGCGCCATCTCGACGGGCGCCGCGACCACGCGCTGTACCTGGGGGTGGCCGCCGCGCTGCTGCGCCCGGAGGCGTGGCCATTCCTTGCGCTCTACGGCCTCTGGCTGTGGTTCTTCGAGCCGCGCCTGCGCGTTCGCCTCGTGGCCTTCGCGGTGTTCGTGCCCGCGTGCTGGATCCTCCCGGAGTGGTGGGGAGCGGGCGACCCGCTGCGCGCGGGCTCGCGCGCCAACGCGCCCAACCCGGGTAGCGCGGCATTCGCGGCGCATCCCGCGCTCGAGCTGTTCAAGCGCTTTGCCGAGAGCACGGTTGCGCCGGTCGAGCTCGGAACGCTCATCGCCGTCGGCGTGGCCGCTGTGGCGTGGTGGCGAAGGCGTGCGCAGGGTGCTGTGCTCGCGCTGGCCGCACTCGGGTTCTCGTGGTTCGCGCTCGTTGCGGTGATGACCGAGGGTGGCTTCGCGGGCAACCAGCGCTATCTGATGGTTACCACCGCCGCCGTCTCGGTTCTCGGCGGGGTGGGCGCGGTGCGAGTGCTCCAGGGGATGGAGAAGCTGGGCGACCGCTGGTTCGCCGCGCGCAGTCCGCGCGCGGGCGCGATCACGGCCGCGGTGGCCCTGGTCATCGGGGTGGCGATCGCCTCGCCGACGATCGTGGCGAAGGCCGACAACACCGGCCGCGTACAGGGCGGCATCGAGCACGAGGCATTCCTGTGGCACGACCTGAAGGCGCTGATCGACGCGAACGGAGGGAAGGCCCGCCTGCTCGCCTGCGGCGGCGTCTTCAGCGGCCCGTTCCAGACGCAGATGGTGGCCTACGAGCTCGGCGTGCACGGGATCAACGTGGGCTGGAAGGTCACGCCCGCACCGGGGGTGGCGTTCCGCACGCGCACGGTCCCGGACGGCCCGCTCGTGACCAAGCCCACCGACGACCGCTTCCGGCTTGTGGACCAGCAGGGCAAGTGGCGTCTCCTCACCGTGCCGCCCGACGGCAACCAGCGCGGCGAGTGTCCGGCGTCGGGGCCCAACACCCCGACTGCGCCCCCCGCCGAGTCCTCGGACGGCACCCGCCCGGTCGAAGTGATCGGCCGCTGACGTGGTGAGCGCTCACTAGGATCGCCGGGTGGCAAGCGTCGCATCCCGTCCCCGAGCCCTGCCCCGGCTGGGCTCGCTCCCCAGCAGCTTCGTGCTGCCCGGGCTCGTTCTGCTCGGGCTGTTCCTCGTGTCCGCTTACCTGCGCACGAACTCGCTGGGCGAGTCGCTCTGGATGGACGAGGGGCTCTCGATCGGGATCGCGTCGCAGCCGCTGCTCGACATCCCGTCGATCCTGCGGATGGACGGCTCGCCGCCGCTCTACTACATGCTGCTGTCCGTCTGGATGGACCTCGTGGGCGATGGTCCGGGAGCGACGCAGGCGCTGTCGGTGGCCGTGGCGCTCGTCGCGATCCCGGGCGGCCTGTGGGCCGGCTGGAGCCTTTTCGGCCGCCGCGCCGGCCTCTTCTGCGCCGCGATGTGCGCGGTGAACCCGTTCCTGACCGCGTACGCGCAGGAGACGCGCATGTACGCGCTCATGCTCGTCATGTCGCTGCTCGCCACGGCGGCCTTCCTCCACGTGTTCGCGTTCGGCCGGCGGCGCTACCTGCCGCTGTTCATGATCCTGCTGGCGGGGATGCTCTACACGCACAACTGGGGCCTCTTCCTCGGCGCGGGGCTGGCTCTCGGTCTGATCCCGTGCTGGTACGTGTCAGAGGTCCGCTCGAGCTTCTGGAAGGACGCGCTGCTCGGCTTCGGAGGCGCCGGGCTGCTCTACCTGCCGTGGGTTCCGACCCTTCTTCATCAGGTGCAGCACACCGGCGCGCCCTGGCTGAACCCGCCCAACTTCGGCGCGCCCGTGCAGATCTCGAAGTCGCTGCTCGGCGGCGGCACGCCGACGGTGGCGCTGATCCTCGCCGGGGGCTCCGGGATCGCGGCGATCCTCGCCCGGCGCGTGGAGGACAAGGAGCGCACCGCGCTGCTCTCCGGCGCGGTGATCGTGCTGGGCACTCTCGCCGTGGCATGGATCGTGTCGCAGGTGTCGCCCGCGTGGACCACGCGCTACCTCGGCGTGCTGCTCGGCCCGATGCTTCTTCTCGGCGCGCTCGGCCTGGCGCGCGCGGGGACGCTCGGGCTGGTGGCGCTCGTGATCATCATCGGGATCTGGGCGATCCCCAAGAGCTACGGGCTGGAGAACAAGTCGAACGCCTCCGACCTTCGGGACGACGCGGTTCCGGAGCTCCACAAGGGCGACCTCGTGCTCTCGATGCAGCCCGAGCAGGGGCCGCTGCTCGCGTACCACCTGGAGAACCTCGGCGGGGCGCCCGACCTGCGCTTTGGCAACCCCATGGGGGCGGTCGAGAACGACCAGATCATGGACTGGACCGACGGGTACGACAAGCTCAAGGACGCGACCCCATCGGAGGATCTCGAGCCGCTGATTGATAGTCTGCCGCCCGGCGGGCGAGTCCTGATCGTGTCTCCTGTGACCTCACGTGCGGATGACTGGGACGCGCCCTGGACCGAGTTGGTCAGGCGCCGGGCCGCCCAGTGGAGTGCGGCGCTTGCGAACGATTCGCGCCTGAAGCCCGTGTCTGCCTTCCGCCGCGGGGCCGTTCCCCGCACCTACCGCCGAGCCACGCGCATCGGAGTGCGTGGCGTCATGTACGAGAAGACCGGATGACTGAGAACGAGACGAAGCCACAGCCCCCTGCAAACCTCGCGCGCCCCGACATGCGCGACAAGCCGACGGTGATCCTCGGCGCCGGCCCGGCCGGGCTGACCGCGGGCTACCTGCTCGCGAAGAAGGGTCTGCCCGTGGTGGTGCTCGAGGCCGAGGACCAGGTGGGCGGCATCGCCAAGACCGCCGTGCGCGACGGCTACCGCTTCGACCTCGGCGGCCACCGCTTCTTCACCAAGGTGAAGGAGGTGGACGACCTCTGGCACGAGATCATGCGCGAGGACTTCCTCGAGCGTCCGCGCATGTCGCGCATCTACTGGCGCGATCGCCACGGGCGCGCGAAGTTCCTCGACTACCCGCTGCGCGGTCCGGACGTGATGAAGAAGCTCGGCCCGGTCGACCTGACCAAGGCGCTCTTCTCATACCTGTGGGCGGCGGTCAAGCCGAAGGGCAAGGAGGACACCTACGAGGAGTGGGTGGCGAACCGCTTCGGCCGCTGGCTCTTCAACCAGTTCTTCAAGTCCTACACGGAGAAGGTGTGGGGCGTACCGACATCGGAGATCCGCGCCGACTGGGCCGCCCAGCGCATCAAGAACCTCTCGTTCTTCCGAGCCGCTTGGTCGGCGTTCTTCGGCAACAAGGACAACAAGGTCACGAGCCTGATCTCGAAGTTCAACTACCCGCGCTACGGCCCCGGCCAGATGTGGGAGACGATGACCGACGACATCCAGAAGCTCGGCGGTCAGGTGCTCCTGAACCACAGGGTCACGAAGCTGGACTTCGAGGACGACCGCTGCGTGCGCGTGCACGTGGGCGACAAGGTGTTCGAGCCGTCCGCGGTCGTGTCGTCGCTGCCGCTGCGGAACGCGGTCGGGATGGCGAGCCCGCACCCCCGGCCCGAGGTGATCGCCGCGGCGAAGGGCATGCGCTACCGCGACTTCCTGACGGTGGCGGTGGTTCTGAACGGCGACGACCTGTTCCCGGACAACTGGATCTACATCCACGACCCGAACGTGAACGTCGGCCGGATCCAGAACTTCCGCTCCTGGAGCCCGTGGATGGTGCCCGACCCGTCGAAGGCCTGCGTCGGCCTCGAGTTCTTCTGCTTTGCCGGTGACGAGCTCTGGGAGACCGACGACGAGGAGCTGGTGCAGCTCGGGATGCGCGAGCTGGAGCAGCTCGGCCTCGCCAAGCGCAGCCAGCTCGAGTTCGGCTTCGTCGAGCGCGTGCCGAAGGCGTACCCGATGTACGACGCCGAGTACGACAAGCGCGTATCGACGATCCGCTCCTGGCTCGACGGCCTCGACAACTACATCCAGGTGGGCCGCAACGGGCTGCACCGGTACAACAACTCGGACCACTCGATGCTCACGGCCATGCGCGCCGTGGACAACCTCGTGGACGGCGACGACCACGACATCTGGGCGGTCAACGCCGAGTCCGTGTACCACGAGGAGGGCAAGCAGGACGACCAGCAGCCCTACATCGAGGCTCCGGAGACGGAGTCGATGAAGGAGCCGCTGCACTCCTGACGTGAGCGGAGGTGCGCTCGCCCTGGCGCTGGGTGCCGCGTTTCTCCACGCCGGCTGGAACGTGTTGCTGGCGGGTTCGAAGGACGCGCAGGCGTCGGCGGCCGGGATGCTGGTGTGGGGCGTCGCGCTGCTGGCGCTGCCGGCACTGCTCACCGGCGGCGTCTCGTCGGAGGCGGTGCCCTTCATCGCCGCATCAGCTTTGTTGGAGCTCGCCTATTTCGTTCTCCTCGCCCGAGCGTACGACGGCGGCGAGGTGTCGGTCATCTACCCGATCGCTCGCGGGTCGGCCCCGGTCGTGGTCCTGGTTTTCGGCGCTCTTGCATTGAGTGAGGACGTGTCTCTGGGCGCCGCCGTCGGCGTCCTCGCCATCGCCGCGGGGGTCCTTCTCGTTGGGTTAGTCGATTTTCCTTTCCAGTTCGCAAGGAAAATCGACTCACCCCATCGGGATTTGCTTTTTGGGCTGGCCATCGGGCTCGTTATTGCCTCGTACACGCTTGTGGACTCCGAGGCCATTGACCATGCCGACCCGATTGCGTACCTCGCCCTCGTCATTGCCCCGTGCGCGCTGGTCTACCCCTTCGTCGCGAGGAGGCGGCCCGATTTGAGCCCGAGGACAGCGCTCACCGCCGCCGCCACCTTCGGCGCCTTCCTCATGGTCCTCGCTGCGTTCCGGCTCGCCCCGGCGGCGCCGGTGGCCGCGGTGAGGGAGACGAGCGTGGTGATCGCAGCCCTTCTCGCCGCCGTCGTTCTTCACGAGCGCGTCGATCGCCGCCGCATGGCCGGCGCGGTGCTCGTGGCCGCCGGTGTGGCCGCCATAGTGCTCGCCTGATGGCTTACTCGTAATACGGCAGCGGCCCGCCGGCCGCGTCCAGGATCGTGTCGTACAGCTCCCTGCTGACCCTGGGGTTTGCCTTCACCACGTTTTCGAACTCGTGGGGGTCCACGCGCAGGTCGCAGAGCGTGCGCTCGTTGCCCTGGTTGTCGCCGATCAGCACCCAGTCGTCGGTGCGGATGAAGAAGCGGTTGTACATGCCGCCGTAGTGGAACTCGCGCGTCTCCGTCGGCGCGCCGCCCTCGAGGATGGGGGAGAGGTCCGCACCTTCCATCCAGCCCGGCGGGTCCATCCCGACCATCGACAGCACGGTCGGCCCTACGTCGTGGGTCGACGCGAAGTGCTGGCTCACCTCGCCGGCCGCGCGGTCGTCCGGATGCACGAGGATGAACGGCACCTGCGCCAGCTCGGGGTGGAGCTGCGAAGGGACCTTGCCGGTGAAGCCGCGCTCACCAAGCAGGTAGCCGTGGTCGCTCAGCAGCACGATCACGGTGTTCTTGTGCAGCCCGAGCTCGTGGAAGCGCTCCAGGAAGTGGCCGAGCCAGCGGTCGGTCATGGTGACCTCGCCCGCATACGCGGCGTGCATGCGCCGGAACTGCTCCGGCGTGAAGTTCTGCGCGAAGCCGTACGGCGTGACACCCACCTCCGTGCCCGAGTAGTCCGGGTCGCCGTACATGTCGAGGTACTTGCGCGGGGTGCTCCAGGGCTCGTGGGGGTCGAAGCAGTCGATCGTGAGCGCGAACGGCTGACGGCGGCGGGCGTCGTCGAGGATGTCCCGCGCCTCCTTGTACACGCGCGCCGCGCAGGTCTCCTCCTCGTCCCGCCCCTCGCCGGTGTTGGCGAGGTACTTGCGCATCCCGGGGATGTAGCGCTCGTCGCGCAGGAATGGGGGGAGCCAGTGCTCGACCTCGTCGATCGACACGTTCTCGGGCGGCTTTCGAAAGCCCGACTGGCCAACGACCGTGCGCCATTCGTGGAAGGTCTCGCGGAACGGCTCGAACGCCTTCATGAACGCGATGAACGGGTTGTCGCTCACCTGCGCCGTCCAGTAGCCCGCGTCCTTCAGCGCCGTGGTGAACGTGCGCTCGGGGTCGTCGATCGGCAGCCATCCGGGGCTGGTGCCGATCTCCTTGTTGGGCTTCCAGTTGCGGAACGGGAAGATCCGCCGGCTGCCGAAGATCGAGCGGCGCGCCGGCACGGTGACCATCGCCTCCGGGAAGGCGCGGGAGAAGCGCAGGCCGCGGTTGGCGAGCGCGTCGATGTTCGGCGTCCGGATCTGCGGAGAGCCATACGCGCCAACATGATCCGGCCGCAGGCTGTCGATGATCAGAACGAGGACGTTCAGCTGGCCGTCCTCGCCGCCTCCGCCGTCGTCGTCGGAGCTGCAGCCGGCCGCGGGCAGGATGGCAGCACCGGCGGCGCCAGCGGCACCGGCCTGCAACAACCGCCGGCGGCTCAGGCGCGCATCCACGCGGCCGGAGAGTAGCGACGGGGCTAAAAACGGCGGCCGATTTGCCGACAAGGAAGAGTGATGTCTCGGATTCGCGTTCTCTTCCTGCTGCTCGCACTCGCCGTCGTCTTCCCGGCGGCCGCTGCCGCGCAGGGTTACCCCGCCGGCCGTCTGGTCGATCCCGCGATGATCTCCCCGCCCGAGAGCGTCCCACCGGGCCCGGTTGGCGAGTACCCCGAGGACTGGGCCAAGTGCGTGTCCCAGACCAATCCCACCTGGCCGACCGCACCTCTGGGCATCGACCCGAAGGGCGTCGATCCGTCACTCCCCAATCCACTGCTCGGGCAGCGCTTCTTCCTGGATCGCATGGAGCCCGCCTACATGCAGTGGGCGAGGTGGAAGCGCGCCGGAGATAACTTCAAGGCCGACACGATCTGGAAGCTCGCCCGTGAGCCGCGCTTCCGCTGGTTCGGCAAGTTCACGGCACCGCGCATGCAGAAGAAGATCCAGGGCTACCTGGACCGCGTGCAGTGCGACCAGCCCGGCACCGTGCCGCTGATGATCGTCATGCGCCACCAGGGCAAGGGCTGCAGCGGCACCTACCGCGCCGGCGGCGAGGCCGAGGACCGCCGCACCATGAAGTGGTACGACGACTTCGCCGACTCCGTGGGCGACGCCCGCGTGGTGATCGGCTTCGAGCCCGACTCGCTCGGCACGGTCGACTGCCTGGCCTACGACCGCCGCAAGGACCGCCTCGACGTGCTGCGCTACGGCGTGAACCGCCTGTCACAGCTTCCGAACGCCACCATCTACCTCGAGGCCGGCGCCTCCGACTGGGAGGCCGCGTCGCGCACCGCCAAGCAGCTGCGCTACATCGGCATCAGCAAGGTGCGCGGCTTCATGCTCAACGTGACCCACCACGACTGGACGCGCTACAACATCCAGCACGGCCTCGAGCTATCGCGGATGGTGGGCGGCAAGCACTTCATCATCAACACCTCCTACAACGGTCGCGGCCCGCTGCACTACCGGAAGTGGCTCAACAGGGCAGCGCACAAGTGGCGCACGATCAACGTGTGGTGCCACCCGGGCCTGCGCGGCCTCGGGCCGCCGCCGACCACGGCCACCTCGCACCCGCTGGTGGACGCGTACATGTACATCAACCGGCCCGGCTACTCGGCCGGATCCTGCAACGGCGGCCCGCTGCCGGTGGGCACCTGGTGGGCCGATCGCGGGCTGATGTACGCCGAGTACGCCACCGACTGGGAGGCGCCGCCCAAGGGCACGGTCCACGGTCACTTCAAGCACTACTCGCTGAAGGCCCTCGGCGCCTTCGGGCGCTAGAACACCGGCGCCGGCTCCCTCGCCTGGGGGACGCGTATCACCGGCGGCCCTGAGGCCTGCCGGCAGTCGTCGAGCCGGTAGACCCGCACCGTCGGACCGGGCCGGTGGTACTCGGGCGGGTAGTAGTTGTAGGAGAGGTCGAAGTTGAACGGCACGGGGTCGGCGCCCTCGTCGTACGGGCTGAACTCGCGCAGCAGGCGCGACTCGCTCTCGAGGCGCTCGTAGTAGGCGCGCGCCTCCGGGTCGCCCGTCTGAAGCGCGCGGTCGCGCACCACGTCCACCGTCATGACGAGGCAGTAGCCGTAGAGGCGGTAGTCGTCGATCACCTCGGGCCCGAGCACGGAGTGGTAGGACGACGCGCGCACGCCACCGTCCGGGCGCGCCACGAGCCCCGGCTTGTACTGAGCGCAGATGCGCCTGCCGCGGTCGGCCACGTATGACCAGCCGGGCTCGGTCCAGTCGGGTCGCTGCTCGCAGCGGCTGAGCCAGCTCGGCGGATCGCCCTCCGGGTTCGAGCGAAACCAGCGCCCGGGCACCGCGGGCTCCACTGCGAGACGCAGTTCCGGCGGGTACTGGGACTCGATCCAGTCGCGCGCCTCCTGGCGCGTGTCGTCGCGGCCGAGCACCTGCGCGCTGCGGATATCGGCGGCGAGCGGCTGCACGAGCACGAGCGCGGTCAGGCCGGCGAGCACCGCGGCGGCGGTGCGGCCGCGGAAGCGGCGCCCGTGCGCCCGGCGCGTCTGCACACGGGCCGCGATCAGCTCGGACATGCGCGTGAGCGCCACGGCGCCGAGCATCGCCAGCGCCGGGTAGGCGGGCAGCAGCCAGCGCCCGAAGTAGCGCGACTGGACGCTGAGGTAGACGAACAGCGCGAGCGGCACCGCCAGCAGCATGAGTCCGCGCACGAGGCTGCGGCGCAGCTCGAGTACGGCGCCAAAGAGCGCCGCGATCGCCGCGGCCCATCCAAGTCCCCACGTGAGGCTGTCGAGGTAGTAGGAGACGCCGCCGGACTCCTGACCCGGCTTCGGCTGATCCGCGGCCACCTCGGCCTGGTCGCGAAGGTCGCTCCACCAGGCGTCGAGCGAGCCGAACAGGTACGGATTCAGCGCGACGAACACGAGGCCCGCGAGCGCGGCGCCGAGCGCGAGGCCCGCGATCGCTCGCACGGGGTCGGCGCGCAGCCGCGCCAGCGCCGCAATCGCCACCGGCAGCAGCGCGAGCCCGGCCGTGTACTTGAACGCCAGCGCGAGGCCGGCGGCCGCGCCCGCCGCGGCAAAGAGGCGCGTGCGCCCGTCCTCGTAGGCCCAGACGGCGAAGCCGAGCGCGAGCGACATGCCCAGAAGCGCTCCCACGTCGGTCACCGCCACGCGCGAGTAGGCCACCGGCAGGAATGCGAAGGCGAGCAGCGCGGCGGCCACCAATCCCTCGCGCACCCCCCAGAGCCGCCGCGCGGCCCAGTACGTGGCCGCGACGCCGGCCGTGCACAGCACCGCCGCGAGGGCGCGCGCGGCGATCCACATCTCCGTGGGGTTCTTGTCGAACTGGTCGGTGACGTTGCCGAATGGCAGGTCGAACAGAGAGCCGAGCGGTCCGTACATCACGCGGAACAGCACGTAGAGCAGGTACGTGTACGCCGAGGGGTTCTGGTAGTAGCCGGGATCGAGGTCCTGCCAGAACATCTCGACGGCGCGGCTCGTGAAGTGCGACCCCTCGTCGATCGAGTACACGAACGGCAGGCCGTAGTCGATGTTCCAGAGCCGCAGCGCGAGGCCGGCCACCAGGATCAGCGCAAGCACAAGGCGGTGCACCGGGGGCAGGCTAGTGTTTTCAGTGGTGCCCGATACCACCGCAACCGAGCGCGACGCGCGCCATCTCGAGCGGGCCATAGAACTGGCCACAAGGGCGCGCGGGCAGACCAGCCCGAACCCGATAGTCGGCGCCGTGGTGGTCAAGGGCGGGCGCGTGATCGGCGAGGGCATCACGCAGCCCCCGGGCGAGCAGCACGCCGAGACCATGGCGCTCGACGCGGCCGCGGGGAACACCGCGGGAGCGACCCTCTACGTGTCCCTCGAGCCGTGCTGCCATGACGGCCGCACGCCGCCGTGCACGGACGCGATCATCAGCGCCGGCATCGCGCGCGTGGTGATCGCTTCCGACGACCCCACGCCGAAGGCGGCCGGCCGCGGTCCCGGCATCCTTCGTGACGAGGGCGTGCGCGTGGACTTCGTTGACGGCGCCATCGCTGAGGCGGCGCGCATGCTGAACCAGCCCTTCCGCAAGCACGCTCGCACCGGCCGCCCGCTCGTGGTCTTCAAGTCGGCCATGACGCTCGACGGCAAGGTGGCCACCCGCACGGGCGACTCCCAGTGGATCTCCGGCGAGGCCAGCCGCGCACGCGCCCACCGCTGGCGCGCCGAGTCGGACGCCGTGGCTGTGGGCATCGGCACCGCGCTCGCGGACGACCCGCGGCTCACGGCGCGCATTGAGGGCGTGGCGCGCCAGCCGCGCCGCGTGGTGTTCGACTCGGAGGCACGCCTCCCGCTCGACTCACAGCTCGTGCGCGAGCTGGGCGACGTGCCGCTGATCGTGGTCTGCTCGCGCGCCGCGTCGCGCACGTCGGTGCAGGCGCTCGAGTCGGCCGGGGTGGACGTGATCGTGGCCACCGGCGAGAACGAGGGCGCGCGGGTCGAGCACGCGCTCGAAGAGCTGGGCGCGCGCGACATCCAATCGCTCCTGCTCGAGGGCGGGCCGCACCTCGCGGGCGCCTTCCTCGAGGCCGGCGAGATCGACGAAGCGCGCATGTTCGTGGCGCCGCTGATGCTCGGCGGCGCCAAGGCGAGGACGGCGGTCGAGGGCATGGGCGTCGCGGAGATCGCAGGCACCGCCCGGGCGCTCTCCATCGAGGCAGAGCGGCTCGAGGACGACGTGCTGATCGTGGCCCGCTTCAAGGAGTGGTGAGATGTTCACCGGGCTCGTAGCCGGCAAGGGAGTGGTCCGCGCGCTCCGCGACGGCCGACTCGAGGTGGAGACGCCGCTCGCCACCGAGCTGTCGCCCGGCGACTCGATCGCGGTGAACGGCATCTGCCTGACTGCGGTGGAGCCGAACGGCGGATCGTTCGCCGCCGACGTGATGCCGGAGACGCTGCGCCGGACCTCGCTCGCTCCGCTCGGCGAGGGCGACGAGGTGAACATCGAGCTGCCCCTGCGCGCCGGGGACCGCCTCGGCGGACACTTCATGCAGGGCCACGTGGACGGCACCGGGACTGTCGAGTCTGTGCGCGAGGACGGCCTCTCGCGAGTCGTCCGTGTGAGCGCCCCGGGGGAGCTGCTGCGCTACGTGGTCGACAAGGGATCGATCGCCGTGGACGGCGTGTCCCTTACCGTTTCGGCCGTGGACAACAAGGCGTTCGAGGTGTCGCTCATCCCCGAGACGCTCGAGCGCACGACGCTCGGGGCGGCCGCGCCCGGGCGTCCGGTGAACCTCGAGGTGGACGTGCTCGCCAAGTACGTGGAGAAGCTGAGGACATGACGAACCCCCCGTTCAGCTCGATCGAGGAGGCCATCGAGGACATCCGCGACGGCAAGATGGTCGTGGTCTGCGACGCCGAGGACCGCGAGAACGAGGGCGACCTCACCATGGCCGCCCAGTTCTGCACGCCGGACGCGATCAACTTCATGGCCACGCACGGGCGCGGGCTGATCTGCCTCGCGCTCACAGGCGAGCGCTGCGACGAGCTCGGGCTCGACCTGATGGCAGCGAAGAACGAGTCGCCCTTCCAGACCGCCTTCACGGTCTCGATCGAGGCGCGCGAGGGAATCACCACCGGGATCTCGGCGCATGACCGCGCGCACACCGTCCAGGTGGCGATCGACCCGAGCTCGCGTCCCGCGGACCTGGTCCAGCCGGGGCACATCTTCCCGCTGAAGGCCAAGGACGGCGGGGTGCTCGAGCGCACCGGGCAGACCGAGGCCGCCGTGGACCTCGCGCGGCTCGCCGGGCTCAACCCGTCGGGCGTGATCTGCGAGGTCATGAACGACGACGGCACCATGGCGCGCGTGCCGGACCTCGAGCTGTACTGCCAGAAGCATGGGCTGAAGATCGTCACGGTGGCGGACCTGATCGCCTACCGGCGCCAGAACGACAAGCTGATCGAGCGGGTCGTGGAGACCCACCTCCCGACCGCGTTCGGCGAGTTCGAGGTGGTCGGCTTCCGCTCGCTCGTGGACGAGAAGCACCACGTGGCGATGGTCAAGGGTGAGATCGACGGCCAGGAGGACGTGCTCGTGCGGGTGCACTCCGAGTGCCTCACCGGTGACGTGTTCCACTCGCTTCGCTGCGACTGCGGCCAGCAGCTCGAGGACGCGCTCGCCCGCATCGAGCGCGAGGGCCGCGGCGTGCTGCTCTACCTCGCGCAGGAGGGCCGCGGCATCGGCCTGCTGAACAAGCTGCGCGCCTACAGGCTGCAGGAGGAGGGACTCGACACGGTCGACGCCAACATGAAGCTCGGCCTGCCCGCCGACCTTCGCGACTACGGCATCGGCGCTCAGATCCTCGTGGACCTCGGGCTCAGCTCGATCCGCCTGCTCACGAACAACCCGAAGAAGATCGTGGGCCTCGAGGGCTACGGCCTGACGGTGACCGACCAGGTGCCGATCGAGCACGCTCCCGGCGAGCACAACCGCGACTACCTGCGCGCGAAGAAGGACCGCCTCGGCCACATGCTCCACCACCAGGGCCTGGCGCTCGACGAGGAGATGATCCACGAGGAGCGCGTGCAGGACCGCGAGCGCGCGCTTGCCGAGGACGCGGATCCGTACGGCCAAGGCCCGGCGCCGCGCCAACCCGGCAATGGCTGACGTCTATGCGGCCTGTGTCGGCCGCTTCTACGAGGAGCTGGCCGAGCGCCTCGTGGAGGGCGCGCGGCGCGTGTTCGAGGAGGCCGGGGCGACCGTGGAGGTCCACGACGTGCCCGGCGCGTTCGAGCTGCCGCTCGCCGCGCGCTACTGCGCCGACACGGGGCGCTACGCCGGCGTCGCGTGCCTCGGCGCGGTGATCCGCGGCGAGACCGATCACTACGACTTCGTCTGCGCCGAGGCGGCCAGCGGCATCGCGCGCGTGTCGCTCGATACGGGTGTGCCGTGCGCGTTCGGCGTGCTCACCGTGGACAACATGGAGCAGGCGCTCGCACGCAGCGGCGGCGGCAAGCGCCACCAGGGTGAGGACGCGGCCCGCGCGGTGCTGCGCATGGCGGCGCTGCGCCGGGAGCTCGGCGCGGAGTGATCAACCTCTACAGCGACACCCAGACGCGCCCGACCGAGGCCATGCGCCGGGCGATCGCCTCGGCCGAGGTGGCCGACGAGCAGCGCGGCGCCGACCCCACCACGAACCGGCTCCAGGAGCGCGTGGCGGAGCTGCTCGGCCAGGAGGCCGCGCTGTTCCTGCCGAGCGGCACGATGTGCAACCAGATCTCGTTCCGGCTGCACGCACGCCCGGGCGGCGACGAGCTGATCCTCGACCGCAGCGCCCATCCGATCATCGCCGAGGCCGGCGGGCCGGCATCGAACGCGCAGCTGATGATCAACGCAATCGACGGCGACGGGGGCATCTTCAGCGGCGACCAGCTCGCCGCCGCGATCCGGCCGGCCAGTCGCTACCTGCCGCGCTCCCGGGTGGTGTCGGTGGAGCAGACGACCAACATGGGCGGCGGGCGCGTGTGGCCGCTCGAGCGGGTGCGCGAGGTGCTCGGAGTTGCGCGCGAGCGCGGGCTGCGCGCGCACATGGACGGCGCGCGCCTGATGAACGCCGTGGTGGCCTCGGGCACGAGCGCCGCCGACTTCGCAGGCGGATTCGACACCGCCTGGCTCGACTTCACGAAGGGGCTCGGCGCGCCGGTGGGCGCGGTGCTGGCCGGCTCGAGCGAGCTGATGACCGAGGCGTGGCGCTGGAAGCAGCAGATGGGCGGCGCGTTCCGGCAATCCGGGATCGTGGCCGCCGGCTGCCTGCACGCGCTCGACCATCATGTCGAGCGCCTGGCCGAGGACCACGAGAACGCGCGCGTGCTGGCGGACGGGCTCGGCGAGCTCGGCTGCGAGGTGATCGCGCCGGAGACCAACATCGTGATCTTCACGGCGCCGGACGGATTCGTTCAGGGCATGGCCGAGCGTGGGGTGGAGCTGAGCGACACGCCCGACGGCCGCGTGCGCGCCGTGACGCACCTGGATGTGGATCGCGCAGGCGTGGAATCCGCCCTGGACGCGGCACGCGCCCTGCTAGCCTGACGCGCCGTGGCAAAGGTCTGTTACTCGTGCAAAAAGGGCCCGGCGTTCGGGAATAACCGCAGCCACTCCATGGTGGCCACCAGGCGGCGCTTCAACCCGAACCTCCAGAAGGTCCGCATCCTCGTCGGGGACACTCCCCGGCGCGAGTACGTATGCACCCGCTGCCTCAAGGCGGGGAAGGTTCTGAAGGCCGTCTAGCCGTCCGCCCTCAGGCCGCCCGTGCCTGCAGGGTCTGATCGACGGCCGCCGGTGAGAGCACCTGCTCGATGGCCGTTATGGCGGCGCCGCTCACGCCCGCCCGGTCGCCGAGCCGGCACGGCACGATGCGCAGGTCGCGCGTGGCGAGTGGAAGTGAGCGGCTGAAGATTCCCTCGCGTACGCCGGCGAGCAGCTGCGCGTGCGCCTCGGCGATGTCGCCGCCGATCACGATCACCGCCGGGTTGAAGAAGTTCACCGTGCCCGCGAGGACCTCGCCCAGGGTGCGCCCCGCCGCTCGCACCATCTGGGTCGCGCTGACGTTGCCCTCGTGCACCAGCCGCACGACGTCGCGGCTGTTCGACGCCTCGATTCCGGTGGCCGCGAGCCGCGTCGCGAGCGCATGCCCTCCGGCAACCGCCTCGAGGCAGCCGATGTTGCCGCACGCGCAGATCACATCCTCGCCCGTGGCGCGGATGTGGCCGATGTCCCCGGCGGCCCCGCGCGCGCCTCGGTGGATGTGCCCGTCGGCAACGATCCCGCAGCCGATGCCCGTGCCGACCTTCACGAACAGGAGGTGGGGGGTGCCGCGCCAGTGAACCCAGTGCTCGCCGCGGGCCATGATGTTCACGTCGTTGTCCACGAGCACCGGGGCGCGGTAGCGGTCGGCGAACCAGGCGGGGATGTCGAAGCCGTCCCAGCCGGGCATGATCGGCGGATTCACCGGCCGCCCGGTGTCGAACTCCACAGGGCCCGGCACGCCGATCCCGATTCCGCGCACGTCGCTCGGCGCGCTCCCGGTCGTCGTAAGCAGCTCGTCGAAGCGGCCCGACACCCAGGTGAGCACCTCGTCCGGCCCGAGCGCGATGTCGAGGTCGCCGGCCAGCTCGGCGAGCGGCGTACCCGCAAGGTCGGTCAGGGCCACGCGGGCGTGGGTGGCGCCAAGGTCGGTCACGAGCACCACGCCCGCCTGATGGTTGAACGCGAGCGCGGTGGCCGGCCGCCCGCCGGTGGAGGGCGTGTCGCCCGCCTCGAGCACGAGCCCGCTGGCGAGCAGAGCGTCCACCCGCTGCGCCACCGTCGAGCGCGCCAGCCCCGTGTGCCGGGCCAGATCCGCGCGAGTCACGGCGGTCCCGGCGCGGATCAGGCTGAGGAGCTCACCGGGCGTGTTCACGTGATCTAGTAAACCACGCCTTTTGGACGAAGAGGCGCGACTTCGCGTAACTTGTGTACACACTTATGCTTGACAACTGGACTAAGTCCGGGATAGGTTCACTCCTCGATGGCCTCGCAGCAGCTTCGGGTGGGAATCGCCGGCACCGGCTTCATCGGCTCGGTTCACGCACGCTCCGCCCGCCTCGCGGGCGCCCGCGTGGTCTCGGTCGCCGCCTCCTCTCCCGAGAGCGCCGAGGCGGCGGCCCTCGCGCTCCGGGCGGATCGCGCTGCCGCCTCCGCCGAGGAGCTGGTGGAGGACCCGGAGCTCGACGTCGTCCACATCTGCACGCCCAACCACCTTCACCAGCCGCTTGCAGCAGCCGCGCTCGCCGCCGGCAAGCACGTGGTCTGCGAGAAGCCGCTCGCGATGGACGCCGCGGGGGCTGAGCAGCTGGTGGCCGCAGCCGCCTCGGCCGACCGCCAGGCCGCGGTTCCCTTCGTCTACCGCTTCTATCCCACCGTCCGCGAGGCGCGCGAGCGCGTCCGCTCGGGTGAGACAGGGCTCGTGCACCTCGTGCATGGCACCTACCTCCAGGACTGGCTCCTGCGCCCTGAGGACGGGAACTGGCGCGTGGACGAGAGCCTCGGTGGCGCGTCACGCGCGTTCGCCGACATCGGCTCGCACTGGTGCGACCTCGCCGAGTTCGTGACCGGCCAGCGGCTCACCCGGCTCTCGGCGCGGACGCTCACGACCGTGCCGGAGCGGCTCAGCGGCGCGGGCACGCATGCCTTCGCGGGCGGCGACGGCAGCGGGGAGCTGCGGCAGGTGAGCACCGAGGACGCCGCGGTGGTCCAGTTCGAGACCGACGCCGGCGCGCTCGGCTCGGTCGTGATCAGCCAGGTCTCGGCGGGCCGCAAGAACAGGCTCTGGATCGAGATCGACGGCTCGGAGGAGGCGCTCGCCTTCGACCAGGAGCAGCCGGAGGAGCTTTGGGCCGGCCGCCGGGCCGCGGAGACGATCGTCCGGCGCGACCCCGGATCCCTGTCTCCCGCCGCGGCTCGCTACGCGACTCTCCCCGGGGGCCATCCCCAGGGCTACGCGGACTGCTTCGACGCGTTCGTGGCCGACTTCTACGAGGCCGTCGAGACCGGCCAGGCCCCCGACGGCCTGCCGCAGTTCGCCGACGGGCTGCGCGCCAACCGCATCACCGAGGCCGTGCTGGCGTCGGCTGCGAGCGGCGAGTGGGTCGACGTGGCGGCCGCGCACGAGGCGGTGGCCCGGTGAAGCTCGGCTTCCTCAGCGCCTGCATGCCCGAACGCAGCCTCGAGGACATCGCGGCATGGGCCGGCGCCAACGGCTACGAGGCGCTCGAGCTGGCCGCCTGGCCGCGGCTCGGGGATCGGCCGTTCACCGCCAGCCATGTCGCTGCCGACGCCTTCGACGACGCGGAGGCCGACCGCGTGCGGGCGGCCCTCGACGGCAACGGGCTCGAGCTCTCGGCGCTCGCCTACTACGACAACAACCTGCACCCGGACCCGGCGGAGCGCGAGGCGGCGCTCACACACGTGCGTGCCTGCATCGACGCCGCCGCGGCGCTCGGGGGCGTCCCCGTCGGCACGTTCATCGGCCGCGACCCCGGGCGCAGCGTCGCGGACAACCTGCGCGAGGCCGAGCGCATCTTCCCGCCGCTCGTGGACTACGCGGGCGAGCGCGGCGTGCGCCTGATGATCGAGAACTGCGTGATGGAGGGCTGGCACCCCGACGGCTACCCGGGGAACCTCGCCTACTCGCCCGAGCTGTGGGAGTGGATGTTCGCGCTCGGGCTGTACCTCAACTTCGATCCCTCGCATCTGCTCTGGCTCGGGATCGATCCCGTGGCGGCGCTGCGGCCCTACGTGGACCGGGTGGCCCACGCCCACGCGAAGGACGCCGAGACGTTCCCGGCGGAGCGCAACCGCTTCGGGTTCTTCGGCCGCGTGTCCACGCGCGAGGACGCCCCCTGGGACATGGGCTGGTGGCGCTACAGGATCCCGGGGCTCGGCCAGGTGGACTTCCCGCACTACGTGGACGCGCTCTACGAGGGCGGCTTCGACGGCGTCCTCTCGGTCGAGCACGAGGACCCGGTGTGGGGCGGGAGCCCCGAGAAGATCGAGGCGGGCCTCGTGATCGCCCACAGGAACCTCCGGGGCCTGGTGGTGGCGTGACCACGGTTCTCGAGGTGCGCGACCTCGTCAAGGAGTTCCCGGGCGTGAAGGCGCTCCAGGGCGTGAACTTCGACGTGGTCGAGGGCGAGGTGCACTGCCTGCTCGGCCCCAACGGCGCCGGCAAGTCGACGCTGATCAAATGCATCTCCGGCGTGCACGAGCCCACGAGCGGCGAGATCCTCTTCAGGGGCGAGCCGCTGCCGGTGGGAGACCCCGCCGCCTCGCTCGCTCACGGCGTCGCGACGATCTACCAGGAGCTCGACCTGGTGGAGGACCTGACGGTCGCGGAGAGCATCTTCCTCGCGCACGAGCCGCGCCGCGGTCCGTTGCTCGACTTCGACCGGATGCGCGGCGACTCGACCGAGCTGCTCGCGCGCCTCGGCCACGAATCGATCTCGCCGCGCACGAAGGTAAGGGCGCTGCGGCCGGCCGCGCAGCAGATCGTCTCGATCGCGCGGGCGCTGTCGGTGGACGCTCGGCTGCTGATCATGGACGAGCCCTCGGCGATCCTCGACGAGGGCGAGATCGAGACGCTGTTCGCGGTCGTGAGGCGGCTCACGGCCGACGGCGTCGGCGTGGTCTACATCTCCCACCGCCTCGACGAGATCCGCCGCATAGGCAACCGCGTGACCGTGCTGGCCGACGGCCGCACCACCGCCAGCGGCATCGCATCGACCACGCCGACCGAGGAGCTCGTGGAGCTGATGGTCGGCCACAAGGTGGACCAGCTCTATCCCGAGCGCCCCGTGAGCGGCGACGAGGTCCTGCTCGACGTCCGCGACGTCAGGCGCCTCCCGGCCGTGCGCGGCGTGAGCCTCCAGGTGCACGCGGGAGAGGTGCTCGGTCTCGGCGGGCTCGTCGGCTCGGGCCGCACCGAGCTGCTCCGGCTCATCTACGGCCTCGACCTGGCCGAGGAGGGCGAGGTCTGGCTCGAGGGGAAGAAGCTCGCGGCGAGACCCGCCGCGGCCATCGCCGCCGGCCTCGGTCTCGCACCGGAGGACCGCAAGTCCCAGGCGCTCGTGCTCGACTGGAGCCTGGCGAAGAACGTGAGCCTTGCCTCGCTGAGCCGGTTCACCCATCCGCTCATCAACATCCGCGAGGAGCGCGAGCGCACGCGCGAGCAGCTGAGCGTCCTCAACACCGTGCCCGACGACCCCGACCGGATCGTGCGCCTGCTCTCGGGCGGGAACCAGCAGAAGGTCGTGCTCGCGCGCTGGCTCCTGCGCGGCTGCCGGGTGCTCCTGCTCGACGAGCCCACCCGCG
This sequence comes from uncultured Thermoleophilaceae bacterium, assembly GCA_963825345.1. GTDB lineage: Bacteria > Actinomycetota > Thermoleophilia > Solirubrobacterales > Thermoleophilaceae > JACVRW01. Next base: position 95,391 of record CAWGSQ010000011.1, on the reverse strand, counting down.
GCGTCGACGTGGCCACCAAGGCGGAGCTCTACCGGATCATCCGCGACCTCGCCAAGTCCGGCGTCGGCGTGCTCGTGGTGTCCTCGGAGCTCGAGGAGCTCGTCGGCATCTGCTCGCGAATCCTCGTGATGCGCGAGGGCGAGATCGTCGCGGAGGTGGACGGGAAGACCGCGAGCGAGCGCGAGCTCCTACGCCACGCCGTTGCACCCACCGATTCCCCTGATCTCGCTGAGGAGGTCGTATGACGACCGCGGCCATAGGCCGGATGAAGCAACTGGAGTTCCAGGAGTACGCGCTCGCGATCGTCGTGGTGCTGATTTTCGTGGCCGGCGCGATCCTCGAGCCCGACACCTTCCCGACCTGGGACAACGTCCGCAACATGCTGACCCAGGCCAGCGTGGTTGGCGTGCTCGCGATCGGCATGACGTTCGTGATCGCCACGGCCGGAATCGATCTGTCCGTGGGTTCGATGGTCGCGGCCGCGGGTGTCTTCGGAGGCGTCCTGCTGGGGGACGAGGGCACGAGCACCCTGGTGTTCATCGCAGGCGCGCTGGGCTTCGCCACGGTCCTCGGATCGATCAACGCGGTGGCGGTGGCCTACGGGCGCGTGGTCCCGTTCATTGCCACGCTCGCGATGTTCTCGATCGGCAAGGGCCTCGCGCTGCTCCTGAACGACAAGCTGCCGGTGAGCCTGCTCGACCTGAACGGCGGGTCCTTCGGCGACCCGAAGGTGGGATCGCTGCTCTGGTTCGGCAACGGGCGGCTCCTCGGGATACCCGTGTCGGTGTACGTCTTCCTCGCCGTCACGATCGCCGGCTGGGTCCTGCTCAACCGGACGCGCTACGGGCGCTACGTCGTGGCCGTGGGCGGCAATCGCGAGGCCGCGCGCATCGCCGGGGTGCCGGTGAGGCGAATCATCTTCAGCGTCTACGTCCTCTCGGGGATACTGGCCGGCGTCGCGACCGTGCTGCTGTGCGCGCGTCTTGGCAGCGCCTCGCCGGTGAGCGGCAACCTCTACGAGCTCGACGCCATCGGCGCGGTCGTGATTGGCGGAACGAGCCTCGCCGGAGGCCGGGCGAGCATCGTCGGGACGTTCCTGGGCGTCCTCACGTTCGCCCTCATTTTCAGCTTGATGACCCAGATGAACCTCTCGACGGAGGTTCAGCAGGTGACCAAGGGCGCAATCGTCCTCGGCGCCGTCCTGCTCCAGAGGCCGGAGGCCCGTTACTGATGAGCGCACAAACAACAAACAGGAGGTATCGCATGTCGCTGAAGCGACTTTGCATCTCAACCGCGGCAGCCGTGCTGCTGGCGGTGGGTGTCGCGGCCTGTGGCGGCGGCGACACCGAGACGGTCACCGTGCAGGCACCGACTGGCGGGGACGAGAGTCCCGCCAGCGGCACCGAGAACGGCGAGAAGATCAAGATCATCGCGAGCGTGCCGCCCACCGATCACGGTTGGCTCGGCGCGATCTCGAAGAACGCGAAGAGTGAGGCCGAGAAGTACGACGACATCGACTTCGAGCTGCTCCAGGCGGCCGACGCCGACTCGCAGGCTCAGCAGGTTGAGCAGGCCATCTCGCAGAAGCCGGACGTGCTCGTGGTGCTGCCCCAGGACGGCGCGGCGCTCACGCCCGTCGCTCAGAAGGCCGAGCGTGCCGGAATCCCGGTCGTGAACATCGACCGGCTGTTCACGGCGCCCGACGCCGCGACCGCCACGATTCTCGGCGACAACTACCAGATCGGCGTGCTGGCGGCCGACTACATCGCCGACGAGTTGAAGTGCAAGGGCAACGTTGTGGAGATCCAGGGTCTCGCCGGCATCTCGGTGACCGAGGATCGGACCAAGGGGTTCGAGGACGAGCTCAAGAAGAGGTGCCCGGACGGCGGCGTCAAGATCGTCGCGTCTCAGCCGGGTGACTTCAATCCGGACCAGGGTCTGAAGGTGATGGAGAACATCCTCCAGGCCGAGGACCAGATCGACGCCGTGTACACGCACGACGACGACATGGCGCAGGGCGTCGTCCAGGCGATCCGCAATGCGGACCGCGCCGACGACATGTTCCTCACCGGCGTCGGTGGCTCACAGGACGCCATGGAGCAGATCAAGGAGGGTGGCCTCTACCGGGCGACCTTCCTCTACAACCCGAACATGGCGGCATCCGCGGTCAACATGGCGCGGCTGATCGGCCTCGGCGAGGGCTTCCCCGAGCTCGTGCCGCCGGAGGTCCCACGCCAGCTCATCGTGCCCGCCGCCGTTGTCACGAAGGACAACGTCGACGAGTACGAGCAGTACGCGTTCAACTAGGCCCCTCCTGAACGCATCCAGTGCCGCCGGGCGCCATCAGGGCGCCCGGCGTGCGTTGCTTCGCGCCAAGTTGCGAGACTCGACATCGTGTACAACCCGCGCGTGTCCCCCGACGAGAGCCTCGATCGCTTCAAGCGCGTCGTGGCTTCAGCGCTCCACGAACTCGAGAACCGCCGCCAGGAGGTCAATGACCTGAACGTCTTCCCGGTCGCCGACGGTGACACGGGGGACAACATGGCGCTGACCATGCGGGCGGTGGTGGACGAGCTCAACGCTCTCGACGGCGCGTCGATGGACGACGTGAGCCGTGACGAGATCGTGAGTGCCGTCGCTCGGGCCGCCCTGCTCGGCGCGCGCGGCAACAGCGGCGTGATCCTCTCCCAGATCGTTCGAGGGGCCGCCGAGGAGCTCGCGTCGCGACCGGGCGAGCTCGTGGACCCCGTGCTGATGTCGGCCGCACTGGCGCGGGCGGCCGACGCGGCGTACGCGTCCGTGCGCGATCCGGCCGAGGGCACGATGCTCTCCGCGGTGCGCGCGATGGCAAGCCGCGTGGCGCACGACCTCGCGCATATGGACACCCAGCGGCTCGGCCCTGAGGCCAGCTCGGCCGAGCAGGACGAGCTGCTCGCCGAGGTGCTCGAGAACGCGCTCGAGGCCGGCAAGGAGGCCGTGGAGCGTGGGCCGGAGCAGCTCGCGATCCTGCGCGAGTCCGGCGTGGTAGATGCAGGGGCCTACGGCCTCACCGTGATCATCGCGGGATGCCTCGCGGGCCTGCGCGGAGTGGCCGCGCCGAAGCTCGCGCACCAGTACGCGCCCGCGGCGCTCCATCGCCCCGAGCACGAGTCGTCGAGCTTCCAGTACTGCACGAACTTCGCCGTCACGGGCGAGCGCCTCGACGCCGGACACTTCACGCCGCTGCTCGAGAAGCTCGGTGACTCGGTGCTCGTGGTGGGCGACGACCGCACCCTTCGCGTGCACGTGCACACCGACGATCCGGACGCCGCGGTGGCGCTGTTCGACTCCGCGGGCGAGGTCTCGCGCTTCGACGTGGCGGACATGCACGAGCAGGTGGCCGAGCGCAACTCGCGGCTGGCCTCCGAGGCGGAGAGCCGCGAGCAGACCATGTGCGCGGTTGTGGCGGTTGCGAGCGGCGAGGGCGTCAAGCGGCTCTTCAGCGAGCTGGGCGTGCTCGTGGTGGATGGCGGGCCAACGATGAACCCGTCGACCTACGAGCTGCTCGCGGGCATCCACGCGGCGCCGGGCGTGGAGGTCGTGGTGCTGCCGAACAGCCCGAACGTGATCCTCGCCGCCGAGCGAGCCGCCGAGCTGTCGGAGAAGCCGGCCAGCGTGGTGCCCACCACGGCGCCGCAGGAGGGGCTCGCAGCGCTGCTCGCGTTCGATCCCGCGCGCCCGTCCGCGGAGAACGCGCTGGCGGTGCGAAGCGCGGCGGACGCGCTGCGCATCGGCGGAGTGGCGCCCGCGGCCCGCGACGACGCCCAGGGACGCTTCACCGCCGGCGATGCCGTGGGCTACGCCGGCGGCGAGCTGGTGGCCTGGGGAGATCCGGCGGCCACGCTCGCCGCGACGCTCGACCGCATCGTGGACGGCGCCGAGCTGCTCACCTGCATCGCGGGCGAGAAGCCGCCGCTGGGCCAGGACGACGTGGAGGCGCGCGTGCCGGACGGCGTGGAGGTCGAGTACCACGAGGGCGGCCAACCCGCCTGGTGGTGGCTCCTCTGCGCCGAGTGACGCCCGGCGCGGCGGCCATCATTGGTATCCCGTGCCGGTTCGCTTCGCATCCAACGACGATCTGAGCGCCGACGAGCTGCGCTCGGAGGCCATCCGCTCCTACCCCCGGCCGAGCGTTCTCTCCGAGCCGGTCCAGGGGCTCGAGGCGCTCGAGATCAGGTCGTGGGGAGATCTCGTGGAGCACCTGCCGCACTCGCACCGCGACCGGCGTGAGGTGCGGCGCGTGGCCGAGCTGATGGTGGGCGAGGAGGCCACCGTCGCGGTGGCGGTTCGGACAACTCAGGTCAAGCCGATGCGCAACCGGCGCCAGAAGCGCGTCGAGGCGCGCGTGTTCGACGAGACAGGCCCGCTGGTGGCGGTCTGGTTCAACCAGCCGTGGGTGGCGCGTCAGCTCGGCGAGGGGGCGATGGTGCTCCTCCACGGCAAGCTCCGGCAGCGAAACCAGTTCTGGGTCACCGAGCATGAGCTGATCGGGAACGGCGAGGCGCCGGTGCACACGCTAGGGCTCGTGCCGGTGCACCCCGCCACGCAGGGCGTCAGTCCCGCGCGCCTGAGGCAGCTCGTGAGCGAGGCGCGCTCGCGCATGCTCGCGGTGGTCGAGCCCCTGCCGGCTCGGCTTCGGATCGAGGAGCAGCTCGCCGAGCGGCCGGCGGCGATCGAGGCGGTCCACTTCCCGATCAGCGAGAAGGACGAGCGCGACGCGCGGCGCCGGCTCGCGTTCGAGGAACTGTTCCTGCTCCAGCTCGCAGTGGCCGGACGCCGCCGCGCCCGGCGCGAGGGACGGCGTGCGCGGCCGCTCGCGGCGCGTGGAGTGGTTGTGGACCGCTGGCGCTGGTCGCTCCCGTTCGAGCTCACCGGCGACCAGCAGCGGGCGATCGAGGAGATCGACACCGACCTCGGGCGCGAGCAGCCGATGCAGCGCCTGCTGATGGGAGAGGTCGGATCGGGCAAGACTTGCGTCGCCCTTGCCGCCATGCTGCGCGCCGTCGAGAACGGCGCCCAGGCCGCGCTGATGGCGCCCACGGAGACGCTTGCCGAGCAGCACCACCGGACGCTCGACTCGCTGCTCGGCGGCCCGTTGCCGGTGGAGCTCCTCACCGGCTCCACGAGCGCGGCTCGGCGCAGGGAGCTGCTCGACCGGCTTGCGAGCGGGCAGCTCCAGCTCGTGGTCGGCACGCACGCGCTGATCGAGGACCCGGTGGAGTTCCGAGACCTCGCGGTGGTGGTGGTGGACGAGCAGCACCGCTTCGGCGTGCGCCAGCGCGCGGCCCTCGACGCCAAGGCGCCGGACGACCTCGTGCCGCACGCGCTCCACATGACCGCCACGCCGATCCCCCGCACGCTCTCGCTGAGCGCGTACGGCGACCTCGACGCCACGGTCCTGCGGGAGCTGCCGAGCGGACGCCGGCCGGTGGACACCCACGTGGTCGACGGGGCCCGCGCGCGGGCGCGCGCCTACGAGCGCATCCGCGAGGAGATTGCGCAGGGGCGCCAGTGCTTCGTGGTCTGCCCGCTCGTCGAGGAGTCCGAGGCGCTCCAGGCGAAGGCGGCCACCGCCGAGTTCGAGCGGCTGCGCACCACCGAGTTCGCCGATCTGCGTGTGGAGCTGATCCACGGCCAGATGCCGTCGAAGCAGAAGGCGGCGGCGATGAAGAAGTTCGCCGCGGGGGAGGCCGACGTGCTGGTGGCCACCAGCGTGATCGAGGTGGGCATCGACGTGCCGAACGCCACCGTGATGCTGATCGAGGCCGCCGAGCGCTACGGCCTCTCACAGCTCCATCAGCTCCGCGGCCGGGTGGGGCGGGGGGAGCACGCCTCGCTCTGCATCGTGTTCGGCGACCCGACTCTGCCCCGCCTCGAGGCGATCGCCCGCGAGCGGGACGGCTTCCGGCTTGCCGAGGTGGACCTGGAGCTGCGCGGGGCGGGCGACGTGCTCGGCACGCGCCAGCACGGCCTGCCCGAGTTCCGCGTGGCGCGGCTGCCCGAGGACGTGGAGCTGCTGGTGCGCGCGCGTGACCGCGCGGATCAGATCCTGATCGACGATCCGCGGCTCGAGCAGCCCGAGCACGCACTACTGCGAGAGGCGGTGGTGGCACGCTTCGGGTCCGAGCTCGACCCGATTCCGGCATGAGCGAGATCCTGAGAATGCTCGACGTCGGCTACACGCTGATCTGGCGCGCGGGCAGGTTGGAGCGCGCGCTCGAGGGGCTGCCGGACGACTTCGAATGGGTGGTGCCGGATCATCCCGAGGGCGCGGTCCGCCGCGGCCCCGAGGGCGTGATCGAGTTCTTCCGCGAGTGGGCGGAGCCATTCGACGACCTGGAGATCGAGTGGGATCTCCATGAGGCGGGGGCCGACCGTGCGCTGGCCCTCATCGACATGCGTGGCCGCGGGCACGAGAGCGGCGTCCCGGTGGACATGCAGTTCGCGCAGCTGTGGACCTTCCGCGGCGGCCGCGCGGTCCGGATGGAGATGTTCCACGACCTGGACGAAGCGCGCCGCGCCGCGGGACTCGAGTGATCGAGCGGCTCGAGCTCCTGTTGAGGCGCGTGTGGCGCGAGGACAACCTCGAGGGCGCCCTTGCTGACCTGCCCCAGGACTTCGAGTGGGTCGTTCCCGGGTTCCCGGGCAGCCAGGTCGCCCGCGGTCCCGAGGCGACGCTCGACTTCTTCCGGGACTGGATCGACCAGTGGGAGGACCTTCAAGTCGACTGGGAGCTCGAGCAGGCCAGCCCGGACACGGTCTTCGCGGTCGTGGACATGCGCGGCCGTGGACGGGCGAGCGGTGTGCCGGTGGAGTTGCACTTCGCCCAGATCTGGAGCTTCCGGGACGACGTGCCCGTGCGCATGGTGTTCTACGCCGACTCGAACGAGGCGCGGCGCGCCGCCGGTCTTGCCCCGCCTCCGGCGCCGCCCACGCCGTGAGGGTCGTCGCCGGCGAGTTCAAGGGCCGCAGGCTGCACGCGCCGCGGGGGGCCGCCACGCGTCCCACCGCGGATCGCGTGCGCGAGGCGCTGTTCTCGATCCTCGGCGACGTGTCCGGCCTACGCGTGCTCGACCTCTACGCGGGGTCCGGCGCGCTCGGGATCGAGGCGCTGTCGCGCGGGGCAGAGTCCGCGCTGTTCGTAGAACGCGACCGGCGCGCGCTCGTCGCGCTGCGCCGGAACCTGGATGCCGTGGGCGTCGACGCCGAGGTCCGCAACCAGGACGCCCTGCGTTTCATCGTGCATCCGGAGGGGGTATTCGACCTCGTTTTCTGCGACCCCCCATATGATGAGGCGTCCCGCGTGGCCGCCCAGCTCTCCGAGGCGCTCCCTGCGATGCTCGAAGAGGACGCTCGAATCGTGACCGAATCAGACAAGCGCAATCCGCTGCTACTCCCGCTGCCGCTGGTGGTCGTGCGGACCTATGGCGACACGCGGATAGCGATTCACTCGACGTGAACGCACCCCGGAACGGCGGCACGGCGGTCGTGCCGGGGTCCTACGACCCGGTCACGATGGGCCACCTCGACATCATCACCCGCGTCGCGAACGTGTTCGACAACGTCATAGTTGGCGTCGTGAACCAGGCGGTGCGCAAGGGCAAGACGGTGTTCAGCGCCGAGGAGCGCGTTGCATTTATCGAGTCAGCGGTGGCGGAATACCCCAATGTGCAGGTAAAACCCTTTGATACTCTCCTCGTCGAATTCGCCCGGGAGAACGGTGCGAAGGTGATCGTCAAGGGACTGCGGGCCATCTCGGACTTCGAATACGAGTTCGAGATGAACCAGCTGAACCGGAAGATGGCACCGGACATCGAGAGCATGTACATGATGGCGGCGCCAGAGTTCAGCTTCCTAAGCTCAAGCGGAGTGAAGGAGCTGGCCATGTTTGGCGGCGATATGAGCGGCCTGGTGCCCGATCGGGTGGCCTCGCGCTTGCAGGAAGAACTGAAGCGGTGAAGAACTGAGGCGCGGATGGATGTACTGGTCCTGATCGACAAGCTGGACGACACGATTCACAACGCTAAGCCCGTTCCCTTGACGGACCAGGTGCGTGTCGACAAGGAGGAGATCTACGACATCCTCGATCAGATGCGCGCGACGATCCCCGAGGAGATCAAGCAGGCGCGCTGGATCGTGAAGGAACGCCAGGAGATGCTGGCCGAGGCGAAGCGCGAGGCCGAGCGGATCATCCGCGAGGCGCGCGAGGAGCAGATCCGCCTGATCTCCGAGGAGGAGATCGTGAAGCAGGCGGAGCGCCAGGCCGACGAGATCATCGAGGACGCCCGCGCACGCGAGCGCGAGATCCGCCTGGGCGCCGAGGACTACGCGGACGACATCCTCAACACCCTCGAGGTCAATCTCACGAAGTTCATCGCGGCGGTGCAGCGGGGCCGCGACCGGCTGCAGGGCCGCGAAGAAGCCGAAGTCGGCAGCAGCAGCGGTAGCGGCGGCTAGTTCGCCCCGGCGGCTCGGCCTAGCCCGTGGCGCTGGTGGCCTCGGGTCCTGTCCCCGGCAGCGCTCCCGCGGGCAAGGCGCACAGCGCCTCGCCCCGCGGAATCGCCGCCGTCACCACCCGCGGGTGTTACGTCGGTCGGTCGGCCGCGCGGTGGCGCAGCATTTGCCGGTCCCATCGGCATAACCTGCGGCAGTGCATGGCGGCGACGGGTCAATGCATTTGCGGCGCGGTTCGATTCGAGGTGAATGGGCCGCTTCGTGACGTGCATTTGTGTCACTGCACTGAGTGCCGTCGGTGGGCCGGGCATGCGTGGGCGGCCACCGAGGCAGCCTTTGCGGATCTCGACTTCACGGAGGAGCGTGGGCTTCGCTGGATCGACAGCCCGGACAGCGTCTGGGACGCGCGGCGTGGGTTCTGTGGCGAGTGCGGATCGTCGCTCTTCTGGCAGGTGCCCGGCAGCGACCGGGTGAGCCTCGCCGCAGGCTGTCTCGAGGGGTCAACCGGTCTTCAGACCACAGAGCAGATCTGGACGTCCAGCGCCGGGGACTACTACGAGCTCGACGAGCGCATCCCGAGCCACGAGCGCGGCGGCGGAGACGAGTAGATTCGGGCCATGGCCAGCTACCTCCACACCTGCTACCGCATCGGCGACATCGACCGTTCCGTCTCCTTCTACGAGAAGCTCGGCTTCGAGGAGCGCCGCCGGATGGACATCGGGACCGAGGCGGTGAACGTGTTCATGGGCCTGCCCGACGAGGATCCCGTGCTCGAGCTGACCTACAACCATGGCGTGGACTCGTACGACCTCGGGACGGGCTACAACCACATCGCGATCTTGGTCGACGATCTCGACGGCACGCTCGAAACGCTGGCGGGCGACGGCATCGAGCCTGAGAAGCCGCCGTACCGTCCCGGCGGTCGCACGGAGGGTCCGATGATCGCCTTCGTGCGCGACCCCGACGGCTATCGCATCGAACTCATCGGCCGCTAGGTAAGAGAGACTGCGCCGATGAGGATTCGTGCTGCCGCCCTTGCCCTGCTGATCGCCATCGGCGCCACGTCGTCCGCGAGCGCCGCGCCGTGGAAGCGGGTAACCACACCGGACGGCGCGAGCACCGACCAGGTCGCGCTCGCGCGGACCGGCGACGGAGTGCTCCACATCGCCTGGTCGCATCCCACCGGCCCGAACACGGAGGACCTCAACCACACGACCATCTCGCGGGCCGGCAGGATCGGCGCGACCAACCCCGTCCAGTCCGGCTGGACGGGCTTCACCAACGCCGCCCTCGTCGTGGACCCAGGCGGCCTGCGCGTCTTCTGGGGTGGCTTTCGTAGCACGGACTCGAACGACCCGCAGCGGGAGACGAACACCGCGCTCTCGGCGGACGGCGGCGCGACTTGGGTGCTCCAGCCCGGCTCGGTTGTCCCCCTGGGTGCGCAGTCGTACGCAAGCAACATGGCGGCGACCGCGCGCCCTGACGGCACGACACTGCAGGCCTTCGCCGGCACGCTCGGCACGTGGGTCCACGCGGGCCTCTCGCCGGCGACCCCCAATCACGACTACCAGGCGCCGGTCGGGCCGTACGGGTATGACCCGAACCTGGCCACGGACGCGGCCGGCCGGAGCGTGATGGCCTGGTACTCGAACGCGAGCGGACACCTCGGTGTGCTTGCGCAGGACGTCGCCGCCGACGGCAGCCCCGTTGGCAGCGCGGTGACGATGCCTAACACGAGCGACATGCAGGTCGGCATGCTCAGTCGCACGCCGCTTGCCGCGCGCCGCGGCGGCGGCCTGTACGTCGCGTATCCGACCGGGTACCCGAGGTCCAACCGGATCCGGGTGTGGCGGATCGGCGCGGGCAGCGCTCCGCTCGTGGGCAGCGTGCGGGGCTCAGGCAGCCCGGCAGCGGCGCTCGCCGCGGCCGACGACGGGCGGCTGTGGGTTCTGTGGACGAAGGGCTTCGGCGATCCGGACGTGCTGGCCCGCCGCTCGAACAAGGGAGCGACGAAATTCGGGGCCGTCGTCAGCGTCGGCCACCCGAAGGACGCCATGCAGGCCTACCAGCTCGACGCGAGCGCGGCGGGCGGGGCGCTCGACATCCTCGCCAACTTCAACATCGGCACCGCCACGACCGCGGTCACCTCGTACCGGCGGATCCTTCCCGGTCTCACGCTCAAGGCCCGCCCGCGCAGAGTCCGCAATGGTGAGCCGACCAACGTGCGCTTCACCGTGCTCGACGCCGGCGCGGCTGTCAGGGGGGCGAAGGTCAGGGCGGGCGGCCAGTCTGCAACTACCGATCAACGGGGCCGCGCGACGCTGTCGCTGAAGTCCCGCAGGCCGGTGACTGCTAAGGCGACGCACTCCGGCTATGCCGCCGCGACCAAGCGGCTCGGGGTGCGCGGCTGACGCGACGACCGGGCGCTAGCCTCGATGGCATGGCGCGCCGCACAGACATCTTCAACGTTGGGAAGCTCGGACTCTCGTCCGGCGAAGGACGTCGCCTCGAGGTCGAGGTGCCCGTTGATCCGTTCGAGTTCGGCGGGCAGCGGTACGAGCTTCGCGACGGCGCGGTGGACGCTCTGCTCGACATCTCGCACACCGTGCACGGCTACGCCTTCCGGCTGCGCTTCGACGCCGGTGTGGAGGGACCGTGCGTGCGCTGCCTCGAGATCGCCGACCAGGAGATGGACGTCGACTCCCGCGAGATCGACCAGCCCGGTGGCGGCGAGGACCTCAGCTCGCCCTACTACGACGAGGGTGAGCTCGACGTGCGCTCGTGGACGCGCGACGCCCTGGCACTCGCGCTACCGACCCAGATTGTGTGCAGCGAGGACTGCGCGGGCCTGTGCTCGGTGTGCGGGGAGAACCTGAACCGCGCGCCCGGCCACGAGCACGAGCGCGAGCCCGACCCGCGCTGGGCCGCGCTGCGCGAGCTGAAGCTCGACTAGCGCGTGGAGCCGTTTCGCATCGAGGTTCCGGATGCGGAGCTCGATGATCTCCGGCAGCGTCTGAACGCGGTTCGCTGGCCGGAGCAGGAGACCGTCGAGGACTGTCTCAGGGCGTCCCGCTCGAGTACATGAAGGAGCTCTGTGCGTATTGGGCGAGCGCGTACGATTGGCGGGCCACCGAGGCGCGGCTGAATGCGCTCCCGCAGTTCCGCACCGAGATCGACGGGCTCGGCATCCACTTCCTGCATGTCCGCTCGCCGAACCCCGACGCACTGCCGCTGGTGATGACGCATGGCTGGCCCGGATCGGTCGTCGAGTTCCTCAAGGTGATCGGCCCCCGACCCGGCAACGTTCGACTATCTCACGGACGCTGAGCAGGCGGCGCTCGAATCGCTCGCGCAGGCGGCCGAATGGGAGTCGGGCTACTCGATGGAGCACGCGACGCGGCCGCAGACGGTCGGCTACGCGCTCGCGGACTCGCCCGTGGCCCTCTGCGCCTGGATCGTCGAGAAGTTCTGGTCCTGGACCGACTGCGACGGCCACCCCGAGAACGTCCTCACCCGCGACGAGCTGCTCGACAACCTCATGCTGTATTGGCTGCCGCGAACGGGAGCGTCTTCGGCACGGCTGTACTGGGAGAGCATCCGGCAGGTGAACGAGCTGATCTCAGGGACCGTGCATGAGGTCGTGGATGTGCCAACCGGCTGCTCGATCTTTCCCAAGGAGCTCCAGCGCCCCTCGCGCCGCTGGGCCGAGAAGCGCTTCCCTGACATCCGCCACTGGAACGAGCTCGACCGCGGCGGCCACTTCGCGGCGTACGAGCAGCCCGAGCTGTTCGTGGACGAGGTGCGTGCGTTCTTCGGACAGCTGCGCTAGCGCCCGTGTTTCAACAGGGCGGCCACGTCGGCGACCGGGCCGACGTGGCCCAGCTTGTCCGGGTTGATGATCGAGCGGATCCCCTGGATACGCCCGTCGGCGATATCAAGCGCCATGACCGCGGCAACGCCGCCGGCCGCGCTCAGCACGGCGCCGGGCTGCCCGTTCACGTCGACCTCGCGCACCTCGGGCTGCGGGACCTTGGCGGCCTGGCGGAACCACGCCGAGAGTGTTCGCGCCACGCGGCGGCTCCCGAACAGGGCGCGCGCCAGCGCCGGGACCTTGCCCCCGCCGTCGCCGTGGAGGATGACGTCGTCGGCCAACAGCGCCTCCAGTGACGCCACGTCGCCCTCCTGGGCGGCCGCGAAGAAGCGGTGCGCCAGCTCCTCACGCTGCTCGCGCGACGCCTCGAAGCGCGGCTTCTGCTCCTCCACGCGCCGGCGAGCACGTGTGGCGAGTTGGCGAGCATTGTCCTCGCTCTTCCCGACGATCTCCGCGACCTCGCCGTAGCCGTAATCGAAGACGTCGTGGAGCAGGAATACGGCCCGCTGCTCCGGCGACAGGCTTTCCAGCAGGACGAGGAAGGCGAGCGACAGCGAGTCGGCCATCTCGGCGTGCCCGGCTGGGTCAGCCGAGCTGTCGCTCACGAGCGGCTCGGGGAGCCACTCGCCCACGTAGGCCTCGCGCCGCACTCGCGCCGAGCGCAGCACGTCGATCGACAGCCGCGTGCTCACCGTGGCCACATAGGCCCGCGGCGACTCGATCTGCTCGCCGCGCTCGAGCGCGGCGTGGAACCGGAGCAGTGCCTCCTGCACTACGTCCTCCGCCTCCGCCACGCTGCCGAGCATCCGGTAGGCGATGGCGAAGGCGGCAGGGCGCAGCTCCTCGAGGAGCTCCTCCTCGGCGGGCGAGTTGCTCACGCGGCCACCTCGGAGAAGCCCTGGCGCCAGCTCGCGTGCCTGGGCTCCCAGCCGAGCTCACGCTTCGCCTTTTCGTTTGACGCGCCGCGCACCTCGGTCATCATGACCACCCCGGCCTCGCCGGCCGCGATCCGGCCGAGCCAGCGCGGCACGTGGCGGGGCTCTGGCGCGCCGACCGCGCGCGCGGCGACGGGCAGCCACTCGGCGACAGGCGCCGGGTCGTCGTCGACGATGTTGTAGATGCCGCGGCGGCCACGCGTAAGCGCGGCGACTGTCGCCTCCGCGGCGTCCTCGATGTGGACGAACGACCAGACGCCGCCGCCGTCACCGACCACCGGGAACTTCCGCTTGCGGATTACTTCGACCTGCTCCCCGCCCTCGCGGCTGAGCGACGTGCCGGGCCCATAGAAGCCGCCGTACCGGAGCACGATCCCATCGGTCCAGTCGGCGCCCGTCACCGCATCCTCGAGATGGCGGATTGCCTCGAAGGACGCGCGCATGGCCCCGGCCGGCGCCGGGTCCAGCGGGTCCTCCTCCGTCTTCACCGGGCCACCGGTCCGAGCGAAGGGCCAGCCCGCATAGCTCTGCGCGATGAAGCGCTTTACGCCGATGGCCTGTCCCGCCGCCAGCAGATGATCCGTGCCCTCTGTGCGAAGCCGGTTCGTCTCCTCGAACGTGCGGTCGAAGTGTTTGACGTCGAACGAGCGGTTTAACGCCGTTAGCTGATGAATGATCACGTCGGGCTCGGCCTCGGCGACCGCGCGAGCCACCTGCTCGGGATCGAGCAGGTCGGCGACCACGCCGGTCGCGCCGAGCTCGCGGAGGGCGCCGAGCTTCGCCTCCGTGCGGGTGGTCCCCACCACCTCGTGACCGTCCGCCACGAGCCGCGGGACCAGTTGCTTGCCGAGGGCGCCGGTGGCGCCTGCCAGCAGGATCTTCATGGGAGCCTCCTGTCTTTGGGGTTCACACCCCCTAGACGAGGTTACGCCTGTGTCTGTGACAGCTCCGTCTGGGCGCCCACGGGCACCTCGCCCCTGATGAGGTCGGCGGCTCGCTCCGCCAGGGCGATCACGGGGCCGTTCGTGTTGCCGCGCGGAACCGTCGGCATGACCGAGGCATCCACCACCCGGAGGCCGTCCACGCCGCGCACCTTCAGCTCACGGTCGACCACCGATGTGGGTTCGTCGCCCATGCGACAGGTGCCGACCGGGTGGTACAGCGTCTGCACCCGCGCCCGCACGTGGTCGAGGATGTCCTCGTCCGATTTCGACTCCGGGCCGATCAGCATCCCCGTGGAGAGCTCGCCGAGCCGTCCGGTGTCGCAGATCTCGAGGCAGGTCCGGACGCCGGCCACCATGGAGGCGACGTCGTCGGGGTGCTCCATGTAGTTGTGCACGATCAGCGGCTTGGCTGTGGGGTCGGGTGAGCCGAGCGCCACGAATCCGCGGCTCTTCGGCTTGAGCACGCATGCCCCGAGGGCAAACCCGTGCCCGTCGCCCGGCACGAGCCCCTCCGACTGGAAGCGCGCCGGGGCGAAGTGCATCTGGATGTCGGGCGCGTCGAGTCCCTCTCGCGTGCGCAGGAACCCGCCCGCCTCGGCCACGTTCGAGGTGAGCGGGCCGCGGCCCTCGGCCTCGAACAGCGCCAGGTTCTCCTCGTTGAGCGCGCCGAACAGCGAGATCTCCTCGTCGATCGAGTAGACCGCGCCGGCGTTCGGGTGGTCGTGCAGGTTGAGGCCGACCTCCGGAAGCTCTGCCACCACCTCGATCTGCAGCTCCTCGAGCTCGGCGGGACGGCCGAGTCCCGAGAGCATCAGAAGCTGCGGCGAGTTGTAGGTGCCGCCGCACACGATCACCTCGCGCTCAGCCCGGTGCACCTGCATCTCCGAGAGCCGCATGCCCACCACGCCGACGGCGCGCTCGCCCTCGAACAGCAGCGACAGGGCGTGCACGTGCGTCTCGACCGTCAGGTTGGGCCGGTCCATCACCGGGTGCAGATACGCCACGGCGGCGCTCGCGCGCGCGCCGTTCCGGTGGGTCACCTGGTACCAGCCGACCCCGTCCTGCGCGGCACCGTTGAAGTCCTCGTTTGCGGGCAGCCCGTGAGCCGCGGCCGAGTCGAGGAACGCCTGGCCGAGCGGATTGCGCGAGCGGCCCTCCTGCACGGGCAAGGGCCCGCCGGCCCCGTGGTACTCGTCCTCGCCGCGCTCGTTGTCCTCGGAGCGCTTGAAGTAGGGCAGCATCTCGTCCCAGGTCCAACCGGGGCCCCACTCGTCGTAGTCGATCGGGTTGCCGCGGATGTAGATCATCGCGTTGATCGACGAGGAGCCGCCGAGCACCTTCCCGCGCGGGAGGTAGATGCGGCGGTCGTTTACGAACGGCTCGTAGATCGTCGAGTGATCCCAGTCCTGCGCTGTTCGGTAGAGGGCCGAGAACGCCGCGGGCAGGTGGACCAGGTCGTTCGTGTCCGGTCCGCCCGCCTCGAGCAGCAGCACGTTCACGTCCGGGTCCTCGGACAGGCGGTTGGCAAGCACGCAGCCGGCTGAGCCGGCCCCGACGATCACGTAGTCGTACATAGGGGCGACGCTAACGGGGCTGAGCGGCCTGGGCAAGCTATCCTTCCCGCCCTCATGGCCGTCCCCAAGCAGAGACAGTCCCATTCGCGGACGCACAAGCGCCGCTCGCAGCACAAGATCGAGACGCCGGGCCTAAGGCACTGCCCGCGCTGCAATGCGCCGCGCCGCCCGCACCGCGTCTGCCCGAACTGCGGCACCTATGCCGGCCGCGAGGTCGTCGTGCAGCAGGCCGGGGTCGACTCCGACGACGAGTGATCGCGGTCGACGCGAACGGCGCCGACCAGGGGCCGCGCGCAGTCGCTGAAGGCGTCGCCCGTTCGGGACTCCCCGTTCTTCTGTTCGGCCCCGCGGGCGAGATCGCAGGACCCGCCGGCCCACACGCCGAGGTGGTGGATGCTCCCGAGACCGTGAAGGCGGGGGAGGAGGCCGTGGCTGCGGTGCGCTCCAGGCGCGACGCCTCGATCGTCCAGGCCGCGGCGGCCGTCGGCGACGGCCGGGCAGACGCCCTCGTCTCGGCCGGCAGCACCGGCCCGACACTCGCGGCGGCAACCCTCTCGATCAAGCGCATCAAGGGCGTGTACCGCCCGGCGCTCGCGGTGCTCATGCCCATCCCCGGCGGCCCCGTGCTGCTGCTCGACGCCGGCGCCAGCGTGGAGGTGCGCCCCGAGCACCTCGTCCAGTTCGCCTACATGGGGGCGGGCTTCATGGAGGCGGTGGTGGGAATCGAGCGCCCGTCGGTCGGCCTTTTGTCGGTGGGCGAGGAGTCCGGCAAGGGCACGCCGGACGTGCTCACCGCGCACGAGCGCATCTCCGAGGGCGGCCTCAACTTCGTGGGCAACCTGGAGGGATTCGACCTGCCTGACGCGCGCGCGGACGTGATCGTGGCGGACGGCTTCACCGGCAACGTCGCCCTGAAGGTGCTCGAGGGGACCGTGAAGGCGATCACCGGCGAGGTCCGCAGCCGGATTCGCTCCGGCCTCTTCTCGAGCCTCGGCGGGCTCCTGATCCGCGGCAAGCTCGGAGGGCTGCGCGACGACCTCGACCCCGAGAAGGTCGGCGGCGCGATCCTGCTGGGGCTGCGCAAGCCGGTCGTTGTGGGGCATGGGAGCTTCGGTCCGGTCGGCATCGAGCACGCGGTGAGGTTGGCCCAGCGCGCGGTGGACGAGGACATGGTCGGCCGCACCACCGCGGCCCTCGAGGCCGCCGGGGCCTTGCGGTCCGCGACCGCTGCTAGCGTCGCTTCGCGATGACCCGAGAGGAGGTTCTCGACCGCATCCGCGAGCACCTGGCCACCGAGTTGGAGGTGGATCCCGGGCGCATCGACGGCTCCACCCGCTTCAGGGAGGACCTGGAGGCGGACTCGCTCGACCTGGTGGAGCTGGTCGTGGAGCTCGAGGACAGCTACGGGGTTCGCATCCCGGACGAGGAAGCGGCCAAGATCCTTACGGTCGGCCAGGCCGCTGACTTCGTCGCCGCCCATGCCGCGGAGCTCGAACACTGAGTCCCTTGCAGAGCTGCTCGACGCGCTGCCCGAGGATCTGCGGCGGCAGGCGTTCTCGCACGCGTCGTGGGTCGAGCACCGCTCCGATGCGTACGAGCGGCTCGCATTTCTCGGAGACGTGGTGCTGAGCCTCGCCGTCTCGGACCACCTCTTTCCGCGCTTCGAGCGCTACGGCGCCGGACGGCTCACCAAGGTGCGCGCGCAGGCCGTGAGCGGTTCCTCGTGCGCGCGCGTCGCGCGCGAGCTCGGTGTGCCGGAGGAGCTGCGCGCCACGGCGCCGCAGGGCAGCACCGGGCGCAGCGCCGACATGCTCGTGGAGTCCGAGCGCGTGCTCGCCTCGGTCTGCGAGGCCATCATCGGTGCCGCCTATCTCGCCTTCGGCATCGAGCGCACCGCGCCGGCGGTGGTGGCGTCGTTCGCCGAGGAGATTGAGGACGCCCTCGAGCACCCGGTGGACTACAAGTCGGTGCTCCAGGAGCGGCTCGCCCGGCGCGCCGAGCTCGTGGTCTACCGGACCGTGTCCGAGGAGGGCCCGGCGCACGACCGCAGCTTCGAGGCCGTGGCCGAGGTGGCGGGAGAGGAGCTCGGCCGCGGAGAGGGAAAGACGAAGAAGGCCGCTGAGCAGGAGGCGGCCCTCCATGCCCTCGACGCTCTCGACGAAGAGGCGGCCTCGTAGTGCACCTGCGCTCGATCTCGATGAAGGGCTTCAAGTCCTTCCCAAGCCGGACCAAGCTCGAGTTCGGCACCGGCGTGTCCGTGATCGTGGGGCCGAACGGCTCGGGCAAGTCGAACATCACCGACGCCGTCCTGTGGGCGCTCGGCGAGCAGTCGCCACTGGCGGTGCGCGGGCAGTCGATGAAGGACGTGATCTTCGCGGGCGCGCACGGGGTGCACGGCTCGAACGCGGCCGAGGTCGAGGTTGTGATTGACAACGGGGACGGCGCCCTCGAGATCGACTTCTCCGAGATCTCGATCGTGCGGCGCCTGGGGCGCGACGGCGAGGGCGAGTACCGCCTGAACGGAGCGCGCTGCCGGCTCGTGGACGTGGTGGAGATGCTCTCCGACTCGGGCCTCGGCAAGGAGATGCACTCGGTGGTCTCCCAGGGCAAGGTCGAGCAGATCGTGATGTCGCGGCCGCGCGAGCGCCGCCTTCTGATCGAGGAGGCCGCCGGGCTCGGCAAGCACCGTAAGCGCCGCCGCCGCGCGCAGCTGAAGCTGGAGCGCACCGAGGAGAACCTGTCGCGCTCGCTCGACGTGGAGCGCGAGGCGCGCTCGCGGCTGCGGCCGCTCAAGCGCCAGGCCGAGGCGGCGGAGCTGCACGAGCGGCTCGAGCGCCAGACGCTGGAGGCGCGCTACTCGTTGTCACGCGACGCCGCCAGGAGCGCACGGCTTGCATTGAGTGAGGCTGAGCAGCGCGCGCGGGTCGTGCGCGGCGAGCGCGACGAGGCGGAGCGGCTGCTCGGCGAGGTCGCGAGGCGCCGGGAGGAGGCCGAGGAGGCTTTCGCGGCCCAGACGCGCGACCGCGAGCGGTTGCAGGCGCGGCTGTACGCGGCTCGCTCCGCGAGCGAGCGGATCGCCATGCGGCTGGAGCGCGTGCGCGAGCAGGCCGTGGCGGCACGCGAGCGACGCGAGCGGCGGCTGCGGCAGCTCGAGGTGCTCGAGCAGCAGGCCGCGGCCGACGCCGAGATGTCCGGCGAGGAGGAGCGCCCGCAGGATCGGATCGCAGCGATCGAGCGCGAGCTGGCTGCCCTCGACGCCGGGCGCGAGCAGCGCCTGGAGGGCGAGCTGGCCGGCCTCGAGCAGGAGCTTGAGGCGGCCCGGGTCCGAGTTGGTGAGCTGGAGAAGGCCGCGTCCGAGCGCCGCAGCGCCCTCGAGGCCGCCGAGCGGGTGGCGGAGGACGTGCGCAGCGAGCGCCGCAACGCCGAGCGCGCCGCCGAGGCGGCACGCGGCAGAGCGGCCGAGGTGGGGGCCGAGCTCGCCGCGGTGAACCAGTTTGTGCGCGGGGCGGCCGGCTCGCCGGGTGCCGGCACCCCTCTTGCCGAGCAGCTTCACGTCGAGCCCGGATACGAGCTGGCGCTCGCGGCGGTCCTCGGTCCGCGGCTCACCGCCACCGTGGTTGACGACCGCATCGAGGGTGAGCGGGTCCTGGACGCCGCTGGCGAAAACGGCGCGGCCGTCCTGCTTAGACCACCTATACGGGGGTCTAGTCAGGATGGCTTGGCGGCCGGGACGGTTCCGGCCTCTCCTTCGGTGCCCGGCGGGCAACAACTTGCGCAACTTGTGCGTCCCGAGCGGGACGTCGCGGCGCTGGCGGACCGGCTGTTGAACGGCGTCTGGGTGGTCGACTCGCTCGACGCGCTCCCGGAGACCTTCGCCGCCGTCGCCGTCACGAAGACAGGACGCCTGTTCGACGCGCGAACCGGCGAGCTGGCACAGGCGCCTGCCGGCGGCGCCGAGCGGCTGCTCGAGGAGCTCGGCAGGCGCGACGAGCTGGTCAGTGCATCCGAGCTCGCCGTGGCCGAGGAGGCTGAAGCCCGCGCCGCACTGGAGCGCCTCGGCGCCTCGGTGGCCGAGGCGGATTCGGCACGCGAGGGCGCCGAGAGCGCGCTCCGGTCCGCGCTGCGCGAGGCCGCCGAGGCCGAGGAGATCGTCAGTCGCTCCGAGTGGGTGATCGCCCGTCGCCGCGAGACGCCCGACGACGGCCCCGAGGCCGTGCGCCGCGCGGAGCTGCTCGGAGATCTGCGCGCCGAGCAGCGGCTCGCCGAGCGCATCGAGCGCGAACGCGAGGAGCGAGCGCGTTCGCTTGCCGCCCTCCAGACTGGCGCGGAGCGCGACCTCACCCTCGCCGAGGACGCCGATCGCGCAGCCGAGGCGCTGGGGCGCGCGTGCGACTCGGTCGCCGCCCGGCGTGACGCTCTCGGGCAGGAGCTCGAGGCCGGCGCCGCCGCAGGCGACGAGACCGCCGCCGCGCTCAAGTCATGCGCTCTGGAGGAGGCCGAGCTACAGGGCCGCCTGAAGCGGGCGAGCGAGGCCGTGACCGCCGCCGAGGTATCGGCGCAGCAGGTGCGCGACTCCGCCGCCGATGCCGAACGCGACCTGAACGAGCTGGCGGGCCGCCTCGGCCTCGAGCCGGAGCCCGCCACCGAGGCGCTGCCCGACGAGGAGCGCGAGTCGCTGCTCGCAAGGGTCGAGCGCCTGATGCGCCGCCGCGAGCAGCTCGGGCCGGTGAATCCTCTGGCCAAGCAGGAGTACGACGAGGCCGTGGCTCACGTCGAGGAGCTCGAGGCACAGCGTGGAGACCTCGAGACGGCGCTGGCCGAGCTCGAGGGCCTCATCAAGGAGACCGACCGCCGGATCCGCGAGGCGTTCGAGCAGACCTTCGAGGCCGCCGCGAAGAACTTCGAGGACGTCGTCCAGCACCTGTTCCCGGGCGGCCGCGGCCAGCTCCGGCTCGTCCAGGAGGAGATGGGCCCGCGCCCCGTGGTGGGAGGCGAGCCGCTTCCCGACGGCGAGACCCCGGAGCCGGAGGCCGAGGACGATGAGCAGCCCGAGGCCGGCGTCGAGATCGAGGTCACGCCGCCCGGCAAGTCCACGAAGAGGCTGTCGCTCCTGTCGGGAGGCGAGAAGTCGCTTGTCGCGCTCGCCTTCATGTTCGCCGTGTTCCTCGCGCGGCCGTGCCCGTTCTACATCCTCGACGAGGTCGAGGCCGCGCTCGACGACATCAACATCGATCGCTTCCTCCAGCTCGTGAAGCGCTACTCCGATCGCGCGCAGTTCATCGTCGTCACGCATCAGAAGCGCACGATGGACGCCGCCGACACGCTCTACGGCGTGAGCATGGGCGGCGACGGAATCTCGCAGGTGGTCTCCCGAAAGCTCGCCGGGCGCCCGGCCGAGGAGCACGCGCTCGCGTCCACAGAAGAGGCCGCCGCGTAAAGAAAACGCCCCTCTGAGCCGACTTCTCAAGTTGGGAGACCAGACCATGGGGGAGCGGGAATGAGGGGCAAGAAGACTGTTTTGGCGCTGGTGGCGCTTGCGACCATGCTCTTGGTGTCGGCCGTTGCGCTTGCGCACGAGGGCGGACTGCCGGGCACGAAGGATTCCGATGAGCTGACGATGTCGGACGGCAACGACCGGGTGTTCGCGCGCGGCGGGGACGACAGCGTCGACGGTGGCGCCGGCAACGACCGCCTTCGCGGCGGGCGCGGTGACGACGCGCTCTACGGCGGCGACGGCGACGACCGCCTCAAGGGTGGTCAGGACGACGACTACCTGGACGGCGGCGACGGCGACGACTACATCAACGCTCGCGGTGACGGCCGCGACGGCGACGAGGTCGTCTGCGGCGAAGGCGTTGACGTTGCCGTGCTCGGCAGGGGCGATGTCGTCGAGGACGACGGCTGCGAGAAGGTCAGAAGCCCGAAGGGCCGCGACCACAAGAAGCACAAGCGGCCGCAGCCGTGCGCCGCGAATTCGCAGGGGTGCGATGACGACGAGTCGATCGAGGAGCCTTGCGCGGCGCGCTTCACGCCCCGCTGCGGCGACCCCGAGGTCGTCATGCCCGAGCCGGACGAGCCGGTCGAAGAGCCGCTGGAAGAGCCGGCGCCGGACGAGCCGGGCGAGTACTAGGACCCGCAGGGAGGGGCGCCCGCGCCACGGGCGGGCGGGCGGGCGCCCTATCCTCGCGTCCTCGTGGCGCGCACCTGGCAAGAGCTGTTCGACACCGGTGAGGAAGCGCCCGCGGCGGCATCCGCGCCGGACGACGGCGAGGCTGAGCGCGGCGGGTTCTTCAGGCGCCTGCGCGACAACATGTCGAAGACGCGCCAGGCGTTCGGCGCGGAGCTCCAGACGACCGTCTTCCAGTCGCTCGACGACGAGGCCTTCGAGCGCCTCGAGGAGACGCTGATCTACGCGGACGTGGGCGCTCCCACCACCGCGAAGATCGTGGAGCGCCTCGAGACCGAGGCGGAGAGCGGCGAGCTCACCGGAGGCGAAGGGCTGTCGCGGCGGCTGCGCGAGCTGCTCGCGGACACGGCCCGCGTGGAGGACGACACGATCCCACTCACCGAGCACCCGACGGTGATCCTCATGACCGGCGTGAACGGCAGTGGAAAGACCACGACGATCGGGAAGATGGCCTGGCATCTCCAGAAGGAGCTCGGGAGGTCCGTGCTCCTTGCCGCCGGCGACACGTTCCGCGCTGCTGCGGCCGAGCAGCTCACGCTCTGGGCCGAGCGGGCGGGTTGCGAGGTCGTGCGCGGCGAGGCGGGCTCGGACCCGGGCGCCGTGGTCTACGACGCAATCGAGGCGGCGCGGGCGCGCGGGCACGACGTGGTGATCGTGGACACCGCGGGGCGCCTCCACACCCAGCAGCACCTGATGGACGAGCTGCGCAAGGTGCGCAAGGTGATCGATAGCCAGCTGCCGGGCGCGCCGCACGAGACCCTCCTCACGATCGACGCCACCACCGGCCAGAACGGGCTGCGCCAGGCGCTCCTGTTCCGCGAGGCTGTGGACGTGACCGGGATCGTCCTGACCAAGCTCGACGGCACCGCCAAGGGCGGGATCGCGCTCGCGATCGCCCAGGAGCTGGGCGTGCCCGTGAAGCTGATCGGCATCGGCGAGGCCCTCGAGGACCTGCGCCCATTCGACCCGGACGACTTCGCCCAGGCGATCCTGGAACCGTGAGCGAGCTCGGCCCCGGCACCAGAGTGATCCGCGCCGGGCTCCCCGAGCCCGAGCAGGGCGAGCCGTTCCTGCCCGGACCCGAGTTCGCCGCTCCGTTCCATGTGACCGGCGACCCCTACGCGGCGCCGCACGCCTACACGCGCTACGGCAATCCCACGTGGACTCGCTACGAGGATGCGGTCGGGAGCCTCGAGAACGCCGAGGCGGTCCTGTTCTCGTCCGGCATGGCGGCCGCCACCGCGGTCCTGATGACGCACGCGAAGCCCGGGTCGGTCATAGCGATGGACGCCGGCTGCTACCACGGTGTCCGGGCTCTGACCGAGACCTACATCGCGCCGAATGGCGTGGAGCTGAGACTCGCGCCGCCGGCGGAGCTGGCCCGCGCATCGGAGGGGGCGGATCTGCTCTGGCTCGAGTCGCCCTCCAACCCGATGCTCGAGGTCTACGACATCTCGGCACTCGCGGCACGCGGTGTCACGACTGTCGTGGACAACACCACCGCCGGCCCGCTCCTCCAACAGCCGCTCGAGCTGGGCGCCGACCTCGTCATGACCAGCGCGACCAAGCAGATGAGCGGCCACGCCGACCTGCTCCTGGGCTACATCACCACGCGCGACGTCGAGCGCGCCGAGTCCCTTCGCCACTGGCGCCGCTACGCGGGCGCGATCCCGGGGCCGTTCGAGACCTGGCTCGCCCACCGCTCGCTGCCGACGCTGGCGCTGCGGCTGGAGCGCGGCTGCGACAACGCCCTCGCGATCGCGCGGCTGCTCGCCGCACGCGACGACGTGGAGGTGGTGCACTACCCAGGCCTGCCGAGCGACCCGGGCCACGAGGTGGCGCGGCGCCAGATGCGCGGGTACGGCATGGTCGTCTCGTTCGACCTGGGCACGGCCGAGCGCGCCGAGAGCTTCCTGGCGAGCGCCGAGCTGGTCACCGACGCAACCAGCTTCGGGAGCGTCCACACGGTCGCGGAGCGGCGCGCCCGCTGGGGTGGAGACGCGGTTTCGGACGGATTCATCCGCCTCTCGGCCGGCTGCGAGGAGACGGCCGATCTTCTTGCAGACGTCGAACGCGCGCTCGACGGCGCGTAGGATCGGAAGCGGATGGAAGACTGGGTCTGGTGGATGATCGCCGCAGGGGTGCTCGCCGTGGGCGAGATCGCGACCGTGGGCTTCTTTCTCGGCCCGATCGCGGTCGCGTCCGTGCTGGCCGCGGTGGTGGCTGCCATCGGGGTCGGCCTTCCCATCCAGTGGATCGTGTTCATCGTGGCCTCGCTCGGCTCACTGGCCGTGCTCCGGCCTATTGCGAAGCGCCATCTGCGCACCCCGCCGCGGATCCGCACAGGCACCGCCGCATTGGTGGGTGGGCCCGCCACGGTGGTGGAGCGCGTGGACGCCAACGGCGGTTGCGTAAAGATCGGCGGAGAGATCTGGTCCGCGCGGGCATACGACGAGGACGACTCGTTCGAGGCCGGCGCGCGGGTCGAGGTCATGAAGATCGACGGCGCCACGGCGCTCGTCGCCGAATGAGAGGGATTGACCGCATATGGCCACGCTGATCGTCCTCGGAGTAGTCGCACTGGTGGTGCTGATCACGCTTGCTCGCGCGATTCGGATCGTGCCGCAGGCGCGCGCCGGAATCGTCGAGCGGCTCGGCCGCTACAACCGCACCCTCGACGCCGGTCTGGCGCTTGTCATTCCGTACGTGGACCGGGTGAAGCCGCTGATCGACCTGCGCGAGACGGTGGTCTCGTTCCCGCCACAGCCCGTGATCACCGAGGACAACCTCGTGATCAACATCGACACGGTCATCTACTTCCAGGTCACCGATCCGAAGGCCGCCACCTATGAGATCCAGGACTTCATCGCCGGAATCGAGCAGCTCACCGTCACGACGCTGCGAAACGTAATCGGCGGCATGACGCTCGAGGACACGCTCACGTCGCGCGACAAGGTGAGCGCCGCACTCCGGCACGTGCTCGACGAGGCCACCGGCAAGTGGGGCATACGCGTGAATCGCGTGGAGCTGAAGGCCGTGGACCCGCCCGCCTCGATCCAGGAGGCGATGGAGAAGCAGATGCGCGCCGAGCGCGACCGCCGCGCGGCGATCCTTACCGCGGAGGGTGTGAAGCAGTCGCAGATCCTGACCGCCGAGGGCGAGAAACAGAGCGCGATCCTGCGCGCCGAGGGGCGCCGCGAGGCCCAGATCCTCGAGTCCGAGGGCCAGTCGAAGGCGATCGAGACGGTGTTCGAGGCCATCCACCGCGGCGACGCCGACCCGAAGCTGCTCGCCTACCAGTACCTACAGGTGCTGCCGCAGATCGCACAGGGCGAGTCGAACAAGGTCTGGATCATCCCGAGCGAGGTGACGGCCGCTCTGAGCCGGCTGAGCGAGGCACTCCCGAAGCCGGATCGAGATCAACCCGGACCGTGACTTGCTCCGTTCCCATCGCTCGAACCACCGCTGAATTGACGCGGTTCGGCATCTGCCGCTGACGCTCGCGCCAGTCGTCGTCCGCCAGCACGTGGGCCGTGCCGGTGCGCCACCGCCGGCGAACCCGTACCCGCACGCGAGGGTTCGCCTCGATGTTGCGCACGTAGCCCGCCCTGCGCCCGTGCTCCGCCACGATCCAGAGAGTGTCGCCATCGAGTGCTTTTCCGACCGGCACGCGGCGCGGCCTGCCGCTCCGGCGACCGGTGGTCTCGAGGATCACGACGGTGGGAGTGGGGAGGCCCGCCCGGGCTGCCGCGTTCACGAGCGGGTTCAGCAGCCTCGCGCTGGCGAAGGTCGACACGCGCCTCTTGTTCACCCGGCTAGCCTCTCAGGTGTGTTCGACGCCCTCTCAGACCGGCTTCAGGCCGCGCTCGGCGATGTTCGCTCGCGCGGCAAGCTGACCGAGGAGGACATCAACAAGGCGATGCGCCAGGTGCGCCTCGCGCTGCTCGAGGCCGACGTGAACTTCAAGGTCGTGAAGGAGTTCACGGCCGCGGTGAAGGAGCGCGCGCTCGGGCAGGACGTGCTCTCGTCGCTGAACCCCGGCCAGCAGGTCGTGAAGATCGTCTCCGACGAGCTCACCGCGCTCATGGGCGGGAGCGGGAGGGACCTGGCCTTCGCCAAGCCGGGGCCCACCGTGATCCTCCTGGCGGGTCTTCAGGGCTCGGGTAAGACGACCGCCGCCGGCAAGCTGGCGCGCCACCTGCGCGAGGAGCACGGCATGGACGTGGCCGTGGCGGCCTGCGACGTGTACCGGCCCGCGGCCGTGGACCAGCTGATCAAGGTCGGCGCGCAGGCGGGTGCGCACGTGTACGAGCAGGGCACCGGCCGCGACCCAGTGGACATCGCCGAGTGGGCGCTCGACCAGGCGAAGCAGGACCGTCGCGACGCGCTGATCGTCGACACGAGCGGGCGGCTCCACATCGACGAGGAGCTGATGAAGGAGCTGGCTCAGATCAAGAAGCGCACGAAGCCGCACAACGTGCTGCTGGTGGTGGACGCGATGACGGGCCAGGACGCGGTGAACGTGGCGGAGCAGTTCGCCGACACCGCCAACTTCGACGGCGTGATCCTCTCGAAGCTCGACGGCGACTCTCGCGGCGGTGCGGCGCTGTCGGTGAAGGCGATCACGGGCAAGCCGATCCTGTACGCCTCCACCGGCGAGAAGCTCGGCGACTTCGAGCGCTTCCACCCGGATCGGATGGCTCAGCGGATCCTCGGCATGGGCGACGTGATGACCCTCGTCGAGAAGGCCGAGCGCCAGATGGACGAGCGCCAGGCGCAGGCGCTCGAGAAGAAGATCCGCAAGGAGACGTTCACGCTCGACGACTTCCTCGAGCAGATGCAGCAGGTCCGCAACATGGGTCCGCTCGGTTCGCTCCTGAAGATGATGCCGGGGGTGGGCAGCCAGCTCGGCTCGCTGAACGTGGACGAGAAGGAGCTCGACCGGCTCGAGGCCATCATCCGCTCGATGACGCCGGAGGAGCGCGCGAACCCGAAGATCATCGACGGGTCGCGCCGGCGCAGGATCGCCCGCGGCTCGGGGACCTCCGTTCAGGCCGTTTCCCAGCTCGTCAAGCAGTTCGGCCAGATGAAGAAGGTCATGAAGCAGATCGCAGGCGGCAAGATGCCATCGCTGCAGCAGTTGGCCGGCGGTCGCTAACCTCCGCCGTCTATGTCAGTACGAGTCCGCCTCACCCGCGTGGGGAGCAAGAAGAATCCGATCTGGCGCGTGGTCGTCTCCGACCAGCGCTCGCCGCGCGATGGCCGCTTCATCGAGACGATCGGCCACTACAACCCGCAGACGGAGCCCTCGACGATCGTGATCGACGAGGAGCGCTTCCAGCATTGGGTCTCCCGCGGGGCGCAGCCGACCAACACCGTGAAGCAGCTCGTGAGGGCGCAGGCGAAGGGCGCACCGGCCGTTGCGGTCGCCGAGCCGGAGCCGGAGCCCGAGCCCGAGCCCGATACACCGGCGGAGTAGGTGGAGGAGCTCCTCGAGTACCTCGCCCGGTCGCTCGTCGACCGTCCGGACGAGGTGAGCGTGGAGTCGTTCGAGGAGGACGACGGCACGATCGTGCTGGAGCTGCAGGTTGCCGATGACGACGCCGGCAAGGTGATCGGCCGCGGCGGTCGCACCGTCGCCGCGCTCCGCACGGTGGTCAAGGCATCCGCCGTCCGCGAAGGCCAGCGGGTACTCGTCGACGTCGTGGATTGACCCTCGTGACCGCCGGCCGGGTGGGGAAGCCGCACGGCCTGGACGGAAGCTTCTACGTGGAGGGTCCGCGGCATGCGCTGCCCGAGGGAACTGCCCTCGTGGTTGCCGGAGCCACCCACCGAATCACCCGCAGGGCTGGCACCGATCTGCGCCCGCTCATCCGCCTCTCCGAAGTCCCCGACCCACGACCACTGCGCGGTGAGGCACTGCTCGTGGAGGACGAGCTTGGAGAGGACGAGTGGCTCGCCTCTGATCTCGTCGGTTGCCGCGTTCCCGACCTCGGGACCGTGACCCGCGTTCTCGACGCCCCTTCCTGCTCCGTGCTCGAACTGGACGATGGAACGCTCGTACCGCTCATCTCCGACGCAATCGAGCGGGTCGACCTCGAGGCTCGCGAGATCCACGTGAACCGAGAGTTCCTCGGATGAGGATCGACGTCGTCACGCTCTTCCCCGCCTGGTTCGAGTGGTTCACCCAGCAGCGCCACGTGGCGAACGCGCTCACGCTCGGGCACGACGTCGGCTTCGTGGACCTGCGCGCCTCCACGCCGCTGAACGCCGGGCAGGTGGACGACACGCCCTACGGCGGCGGGGCCGGCATGGTGATCCGCGTGGACGTGGTGGAGGCCGCGCTGCGGGAGCGCTACGGCGAGGCGCCCCCGCCGCAGAGGACGGTGGCGCTGTCCCCGGGCGGGCGCCAGTTCGACGACGCGCTCGCGTCCGAGCTGGCCGCCGAGCCCGCGCTCACGCTCCTGTGCGGCCGCTACGAGGGCTTCGACGAGCGCGTGCACGAGCACCTTGCCACCGATGTCGTCTCCATCGGTCCATACGTGCTGTCCGGGGGCGAGCTGGCGGCGATGGTGGTGATGGACGCGGTGGTCCGGAAGCTGCCGGGAGCGCTCGGGCACGAGGACAGCGTGGTCGAGGAGTCGTTCAGCGAGGCTCTCGAGGGCGCGCCCGAGTACCCGCACTACACGCGCCCGTTCGACTGGCGCGGCCACACCGTGCCGGACGTGCTGCTGTCGGGCGATCACGGCCGCATCCGCGAGTGGCGGCTCGAGCAGAGCCGCGAACGCGGTCGAACTTAGCCCCCGATTGCTTCGCTACCATTGCCCGTCCACGCGCGACGGCTTCCAAGGTCGCGTTTTTTGTGCCCATGTCCGGAGTAATCGACAGCATCGAGCGCGCACAGATGCGCCGTGTCCCGTCCTTTCAGGCCGGGGACCGAGTGCGTGTGCACTTCCAGGTGGTCGAGGGCACCCGCCGCCGTACGCAGGTCTTCGAGGGCATCGTCCTCAAACGCCAGGGCAGCGGAGCGCGCGAGACGTTCACCGTCCGGAAGCAGTCGTTCGGCGTGGGGGTGGAGCGCACGTTCCCGGTCCACTCGCCGAAGATCGAGCGCATCGAGGTGGCGGCCCGCGGCGACGTGCGCCGCGCCAAGCTCTACTACCTGCGCGAGCGCGTGGGACGCGCCTCTCGCGTCCGCGAGCGCCGCTGGACGGGCGCCGAGGAGGTAATCGAGCCCGGCCTCGTGGAGGCCGGCGCGATGCCGGCGGACGACGCTCCGCGGCCCGGCGAGGAGGAGCTCGGCGACCAGGTGGCGGCCGAGGAGGCTGTCGCCGAGGCGGACGAGGGAGCCGCCCCAGACGAGGGTGCCGCCCCAGACGAGGGTGCCGCCCCAGACGAGCCGGCCGACTCCGAGGCCAAGGGCGACGACCCTGACGTCGAGGCCGAGCCCGCCGACGACCAGGCCTCCTAGGCGGGGCCGGAGGCCCGGGACGGCCCAGGTGGCGAAGAGCACGCAGAAGAGCGGGCACAACTCGCTCGTCGAGTTGGTCATCATCGTTGCGGTCGCGCTCGGGCTCGCGCTCGGGATCCAGGCCTTCCTCGTCAAGCCGTTCCGCATCCCGAGCGAGTCGATGGTCCCGACGCTCGAGGTGGGGCAGCGGGTCCTCGTGGACCGCGTGAGCTTCCGCTTCAGCGATCCCGATCGCGGCGACATCGTCGTCTTCAAGCCGCCTCACGGAGCCGATCTGAATTCCTGCGGCGTCCAGCACCCGAGCGACGAGCCGTGCCCCAAGGAGACACCCGGGCGCTCTGACACGAACTTCATCAAACGCGTGGTCGGCCTGCCGGGTGACCATCTGAAGGTCCTCGAGGGGTCCGTCTACATCAACGGGAAACGCCAGAAGGAGTCATTCGCCAGGCTCGACCCGGAATGCGGGACCTGCAACCTGCCTCGGGAGATCACGATTCCGGACGACCACTACTACATGATGGGCGACAACCGCGGCCAGTCCGCCGATAGCCGCGAGTGGGGGCCGGTGCCGAAGAAATGGATCATCGGCAAGGCCTTCATGACCTATTGGCCTCCGGGCCGAATCGGCCTACTCTAGGGCCGAGGGTCTGCTTCCGCCGAGACCCCGCCTATGATCGGCGCCAACCGTGGGGATGCCGGACAACGACGAGACGACGCCTTCGCAGCCGCTCCGCGGCCGCGCCCGTCGCCGCAGGGGACGGCCGCGCACCGGCAACGGGCGGCGGCTGTTCGCATTCGACCGTGAGATCGGCTGCCGCTACGTGGCGGGCGCCGACGAGGCCGGGCGAGGCTCGCTCGCCGGGCCGCTGGTGGCCGCCGCGGTCCTGTTCGACCTCGAGCGCCTGACGCTCTCGGACCGGCGCGCTCTCACCCGGCTGAACGACTCGAAGCAGCACACGGCCGAGGCGCGCGAGGAGATCTACCCGCTGGTGATGAGGGCCGCGGCGCGCTCGGTGATCGTGTCGCGCTGCGTGCGAGGCATCGACAGCCGCGGGCTCCACAAGACCAATCTCGAGGCGCTGCGCACGGCCCTGCTCGGCGTGGCGCTGCCGGGCGCGGTATGCCTCGTGGACGGCTTCAACGTGCCCGAATTCGGCTTCGAGCAGCGCGCCGTGATCGACGGCGACTGCCGCAGCGCCGCGATCGCCGCCGCCTCGGTGCTGGCAAAGGTGAGCCGCGACCGCTACATGCGCCGCGCCGCCGAGCGCCACCCCGGCTGGGACTTCGAGACGAACGTCGGCTACTCCACCCCGGAGCACCGCGCAGCGATCGCAGCCAACGGCGTATCGCCGCTCCACCGGATGTCGTTCCAGTCGATCGCGTACACGCAGCTCGCGCTGGAGGGCTAGCCGGCCGCTGCCCCGCGCCGCCCCGCCGCGGCGGGCGCTCAGAACGCCGCTTCCAGATGCTCCAGTGAGAGCAGCCGGCCTCGCGCGTCGAAGCTGATTCCGATCGCGTCGAAGCGGATCTCGGGAGGGCGCCTGCCCTCGAGCAGGCCCTGAGCGAGCCATTCGCGCGCAATGGCGCGCACCTGGCGCTGCTTGCGCGAGCCGATCGAGGCGAATGGTCCGAGCGGGTTCGAGCCCCCGGGTGGCTCGCCGATGCCGCGCACGATGCGCGTCTTCACCTCGCAGAACACGAGAAAGCGCTCGTCCCGCGCCACCAGGTCGAGCTCCCCGAAGCGCGTGCGGAAGTTGCGATCGATGACCTCGCAGCCGCGCGCCTCCAGATGCCGCGCGGCGAGCAGCTCACCGCGTGCTCCAAGCCTCCGTCGTGGGTCATCGGGCACCCCGGCGACGCTAGGGCGGCGCGCCGCACGCGTGGGTGACGAGCGTGACGATTACGATCAGACGATGGCCGCCCGTTCGGCCGACCTCACCCTCGAGATCACGCGCCTGCTTCCGGCGGCCGCGCCGATCGTCTTCGGTGCCTTCAGTGATCCGAACCAGCTGGCGAAGTGGTGGGGTCCGAACGGCTTCACCATCCCAAGCCTGGAGTTCGACCCGCGCGCGGGGCAGAGCTACCGCATCGAGATGCAGCCCCCTGAGGGCGAGAGCTTCCACCTCACCGGGGAGTTCCGAGAGGTCGATCCGCCGGCCCGGCTCGCCTTTACGTTCCTCTGGGACCCGCCCGATCCCGACGACCTAGAGACCCTCGTTGCCCTGTCGTTCCGTGACCTCAGCGGGTCCACGGAGGTCAGCCTCACCCAGGGTCCATTCAAGACCGAGGCGCGCCGCGCACTCCACCGCGACGGCTGGACCGACTCGCTCGACAAGCTCGAGCGGCTGATCGAGGCTCAGACGGCGTAGAGGAACGTGTAGGTGGCCGTGTGGCCCTCCTGGGTCAGCTCTCCCAGGCAGTAACGGCTGACGCCGCCCTCTTCATCGGGCACGTCGACCGTCATGGGCGGCCGGCCCTCGACCGCCTCGATCTCGACGGTCTTGCCCTTCATTGGGCCATCCTCCAGATGCGCCTGCACGGGAAGCAGCATACGCCGACCGTCGCCGGACGAAACGGTGGTCAGCCGGTACAGGCCCGGGAGACCGCCACCTTGACGAACTCCTCCTGATCGGCGTGCAGCGGTTGCGGGTGCTCCTTACACCACGCGGCCATGCCGCTTCTCAGCTCCACGCGGCCGCGGAAGCGGTAGCCCACCAGCACGTCCCGGCCCCGGTACGTGCCTCGTCCTCCGCTTTCGACGAGGCACGTGAAGGTCGCGAAGCGGGGATCCTCGCCTGTTCGCCTGATTCGATCGCAGGAGGTGTGGCCGATCGGGCCCGCCAGGGCGCCTGCCCGAGCGCGCCGGCGCGCATCTGCGCGCACGCGCTTCGCCAGCGCAGGCGCGAGTGGCTTCCCCGCGCTCAATCGCGCCCGCCGTGGAGCCTGGCTCTCGACGAGATCACGCTTGATCCGCTGGCGGGTGGCCGCGCTCTCGGCCCGCTCGTTGGCCTCGTTACGCGAGCCGTTCTCGAGCGCCGGAGGCAGGAGCGCCAGCGCGAGCGCGAGCAGCGCCGCTCCGAGTGTTAAGACGAGCGCTTTGCCTTGGCGCGAGAGGGCGCGCCAACCATGAGCGGGGAGCGAGACGAGGCCGGGCACGGCCGAAAAGCGCTGCCCCGGCTCCGGCGTCGCCTCCGACACGCTTCGGGGCTCGGCGTGGCGCGCGAAGATCGCACGTACCTCGTCACGCGTTGCCTGGCCGCCGCGAGACCACGGGTCGCCTTCGCGCGGCTGCTCACTCATACACGAGAAAGATAGGCCGCAGGCACCAAGCGCGACGCCGAAGTGCCAATCAGCGAGACTCGTCAGCGCCACGTGACGGAGTTGTGGCGCTCGCGTCCCCACGCGTAGCTCGCCCCGCGGGAGCCTCCACGGGGTGCTCGCCGCGGTCGCCACCTTCACGCTCGATGGGGTCCATGCCCAGGAGGTCACCGTCGAGGTGGATGTGCGCCGGGGGCTGCCCGCCTTCACGCTCGTTGGACTGCCCGACCGCGCGATCCGGGAGTCGCGCGAGCGCGTGCGGGCGGCGTTGCTCAACTCGGCTTTGGACTTCCCGCAGAAGCGGCTGACCGTGAACCTCGCGCCCGCGCACGTGCGCAAGGCGGGCCCGAGCTTCGACCTGGCGATCGCGGTGGGGCTGCTGGCGGCGAGCTCCCAGGTTCCTCCCGAGCAGCTCGAGGACTGCGCCCTCGTGGGGGAGCTCTCGCTGAGTGGGGAGCTGCGCTCGGTCCGCGGGACGCTCACCGCGGCGCTCGGCGCCCGTCGCGCGGGCTACCGCCGCGTGCTCGTGCCCGAGGCGAATGCTGCCGAGGCGGCGCTCGTGGAGGGAATCGAGGTGAGCGCGATCCCCACGCTGGCCCGGCTCGCCGATCTGCTGCATGGACGCTGGTCGCCCGAGCCGGCCCGCCCGGCGGTTGCCGACCCGGACGAGGAGAGGCCCGAGGGGCCCGACCTGGCAGACGTCCGCGGGCAGGAGGACGCGAAGCGCGCGATCGAGATCGCCGCGGCCGGCGGGCACAACCTCCTGATGATCGGACCACCGGGTGCCGGCAAGACCATGCTGGCGCGGCGGATGCCGGGCATCCTGCCGCCGCCGAGCTTCGAGGAGGCGCTCGAGATCACCCAGGTCCACAGCGCGGCCGGCATTGGGAGCGGGCGGCTCGCCACCGAGCGGCCCTTCCGCGCCCCGCACCACACGATCTCTCCTCAGGGGCTCGTTGGCGGCGGGGCGCGGCCGATGCCGGGTGAGATCACGCTCGCCCACCGGGGCGTTCTGTTTCTGGACGAGCTGCCCGAGTTCGGCCGCGCCGCGGTGGACGCACTCCGCCAGCCGCTAGAGGAGGGGCGGGTCGAGATCATGCGCGGGCAGCAGACGCTCGAGTTCCCGGCGAACGCGATCGTCGTGGCGGCGTGCAACCGCTGCCCGTGCGCGCGACCGCCCGACAGCTGCAGCTGCACAGCGATCGAGCTCGCCCGCTACCAGCGGCGCCTGAGCGGCCCGCTCGTGGACCGGATCGACCTGGTCTGCCAGGTGGAGCCCGTGCCGACCGTGCAGCTGGTCGGCGCGCCGGAGGAGCGCCGTGCGCGCTCGGCCGAGGTGCGGGCGCGGGTGGTCGCGGCCAGGATGCGCCAGCTCGCCCGCCTCGCCGGTACGGGCGTTCTGTGCAACGGGGACATGGACGGGCGGCTCACGCGTCGGCAGGTGCCGCTCGAGGCGAGCCTCGCCGGGAGGTTGCTGGCGGTCCGCGATCGGATCCCTCTCAGCGGACGCGGCCATGACCGCGTCCTGCGGGTGGCGCGGACGATCGCCGACCTCGAGGGACGCGAGCTGCTCGACGAGAGCGACGTCGACGAGGCGCTCTCCTACCGGCTCGACAGCTGGGAGCGGATCGCGGCGTGATCGACAGCTGCACATCCTGCCTGCGAAGGGCCTTCCTGATCGCCCACCTCGCGCCGCGCATCGCCGGGCTGCTCGGCGGCCGCGAGCGAAGGGCATCGGGGCTGCTCGCGCTTCCCGAGGACGATCTGCTCGCGGCAGCGGCAGGCGAGGGAGTGGGGCATGCGCTCGCGTTCCTCGAGAACCTCGACACCGACAGCGAGCGAGAGCGCCTAACCGCTGGCGGCTTCTCGGTGCTCTGCGCGCACGCGACGGCCTATCCGCCGCTGCTGCGCCAGCTCACCGATCCGCCCGCGGTGCTGTTCGCAGCCGGACGCGAAGAGACGTTCGCGGTCCTCCGCGAAGAGCCCGCCGTCGCGGTGGTCGGCACGCGGCGAGCCAGTCCCTACGGCACCGAGGTGGCATATGCGATCGGGCGCGGGCTCGGCGCCTCGGGCGTGCCGGTGGTGAGCGGCCTCGCGCTCGGCATCGACGGGACCGCACACCGCGGCTGCATGGACGCCGGCGGCGTGCCGGTGGCGGTGGTGGCCTGCGGGCCCGATGTGGTCTACCCACGTCGGCACCGCGGCCTGCACGAGCGCGTGTGCGAGAGCGGCCTGGTCCTGTCGGAGCTGCCGCCCGGCACCGAGCCCTACCGCTGGAGCTTTCCCGCGCGCAACCGCATCATGGCCGGGCTGGCGCGGCTCACGCTGGTGGTCGAGGCGGCGGACCCGAGCGGCAGCCTGATCACGGCCGACTTCGCGAAGGACCTGGGCCGCTGCGTTGCGGCCGTTCCGGGCAGGGTGACCTCGAACGTCGCGCAGGGCACCAACAGCTTGCTGAAGGAGGGCGCCGCCGCCATTACGGGCACCGACGACGTGCTGGACGAGCTGTTCGGCGTCGGCGTGCGGCACGCTCCCAGGCCCCGAGCGGCGTGCACGGCGCCGGACGACCCGCTGCTGCGCGCCGTCCTCGACGCCGCCGATCGCTGCAGCTCCGTCGAGGCGATCGCCAATACCACCGGCCGCTCGGCCGCGCAGACACGCGCCGCGCTCGGCCGCCTGGAGGCCGACGGCTACCTGGTGCGGCGAGACCTGGGCGGCTGGGAGCGGGCGGCGTGCTGAGGCGAGCATCGAGCCGGCCGCGGCGCAGCTGGGGCGGTGCCGCAGTTTTTGCATGACATAGCTGAATAACCTGCGGCACCGCGGCCCGCTCGCGGTCCGCCCTGGCGCTCGCCGTCCGCCTATCCTGCCCTGCCCGTGGCCCCTGACCGCCCCATCCCCCGAGTGCTCTCGATCGCCGGCTCGGATTCCGGCGGCGGCGCCGGTATCCAGGCGGACCTCAAGGCGTTCGCGCGCTGCGGTGTGCACGGGATGACCGCCATAACGGCGATCACGGCCCAGAACACGGTTGCGGTGACGGCCGTGTACCCGCTGCCGGGCGAGCTGATCGTGGAGCAGGTGCGGGCGGTCGCCGACGACATCGGCGTGGACGCCGTCAAGATCGGGATGCTCGGCACAGCGGAGACGATCGAGGCGGTGAGCAGGGCGCTCGACCTCGTCCCGGAGGCGCCCGTGGTCCTGGACCCGGTGATGGTGGCCGAGAGCGGCGCCAGGCTGCTCGACGAGGACGCCCAGGAGGCGCTCAGGACGCTGCTCGTGCCCCGCGCGGCCGTCGTGACCCCGAACGTGCCGGAGGCGCGCGCGCTGGCCGGAGATCGCGATGGGGGCGGCGCGGGCGCTCCCGACCCCGGCGCGGGCGCTCCCGACCCCGGCGCGGGCGCTCCCGACCCGGCGATCCGAACGCGAAGGAGCTCGCGCGGGCCGTCCACGCGCTCGGTCCGGCCGCCGTGGTGGTGACCGGGGGCCACCGCGAGCAGGCCGTGGATGTCTTCTTCGACGGCGAGCAGCTCGTGGAGATCCCGGGAGAGCGCTACGACGGCGCCGCACACGGATCGGGCTGCACGCACTCCTCGGCGCTGGCGGCGCACCTGGCGCTGGGGTTCGAGCCGCTCGAGGCGGCGCAGGCGGCGAAGCGGATCGCCTCAGAGGCGGTGCGCGACGGGCTTCGCAGCGTGGGGGCGGGCCCCGGCCCGGTGGACGTCTTCGGGGGCGAGGCGCGCGAGCGCCCCTAGAACTCCACGCCCTGTTCCTCGAGCCAGGCGCGCACGTGGTCCGGCGGGTTCCCGTCGTACTCAGCGCGGGCGGCGAGGCGGAGCAGGTCGGGCGGGTCGTTGTCGATCTCGTCGCGGCGGAACGCCAGATAGGTCGCCACGGCGATGGCCATCATCACGGCCGGGTCCTCGTCCTGGGGGTCGATCCGCCCCTTCAGCTCGGCGAGCTCCTGCTCGATGTCGCGATGTCCGGCGACGGGCTCGTCAGCGTCCTCGACCGGCGGCAGCAGGTCGGCGACGCCGAACTGGCCGGACGGGTCGGCCACCTCGACGCCGCGGTGGACGACGTCGAAGAGGGTGGGCGGGGGGCCGTGGGCTTCCGCTTTGCGCATGGCTAGAGCGCTACCCGTGCGGCCAGGCGCCAAACCGTCCGGCCGCCCGGCCTTTGCGTGACATAATCGCCTGGTGGCGGTGATGAAGTTCCTGCGCATGAAGCCCGGTCACGGCGAGGTTCTGCTTGCCGAGGGCGATCCCAGCGTGCAGGAGGACGAGGAGCGTCTCGTGGAGGAGTTCCGCCGCCAGCTCGACGAGGGCATGTGGGCTGCGGTCCCTGTCACGAATTCGGGGAGCGGCCGGCGCGAGGCCCAGATGGTCAAGGACTACGCCGACATCCCACCTGAGTCCGAGCGCGTGATCTTCTTCCCGCGGGCCTCCGGCGGCTGACCGCGCCCGGTCGATGCTGCTCGCGCTCCTCGCACTCGCCCTGATCGCCGTCGTTCTGGCCATGCCGCTCGCGATCAGACGCCTCGAGCAGTGGCGAGCCGAGCGCGCGCAGCGCCCCCAGCGCGGCGGCGTTCACTCGCTCGACGAGCTGTACGACCCCGGCCGCGAGCGCCGCGCCGAGCAGCGCGCCCGCGAGCTCCTGCGCTCGTGCGTGAACGAGGAGGAGTGGGGGATGTACCGCGACCTCGGCTTCATCCGCGTGGCCGGCAGGCACGCGAGGCGCGAGATCGACCGCGGCGCCCGGGCCGCCTACGCCTACCTCGTCTACCCGCACAAGCCGATCGTGGCCTTCGTCCCCGAGAGCGGGCAGCTGCTCTCCGAGTACTGCGTCGAGTTCCCGGACCTCACCGGCAGCGGCGGCCGCCACCGCCTGCCCGCCTCCGACGACGTGCTCGCCAAGTGGATGGCCCTCACCTCCGACGAGGACCGCGTGATCCGGCGCGCGAACATGCACCTGATCGGTCGCCAGCTCGACCCCGCTCGCGTGCGCCGGGACCTGTGGCGCCTGGCCGAGTGGGAGCGCCGGCGCGGCGACCGGCACCAGGTACCGCAGAGCCAGCGGTGAACCGCGACCTCCGCAGTCGCAGCCGGGTCATCTTGGATGGCCCGGATCGCGCACAGGCGCGCTCCTACCTGAAGGGCATCGGGTTCGACGACGAGGCCCTCAAGCGCCCGATCGTCGGCATCGCCAACACCTGGACCGAGACGATGCCCTGCAACTTCCACCTGCGCCGCCTGGCGGAGAAGGTGAAGGACGGCGTCCGCGCGGCCGGCGGCACGCCGATGGAGTTCAACACCGTGGCGATCTCGGACGGCATCACCATGGGCACCGAGGGCATGAAGACCTCGCTCGTCAGCCGCGAGGTGATCGCGGACTCGATCGAGCTGGTGGTGCGCGGCCACATGTTCGACGCCGTGGTCGCGCTCTCCGGCTGCGACAAGACGATCCCCGGCTGCGTGATGGCGCTCGCCCGGCTCGACGTGCCGAGCCTGATGCTCTACGGCGGCTCGATCGCCCCGGGTCGCTGGCGCGGCAAGGACGTGACGATCCAGGACGTCTTCGAGGGAATCGGCGCCCACGCCGCGGGCGACCTCACCGACGACGAGCTCACCGACCTCGAGAACCACGCCTCGCCGGGCGCCGGCGCGTGCGGCGGCCAGTTCACCGCCAACACGATGGCGATGGCCTTCGAGGTGCTCGGGATCTCGCCGATGGGCAGCTCGATGGTGCCCGCGGAGGACGGCAAGAAGGGCAAGGTGGCCGAGGAGTGTGGCCGGCTCGTGCTCGAGGTGCTCGCCGAGGACCGCCGGCCCAGCTCGATCATCACGAAGCGCTCGCTCGAGAACGCGATCGCGGCGGGCGCCACCTCCGGCGGCTCCACCAACCTCGTTCTGCACCTGCTCGCGGTGGCGCACGAGGCCGGCGTGGAGCTGGAGCTCGAGGACTTCGACCGGATCGCTTGGCAGACCCCGCTGCTCTGTGACCTCAAGCCCGGCGGCCGCTACGTGGCCACGGACCTCTACCGCGCCGGCGGCGTGCCGCTCGTGATCAAGCGTCTGAAGGAGCTCGGCGCCCTGCACGAGGGCGAGCTGACGGTGACCGGGCAGACGATCGGCGAGGTTGCGGACGCCGCCGAGGAGGCGGACGGCCAGGACGTGGTGCGCCCGGTGGACCAGGCGCTCAAGCCGAACGGCGGATTCGCGATCCTGCGCGGCAACCTGGCGCCCGAGGGCTGCGTGGTGAAGCTGTCGGGCCACGACCGCATGCAGCACAGCGGGGTCGCGCGCGTGTTCGAGCGCGAGGAGGACGCGTTCGCCGCGGTGATGGCGAAGGACATCCAGCCCGGCGACGTGGTCGTGATCCGCAACGAGGGCCCGAAGGGCGGCCCCGGGATGCGCGAGATGCTCCACGTGACGGCGGCGCTGGTGGGCGAGGGGCTCGGCGACTCGGTCGCGCTCCTCACCGACGGACGCTTCTCGGGCGCAACCCACGGCTTCATGGCCGGCCACGTGGCGCCGGAGGCGCCGGACCGCGGTCCGATCGCCGTGGTCCGCGACGGCGACACGATCGTGTTCGACGTGGCCAAGCGCGAGCTGAACGTGGAGATCTCCGAGGACGAGCTGCGCTCCCGGCTGGCGGACTACGAGCCGCTCCCGCCGGCCTACACGAACGGCGTGCTCGGCAAGTACAGGAAGCTCGTGCACTCGGCCGCCGAAGGCGCGATCACCGGCTAGATGGCTCGGGTCGTCGCGCTCCTGGTGCTGGCTGCCCTCCTCGTGCCTGCCACGGCGTCGGCCGTGACCGTGCGGGCGGTCCACTGGACAGCGCAGATCGACGGCACGGATGCCTTCGTGGGCATCGTCAAGCGGGGCAGCCGGCTCAGAGCGTACGTCTCCGACGCAACGGCGAAGGGCGCAACCCTCTCCGTTTGGTTCAGGGGCGACCTCAGGGCCGACGGGCACGTGAGCGCGTCGTCGCACGGCGTCGGCCTGGAGGCCGACCTGCGCCGCGGAACCGGGACCGGCAGGGTGACCCTCCCGGACGGGCGCGCGTTCGACTTCAAGGCCGACAGCGGGTTCGGCGGCGCGCTCATCGAGCGCAGCTACCGCCACGCGGGCCGGCACTTCCTATCGGGCTGGGTCGTGCTCCGCGACAAGCGGGTGCGCGGCCGCACGAGCATCCCCGGGACCGCCTTCGCCGGAAGCTCCGCCACCGGACCGGGGATACGCCCGAGCCCGCCGCTCGGGACCGACGTTCCCCAGGAACAGCGCCCCGCGCTCTGTGCCCAGCTCGGCGAGGACCGAGAGGCGATTCAGACGCAGCGCGGCAGGCTGAGCCACCAGTCGGGTACGTGGGAGCTGCGGCTGAATCGCGGAGGGGGGTCGGGCACCGCCTACACGCGGCTCTTCAGCGCAATGGAGGCGGCCGACCTGGCGCTCGAGGAGGTCGACCGCTACCGAGACGACCTCTGCTAGGCCGCCTGCGACTCGCCGTCGGCCGGCTCCTTGTCCTCCGCGCGGCCCGTCTCGGCCAGGAACTCCACCAGCACGTCGTTGAACGCCTGAGGGCGCTCGGCCATCGGGATGTGGCCGGTGTCCTTCATCACGACCTTGCGGCTGTCGTCGATCAGGCGCTCGAACTCGTCGGCGTCGCGCACCGGGATAATCGAGTCCTTCTCGCCCCAGACGATCAGGGTCGGCACCTTCACGTCGGGCAGCCGGTCGCGGAAGTCGTAATCGAGGCAGGCGCGCAGCGCGGCGCCAAAGCCGCTCTTGCCGGCGCCCTTGAAAAACCCCTCGTAGGCCAGGTCGGCCTTCAGCAGCCGCGGGTGGCGCGCCACCAGCGCGAGGGACGCGTGCCGGGTGATCGGCCGCGCCGCGAGCTGGCGGTCCTGCGCGGCTGTGTTCGTCGCAATTGCGTGGGCCACCCGGCCGATCGTCAGGATCGGCGCCTGGAGCGAGTCGGCCGAGGTGATGCCCGCCGCAGACACAAGCACGAGCCGCGACACGCGTTCCGGGAACTGGATCGCAACCTCGGCGACCACGAAGCCGCCCATCGAGTTGCCGACCATGTCGACCTCGCCGAGGCCGAGCTTCTCGCAGAACGCGTCCACGAAGCGGCCGTAGCCGGGGATGCTGATCTCGCCCTCGCTTGGCACGGGGGTGAGCCCGTGGCCGGGCAGGTCAAGAGCGAGCACTCGCCGCTCCTGGGCGAGCCGAGGAATGTTCTCGAGCCAGTTCTGCCACTGGCCGCCGAGGCCGTGCACGAGCACCGCGGGCTCCTCGTCGCCGGAGCCGACGTCCACGTAGTTGATCGGGGTGCCGTCCACCTCGACCTGTTTCAGCTCCCGGGCCCAGTTGGTCTGGCGCCAATTGGGGGACGCGCTGGCGCCGTAGCCGTCGTCAGCGTCGCGGTCGCGCCACGGGGGCGCCGGTGCGGCGCCGGGACGCATAAGTCTGCGTGCCATGTCCTTACTGTACGAGGCCGTGGCCCGGATCGCGCTGGACATCGACTCGACCCTGCACCACTACTGGGACCTGCTCCAGCGGATCGCCCGCGAGCGCTACGGCGTCGACCTTCCCTACGAGGAGCAGCGCGACTGGGGCATCACCGTCCTCGAGCGCGACGCGATCGTCCACTGCGTGGAGGAGACGCACTCCGACGAGAACATCGCCGCGGGGGTGCCCTACCCGGACGCCGTGGAGACGGTGCGCGAGTGGCACGAGCAGGGCCACTGGATCCACGTGACGAGCCATCGCCGCACGAGCACCTACGAGGCCACCGCGGCATGGCTCGACCGGATCGGCATGCCCTGGGACGACCTCCACTGCTCCTTCGACAAGGTCCCCCGCTGCGTGGAGCTCGAGATCGACGTGCTCGTGGACGACAGCCCCGTGAACATCGCCAGGGCGCGCGCGGAGGGCATCGTGCCGGCCACGATCATCCATCCGTGGAACGAGGAGGTCCTCGAGGCCCACGAGGTGGTCGCCGCCCGCGACTGGCGGGGCCTCAAGGACGCGCTCGGTCCCGTGCTGGAGCGGATCGGCTAGGCCTGTAGCGCGGCTCCCGGCGCTGCCTGCTTGAATCGGCCGCGTGCCGGATTCACCACGCACCACGCTGTCGATGCGCGAGCGCGAGCCCGCGACCACGGCGCTCGTGCCCGCGGAGGAGCTCAAGGCTCACCTGCCCGGGGTCGAGCCGGAGCGCCAGCTGAACGACTGGGGGCGCTCGGAGCGGATCGAGGGCATCTACGACCGCACGGTCGCCGAGTTCTTCTACCGCTACTGGTTCCGCGCCGAGGTGGAGGGGATCGAGAACGTACCGGCGGCCGGCGGCGCGCTGCTCGTTTCGAACCACTCGGGCGCCCTGCCGCCCGACGCGGCGATGATCGCCAAGGCGATCCGCGAGGAGCACACCCACCCGCGCTCGCTCAACATCACGGTCGAGCACTTCTTCAAGGGCTATCCCGGCTTCAGCACGCTGCTGCCGAAGATCGGCTGCGTGCCCGCCCATCCGGCCAACGTGCACCGGCTGCTCTACGACGAGGACCAGCTCGTGCTCGTGTTCCCCGAGGGCCGCAAGGCCACCGAGAAGCTCTACAAGGACCGCTACCGCCTGCGCCGCTTCGGCCGCGGCGGCTTCGTCGAGGCGGCCATGCGCGCGCGGGCGCCGATCGTGCCGGTGTGCGTGGTGGGTGCCGAGGAGGCCGCGCCGGTCTTCGCGCAGGTGGGGCTGATGAAGCGCCTCACCGGGCTCCTCTACTTCCCGATCACCCCGACGTTCCCGCACTTCGGCCTGCTCGGGATGGCCGGCTACCTCCCGGCGAAGTTCAAGCTGCGCTTCCTCGAGCCCATCGAGTTCGAGGAGGAGGGCATGCACGAGGACAAGGCGCTCGTCCAGACGGTGGCCCACGAGGTGCGCGCCCGCATCCAGGAGAACCTCTGGGACATGGTCGCGAAGCGCAAGTCGGTCTGGTTCGGGTAGCGGCGTGGACTCGAAGCGCATCCTCGTAACCGGCATCTCGCACTACTGGGGTGGACGGCTCGCGCAGGCGCTGGAGCGCTTCCCCGAGGTCGAGGCCGTGATCGGGGTGGACAACGAGGAGCCGACAGTCGAGCTCGAGCGCACCGAGTACGTGAAGGTCGGCGCGCAGCACGCCCTGCTTCGCCGCGTGGTCGAAGCCGCCGAGATCGACACCGTCGTCGACACTCGGTTGGTGGTGGACAGCGCCTCCACCTCGTCCTCCA
This sequence comes from uncultured Thermoleophilaceae bacterium, assembly GCA_963825345.1. Taxonomy (GTDB): domain Bacteria; phylum Actinomycetota; class Thermoleophilia; order Solirubrobacterales; family Thermoleophilaceae; genus JACVRW01. The sequence continues at coordinate 52,339 of CAWGSQ010000011.1, read as the reverse complement.
AGGCGCACGAGAACAACGTGATGGGGACGATGAACATCCTCGCCGCCTGCACCGGATCGGACTCGCCCGTGCGGAAGGTCGTCTTCAAGTCCTCGACCCACTTCTACGGCTGCCACCAGGACGACCCGGCCTTCTTCGACGAGACCATGCGCCGGCCGCACCCGCCGCGCAGCGGGATCGAGAAGGACATCGTGGAGGCGGAGGCGTCGGTGAACGAGTTCGCCGAGCGTCACCCGGATACCGCGGTCTCGATCCTCCGCTTCGCCAACGTGCTCGGCCCGGACGTCGATACCTCGCACACGAAGCTGTTCTCGCTGCCGATGGTGCCGATGATCCTGGGCTTCGACCCGCGCCACCAGTTCGTCCACGAGGACGACGTGGTGCACGCGCTCGAGCACGCCGTGAAGCACCGCGTGCCCGGCACCTTCAACGTGGCCGGCGACGGTGTGCTCGCGCTCAGCGAGGTGGCCGGCCTGCTCGGCAAGCCCTACGCACCGGTCCTGCCGCCGTGGGGCACGGGGCTCGCGACCTCCGTGATGAAGCGGCTGGGGCTTCAGATCCCACCCGAGGCACTCGAGCAGATGCGCTACGGCCGCGGCGTGGACAACCGCCGCTTCAAGGCGTCCGGTTTCCACTACCAGCACACGAGCCGCGAGACGGTGATCAAGCTCGGTGAGCACCTGCGCATCCATCCCGTGATCCGCGGGGCGCAGGAGCCGTACCGCTACGAGCGCGAGGTGGAGGACTTCCTGCGCTGGAGCCCGCACGTGAAGAACACGCGCGACAAGGGCGTGACCGCGCTGAGCCGCGACCAGCTCGCGGAGCTCCAGCGGCTGCTCACGGGCTTCGCGGACACCGCCGGGATGGATCTGGACACTGATCCGGGAGCCGACCGCGCCGCCGAGGCCGAGCGCCGCGCCGAGGCGGCCGAGGACGCCGCGCGCGAGGCGTCGAAGCGGGCGGAGCAGGCGGAGAAGAGCGCCCGTGACGCGGCCGCCCCTCCGAAGCCTTCCGGGAGGCCGGTGGAGCATTACGACGATCTCGCGGCCGAGGAGGTGATCGCCCTGCTCGCCTCGCTTGAGCACGAGGACCTCCAGATGTTGCGCGAGTACGAGCGCGATCACGCCAATCGCACCCGCGTGCTCAGCGCGATCGAGTCCGTGCTCGCCCGCGGCGGTTCGCGCGTCTAGCCGCAACCAGGCTTTCACCGTTGGGCGGGCGCCGCCGGCGGCGCTACTCTCAGCATTCCCCCCATGAGGCACCGCTGGTTCATCCTCGTGGCCGTCCTCCTTCTGGTCATGATCGGAGGCGCGGTCGCCGCTTTCGCGTACGACAGCTCGCGGAACGACGTGATCGCCGAGGGCGTGACCATCGCCGGGGTCGACGTGGGCGGCATGAAGAGCGCCGAGGCGCGCAAAGTCGTGCGCCATGAGCTCCAGAAGCCGCTCGAGCGCCCGATCGCGGTGCGGCGCGGGCAGCAGCGCTTCACGCTCTCCGCCCATGACGCCGGCGTGAAGGCGGACGTGGGCGGCATGGTCGACGAGGCACTGAAGGCGAGCCGCGACGGCAGCATCTTCAGCCGCGTGGCGCGCGACATCACCGGCGGGCAGGAGAACGCGCAGGTCTCGGCCCGGGTCACCTACTCAACGGACGCCGTCGAGCAGCTCGTCAAGCGGGTGCAGACGAAGCTGAACCGCCCGGCCCGCGACGCCGAGGTGGACTTCCCCTCGCTCGAGAAGGTGAAGGAGCAGAAGGGCCGCAGGGTCAGGGCGGCGGTGCTCCAGCAGCGGATCGCGCAGGCCCTGACGGTGCCGGGCGTGGAGCGGACGGTGCGCGCGCCGGTCCGCATCCTCAAGCCGAAGGTCACCCAGTCCCAGCTCGCGAGCAAGTACCCCGTGGTGCTGATCGCGGACCGTTACAACTTCAAGCTCCGCCTGTATAGGGACCTGAACCTCCAGAAGGAGTACACGGTCGCGGTGGGCGCGCTCGGGTTCGACACCCCGGCCGGGCTCTACCACATCCAGAACAAGGCCGTGGACCCAGCCTGGCACGTGCCGAACAGCGACTGGGCCGGCGACCTCGCGGGCACGATCGTGCCGGGCGGCGTCCCGGACAACCCGCTCAAGGCACGCTGGCTCGGCATATTCGACGGCGCCGGCATCCACGGCACCGACCAGACCTACTCGCTCGGCAGCGCGGCCTCCCACGGCTGCATCCGGATGGCAATTCCGGACGTGATCGAGCTGTACGACCAGGTCCCGGTGGGCGCGCCGATCTACATCGCGTAGGCGCTCAGACCCCGATCTCGCCCACAGGAATTTCCTCCCAGCCCTGCTCTGCAAGCAGGTTCGGGCGCCCTGTGTGTCGAATGCAGAGCGTGCCGATGAAGATCCCTCGTTCCTGCTTGCGGAGGACGGCGTACCACATGGTCGACGCGTCACTCGGACCCTGGATGGGATGCCAGGGCTTGATCGGCTTGTCGAACTCGTCCACGAGCTCCGCATCGGCGAGCTGATTCCGCGTGGCCACCCGACCATCCTCAGTGTTGACGAAGAAAGAACCCACTCCGATCGAGGCTAGCTGGCAGGACGCGCTCGCCCGCTTCGACGACTGGCAGCTCGCGCGCGGGATGCGGGAGAAGACCCGCAGCGCGTACGGGGTGGACGTCGGGCAGCTCGCCGACTGGGCCGCAGCGCGCGACCTAGGCCCGCTGTCGCTGACCCACCGGGAGCTGCGCCACTTCGCCGGCGTCGTGTCCGAGCGGGGCGCGGTGAAGGCAACCGTGGCGCGCAAGCTGGCCGCTATCCGGACCTTCTACCGGCAGCTCGTGGAGCGCGGGGAGCTGGAGGCGAACCCGGCCGAGCTCGTCTCGAGCCCGAAAAAGGACTCCTACCTCCCCAAGGTGCTGAAGCCCGAGGAGGTGGCCGAGATGCTCGAGCGGATACCGGGCACCACGCCGCTCGACCTGCGCGACCGCGCCATGCTCGAGCTCGCCTACGCCGCGGGGCTGCGCGTGGAGGAGCTCGTGAACCTCAACGTGATTAGCCTCAACGCGGACGGGGAGGAGGTGCGCGTGGAGGGCAAGGGCGGGCGGACGCGCGTGGTTCCCGTGGGCGAGCATGCCTGGAGGGCGCTCGACCGCTACCTGGCCCGCGGCCGCACCGTGCTCAACCAGGGCGAGAGCGACGCGCTGTTCCTGTCGAAGAACGGCCGGCGCCTGTCCACATCGGACGTCCGCCGCAGGCTGCGCATCCAGACGCGCCGAGTCGGGATCTCGCCCCATACCCTGCGCCACTCGTTCGCGACCCACCTCCTGGAAGGCGGAGCCGATATTCGCGCAATCCAGGAGCTACTGGGACACTCAAGTATCAGCACGACCCAGACCTACACTCGGGTAGAGTCGAAACGCCTAAAAAAGGCGTACGCGAGCTCTCACCCGCGCGCGTGACCTAAGACACAAATGGAGACAAACCTCAAGGCGATCGAGCTCCGGGACCTCTGGCGCCGCTACAAGGACGAGAAGGACGAGAAGGCCCGCGAGCGACTGGTGCTCGCGTATGCCCCCCTCGTCAAGTACGTAGCCGGCCGGATGTCCAGCGGTCTGCCCTCCCATGTGGAGGAGGCGGACCTGATCTCCTATGGCCTGCTCGGCCTGATCTCGGCCATCGAGCGCTTCGAGCCCGAGCGCGAGATCAAGTTCGAGACCTTCGCGATCACCCGCATCAAGGGCTCGATCATCGACGAGCTGCGTTCGCTCGACTGGGTGCCGCGCTCGGTGCGCACCAAGGCCCGCGAGATCGAGCGCGCGAACGCCAAGCTCGAGCACCAGCTGCACCGCGCACCGACCGACCAGGAGATGGCCGACACGCTCGACGTGTCGGTGGAGGAGTTCCAGGAGTCGCTCGTACGGATCTCCAACTCCTCGGTGGTCGCGCTCGACGAGCTCTGGACCGTCTCGGACGCCTCCGGCGACCAGGTCTCGCTGCTCGACACGATCCAGGATCCCCAGGCGCTCGATCCCGCCATGGAGATGGACACGACCGAGATGAAGGACCGCCTGGCGGACGCGATCGCGCGGCTGCCTGAGCGCGAGAAGCTCGTCGTGGCCCTGTACTACTACGAGAACCTCACCCTGCGGGAGATCGGCGAGGTCCTGGGCGTGACCGAGTCGCGCGTGTCACAGCTCCACACGAAGGCCGTCCTGCGGCTCAAGTCGCGCCTGCAGGGCGACCCCATCAGCGAAACCGGCTAGCGGCACAGGGATGTTGCGGCGTCGTGCGAACCGCCACAGCGAGGAGCTGGCTGCCCGCGCCAGCCGGCAGGCGGCGCTTGCCGAGCTGACCCGGCTCGCGCTCGAGGAGACCGCCCTCGACGAGCTGCTCGACGCGGCCGCCGCCGCGATTGGGCGCGAGCTCGGGGTCGAGCACGTCGCGCTGCTCGAGCTGACGCACGACCGGCACGGGCTGCTCGCCCGGGCAGGCGTGGGGCTGCCGGATGGCGTCCTCGGGGGAGTGCTGCCGCTTGGCCCGGGGGACCCGCCGGGACCGTCGGCGCTCGGGCAGGACCTGGGCGCGGCCAGCTCGCGTCAGATCCCGATCGAGACGCGCGGGCGCCGCTCGGGCTGGATCGAGGCCCACAGTCGCGACCCGCGCAAGTTCAGCGCCGAGGAGGACGCGTACCTCCAGGCCATCGCGAGGGTGCTGGGCGCCGCCGGCGCGCGCGCACGGCATGACGAGCTCGTCCGCGACAGCGAGGCGCAGTTCCGCGAGCTCGCCGACACCACGCCCGCGCTCATGTGGATGACGGACGCCGAGGGCGACGTGACGTTCGTCAACAAAGCCTGGCTGCGCTTCACGGGGGGCAGCTCGGACATGGGCGTGACGTTCGAGCAGACCGCCCACCCTGAGGACCGCGAGGCGGCGCTGCGCCGCTGGGAGGAGGCCTCCGGTAGGCGCGAGCAGTTTCGCTGGGAGTACCGCCTCCGCCACGCGGCGTCGGGCGGCTACCGATGGGTGCTCGAGGAGGGCACTCCGCGTTACTCGGACGGTGAGTTCCTGGGCTACGTCGGGACCGCGACCGACATCCACGAGCGCCGCGTGATGGAGGAGGCGCTCCGCGAGTCGGAGGCGAGCTTCCGCGACCTCGCCGACACCGCGCCGGCGATGATGTGGACGACCGACGAGGACGGCCTCGTGACCTTCGTGAACGAGGGCTGGATGCGCTTCACGGGCACGCAGCTCGAGGACGAGCTCGGGGACAGCTGGCAGCTCGGAGTGCACGCCGACGACGCCGAGGTGATGCTCAGGACCTGGGACGACGCGCGGGCGGCGCGCCGCTCGTGGGAGCGCGAGTACCGCCTGCTCCACCAATCGGGCGAGTACCGCTGGATCGTGGACCGCGGCGTTCCGCGCTACGAGGGTGGGCGCTACGCGGGCTATGTGGGCACCGCGATCGACATCCACGAGCGCAAGACGATGGAGGCCCGGCTGCTCGAGGTCTACCAGCGCGAGCACAAGATCGCCGAGACGCTCCAGCGCAGCCTCCTGCCCGAGCGCCTGCCCAAGATCGAGGGCGTGCAGCTTGCCGCCCGCTACCTGCCCGGCGCCCGCGGCGCCGCGATCGGCGGCGACTGGTACGACGTGCTCGAGCGCCCCGACGGCCGCGTGGCGCTGGTGGTGGGCGACGTGGTCGGACACGGCCTGCGCGCCGCCGCCACCATGGGGCAGCTCCGCAACGCCTTCCGGGCCTACGGCCTGGTGGAATCCTCCCCGGCCGAGGTCGTCGCCCGCATCAACCGGCTGGTGATGAGCGGCGTGGAGGACGCGATGGCCACGGTCGTCTACCTCGTGCTTGACCGCGAGACCGGCGAGGTCTCCTACAGCTCCGCGGGGCACCCACCGCCGCTCGTGCTCACGCCAGACGGTCCGGTCTTCCTCGAGGGTGGGCGCTCGGTGCCGATCGGGGCCTCCGACCCGGCGGTCTTCCGCGAGGCGAGCGCGGTGCTGCCGCCCGGCTCCTCGCTGCTGCTCTACACGGACGGTCTCGTGGAGCGCCGCGACGTGGGCCTCGAGGAACGCCTTGCGCAGCTCGCCGACGTGGCGGGCGCCGCGGCGGACGACCTCGATGCGCTCTGCGAGCGTGTGATCCAGCTCGTGCTCGGCGACGGGGATCCGGGCGACGACGTGGCGCTCCTCGCGGTGCGGCCGCTGCCGGCCGCGTCCGAGCGGATCAGCCTGACGCTGTCGGCCGAGCCCGCCTCGCTCTCGGGCCTGCGCCGCCGCCTGGCGCGCTTCCTGCACGCCACCGGCGCCTCGGAGGCCGAGCAGTACGAGCTCACGCTCACGATCTGCGAGGCGGCCGGCAACGCGATCGAGCACGCCTACGGCCCCGGCGACGCCACCTTCGAGGTGGAGGTGAACTTCGACGGCGGCGAGCTCGTGGCGACCGTGCGCGACACCGGCAGCTGGCGCGAGAAGCGCGGGGAGCACCGAGGGCGCGGCCTCAACATCATCGAGGAGCTGATGGACGAGGTCCACGTTACGGTGCAGGAGGGCGGCACCGTGGTGACCATGCGCAGGCGGCTCGCCGCCGCGAGGGCGGCATGAGCTCGCCGGCGGAGATCGCGGTCGAGCGGCGCGGCGCGAGCGTGGTGGCCCACGTGAGCGGAGAGATCGACATGACGAACGCCGCCTACCTGCGCGAACAGCTGCTCGACTCGACCCCGAACGACGCGCTCGCGCTCGTGATCGACATCAGCGACTGCCGCTACCTCGACTCTGCCGCAATCGAGGTGCTTTTCGACCTCTCCAGGCGGCTCGCGCGCCGCCGCCAGGAGCTGCGGCTCGTGATGCCACCGAGCTCTCCGCTCAAGCGCGTGATCGAGCTGACAGAGATCGGGAGCGCCGCCCCGGTGTACGAATCGCTCGACACAGCTCTCTCGCCAGTGTCGTAACCTGGGCTCCGCACCGAACCTGCGAGGGAAGGAGTCGGATGGCGCACGAATCGCCGAAGAGGATCCGCAATGTGGCGTTGGTTGGCCACCGGGGCAGCGGCAAGACGTCCGTGAACGAGGCACTCTTGTTCGAAGCGGGCGCCATCAACCGGCTCGGCTCGGTGGCAGACGGAAGCACGGTCTCTGACTCGGCCTCCGACGAGAAGTCACGCGAGATGTCGATATCCGCGAGCCTCTCCTCGTTCCGCTGGGATGACCGCAAGATCAACCTCGTCGACACGCCCGGTGAGCCCAGCTTCATCGCGGATGCCCTCGCGGCGCTGCGCGTGGTCGAGGGCGCCGTGTTCGTGGTGAACGGCGTGATGGGCGTGGAGGTCACCACGAGCCGCCTCTGGGAGCGCGCGGCCGAGCTCGGCCTGGCGCGCACCATCTTCGTGAACATGCTGGACCGCGAGCGGGCCGACTTCTTCCGCTCCCTCGAATCCCTCAAGCAGGCATTCGGTCCGCACGTGGTGGCCACCGAGATTCCGATCGGGCGGGAGCACGAGCTCCAGGGCGTGGTCGACCTGATCGACATGAAGGCCTACCGCTACGACGGCGACAGCCGCGACAACTGCTCGGAGATCGAGATCCCCGAGGACCTGCGCGCGCAGGCCGAGGAGTACCGCGAGAAGCTGATGGACGAGGTGGCCGAGGTCTCCGATGCGCTGATGGAGCGCTACCTAGAGGGCGAGGAGATCTCGCACGAGGAGACGGTGACCGCCCTCAAGAAGGGCGTCACCGAGGGACACCTGTTCCCCGTCACGTGTGGCGCGGCCACACGCAACCTCGGCATCAACCGCCTGCTCGACGCCTTCGTCGAGGATCTGCCCTCACCGGCGAAGCACGGTCCGATCGAGCTGGACGGCGTGACGCTCGAACCGGACGAGTCGAAGGACATGGTGGCGTTCGTCTTCAAGACGCTCGCCGATCCATACGCCGGACGCGTGAACCTCTTCCGCGTCTACCAGGGCGTCCTGAAGCACGACTCCCACGCGCACAATTGCCGCGCCGGCGCCAAGGAGCGGATCGGCCAGCTGCTCGTGCCGCAGGGCAAGGACACAGAGCACGCCGACGAGTTCGGACCGGGCGACATCGGCGCGGTGGCGAAGCTGAAGGAGACCCACGCGGGCGACGTGCTCGCCTCGAAGGAGATGGACATCCCGCTGAAGCTGCCGCCAATGCCGCGGCCGGTGATGGCGTTCGCCATCGAGGCCAAGGCGAAGGGCGACGAGGAGAAGATGGGCCAGGCCCTGCGCCGCCTCCAGGAGGAGGACCCGACGATCGACTTCCACCGCGACTCGGAGACCGGCGAGCAGATCCTCGCCGGGATCACGCAGATCCACGTGGAAGTGATCGTCGACCGGATGAAGGAGCGCTTCGGCGCCGAGGTCGAGCTGCACGCGCCGCACGTGCCCTACCGCGAGGCCATCAAGGGCTCCGCCAAGTCGCACGCGCGCTACAAGAAGCAGACGGGCGGGCGCGGCCAGTTCGCCGACTGCCACATCGAGATCGCGCCCGGCACCGAGGGCGAGGGGCTCGAGTTCGTGAACGCCATCAAGGGCGGTGTGATCCCGGGCGGGTTCATCCCGGCCGTGCAGAAGGGCGTCGTGGAGGCGATGCGCACGGGCACGGTGGCCGGCTATCCCGTCCAGGACGTGAAGGTCACGCTCTTCGACGGCCAGCACCACTCGGTCGACTCCTCCGAGATGGCGTTCAAGATTGCCGGTTCGATGGCGTTCAAGGACGCCATGGAAAACGCCACGCCGACGCTGATGGAGCCGATCATGACGGTGACGGTCGTGGTGCCCGAGGAGTACGTCGGCGACGTGATCGGCGACCTCAACTCACGCCGCGGGCGGCCGCTCGGGATGGAGCCGAAGGGCTCCGTGACCGAGATGAAGGCCGAGGTGCCGATGGCCGAGATGCTCGACTACGCCCCCGACCTGCGAGCGATCACCGGAGGGCAGGGCGAGTACTCGATGGACCTCGCCCGCTACGAGGAGGTCCCGGGGCACGTGGCGCAACAGGTCGTGCAGGAGGCGCAGCGGGAGAAGGAGGCCGTGGAGGCCTGACTATCCTTGGCGGCGTGAAGAAGGAGCTTCGGCCCGTTCACGACGCCGTCAGCTGCGATGTCTGCGGGCGCACCATCCTCAAGGGTGAGCGCGCCGAGTGGTACCTCGCGCCAGGCGGCCACCGGCACCAGGTCTGCGACCTGTGCGCCACGCGCGCGCAGCACCACGGCTGGATCCGCGAGTCGGGGGCCGGCGACCTGCCGGCCCGCGTGCCTCGCAACGAGCCACGCCGGGGCGTGATGGGTCGGCTGCGCAAACGCCGCCCGACCGGGCGACCGGCCGAGGAGGAGCCCGCGTTCGGCTCGGGCAACGGCGACGGGGTCAGGCCCGGCAGCGACGGGGTCAGGCCCGGCAGCGACGGGGTCAGGCTTAAGCCTGACCCCGCTTCCCCGGAGGCCGAGGAGGCCGCGCCCCCGCCGCGGCCGCGCTCGCGGCCCCAGAACCCGCGGCACGTACGGGCGGTGCCGACCACCGCTGAGGTGAAGGTGGAGCGGGCGCTCGACCTCTTCAACGGCTCAAGCCATCAGCGCACGGTCGCCGGTCTTGCACGCACGCTCGGGGACCCGTGGGTGAGCGCCATGCCCGATCCTGCGCAGGCAAGTGCGGTATCGGTGCTCGTCGCGTGGGAGCTTTCGTGGTATCGCTATCGCGTGGACCTGGGCGACGAGGCGGATCCCGTGATGATGCTCGACAAGGGCGAGGAGCTCGATCAGATCGACGAGTCCCTGCGCGCGTGGAATGCTGGGATCGACACGGAGGGACGCCTGGTGGCTGGTCCCGCGGTTACTGACGGAGGTTCTGAGGAGTGATCTACTGCGTTGTGCCGCAGGCGCTGGCGGACGAGCTGTACGACAAGCTGGCCGACTACTACCGGGACGACCCGCATGTCGAGGTGATCATCGACCGGCGCGCCCAGGGTGGCAACCCCGGCGATCACTCGTCCTACAGCGAGCATCGCCGCCAGCGGCCCAAGGGCAGCTTCCCGACGATCGAGCCGCCAGCCACCGCGTGAGGGTCGTCGTCCACGTGGACGGCGGGTCGCGTGGAAACCCCGGTCCGGCCGCCGTGGCCGCCGTTGCGTCGAGCGCGGGCGGGGAGACGCTCGGGGAGCGCAAGGCCTACATCGGCGTGGCCACCAACAACGTGGCCGAGTACCGCGCCGTGCTGCTCGGGCTCGAGCTGGCGCGCGAGCTTGGGGCCGAGGAGGTCGAGGTCGTGAACGACTCCGAGCTGATCGCTCGCCAGATCGGCGGCGAGTACAAGGTCAAGCACGCCGGCCTGAAGCCGCTCTTCATCGAGACGATGAAGGAGCTGCGGGGCTTTCACAAGTGGGCGGTCCGCCCGGTGCGCCGCGAGCAGAACGCCCGAGCGGACGAGCTGGTGAACGAGGCATTGGACGAAGAACTCGACTAGGGGGTCAGACCCCTTGAGTCGGGGAGACTTAGATCTGCGGAACCGGCTCTTCGGGTGGCCCTCCGGGGTCCGGGCTCGGCACCGGAGGGGTGGGGTCCGGCGGGGTCGGCTCGGGACCGGGTGAGGGTCCGGGACCGGGGCTGGGGGTTTCTGTGTGCATTCACCCGGTCTACCCGGGTAGAGGCGACCCATGATCGATTTGTTCGTGAGCGTTGCGTACTTCGCGGCCGAGAGCCCCGGTCCGCGGGGTGACAACCCCGACGGGTCTGGCGGCGTATTGATCATCCTCGGCATCGTGTTGGCAGTTGCGCTGGGGGGCTTCATCCTCCACGCGGTGTTCCACCGCTTCGGGCGCCCGAGGCGTGCGGCTATGACTCGCAACCCGGCGCCCGAGGGACGCGTGGGGCGCGTGTCCGAGTTTCAGGACCGCTAGCCCGATGGGGAAGAAGATCCTCGCCCTGGTGTCGGAGCCGGTGTCCACGGACGTGCTGCGCTCGGCGCTCGACGATGGCGCCCCCGACGCAGAGGTCATGGTGGTCGCACCCGCCCTCGACAGCCGCACGCGCTTCTGGACCTCGGACAATGACGAGGCGATCGCTCGCGCCGAGGAGGTCCAGCAGGAGACCGTCGAGCAGCTCGCCAAGTCCGACGTGAACGCGGCGGGCGACACGGGGGAGGCAGACCCTCTGCTCGCCCTCCAGGATGCGCTCGCCACGTTCCCCGCCGACGAGATCGTGATCTTCACGCGCCCGGAGGGAGACCAGAACTGGGCCGAGCGCGACTTGGTGGAGCAGGCGCGGGAACAGCTCTCGGTCCCGGTGCGACACATTGACGTGGAGGCCGGATGAGCATCCACCAGATCACCCTGGAGATCCTCGACCCCGACCAGCACACGGGCGACGAGACACGTGCGGAGCTGGCGCGCAAGCTCAGCGCGGAGGTCGGCGCGCCCGACGAGGGCGCGCTCTTCGACCTGCGCGTGGAGGCGGGCTCACGGGAGGAGGCGCTCCAGCGGGTGGCGGACGTGATCGCCGAGATGGGCCTCGATCAGCACTTCACCTTCCCCTCGACGACCGGCACCGACTACCACCCGCCGGGCCAGCGTGGCGTCCCCTCCGACGAGCGCCCGCCCGAGGACGAGCCGCCGCATCTTCAGATGGGCAGCCCGCACGAGGGCTAGCCGGTCTCGGGCGGCATCGCCGGCTCCGGCTGGCCCGGATCGTCGGGTATCTCCGGCCCCTTCGGGTCGGGCTGAGGCGCGTCCGGAGGGCTCGGCTGCGGCTGCTCCGGGGGGCTTGGCGCGGGGACCTCGGCGGTATGCGGCATCGTCATAGACACTTTCGGTTTCCTCCTGCTCGGATACACGCCCCGTACCCGAACGCCTGAAGGCTTCAACCGTGTTGATCGACGCCGGCTACGAAGAGCGCTACTGGTACCCCGACGACGGCGGCGAGGTCTGGCTTGCGGGGTACCAGCTCGTCGATCCTGAGTCGGGCCGCTACCTCGCACGCGATGCGCCCGAGCTTGCCGCCCGCGGCCTGCACGTGGTGGCCGTGGCTGGTGCGGGCGCCCACCATGCCGAGGCGCTCGCAAGCGACGCGGCGGCTCCGGGCAAGCCGCTCGAGCTGCGCCGCGACCCCGCCAACCCGCATGACCCCAACGCGATTGCGGTTCATCCCGCGGGCGGGGGCGAGCAGCTCGGCTGGGTGCCGCGCGAGCTCGCCGCGGAGCTCGCGCCCGAACTGGACGCCGGACGGCCATGGTCGGCGCTCGTGCTGCGCGAGCAGCGCCGCTCGCCGCGCGACCCGCGCCACGGCCTGACGATGCTGCTCGCGCCGGCGGCCAAGCTGGAGCTCCGGGTTACCCCAAACCGTTAGAGGGGGTTGTCTCGGGGTTCCCCATCGGCGCACGGTGGTTACAGGGCCTGGACTCGCGCCGGATGATCCGGCACGAGGGGATCATCACAGCGCTGATCGGTGCTGCCCTGGGGCTGCCGCTCGGGGTGTTCATTGCAGCGGTGATCGTCCAGGGGCTCAGCGACATGGACGTGGTGTTCTCGCTGCCCGTCGTGGTCATCGTGGTATTCGCGATCGTCTCGATGATCGCGGGCACGCTGGCAGCGGTGCTGCCGGCGCGCCGAGCGTCGCGCCTCAACGTGCTCTCGGCGCTGCAATACGAGTGAGCCCGCCTCAACCCTCAAGGGGGTCTGACCCCCTTGAGGGTTCCCGCCTACGCGGCGTAGCGCGCGGCGCTGCGGGCCTTGGCCTTCGCGGCCTCGACCTCGCGATCCTTGGGCGGCGCGTTCGTGACGAGCTCGCCGAGCAGGCGCGTGCTCACCGCGGTCACCTCGTCCACGGCGCGCTCGAACGCCTCGGTGTTGGCCTGCGAGGGCTTCGAGGAGCCGCTGATCTTGCGGACGTACTGGAGCGCTGACGCGCGGATCTCGTCCTCGGTGGCCGGGGGATCGAAGTTATGGAGTGTTCGGATGTTGCGGCACATGCTTCGAGGCTAGCCGCTTCGCCGCCTCGAAGTCCTCCGCCCGTGCCGCAATCGCGATCACCCTGGGGCCCGCGATTCCCACCTGGATCACCTCGTAGCCGCCCTCGGGCTGCTCGCTCGGTCCCCAGCCGCCCTTGAAGCGGATTCCCGGGATTTGGCCGAGGCCCCAGCGCTGCTCCGCGACGATCCGTCCCATGGCGTCGAGCACCCGCTCGGTGTCCGCCTCCGGCAGCAGCTCCCCGCGGGCGAGCGCTCCGTAGAACGCCATGGCGCCCGTCAGCGACCACACGGTGCGTCCGAACGAGCTGTAGCCGCGCGGGTCGGGATCGGGCTCGAGCGTCGTCCGGTCGTCACCCGGCCGTGGCGGAGCACCGCCTCGACCTCCGCGGCGCCGTCGTCGAGCCTGTCCCAGAGCAGGAGGGCGGCGTTGTTGTCGGAGCGCGTGATGGCGGCCTCGATCGCCTCCCAGTCCGCTCGCCCGGCGGCGATCGCCGCCACGATCACGGGCACCTTCATCGTCGACCACGCGCGGCTCTCGCGCAGCTCACCGTCTGTCTCGACGGGCCCACCCGGCGAGGGCTTGCACCGCCACTCCGAAGGTGGGAGATACTGCGCCGGATGAGGCATCGAACGTCGCTTCCACAACTCGAGGGTGACCTTTTCCTGACAGACGGAGGGATCGAGACCAGCCTCATCTTCCACCAGGGGCTCGACCTGCCGGAGTTCGCCGCCTTCGTGCTGCTCGACCACGACGAGGGCCTCGACCAGCTCCGCCGCTACTACGAGCCGTACCTCGCGCTCGCGAGGGAGAGCGGCGCGGGCTTCGTGCTCGAGAGCCCCACCTGGCGCGCCAGCCCCGGCTGGGCCGCGCGGCTCGGGGTGTCAACGGAGAAGCTCGATGCGCTCAACCGCCGGGCGATCGCGCTGATGGAGGAGCTGCGCGAGAGCGCCGGCGATGCGCCGGTGGTGATCAGCGGCTGCGTGGGGCCGGAGGGAGACGGCTACCGTCCCGCCGAGCTCCTGCGCGCGGACGCCGCACGCGACTACCACTCCACCCAGATCGGGACCTTCGCCGACACCGCGGCGGACATGGTCACCGCGATCACGATGACCTACGCGGACGAGGCGACCGGCGTGACCCAGGCCGCGCGCGACGCGGGTCTGCCGGTGGCGATCTCCTTCACGCTCGAGACCGACGGCCGGCTGCCCAACGGCGAGGGCCTCGGCGAGGCGATCGAGCAGGTGGACGAGGCGACAGACGGGGCGCCCGCCTACTACATGATCAACTGCGCGCATCCCACTCACTTCGATGACGTGCTCGCCACGGACGCGCCGTGGCGCGACCGGATTCGGGGACTGCGTGCCAACGCGTCGACGATGAGCCACGACGAGCTGGACGCGGCGGAGGAGCTCGACGACGGCGACCCCGCCGACCTGGGCACCCGCTACGCCGGGCTGAGGGCACGGCTACCGAACCTGAACGTGCTCGGCGGCTGCTGCGGCACCGACCATCGCCACGTGGCCGCGATACGCGATGCCTGGCAGCGCTAGAGCTTCGTGCTGACCGTCTTGAACCGGCACGTCGAAGACTGACCGAACGAGTCGCAGCGAGCCGCGGCCCGTAGACGGGCGATGCGGCGACCGGACTGGAGCACCTCTACGTCCACGCCCCAGGGCGTGGGCTTGAACCGCTCGGACCCGCGGGCGAAGAAATGCAGTCCGGTCGGGGTGGTCACCAGGATCTTGAGTCCGCCCCTGATCGAGTCGCCCCCGACCTCGATGCGCTTCTGGAAGCCCCGGTCGGTGACCGGCGAGCACAGCAGCTCGCATCCGCGTGATCGCTCGCCGTCGCCGATCTCGAATTCCCGCAGCGGGTACTCGTGGGAGGCGGTCCTGGCGCCGCGGCCCGGCACCTTCATGCGGCTCGCGCCACGGGCGCGAACGGTGAAGGGCGACTGGTCGGCGCCGACCTTCGCGAGCTTGACCGTGAATGAGAAGTTCGGCGACGGGCTGTAGAGCTTGCGTGAGGGGACGATGTAGCGGGGGCGCCTGAAGTCCCCGAACACCGACGGCGCCGGAGCCACCAGGTCAACCGTCGTCGCCACCGACGTGGTGCACGAGTAGTCGTCCTGGTAGGGAAGTGTCTCGGTGTCCCTGATCACGACCACCGCCGTCACGGTGAGCGGTCCCGGGCTGTCGGTGACGAGTGTCGGGCGGCTCTCGTCGTCCTGGGTGAAGATCCGCGCCCCCGGGGCGGTGAACAAACGTGGCTCCCCGCCCTCGAGCTTGGCGCGCAGGATGTGGGTGGCGTAGAGCGAGCCCGCGCCCTTTGGATCTGTGATCGAAAGCGTGGGCGCTGGCTGGTTGCTCGGGCAGGGCGGTGGGTCGTAGGCGGCGGCAGTGGCCGGCGCCGCCAGGAGAATCACGACCATCGCGGGCAGGAGGGATAGGTGAATGCGAGTCACCGTGCCCCCGCGGCGGCCATGATCCGCCCCGCGTTCTCCGGCCCGAAGAATTCCGGCGCCGGCAGCGTCCCGGCCATCACGCTCACGAAGCCGTCCTGCGCGTCCTGGTTCCCCTGCATGGCCCCGATCAGCTGCTGCATCTCGGGCGGAGGCGGCTCGAGCTTCGCGAAATCGCACGTGAATCCGTAGATGGGCATCGCCTCCTCGTCGCGAGCGCGCTGGTAGTCGGCCATCGCGTCGTCGAACGGGCGGCGCTCGGAGAACGTGTCGTCGAGCGCAGTGGCCACCGCCTCCGCGTCACGGAACGCGTCGGTGATCCCGAACGCCGTGATCGGGTGCTTGTGATAGCCGGCGTCGCCCACGAGAGCCCACCCGGGCCCGTATGGCTTGCGGAAGTAGCCCGTCAGGTCTCCGGCCCCCACGAAACCCGACTCGCGCTTGGCGCCGTGTATGCGCTCGGCGAACTCGGGCGCGAGCTCGAAGGTCTTCAGGTAGGTGGCCTCCACGTCCTTCTTGGTGGTCCCGAAGTCCGCCTGCGGCGTGCCCTGGACCACGCAGGTGAGGTCGTCGTGCGTCGGTATGGCCGCCCAGCCGCGGCCGGACTCCGCGCGGATGTAGGTGTCGAAGCCGTCGGTGGGCAGTCCGCTCCAGTACGCGTAGTAGGCGGGCGCGAGCGGAGGCACCTCGTTGTACGACTCCGGCTCCACCGCCTTGGCGACGATCGAGTGCCTGCCGTCCGCCCCGATCACCACCTTCGCTCGCTCGGTCACCGTGTCGCCGCCCTTGGCGTGGCCGCGGATGCCCGTCACGCGCCCATCCTCGACCAGGATCTCCTTAACGGTGAAGGCCTCGCGCATCTCAACGCCCGCGGCCACGGCGGCCTCGACCAGAAGCGCGTCAAGCACGATGCGCCGTGGGCAGTACGCCCTGTCGGCGCCGTTCGCCGGCTGCGGCGTCCCAGCGACGCTCACCGGTCCGAAGTTGAACGAGTACCGCGTGATCGGCGGGCAGTTGGTGGCCTTGAGCTTGTCGAGAATGCCCCAGCGGTCGAGCGCGGCAACGGCCGGCGGATGCGCGAGGTGCGTGGACATCGTGTCGCTCGGGAACGTGGCCCTGTCCACCAGGAGCACGCGGTACCCGTTGCGCGCCAGCAGCATTGCGGTGGGCGAGCCGCCGCAGCGTGCTCCGATGACGATGGCGTCGTACTCCGTGCTCATGTGCGAGTCCTCGGTTGGGGGCGAAGCGACCGTCTCACCGCGCCCGCTGCCAGTCAAGCGCGCCGGTACCTTCTGCGCCATGAACGCCCGAGATGTCGACGACTCCGCACGGGCGGTCGTGGACGCGAATCGATACATGACCCTGGGAACCGCCGACGCGAGCGGCCGCCCGTGGGCGTCACCGGTCTGGTACGCGGCGGACCGCTATCGCGAATTCCTCTGGGTCTCCTCGCCGGAGGCGCGTCACTCGCTCAACCTGGCCGAGCGCGAGGAGCTGAGCATCGTGATCTTCGACTCGACGCAGCCCATCGGGGTCGGCCTGGCGGTCTACATGACAGGCACCGCTGGGCCGCTGGACGGCGACGAGGCGGAGCGCGGAGTGGAGCTGTTCTCGCGGGAGTCGCTGGCCGACGGGGCCCCTGCCTGGGACCGGGCCGACGTGACCGGATCCGCGCAGCTGCGCCTCTATCGAGCGGTGGTGTCAGAGTGCTTCCTCGGGCGCTCGGACGAACGCCAGCGCGTCAGCGCCGGGTACCTAGGCCGATGAGCTTCACCCTCGAACTCACCCAGGAGCAGGAGGCGCTCCGCACGAAGACGCACGCGTTCGCGCGTGACGTCATTCGACCGGCGGCTGCCGAGTACGACCGCGCCCAGGAGCTGCCCTGGCCGATCCTCCAGGAAGCCGCCCGCCAGGACCTCTACAAGTGGGAGCTCTACGCGGAGCTGTCGGTGGACCCGACCGGCCTGTCGCTGCCGATCCTGATGGAGGAGCTCTTCTGGGGTTGCGCGGGGATCGGGCTGTCGATCGTGATGCCCGCGCTGGCGCTCGCCGCGATCCGCCAGGCCGCCACCGACGAGCAGCTCGTGCGCTGGGCGCCTGAGTGCTTCGGCACCCCTGACGACATCAAGCTCGCGGCCCTGGCCGTGACCGAGCCGAGCGGCGGCAGCGACATCCGCTCGATCCAGACCCGCGCTCGAAAGGACGGCGGCGACTGGGTGATCGATGGCCAGAAGGTGTTCATCGGCAACGGCGGCATCGCCGACGTGCACGTGGTCGTGGCCACGGTCGATCCCGAGGCCGGGCACCGCGGGCAGGGTGTGTTCATCGTGCCGAAGGGGACGCCCGGGCTGACGATGCTGCGAAAGCTCGACAAGCTCGGCTGCCGCGCCTCGCACACGGGCGAGATCGTCTTCGAGGACTGCCGCGTGCCGGGCGACCAGCTGCTCGGCGGCGAGGAGCGGCTCCAGGGCCGGATCGCAAAGGGCCGCGAGGCGGAGCAGGGCTCGCCGCCGCCGGTCACGCCCGCGGAGGAGGGCGGGCCCGGGGCGGCGGTGCAGCGCCGCAGCTCGGCCGCGCTGGGTGCCTTCGAGCGCACGCGCCCGATGGTGGCCGCCCAGGCGGTGGGGATCGCGAGGGCCGCGCTCGAGTTCGCCCGCGACTACGCGTCCGAGCGCGAGGCGTTCGGGGAGGCGATCATCGAGAACCAGGGGATCTCGTTCCCGCTCGCGGACCTGGCAGCGGACATCGACGCAGCCCGCCTGCTCACATGGCGCGCCGCCTGGATGGCAGCGCAGCGGAAGCCGTTCGAGCACGCGGAGGGCTCGATGTCGAAGCTGAAGGCGTCGGAGGTCGCGGTCCGCGCCTGCGAGCAGGCGGTCCAGACGCTCGGCGGCTGGGGCTACATCAAGGACTTCCCCGTGGAGAAGTGGTACCGCGACGCGAAGCTCTACACGATCTTCGAGGGCACGAGCGAGATCCAGCGGCTCGTGATCGGGCGAGCGCTGCGCGCCGGCGCGGACACCGAGCCGCTCGATCAGCGGATGAACGCGCCGCGCTAGATTTCGGAGAGAAGCTGCATCTGTATCGCGACGGGCTCGAGGTGGAGGTGCAAAAATCACCGGCGAAGTTCGACCTGGGCGAGGGTGTCACGATTGACGCGGCAATGAGCCTGCTGGGCATGAAGCGGATCGACCTGGTCGTCCCAGGCGAGACGACCATGCTGAGGCCCGTCAACGGGACGGCTGAGGCATGGCGTCTTCAGCTCGAGCGGGAGCGTCCCGGACTCAGCCGCCTGATCGGCGTCGTCTCATGGGCCGTGCTGGTGCTCGCGCTGATCTATGAGGTGCCCCAGCTGATCGCCCTGATTTCCAAGGCCATCGGGGGCGACTTCGAATCCCCGATCGTCCTGCCGGGAGCCGCCAACTTCCTACTCGGCATCGCGGCCCTAGCCGCCGCCATCGAGCGAGCATTGCGATTCAAGAGCAACCGGTGGCTCGGGTGAGTCACAAGGTCGGAACCCAGGAGGAGTGGCAGGCCGCACGCGACGAGCTGCTTGCGGAGGAGAAGGAGCTCACGCGGCGGAACGATGAGCTCGCACAGAAGCGAAGGGAGCTCCCCTGGGTGCCCGTCGAGAGGGAGTACAGCTTCGAGACCGAGGCGGGAACGAAGTCGCTCGCCGAGCTCTTCGATGGTCGCTCGCAGCTGCTCATCTACCACTTCATGTTCGGCCCGCCGTACGAGGCCGGCTGCCCCGCCTGCTCCTCGATCGCCGACACGATCGACCCGAACGTGGTCCATCTGGCGGCACGAGACGTGACCACGGTGCTCGTCTCGCGGGCCCCGCTCGAGAAGCTCCAGGCGTTCAAGAAGCGCATGGGCTGGAACATCGACTGGGTCTCCACCGCTGGCAGCGACTTCAACCGCGACGTGGGATTCACCAACACCGAGGAGGAGGTGCACCCATTCCTCGAGGGCGAGATCCCGCCAGCCGTGAAGCAGAACGCGGAGTCCTGCGGAACCGACGTGGCCGCCTACGTCATGGAGGGGCCGGGCCTAAGCGCGTATGCGCTTTCGGACGGGACGGTCTACAGGACCTACGTGACCACCGCGCGGGGACTGGAGCCGGCGATGGCCTACTACGGGCTGCTCGACCGCACGCCGCGGGGGCGGAACGAGAGCGAGGGCGCCACGCTCTGGCTCCGCCACCACGACGCGTACTGATGTACGGCTAGCGGCCCGTCGCCGCGAACCAGTTGCCCGGGGCCGCTCCGGTGCCCGACGTCACGAACACGATCGGCGCCACGCAGGGATCGGGCAGGTCGACCGTCGCCTTGATCGTCGCGTCGCCGTCGGTTGAGGCCGGGACCGGCGCGGTTGCGAGGTTCACGCCCAAGTCAGGCGATGCGATGGTCAGGCAGTTGACCACGCCGCGGAACATCCCCACCGGGTTCTGCCCAGTCGACACGAGCACCAGGCCCTCGACCTTGATGTTCAGCCGACCGTCGGAGCTCAGGTCTCCGCGGCCACGGTCGATCTGCCACGGCACGCCGCCTCCGTTCACGCCGCGAATCGGATGGGTGGGTCCGGTGAATGGCACGACCACCGGGGTCATGACGTCGAACTCGAGCACGTCCTTGCCCGGCGAGCCCCCGTCTTTCGCCGCGGTCGTCTGGACGACGACGGCGCCCACTGCCAGCAACCCCAGCAGTACCAGCACGAATGGTCTCCTCATCTTGCTCTCCTCCCGACTCGGATCTGTTGTCGGGACCTACGCAGGCGCCGGCCGACGGGTTCGAACCGGGCTCGGTAATGGGTACATGTGCCTCAGCATGAGGAGAGCCCAGTTTCCGGCCTACAGCAGGCGCGTACAGCGCGTGGCCGCAGGCATCGGACGGGTCTACCGGACGCTCGCCCTGCGTTGAGGGACCTGCCGGGGACGCAGCAGCAGAAGCCGGTCGAGCTGTTCCAGAGCTACTTGAGCGGGGCGCGCCATACCGCGTTCCAGTTCGAGACCGCCGCCGAGGGCCGCATCCGGAACCGCATCGAGCTGAGGTCGGCGTTCGTCTACCCCGCCAAGCAGTACAGCGCCGTTGCCCAGCTGGCCAAAGCGCTGGACGCGCCGAACTGCGCGCCCGCGCCCAGCGTGCGCTAGGGGCCTGGGGGCCGGGCCTAGCCGCCGTAGCCGAGGCCGAACCCGTACGGGTAGAGCGTCGTCGCGGGATCGTCGGCCGCGGGGATTCGGACCGGCAGCGCCCCAACGGGACCCGTCTCCCCGACCAGCACCCGGGCGACCGCGTTCATGGCGGGTCTCGTCCACGAGTAGGACGCCAGGTACGTGCGCACCTGTGGCAGATTCGCGATGTCGTACGGGTTCCTGGTGGCGATCAGCACCACCGGCTTTCCCGTCCCCAGCAGGGCGTTCACCAGCCGCTGCTGGGACGCCGAGCCGGACGCGTTCGAGGTGGCCACGACGACGAGGTCGCTCGAGCCCGCGCGCTCCACGGCCGCGGCCACCGCCGCATCGCTCGGTGCGCTGCCGGTCTCGAACAGGTCGGTAGCGACCCCGTGCCTGCCGAGCTCGCCGGCCAGGTGCTCGGCGGGCCGGGCGTCGGTGCTCTCGGATACGAGCCGGTATCCGGTCACGAGCACGCGGGCGCCTGGCGCGAGCGGCAGCAAGCCGCCGTCGTTCCGGATCAGGGTCACCGCGTGGTCGGCGACCCGCTCCGCCTGGGCGCGGTGGGCTCGCGTGCCGAGGCGCCGCTCCGCCTTGCGCGCGTTCACGAAGGGGTGGCGCGGTAGGCCGCGCTTCTGCTTCAGCTCGAGCACCCGCCGGACGGACTCGTCGATCCGCCGCTCGCTCAGCTGGCCGCTGTGGACCGCGTCGAGCACCGCGCGGTAGGCCACGTCGAGGCTCACCGTGTCGGTCGGCGTGTCGACCATCATCGGCATGTCCGCGCCAGCCTTCAGCGCCAGCACCGGGATCCGCTCGTCGCCGTACTTCTCGCGCACGCCGGCCATGTTGAGGGCGTCGGTCACCACGACACCGCGGAAGCCGAGCTCCTCGCGCAGCAGGCCGGTGAGGATCTCCGGCGCGAGCGTGGCCGGATCGCAGCCCTCCTGGGTGTCGGGATCGCAGTCGTCCTGCAGCTCGGGCATGACGACGTGCGCGGTCATGACCATGTCGACGCCGGCGGCGATCCCGGCGCGGAACGGCGGGGCGTCCGTCTGCTCCCACTGGTCGCGCGTGTGGAAGATCCAGGGCACGCCGCTGTGGCTGTCGGTGATGGTGTCGCCGTGACCGGGGAAGTGCTTCAGCGTCGCGGAGATTCCCGCGCGCTGCGTACCCGCGACGGCGGCGCCGGTCATGTCGGAGACGAGCGCCGGGTTCTCCCCAAATGAGCGCACGCCGATGACGGGGTTCAGCGGGTTGATGTTCACGTCCGCGACCGGCGCGTAGTTCTGGTTGATGCCGAGCGCCTTCAGCTCGGTGCCCGTGACCCGGCCCGCGTCGAACGCGTCGCCCGGCCGCCGGGTCGCCCCGAGCGCCATGTTGCCGGGGAACTCCGTCGCCGGCGCCCACACGCGCGACACGACACCGTGCTCCTGGTCGGTGGAGATCAACAGCGGGATCCCCGGCCGCCCCGCGAGCGCCGCGCGCTGGATGCCGTTCGATAGGCGGGCGATCTGAGCCGGCTGGTCGAGGTTGTGGGTCCAGCGGAAGTAGACGATGCTGCCGAGTTTGTAGCGCTCGACGAGGTCGCGGGCGTTGCGGATGTCCGGGCCGTACATGGCCTGGTTGGCGGCCACGTCGTCCGGATCCGTCGTGTCGGCCGAGCGGCCGTACACGTTCGCGACGAACAGCTGGCCGACCTTCTCTTCCAGCGTCATCCGATGGAGCTTCGAGTCGACCCACCCGCGCCCGGCGGACGCCGTCGCCGGCGCGAGCGCGGCAACCAGGGCTAGGACAAGGAAGGCGACGAGCGCTTTCGACCTCATCGCCACGGCACCTGCGGCGAGCGGTAGAAGTTCACGCCCTCGACTTCCCATCTGGGCGCCTGCTCTGCGAGCCGCAGCCGGTATTCGTCCCAGCTGCGCCCCGCCCTCGGTGACCAGCCGATCTCGGCGATCCCCGGAAGTCTCGGGAACGCCATGAACTCGATGTCGGGCACGTCTTCGAGCGTCTCGCTCCAGAGCGCCGACTCCACGCCCTCGACGTCGCTCTCACCGACTCCGTCCACGATCGTCGCCGGGTCCCATTCGTAGGAGTCGCGCACCTCCACGAAGCCCGCCCAGGACAGCCCGAGCGGCGTGTTCTCGTCGTACTTCATGTCGAGGTACGCGTGGTTCGCCGGCGACATCACGAGCTTCACGCCCTGCTCCACCGCCTGGCGCGCGAGCTCGGTACCCGGCTCGGATCCGGTCGCCGGGCTCCAGTGCTGGGCGAGCGTGCCCGCCGGGAGCGGCGGTGCCTGGACGATCTCCTCCCAGCCCATCAGCCGCTTGCCATGCGCAGTGACGAGCTGCTGCAGCCGCTGGATGAACTGCCTGTAGTCCGCGTCCTCGGTCGAGTGTGCCTCGTCTCCGCCCATATGCAGGTACGGGCCGGGCGTGAGCTCAGCCAGCTCGCGGATCACGTCATCGAGGAACTCGTAGGTGATCTCCTTGTCGACGCAGAGCGAGCTGAAGCCCACGTCGGTGCCGGTGTAGAGCGGCGGGGCGACCCCGTCGCAGTTCAGCTCCGCGTACGACGCGAGCGCCGCGTTGGTATGTCCCGGGGTGTCGATCTCTGGCACCACCGTGATGTACCGGGACGCGGCGTACCGGACGAGGTGGCGATAGTCGCCCTTCGTGTACCAGCCGCCGGGGCCGCCGCCGACCTCGGTGCTACCGCCGACGCTCGTGAGCCGCGGCCAGCTGTCGATTGCGATCCGCCAGCCCTGGTCGTCGCTCAGGTGCAGGTGGAGGACGTTGACCTTGTACTGAGAGATCAGGTCGATGTAGCGCTCGACCTCCGGGACCGAGAAGAAATGGCGCGACACGTCGAGGTGCGCGCCGCGCCAGCGAAACCGCGGCTGGTCGTCGATGCGCACGCCGGGCACGGTCCAGGGCCCGGGCTGCGCCGACGCGCTCTCGACCTTCGCCGGCAGCAGCTGCCGGAGAGTCTGAACACCGTTGAAGAGCCCCTCGGGGCTCGGCGCCTTGAGGCTCACGAGCCGGCGCGACACGCGCAGCCGGTAGGCCTCCGCGCCCGCGCCGCCAGAGCGCGACAGCGCCAGCAGGACCGCCGGGTGGCGCGACGGGTGCGAGACGATGGGGAGCCCGTAACCGGTGGACCGGCGCAGCAGCCTCGCGAGCCCGCGGGCGACCGGCGAGGCCTCGCCGGAGCCACGCTGGACGACGATCTCAGTATCCGGCGCGAGGTTGAAGCTCGCATGCCCGCGCTGTACGGAGGCCGGTTTGGGGATCACGTCCACCGCCGCCTGCGGCGGCCCGGCAGAGGCACCACCAGCAGTCGCCAGCACCCCGGCCGTTACCAGTCCAAGCACCCGCCACTTCGCACTCATCGCGACCTCCCGTTCGCGTACCAAGCCGTGCCGGCGCAATGTACCAAACTGGTCTAGACCAGCGCGTGTCCGGGAAAGGTCTCCTTATGAGACTCGGTGGACGCGCTCGCAGGGCGGCCGGTTGGGCCGCGATCCTGGCACTGCCGTGGGCCGCTGCGGCCCCGGCATCGGCCGGACCAAATGACCGGCCGCTGGACCTCGGACCGGCCGGCCTAAAGGAAGGCCGGGAGGTGCAGTCGATCCAGCCTGGCGTGACCCTGACCCGGATCACGCGCGGCGCGCCCGACCCGGCGGCCCCGTGGGTCGTCGAGGTGAACATCCCCGGCGGCGGGTCGAGCCCGGATCCGGACGCCCCGCCACGCTCGATCCAGGACCAGGCGAGCGCCGAGGCGTTCGCCGCGCGTCTGACGGAGGCGGGCTTCCCGGCCGAGGCGCAGGCGGTTCGTCAGCCGCGGACGGCCGACGTCCCGGCCGGCGTCCTCGGATACCGCGTCCGGCTGCGCGCGACCTTCAACACCCAGGAGGCGGCCTCGGCCGAGGCGGCGCGGATGTCGGCGTCCGGGTTCTCGGGCCGCGCCTGGTACTCCGGCTGGGATGGCGACTCGACGGCACGCGGACCGTGGACCGTCAACGTCATCACGCTCGATCCACGGCGGTTCCACGGCACGCTGCGAGGAACCTTCGGCCCGACACTCGAGGACCGCGAGAAGACAACCGAGCTTTCCGCGCTCGAGCGCGCGAACGCCGCGCTGAACGCCGGCTTCTTCGTGTTCGACCCCGCCGCCGGAGCGGAGGGCGACCCCGCCGGTGCCGGCGTCTACCGCGGCCGCCTGCTGTCCGAGCCGATCGGCGACCGGCCCGTCCTCGTCCTCCACGACAGCGGTCGCGGGACGGACGTCGTGCGCCCCTCGTGGTCCGCCTCGGTGCGACTGCGCGCGCGCACGATGGAGCTCGACGGCATCAACCGCGTGCCCGGCCTCATCCGCAACTGCGGCGGCACGCGCGACGACCTCGTCACCTGGCGGCCGCTCCATGACGTGACCTGCACCGACGACGAAGAGCTGGTGCTGTTCACCCCGGCCTTCGGGCCGGCGACGCCGTCGGGCCCGGGTGCCGAGGCGATCCTCGACCGCTCCGGCAGGGTCCTCGCCGTGCTCGAAACCCGCGGGGCCGCACTCCGCCCCGGCTGGCGATCGCTGCAGGCGACGGGCGACCTGGCGGCCACGGTCGCCGCGCTGCGAGCCGGCGACCGCGTCCGGCCGAGGCTCGCGCTCCGGTCCGCCGGCCGCCCGCTGGCGCGCGCGGGCACCACGGTCGTGAACGGCGGGCCGCTCCTCATGAAGGACGGGGAGGTCCACATCACGCAGCGGCGCGACGGGATGCACCAGCCGAGCAACCCGAGCTTCGACTACGGCTGGTTCATTCAGCGGAATCCGCGGACGTTCGCCGGGATCGACGCGCGCGGGCGGGTCCTGTTCGTGACCGTCGATGGCCGCCAGCTCGGCGACCTCGGGCTCTCCATCCCCGAGACCGCCGCCGTGGCGAGGTCGCTCGGCATGACCGAGTCGATCAACCTGGACGGCGGCGGGTCGACGGCGATGGTGGTCCACGGCTCCCTGATCTCCCGCCCCTCGGACGCGAGCGGGGAGCGCCCCGTGGGCGACGCGATCGTCATCCGCTGACGAACGGAACATGGGCGGGCGCCCGGATACGCGCTACGCTCTCGCGCGGTCGCATGGCCTGGGAGGGGCATGCGGGCCCCAAGGGCGGTCGGGTGGCCGCTCACATCGATCCCACAGGGAGGATCTGTTTCATGTCGTTCTTCGCGGAGGGGAGCAGCATGCAGCGCTGGTGCCTCGCGGCTGCGTGCGCGTTCGCAATCTTGTGCGTTGCCGTCCCGACAGCCGCCGCCAAGCAGCGGTCACAGGACCGGCTCGACGCCTACACGGTGGTCACGAGCGCGAAAAAGCTCGCGGCATTCGAGGCGAAGGGTCTCGACGTCGCCGGCAGCCAGGTCAGGGCCTCCGGCGTCAAGGCGCAGATGATTTTGACCCGCAGTCAGGCGCAGGATGTCCGCGCCGCGGGCGCAAGCGCGAAGCTCACGCGCGTCAAGGGCGGCAAGACGGTCAAGCAGTTCGCGGCTGCGCAGGCGGCGAATGGCTTCACCGTGTGGAAGTCCTATGACGAGCCGGGCGGCTACCGCGACCAGATGCACGCGCTCGCGAGGAAGTACCCCGGCGTCACCAAGCTCGTCAGGATCGGTACGACGCTCAAGGGTCGCGAGATCCTCGCCCTCAAGGTCACCCAGGGCGCGCGCGGCCAGCGTGACGGCCGTCGGCCGGCGGTGCTGTTCAGCGCCACCCAGCACGCCCGGGAGTGGATCGCAACTGAGATCGACCGCCGCCTGATGTACCACTACATCGAGGGCTGGGCCAACGACGACCCGCAGATCAAGAAGCTGCTCCAGTCGACGGAGCTCTGGTTCGTCCCGGTCATGAACCCGGACGGCTACCAGTACACGTTCGACGCCGAGCGGCTGTGGCGCAAGAACCTGCGCGACAACGACGGCGACGGCCAGACGACGATCGCCGACGGCGTCGACCCCAACCGCAACTACCCGGAGCACTTCAAGTACGACGAGGAGGGCTCCTCTCAGATCGAGTCGAGTCAGACCTACCGCGGGCCCGGGCCCGCGTCCGAGCGCGAGACGCAGGCGATCATGGGCCTGTCGGACCGCGTCGGCTTCGAGTTCAACGTCAACTACCACTCCAACGGCCGCTGGCTGCTGTACCCGGAGGGCTGGCAGGTCGGCTCCCCGACGGCCGACGACCCGATCTACTTCGCGCTGTCGGGCAACCTCGACCGGCCGGCGATCGAGGGATTCCACCCGGGCCTCAGCTCGGACGTCCTCTACGTGACCAACGGCGAGGCCAACGACTTCATGCACAAGCGAGGCGGCGCGCTGGCCTGGACCCCGGAGCTGAGCCCGGGCTGCCCCTCGTGCGGATTCGTGTTCCCCGACGACGAGGCGCTGGTCCAGGAGGAGTTCGAGCGCAACCTGCCGTTCGCCGAGTCCGTGGCCAACTCCGCGACCGACCCCGACGACCCGAAGTCGTCGCTCGGGATCAAGACCAAGCCGTTCTACATCCGGAGCGACGACGCGTTCAAGCGCGGGATCCCGGGCGCGAACTTCGCGTTCCAGTACTCCTATGGGGATCCGCAGCCCGTGCAGGTACTGGCCAAGCGGGCGCTTGGCGCGGTCACGGCCAAGTACAAGATCAACGGCGGTCCCACGCAGAGCGCTTCGACATCGGAGTGGGCGGGCGGCCAGCGGTACAAGCCGGCGTCGGTCTACTACCACGCCATGCGCGGAACGGTCACCGGCACCAGTCCGGGTGACTCCGTGGAGGTCTGGTTCGAGGGTGGCGGCCAGAAGAGCGAGTCGTTCACCTACCAGGCGGTATCCGAGACGGGCAACAGGATGCTCGTGGTCTCAGCGGAGGACTGGTCGGGCGTCTCGCCCAACCCGGCACCGTTGGCGGGGCCGCAGTACGTGCAGACCTACCTCGACGCTCTGGCCGAGAACGGCGTCCAGGCCGACGTCTACGACGTCGACGCACGTGGCAGGACCGCCCCAGACGCGCTCGGCGTGCTCAGCCACTACGACGGCGTGATCTGGTACACGGGCGACGACGCCGTGACACGGAGGCCGGGACGTGGCGCCGGCAACGCCGACCGCCTCGCGCTCGACGAGATGCTCGAGATGCGCGCCTACATGGACGAGGGCGGCCGCGTGGCCTACACGGGCAAGCGCAACGGCATGCAGTACACGGGTGTCGGAGGCGTGGGCAACCAGTTCTACGACCCGAAGGACGAGTCGGTCTGCCGGCCGGTCAACCCGGCGATGGACCCGCGGCAGTGCCTGCTGCTGCGCGGCTCGACGCAGGGCGGCGACCAGATCCAGGACGTGCTGCAGTACTGGTTCGGCGGCATGGTCCAGGTGTCTGGGGACGGCCTCAACGGGACGACTCCGTACAACATCAACGGCATCGGCACGCCGTTCGCTGGGCTCCCCCAGTGGTCGCTGACGAATCCGCAGCCGGCGGGCACGACGTCGTCGTTCGTGGCGACGAGCGGCGTGCTGCCGGTCGACGAGTACCCGCAGTTTGAGAGCAGGGCCTCGGCGCGCTGGGCGAAGCCCGGCGGGCCGTTCGACCCGCACACGGGCAGCAAGTACGTGTACTCGCAGCTCGCCGACGTGTCCTACAAGCGGCTCACACGCGAGATCGAGGTGCCCGCGGGCGGCGGCGAGCTGAAGTTCTGGGCGTCCTACGACACCGAGCAGGACTGGGACTACCTGGCGGTCGAGGCCCGGACGGCCGGAGGCGACGACTGGACGACGCTGCCGGACGCCAACGGCCACACCAGCCAGGACACGGGCGAGAGCTGCCCGGGGAGCACGTCGGGCTGGGCGGATGAGCTCCACCCGCACCTGACGCACTACCAGACGTACCACGCCGGTAGCCCGGCGACGTGCACGCCGACCGGGACGACCGGTGAGTGGAACGCCGCCTCGGGCAACTCGGACGGCTGGAAGCAGTGGAGGATCGACCTCGGTGGCTACGCAGGCAAGACGGTCGAGATCTCGATCGCCTACATCAGCGACTGGGGCACGCAGAACCTCGGCGTGTTCCTGGACGACATCGAGTGGCCGAACGGCTCGACATCGTTCGAGGGCACCGACGACGGTGGCTGGCAGATCGCCGGCCCGCCGCCGGGCAGCGGCGCCAACGCGAACAACTGGGAGATCACCGACGCCGGTGGCTTCCCGGTCGGCGCGTCGATCACGACGCCGAAGTCGATCCTGATGGGTTACGGGTTCGAGACCATCTCCACCGCGGAGCAGCGCAAGCTGGTGATGGGCCGGATCGCGGACTACCTGTTGCCGTAGACGCACGTGCGCAGCCGGCGGCCGCCTCGGCGGCCGCCGGCCCGCCCGTGCTCAGGCCGGCTCGCGCGAGGGTTGGCTGCCATCGGGCATCGCGGGAAACAACGACTTCACCCGGAAGTCGCCGGCGCCGCACGCGATCGCGACTGCCCCGACAAGAGCCAGGTAGACGCCCACCGCGCGGCTGGCATCCGACGGAAAGTCGAAGAGGATCAGCCAGCCGAGGACGGTCGCCGCTGCGACCGCAAGCATGTCCGCGGCGCCGTTCAGCGACACATCCGGCCGAAAGAACCCGAAGCGACCGCCGCTGATCGCGGCGGCGATCGCGCATACCCCGACGATCACAAAGAGCACGTCTGACGTCGCCGAGAGCTCCCAGCCGTTGCGGCTGGCGCCGTTGGAGTCGTCGGCCCAAGGCAGAAACAGAGAAACGAGCAGCAGCACCCCGCCCGCCCCGGCGAGCAGTCGTCCAAATCCGGGATTGATTGTGCTCATGGTGCTCCTTTCTTGAGCGCCTCTGCGGTCGCTCGGTCGGCCGGGAAGAGCAGCTCGAGTGCGAGCTCGGACGTCGTGACCTCGAACGGCGTGTCGAAGCTCGCGAACATGCCGAAGAACGACCACTCCCCGCCGGTGGGGGCGCGCAGCCTCACCGGTCCGAGGATCTGGCCGCCTCCGGCTTCGGTGGCAACGCCGTTCTCACCCTCGGGCACCGGATAGCCGGCAACCTCGTCCATCAGTGACCTCAGGCCGTCATCGCCGCTGATCGCGATCTGTTGGGCCAGGCGCTTCAGGAAGTGCCCGCGCCACTCGGCCAGGTTGACGATCAGGGGCGCGAACCCGCGCGGATGCAGGCCGGTCCGCAGGAGGTTGATCGGCGGCTCGAGCAGCGCGGGGTCAATCTCGACCATCGCGGCCAACTCGGCCATTGGGGCGTTGGTCGCGACGAGGTTCCAGGCACGATCGAATATGACCGCGGGGTAGGGCTCGTGCGCCGCGAGGATTCGATCGAGCGCCTCGCGCACGGGCGCGAGCTCTGGATCCGCGAGGGGGCGCTCGGGAAATGCCGGAGCGTGGCCAGCGACGAGCAGGAGCTGGTTTCGCTCCCGGAACGGGATCTGAAGCTGTTCGGCAACCGCCAGGAGCATTTCGCGACCAGGCTTCGAGCGACCGGTCTCGACGAAACTCAGATGGCGGGCTGAGACGCCCGAGTCGAGTGCAAGCTCGAGCTGCGTCAGTCGACGGCGCTGACGCCACTCCCGCAGCAGCGCGCCGACCCCCAAATCGCTGCTCGCCGTGGTCATCCGGCGCCGACCCTATTCGCCGCGGGTAGGGCCGTCGATTACTTCGGGGTAATCACGCGGTCTAACTTGCGACGACGAAAGCAAGCTGAAGGGACCGGACCATGAAGCTGACCACCATCACGCACGTCTCCCTCGACGGGGTGATGCAGGGACTTGGCGGGGCGGAAGAGGATCGCAGCGGCGGCTTCGAACGCGGCGGATGGGCGATTCCGCTCTTCGACAAGGAGGCCGAGTCATTCCTGGTCGAGGTACTCGGGCGCGCCGACGCGTTCCTGTTCGGCCGCAAGACCTACGAGATCTTCGCCGGCTACTGGGGAGTGATGGATCCGAGCGAGAGCGCCATCGCCGAGGCTCTGAATACGAAGCCCAAGTACGTTGCGTCGAGCATGCTCACCGAGCCCGAGTGGGACGGCACGACGGTGCTCTCCGACGACGTCGCGGCCAGGGTCGCCGAGCTGAAGGCGAAGCCGGGAGGCGAGCTGCAGGTGCAGGGCAGCGGGGCCCTGATCCGGTGGCTGCTCGAAAACGACCTGGTCGACGAGATCAACCTGTTCACCTATCCCGTGGTCGTTGGCCAGGGCACGCGCCTGTTCCCCGACACCGGCCCGGACAGAGCGCTCGAGCTGCTCGAATCGCGGGTCACCCCCGGCGGGCTCATCATCCAGGTCTACCGGCCCGCCGGGCGTCCGGAGTACGCAACGTGACGTGACGAACCGCAAGAAACCAGCGCGACTGTCGTTAGGAACTTTCGATGACGATCTTTCCTCACGGACGCGCCGCCGTGGTGCTTGTCTCGCTGCTTGCCCTTCCCGCCTTGCACGCGCCGGCGGCCGCCGCGCAGGGCCTCGCGGAGGTGCCCAGGCCCGTCGATCCGCAGTCCTGGGTCCTTCCCGCCGACATGTCGTGGCGACGACTACCGGCCGATCCCGGGCTTCAACTGGGCCGACGATCAGCGCCAGCCGCCGAAGAAGCTCCGCGCGGCGCTGATCCTGGGCGACTTCTCCGACCGGCAGTTCCTGGTCACGCGCCCGGAGGGCTCGGACGTCGTCGGCAACCCGATCGGCGCGGGCGGCGTTCCCCCCGCCAAGGTCGGCGACTTCTACAGGGACCTTCTCAACACGCCGCAGCCGCTCAACCACGGCCACACGATCAACGAGTACTGGCTCGAGGACTCCTATGGCCTGGTCGGCATCGACATGGACGCGTTCGGTCCCTACCGGGCCGACCGGCCCGAGTACCAGTACGGCTTGGCCGAGTTCGGCCAGGAGTCGGCGTGCCCGAACGGCGAGACCTGCGACGGCGACTTCGACACCGAGCTGCTGGCCAAGTCCGCGCCCGACGTCGAGGCGGCCCAGGTCACGCGCGGCGGGCGAGACTACGACTTCCGCTTCCTCCTGCACGCCGGCTACGACGAGTCCGGCGTATGGCAGGAGCTCGGCGAGATGCGCTTCCAGAACAAGGAGGACGTGACCGAGCCGTTCGGGAGCCCCGACCCGAGCAAGCCGAACTGGTCCCCGACTCGGTACGTCCCGTGGACGTCGTTCTATGCGGCCCGCGGGATCTGGTCGCATGCCATCCCGGGTGTCCAGGCCACCGAGGGCGAGAACGACGGCGCGTCCGTCTACGCGCACGAGTTCAGCCACATCCTCGGCGTGCTCGACAACTACAACAACTCGTACGCGAACCCGCCGCAGCGGGAGTACACGGGCCCGTGGGACATGATGTCGCGCGGCTCGTTCAACGGCCCAGGGGGCAACCACAACCGCTGGCAGATCCCGCCCACGCTCGGCGCGACCATGGGGTCACAGCACATGCTCCGCGACAAGCTGCGTATGGGCTTCCTCAAGCCTGGCGAGGTGCAGTTCATCGACCGAAACGCCCTCGCCGTGACCGGCCCCGTGTTCGCCGATGTCTGGGCGCGCGAGATTCCGCTGGGTCCGGGGACCGGCCGCAGTGGGCTGCACGGACTCATGCTCACGCTGACCGGCGGCGACAAGACCCCCTCGTGCACCGTCGAGGAGGACTGGCGCTGCGACGGCGGCGGTTACGAGAACTACACCCTCGAGGTCGTGGACCGCATGGGCAGCGACTCGTTCACGCCGGACCACGGGGTACTCATCGCCAAGAACAAGACGGCCGAGCTCGCTCCCTGGAAGTGGGCCATCGACGCCCACCCTGAGGACATCGACAAGGTCGACTTCCTCCGCCCTGACGGCACGCCCGTTCCGGTGACCAAGGGCGACTACCGCCAGCTCGCCGACGCGCTCTTCCACTCGGGGACCGGACCCGGCGTCGTCAGCGAGTACGAGGACGAGCCGAACCGCCTGCACTTCTACGTCCTGGGCAAGAAGCGCGATGCGGACGGGGTCCTGTCCTATCGCGTCGCCGTGCGGTCGCTGGACGGTGCCGGGCCCGCAACCCGCGGGGTCGCGGCCTCGGCGGCGAGCGCCAGCCCGGCCTCTCCGGGCCGGGTCGCGATCCACCGGTTCCGCGTGACCAACACGGGCGCCGCCGAGGACCTGATCCGTGTCAAGGCGACGACCGCGGGAGGCTGGACCACCACGCTGCGCACCAACGTGCTCGACATCCCGGCCGGCTCCACCGTGACCGTCCCCGTGTATGTGACGGTGCCCGCCGACGAGCGCGGACAAGGTCCGACGACGCTGAAGTTCACAGCGTCATCGGAGACCGACCCCAGGGCGTCGGTCTCCAGAACGGTGACGGTCACCCCGGCGCCCTGACCTCCTTGTCCAGGGGGGTCCATATATTGCGGGCCCCATTTCCCAAGGAGCCCAGCCATGTCACTCGCCCGAGTCCACAACTTTGCCATCTCGCTCGACGGCTTCGGCACCGGCGAGCCCCAGACCCTCGACGCACCGTTCGGCCACGCCGGCGAACGGCTGCACGAATGGATGTTCGCCACCCGGTTCTGGAAAGCCGGCGGTAGCGGCGGCGTCGACGACGCGTTCGCCGAGCAGCACGGTCCCGGGATCGGCGCCGAGATCATGGGTGCCAACAAGTTCGGGCCGCCCGGATGGCACGAGGACACTGAGTGGAAGGGCTGGTGGGGGCCCGACCCGCCATTCCACACACCAACCTTCGTCCTGACCCATCACACGCGCCCACCGATCGAGATGGAGGGCGGCACGACCTTCCACTTCGTCGACGCTCCGCCCGCCGAGGCACTCGAGACGGCCCGCGAGGCGGCGGACGGCAAGGATGTACGTCTCGGCGGGGGTGCCACCATGGTCCGCGACTTCCTTGCTGCTGGGCTGGTCGACCACATGCACGTCGTGGTGGTCCCGATCCTGCTCGGCCGAGGCGTACGCCTCTGGGACGGACTGGAGAGCCTCGAGAAGGACTACGAGATCGAGGCCATCTCCTCGCCCAGCGGGGTGACGCATTTGACGTTCACCCGTAAGGGCAAGTGAACAAGCCGGAGTCGCCCGACGCGTGCGCGATCAGCGGCGCAGCCGAGCGCTGCGGGCCGGCCCCGCCCGGCCCGCACGGTCTAGGCCCCGCACCCTCGCCACGACCCGGTCGCGGCGGCTGATGCCTCCCACCCGTACGCGACGCGCCCGGCGCGGCAGGAAGAGCAGCGTGCGACCGTCGGAGATACGCACTCGAACCTCGTGGCGGGACGCACCGCGCGAGCGCGTCCACGTGATCGCCACAGTGGTTCCCCGGCGGCGCACACCGACGCGGCGTGGCCGTGCGGGACGCGCGCTGCGCGCCCGGAAGCGCTCGACGGTGCGCCTGTCCTCTGGCAGCCCGCGGCGCTCGACGAACGCGACGACGCGCCGCCGAGGGCTCGCGGCCGTTGCCGGCCGGAAGCGCACCGAGCCACGGCCACCGCGCGTGACCGCGATCCTGCGCGTGCCGGCGCTGCTCCGCTCGAGGAAGGTGACCCGTAGTCGGGACTGCCTGCTCACGCGCCAGCGCAGGCGCCGCGAGGCGCCCCGTCCGCTGACGCGGGCGGCGATGCGTGCCACCTGGATGTCGCCGGCCCGCCTGAACTGAGTGACGGGCACCGAGCCGGGGTCCGCCGTGAGTGTCCAGCGTCCCGCGCGCGGGCGCCCCACCGCGAAATAGGAGGTCGCATCCCCCTCGTACCGGAAGGCGAGCCGGTTGGGCTCGATGAGCGCCCCGGTCGCGGGGGCCGAGAATGTCACCCCTCCGGGGCCGCGGAGGGTCACCGCCGGCGCCGCGCCCTCGCCCACCGCCGACAGCGTCAGCTGGCGCGTGCCGCGGCGTACGCGGTAGGTGCGCGAGCCGGCCTGGCTCGCGAGCGCCGGCGCAACCCTCCAGTCCCCGATGCCGCAGGAGCCAACCATGATCTTCGGCTTCGGGAAGTCCTCCCACCGCACGCCGAAGCCGGCCCGCACGAAGAGCGCCTTGCCGCAGGCTGCGGCCCCGATGCTCGACACCAGCCCGTCGCCCTCGAGGCCCGGGATCCCGTTCACTCCGATCTTGCCCTTCCCCTCGGCGCTGAAGGCCCGCAACCCGTCGACGAAGCCGGCCAGGTCGCCGGTGAAGCCGGCCGGGCCTAGCGTCAGATCGAGATTGCCGCGCATCGTGATCTGCCCGTTCGTGCGGTAGGCGAGCTCACCGCCCGCCAGCTTCACCCTGACCAGTGAGATGTCGCCGTTGATCCGAAACAGCGCCGGCGTGCCGGACTGATAGGTGAAGGTGCCGTCGATGCTGGCCGCGGTGACCCCGAGCACGCGTGGCCCCGCGCTCAGCGCCATCCCGCCGCTGAAGCCAAACTCCGGCTCGAGCACCAGGCCGGCGCGAACCTTGGTGATGAAGATGCCTGGGAACACCGCGACACTGCCGGTCAGCTCGCCCCGACCCTCGGCGAACCGCCCGTTCAGGAACGCCGCGGAACCGGTCAGCGAGGCGATCTTCGGGCCCGGCAGCTCGAGCGTGGCGCCACCCTCCCAGCGGTCGCCCTCGGGCGTTCGCGTGTAGGCGAGCGAGACGTCGCTGATCGGGATCGGTCCCACGCGCGCCTGCCCGATCTTCATGTTGATGGCGTCGAGGCGCAGCCCCTCCTCGGCGGTGGCCGTGAGCGTCACGCCGCCGCTCACCCCGCCGAGGGACTCGATCGAGGCGTTGGCCGCGATCTCCGCGCCGTTGCCTCGAAGCGTCACCTTCGCCTCGCCCTGGAGCGGGAAGCCCTTGATCGCCGCCGCCTGCGGCAGGCGCAACGTGAACGAGACCCCGAGTGTGCGGTTGAAGCTCCCTTCGTAGAGCACCACGGGGCCGACACGCATTTGCACGGTGCCGCTCATACGCAGCTCGAGCGACTCCGGGTCGAACACGACCTCGGCATCGGCCTTTGCCGGCACAAGATCGATGCCGTTGACCCTGAGTCGCCCGGTCCCCTTGTAGCTGCCGTCCTCCTGTCGGCGAAGGCAGGTCGCACGCAGTTCGACGGGACCGGCGCGCACAGTGCCCTCGCAGCCGGCCTCGCCGCTCGGCGGCGGTGGGCCGTAGCCGTCGGGCGGGCCCTCGGGCACGTCCTCCTCAGGCGGCTGCCGGGAGGTGTACTCGAAGCGGGTGCCCGTCCAGCGCACGAACCGGATGATTGGCGGGCCGCTCGGGCAGCAGTTCGCATCGTTCCGGCGCAGCGTCTTTTGCCGCTCGATCACGTAGCCGCGCCGTAGGAGCAGCGTGAGGTAGGTGGTCCTTGGCTGGAGGAAGACGGTCTTCGGCTTGGTGCGGCCGCGCGGCACCTCCAGTATCGCCCACGGAACTGGAGAGCTCGCGGTGCCGAACTTGATTCCGAAGATAACGACGAGGTCGCGGCGCCCGTCGCCGTTGAGGTCGCGACAGGCCGAGAAGTACGGGTGCCCGAAGAAGGGCTCGAAGTCCGGCGCCATCGCCTGGGCGGCCACTGCCGGCAGATCGGAGCGCAGCATTGCGCGCTTGGCCGCGGCACGGTGGCAGTCCCCGAACGCCTTGGGCGTCACGACGGCCTGGGCCGGCGGGGCAAGGACCGCCGCGGCGGTCGCCGCCACGAGAACGGCTAGGCACCTCATGAGCCGGCCCCTGCAACGGCGATGCTTTTCCAAAGCGGCTGATGGGATTCGAACCCACGACCTTCTGCATGGCAAGCAGGCCGGGGGAGGGTCCACATCGGGCGCAAAGCCGCACTGGGAGCGGGGAAGCGGGTGCCACAGTACCTATCGCAGACACCGCTCGATTCAGGTCGATTTCCGGGGAGACGGGCACCGGCGGCGGTGTGGTGCCCATTCGGTGTGCAGCGGCTGCACATGTCTCTCGCGGGCGTCGCGACACTCATGCCATGACCACGGATGATGAGCAGCAGCCTACTGTCGACGACCTCCACGCCGTCGTGCAGTGGCGCGAGGTGTCCGCCGAGCTCGACCCCGCGCGTGAGGCGGCCGACCTTCAGAACGCGAGCCGAGAGCAGATCGTCGCGCCGCGCATCGCCGCACACCTCGAAGCGGGCGGGATCGCCGTCGACGCGCTAGCGCAGCTGCATCGGCTAATCGGCGATCGCACCGATCTCGACCCGGCCGGCGACAGCAGGCAAGTGGCCTCCTGGATCCTCGCGGGGCGCTGCATCGGCCTCGCTCGCGCGCTCTTGTCACTGCTCGGTGAGGGATACGCGGCAGAGGCGATCCCGACCGCCGCACCCTCCACGAGGCCACCCGGCTACTCCAGGCCGTTGCCGACGACGATGAGCTCCTGCGCCGCTGGCTCGAGGACGAGCAGTGGGTACGCCCCTGGGAGACGCGACAGGCGAGTGAGCAAATGCGCGAGGGGCTCGAGGCGATGCTGCGAGAGCAGCATGCGCGCGCCGTTGCGGAAGGCAACTCCGACCGGGCGTCGGCCATCGCCGCGCAGCTCGAGCTCCCTGGCATCGAGCACGTCGGCGCGATGGCCGACGCGAGCCGCCAGATCTACGACGTGCTGTCCCGGATCGGCCATACCCGCCGATCGGGCACGCGCGACGCTCTGACGGTGCCTCTGCGGCGGATGGTTACGGGTCCACACCCGGACCCGATGATCCGCGCTGATTACGTGCTCTGGTCGATCCACGTCATCGAGGAGGTGCTGCTCCTGGTAGGCGAGGTGCTCTCACGGTTCGTGGAGCCCGACTACTTCCAACAGCAGATCAAGCCGCTGATCGACGCGCTCGCCGCTGTACGCGCGGCCCACCCGCTCGGATAAGGCCCCGGACCGCCGTCTGCCAAGCGCCCGGCCAGCAGCCGCAAACAGAACAGCCTCGTAGCATCGTGACAATGGCGCTTCCAAGCATCCGCCGGCTCGCCCTCGCCGACCTCGACGCCGATCGGCTGCGCGAGCTCGTCGAGCACGGCGAGGATCTCCTCGTCGAACGCAAGCGCCAGCTGCCCGACCCGCCGAAGTTCGGTGCGGCTATCGCGTCCTTCGCGAACACGCTAGGCGGCTGGGTGCTCCTGGGCGTCGCGGACGACGGGACGATCCACGGTTACGAGAAGCCTCACGACCTCGACCTGCAGTCGCACCTCGCCGCCGTGCTGCGCCAGGAGTGCGATCCGCTGCCACCTTTCGTAGCGGGCATGTTCGAGCTCGACGACAAGACGATCGCGGTGGTGCGCGTATTCGAGTCCACCGACGCGCCGCATGTGGTGCGCGGCACCGGCGCCGTGCACGTGCGGACGTCGAAGGGCAAGGAGCCCGTCGACGACCATCGGACCCTGCTTGAGCTCGCCCACCGCGGCGAGCGCGCCGCAGAGGACGCTCGTGCATGCCTGGCCCGCGAACTGCTCGTGCAGCTCGGTCTCCAGGCGCCCGACGTGACCACCCTGCTCAGCGAAGTCGACGCGCCGACCGTGATCGTCCGGGCCGCGCCGCTAACGGTCACGCCTCAGTTCACCGAGTGGGCGATCAGCGAAGGCGGCGGGCCCAACGTGGTGCGATCGCGCGGAAGTCTGTCGACTCGCTCGCGGGTCCGCCGGCGAAGAGGGCGGCGGCGGTGGTTGATTCTGCGGGCGTCGTCGGCGTTTCGCTCAACGACCCGCACAACCTGTTCGTCGAAACTCCGGAGCTGCGCAGGACGGTGATCCGGCCGACGCTGCAGGTCGTGCTCGAGTCGCTGGCCGCCGCGGAGGCGTTCGGCCGAGCGGCGGTCGACCTGTGGATTCGGCTGCCCCCGGACGCCGTGGTCAAGGATCACGCCGGAGGCCGCGGCGGACATGGCTATCGGCGTGACGAGTACGTCGCTGGCGAGGTCACGGTGCCAGCCGACGTCGACGAGATTGCGGCGCTCGGGCGGCGGTTCGAGCGCGAATTTGCCCGGGCGTTCGGCATGCCCCGGTGGGAGGGCGCCTCAGAGCAGTAGGACACGGCGGGTCTATGTCTGAACCTTCAAGTACAACTTGAGGCTGTGGGCGCCGCTGATTGGGCACCATCGGGCACCACGCACTCGAGACGGTCTCCGCGGCGTGATCGGCGGCCGGCCCACGACGCAGAAAACCCCGCCGTAGCGGGGCCTTCGCGAGGAGCGGCTGATGGGATTCGAACCCACGACCTTCTGCATGGCAAGCAGACGCCGATACGGGGATAGGCGCCGGTTTCCGCTCTGAAAGAGGGTTCGCGGTGAGGCGACGCGGACTGAGTTGTCCGACATTTGCCCCTGTTTGTCGGGAGTTTCCGGACTGAATACGGACTCGGGCACGTCCACGAGCGGGTGGACGGCGCTGGCCGCTACAGGCAAAACACGTTCGAGCACTGCAGGGCGTTGCCGTTGCCGCGGGCCTTGTTCCCCCCGCCGTCGATCACACCGAACACGGCCTCGATGCCGAGGTCTGCGTTGCGCACGGCCCGGTTGCGCGTGACCCTCGTCGAGGTGTTCTCGATGTCGAAGCCGTCGTCTCCTGCCCCTCTGGCGACGTTGCCCCTGAGCAGGCTACGGTCGTCTGCCTCCCTGACCGTGAATGCATCGGCGCCGCTCCCCCTGACCACATTTCCGCGGACAACGGTGCCGAGGCCGCCGATGGCAGGCTCGTTGAGCCCGAGATAGATACCCTGCCTGCGAGCGCGAACGACGACGTTGCCGGTGACGAGGTTGCCCCGGCCCTTCTCGATGCCGATGCCGCTCCCGTCTCGCGAGAGGCGGTTCCGGGCGATCACGTTTCGGTTGCCGGGAGCGACGATGACGCAGGTGCCGTTACGAACACAGCGGTTGCCTCGCACCTGGTTGCGGTCTCCCTCCATGAGGATTCCGAAATCGGCGTTGCGGAAGAACAGGTTCCCCTTGATCAGGTTGTCGTGAGAATCGACGACGTGGATGCCGAGCTGGGCGTTGCGCCGGAAGGAGTTGTTGAGGATCCGGATGTCATGGGAGGCGAACAAGCCCAACCCGTCCCCGTCGGGAGCTGGGCTATTGCTTCCCGAGCTGTCGCGGACCAGGCTTCGGGCCGACTCAGCCAGCACGATCCCGAAGAAGTCGTTTCTTGACGAGGCGATGCCGAGCACGCGGTTCTGCCGCGCCCTCCCGACGAACACACCGGTCGCGAATTCGCGCACCGATCCATTCCTCACCGTGACGCCATCGTGGCCGTCGTTGACCAGCCCGAGGTCGCACGGCTCGTTCTTAGGGCACTTTTTAATCAGCTTGCCGTTGCCGTCGACCGTGTGGCCGTTCAGATCGAGGGTGATGCGGTCGGCGCCGATCACGATGCCGTTGTTCGGGCAGTCCACCAGGTCGCTGTCGAGCGTCGTATCCGCGGTGATCGTCTCGCCGCAGCTGACCGGGACGGCCTGCGCTGCCTGAGTGCCCAGCGTGAATGCCAACGAGAAGGCCGCCGCTGCGAGCAGCGCCCCTAGCGTGCGCCTGACCTTCATGTCCGTGTTCATCGCGTTCCTTTCGAGAGTGGACTTGATGGGCTAGGCGACGGCGGAGACGATTGTGTAGACGACCATCTGGCCGATCGCCAGCGCCGCCAGGGCGATCGCGCCGATGGCCATCCGGGAGCCGGCGCGGGTCAGCGGCTGGCGACGTGCTCGTATGGCGAGCACGATTGCCGCGATCCCGAGCGGCAGGCCGATCCAGAGGCCGCCGGAGGGCAGGTCCCAGGCGATCGTCGAGCCTGGCAGAGACAGCACGGCCAGGAAGAGGGCCAGGCCGGGCCGCGGATGCTCGGAGGCGATGTCGATTGACGGGTGTCCTGCGGTGCTTTCCATGGTGGTGCTCCCTTTCGGGTGTCGAAAATCGGGACCTCTCGAACGTAGGTCGGGGCGGGTGGCCGCACATCGCGGCGAGCACGTGATCTGCACGAGTGCCAGCACCTGACCGCGAGGCAGTGCCAGCACGGTTGTGGTGGAGCCCGGTTAGGGAGATGATCAGTTGCATGCAAGCCCGGCGGATCGCGCCCTGGGTGGCCGTTTGCCTGACGCTCGCCGGTCTGGGGTTCGCTGTCACGCTGGCGGGCCTTGCCTCCAACCTTGGCGACGACGCGCTGACCGTCGCGGGCTGGTGCATCGCGACGCTCGCGTCGAGCGCGGTCGGGCTTCTGCTCGCCACGCGCTGTGGCGGCAACCCGATCGGCTGGCTGCTGCTCGCGAACGGGCTCGCGCTCGCCGCCAGCGCGGTTGCCATCACGTACGCGGAATATGCCGTTCTCGCCGAGCCGGGCGCATTGCCCGGCGCCAAGTGGGCGGTGCTGCACACCGAGCGCGCGTGGCCGTTGCTGTTCGTCTGCCCCACCGCGATCGCTTTCGTGTTCCCCGACGGCCGGCTCCCCTCGCCGGCTTGGCGGCGGGTCGCGGGCGCGGCGGCAGCGTCGTTTGCGGTCCTGATCGTGCTCTCGCTCCTGGCCGACGAGCGCTACAGCGACGAGTTCGCCCATGTCTCGAGCCCGCTGCCCCAGCTGTCCGAGTCGATCATCGGCATCCCGCTCATGCTCAGCGGCCTCGGGGCCCTCGGCGGCCTCGTGGCGGGCGCCCTCGCCATCCGGACAAGACTGCGCCGTGCGACGGGTGTCGAGCGCTACCAGCTCAAGTGGCTCGCCTACGCGGCGATCCTGCTTCCGGCGACGGTGATCGTCTGCCTGGCCGAGATCGCCATCACGGGCGAGGAGGGCCCGGCGCTAACCGTGGCGCTCGTAGTGACGATGACGGCGATAGCCGCTGCGATCGGGGTCGCGATCACGCGCTACCGCCTCTACGAGATCGACGGCCTCGTCAGCCGCACGCTCGCCTACGCGGTGCTGACCGCCGGCCTGGCCGCGACGTTCGCGGCGGTCTCCCTGTCCCTGGGCGTCGCGATCGGCTCGGGATCCACGCTCCCGACCGCTGCCGCGACGCTGGCCGTGGCGCTGGCCTTCGGGCCGTTGCGATCATGGGTCCAGCGGATGGTGGACAGGCGCTTCGACCGAGCTCGCTACGAAGGGCTGGGCAAGGTCGAGTGTTTCCTCGACGAGCTTCGAGCCGGGCGCACGGCACCGGAGGGGATCGGCGACGTCCTGGCGCAGGCGCTTGGCGACCCGACCCTGGAGCTGTTCTTCTGGCTCCC
Organism: uncultured Thermoleophilaceae bacterium; assembly: GCA_963825345.1. Lineage (GTDB taxonomy): Bacteria > Actinomycetota > Thermoleophilia > Solirubrobacterales > Thermoleophilaceae > JACVRW01. Next base: position 10,556 of record CAWGSQ010000011.1, on the reverse strand, counting down.
CGGGGAGGAGCTCCACGTCGACGCGGCCGGGCGCGTCGTGGACGAGTCGCGCCTCGGAGGACGCGCATGCACGCCCGTGCGACGAGGCGCTCTCCAACTCGCGACCGTCGTGCACGACGAGTCCCTCGGGGACCGCCCGGGCCTGCTCCAGAACGTCGTCGAGGCGGCAGGGTTGGCGATCGAGATCGCCCGCCTGCGAGTCGAGGTACGGCGCCGGCTGGCGGAGGTGGAGGAGTCGCGAGCGCGCATCGTCACGGCCGGCTACGAGGAGCGACGCAGGCTCGAGCGAGACCTGCACGACGGGGCCCAGCAGCGGCTGGTCTCGATCGGGCTGGCGCTACGCCACGTCCAGGGCCAGCTCCCGGCGCCGAGTCGCCCGGCGGATGAGTTGAACGCCACGGTCGACGAAGTCTTGGTCGCGATCGAGGAGTTGCGCGAGCTGGCCCGGGGAGTCAGGCCGGCCGGCCTCGACGACGGGCTCTCGCCCGCACTGCGCGAGCTCGCGTCGCGCTCGCCGCTTCCGATCAGGGTTTCGGCCACCGAGGAGCGCTTCGAGGACCGCCTGGAGACCGCCGCCTACTTCGTCGCGAGCGAGGCACTGGCAAACGTGGCCAAGCACGCGGGCGCCTCCGAGGTCAGCGTCCGCGCCGTGAGGCAGAACGGCAGCCTCGTCCTCTCCGTCCAGGATGACGGGAGGGGCGGTGCCCTGCCGGCGGCGGGCTCCGGGCTGGCCGGCATGAGCGATCGCGTGGCCGCCCTCGGCGGGACGCTGAGCGTCGAAAGTCCGTCGGGCCGGGGAACGATGGTCACCGCGGAGCTGCCATGCGAGTGGTGATCGCGGAAGACCAGGTCTTGCTCCGCGAGGGCCTCGGCCGGCTGTTCGAGGACGCCGGGCACGACGTGATCGCCGCCGTCGACGACGCCGATCGCCTCCGCGCCGCTGTCAGCGAGCACGACCCCGACCTCGCCGTGGTCGATGTTCGGATGCCGCCGTCGTTCAGCGACGAGGGGATCCGCGCGGCCGGCTGGATCCGCGACACCCACCCGAACGTCGGCGTGCTCGTGCTCTCCCAGCATGTGGAGGCCGCCGGGGCCGTCGGCCTCGTTTCCCGGGGCGGCTTCGGATATCTGCTCAAGGACCGGGTGCTGGCCGTGTCGGAGTTTCTCGAGGCGGCCGAGCGTGTCGCCGCCGGCGGCTCGGCGCTGGACCCGAAGGTCGTGGCATCGCTCGTGGGCGGCGACACCGACGACCTCGGCGCCCTGACCGAGCGCGAACGCGAGGTCCTCTCGCTGATGGCGGAGGGCCTGACCAACAACGGGATCGCGCGTCGGCTCGTGCTCACCGAGCGCACCGTGGAGGGCCACGTCCGCAGCGTCCTCATGAAGCTCGACCTGCCCGAGGGCCAAGACTCCCACCGGCGCGTCCTCGCGGTGGTCGCCTACCTCCGGGCAGCCCAAGACCAGGGCTGACACCCGGTCGAAGACAGGTGCTGGCACCTAGCCGGGTCCAGCGCTGGCAACGATGTCCCGCGGGGTCCACCGACCTAGGTTCGAGAGGTCCGAACAGCTCTCGAAAGGAACGCCATGCACCTCGCACTCAGACGGACATCCGCCCTCGTTCTCGCCGCGCTGGCGCTGGCAGGGATCGTCGCCTTGCTGGTATCCGGCGCCTCGGCACAGGACCCCGCCACCAGCACGCTGACGTTCAATACGCTCGACAAGGGCTCCACGTTCGAGCACGTACGTAACACGAAGGCCGGCCAGCGGGCCAACTCAACCGGCGACGTGATCGTGTTCACCAATCCGCTGGCTGCCAGCTCGCGAAATGTCGCCGGAACGCTGTACGCGGCGTGCACCACCACCAAGGGGGCACGCAACTACCTGCGATCGACCACGACCTGCACCGGCGTCATCGACCTGCGAGACGGCACCCTCACCCTGCAGGCCAACAGCAAACCAGGCGTCCCGACCACACACGGAGCCATCACCGGCGGGACCGGCCCCTACGCCAACACCCGCGGCGTCTTTATCGCCGACGACAGGAGCGGCGACCTCACGATCACCCTCGCCGACTGAACCGCTCGGAGAAGCTCACCATGAGAGGAACACCAATGACTCGCACAGCTCGCGCTTCACGCCTTCGCCTTCCGCTTGCCACCGTCGCGGTGGTTGCCGTCGTCGGCGGTTCCGCTGCTTCGGCGGAGGCAACGTTCCCGGGCAAGCCCGGGCCGATCGCCTTCCAGCGCTTCGTCGACCCGGAGGACGAGGAGAACGTGCAGATCTTCAGCGTCGCCCGACCCGGGGCGAAGCCGCGCAAGCTCACTTCGGGGGGCAGCGGCTACAACCCCGACTATTCGCCCGACGGCCGGCAGATCGTGTTCGAGCGCCGCTTTGGCGGCGTGTTGCCGGACGCGATTTTCACGATGGGCGCCGATGGCTCCTCCCCGACCCTTGTGCCGAGGACGTGCGTCGGAGACCCCTGCCTCGGCGACAGCAGCCCCGCCTGGTCGCCCGATGCGACCCAGCTCGTGTTCGAGCGCGCGTTCGGGCCGATCATCAAGGACGAGGCCGCGGGCGGGCTCGAGCTCATCACTTCCAACGCCGATGGGACCGGCGAGCAGGTGATTCTCAGGTCCCTTCCCCTGGGGAAGGAGCCGCACGATGCGCAGTGGTCGCCGGATGGCACACGGATCGCGGTGAACATGCTCAACATCAAGGCAAAGCCGCGTAACGGCTCTGCCATCTACGTGCTCAACGCGGACGGAACCAACTTCCGCCAGATCACGCCCATGCGGCTCAACGCCGGCAGCCCGGACTGGTCGCCCAACGGCAAGCGGATCGTGTTCAACTCGTCCTACGAGGGCCAGGCGGCCGTAGAGATCTACACCGTCCGTCCCGACGGGAGCGGTCTGAAGCGGGTGCGCAAGGAACCGCAGTACAGCGCCGCATTCGAGCCCGTCTGGTCACCGGACGGCAAGCGCATCGCCTTCGTGCACGCCACCCGTACCCAGCTGCCGCACATCTGGACGATGAAGCGCAACGGCAAGGGCCTTCAGCAGGTCACCCACGGCCGCAAGCCGGACTTCCGACCGGACTGGGGTTCCCGATGAGCCTTTATCCATCCAAGAAGGCGCGAAACCGCCTTCGAACACGGGCCGGGGGGCGCGATTGGCTGGCCGCGTCGCGGAGCGGCCGAGGTCGACCTCCGGGTTTCCGGACTGAAATCGGGCTCGCCCCCGCGGACCGGGATCGCTGCCATCGCGCCGGCAGGCAGCCGTACGCGAGAGGCGCCGTTTGCAGGGAGCCGGCTATCGGCCGCGGTCGGCAGAACACTCGACCTTCTGCAGGCCCTGCAGAATGACTTCGGTTCGGACGATCGAGAATCGGCCTGCAAAACCGAGTGTTTTCCTTGACGCGGCCGACGATGGACGGACCGCGAGTCCGGAATCAGTCCGACCGGATGCAGAGGAACAAGGCGACTGTCGCGACGAAACACACCTGCAAAACACGGGTTTTCGAGAGCGGCTGATGGGATTCGAACCCACGACCTTCTGCATGGCAAGCAGACGCTCTAGCCAACTGAGCTACAGCCGCACGAGGGCGCAGTATAGCCGCGGCCCGGCGGGCGATTTCGCGCGCGGCTAGATGTGATCGATGGGGTCGAGCACGAGCTCGAACCAGGCGAGACTGCCGCCGGACTCGACCTTCTCGCGGCCCCAGCCGCTGGCGAGGCGGTCCACCAGAAGCAGGCCATAGCCGCCCTCCGGCTCGAGCCGGTTGCGGGGGCCGGCGGCGTTCGGGCCGGGGTCGAAGACCTCCACGCGGACCTTCTCGTAGGAGGATGCGACCCGCACCTGGATCGTCTCGTGCTCGCCCGCGCCACCGTGCTGGATCGCGTTCGTGACCAGCTCGCTGAGCAGCAGCGCCAGGCGGTGGCGGACCGAGTTGGGGAGGTCCGCCTCCACGGAAAGGATGGATCGGCGAGCCAGGCCCGCCGCGCGCGTGCCTCCGGGAACCCAGAAGGAGACGGTCTTGGTTTCCATGGTTGTCGCCAGTTCTACAACGTGAGGGGCCATTCCTTGGTCCACCTTCGACCTCGGGACCAGATCCCCAAACCGATGCAGTACCTCACCCAGCCGTAGCCGGGCACACCGCTACCCTAGACGCCGCCCCGGCGCCGTGGCGGAGTGGTTACGCAGCGGCCTGCAAAGCCGTGTACACCGGTTCAATTCCGGTCGGCGCCTCTACTGGTTTTGTGGGTCCGCCAATGACCCCCTGGAACGTGCGTTCGGTTGGCACCCCGAACAGGACGCCTTTGACTGAGGTAGCGAGCTGGTCCAAGGTGGGCGCGCGCAGGTACGCCTCGGTGGTGCCGAGGGTGGCGTGACCGAGCAGGTACTGAGCCACGCGAACGTCTCCGGAGAGGCGCGCGACGTGATCGGCGAAGGCGTGGCGCATCGTGTGGGGCTTCACCCGCCAGGGGATCTCAGCGCGCTCGCCGAGTCTGCCGACCAGTCGCCAGAGGGCCTGTTCCGACGAGCGCGTGTGGCGATAGTCCTGTCGTTCGCGGTTGACGCCAGGATCACGGAAGCGCTGAGCGGGGAGGACGTACTCATCGTGCGCGACGTCGCTGCGAATCTCCGCGACCACTGGGGCCAGTTCGGAAAGCACCGGAACCCACCGTTCCTTTGCGCCCTTGCCGACGATCCGAATCCAGCCGTCACGGGCGAAGTTCTGGCCCTTGAGGTCGAGTAGTTCTTGGCGCCGGGGGCCGGCCAACACCCCGAGGAAGGCGACCCTGCGCTCGCGTATTCCTCGCGCCGCTTCCAGGAGTGCCACGGCCTCTTCGAGCGTCAGCCGGTTGACTTCGGGCTTCCGCCGCTTCGGCCGGCGCGTCTGCCGAGCCGGATTGTCGGCCCGGAAGGCCCTCCTCCATCACCCAGTCGTAGAAAGACACCAGCACCGAGCGGAACTTCGACTGCGTGTTGGGATGCGACCAGCGCCGAAGCGTGCGCTTCACGTCCTCGCGGTTTGTGTAGCGAGGGTCGCGGTTGTCCACGTCCTCGCCGTGGCGGTCGAGGCAGTAGCGGTAGTCGCGCTCGGTGGCCGGCGAGTTCATGCGCCCCTGCGACTTCATATCCCCGCAGAACCGATCGATGGCGGTCGCGAACTTCGATTCGCCGTCGCGCTCCTGCTCCTGGAGGTATTCGAAGCAGGAAGCGCCCCTTGTCCGTGAGCATGAAAGCGGGCTGCGGCTCCTCTTCCTCGGTCGGTTCCACTTCCATTGCGTCCGTGTCTACGAAGTGCTTTAGGTGCGGCCACAAATCCGCCTCAGGTCTACCTATCGAGGTGACCAGGCTGTCGAGGGGTGCGAACCCATTGGCGACCGTTTCCAATAGAGCGAGGCGCAGTTCGGCCTCAGAGCCATAGCGTGCTCGGAGCTGATAGAGCGTCGGTCGACTTACTCCTGCGATGCGTGCAATCTCCGCCAGTGTCAGGCCGGCACTCAGTGCATCTGGGAGTAGCCGCGCGATCCGGTCTAGGTGCGCGTCCGCTTCCCGCAGGGCGTCGGAACGCGCCGCGCCGGCTGTTTCCAGGTCGGTGACGTACAGCGCCTGGGCGGTGGCCCGGCTGCCCTGACGACCGCCTCGGGCGCGTGCTGTCTCATCCGGCATGACACCACCGTAAACCGTAATACGGCATGTGTCAAGAGCTTTACATCTGGCCTAGGCCCTCCCGCCGGTGTGCTTCCTAGAGTCAATCCATGCCAGCAGAGGAGTACCTACGAATGACGGTTCCAGAGCTGGTCGATGCTGCCGGATCGCACGCCGAACCGGGCTCTATGCGTAACGAGGAAATCAAGGCTGCCTTGCAGGTGCGGCTGGCCGAGGACGCGAACACGCGCGCTGGCGTTCAAGCGCGGCGGGCTGAACAACTCGCGCTAGCCGCAGTTGGCGTTTCGGTTCTCGGCCTGATCGTCCAGGTCGCGACCAGCTGAGGAACGGACAGATAACGGGGTGATCTACAAGATCAAGTCACCCTCCGGGCGGTCGTCGCGCGGTACGTTGGACCCTGAGCTACCCGCCTCGCCCAGGCAGCCCCTCGAGCGTCGCCGCCGGCGCGATCGACATCGGATGGCTCACCGCGCTGTTGCTGGCCTGTGACGCCGCGTAGTCCCAGATCGATCTGCGGCGCGACCCGGACGGTCGCCGGGCTGACGCGGGCGAGCCAAGGCGGCGGGCAGCGGGATGAGTTGCAGCACGACGACGCCGGCGACGCCGAGAAGCGCGGCGATCCACGCCACGGACCGGTTGACGGTGGCGCGGCGGCGCTTGCCACGAAGCGTAGGCGCCAACGACCGTCGCGGCGTTCCAGTTAGCAGCGGAATATACGCCCAGGGATAGACGGCGCCCAACAGCACGACACCCCACGCGACGAGCAGCAGGAGCGGCCAGCCCTGATGCGACGCACGCGTCCGGTGCGATGCTGCCTCACTCGCCTCGAAACCCTGCGCCGCCGGCACCGGATCGCGCATGGCCAGCGCGTCTCATCCTGGCGGCCGCGAATTCGCGGCGCGCGGCGCCGGCGCAGCTGCGGCCGGCGTCTTCCGCCGCGTGTTCCACCGTGTCGGTCAGATACCGCAGCGTCCCGGTGCGCTCCCAATGCACGGCGCGCGTAGTCGCGGCCGGCCGCTGCCATGCCGTCGCGCCGCGAGCGGTTGCGGCGCAGCGTCTCGATGGCGGCCACCAGCGCGCGCGGATCCTCGGGGGTCACCACAATCCCGGCGCCGGCGCGGGCGATGACGTGGGCCACCGCGCTTTCGGCGGACACGGACGCGACAATCGGTTTCCCCGCCGCCAGCAGCGTCAGCACCTTCGACGGAAAGACGACGTCCGCGACGCTGCGCTGCTGCGTGACGAGACAGATGTCCGCGGCGGCGAGCAGGCGCAGAAAACGATCCTGCGGCAGCAGCGGCATGATGGGGACATTGCGAGGCCAGCTCGCGCACTCGCCTCTCCAACGCGCCGCGCACGGCGCCGTCGCCAACGAGCAGATAGCGCCCCGGGTCGCCGCTCGGCGTCTCCGTGAGCGGCGTCGATCACGACGTCCAGCCCCTGCTTGACCCCCATGTTGCCGATGTGGAGCGTCAGACGGCGCATCGCCGACGCCAAGTTCCCGCCGGATCGTCGTCCGGCTCGCCCGCCCCGAGCGCGAGAATCGCGGGATCGACCCAGAGCCCGAGACGCTCCACCTTTTCCGCGCGCGACACCCTTGCGATGATCCGGTCGCGCATCGCGTCGGTCAGCGTCGTCACCACGCCGGCGTGCCGGTAGGCCAGCCGCTCGATGGCGTAGAGCACCCGCGCAACACGCCCGTCCGCACCATACCGAGGTCGACGGCGGTATCCGGCTGCAGGTCTTCGACGTCGAAGACGTACGGCACGCGCCACCAGACGCCAAGCAGCACCGCGGCCAGCGCCAGCCCGAGCGGCGGCGACACTACGACCAACACATCGGGCGCGGCGCCAGAGGCTGCGCAGGAACGCCGAGACGACGAACGACAGCTCGTGAAGCATCCGGCGGAGCGTCGTCACGCGCCGCGGCACGTAGATCGGGCAGCGGAGGATCTCGACGCCGGCGTGCTGTTGCCGCTGAAAGCAGCGCCGCTGTAACCGTCGCCGACGCGCCACTGCGGGTAGTACGGGACCGCCGTGCACATCGTCACCTCGTGCCCTCTGGCGGCGAGGTACTCGGCGCGGCCCGTCGAGAAGACGGCGATGCCCGTCTGCTCGGGCCAGTAGTTGATGCCGATGATGTGAATGCGCACTACTCCTGACCGCTGCTCGCTGCCGCAGCTCGTAGGTCTTGGCGACGCTCAGGAACTCGTAGACGCGTGCAGGCGCGCGAAGTAGTAGCCTTCACGGCCGTCGAGGAAGCCGCGCTGCCAGAGGTAGACGTACAGGAACCGCAGCAGCGGCCGGCACGGCAGCTGCGCGCCCAGCCTTCAGCAGCAGGCGGCGGCGAGCTACGGCGGTTTGCCGGTGTCCAGTCGGCCGCGTTGAGCGCCACGTGCGCCTCCCAGTTCGAGTACCGGTTGTGCTTTTCGACGAAGTGCCCACGTCCGGAAACGCGAAGTGGTCCATCTCGCTCGCCGCATGGCCGTCGCACCGTCCACGATCAGGTGCTCATGGACCTCGACGTCGCCGCTCTGCGTATCGCCGTCGGTCAGCCGTTCGAAGCGCCCGTGAGCGATGCTGGAACAGCCGCATGTTCCAGTTCGGGTAGTAGGCGTGGCGCAGCCACCGCCCCATGAACAGGAAACGCCGGTTGATCCAGTAGCCGCGCACGTGCGGCCGGCGCGGTGACCAGGCGGCGAATCTCGTCTCTGCGTCGGCGGCCAGCGTCTCGTCCGCGTCCAGCAACAGCACCCACTGGTGACGGAACGGCAGCTTCTCGAGCGCCCAGTTCTTCTTCTTGGGCCCCGGCCCGTTCTGAAACTGCACGACCGCGCCCCCATCGATTCGGCGAGCGCCGCGTCCCGTCGGTGCTCCGGAGTCGACCACGAACATCTCGCTGGCCCAGCCGGACCGACTCCAGGCAGCGCGCGAGATTTCGCCCTCGTTCTTCACCGGCACGACGACCGAGACAGGGACAGTCGGAGGGCGCGTCCACGGCACGCGCATTTCTTCAGGCGAGACTGACGACCATCGATTTCGCCAGGTTCGGAATGCGGCCGACGCGCACGAACGCGTTCACGTCGAAGCCCTCGCGCCGGATCAAGTGGTGATGGTCGCGCGCGAAAAGAACTTGATGTGGCCGCCGTCACGCCAGGGCTGCCAATGCTGATCCCATTGACCCTTCACCGCGAGCGCCAGGTTCTTCACCTAGCCGTCGTACGGCGTCGTCACGACGAACTGCCGCCCGGCCAAAGCGCCTCCCTGGCGCGTGCGCACAGCACGCCCGGCATCGGCAGTTGTTCGATGACCTCGACCGCGGTGACCCCGTCGAACGGCCGTCAGTGCCTACGGCAACGGATGTTGAGCGACCTGGGGAATACTTGCGTCCGGGCACGAGAGCTGCGTCGCGATCTCGATTCCGCTCGCCGACGCGTCGATACCGACGACTCCATATCCGGCCTCGACGATCCGCGCCGTGAACGTGCCGTTGCCGCAGCCCAGGTCGAGGATGCGCCGCACGCCGCGACGGCGCAGCAGCGTCAGGACCGCCGGCGCGAGGTAGATGTGGGCCGACGGCGCCTGCTCGCCCCACGTCAACGCCAGCGCCGTTCCCTCAAGATCGGCCATTGGTTCCCTGGCCGCCATCGCGAGACGGAGATACGCGTCGGGATAGAACGACATCGGAACCAGCTCGCCGGCGAGGTCGTCTCTCGTGCGCCCCCTCGACCGCCGCTCGTAGTCGCCGATCGGGCATCGCCGCGGCGGAGTGAAGCGCGTCCCGCCAACCCGGCCACCGTCGCGCGGCGCGCAGAGCATGGCGTCGCGGCCGCCGGCTTCCGGCAACCCCCCGTGCGTGGTGATGATGCACGGCACGCCGGCATGCCGCGCTTCGAGGACCACCAGGCCGAGCCCTTCATGGGCGTGTGACGGCGCCACCAGCCACTTCGCCCGACCCCCACCAGCCGCGCCTTCGTCTCGTCGTCGACGAACCCCGAGGAAGCGGACGCCTCGTGTGCCGGCGCCCCCAGCAGCGCGCTTCGGCTCCGGGCGCATCGGGCCGTCGCCGACGATGGTCAGCGGCCAGACCCCCGGATCGAGGCCGGCGAGGTGGTAGGCATCGAGCAGCGTATCCACTCCCTTGCTATCGACAAGTCGGCCGACGAACAGGAACCCTTGGCCCCGGCGCGGGCGTCGAGGAGGTGCCGCTCGAAGCGCGACACCGTCGGGATGCGGGCGCTGGCCTTGCGGTCGCCGTTCGGCTCCCACGTCTTCCAGACCGACCCGCGAGTTGTACGAGCGCGCCGCGGCCGCGCGCGCGGCAGAGTTGCCACGATAGCCGCCGCGCCCATGGTGCCGGCGGCAGGAAATCGTGAATCGTCACCGCCAGCGGCTTGCGCCGCAGCGCCGCCATCATCGCCACGTCCGGCGAGGCGTTCTGGGCATGCACGACATCCGCCCAGCCGATCGCCGACCATAAGTCACGGCTGGCCCGGTTGCAGAACTCGACCCCGCGCCCCCTGGCAATATTGCGCCGAGCGCCGGCTGCAGCGAGAAGTCCCGCGACCCGCTTGAAGCAAACGCGCACGTCGAATCGCGGATCCTCGCCCGACGGCGTCCGCACACGGCGAACACGAAGGCTTCGACGCCGCCGTACGCGCCGAAGCACGGTGAGACACAGCCAGCACGCGCACGCGGTCACCGTTTCGCATACGGCTTGATTGGCCGGCACGGGACGCCGGCGCAGACGGTCCAGGCCGGCATGTCGCGCGTCACCACGCTGCCGGCGCCGATAGACACACCCCTCGCCCACCGTCACGCCCATGTGGACGATGGCCCTGGCCGCAATCCATGCCCGCGGCCCGACCACGATCGGCGCGGC
>CAWGSQ010000010.1:0-197572 GCA_963825345.1 uncultured Thermoleophilaceae bacterium | reverse complement strand
ATCCGCTCCCTGGTGGGCCACGGGATCGGCCGTGACATGCATGAGGACCCGCAGATCCCGAACTTCGGCCAGCCCGGCACGGGGCCTGAGCTGGAGGAGGGAATGGTGCTCGCGATCGAGCCGATGGTGAACGTGGGCAGCCATCACGTGCGCATCGGATCGGACAACTGGGCCGTCTACTCCGAGGATGGCTCCCTGGCAGCCCATTTCGAGCACACGGTGGCCATAACGGGGGACGGACCACGCATCCTCACCCCCTGGCACCTGAGCGAGCCTGAGCCAGTGCAGGCTGCTACTCTTTCCGGTCGGCGCTGAGCCGTCTCCTGGGCTCCCGCGCCGATCCTCGTTGTGTCCGATACGTTTCCCCGGTTCTACGGAGCTATGAAGGTCCGCGCCTCAGTTAAGCCAATGTGCGAGAAGTGCAAGATCATCCGCCGCGGCGGTGCGGTCCTCGTGATCTGTCAGAACCCCCGTCACAAGCAGCGGCAGGGGTAAATGGCGCGGATTTCAGGGATCAATATCCCTCTGAACAAGAGGGTCGAAATCGGTCTCACGTATGTGTACGGCATCGGTCGGTCGACCTCCAACGAGGTGCTGGCCCAGTCCGGCGTGGACCCGGACACCTACGTCAAGGACCTAACCGAGGACGAGGTGCGCAAGATCCGCGAGAAGGTCGACGACCTGCTCGTGGAGGGCGACCTCCGGCGCGAGCAGTCACAGAACATCAAGCGTCTGATGGAGATCGGCGCGTACAGAGGCCTCCGCCACAGGCGCGGCCTGCCGGTGAACGGACAGAGGACGAAGACCAACGCGCGCACCCGCAAGGGTCCGAAGCGCGGCTCTCAGTCCGGCGGCGGCAAGAAGAAGGTGAGAAAGCACTAAATGCCTCAAGCGCGACGACCCCGCGGACGCAAGCGCGTCCGGAAGAACGTGCCGTTCGGGCAGGCACATATCAAGACGAGCTTCAACAACACGATCGTGTCGCTGACCGACAAGGACGGCAACGTGCTCGCGTGGGAGTCCGCCGGCGGCGCCGGCTTCAAGGGCTCGCGCAAGTCCACGCCCTTCGCGGCGCAGGTCACGGCTGACGCCGCCGCGCGCAAGGGCATGGAGCACGGCCTCCAGAAGGTCGAGGTCTTCGTGAAGGGCCCGGGCTCCGGCCGCGAGACGGCGATCCGCTCGCTTCAGGCCGCCGGGCTCGAGATCACAGGAATTCGGGACGTGACACCGCAGGCCCACAATGGCTGCCGTCCGCGCAAGCGGAGGCGTGTCTGATGGCGCGCGATACGGGTCCTCAGTGCAAGTTGTGCCGCCGGGAGGGCATGAAGCTCTTCCTCAAGGGCGAGCGCTGCCTCACGGACAAGTGCGGAGTCGAGCGGCGCAACTACCCGCCGGGCGACCATGGACGCGGTCGCTCGCGCCAGTCTGAGTACCGGCTCCAGCTGCGTGAGAAGCAGAAGGCCCGCCGCTACTACGGCGTGCTCGAGAAGCAGTTCCGCAATTACTACGCGAAGGCGAGCCGCCAGGCCGGCGTCACGGGCGAGAACCTGCTCCGCCTTCTCGAATCCCGCTTCGACAACGTGCTGGTGCGGCTCGGCTTTGCCGGCTCGCGCCGCCAGGCACGTCAGATGATCCGGCACGGCCACTGGCACATCAATGGCCGCCGCGTGGACATCCCGTCGTACCAGCTGAAGACCGAAGACGTCATAACGATGAAGCCCAGCGCTCCGGTCGAGCCGGTCGTGCGTGACGCGACCGAGCTGACCTCCGCCGTGCCGGCCTGGCTCCAGGCCGACCACGACGGCCTCACCGCCAAGGTGCTCCGCCTCCCCGAGCGTGCGGAGATCACCACGCCGGTGCAGGAGCAGCTCATCGTCGAGCTTTACTCGAAGTAGCACCGAACTCCCGCGCGCCCGCTCGGGCGCCGCGCGGATACAAAGCGAAGGAACCACCTCTCCAATGATCGAGTTTCAGACTCCACAGATTTCCGCCGAGAAGGTCGAGGACAACCGCGGCACCTTCACGATCGAGCCGCTCGACCGCGGCTTCGGCTACACGTTCGGCAACTCGCTTCGGCGAGTGCTGCTGTCGTCCCTTGCCGGCGCGGCCGTGACGAGCGTCCGCATCGAGGGCGTCGCGCACGAGTTCTCCACCATCAACGGGGTGAAGGAGGACGTGACGGACATCGTCCTCAACCTCAAGGAGGTCGTCTGCCGCATGCACTCGGATGCGGCCGAGATCGAGGCGCCGCTGGTGGTCACAGGCCCCGGCGAGATCAGCGCCGGCGATATCGACCTGCCCTCGGGCGTGGAGATCCTCAACCCCGAGACCCATATCGCAACCCTCGAGAAGAAGACCAAGCTCGAGATGTACCTGACGATCGGCCACGGCCGCGGCTACTCCCCGGCGGAGGACAACAAGACGCCGGACCAGCCGATCGGCGTGATCCCGATCGACTCGATCTTCTCGCCGGTGAAGCGTGTGGCGTACTCAGTGGACGCCGCCCGCGTCGGCCAGAAGACCGACTACGACAAGCTCACGATGGACATCGAGACCGACGGGTCGCTCGACCCGCAGGCCGCGCTGCGTGAGGCCGCCGAGATCCTCATCAAGTACCTGGCGATCTTCACCGACGCCGACCGCGTGGAGGCCCTGCGTGACCAGGGCGCCGCGCTGGTGGCCGGTGCGGACGGCATGGGCGACGGCGCCGGAGCCCCCGGCGCCGGTGGGATGGACGACATCCTGATCGAGGAGCTCGAGTTGGGCGTGCGCTCGTACAACTGCCTCAAGCGTGCCGGCATCCAGACGGTCGGCGACCTCGTGCAGAAGTCCGAGTCAGAGCTGGCTGCGATTCCGAACTTCGGCCGCAAGTCGATCGAGGAGGTCAAGGAGACCCTCGACGCGCGTGGGCTGGGGCTTCGCGCCGGGTAGGGTTTCGCCGCTATGCGTCACCAGAAGCAGAGGGGCAAGCTGTCGCGTGACCCGGCGCACCGCAAGGCGCTGTTCATGAACCTGTGCCGCGAGGTGATCGATCATGAGCGCATCCAGACGACAGAGGCGAAGGCGAAGGCAGTAAAGCCGGAGCTCGAACGGCTGATCACGCTTGCAAAGAAGGGTGACCATCACTCGCGTCGCCTCGCGATGGCCCGGCTTGGTCAGGACAAGTTCGTCGTTTACAAGCTCTTCGAGGAGATCGCCCCGCGCTACGCGGACCGCCCGGGCGGCTACTGCCGCATCCTGAAGCTCGGGCCGAGGAAGTCCGACTCCACCGAGATGGTCTTCCTCGAGCTGGTCTGAGACTCCGGCTTCTCGTCTACGGGCTCGTGGCCGTCTGTGCCGCGCTGTTGCTCATCAGCCGGAGCGGCGGCGATTCGGATTCTGAGCCGGTCACATTGCGGGGCAGCACCACCAGAGGCGAGCCCGTCTCCGTGAGGGTCGTGGACGGCCGCGTGGAGTCGTTCACGGTCACGATCGGCGCCCGCTGCGTGTTCCAGAGGGTCTGGCACGGGTGGGAGTGGGCCGCGAAGGGGCCGTTCGAAGGCGAGGGCGCCTCGTTCGAGTTCCGCGATAACCACCGCTTCCCCGACGGCGGGAGCTTCGTCAGCCGGTTGGAAGGCCGCCTCCTCGACGACGGGACGCGCGCACGAGGGACGGTCGAGACCAACGGGACCTGGCCGGGCACAGGGGGCGGCAGAACCCCCTGCGAGAGCTCACTCGCTTTCGAGGCCACTAAGCAGGACGGCTAGGAGCTCGCGAAGCGACGCAACGCCTCGCGGCCGCCGCTTGGGATCGGCTTGCCGTGGGCGAGCAGCAGGACGTCGAAGTCAAGCTCGTCCGCCAGGCGGGCGAAGGCGCTCTTGAGGCCGGCCTTGGTCTTCTCGGGGTCGTCCATGTACTCGTCCGGGACGAAGTGGAGGTCGTCGCCGTAGCGGATGGCTCCGTCGGCGATGGCGAGCGCGTTCGCCGCGGGGATGTGGAAGGCGCTCTCGTCGGGACTGATCGAGTTCACCTCGTACGCGGTCACCGCGCCCCCTGCGAGCGCCTCGCCGAAGTCGTACGGCACGATCGGCGTGTCGTGCTCGTACTCGTGCATCCCCACGCGTGGCGCGCGCACCACCGCGCCGAAGCGCGTGCGCACCTCGAGGCTGTCGCGCACGTGGTGGCGGCAGGAGAGGAGGATGTGCTGGACTCCCTCCACCTCGTCCGGCACCGCGAGCGGATCGAGCAGCGTCCGAAGCTGCGGAAGCCAGTAGGAACTCACGTCCACGCCGATCCTCGGATGCGGCGCCTGCCAGTGCATTACGCCCGGGGCGATCTCCTCCATTGCGTCATTTTGCAACAAATCATGCAACTTGCAGGAATTTCGCCTGATAGAACGACGGGCTCTTAACGCCGAGTCGCTCCGATCTCAGGGTCGGGCGAGCGGGGGAACCGATGCGGCCTTGTGCCGCTGGGGCGAATCGCCCGGGCCGAGTGCCCGGGTGTAGCGCAAAGCGCGAGCCCGTCAGCTCACCTCGCAGGCGGAACCCGACAGAAGGCATCAACCGACGTGCACAGCAGGAAGCTTGTGGCCGCCGCAGCCATGCTCGCCCTAGCCGGCGGGATCGTCGCCGTGCCCGCGGAGCCAGCCGCCGCCGCGACGAAGGCGCACGCGTCCAGCGTGCGTGCGGACGTCCGCGCGCTCCAGCGCAAGGTCGGCGTGGCGGCCGACGGCGTGTTCGGCCCCGCCACCCAGCGGGCCGTGAAGCGCTGGCAGCGCCGGCACGGCCTGGTGGCCGACGGCATCGTCGGGCCGCAGACGCGCTCGGCGATGGGGCTCGGCTCGGGCCCCGTGCTGAAGCGCAAGCGCTCCGGCTCGCGCCGCGGGCACTCGGGGCGCGCTCACCATCGCTCGCACGGCGGCGGAGGGGTGCGCTCTCTTCAGCGCCGGATCGGCGTTCCGGCGGACGGCGTCTTCGGTCCAGGAACCGAGGCGGCCCTGAAGCGCTGGCAGGCGGCGCACGGGCTCGTGCCCGACGGCGTGGCCGGGCCGCAGACTCGGGCGAAGCTGGGCCTCGGCCCGGGACGGGTTCTGAAGCGGCGTGGCGGAGGCTCGCGCGGAGGTGGCCACATCCACCGCCTGATCAGGGCGGCGAACCGGATCGCCACCGCGCCGTACAAATACGGCGGAGGCCACGGCACCTACCACGACAGCGGCTACGACTGCTCCGGCTCGATCTCATACGCGCTCCACTACGCCGGGCTGTTGCGGACCCCGCTCGACTCGAGCGGCTTCATGAGCTACGGCCGCCCGGGCCGCGGCAGGCACATCACTATCTACGCCAACTCAGGCCACGCCTACATGGTCGTCGACGGCCGCCGCTTCGACACGAGCGCGCTCCGCGAGACGGGCTCGCGCTGGACGCGCACGCACCGCTCCTCGTCGGGCTACGTGGTCCGGCACCCGCCAGGGCTCTAGGCCGGCGGGCGCCCCACGGCGGTCACCGCGAACCAGGTGCCGCCGAACTCGACGATGTCGTTGCAGAGAACCTCGCCCCGGGGGTCGTGCTCGTAGAAGTAGAGAGGCTGCCCCCGGTAGGTGACCTGTCGGCGGCGTCCTCGTGCGACCGTCCCGATCAGCGAGCGCTTCACACCGTCGGCGGCGCGCGGGGGTTTCTTCGCGAAGAAGGGTGGCCACGCCTCGGCGCATTCGCCATGGCAGCGGCTCCTTCCGTTCTGGTCGCGCGTGAAGGTGTACAGGGCGCGGTCGCGTCCGCTGAAGAGGACACGGCCGACCTGCGAATCGCGCAGCTTCAAGAGCGGAGCCCTCTGGCGTGGCGCAGCGGAAGTGGGTGTCGTCGCGGTTGCGGTCGAGGCCATCTCCTGCGGCTCATCCATGGCCCCCGTCGAGTCGTCGCCGCAGCCGGCCAGCGCGGCGGCGCAGCTGAGGCTTGCGATCAGAGGGAGAATTCGCGGCATCGGGCTTCTGTACGATTCCATAGGTAAGCGTTACACGTTTGTGCGGCGGGAGGACCCCCGTATCGGCGCCAGGATTCGCGCCGCGCTGGGCGATGCCCGCACCGTGGTGAACGTGGGCGCCGGCACGGGTGCCTACGAGCCCGCCGACCTCGAGGTGACCGCCGTGGAGCCCTCCGAGGTGATGATCTCCCAGCGCCCGGAGGGCGCGGCAGCGGTGGTGCGGGCATTCGCCGAGGAGCTGCCGTTCGAGGACCGCAGCTTCGACGCCGCGATGGCGGTGCTGAGCGACCACCACTGGTCCGATCACGCGCGAGGCCTGGCAGAGATGCGGCGCGTCGCTCGCCGGGTGGTGCTCTTCACCTGGGAGCCGGCCAGCTCGCGCGACACCTGGGTCGTGAGCGACTACTTCCCCTGCTTCGAGGACCTGATCCCCGACGGATACGAGCTGGCGATGACCGTCGAGCGCCTCGGCGGGGGGCGGGTGGAGGTCGTGCCGATCCCGCACGACTGCCTCGACGGCTTCTATCACGCCTATTGGCGGCGGCCCGAGGCGTACCTCGACCCGGCCGTTCGTGCGGGGATTTCCGCTTTTGCATTGATGGATCAGTCCTGTGTTGAGGCCGGGCTGGTGCGGCTGGCCAGGGACCTGGAGTCGGGCGAGTGGGCGCGCCGCAACGCGGATCTGCTCGAGCTCGACGAGCTCGACGGTGGCTACCGGCTGGTGATCCACGATGGTGAGTGACGCGCTGCGGCGGGTCCGGCGCCGCTTCCTGCCCGCGCACATCCGCGCCGACATCCGCGACACGCAGCTGCTCGTGGCGCTGCTCGAGGAGGTGCTGGAGCCGGACTCGGACTGCCTCGACGTGGGTGCGCACGCCGGATCGGTCCTGCGCGAGATGGTGCGGCTCGCAGCCGCGCGGGCGTCACATGGCCTGGGAGCCACTGCCGGCTTTCGCCGGGCAGCTGCGGCAGGAGTTCCCCGGCGTGGAGGTGCGCGAGTCCGCGCTGGGAGACCGCGCCGGCACGCGCACGTTCGCCCATGTGATCGACGATCCGGGCTGGAGCGGCTTCCTGGCGCGGCCCACGCCCGCCCCGAGCCCGGTGGAGGAGCTCACCGTGACGGTCGAGCGGCTCGACGACGTGCTCCCCGACGGCGTGCACCCGGCGTTCGTGAAGATCGACGTGGAGGGCGCCGAGGAGGAGATGCTGCGCGGAGCGGTCGAGACGCTCCGCCGGCATCGGCCGGTGGTTGCCTTCGAGCACGGCCGCGGCTCCGCCGACCTCTACGGAACCACCCCCGGCGGCCTCCACGACCTGCTCTGCGGCGAGCTCGGGTACGAGATCTCCGGCCTCGACGGTGACGGCCCGTACGGGCGGGAGCGCTTCGAGGAGCTCTTCGCGAGCGGCGAGCGCGTGAACTTCGCGGCGCGGCCGCGCGCCTCGACCATCCTGCCTGGACTACCCATACGGTAGGTAGAGCAGGACGGTCGTCGGGAAATCACTCCTTCAACGCTGCTGTGCGCGCCGCATCTCCTCGGCCGTAAAGGGATCGCCGAGCAGCCTCGGCTCATCCTGGTAGACCCGGAACAGGTCGGCGATGTAGTTGATTCGATCGGTCAGGTTCGCCCAGGAGCGGGCGCCGCTGCCGCGCGTGGTGTCCGGTGTGCGGTCGATCCGGCCGAGCAGCGCGCGCAGGTCTGCGCTGTCGATCGTCGCCAGCTCGGGCGGAAACGCCCCCGGCACGTCGCGGCCCAGGTTCAGCGCGCGGCCGGGCAGGGAGAGCGTCATCAGCAGGTCGGTGACCACCTCGTGCGCGATCTGCTTCACATGCCGGTCGAGCTCGTCGAGGACCTTCTTCACCGGCGTCCGGCGCCCGGGCACGAGCTCGGCGAGCAGGCGAAGCGCCAGGCCGAAGCGCGGGCGCAGCAGGTGTCGGAGGAGCCCGCGCCGCAGCTTGACCGGCTCGTCGAAGGGGGAATTGAACGCTTCGACGATCTCCGGCTGGAGGCGCGTCTGCTCGTGCCAGCCGATTGCCAGGTTCGCGAGCAGAATCAGCTCGGCTCGGGCTTTGGGGTCGCTCTCATGGAACGCTGCCGTGTACGCCGTGAATGCTTGGCGCAGGTACTCCTGACCTTCGGGTGGGTCGCCTGGCCTCAGGCTTTCGGGGAACGTCGCAAGCTCCGTCGGCGGCAGCGCCAGGAAGCGCGCGAACTCACGCCCGATCTCCTCGAACACCTTGCGGTTGCCGCGCGCGACGGCATCGCTCGCGCGCTCGAAGGCGCAATCGGGCAGGAGCGCTTGGCGCATCGCATCCGGGACACGCTTCAGGCCACGCTTCGCGCTCAGGTCCGCGACGGCAGCCAGCGCGTCGTTGCCGACGCTCGTCGCGTCCGGTGACCCGCTGAAAACGCGCTCGAACGCCCGCCGCAGATCCTCCTTGCGGATTGTCTGGCCGGCCTGCTTGGACGCCCAGGTGGCAAAGGTGCACCAGTTGGCCGGTTCGCCTCCGGTTCGCGCGGCGAACTCGCGCGACAGCTCGGAGTAGCACTGCGTGATCTGGAGGTTCCGCAAGACAGGATCGCCGAGCGCGGTGATGCGCTCGACATCGGCGACGGTTGGTGCGCTGGGGGCCAAGAACACACATTCTCCACAAAATCAGTTGCCTTTTGCTACTTTGCTCGGTCGGTAAAGTCGATTGACAAGGTGGACAATGTGAGGACTCGTAATCGCCTGGTGGCCCCGCTGCTGGCTGCTCTGGCCGTCCTGGCCATTCTGCTCGTGGCCAGCGGCTGCGGCGGTACGTCGTCCGACGCCTCAGGGGGCGACGGCAGCGGAGGCAAGCTCACGCTCGTGGCTTACTCCACCCCGGAGGAGGCCTACAAGGAGCTGATCCCGGCCTTCAATAAGACATCCGAGGGGAAGGGCGTGAGCTTCAGCCAGTCCTACGCGGCATCGGGTGAGCAGTCACGTGCGGTCGAGGGCGGCCTGCCGGCCGACGTGGTCGAGTTCTCGCTCGAGCCCGACATGACGCGGTTGGTGGACGCCGACCTCGTCGACAAGGGTTGGAACCAGAACGAGCACCAGGGCATGGTCACGAACTCCGTCGTGGTGTTCATGGTCCGCAAGGGCAATCCCGAGGGCATCAAGGACTGGGACGACCTCGTGACCGGCGACGTGGAGGTGCTCGAGCCGAACCCGTTCACCTCGGGCGGCGCCAAGTGGAACATCATGGCCGCCTACGGCGCGCAGATCGAGAAGGGCAAGACGCCGGAAGAGGCCGAGCAGTACCTCGCAAAGCTGTTCGAGAACGTGCCCGTGCTCGACAAGAGCGCGCGCGAGTCGCTCCAGACGTTCTCGAGCGGCAAGGGTGACGTGCTGCTCGGCTATGAGAACGAGGCCATCCTCGCGCAGCAGAAGGGCGAGGAGCTCGACTACATCGTTCCCGACCAGACGCTCCTGATCGAGAACCCGGTGGCGGCCACGACAGAAGCCAAGGAGCCGGAGCTCGCGCAGAAGTTCGTCGACTTCCTCTACACGCCGGAGGCGCAGAAGCTCTTCGTGAGCAAGGGCTACCGCCCGGTCGTGGAGGGCACCCCTGGCGCGGACAGGTTCCCCGAGCCGGCGGAGCTGTTCGACATCACGAAGTTCGGCGGTTGGGACCAGGTGAACACGGACTTCTTCGATCCGGAGAAGGGCGTGGTGGCGGAGATCTTCCAGTCTCAGGGGAAGAGCACTGAGAGCAGTTAGCGCAGCCCAGGCGGTCGGCCTGAGGACGCAGCTCCCCATTCCGGGAGCCGTCCTTGGCCGCGGCATCGCCATGTCGTATCTGAGCATCGTCGCGCTGATCCCGCTCGCGGCCGTGGTGCTGAAGTCGCTCGACAGCGGCACCGACAGCTTCTGGAGCGCGATCAGCAGCCCGCAGGCCGTCGCGGCGCTGAAGCTGACGCTGATCGCGTCGGTGATCGTGGTCCTCATCAACGCCGTATTCGGCACGCTGATCGCCTGGGTGCTCGTGCGCGACGAGTTCCCCGGCAAGGGCATCGTGAACTCTCTGATCGACCTGCCGTTCGCGCTGCCCACGATCGTCGCCGGACTCACGCTGCTCGCGCTCTACGGTCCGGACAGCCCGGTGGGCGTGAACGTGGCGTTCACGCGTGCGGCCGTGGTCATGGCGCTGCTGTTCGTGACCCTGCCGTTCGTGGTGCGCGCGGTGCAGCCGGTGTTGCTCGAACTGGACCGCGAGATGGAGCAGGCGGCGGAGTCGCTCGGCGCGAGTCGGATCACCGTGTTCCGGCGGATCATCCTGCCGAACCTCGCTCCGGCCATCATCGCCGGAGCGGGCCTGGCGTTCGCTCGCGCGGTCGGCGAGTTCGGGTCGCTTGTCCTGATCACGGGCAATATCCCGTTCAAGACCCAGGCCGCGTCCGTGTTCATCTTCGCCAGGGTCGAGAGCGACGACCCGGTGGGCGCCTCCGCCGTATCAGTACTGCTGCTCCTGGTGTCCCTCGTCGTCCTGCTGCTCTTCGGATGGCTCTCGAAGCGGGCGCTGCGCCATGAAGAGTAAGTACGCCCTCCGCTTCGTCGCGCTTGGCTACCTGCTGCTGCTGCTCGGCGTGCCTGTGGTGCTCGTGTTCGTGAACGCGTTCCAGGACGGGATCGGCGCAGCTTGGGACGCCGTGACCACGCCCGAGGCCCAGCACGCCTTCTGGCTCACGTTCGTAATGGTGGCCGTGGCGGTGCCGCTCAACACGATCTTCGGCATCCTCGCCGCGTTCGCCATCGTGCGCCAGCGCTTCCGCGGGCGCGCCCTGTTCAACGCACTGGTGGACCTGCCGTTCGCGGTCTCGCCGGTGGTGGTGGGCCTCGCGCTCCTGCTCGTCTACGGCCGTCGCGATGGCTGGGTGGGCCCCTGGTTCGCCGACCACGGGGTCCAGATCATCTTCTCCACGCCAGGGATGATCCTGGCGACGATGTTCGTCTCGCTGCCGTTCGTGGTGCGCGAGGTGATCCCGGTGCTGCGCGAGATCGGCACCGAGCAGGAACAGGCCGCCGCCACGCTCGGGGCCGGACCACTCCAGACCTTCTGGCGAGTCACGCTCCCGGCGATCCGCTGGGGCGTGGCCTACGGCGTCGTGCTCACCACGGCGCGAGCGCTCGGCGAGTTCGGTGCGGTGAGCGTGGTGTCCGGCAAGCTGTCCGGCCAGACCGAGACGGCCCCGCTGTTCGTGGAGGGCAGCTACAACCGGTTTGACGAGACCGGTGCATATGCCGCGTCGGTGGTGCTCGCGCTGCTGGCGCTCGTGACGCTTCTCGCGATAAACGTGATCAAGCCCAAGGAGGCTCAGGGATGAGCATCGTCGTTGATTCCGTGTCCAAGCGCTTCGGCGAGTTCGTGGCGCTCGACGACGTGTCGCTCGAGGTTCGCGACGGTTCACTCACCGCACTGCTCGGGCCCAGCGGCGGCGGCAAGTCCACGCTGCTGCGCGTGATCGCGGGGCTCGAGACCCCCGACAGCGGCAGGGTCGACATCGCCGGTGAGGACGCCACCCAGAAGCCTCCACAGCGGCGCAACGTCGGCTTCGTCTTCCAGCACTACGCCGCCTTCAAGCACATGACCGTGGCGAAGAACGTGGCCTTCGGGCTCACGATCCGCAAGCGCGACAAGGACGAGATCGACGCCCGCGTGGACGAGCTCCTCAAGCTGGTGCACCTGGACGGCTTCGCGCACCGCTATCCCTCTCAGCTCTCGGGCGGCCAGCGCCAGCGCATGGCGCTCGCACGCGCGCTCGCGGTCCAGCCGCGCGTGCTGCTGCTCGACGAGCCCTTCGGCGCTCTCGACGCCACGGTGCGCAAGGAGCTGCGCGCGTGGCTGCGCCGCCTCCACGAGGAGGTGCACGTGACCACCGTGTTCGTGACGCACGACCAGGAGGAGGCCATGGAGGTGGCCGAGCAGATCGTGGTGCTGAACGAGGGCCGGATCGAGCAGGTGGGCACTCCGAAGGACCTCTACGAGCAGCCCGCGAACGACTTCGTCATGGGCTTCGTGGGACCGGTGAGCGAGCTGTCCGGGCGCTGGATCCGCCCGCACGACGTGGAGATCCTGCGCGAGCCGACCGACGGAGCGGAGGAGGCGATGATCGACCGCATCATCCACCTCGGCTTCGAGGTGCGTGTGGAGCTGAGCCTCGGCCACGGCGAGAAGACCTGGGTCCAGATCACCAAGGCACAGGCTCAGGAGCTCGAGCTGACCGACAGCGAGATCGTTTGGCTGCGCCCGAACGCGCCGGCGGAAGCCCCGTCAGACGCGCCCGTTCCCGCCTAGTCACCCAGAGGCGTAGGGTAGGAAGCCCCTGGCCCAGAGGAGGCCTCATGGACTCGCCCGCCCGCTTCACCCGCCCCGTGGTCGCTTTCACGATCGGGGTTCCACTCGCCTGGGCGGTGCTGTTGTGGTTCCACCCGAATGTGAATGCAGATCACGTCTACGCGGATCTCCGCGACAATGTGACGGCATACATGGTGGTCCACGTCGGCACCCTGGTCTTCATCGGACTGATGGGAGCGGCGCTCTACTTGCTGGTGCGCGACATGCCCGGAACCGCCGCAAGGATCAGTCGCCTGGCGATTGGTCCCTTCGTAGTGCTGTACGCCGCCTGGGAGACGGTCATTGGGCTCGCGATCGGGACCATGGTCCAGCACGGCAACGATGTGCCCGTTGGTCAGCAGCCGGCGGTCGCGGACACCATCCAGAGCATTGGGAGCAGTGCGATCATCGGCGAGGCTGGAGTGGTTGGCCTCGTCGGAGGGCTTGCGTGGGTCGTGGCCACGATCGCGGCCGCTGTGGCATACCGCAACGCCGGGGCGCCGACACTTGCCTGGGTGTTGCTCGGGCTGTCGATGCTGGTGGTCTCACACCCGCCACCCGTTGGCCCGGTCGCCCTGTGCTTCTTTGCAGCGGCGGTGGCCCTGTTGGCCCGGAGCGAACAGGTGTCGAGAGCTGCCGTGCCTGTTTCAGGCGCCGTAGCGCCGGCGTAGCGGCGCCGCGGCCTCTCTCACAGCGGCGAGCAGCGCCTGCGTCGACGGCCGCTCGGCGTCGGTGGTGCGGGTGGCAGCGAAGATCGCGCGGCTCATGGCGCGCTCCGCGATGTCGCGCAGCTTCACGCCCGGGTGATGGTCGGGCAGGGCGAGGTCGGGCAGCATCGTCACGGCCAGGCCGCTCGCCACAACCGCGAGGCTGATCGCGGCGTCGTTGGTGCGGTGGCGCACGTCTGGCTCGAACCCCCCGAGCTCCTGGCAGGTGCGCCGGGTCATCTCGTCCCAGCCCAGTCCGGCGTGCCCGGTGGTCCAGGGCTCGCCGGCCAGCTCGGCCAGCGGTACGGAGTCGGGATGGCGGCGCGCGGCCGGGTGGCGAGCCGGCAGCCCGAGGCGCACCGGATCGCTCAGCAGGTCGTGGCGCTCCACGCCGGTGGGAAGCTTCTGCGGCTGGTGTTCCCACTCGTCCGCGAGCACCAGGTCGATGTCACCCAACGCCAGCTTGGGGAGGGCCTCCTCGGGCTCGAGCTCCATCAGCTCGCAGCGCAGCCGCGGCGCCTCCCGGGCCAGCGACTCCATCGCCGGCAGCGCCAGCCGCAGCGCCACCGACTCGAACCCGGCGATGCGGCCGCGGCCGGCCACGGTTCCAGCGGCCGCCGCCAGATCGGCCTCCGCCAACGCCGTCCGCTCAAGCAGCGCCTCCGCGTGCTCAACCAGCACGAGCGCCGCGTCGGTGAGGCGTACGCCGCGGCCGGCCCGTTCGATGAGCGGCACGCCCGCCTCGCGCTCGAGCATCGCCAGCTGCTGTGAGACGGCCGACGGCGTGAACTGGAGGGCATCCGCGACCGCGGCGATCGTGCCGCGCGCGTGCAGCTCGCTCAGGAGTCGCAGTCGTCGGAGCTCGAGCATACGGAAGTAACGCTACCGTATTATCGCTAGAAATCGGAGTCGATACTGATGCTTGGATGCGGCAGGATCGTCGCATGCGCTCCACCGGAACACTCCTATGCGTCGGCTCCGCGGCCGGCTTCGGTGCCATGGCCGTCTTCGGCAAGCTCGCCTACGACAACGGCGCGACCGTCGGCACCCTGCTCGCCGTTCGCTTCGCGCTCGCCGCGCTGCTCTTCTGGGCGCTGGTCATCGCAGACGGGTCCGCGCGCGAGCTGCGCTCGCTGGGCCGCCGGGACATCGCCCTCGCCCTTGCCCTCGGCGCGGCCGGCTACGCCGCCCAGGCCGGCTGCTTCTTCGCGGCGCTTGACCGGATCGACGCATCGCTCCTCTCGCTCGTCCTCTACACGTTCCCCGGGATGGTCGCCGTCGCGGCGATCGTGCTCGGCCGCGAGCGCGCCGACTCGCGCCGACTCGGCGCACTCGCGCTCGCCTCCGGCGGCCTCGTGCTGGTCCTGGCAAGCGCCAAGGCCGGTTCGCTCGACCCGGTCGGCACGGCGCTGGCCCTCACCGCCGCGGTCATCTACACGACCTACATCCTGGTGAGCGAGGGGATCGCCGGCCGCCTGCGGCCGAGCCTTCTCTCCGCGCTCGTCTGCACGGGCGCCGCGGTGAGCCTGACGCTCGGCTCCGCCGCGATCGGCGACCTGCATCCGGGCGATGTCACCGCCGAGGGCTGGGGTTGGCTCGCCGGCATCGCCGTGGTCTCCACGGTCGCCGCGGTGAGTCTCTTCTTCGCCGGCCTGAAGCGGGTTGGGCCCACCACTGCCTCGATCCTCTCCACCGTCGAGCCGGTGGTCACGGTGGTGCTTGCCTTCCTCGTGTTCGGCGAACTGCTCGGCACGCTCCAGCTGGTGGGCGGCGCGCTCGTGATTGCTGCCGTGCTGGTGCTCGGGAGCTACCGTCCACGCAAGGCGATCGGAGGAGCGGCGGCATGAGCGGATCGTTGGAGGGGAAGGTTGCGCTGGTGAGCGGCGCCACCCGGGGCGGCGGGCGTGGCATCGCGGTGGCGCTCGGCGAGGCGGGTGCGACCGTGTACGCGACCGGGCGCACCACGCGTGAGCGGCGCTCGGAGATCGACCGTCCCGAGACGATCGAGGAGACCGCCGAGCTCGTGACCGAGGCGGGCGGCCAGGGCATCGCCGTGGCGGTGGATCATCTCGACCCCGCGCAGGTGGCGACCCTGGTGGAGCGCATCGACTCCGAGCAGGGCCGGCTCGACGTGCTGGTGAACGACATCTGGGGCTCGGAGCACCTCTTCGAGTGGAAGTCGACGCTGTGGGAGCACGACCTCGACAACGGCCTGCGCCTGCTGCGGCTCGCGATCGACACCCATCTGATCACAAGCCACCACGCGCTGCCGCTCTTGGTGCGCAATCCCGGCGGGCTGGTGGTGGAGGTGACCGACGGGACCGCGGCCTACAACGCCGACCACTACCGGGTAGGGATGTTCTACGACCTCGCGAAGACGTCGGTCACCCGGATGGCATGGGGGCTGGCGAAGGAGCTCGCCCCGCACGAGTGCACCGCGGTGGCGCTCACGCCCGGCTGGATGCGCTCCGAGCTCATGCTCGAGCACCACAGCGTGAGCGAGTCGAACTGGCGCGACGCGACCGAGCGCACGCCGCACTTCTGCATCTCGGAGTCGCCCCGGTACGTCGGCCGCGCAGTGGCCGCACTGGCGGGCGACCCCGACGCATCGCGCTGGAACGGGCAGTCGCTCTCGAGCGGAGAGCTCGCGCAGCTGTATGGCTTCACCGACACCGACGGGACCCAGCCCGACTGCTGGCGCTACATGGTCGAGGTCGTGGAGCGCGAGGGCGCGCCCGCGGGGGACGACGGCTACCGCTGAGGCGGCGCTAGAGCAGCGCCAGGACTGCGGCCAGCTCGCGTATCGACCGCTCGGTGATCGGGCTGACCACCAGGATCACCTCGTCGGCGCCGGTCTCGGCGAAGGCGCTCAGGCTCGAGGCGATCTGGCTCGCCGGTCCCTCGAGGGCCGGTGCATCGGCCGAGCGCCCGTTTTCCTCGTCCGAGCCCTCGAGCGCGACGAACACGCATGCGCTGCGCTCGATCTCCGAGGGATCGCGTCCGGCCGCTTGCGCCGCAGCGCTGATGCGGTCGTTGAGGGCCGCGAACGCCTCAGGGCTGTTGCCGAAGTCGCTGAACCAGCTGTTCCAGACGTCGACGTGCGGAAGCGCGATGGACAGCATCCGCGGGCCGTTGCTTCCGATCATCAACCGTGGCGGCTGTGGCGGCGCCGGGAGCAAGACGGCGTCCTCAGCCTGGCAATAGGTGCCGTCGAACGTGACGCGCTCACCGGCCAGCAGGCGCCTGATGATCGTGAAGGACTCCTCGAAGCGGGACACCCGGTGGTCAAAGGGAAGGCCGAAGGCGCGGAACTCGTCCCCGCTCCAGCCTGCGCCGAGACCAAGTACGAAGCGTCCGCCGCTCACGTCGGCAACCGCGGCGGCCATCCGCGCGATCAGGCCGGGCGGATGAAACGCCGCGCAGGCCACGAGCGGGCCGAGCTGCACGCGCTCGGTGCCGGCCGCGAGCGCAGCCAGCAGGGTCCACACGTCCCAGGGTCCGCGCTCGCGGCCGTGGCCGTCGTCGCGGTAGAGCAGATGGTCGCCGAGCCAGATCGAGTCGAAGCCCACCTCCTCAGCGGCTTGGGCCATCGCGAGGTACTCGGGCCAGCGAACCTCGCGCTCGACCTCGGGAAGCTGGATACCGACACGCATTAGCGGCGCGACCAGGCGTCCGGCGCCTCCGTGAGGCGCTGTGCCTTTGCCGGCAGCCGGCCTGCCACCACGTCTGCCAGCGTCACCTCGTCGACCACGCTGCGCAGGCTCGCGCGCACCGCGATCCAGGTGGTGCGCAGGTGCTCCGCCGCACCCTCGTAGGTGAGATCCTCGGGCGCCTCGCCGCGCACCGAGGCGAGCGGGCCGTCCACGGCGCGAATCACCTCGCCGACCGTGATCTTGTCGGGCGCCCGCGCGAGCCAGTAGCCGCCGTCGGCACCGCGCTGAGAGCGAACGATGCCGCCGTGGCGCAGGTCGATCAGGATGTTCTCGAGGAACTTCAGCGGGATCTCCTGCGATTGCGCGAGCCGCTCGCCCTTCACCGGCCCCTCGCCGGCCACGGCCAGCTCGAGCAGGGCGCGGACGGCGTAATCGCTCTTTGCCGAGACCTTCACCGCCGCCATTCTGACGATACGCTCGCGCCGTGGACGTAGACGCAATCAAGGAACGCAATCGCCACATCTGGGGGCTCGGCGACTACGCCGACCTGTCGGAGGCGCTGAGGCCCGCCGCGGAGGCGCTCGCCGACGCCTGTGCGGTCTCGGCCGGGCAGCAGGTGCTCGACGTGGCGGCGGGCGACGGCAACTTTGCGCTCGTGTGTGCCCGCGAGGGCGCGAGCGTGGTGGCGTCGGACCTCTCGCCCGGCATGGTCGAGCGCGGACGCGCCCGGGCGGAGGCCGAGGGCTATGAGATCGAGTGGCTCGAGGCGGACGCCGAGGCGCTCCCATTCGACGACGCGAGCTTCGACTGCGTCGGCTCGGTGTTCGGCGCGATGATTGCGCCGCGGCCGCGCGTGGTCGCCGAGGAGCTGTTCCGCGTGGTGCGTCCTGGGGGCACCGTCGGGATGACGGCCTGGACACCGCGCGGGTTCTCCGCCGAGCTGTTCCGGCTCGGGCGCAGCTATGCGCCGCCGCAGGGTGACCAGCCGCTGTCCGACGAGTGGTCGGACGAGGACAAGGTGCGCGAGCGCTTCGACGGCCTGGCGGCGCGTTTCGAGCTCGAGATGAGGGAGCTCGCCTGGCGCTTCGACTCGCCCGACGAGATGGTGGCGACCCTTGGCACTTCGGCACCTCCCTGGGTGGCAGCGAAGCAGAACCTGCCACCGGAGCGATGGGAATCGCTCGTGGGCGAGGCGCGCGAGCTCGCCAGGCGCTGGGCGGGAGGCGACGGTCCCCTCGAGGTCCAGAACGAATACGCGCTGATCGTGGCTCGCAAGCGCGGGTGACCGCCCGCCTCCTGCTCGAGTACGACGGCTCGGACTTCGGCGGCTGGGCCAGTCAGCCGGGAGTCCGGACCGTGCAGGCCACGGTCGAGGACGCTCTCGCCACGGTCCTGCGACACGAGGTTCGGCTGAGCGTGGCCGGCCGCACCGACCGCGGCGTGCACGCGCTCGGGCAGGTGGCGAGCCACGAGGGCGATCCGGCGCCGCGCCGCAACCTGAACGCGCTGCTGCCGCCGGACGTGGCCGTGCTCGCCAGTGAGCCCGCGCCCGATGGCTTCGACGCCCGCCGCGACGCCCGCTCCCGCACCTACCGCTACCGCCTGCACACGCGCAGCTCGCCCAGTCCGTTCGAGCAGGGGCGCGCGCTGTGGTGGCCGCGTCCGCTCGACCGCGAGGCGCTCGACGCGTGCGCTGCGGCGCTTCTCGGCACGCACGACTTCACCGCGTTCACGCCCAGCGAGACCGACCACGTGCGCTTCGAGCGGGACGTCTTCCGCGCGGAATGGGTGCAGGAGTCGGAGGACGTGGTGGCGTTCTGGATCGAGGCCGACACCTTCATGCGCCACATGGTGCGCGTGCTCGTGGGAACGATGCTCGAGGGCGTGAGCCCCGAGCGCTTCGCGGAGCTGCTCGCGGGCCACCCGCGCTCGGAGGCGGGGGCGACTGCGCCGCCCCACGGGCTCTACCTCGAGAGCGTCGCCTACTCTTGAGAAGCCTCGCTGCGCGGCGGGCAACGCCCGCCGCTTGCGCAACGGCGCCGAATATGAGAGTCCTCCTGACAAACGACGACGGCATCACCGCCACCGGCCTCAACGCCATGCGGCGGGCCCTGCTCGAGCTTCCGGACGTGGACCTCGCGGTGATCGCACCCGACTCGAACCGCAGCGCCACCGGGCGCGCGGTGACGCTCCACGACCCGATCTGGGTCGAGGAGGTGGAGTTCGGCGACGGCACCAGCGGTTTCGCGACCGATGGGACGCCCGTGGACTGCGTGCGCTTCGCCGCGCTCGGCCTGACCGATGCCCCGCCCGAGCTGATCGTGTCCGGGATCAACCACGGCGCGAACCTCGGCGACGACATCACCTACTCCGGCACGGTCGCCGCGGCGCTCGAGGGCATCATGCTCGGCATTCCCGCGCTGGCGGTCTCGCTCTCCGGTGGACGCGACTTCGAGCCGCTCGCGAGGTTCGTGGCGCGCATGGTCGAGGAGCTCGACGACGTGCCGATGCCGGCGGGGACGCTCCTCAACGTGAACGGCCCGGACGGCGACGTGCGCGGTGCGTGCGCCTGCCGCCTCGGCAAGCGCGTCTACAACGACGAGATGCTGCTCACCGAGGAGGAGGGCGGCCGGCGCCGCTACCGGCTGTATGGCCAGGAGCCGAGCTACGAGCACGAGGAGGGCACCGACTTCGCGGCAATTGCGGAGGGGCTGATCGCGGTCACTCCGCTGCATTTCGACCTCACAGACCAGGCTGGCGTGGAGGAGCTCGCGGGCTTCGACCTCGAGCGCCTGCTGCGTCCCGCGACAGAGGCCGTTGAGTAAGACAGGCGACGCCGCAGCGCGAGCCGAGGAGCTGCGGCGCCAGCTCGAGTACCACGGCCACCGCTACTACGTCCTCGACGATCCCGAGCTCTCGGATCCCGAGTACGACGCGCTGTTGAACGAGCTGCGCGACCTCGAGGCCGACAACGAGGAGCTGCGCACCCCGGACTCGCCGACGCAGCGGATCGGCGGCCAGCCGCTCGACAAGTTCCGGGAGGTGCCGCACCTCCAGCCGATGCTCTCGCTCGCCAATGCACGCAACGAGGAGGAGCTGGCGGCGTGGGTCGTGCGCAGCGAGCGCTACCTCGCGCGCCAGGGCGTGGAGATGGGCGACGTGCATTTCGTGACCGAGCCGAAGATCGACGGCCTCGCCATCTCGCTCGTGTACGAGGACGGGGTGCTGGTACGCGGCGCCACGCGCGGGAACGGCGAGGTGGGCGAGGACGTGACCCAGAACCTGCGCACGATCGGCGCGATACCGCTGCGGGTGGAGGACGCGCCGCCGCTGCTCGAGGTGCGCGGCGAGATCTACCTCCCGCTGGCGGCGTTCGCCCGCCTGAACGAGCAGCGCGCCGCGGCGGGCGAGCCGACCTTCATGAACCCGCGCAACTCGGCGGCCGGCTCGATCCGCCAGCTCGACCCCGCGCTCGCCGCCTCGCGCCCGCTGTCGATGTGGTGTTACGGGATCGGCGAGGTGGACGGCCTCGAGTTCGAGACGCACCACGAGTGGCTCGACTATCTGCGCGACCGTGGCTTCCGGGTGAACCGCGACGTGGAGGTGCACGACACGGTCCAGCAGGTGGTGGCCGCCTGCGAGGCCTGGCAGGAGCGGCGCGACCGGCTCGACTTCGAGATCGACGGCGTGGTCGTGAAGGTGGACGAGCTCGGGCTTCAGCGCGACCTGGGCGTGGTCGGCCGCGAGCCGCGGGGCGCGATCGCCTGGAAGTTCCCGCCCACGACCGCCACCACCACGCTCAACCAGGTGTCCTGGAACGTGGGCCGCACCGGCCACATGGTCCCGTTCGCGGTACTGGAGCCGGTGCAGGTGTCGGGCGTGATCGTGAAACTCGCCACCCTCCACAACGAGGAGGATCTGCTGCGCAAGGACGTGCGCGACGGGGACGAGGTGATCGTGATGCGCGCCGGCGACGTGATCCCGCAGGTGGTGTCGCCGACGTCGAAGGCCCAGCGCTCCAAGTCTCGAAGCGCGCCTCCCTCGCCGCCTGACCGCTGCCCCGCGTGTGACACCCCAACCATCAAGCCCGAAGGAAGTGTGTGGACAATCTGTCCAAACAGGGCCGGGTGCCCTGGGCAGGTCTTCCAAGCGGTCAAGCACTTTGTCGGCGCGCTGGACATCGACGGCCTCGGGGAGGAGAACGTACGCCGGTTCCTCTCCGAGGGGCTGATCGACGACTTCTCCGATCTCTACCGGCTCACTCCCGAGCGCCTCTCGGAGCTGGATCGCTTCGCCGAGACATCGGCTCAGAACCTGGTCGAGGCCATCGAGGCCTCGAAGCAGCAGCCGTTCGAGCGCGTGCTCTACGGGCTCGGCATCCCCGGCGTTGGTTACGTGAACGCGCGCAACCTCGCCCGGCATCTGCGCTCTATGGACGCGTTGCTGGAGGCGAGTGACGAGCAGCTGACCGAGGTCGAGGGCGTGGGCCCGATAATGGCCCGCACGATTCAGGAAACGCTGGCCGAGGAGCGAACACGCGAGCTGGTTGAACGCCTGCGCGGGCACGGCCTGAAGATGGAGGAGGAGGGCCCGGCGGCGCCGGTGGAGGGCCCGCTGGTGGGGAAGACGCTCGTGCTCACGGGCACGCTGCCCAACCTCACGCGCGAGGACGCAACGGAGCGTGTGGAGGCCGCTGGCGGCAAGGTCACCGGATCGGTGTCGAAGAAGACCGACTACGTGGTGGCGGGCGAGGATCCCGGCTCGAAGCTGACGAAGGCGCAGGAGCTCGGCACGGAGATCCTCGACGAGGACGGCCTGCTCGCGCTGCTCGATTAGGCCTAGCCGTACCGCGACAGGGCCTGAAGCATCAGGTCCTGGAGCCTGCGCGCGCCGGTGGGATACACGCCGTTCATCAGGATCGAGTAGGCGTAGTTGTCGCCGCTGCGGGCCTCGCAGTACCCGGACAGGGCGCTCACGTTCGAGAGCGTGCCGGTTTTGCCGCGGCAGCGATCCCGCGCCGCTCCGCCGCGCATCCGGTCGAACAGGGTGCCGTCCCGGCCCGCGATCGGCAGCGAGTCGACGAACACGTCGAAGTCCTCCCTCGCGTACATGGCGGTGAGGAGCCGGACGATGCTCTGGGGCGAGGCGCGGTTGCTGCGCGACAGCCCCGAGCCGTCCACGACCGTGGCGCGTGCCCCGAGCCGGCGGGCATGCGCGGCCGCGATCCGGGCGCCCGCCGCGGTGGTGCCGACCCCGCCCGCCTGGTGAGCGAGGTCCTTGAGGAGCGTCTCGGCGAAGAAGTTGTCCGAGGGCTTGTTCGTGAGCCGGATCAGCCGCTCCATCGGAGGCGATTCGACGCTTGCGATCACCCGTGCGTCCGCGGGCGTGGTGCCGGCGCGGGGCTTCAGCCGCACCCTGACCCCGCGGGCCTCGAGGGCGTCGTCGAGGCGGGCCGCGGCGAACGCCGGCGGCTTTGCCTGGTAGCCACGTCCACCCTCGGTGAAGAGCCCGCGGTTGTAGGAGAGGGCGCTGAGGGGCCCGACCCAGGGCGACACGCCGTAGCCCGAATCGGGTCCGCCGCGAAGCGAGTCGAAGGCGGACTCGTCCCCGTACACGCGCCCCGTGATCCGCTCGATGCCGGTGTCCACGAGCAGCGCGGCCAGGTCCTGCACCGTTGCGCCGCCGCCGTAAGACTTCTTCGTGAAGCTGCGGCTGCCGAACGTCGGGTCGCCGCCGCCGCGCAGGTAGAGGCTGCCGCTGAACACGTCCCTCGCTGTCGAGCTCGCCGGTGCCGAGCACCTCCGTGCCGAGCGTGCCCTCGACCCCGAAACGGGCCAGGGCCGCGGTCGTCGTGAAGAGCTTCGTGTTCGAGGCGAGGATGCGCGGCGTCTTCTGGCGCCAGCGGAAGATCGCGTGGGGCCTGTCGCCGCTCACCTCGAACACATAGGCCCCCGAGTAGGGGCCGGCGGCGCGCATGTAGCGGGCCAGGCGCTTCGCGATCAGGCTCTCGTCCTGGGCCGCGGCGGTCGCGGGGAGCAGGGCGAGCACGGCTATGACGAGCAGGGCTACGCGGCGCATCAGAGGCCCAGAACACGCTAGCGGGCCCACCGGAGCGCCTTTTCGCCATACTCGTGGCGGATGGGCGAGGTAGTCCGGCTCGAGAAGCCGTCGCAGAAGGACCGCAAGACGGCTGGGAAGCCAAAGCGCCGCAGGCCGCGGCGCTCGCGCACGGCTCTGGTGCTGGGCGGAGGCGGCTTCACCGGCGGCGTCTACGAGATCGGGGCCCTGAGGGCTCTCGACCTACTGGCGGTGAACCGGACCGTCAACCAGTTCGACGTGTACGTGGGCACGAGTGCCGGCTCGTTCGTGGCATCGGCCATCGCGAACGGCGTGACCCCCGAGGAGATGATGCGGGTGGTCAACCAGCAGGTGCCCACCCCGTTCAAGGACGTGGACCGCAGCACGCTGATGCGGCCGAACGCGCTCGAGTTCGCCCAGGCCACGGCGCTGATGCCGCTGAAGCTCCTGGGGCTCGCGCGCACCTTCCTCGGCCAGATCCGCTCCACGTCGGTGATCGACCTCGCCGTGGGGATCGCCGAGGCGTTGCCGTCCGGCCTGTACGACGGCCGCGGGATCGAGGAGTACCTCGAGTCCGTGCTGGGCGACCCGGACCGGGTGAACGACTTCCGCCTGCTCGAGAACGAGCTCTTCCTCACCGCCACGGACCTCGACACCTGCGAGCGCATCGTGCTCGGCGGCCCCGACTGGGACGACGTGCCGATCTCGCGCGCGGTGGCCGCCTCGACGGCTCTGCCGATGGTCTACAAGCCAGTGGAGATCAAGGGCCGCCACCTGGTGGACGGCGGGCTGCGCTCCACCACGAACGTGGACCTGGCAGTGGAGGCGGGCGCGAAGTTCGTGATCGTGGTGAACCCGCTGGTGCCGTACGTGAACGACTTCCAGAAGGTGATTCCCACCATGCTCGGCAGCCGCGTGCGCCGCGTCGCCGACATGGGCTTCCCGCAGATCGGCTACCAGGCGTTCAAGCTGCTGGCCCACCAGCGCCTCCACGAGGCCGTCGGGCACTGGAAGGAGAAGTACCCGGGCGTGGACATCATCCTGATCGAGCCCGACCCGAACGACGAGCTGATGTTCGAGACGAACATCCTCAACTTCACCCGTCGCGTGGAGATCGCCCGGCACGGGTTCGAGTCGGTGACCCTGAAGCTGGCGGAGGACTACGACCAGCTGAAGGCCACCTGCGCGAAGCACGGCATCGACATCTCGGCCACGCGCGTGCGGAAGGTCGTGAAGAAGTTCGACGAGGAGCGTGAGAAGACCGCCGCCTGGCGCCGCATCCTCGAGCAGACCACGGGCGCGCTCTTGCGCCAGTCAGACCAGGCCTAGGCGAGCGCAGCCCGGCCCGGCGCCGGCGAGGCTCGTCACGAAGCGTCCCACTATGGGACGGAACGTGTTGAGCTTCCGTCCACGAGGTTCTCGATTGCGCGCAGCAGGCGCTTCGACGCCTGCTCGTTGCGGATGCCCGCACGGATGTGGTGGTCCTCGCCGAGCGGGCCCCCGGGGGCGACGATCACGCCCTGCTGGCGGAGGGCGTTGGCGAGCTCGTCGCCGCTCAGGTCGCCCACGCGGACCCAGAGGAAGTTGGCCTGGCTGTCGGTCACGTCCGCGCCGAGCTCGCGCAGCTGGTCTGTGAGGAAGCTGCGCTCGCGCGCCACGGCGTGGCGGCGGCGGTCGATCTCCGCGTCGCCGTGCTGTAGCGCGTGTTCAACCGCAGCCTGCGACAGCGCGTTGATACCGAGCACCGGCGCGGCCGCCGCGAGCAGCCGGGCGTCCGAGCTCACCGCGTAGCCGGCGCGCAGGCCAGAGAGCCCGTAGATCTTCGAGAAGGTCCGCACCACGAGCAGTCGCGGGAAGGCATCCACCAAGCGCAGGCACGCGTTGATGTCCTCGACGTCCTGAAAGTGGATCAGCGCCTCGTCGAGGAGCAAGTGCACGTGCTCCGGCAGCGCCGAGAGCAACGCGCCGATCTCTTCAGAGCTGCTGTACGTGCCGGTGGGATCGTTCGGGTTGCAGACAACCACGGCGCGCGTTCGAGAGGTGATCGCGCCAACGACGTCACCATCTTCAACCGGCACCGGGGTCGCCCCGGCGTGCGCGGCCAGCAGCGGGTAGAGCGGGTACGAGGGCCACGGCATCAAGAGCTCGTCGCCGGGTGATAGGAGCGCCAGCGCGGCCGACTGGAGCAGCTCGGCGGCTCCGTTGCCGAGCGCGATCTGGTCGGGGGAGAGCGAGAGGCGCTCGGCGAGCAGCCGGCGCGCCGTGGCGGAGTGGCGGTCCGGGTACCCGTTCAGTCGCCCGCGGGCCCGGGCGATCGCCGCGTTCGCGATCTCGGAGTGCGGCAGGTCGGGCCACTCGGTGCCGGACAGGTCGATGTCCGGCACCCGCTCGAGCGCCTGCTGCTTCTCGCGCCGTCGCCGCTCGCGGCGCTCCAGGTTGAGTGCCGCTTCGTCGATGTCGTCGAACTGCTTGTAGTAGTCCCGGAAGCCCACGGGCCTAGCTGCTCGGCGCGAGGCTCGGCCCAGGCCCCTGGACCACCAGGAACCACACCGTGAAGATCACGAACGCAATCGCGACGCTGATCACGAAGATTCGCTCGAGCGCGCCGCGCTCCTGGCGATGACCGGCGGCGCGGCGAACCAGCTTCCACGCGTGGTCGACCCGCTTGGCAAGCGCCATCGTGAGCATCAGCGACGCCAGGCAGCCGAGCATTATCGTTGCGATGCCCGCGGTGACGTAACCGGTCTGGTAATCGACCTGCGAGCCGATCCAGAACCACGCGAGCGGCTGTGGCCCGAACAGCGTCAGGCAGAGGAGCAGCTCGACGGCAAGCAGCCCGTGGGCGAGCAGTGCATCCCAGCGCCGGCGACGCTGTGATGCGGGCTCGACCTCCGGATAGCGCACCGGCGCCGTGCCGGGGCGCCGGCCGATGAACAGTCCGCCTGTGTCAGTCGGGTCGTTGCTGGCCAACCCGCGAGAGGCTAGCTAGCGCGGAGCGCTGTAGATGCGATCCACGACGTCGGCGAACTTCTCGTGGACCACGTTGCGCTTGACCTTCAGCGTCGGCGTCAGCTCGCCGGTCTCCTGCGAGAGGTCGTGGTCGAGGATCTCGAAGCGCTTGATCTGCTCCACCGGTCCCACGTGAGAGTTCACGTCGTCCACGGCCTTCTGGATCTCCTCGCGCACCTTCTCGTTCTGCGAGAGGGCGGCGGGCTCGGCATCCTCGATGCCGAGCTGCTCGGCGAGCGCCGGCGCCTCCTCGGGGTCGAGCGTGACGAGCGCCACCAGGTACGGACGGCGGTCGCCGATCACCACGGCCTGCGAGATCCAGCGGTTCTGCTTGAGCCCGTTCTCGAGGTTGGCCGGCGTGATGTTCTTGCCGCCCGCCGTGATGATGATGTCCTTCTTGCGGCCGGTGATGTAGAGGAAGCCATCCTCGTCGAGCCGGCCGAGGTCGCCGGTGTGGAGCCAGCCGTTCTCGAGCGTCTCCTTCGTGGCGTCCTCGTTCTTGTAGTAGCCCTGGAAGATGTTCGGGCCCTTGATGAGGACCTCGCCGTCGTCGCCGATCTTCAGCTCGACGTCCTTCTGGGCCTTGCCGACCGATCCGAAGCGGAAGTTGTTCCCCTCCGGGCGGTTGACCGTCGCGCTCGTGGAGGTCTCGGTCATGCCGTAGCCCTCCATCACCGGGACGCCGCAGGCGTAGAAGAACTCGAGGATCTCCCCGGCGATCGGCGCGGCTCCGGTCACGCACTCGCGCATGTTGCCGCCGAACAGCCCGCGCACGTTCTTGAAGAGCTTCTCTTCGGCCTGGTCGAAGCCCTGCTGGAGCTCCGCCGGCACCTCCTCGCCTGCCTCGCGCATCATGCGCACCTTCACGCCCACCTTCACGGCCTTCTGGAGGCCCTCCTTGTCCTCGATGTTCGAGGTGGCGAGCGTGTAGATCTTCTCGAACATGCGCGGCACGGACGGGAAGAAGGTCGGGTTCACCTGCGCGATGTCGGCGATGATCATCTTCGGGTCGCGCGACCAGTAGGCGAGCGCCGCGCCGAGGTCGAAGGTGGCGAACTGGATCAGGATCGCGAAGGCGTGGGCGAGGGGGAGGAACAGGTACGACGAGTCGCCCTCCACGAGCGGGCTCTGGTCCACCACGGCGTCCGTGATCGCGCGGTAGTTGGCGTGTGAGAGCAGGCAGCCCTTCGGCGGGCCCGTGGTGCCGGACGTGTAGATGTAGAGGCAGATGTCGTCCGGCTGGACGGCCTGGTAGCGCGCCTCCCAGTCGGAGTCGTCACGGCCGCGGCCGCGCTCGCGCAGCGCATCCAGGGAAAGCGCGTCGCCGAGGTCGGCACCGCTCGGGTCCATCACGATCACGTGCTCGAGCTCCGGGCACCTGTCCTCGACCTCGCGGATCTTCGCGAGCTGCTCCGCGTCCTCCGCGAAGATCGCGCGCGAGTCCGAGTGCTCGAGCACGTACTGGCACTCCTCGGGCGAGTTCGTCTGGTAGATCGTGACGAGCGTGCCGCCGGCGGTCAGGATGCCGAAGCACGCGTGGGTCCACTCCGGCCGCGTGTGCGCGAGGATCGAGACCTTGTCGCCCGGCTGGATGCCGAGGTCCACGAGCCCGAGGGCTACCTCCTTGACGACCTCGCCGAGCTCCGCGTACGAGGCGTCGACCCACTCATCGCCCACCTTGTAGCGCAGGGCTGCCTTGTCGCCGTACTTCTTGACGGCGAGCGGCAGCAGGTCGGCGATTGTCTTCGAGCCGGTGCCCTCGGCGCGGGCCGAGCCGGCAGTAACTGCTTCCATGCGCGGGAGTCTAAGCCAGACTCCCCGCCGGGGCTACGCCTTCGCGAGCTCCCGCTTCTGCTGAGCGTCCTTGAGACTCGAGAGGAAGAGCGTCTTGTCGATCCGTCCCTGGAAGATCGGTACGCCCATCTCCATACACCGTGAGATGACCTCCCTACGGTGCATCCCAGCCTCGCGGCCGAGTTCGGTGGGCGTCAGGTGGATCGCCATGTACTTACATCCTCCTCGTCGCTTTGCAGAGCGTGTCCCTGAGGGTACCGCGTGTACCGGTCGGCGCAACTCGATTCACGCAAAATGCGGCCTATAGGCGGCCGACGCGGATCGTTTTCGTCTTCGTGCGGCTGTTGCCGGCGGCGTCGGTAGCGGTCACGCGTAGACGGACGCTGAAGCGGCCGCGCGTCGTCAGCAGGCGGCGCTTGGGCTTCAGGGTCACCGTTCGGGCCCTGGCCGACCTTAGATCGGATTCGGCGCGGCGATGAAGCGGTGTTCGACGCCGAACCTGTCCGCCACGAGCTCTCCGAGCCGCCGCACGCCGAAGGTCTCGGTGGCGTAGTGGCCCGCGGCGATGAAGTGGGTCCCGCTCTCGAGCGCGTCCGCCATCACGTGCTCGGCGGGCTCTCCGGTGAGGAAGGCGTCGAGGCCGAGCGCGATCGCCTCGCCGAAGCTCGACGCCGCCGCGCCGGACACGATCCCGACGCTGCGCACCAGGTCGGGTCCGCTGTCCCATGCGAACGGCTCCTGGCCGAAGACCTCCACGCAGCGGCGCCTCAGCTCGGCGAACGGGATCCCTTCGGCCGAGCGCCCCACGTAGCCGAGGCTGCGCCCGCGGTTGTGCCCGAACGGCTCGCTGCGCTCGAGTCCGAGCGCAGCGCAGATGAGGGCGTTGTTGCCGACCTCCGGGTGGGCGTCGAGCGGCAGGTGATAGCCGGCAAGGGCGATGTCGTTGTCGAAGAGCACGCGCAGGCGCTCCTTCATGGTGGGCGAGAGCGAGCGCGGGTGGAAGTCCCAAAACAGCCCATGGTGGGCGATCACGAGCTGGGCCCCGGCCTCAGCCGCCTGGGTGAAGAGATCGAGGTGGGCGGACACGCCTGTTGCCACTATCGTCACCTCCTTCGATCCCGGGACCTGAAGGCCATTTGGCCCGTAATCAGGGAAATCCGGGGCCTCGAGCAGCTCGTCGAGATAGGAGATGACGTCGTTCAAGTGCGCCATTTGGGCCGGACGATATTTAGAATCGCCTCAACCGGGGTACATCTGCCGAACTCAGGCAGTTTCTCTGCAGGGATGCTCACATGATCGCCACAGCAGGTTGCGAGGCCGCGGACGCCGAACTTGTCGCTGCGGTTCGCGCCGGTGATGACTCCGCCTTTGAGGAGCTCTACCGGCGCTATCAGCCGCGCATCGCGCGGTTTGTCTGCTCGATGCTGCACGACGCCGCCCGCTGCGAGGACGTAGCGCAGGAGGCATTCCTGTCGGCGCTGCGCCGCATGCGCGCTACGGACGCCGAGATCAACTTCAAGCCCTGGATCTACCAGATCGCCCGCAACGCGGCGATCGACTCGTACCGGCGCAACAACCACGCGGTCGAGGTCTCGATGGACGCCGACGAGGGGCTGCGCGCGTCCGACCGCACCCGGCTCGTGGGGCTGGACGCCTCACCCGATGCCGC
The DNA here is from genome assembly GCA_963825345.1 of uncultured Thermoleophilaceae bacterium. Classification (GTDB taxonomy): domain Bacteria; phylum Actinomycetota; class Thermoleophilia; order Solirubrobacterales; family Thermoleophilaceae; genus JACVRW01. The sequence continues at coordinate 168,343 of CAWGSQ010000010.1, read as the reverse complement.
CCTCGTGACCAAGGAGCGGATGGACCACCTCCAGGGCGCGTTCGACGAGCTGTCTGACGTTCACTCGCGCGTGCTAGTGATGCGCGAGCTCGAGGGGATGTCCTACCGCGAGATCGGCCAGAAGCTCGACCTCACGCGGCCGGCCGTGGAGAGCGCGCTGTTCCGGGCGCGCCGCCGGCTCGAGAGCGAGTACGAGGAGCTCTCCGAGGGCCGTCGCTGCGAGGCGATGGGGGCCACGATCACGCGCATCGCCCAGGGCGTGCAGCGCGGTGGGGAAGAGCAGCGGCTCGCCCGCCACGCGCGGCGCTGCCACAGCTGCCGCCGGCGAGCCCGCGAGCTCGGGATCGAGCCGCTGTCCGCGCTCGGCGCCCTGCGCCAGAAGGCTGCGGCGCTGCTGCCGCTGCCCTGGCTCCTGCGCCGCTCCGGCGGCGACGGCGGCGGACTGGCCGGATTCTTCGGATCGGGTGCCGGTGCGGCCCCGCTGGCGGAGCGTGCCGCGGCTCTCGTGGCCGTGGCTGCACTGGCGGGCGCGGGAGGCGCCGCACTCGGAACTGGAGCGCTTCGGGGGGACCACGAGGCGGCCGGGGGCGGCCGCGTCGCGGCCGAGCGCTCCGCGGCGGGGACGGGAGAACAAAAGCGCGGCGACACCGGGGCCGCCACGGGCGGAGAGCGGCGGGACTCCCGCCAGACGTCCGGGCGGAGAGATTCCGGTCCGGCAGGGGGCCGCGCCGGCGAGTCGACCGAGACGGGCCGGGCGGGCGCCGACTCGGGTGGTCCGCAGCAGCACGGCCCCGTAACGCCGCCTTCAGGCATCCCCACGACGGACGGGGCGGCCCCCAACCTGCCCGCCGTTCCGCCCACGGAACCCCCACCGCAGTCCCCCAAGGTCGAGCTCGAGCTCTCGCTGCCCGACCTGCCTCCGGTAGAGCTGCCTCAGACACTGCCCCGCGTGGAGCTGCCGGCCGTGCCGCTGCCGGACACCGGTCCGGTCACGGACACGCTCACCGGCGTCCTTCCCTGAGCACCGTGTCGCCGCCAGCGCGCGGGTAACCTGCCCGCCGTGGCCGCGAAGCGCAAGCGGGCGGTCGAGGACGACCCATTCCTCGAGTCGCTCATGAACACGAGCCTCTACTCGATGGGGGCGTATTTCTCGGACCAGCATCCCGACCTCGTCGAGGAGGTCATCGCTCAGGCCGAGGCGATCGAGGCCGCCGGGCTGCGCTCCTATGCGGCTGAGCAGGACATGACCGTCGAGGCCTGCTTTGAGACGCTGCTCACCGGGCTGGCCGTCCGTTACTACAATGCGGTGGCCGCCTGAGAAGACAAATTTGTCTGAACCCGGCTAGCTTTGGGAGCCACGTGGGTATCACCCAGTCGTGGGCGCCGTGAATTCCGCGACTTTTCATCATGAGGCAGTTTTCTACGGGGGCGACGATCAGTTTGTCGACCGCTCGTTGGAATTCGTCCATGGCGGACTCGCGCGCAGCGAGCCGGTGCTCGTCATGGTCGGCGCGCGCAAGCTCGAGCTACTGCGCGCAGCGCTTGCCAGTCGCGCTGCGGACGTGCACCTGGTTGACATGGAGATGGTCGGCCGCAACCCGGCGCGCATCATCCCGGCCTGGAGCCGGTTCGTGGCGGAGAACGCCGGTGCCGCAGGCGGGATGCGCGGCATCGGCGAGCCGATCTGGGCCGAGCGAACCCCATCCGAGTTGTCCGAGTGCCAGCTCCACGAGTCGCTCATCAACCTCGCCTTCGCCGCCGCGGACGACTTTCGCCTGATCTGCCCGTACGACACGGCGGCACTTCCCGACGACGTGATCGCGGAGGCTCGACGCAGCCACCCGGTCGTGTCATATGACGGCACGGAGGAGGTCTCGCATGACTACTGCGGGATCGACAAGGTCGCCGCGGGCTTCGCGACGCCGCTGGCCGAGCCGCCCGACGAGGCCGAGGAGCTCAGGGTGACCCTCCCGACCCTACGCGCCGCGCGCCGCCTCGTGTGGAGGCGCGCCGACGAGGCCGAACTCGGCGATCGCTCGGAGGACTTCATGCTCGCGGTGAACGAGGTGCTCTCGAACAGCCTTCAGCACGCGGGCGAGGGCGGAACGCTGCGCCTTTGGCACGACGCCGACGGCCTCGTCTGCGAGGTCCGCGACAGAGGCCACATCTCCCAGCCCCTGATCGGCCGCGAGGAACCTGGCATCGGCCAGATCGGCGGGCACGGCATGTGGCTCGTGAACCTGGTCTGCGACCTGGTCCAGGTGCGCTCCTCAGAGCAGGGCAGCACGATCCGGATGCGGATGAACCGCATCAAGCGCTAGCGCCTGCGCGCTTCCCGCCCCGACACAGTCGGAATAGCCGCGCGGGGAGTTGGTCAATCGGGCTGACTGGATTTGAACCAGCGACCTCTCCGACCCGAACGGAGCGCGCTACCAAGCTGCGCCACAGCCCGAAGGGCCGAAGGTTAGCGTTGCCATACTGCGGTTGCGTGAGGGCTCGGCGATACATCGTTCTCGTGCTGCTCGTCGCATTCGCGGGCTGTAGCGAGGGCGACTCGGAGCAGACCATGGCCACCAAGCCGGCCGGGGACACCCAGAGCGACGCGCCGGCGGCTCCCGCCCAGAAGCGCCCGGTGCGGCTTCTGCGGCTCGGCGACTTCAACGAGCCGACCTACCTCACGGCTCCGCGCGGCGACCGGCGCCGGTTCGTGGTCGAGCGGTCCGGCACGATCCGGGTTGTCCAGGGCAGGCGCGTGCTTGGGCGGCCCTTCCTCGACATCTCCGACCGGGTCACGAGCGGTGGCGAGAGCGGCCTGCTGTCGATGGCGTTCGCGCGCGACTACTCGAGCTCGCGGCGCTTCTACGTCTACTACACCGACCAGCAGGGCTTCCTTCAAATCGACCAGTTCCGGGCGGGGGCGGGGACGCCCAACCGCGCGGATCCGAATTCGCGCCGGTCGGTGATCCGCGTGCCTCACCACCGCGGCAACCACAAGGGCGGGCAGCTGCAGGTGGGCGCCGACGGGATGCTCTACGCCGGCTTCGGCGACGGTGGTGGCGCCGGTGACCCGGACGAGAATGCCCAGGACCTCAGCGCGATCCTTGGAAAGATCATCCGCATCGATCCGCGACCCGGAGGCGGCTACTCGATTCCGGCAAGCAATCCCTTCCGGAACCGCTCGGGCGCGCGTCCCGAGGTCTACGCGTATGGCGTTCGGAACCCCTACCGCTTCTCATTCGACCGCAAGCGCGGCCACCTGCTGATCGGCGACGTGGGCCAGGGCGACGTCGAGGAGATCGACTACATCCCCGGCCGCGCCGGCAAGCCGCCCCGCGGGGGCTACAACTTCGGCTGGGACGTCTTCGAGGGCCGCAGCCGCTACGAGTCGGGCAGCGCTCCTGGCGCCATTCGGCCGGTGCTCCAGCACACCCACGACGAGAACTTCTGCTCGATCACCGGCGGCTTCCTGCTCCGCGACCGCTCACTGGGCCGCGGCTGGACCGGCCGCTACGTCTACAGCGACTACTGCGAGGGCACGATCCGGCTGGCCCGCCTGCGCCGCCCGAACTCACCGACGCGCCCCACGCGATTTCACGTGGACGAACTCGCCTCATTCGGCGAGGACGGCCGGGGCCGCGTCTACGCGGTGTCGCTGAACGGCCCGATCTACCGCATAGGCCGCCGCTAACCCTCACAAAGGGGTCAGACCCCTTTAGGAGGGTTGACGGTTGAGCGCTCCGGACTTAAGGGGTCAGACCCCTTGAGTGGGGTCGACTCAAGGGGTCTGACCCCCTTGAGTGTTCAGGCGCCCAGGTTCACCCAGACGGTCTTGTTCTCCAGGTAGGCGTCGAGGCCCTCGCGGCCGTGCTCGCGTCCCACTCCCGATGCCTTGAAGCCGCCGAACGGGGCCGATGGGTCGCCCGCGCTCCAGGTGTTGATCCAGATGTCGCCCGCTCGCAGCAGGCCGGCCAGCTTGTGGGCGGCCGCGATGTCGCTCGTCCAGACGCCGGCGGCCAGGCCGTAGTCGGTGTCATTGGCCCGCCGGGCAACCTCCTCGATGCTGTCGTACGGCAGCGCAACCAGGACCGGCCCGAAGATCTCCTCACGCGCGATGGTGAGATCGTCGTCGGTGGCGCTGAACAAAGTGGGCTCGACGAACCAGCCGTCGCCCTCGCGCGCGGTCCCGCCGGTGACCAGCTCGGCGCCCTCGGACTTGCCGGACTCGATGTAGCCGCGCACCCGCTCCTCCTGCTCGGCCGAGATCAGCGGCCCCATCTGCGTGTCCGGGTCGAGGCCCGAGCCGAGCCGCGCCTTACCGGCCGCCTCAGCGAGGCCGGACAGCACCTCGTCGTACTGGTCCTTGTGCACGAACAGGCGCGAGCCCGCGTTGCAGGCCTGGCCGGTGTTGTAGTAGATCGCCTGGTAGGCGCCCTTGACCGCGGCGTTCAGGTCCGCGTCCGGGAGGATGATGTTGGGCGACTTCCCACCCAGCTCGAGCGTCACCCGCTTGAGCGCCCGTCCGGCCTTCGCGCCGATCTCCCGGCCCACCACCGTGGAGCCGGTGAAGGCGATCTTGTCCACATCCGGGTGGTCCACCAGCGCGGCGCCGGTCTCCCCGTCGCCGGTGATGACATTGAGCACGCCCTCTGGGAGGCCTGCTTCGAGTGCCAGTTCACCGAGCCGCAGAGCGGTCAAAGGCGTCTGCTCCGCGGGCTTCAGCACGATCGTGCATCCCGCCGCCAGGGCAGGCGCCACCTTCCACGCGGCCATCAGCAGCGGGAAGTTCCAGGGGATGATCTGTCCGGCCACGCCCACCGGCTCCTTGCGGGTGTAGCAGTGCATGTTCGGCTGCGCCACCGGCAGGACGTCGCCGGTGATGCGCGTGGGCCAGCCGGCGAAGTAGCGGATGTGCGCCGAGGCGAGCGGCACGTCCACGCGCCTCGCCATCTTCACCGGCTTGCCGTTGTCGAGCGACTCGAGCTCGGCGAGCTCGTCCGCGTTCGCGTCGATTGCGTCGGCGAACGCGAGCATCGCGCGCGTGCGTTCGGCTGCCGCGATGCCGCTCCAGCGCCCGTCCTCGAAGGCCTCGCGGGCGGCCCGCACGGCGCGGTCGACGTCGTCGGCGCCCGCGTAGGGCACCTCGGTGATCACGCGACCGGTGGCCGGGTCGAACGTCTCGAAGGTGCGGCCGTCGGAGGCCTCGGGCCGCTCGGCGCCGATCAGCAGGCGGTGCGGGCCTGCGGCGAACGAGCGGGCGGCGTCGGAGAGGGCGTCGGGCAGCGTGGCGGCATCGGTGCTCATGCAGCCGGATGCTACGAAAAGCGGAGCTCCACGCCCCCCAGTCCGTCGAGCTCGAGCCGAACCGTGTCGCCGGGCGATGCTTCGTGGGGGGGCGCGAGCACCCCGGTGATGACGCGATCCCCGGGCTGGAGCTCCTCGCCCGCGTCGGCGAGCCGGCCAGCGATGGCGTCCACCATGGCGTCGAGGTTCGCGACGGTCTGCTCGGCGCTCAGCGAGTGCTTCTCCTCGCCGTTTACGAGGATGCGACCGGCGCCGGGCTCGCGCGTCTCCACCCGCGGGCCGAACGCCACGGCACGGTGAAAGATGTTCCCCGCCAGGATCTGCTCCAGGCCGAGCTCGAGGTCCGGTGGATCGGTCAGCTCGAGCGCTGGGAGCAGGGCGACGATCGAGCGGCCGTCGTCACCGACCTCCACGGCCACCTCGGACTCGACCACCACCGGAAGGTCGTCCCACTCGGCGCCGTCCTCGAGCAGCCCGTCGCTCGTGAGGAAGCCCGCGAGCGGACGGTCGATGCCGAGCTTCTCCTGGATCTCGGGCACGTTGAAGCCGATCTTCCAGCCGAGTGGCTGCGCGCCCTGCGCAAGGATCTCGCGGCGCCGCATGAGCAGGGCCTCGGTGCCGCGCTCCACGCTCATGGCTTCATCACGATCTTGAGGGCCTCGCGGCGGTCGTAGACCGCGTACGCCTCGGCGGCGTCCTCGAGCTTCATGTGGTGCGTCACGAGCGGGCCCGGGTCGAGCACGCCCGCGTCGAGCATCGAGAGCACACGGTCCACGTGGCCGATCACGTTGGCGTGCCCGGTCTTCAGCGTGAGCGCCTTGATCCACACGATCCCCATGTGCACCTCGATCCGCTCCGCATAGACGCCGATCGCGGACACGGTGCCGGCCTTGCGCGTGATGCGGCAGGCGAGCTCGAGCGCGTCGGGATGGCCGACGGCGTCGATGGCCCCATCCACGCCGCGCCCCTCCGTGGCGGCCTTCACGGCGGCCCGCGGATCGTCCTCGGTGAGGTGCACCGCCTGCGCCCCAAATGACTCGGCCAGGCGAAGCCGCTCCTCCACGGTGTCGATGGCCACCACGTGCGCCGCGCCCGCAGCCTTCGCCGCCTGCACGGCGCACAGCCCCACCGGCCCGAGGCCGAGCACTGCGGCCGTGTCGCCCGGGCGGATGTTCACCTGGTCGACCGCGTGCCAGCCGGTGCCCATCACGTCGCCTGCGAACAGGGCGATGTCGTCGGACATCCCCTCGGGCACCCGCCGCAGCGTGATGTTGGCGTGCGGCACGAGCACCTGCTCGGCCTGGGCGCCCTGGAGCGAGCCGAGGGTCTTGCCGTGGCCGAAGACGCGGCCGTCGTCGCATTTGTGGAAGTCGCCGCGGCGGCAGAAGAAGCAGTTGCCGCAGGCCGAGCAGTAGCAGCCGAGCACGCGGTCGCCCTCGGCCACCTGAGTCACGCCGTCGCCCGCCGCCAGCACCGTGCCGACGAACTCGTGACCCAGCGTGAAGCCGGGCTCGATCTGGACGCGCCCGTGGTAGATGTGGAGGTCGGAGCCGCACACGCCGGTGGCCTCCACGCGCACCACCGCGTCATCGCGCTCGAGCAGCTCGGGCTCTGGGCGGTCCTCCACCTGGACCTCGCCGGGCGCCTGGAAAGTCACAGCCTGCATGGGGCGGGGACGCTATAGCCTCGCGGCCCGTGACCGACGCGTTCTACGTCCTCGATGGCGACACCGCGCGGCCCACCGAGCTCACCCGCGGCCCCTGGGACCCGAACGCCCAGCACGCCGGCCCGCCGTCGGCGCTGCTCGGCCGCGCGATCGAGCTCTGCGAGCCGCGCGAGAGGATGCGCGTGGGGCGCGTGACCGTGGAGATCCTCGCGCCCATTCCGATCGCCCCGCTCACAGTCAGCGCAGCCGTGGTGCGGCCCGGACGCAGCGTCGAGATGGTCGAGGCGTCGCTGGCGGGCCCCGACGGCGAGGTGATGCGGGCGCGCGCCTGGCGGCTCGCCACGACCGAGATCAGCGCCGACTGGGAGCAGGACGAGCCGCCGCCCGGACCGGAGGACGCCTCCGCCCTGGAATTCTTTGCCACCGGCGAGAGCGTGGGCTGGCACACCGCGATGGAGATCGTCTTCGCGCGCGGGAAGTTTCTCGAGCCAGGCCCCGCCACCGTGTGGATGCGCCCACGCGTGGCGCTCGTGGAGGGGGAGGAGTTCACACCGCTACAGCGCGTGATGGTGGCCGCCGACGGGGGCAACGGCGTGAGCGCACCGCTCGACTGGAGCGGGTTCATCTTCATCAACACCGACCTCACCGTTCACCTGCTGCGCCCTCCGGTGGGCGAGTGGATCTGCCTCGACTCGGTCACCCACGTCGATGGCATCGGCATGACGGACACCGCCCTCTGGGACGAGAGCGGGCGCATAGGCCGGGCGGCACAGACACTGCTGGTGCGGGCGCGGTCGTAGACTCCCGCCCGCACCAATCAACCGAGAGGAATCTGCAAAGTGGCCTACTTCAAGGACGCGGACGAGGTGTACGCGTACATCGGCAAGCTGTTCGAGCAGCTCGCCGAGGACGACGAGCTGTCCCCCAAGTTCCAGAAGGCAAACACGATCGTCCAGTACCAGTACCGCGATCCGGAGTCGCAGATCACCGTGAAGCTGATGGAGGGTGAGGACGGACAGGTGGACTGCGGGGCGACGGACATGGAGCCCGAGGTGGTCATGACCATGGACGCCGACACCGCCCACCGCTTCTGGCTCGGAAAGGTGAACGTGACCGTGGCGCTCGCCCGCGGCCAGATGAAGGCCAAGGGCCCCGTGGCGAAGATCCTCAAGCTGGTGCCGCTCACGAAGCCGATCTTCCCGCGCTACCGCGCGCTGCTCGAGCAGGACGGGCGCGAGGACCTGCTCGAGGCCGCCGCCTGATGGAGGCCGGCTCGGCGCTCGACCCGACCCCGCTCAAGGGGTTCAAGGACTTCTACCAGTACGCGGGCACGACCCGGGTGATCTCCGGGCGCAACCTGCTCGAGTCGACCGGATTCGAGTTCCAGAAGGAGGGCGCGCGCCGCATCTTCGTCGTCACCGACCAGGTGATTCGCGGCACGGGCCTCGTGGAGCGCGTGGAGGCCGGGATAGTCGACGGGGGCCTGGAGGTGGCGGGCATCTTCGACGACGTGCCCCAGGACTCCTCGACCGCGGTCTGCGACCGCTGCGCCGCCGCGGCCAAGGAGGCCGGCGCCGACTCGTTCCTGGCACTGGGCGGCGGCTCGGTGATGGACACGGCCAAGGTCGCCGACGTGGTGTTCACCCATGGCGGCGACGCGCGCGAGCAGGAGGGCTTCTTCCTGATGCCGCGCGACGACGACGGCATGGGCAAGCCGCATGAGCTCGCCCCGCTCGCCTGCATCCCGACGACCGCGGGCACCGGCAGCGAGGTGTCGATGGCCGCCGTGATCAAGGTGCCTGAGGAGAACGTGAAGATCGAGATCGCCGACTTCCCGCTCTTCCCGCGGCTCGCGATCCTCGACCCGGACACCACCCGCACCCTGCCGCCGTCGGTGGCCGCCGCGACCGGCATGGACGCGATGACCCACGCGATAGAAGGGTACGTCTCGGTCGACTGGAGCGCACACCAGGATGCGCGATCCCTGCACGCTCTACGGATGATCCGGGACAACCTCGAGCGCGCCGTTGGGCAAGGCGAGCAGGACGAGGAGGCGCGCGGCAACATGCTGATCGCCGCCAACCTCGCAATCACCATCGCGCTCGGCTCGGTGCACGCGATGTCACACCCGGCGGGCGCGCACTTCGGCGTTCCGCACGGGGTGGCGAACGCGATCCACCTGCCCCACGTGATCCGCCACAACGCGCAGGGCACAGCCGACATCGCGGACCGTTACCGCGACATCGGGGAGGTCTTCGACGTGAGCGACCGCGAGATCGGCGACGCGCTCGCCGACTACATCACCGAGCTGATCGGCCGGCTCGGGCTTCCCACGCGGCTATCGCAGGTGGGTGTGCCAGAGGACGGGATACCGGCTCTCGTGGAGGGCGCGATGGGTGACGGCACCACGCTGTTGAACCCGCGCGAGATGACCGAGGAGGACTACGCGGAGCTGTACCGCAGGGCCCTCTGAGCGTCGGCCATCTCCTTGAGGGTGGCGCGCGCGGTGTGCTTCGGCTTCCAGCGCAGCAGCTTCTTTGCGCGGTCGGTCTTCATCAGCACCGGCTTCCGGACCGAGTGGATCCAGGCAACCGCCTCGGGCATGAACGGAAGGCGCGTGGCCACCTCGGCCGTGGCGTCCATCAGCGGCTTCGGTACCGGCACCGAGTACCAGCCGAGCGCGTCGGCCACATCGGACATCGTGAGGGTGCCGCCACCCGCGAGGTTGTAGGGGCCAGGCTCGCCGATCCCGCGCACGCCCGCGGCGAAGGCACTGGCCACATCGTCCTCATGCACGAGCTGGAAGCGCACGCCGGGGTCCGGGATCACGGGCTTCAGCACCGGCAGCGAGCCGAGCAGGCGCGCCACCGCGTCGGGCATCGCCTCGCTGAGGCGGTAATAGGGGATCTCCTCGAGCATCGTGCGCGCCTCGGGGCCGGCGACGATGCAGGGGCGGAACGCGTAGGCCACCGTGCTCGGATGGCGCAGCAGCACCTCTCCGAGCACGCCCTCCACCTCCGCCTTCTGTTGCGAGTAAGGATGCTCGGGTGAGCCGCGTGGCGGGATCTCCTCGGTGAGCCAGTCCGGGTTGTCGTCGTGGAAGCCGTAGGCGGCGACGCTTGACGCGTAACAGATGCGCTTCACGCCCGCTTTCGCCGCCTCCTCGAACACCCTCCGCGAGCCATCCACGTTCAGCTCGCGGGTCTTGTCGCTGGCGTCGAGGATCGCGAACGCGAGGTGAACGACGACGTCGGCGCCCTTCACGAGCCCGCGGACGCTTGCAGCGTCGTTCACGTCCCCCTGGCGGTACTCCGTCTTCTTCCAGTTCTCAGCGGCCGGGTCGAACGGCCGGCGCGCCATGCCGACGATGCTCTTCACGGCCCGCGAGCGCTCCAGCGCGTTGACGATCGCAATCCCGAGATCGCCGGTGGGTCCGGTGACCGCCACCGTCAGCCGCTCGCTTGCCATGTAGGGGTTCTACCCGATTGGGCGCGTGACGTTCTCGCAACCGCTCAACACGTCGATCCGATCGGCCGTGACGGAATCGGTCCCTGGCCCGCAGCGCACGCGATCTCGGCGGCCGTCGGCGGCCTCGATGCGGTCGTTCCCCGCGCCGGTGGCGAGCGAGTCGCGCCCCGGGCCGCCGGACACATGGTCGTTCCCCGTGCCGGTCCTGATCCGGTCGTGGCCGCCCCCGCCCTCGGCGGTGGTCGGCCCGCCGATCGCGGTGATCGTGTCGTTTCCGCCGGCCCCCAGGATCGTTATGCCCGAGCCGTCCGCGAACACCGTGTCATCGTCGGAGCCTGCATCCACGAAGTCCTGGCCGCCGCTGGCGTAGAGCCGATCCTCGCCGTTGCCGCCGAAGAGCTGGTCGCTCCCGTCCTGTCCGAACAGCGTGTCGGCGCCGGCGCCCCCGAGCACCACGTCGTCGCCCGCGCCTGCGTAGACCACGTCGTCGCCCACGCCGCCGTCCACGTGGTCGTCGCCCGTGCCGGCAATTGCGAGGTCGAGCCCGCCGCCCGCGTCGATCTCGTCGTTGCCGGGCCCCGCCTCGATGTAGTCGTTGGCGCCGAGGGCCGTGAGCACGTCGTCGCCGGCCTCGCCGTAGATCTGGTCCGGGCCCGGGGTGCCCTGGAGCTGATCGGCCCCGCCGGTCCCGAGCAGGGTGTCCGCCGTCGCGGCAGCGCCGAGCAGCGACAGCAGCGCTGCCGCGATCCCGGCTATCAGAAATGCACGCCTCATCACCCGCATAAACAAGGTAAGGGCACTGTGGTTGCGGCGCTAGGCGTCTTCGTAGCCCGGCTCGCCGGGCAGCAGGACCTTCGCGGCGCCGTCGACGACGGCCACCTTCGGCATCACGGGCTCCACCGGGCGGGCGCGCGCCGCCGCCAGCGTCGCCTCGACCGAATCGTGCTCGGAGAGCAGCTCCAGGTGCTTGATCGTGGGGAAGACGAGGGCCAGCTCGTCCTGCGCGTGGGCGGCCAGAGCCGCGGCCGGCCGAAGCCAGCGGGCGTCCACGCACTCCGCGCCGTCTGGTGTGGCCTCCACGCCCGGCGGCGCCTCCGCCGCGAAGAACCACGTGTCGAAGCGGATCTTCACCTCCTCGGGCGTGATCCAGCGCGAGAACGGAACCAGCTCGACCTCCCCGCCGAGCGCTACCCCCGCCTCCTCCTCGAGCTCGCGGACGGCCGTGGCGGCGTGGTCCGCGTCCTCGCCGGCGTGATTCGCACCGCCGGGGAAGACCCAGGCACCGCCCATGAAGCGCTGCTCCGGGTTGCGCTTGACGAGCAGGACCTCGGGTCCCTCGGGCGAGTCCCGGAGCAGGATCAGCGACGCTGCCTGACGCGCCTCCGTGACCTCACCGGGATTGAACTCCTCGCCTGAAGGGGGTTCGACCACCTCAGGGCTCGTAGAGCTCGAAGTCCCTCTTGCGGGCCCCGCAGACCGGGCAGAACCAGTCGTTCGGGATGTCATCGAAGGCGGTGCCGGGCGGGATGCCGCCGTCAGGGTCGCCCTCGGCCGGGTCGTAGATGAATCCGCACGACGTGCAGATCCACTGCTGGGTTGTGGCGGTCTCGGTGTCGTTCACGGCGCGGGAAGACTAGCGCCGCGCCGGCACGAGGCGCTTTTCCGCACCGGCCACGTTGAGCTGCCCGCCGGGCACGCGCTGGTCGAAGTGACCACTGTGCCGGGCAGACGCGACCAGCGCGCGGCGCAGCTGTGAGCTCGATGCCGCCGGCTGAGCCGAAGCGAGCAGCGCCGCAGCGCCCGTGACGTAGGCGGCGGCGAAGGAGGTGCCGGAATGTGTGCCGTAGCGGCCCTGCAGATCGGTGGTGAGGATGTTGTCGCCGGGCGCGGCGATGTCGACGCTGCTCGCCCCGTACGCCGATCCCAGGCCTAGCCGGCCGCCGCGGTTGCTCGAGGCCACCGACAGCACCGCGGGCGAGGCGACCGAGGCGGGGTAGGACGGGACGCTGTCGCGGTTGGCGCCGTCGTTGCCGGCCGATGCCACCACGAGCACTCCCTGGGCCTCGGCGGCAGCGATGGCCTCCTCGAGCGCGAGGCTGCGGTCGCGCCGTTCAGGCTCATTTCACCACGCGGGCCCCGTTCGAGAGGCGTAGGGTTTCCGGCCATCGAGCGTCGCTGTTTTGCCGAAGCCCTGGTCGGGAAGGACCTTCACTGGCATCAGCCGGACGCGCCATGCAACTCCGCTGACGCCGGCCCGGTTGTTGCCGCGCCCGCCGATCACTCCGGCCACGGCGGTGCCGTGTCCGAGGCCGTCGGCTGGATCGCCGTCGCCGCTCACCATGTCCGCGCCGTGCACGTCGTCCACGAACCCGTTGCTGTCGTCGTCCACGCCGTTGGCCGGGATCTCGCCCCTGTTCGTCCAGAGGTTTCCCGCGAGGTCAGGGTGGCTGGCGTCGATCCCGGTGTCGAGCGCTGCCACGGTGACCGCGCCGCCCACGCTCGTGCGCCATGCAGCCGGGACGCGCGCGTCGCGGAGTGCCCACTGCTGCCTGAAGAAGGTATCCGTGGGCACGGCCAGCGAGCTCGGCTTGAAATGCCTGTTCGGCTCCACCCAGCGCACGTCGGGACGCCGGCGGAGCTGCCTCAGCGTCGCCCTGCCGCCGCGAACCACCCGGATGCCCGGCGCGATCTGGGAGCCCGGCGTCGTGCCGGCCGCGCGAAGGCCGGCGCTGGTGCCGACAAGCCATTCGGTGGGTTCCGCCGCGCCCGCGGCGGGGGCCTGGGCGAGGATCAGCAGCACCGTGGTGACGGCGGTGGTCGCTGCGAAGAGGAGTCGTTTCGGTGCCACGCCTGCGTACTCGGCTGAGCAGGCCGGTGAGGCATGACCGCTTTGAGGTAGTTCGTCTAGGCCGCTTCGCGCAGCGCTGCGGCAGCTGTGGCCGCATCGATCGCCTCGGCGGTGATGCCCACGAGGCGGCGTAGATCGTCCGTGGCGATGGCCAGCGGCGGCATCAGCACCACCACGTCGCCGAGCGGGCGGATGATCGCCCCGCGCCGGCGCGCCTCGAGCGTGACCTGGTGCCCGATCCGCTCCGGCAGCGGATGCTCGAGCAGCTCGATCCCGACCATGAACCCGCAGCGGCGCACCTCGCGCACCGCGGAATGCGTGGCGATCGGCTCGAGCAGCTCACCGAGCAGCGCGATCTTCCCCTGAAGGCGCTCGAGCGTGCGCTCTTCGCGGAACACGTCGAGCGTCGCGATCCCCGCGGCGCACGCGAGCGGGTTGCCCGTGTAGGTGTGGCCGTGGAAAAACGTGCGGAACTCCTCGTGCTCGCCGAGGAAGCCCTCGTAGATCTCCTCGCTGGCGAGCGTGGCGGCCAGCGGCAGGTACCCGCCCGTGATGCCCTTGGCCAGGCACATGAGGTCGGGCGCGACCCCCTCGTGGTCGCACGCGAACATGGTGCCGGTGCGGCCGAAGCCCGTGGCCACCTCGTCGAGGATCAGGAGCACGCCGTGCCGGTCGCACAGGTCGCGCACGGCGCGCAGGTAGCCCGGCGGGTGCGTGAGCATCCCGGCCGCGCCCTGCACGAGCGGTTCCATGATCACCGCGGCCACCTCGCCCGGATGCGCGGCGAGCAGGCGCTCCATGTCCGCGGCGTCGCCCGGCTCGGCCTTGAGCGTGTCGAACAGGAGCGGGTGGTACATCGAGTGGAAGAGGTCGATGCCGCCCACGGACACCGAGCCGATCGTGTCGCCGTGGTAGGCCATCTTCAGCGATACGAACCTGCGCCGGTCCTGTCCGCGCTGGCGCCAGTACTGGAACGCCATCTTGAGGGCGATCTCGGTGGCCGTGGAGCCCGAGTCGGAGTAGAAGACGCGCGTGAGGCCGGCCGGTGCGATCCCGACGAGGCGCTGCGCAAGCTCGATCGCCGGCCGGTGACTCAGGCCGAGCATCGTGGTGTGGGACACCTTCGAGAGCTGGTCGCGCACCGCACCGTCGATGCGGGGATGCGCGTGGCCGTGCACGTTGCACCAGAGCGAGGAGACGCCGTCGATGTAGCGGTTGCCGTCCACGTCGACGAGGTCGGTGCCCTCGCCGCGCTCGATGATCACCGGGTCCTCCTGCGCCCAGCCGCGCTGCTGCGTGAAGGGGTGCCACAGATAGCTGCGGTCGGCTGCTGCGAGGTCCATCGCAGGCGAGACTAGCCCGGCCTCCGGATGGTGCTGACCACTACATTCCGGAGCGCAATGCCTCCTTTGCCCTTCCTCGTGTTTGTGGTGGGGACGGGCTCCCTCGGCGCCGAGATCGCGGCCGTGCGGCTGCTCGCTCCCTACTTCGGCGCCTCGACGATCGTCTGGGCCAACACGATCGGGACGGTCCTCGTGGCGCTGTCGATCGGCTACTGGCTCGGCGGGCGGCTGGCCGACCGCCATCCGAACATGCGGGCGCTCTGCCTGGTTGCGCTACTCGCCGCGGTGCTGCTCGCACTCGTGCCGTTCGTGGCGGACCCGCTGCTCGACGTGGCCGTTGATGCGCTCGACGAGATCTCCGCCGGCGCGTTCGTC
Organism: uncultured Thermoleophilaceae bacterium; assembly: GCA_963825345.1. Taxonomy (GTDB): domain Bacteria; phylum Actinomycetota; class Thermoleophilia; order Solirubrobacterales; family Thermoleophilaceae; genus JACVRW01. The sequence goes on along the minus strand of CAWGSQ010000010.1, from coordinate 153,342 downwards.
GGCTCGCTCTTGGCCGTGCTCGTGTTGGTGGCCGTGCCAGTGCTCCTGCTCGGCACGGTCTCCCCCTGGGCGATCCGGCTTGCGGTTCACTCGGTCGAGGAGGCGGGCACGGTGGCCGGTCGCCTCTACGCCCTCTCGACCGCCGGCTCCCTCCTCGGCACGCTGCTCTCGGCCCTACTTCTGATCCCGCTGGTGGGCACCCGGCGCACCTTCCTGATCTTCGCGCTCGCCATAGCGGTGGTGGCCGTCTGGGGCCTGCGCCCGCTGCGCCGCTGGGCGCTCGCGCCGGTGGCGATCGCCGTGCTGATAGCGCTGCCGGTGGGCACGCTCAAGGCTGACACCGAGGGGAGCGGCCGGGTGATCCACGAGGCCGAGACCGAGTATCAGTACGCGCGCGTGATCGAGGACGACGACGGGTCGCGGAAGCTCGAGCTGAACGAGGGCCAGGCGGACCACTCGCTGTGCCGGGCGGAGTGCGACGTGGGACCGGGCGAGCCGCGGAGCCCCGCGTCGGTGCTCACGGGGGATTACTGGGACGGCCACCTCGTCCTGAACTTCGCGAGCCGCGACCGGCCGCCGCAGCGGGTCGCGATTCTCGGCAACGCCGCGGGAACCACGTCGCGCGCGTACGAGGAGTTCTTCCCCGACACGCGCGTGGATGGGGTGGAGATCGACTCGGAGCTGTCCGATATCGGGCGCCGGTACTTCGACATGAACAACCCGCGCCTTCACCTCTACCACGAGGACGCACGCCCGTTCCTGCGCCGAAGCGATGCACGCTACGACGTGATCTCGGTGGACACCTACCGCCAGCCCTACATCCCGTTCTACGTCACGACGCGCGAGTTCTTCGAGACCGTGCGCGACCGGCTCGCGCCCGGCGGCACGCTGATCGTGAACGTGGGCCACCCTGAGGGCCAGGACGACGTAGAGAAGGTGCTGAGCGCGACGATCGCCGAGGCGCTCCCGCACGTGATGCGCTATCCGATCGAGGACACCAACACGCTGCTCGTGGCGGGCGTGACGCCGCTGTCGGCGGACCGCATCCGTTCGGCGGTCCCGGACCTGCCGCCGGCGCTCAGGGTCACAGCACTCGCAGCTGCCCGCGGTCTCGCGGCTCCGCTCGAGGGCGGCGAGGTCTACACAGACGACAGGGCGCCCGTGGAATGGCTGATCGACAAGTCGATCGTGGACTACGCGAGCGGGGAGTGAGCGCTCCCGCGGACGTGGCGATCATCGGCGGCGGCATCGTGGGCTGCGCGGCGGCAGCCTTCCTTGCCGAGGCGGGTGTTCGCGTGGATCTCTACGAGGGCGAGGAGGTGGCCGCCGCGGCGTCGGGCCGCAACTCCGGCTCGGTCCAGCATCCCTTCGACCCCGTGCTGAGGGACCTGCACCTGGAGACGCTCGGCCAGTACCGCGAGCTCGCTGACTTCGAGCTGCCGCAGGAGCCGGTCGGTGTGCTGATGCTGGCCCGGGAGCGCGCGGTCCTCGAGCCGTCCGTGGCCGAGGTGGCGCGGGACTCCCCGGAGCTGACGCCGGCCCTTCTGGGACCCGACGAGCTGCGCAGCGTGGAGCCGGCGGTGCGGCCCGGGCTATGGGGCTGCAGGCTCGAGACGGGCTACCCGGTGCACCCCGCAGCGGCCACGCGCGCGTTCGCAAAGCGCGCCTACGCCGCGGGCGCCCGCTTCCACGAGGGTGAGACCGCCTGGCCCTGGGTGATCGGGGCGCGTGCCAGAGGCGTGCTGGCCGCCGGCGTGCGGCGCCCGGCCGGCGCGGTTCTCGTGGCCGCGGGCCCGTGGACGCCGGAGGTGATCGACCCCACTCGCGCCTGGCGGCCGATCGTGCCGGTCTGGGGAGTCGTGGCCGAGCTCGAGATGGAGGGCCCGCCGCGGCACGTGCTCGAGGAGGCGGGGGTGGAGGCCGTGGGCGCCGGCGGGACGGCGTCGATCTTCAGCCTGGTGCCGGCCGACGGGCAGGTCTCGGTGGGCTCGACGTTCCTGGCCGAGCAGCCCGAGGCGCCCCCCTGGGCGCCGATGCTGCGGCGCGCGGGGGAGCGCTTCGTGCCGGGTCTGCGCCGAGCGAAGGTGGTCGGCGTGCGGGCGTGCGCGCGCCCTCAGTCGTTCGACGGGCGGCCGCTGGTGGGCGAGATCCCCGGCCAAGAGGGGCTGTGGGTCGCGGCCGGCCATGGGCCCTGGGGCATCTCCACCGGTCCGGCCACGGCGCGGATCGCAGTGGACGCGCTCCTCGGCAAGGGCGAAGTGCCGGCGGCTTTGTCTGTGGCGCGCGCGAGCGGGTAGCTAGGCCGTCGCCTCGACGGGGTCGGGCCGAATGATGACCGTGTCCGCGACCTCGTTGATCTCGTCGGCGCTGAAGCCGGACGCCTCGGCGTGCTTGCGGATTGCGTCCGGGCCGGTGGCCTCGTAGATGCAGTAGGTGCCGAGCGTGCCGTCGTCCTCCTGGAGCACGTAGCTCCGGATCCAGCGGACGCCCGAGTCGGACTTGTTCCCCTCTTCGGTCGAGCGGCCGGCGGCTGCCTCGAGCTCCTCAGCGTTGGCCCAGGCGTTGCGCCTGCGGATCCCGTAAAGCTGCATGTTCTCTCCTTGGGTTGCTGGGGCGTACGATCGCTGTTGCGACCGTAGTTGAACGCATGCAACCCTTCCAGTCTGTGAGCTTGCGCAAATACGAGATCGGGAGCTACGAGGAGATGTGCGCCGCGCACCAGTGGGAGGTGCCGGAGCGCTACAACATCGCCCGCGACGTGTGCGACAAGCACGATCCCGACCGGCTCGCGATGGTCTGGGAGGACTGGCAGGGGAACGAGCGGCGCGTGAGCTTCGGCGAGCTTCAGGAGCTCTCGAACCGGTTCGCGAACGTGCTGGAGGCGGTGGGGGTCGAGCGCGGCGATCGCGTGGCCACGCTGCTGCCGTCGCTCCCCGAAACGGCGGCGGTCTTCCTCGGCACCTACAAGCGCGGCGCGATCCTGCTCTCGATGTCCGTGCTCTACGGCGACGAGGGCATCGAGCACCGCCTGCGCGACTCAGGCGCGCGGCTCGTGGTCACCGACACGGCCAACCGCGACCGCATCCCCGAGGGCATGGTCGAGCGGGTGCTCGTGATGGGAGACGACTTCGAGCCGGCGATGGACGCTGCATCGCCCGAATACGAGATCGCCGATACCGCCGCAGACGACCCGGCTCAGCTCTACTACTCCTCGGGCACAACGGGGCTCGCCAAGGGCATCCTCCACGCGCACCGCTACCTGCTCGCCCACGAGGAGTTCGAGTTCTGCCACGACGTCCGCGACGGGGAGCTCTTCCACGGCTCGGGCGAGTGGGCCTGGGCGGCCGGCATCTGCCCGCTGCTGGGGCCGTGGCGCTACGGCGCGGTCGCGCTAGTGCAGGCGCGCAAGGGGGGCTACGACCCGGAGGACCACCTACGCTTCCTCGCGAAGCACGGCGTCGAGAACATCTTCACCACGCCCACCGCGCTGCGCGCGATGACCGGGGTGGAGGACGCGGGCAGCCGCTACCCGCTCGAGCGCCTGCGCATCACGTGCTCGGCCGGCGAGCCGCTCAACCCCGAGGTGATCCGCTGGTTTCGCGACCAGTTCGGCGTGACGGTGCTCGATTACTACGGGCTCACCGAGAGCTACCCGCTCTGCGGCAACTTCCCCGGAACCGAGGTGCGCGAGGGCTCGATGGGGCGGCCGATGCCGGGCTGGGAGGTGGCGATCCTCGACGAGGACGAGAAGCCACTGCCCACGGGCGAGCGCGGAGAGATCTGCCTGCGGGCGCGCTCGAACCCGCACTACCCGATCGGCTACTGGAACCGGCCCGAGGACACCGAGGAGGTGTTCGGCGGCGACTGGTTCCACACGAAGGACGCGGCCACGATGGATGAGGACGGGTACGTCTGGTACGCCGGTCGCGCCGACGACGTGATCATCTCGGCGGGGTACCGGATCGGCCCGTTCGAGGTGGAGTCGGCCTGCGTCGAGCACCCGGCCGTGAAGGAGGCCGCGGCGGTGGCCTCGCCCGACGAGCGGAGAGGCGACATCGTGAAGGCGTTCATCGTCTTGACGGGCGGCCACGAGCCGAGCGACGAGCTGGCCGCGGAGATCAAGGCGCACGTGCGCGAGCGCCACTCGGCGTACGCCTACCCGCGTGAGATCGAGTTCGTGGAGGACCTGCCGAAGACGCTAACCGGCAAGATCCGCCGGATCGAGCTACGCGAGCAGGAGCGCGAGCGCAAGGCCGCGGACTCGCGGGCTTAGTCGAGGTCCCAGACCAGCTCGCCGCCGCTGATGGCGAGCCGGCCGTACGCGGCGCCGGTCGTGTGCCCGTTTTCGTCGATCGAATAGCGACCCAGGATCGAGTCGCGCTCCCGCGCGGAGCGTGCGGCCCTCACGGTGGCGGCGCGGTCGCCGGGGCCCTCGGCCACGGCGTCGAGCGCCAATTCCATCGCCGCGTATCCGTAGAACGCCATGGGTGCCCGCTGCGCCAGGAAGAAGCGGGTCCGCTCAGCCACGTGCGGCGCGAGATCCACCGCGAGCCGGCGCTCGGCGAGGCCCTCGGCGCCGAGCAGCCACAGGCGCGGGTTGGCCTCGTGGAGCTCGTGCCAGAGTCCGGCGGCGGACGACCTCGGCGAGGCGCAGGCGGTGCTGTATGTGGGCGTGGCCGGGTCAGGCGCCGATCCCAGCCGCCACCAGCCACGCGGCTATTGCTTTCGCGCCGACGCCGTCGTGGGGCATCAGGCGAACGAGCGTCGGCCCGCCGAGGCACACGAATGTCGCCACCGGGGCGATCTGGAGCAGACCGGCGTCAGCGAGGACCGGGGAGGTCTCGAGAACCTGGGAGGAATGGAAGTCGCCGATGTACGCAAGCGCGTCCGCGTCGTTCGCCGCCAGCCGTGCGTTCGCCATGGCCTGCTGCTCGCGATCGTCCCCGAAGGAGTCGAGGGCCACGAGTTCCGTGGCGCTGCCGGTTTGGCGCTCCAGCGCGAGCTGAGCGCCCCGCAGCACGTCCCTGGCCGGCTGGGCGGCCGGGCCGCTGAGCGGGAGGCTTGCGTAGAGGCGGCTCAGGGATGGAGTGGTAGCACAAGGCTGGAGGCGCGCCGGCCGAGTCGCAGCGTGTAGCCGGCGCCCGGGTCGTCGGGCACGGCCCACACGGTGTTCGAGCCCTGCACGATCAGCCCGACACGGTGGCCGGCCTCGAAGGTCTGGTCCTGCGGCTTGAACGTGACGGTGGCGCGCACGGGATCGCCGGGCGGCAGGGGACTCGCACCGGCAAGCCCGTCGCGGTACTGCAGATTGAGGAAGCCGCGTGACACGGTCTTCGTGGTTCCGTCGGGTGCCACGTCCACGAGCAGCGGTGTCACGTGGGCATGGTCGCGGTCGACGGAGAGCGAGAGCTCGAGGCGTGCCGCGCCGGTCATACGCGTGTTCTCGGCGAGCGGCTCGCCCTGGAAGAACAGCCAGTTCGACTCGGCCGTCGGCATACGAGTCGACTGCTCCTCCGTCGAGGTGCTCAGGTCCTTGAATGAGTCGCTGCCGTCCGCTGCGCGCCGCGCCAGCGCGCCGTCGGCCGTCAGGAACAGGTGGGTCGCACGCGTGCCGGGCGGCGGCCAGGCGGCCTCCGTGCGGAACCCGGTGCTCGTCTGTGTCGCGGAGCGGCCCTCTGTGATCACGGGTGCCTCGGTGTCCACGCCGTTCTCGATGCCGAGGAGGGTGTGGTCGAAGAACCGGTCCAGCAGCGGCTGCCAGTTGTCCGCACCAGGCGTGGAGTGACCGGCCTGCCACATGTAGAGGCGCTTGAAGGCCGTGTTCGTGAGCGCGCGGTAGAGATCCACGCCCTCCTCCTGCTTCACGTTGTAGTCCTGCCAGCCGTGGGCCACGAGCGCGGCGGCCGTGATGTTCGCGGCGTCCTTGCGGTAGTCGCGCTCGAGCCAGAAGGCGTCGTAGTCCGGCGTGCGGTCGTAGCCCTTCACCGTGTGGTCGGCGGATTCGCACGGGTTCGCGCGGCTGGCGAGCTTCTCGGCGAAGAGCGGGTCGCTCGGGTCGGTGGGCGGGGTGCGCGCGAGGCCGAAGTCGAAGGCCAGCGGCGTGTCGACGCCCTCGTCGGTCGGGCGCTCCGAGTTCAGGAAATAGCGCACGCCGTCGCCGTAGGCGTAGCCGTACCAGCGGCTGATGCCGGCGATCGGGACGATGGCCGCCAGGCCGGGCGCGTCGGCGCCGCGGGCGGCCACCATCGTGGCGGTGGTGCCGTCGTACGAGCCGCCGATCATCGCGACCTTTCCGTTGGTCCACGGCTGGGCCGCAAGGAAGTTCACGAGGTCCACGCCCGACTGCTGCTCGTCAGCCCCGCCGTAGTCCCAGCAGCCGGACGAGTTGCGCGTGCCGAGCACGTCCGCGACCGCGCGGGCGTAGCCCTTCGGGACGTAACGCTGGCCGAGGTCGTCATTGGCCAGGTTCGGCGTGGTGGTCTCCGACAGCGTGTTGTACGGCGAGTAGGTGAGGATCACCGGGGCTTCCGGGTTGTCGGCCGGGCGCATCACCTCGACGTTGATCTCCGCGCCGCCGACCGTGGGCACCTTGTACTTCTCGAAGACCGGCTCAGCACCAAACGCCACGCCCGGAAGGGCGAGCGCCAGAACGAGCGCGAGCAGCGTCACGCCATACGTCCCCTGCCAGAGCCGCATGAGAAAGCGCTACCCGACCCACCGGAGGGCTAATCGTTACAAACCCTCAAGGAGGGGTCTGACCCTTTTAGGAGGGTTTGGCAAGGGGGGTCTGACCCTTTTAGGAGGGTTGAGGGTTAGAGGACGGGCATCAGCGGGATGTCCCAGAGGATCGCCGCTACCGCGAATGCGCCTATCGCCACTGCCGTCACGATTCCGGCTGCCACTCGCTGCTTCGTCGTCGTCTGCTCGGCACGCTCCGCCGCGCGGTCGCCCCAGATGATCACCCGCTCGAGCCAGCGTTCGGCCCTGTCGAACTCCAGGGCAAGAAAGGTGAGCCCGATGATGATCGTCACGATGCCGGGACCCGGGACTCCCGGACCAGACATGATGATCCCCGCGATCACGATCAGGATCCCCGCGATCACGACGGCGATCCGGTACACGATGTGGCGCTGCTTGTGGCGGACCTTGCGCTCCTGGAGCTTGATCAGGAGCTCGGGGCGGTCGTCTTCCGGTGGGCCGATCCGGTTCTCCGCCTCCATGCGGCGAGCTTAGAGCCAGTTCTCGAGCGGGAGTTCGGCACCGGCCTCGGCGAGGCGGTCGGGGGTCGTGGGCGGGAGGCCGCTCACGCGTACGTCCGCAAGCCGCTCGACGGTGGCGCGGTTCGAGCGCTCCATCTCGGACGGCTCGTCCGGCCACGGCGTCATCACCACGCCGGCGACCCCGAGGCCCGCCGCCCGCGCGGCCTCGACAGTCAGGAGCGCGTGGTTGATAGTCCCGAGCCCGGCGCGCGCGGCCACCACCACCGGCAGCTCGAGGTCGATCGCGAGGTCACGCACGAGATAGCCGGGCGTGATCGGAACCAGCAGGCCGCCCACCCCCTCGCACACGAGCAGGTCGTGCGCACGCGCGGCCGCCACGAGCTGCGCCGGCTCGATCCGCTCCCCGGCGAGCTCGGCCGCGTGATGCGGCGACACCGGTGGTCCGAAGCGCCACGGGGCCACGTCCTCCGGCGACTGGCCCGCGCTCGCCACCGAGGAGAGCAGCTCATGGTCGTATCCGAACTCGCCCGGCTCGTCGTCCAGGCCGCTCACCGCCGGCTTGAACGCGGCCACCCGCTCACCACGGGCGGCCAGCGCCGCGCAGATCGCCGCGGCCACGACTGACTTGCCGACCCCGGTGTCTGTGCCTGTGACGAAGACGCCGCGCAACTAAGCGGCGTCGCGGAGGCCGTCGAAGACCTGAACGTCCGGAACGGCGCGAGGTCCCGCCCTCACGCACGAACGCAGCACCCGCGCGGCCTCGCGCAGCTCGGACTTCGTGTGCGAGGCCATCACCGTGAGCCGCAGGCGGGAGCTGCCCTCGGGGACCGTGGGCGGGCGGATCGCCTGCGCGAACACGCCCTTCTCGAGCGCACGCTCGCTCGCCCGGACGGCCTCGGTCGCGTCGCCGATCACCACCGGCAGGATCTGCGTGGTGGTCTCCGGCACGGGCAGGCCCTGGTCCGCCAGCGCCTCGCGCAGCACCGAGGCGTTCCGCTGCAGCTTCTCCACGCGCCGCGGCTGTTCGCGCAGCAGCTCGAGCGCCGCCATCGCGGCGGCCACGGCCGGTGGCGAGAGCGCGGTCGAGAAGATCAGCGTGCGCGCGGTGTTGATCAGGTACTTCGCCATCTGCTGGTCGCAGCACACGTAGGCGCCGTAGGAGCCGAGCGCCTTGCCGAGCGTGCCGACGATCACGTCCACCTCGTCTTCCAGCCCCGCCTCGGCCACCGCGCCGCGGCCGTCCGGACCGATCGCGCCCGTGCCGTGCGCCTCGTCCACCATCACGCGCGCGTCGTAGCGCTGAGCCAGCTCGACGATGCGCTCCAGGGGCGCAACATCGCCATCCATGGAGAAGATGCCATCGGTCACGATCAGCGACCCTCGACCCTCGGCCTGGCGGAGGCCCCACTCGAGGTGGTCGGTGTCGCAATGGTCGTAGACGAAGGTCTCCGCGCGCGAGAGGCGGCAGCCGTCGATGATGCTCGCGTGGTTGAGGGCGTCGGAGAAGACCACGTCACCCTCGCGCGCGAGGGCTGAGACCACGCCCGCGTTCGCCAGGTAGCCCGATCCGAACAGCAGGCACGCCTCCGAGTGCTTGAAGGAGGCGAGCTGCTCCTCGAGCCGCCGGTGGATCGTCATGTTGCCCGAGATCAGTCGCGACGCGCCCGATCCCGCGCCGTACCGCATGGCCGCTTCGGCCGCCGCCTCGCGCACGCGCGGGTGATCGGCGAGGCCGAGGTAGTTGTTCGAGCAGAGCAGCAGCACGGGCTTCCCGTCGAGCAGCACGCGCGGGCCCTGCGGGCCGGACACGCAGCGCATTCTCCGGTAGAGGCCCTTGTTGCGGATCTCTTCGAGGCGGTCCTGGATGTCGGTCGTCATGCGGCGGGCTCCACGTGGATCAGCTCGGGGTAGGCGTTCGGGGCTCCGTCCGGGCGAGGCGGCACGGACGTCTTCTTTCTGTGGCGAAGCTGTGTCGACGGGTTCCAGAAGTTGGCGTCGTCCTGAGAGTCGATCAGCTCGTCCACGGGCGTTCGGGGCGTCTCGCCGTCGAGCCAGCCCGAGCGATTGTCCGGCCGCGGATTGGCGCCGTTGTCCTCCTGGCGCGCCACGTTCAGGCCGAGGTCCTCGAACATCTGACGGTCCCACTCGGGCTCGGAGCCGAGCGTGGTGAGGAAGTTGCCCATCATTACGCCGTTCAGCCCCGCCTTCACGGCGAGCTTCTGGAACTCGCCGTCGCCGAGGTTCTCGTTGCGCCCGCCGCAGAGGCGGAAGAGAGCGTCGGGGATGATCAGCCGGAAGATCGCCACCCACTGGACCGCCTCCCACGGATCCATCAGCTCACGGTCGCCGAACTTGGTGCCAGGGCGCGGGTTCAGCAGGTTGATCGGCACCGACGTTGGGTTGAGCGCAGAGAGCTGGAAGGCCATCTCCACCCGCTGCTCGCGCGACTCACCGAGGTTGAGGATTCCGCCCACGCAGGTCTCGAGGCCGGCCTCGCGCACCGCGTCGACCGTGCGAATCCGGCCCTCGTAGCGGACCGTGCTCGACACCTCCGGGTAGTAGCTCTCTGCGGTCTCGACGTTGTGGTGGACGCGCTGCACGCCGGCCTCCTTGAGGGCCTTCGCGCGCGCGGGCGACATGTGGCCGATCGACACGCAGCGCTTCAGGTTCGTGTGCTCGGAGACGAGCCGCGCGCCGGCGAGGATCTTCTCGAAGTCGCGCTTGGAGAGTCCCTGGCCCTGGGTGACCATGCAGAAGCGGTGCGCGCCGGCGGCCTCGGCGGCACGGGCGTGCTCGAGGATCTGGTCCGCGTCCATCATCGCGTGCATGGGCGTGTCGGCCTCCGCGAAGCGCGACTGCGAGCAGAAGCCACAGTCCTCCGCACATCCGCCGGACTTCGCGTTCACGAGCGAGCACATGTCCGTGGAGTCGCCGAAGCGATCCTGGCGAACCCGCCAGGCACGCTCGACCAGCGCCTCGATCTCGGCACGATCGGTGATCTCGCCGAGCCGCAGCGCCTCTTCCCGGGAGATGAGGGACGGCACGGAGCCCCAATTTAGGGCCGCACCCGGACGTATCTATGGGAGCATCGGACGCATGGCTCACGACTGGTCCGCGACGACCACGATCAACCGCCCCATCGACCAGGTCTTCGCATTCCTTGCGGATGGGACCAACGACACGAAGTTCAGTCCGCGCGTTCAGAAAATCGAGAAGGTCACCGATGGACCACCCGGCGCGGGGACCGTCTACTCGAGCACCGTCAAGGACGCCGGCATGAAGACCAGCCGCGAGTTCAAGCTGACCGAGTTCGAGCAGCCGACGAAGATCCGCTGGACGGAGCTCACGAAGAATGCGATCACCGTTCCCGATGGCGGCTACGACCTCGAGTCCGCCGGCGACGGGGCCACGCGCATGACGATCCTGAACACCTTCGAGGGCCACGGCTTCGGCAAGCTGATCCTCCCGCTCGCGCTCCGCGGGGCGAAGAAGGACGCCGACGCCTTCGCCGGCCGGATCAAGGCCGCCGTCGAGGCGTCCTGATCCCATGGCGAAATTCGTAACCATCGGTTACGGCGATCAGGCGGGCTACGACCGCACCGACGCATCCGTGCGAGACGCGGCGCACGCGCATGACGCCCGGCTGCGCCGGGACGGGGTCGAGATGGGCGTCGTGGGCCAGCCCGTGCAGGTGCGCAACCACGACGCGGCCAAGCTGACCACGGAGGGCGGCCCCTTCATGTCCTCCGCGCTTCCAGTGGCGGGCTTCGGCATCGTCGAAGCAGAGTCGCTGGCCGAGGCCATCGAGATGGTGTCGCGGACGCCCTGCGCGGTTGCACACGGCGTGGTCGAGATTTGGCCGTTGCAGGAATCGCCGTAGCCGCGTGGTCTCGCTCCGTCCGCTCAACGAGTCGAACCGTGAAGCGGTCGAGGCTCTGCGCGTATCGCCGAGCCAGGAGCCATTCGTCAGCAGCGTCGCCGATTCATTGCTCGAAGCCGCCGAGCACCCGGACGCTCACGCTCTCTACTGGGCGGTCTACGCCGAGGACACGCCGGTCGGGTTCGTGATGATCGCCGACGAGGTCGACAATCCCGACTACATACCGCAGTACCTGTGGAAGCTCCTAATTGACGAGCGCTACCAGCGGCAGGGCTTCGGCACCGCGACGCTCGACCTGATCGTCGAGTACTTCCGTGGCCGACCCGGAGTCGAGGTGCTGAACACGAGCGCCGGTCAGGGCGACGGCAGCCCGGTCACCTTCTACGAGCGCTACGGCTTCGAGCGAACCGGTGAGGTCCGGTACGGCGAGGTAATGCTTCGGCTCAAGTTGCGCTAGTACCGGCCCGGACGTATCGGGAGCGGGCCACGTCCAGGAAATCCAGGAGTTCCTCCTCGGGGTGGCCAGGAGGAAGGACGAGGTTGAGATTGTCGGCCCCGGCGGCAAACCAGGCGGCGATGGCGTCGCCGGCTTCGTCGTAGGTGCCGAACAGCGTTACATCGCGAGCCAGCTCTTCGGCTGCGGCGGGCAGTTCGGGTGCCGCGTTGCCATCCGCTGCTTTCAGCATTGCGCTCACGGCCGCGCCCATGCCGAAGCGCTCGCCAAGCATGCGCGGGTACAGCGGGCCCATGCGCGTGAGGTAAGTCGACAGCCACCACGCCGCGAGGCTGCGGGCGCTCGCCTCGTCAGCTCCCAGTGCGACCGGGACGCCGAGCGAAGCCTGTGTGCGCCTGGGTGCCTCGGAGCGGGCCTCACCCTCTTGGAGGAGCTCCCTTCCCTGTCCGATACGCGACCGAGCCCATAGGAACGGCGTCCAACCCTCGGCGAGCTCCCCCGCGAGCCGGACCGAGCCCGGAGCCAGCGCCGCCAGCAGGATCGGCACCGGCGACTCGGGCATGACCCCCAGGCGCAGAGCCCGCGCGCCTGGCGCCGGCTCAGGGAGTCGCTCGCCGGCGAGGAGTGCCCTAACCGCAACGAGGGTCTCGCGCATCCGCGCGAGCGGTCGCTCCCACCGCAGGCCGTGGAAGCCCTCCGCCAGCGGTGGGCTACCCGCCCCGATTCCGAGCGAAAAGCGACCGCCGGAGCAGCGCTGCAGCCCCGCCGCGCCGAGTGCCATGGTCGCCGGCGTCCGGCCCCAGACGGAGACAACAGACGTGCCCAGGCCTATGCGTGACGTTCGCGCCGCGAGCTCCGCCAACACGATCATGGAGTCATGCGTCCAGCCCTCAGCTACATCGACACGGTCAAGCCCGATGTCCTCGGCGTGACCGGCAACACGGGCGATCACGTCGGTTCGGGTTTCAAAGGGAGTGAACCCGACGCCAAGGCCCATGCGGGCAACCATGAGACCTCAGCCCGGGCGAGTCAAGCGTCAGCCGCTGGCGAAACGGGACAGCGTCACGGACGCGGTGACCGTGAGGGGGTCGGGCAGGACGGCCAGGCGCTCGGCCACGGTCTGCTCGTCCACGTGCCAGGCGCTCGGGCCCATGCGCACGAGCTGCGCCGCCTCCTCGCGGTTCAGGAACATCGCGTGCTCGACCGCGCGGCGCTCGCTCAGTTCGAAGTGGCCCCCCAGTTGCTCGTCGAGCCGGTCCGCCTTGTCCTCGGGGACCGACAGCAGGCCGAGCGGGCCCACGAGCTCGAAGAGGTGGCGCGTGGTGGGCGTCACGGCCAGCAACGCGCCGCCCGGCGCCAGCACGCGCGCCATCTCGGCGGGGTTGCGTGGTGCGAAGACGCTGAGGATCAGGGCGGCGGCGCCGTCGCGGAGCGGCAGGTCGCGCCAGCTGTCAGCGCCGATCGCGGCTGCGCGAGGGTGCGCGCGGGCCGCGCGCCGCAGCGCCGCCGTCGAGGCATCGATCGCGAGCCCGATGCGATCCGGCATGGCATCGAGCACGCGCGCGAGGTGATGCCCGGTGCCTGCGCCGATGTCGATGACGGCGCCGGCTACGTCGGTGTTCGCCGCGGCCTCCGCAAGGACTGCGGTCAGGCGCGCGAAATGGCCGGCGGCCAGGAACACGTCCCGAGCCTCGACCATCTCGGCCGTGTCGCCCGGGCCTGGCACGAGGTTCACGTAGCCCTGGCGCGCGATGTCGAAGGAGTGGCCCTCGGCGCAGCGCAGGACGCCCTCGCCCTCCTCGAGCGCGCTCCCGCAGACGGGGCAGCGGAGCAGATCGACGGCCTCGCGGAGCACCGGGGCATACTGGCAGCCATGAAGGTGATCCGAAATGACGAGCTGCGCAACGCCAACAACTCGCTCGAGTTCGAGGGCGCCGACCGTGGCGGCGCGGATGTGTCGTTCTTCCTGCTGGACGCCGCGCCGGGTCGCGGGCCTTCTCTGCACACGCACGACTACGCCGAGGTCTGCATCGTGCTCGAGGGCCAGGCCACCTTTCGCGGTCCGCACGGCGAGCGCGAGGTAACCGGGGGACACGTGGTTGTCGTCCCCGCCGGCGAGCCGCACGCGTTCGTGAACTCAGGAGACGGCCCGTTGCGCCAGGTGAACATCCACGCAAGCCCGCGCTTCGTGACCGAATGGCTGGAAGAGGAGGACTACGGCTAGCGGCCGCGCCACTGCGGCTTACGCTTCTCCGCGAACGCCTGCACTCCCTCGCGGAAGTCCTCGGAGGCGAAGCACGATTCGCGCAGCTCGACCAGCTTGCGCTCGAGGTCGGCGGGCAGCCTCAGCGCGCGCAGCTCGCGAAGCAGCTGCTTGTTGCCCGCGAGCGAGAGCGGGGCGTTCGACGCGATCTCGCCGGCCAGGTCGAGCACGCGCGCCTCGAGCGCCACGGGATCAACCACCTGATTCACAAGCCCCATCTCGCGCGCGCGCTCTGAGTCCACGTTGCGGCCCACGAAGAACAGCTCCGCCGTGTTGGCGGGCCCGCACACGTCGATGAACTTCGCCAGACCCGTGTGCGAGTAGATCAGCCCGAGCTTCGCGGGCGGCATCCCCATCTTCACGCCGCTCGCGGCAAGCCGGATGTCGCACGTGAGTGCCAGCTCGAGCCCGCCGCCGATGGCGTGCCCGTTGATCTCCGCGACCACCGGATAGCGGTATGCCTCGAGCGCCTCGAGGGCGTCGTGGAAGGGGTGGGCCACGAGCTTCTCGGCGCTCTCCTCGAACTCCTGCTCGCTGAGGTTGCCGATGTCGTAGCCGGCCGAGAACATGTCTCCGGTCCCGCGGATCACGAGGCAGCGGGCATCGAGCGTGCGCGCGTGCTCGGCGAGCGCGTCGAGGATCTCGTGGTCGAGTGCGCCGCGGCGCTCGAGGTTCGCGATCGTGAGCCGCGCGACTCCGTCCGCCGGCTCGTCGAGCTGGAGCTTCTCAGTCACTCGAGGACGACGAGCGTCTCGCCCTCGGACACCGACTGGCCCTCCGAGCAGACGATCTCCTTGACGGTCCCCTCGTCCTCGGCCTCGACCGGCATCTCCATCTTCATGGACTCGAGGATCACGAGCGTGTCGCCCTCCTCGACGGCCTGGCCGACCTGGCACTCGATTTTCCAGACGGTTCCTGTGATGTGGGCTTCGACGTCGGGCATGGGCCGGGACGATACCGGCGGGATAGGCTGCCGGAATGACCTCGCTGCGTACCGGGCGCCGCCCGGTGCTTGCGCCACGACCTTGATCCTCGCGATCGACCAGGGCACGACCGGCAGCACCTGCATCGTGTTCGACGAGCGCGGCCAGCCTGTCGGACGCGCCTACCGCGAGTTTCGCCAGCACTTTCCGCGTCCCGGCTGGGTGGAGCACGACGCGAGCGAGATCTGGGACGTGACGCGCGCGGTCGCGAAGGAGGCGCTCGACTCCGCCGGCATCGACGGCCGTTCGCTCGCCGGCATCGGGATCACGAACCAGCGCGAGACCGTGGTCGCATGGGACCGCGAGAGCGGCGAGCCGCTTCACCGGGCGATCGTCTGGCAGGACCGCCGCACGGCGCGCCGCTGCGACGAGCTGAAGGAGGCGGGCCACGAGCCGCTCTTTCGCGAGCGCACCGGGCTGGTGCTCGATCCCTACTTCTCGGGCACGAAGATCGAGTGGCTGATCCGCGAGGGCGACGTGCCCGCGGACGCCGCGTTCGGCACGATCGACGCCTGGCTCGTCTTCAAGCTGACGGGCGAGCACGCCACGGATCTCTCGAACGCCTCGCGCACGCTCCTCTTCGATATCCGCGAGCAGCGTTGGGACCCGGAGCTCTGCGACCTCCTCGGTGTGGACCCCGGCTCCCTTCCGGACCCGCGCCCGAGCGCTCACGTGTATGGCGAGACCTCGGAGTTCGGTGGCTCGGTGCCGGTCGCCGGCATCGCGGGCGACCAGCAGGCCGCTCTGTACGGGCAGGCCTGCCACGAGCCCGGACTCGGCAAGAACACCTACGGCACCGGCAGCTTCGTGCTCGAAAACGCGGGCACGGACATGCCAGAGCCGGCCGAGGGGCTCCTCACCACGATCGCGTGGGGAGTGGAGGAGCGCGTGGACTACGCGCTCGAGGCCGCGATCTTCGTGACCGGCGCGGCCGTGCAGTGGCTGCGCGACCAGCTCGGCATCATCCGGACGGCGGATGAGACGGAGGAGCTGGCCCGCTCGCTCGACTCGAACGACGGCGTGTACCTCGTGCCCGCCTTCACAGGGCTCGGCTCGCCGCACTGGGACCCGTACGCGCGCGGGACGCTCGTGGGCCTCACACGCGGCTCCGGCCGGGCACACCTCGCGCGGGCGGCGCTTGAGGCGATGGCCTACCAGACCGTGGACGCCGTGCGGGCGATGGAGGAGGCGTCGGGCGTCGCGCTCGAGGAGCTGAAGGCGGACGGCGGCGCTGTCGTGAACGGCTGGCTGATGAAGTTCCAGGCCGACGTTCTGGGCGTGCCCGTGGTGGTGCCGGAGGTCTCGGAGACGACGGCGCTCGGCGCCGCCTACCTTGCCGGCGTGGCCACCGGCGAGTGGAGCGAAGCGGACGTTCGCGCGATGTGGCGCCAGGCCGCGCGCTACGAGCCGTCGATGTCCGCGGACGAGCGCGAAACGCTGCTGGCGGGCTGGGCGCGAGCGCTCGCACGGGCCCGGAGTAACGAACAGGACCGCTCCGGGTAAGGATGTGCAGGTGAAGGCGCAGGTGTACAAGGATCCGCGGCCGGCGGAGCACTTCGACAGGTTCCACGAGCGCCAGCGCACAAAGCGGCCGAACTGGATGTACGAGTTCGTTCGGCTCGTGCTCACGCCCTACCTGCTGTTCTTCTACAGGGCCCGTTGCATCGACTCGCACAACATCCCTGCCGAGGGGCCGGTGATCATCGCCCCGAACCACTTCTCGTTCCTGGACCACTTCTTCGTCGCCGTGTACCTGCGCCGCAAGGTGCAGTTCATGGCGAAGTCACAGCTCTTCAAGTGGCCGATGCAGGTCGTCTATCACAACGGCGGCGTCTTCCCGGTGAGGCGCGGCCATCAGGACGAGGAGGCCTTCAAGACGGCCCACGCCGTGCTCGCGCGCGGCGACATCGTGGTGATGTACGCCGAGGCCGGCCGCTCGCGCACGGGCGAGCTCGGCAAGCCGCGCCACGGCATCGGCCGCCTGGCGCTCGAGTCGGGCGCCCCCGTGGTGCCCACCGCGATCGCCGGCACGGAGCGGGCCCGCAACTGGAAGCGCCTCCAGTTCCCGAAGGTCACGATCCAGTTCGGAGAACCCTTCAAGTTCGAGCGGGTGGAGGAGCCGACCAAGGACGAAGCGCAGGCGGCCTCGGAGGCCCTCTTCGCGCGCATCCGCGACCTCCACACGCGCCTGGTCCGCGAGGGCCGCAAGAGCGCGATACGCAGCGCCCGCGACGCCCGCCGAGCCGCGGGCGAGCGCGCCGAGGCAGCAGGCCGCCGCCCAGTCGACGCGTAGTCGACCGTCCTGCCTAGACCACCGTATGGGTAGTCCAAGCAGGATGCTTTGAACCGGCGCGCGTCTCGCGCCGCGCTGCCACAATCGCCGATCCGTGCGAGCAGGGGTGCTCATCAGTGCGGTCGTTGCCGCGTTCTTGTTGCTGCCGGCAGGCGCTGCTTTCGCCTGCGATCCGCTCGATCCCTCGGCGTGCCTGTACCCGTGGCCGAACGACCACTTCACGACCGCTGACGCGTCGAGCCCGACCGGGCGGCGCCTCGCCCTGCGGGACGACTGGATGCCGCGCAACCGGCTCGGCAAGCCTGTCAGCGCCGCGCCCTACAACTACAACGACGGCTTCAGCCCGGGCAACATGATCGTGACGAAGGTGCCGGGGCTCGACACGCCCGCGGCCTTCGCCCGCACGGGCGCGGTGCCCATCACGGACATCGAGCGCTCGTTCGATCCCGCCCAGCCGATCGTTGTGATCAACGCGCGCACGCTCGAGCGCCAGCTGATCTGGTCCGAGCTCGACGCCAACCCGGCCGACCCGCGCGACGTGACGCTGATCGTCCGACCAGCCGTGAACTTCGACGAGGGCGAGCGCTACATCGTGGCGCTGCGCAACCTCAAGGACGCCGGCGGTCGCAAGATCAAGGCCGGCGCCGCCTTCAGAGCCCTGCGCGACAGGAAGCCGGACCCGCAGGTGGAAGCCCGTCGCGCTCATTTCGAGCAGTTGTTCCGCACCCTCAGCGACGCCGGCATCGA
Organism: uncultured Thermoleophilaceae bacterium; assembly: GCA_963825345.1. Lineage (GTDB taxonomy): Bacteria > Actinomycetota > Thermoleophilia > Solirubrobacterales > Thermoleophilaceae > JACVRW01. Next base: position 135,502 of record CAWGSQ010000010.1, on the reverse strand, counting down.
GCGCAAGGAGCTCTACCTCGCCTGGGACTTCACGGTGGCCAGCCGCGAGGGCCTCAGCGGCCGCGCCCTCAAGATCCGCAACGAGGCGTTCGCCGAGCTCGGCGACGACAACCTGGCCGACCTGGTGCCGGACGGAGCGGAGCCGACCTTCGTCCCGAACCCAGATCTCCCGGACAACGTGCCCGACGAGGCCGAGGCCGACGGCCGCCGCGACCTGGGCGACTCGATCCGAATCAGCGGCAACGTCACGGTCCCGTGCTTCCTCAATGCCCCGGGCTGCCCGCCGGGCTCCGAGTTCGCCCTCGGCCCGGACGGCATGCCGCAGCGCATCCCGGGCAACACCACGCTCGCGAACGTGGTCTGCGTGATCCCGAAGAACCCGCCGCCCGGCCCGCTCCGGCCGTCGCTCTACGGCCACGGCCTGCTCGGCGGTGCGGGCGAGGTGACTGGCGACAACGTGCGCGCAATGGCGAACGAGCACGGTTTCGTGTTTTGCGCGACGGACTGGACCGGCATGTCCACCCTCGACGTGCCGAACGTGCTTACGCTGCTTCAGGATCTGTCGCGCTTCCCGACGCTCGCGGACCGTGCCCAGCAGGGCTTCGTGAATTTCATGTACGTGGGCCGCTGGATGCTGAAGCGCGACTGGGGCGAACTCGACGTGGACCAGTCACGGCTCTTCTACGACGGCAACTCGCAGGGCGGGATCATGGGCGGCGCGCTCACCGCCCTGGCGCCGGACTTCGACCGTGCCGTGCTGGGCGTGCCGGGCATGAACTACTCGACGCTCCTGCGGCGCTCGGTGGACTTCGACCTCTACGCGCACGGCAACATCGAGGGCGCCGACACGCCGCTCGGCCTCTACGACTCCTACCCGAACGAGCTCGAGCGCCCGCTGCTCCTCTCCCTGATCCAGTTGCTCTGGGATCGCGGGGAGGCGAACGGCTACGCCCACCACATCACGGACGACCCGCTTCCGGGCACTCCCGCGCACAACGTCCTCATGCACGTGGCGTTCGCGGACCACCAGGTGGCGAACGTGACCGCCGAGGTGGAGGCGCGCACCATCGGAGCATCGGTGCGCTGGCCGGCGCTCGCGCCCGGACGCCACACCGACATGAACCCCTACTTCGGGATTCCTCATCTCGACGCGTTCCCGTTCGGCGGCTCGGCGATGGTCCTGTGGGACACCGGAATTCCGGCGCCGCCCACCACGAACACGCCCCCACGCGAGGGCAAGGACCCGCACAGCGCCCCGCGCAACAGCCCGAAGGCGCGCAGCCAGAAGTCCGAGTTCCTCCAGGTCGGCGGTAGCGTGATCGACGTCTGCGGCGGCGCTCCCTGCGTTCCCTGACAACCTGAGGCGGCGTGATCCGCCGCCTTCCAGCGCTCACCGTCCTGCTGCTGCTGCTCGCCATGGGCGCGGCGGCCTATGTCCTGCTCCGCGACGACGATCCGCCGAGCTACAGCCCGCTCGAGATCGAGGGCGACCCGTACGCGTACGAGAGCGGCCGCGAGGACGAGTTCGAGAGGCGGGCCGCGGCGGGGCACAGCCACGTCGTGTACGCGAAGAGCCCGGGCGGCGTGACCGCCACGGCGGGCCGAGTGGCCGCCTTTCGCGACGACATCGAAGCGGCGGCGGACGAGGCTGGGGTCGACCCGGACCTGATCGAGGGCATGGTGCTGCTGGAGAGCGCCGGCAGGCCGGACGCGCGCGCGAGCGACGACCTCGAGGGCGCCGTCGGGCTCACTCAGATCCTCGCCGAGACGGGCGCGAACCTGCTCGACATGCAGGTCGACGTCAAGGCGAGCGAGCGGCTCACCAGGCGGCTCGCGAATGCGCGCGGACCGCGTGAGGCGGATCGCATCCGGGCCAAGCGGCGCAAGGTCGACGAGCGCTTCGACCCCCGGAAGGCGCTCGCCGCCACGGGCCGCTACCTGAAGCTGGCCAAGGACGAATTCGGCCGCGAGGACCTGGCGGTGGTCTCGTACCACATGGGCATCGGCAACCTCCAGCAGGTGCTCGGCGCCTACGGCGAAGACGACGCGAGCTACGCGCAGCTCTTCTTCGACACATCCCCGAACCAGCACCCGCGCGCCTACCGGCTGCTCACCGGGCTGGGCGACGACTCGAAGACCTACCTCTGGCGGGTGCTCGCATCGCACGAGGTGATGCGCCTGTACAGGGAGGACCGCGCGAAACTCGAGCGGCTGGCCGATCTCCACACGGGCGCGGACTCCGGGGAGCTCGTGCTGCATCCACCAGAACGCACGGACAGCTTCGCGACGCCCGACGACGTGGAGGCGGGGTACAACGACGGCGCGCTGCGTCCGTTCCCGAACGAGCCCTCCCGCTACGGCCTGCGCCCGGCGGCGGAGGGCGGTCTTCGCCCCGAGGCCTTCGCGCTCGCGGTCTACATCGGCCAGGGCGTGCGCAAGGTGTCGGATACGCAGGCGCCGCTGATCGTGACGCGAACGGTCCGCCCGGGCAGCGGAATCCACGCGACCGGCTACGCGTTCGACATCCGGCGCCGCTACCGCAGCGGCGCCCAGGCGGAGGCATTCCAATTCATGCTCGACCGCCTCCAGGCGCTGAACCTGATCGCATGGACGCGCGACAGCGCGACGATCCACATCACGGCGTCGCGCGAGTTCGACTTCGCCGGCTAGTAGACCGGCTTCAGCTTCTCCCAGGCCTCCCAGTCGTGCCCTGGGATCACCACCGAGTCCGGGGTCTCCTTCACGTACTGCTTGATCTCGCGCAGCGAGCGCCGGAAGAGGTGCTCGTCGAAGAGCATGTGGGGGAGGCGGTCCTCGTCGAGGGTGCGGCGCATGAAGATCGCGTCGCCGGCCACGAGCACCTCGCCGTGCTCGGTCTGGACGACGACCGACATGTGCCCGGCCGTGTGGCCCGGCGTGAAGGCGATCCGCACGCTGCCGTCTCCGAACAGGTCGAAGGTGCGGGCGAAGCCGGCGAAAGAGTTGGTGTCGTCAGAGTCGAAGTCGACCAGGCGGTAGTCGAAGCCGTGGTCGAACTGCCGCTTCACGTAGCCGTCGCGCTGCCCGCCGTGGCTGGCCTCCTCCCACTCGGCGGTCGAGACGATGAAGGTGGCCTCCGGGAAGTCCGAGATCGCACTCGCGTGGTCGGGGTGGAGGTGAGTCATGATCACCACCTTCACGCTCGACGGCTCGATGCCCTTGGCGCGCAACTGCGCCGCGGCCGCCTGCTCCGCCCGCATGTCGATGTCCCTGTAGATGATCGTCCCGAACGCTCCGAGGTTCGATCTCGGGGTGACCGCAACCGAACCGTGGAAGCCGGTGTCGATCAGGATCGGCCCGGCCGACGGGTGCTCCACGAGGAAGCACTGGATGGGCGCGCGGAACCACTGGTCCTTGGGCACCCCCAGCCCGAAGGCCTTGCGCCAGGCCATCCGGCCCTCCTCGCGCAGGAACCAGGCGGGCGGGCCCTGGATCGTGGCCGTGAGCAGTGGGTGGAGGCGCACCTTCGCGCCGTCGCGACCGCCCTCGAGCGGCAGCTCGGCCTGCCTGGGCTCTGCGGCGGTGGCCATCGCGGCGAACCCTAGCCGTCTCCGGCGAGCTCCTCCCAGAACTCGATGAACCCCCGCTCGTTGAGGATGCCGGCCTCGAGCGCGATGCGCGGCCCCCTCGGCACGTTCTCGGGCATCCCGTCGCGGATGGCCTCGTATTCCGCGAGCTTCGCGCGGTGCGCGGGGAGCTGGGCGGTCGCGATGGCCGCGGGATCGGCGCCGAAGAACAGCTTCAGGAGGGCGGGCTCGCGCAGCTCGCCAAGTGACGACGTGGGCTCGCTGCGCCAGTCGTCGAGCGCCTTGCGGCCCGTTGCCGTGATCTCGTAGAGCCGACGCCTCCGTCCGCCGCGCTCGCGCTTCTCGGTCACGTATCCCGCCTTCGCGAGGCGCTCGGGCTCGGTGTAGAGCTGGGCGTGGTGGAGCGTCCAGAAGTTTCCGACCGAGCCGGCGACCATCTGTTTCAGGCCGTACGGCGTGCATTCCCCCGCGAACTCGAGCAGGCCGAGGACGATGTACGACGTGGGTGTGAGCCTTACCCCTTGCACGAGTCCAACCTGGACGATACATTATGGACTATGGCGACGACGGAAGCATCTTCACGCACGGATTTCAAGCTCGGATTCAAGAGCCAGGACGAGGAGACATCGGTTGACCGCCTCCCGGTGAGGGGTGAGCTGCCCGAGTGGCTCACGGGCGCTCTGGTGCGCGTGACGCCGGCGCTGCTCGAGGTCGGCGGGCGGCGGGTAACCCACTGGTTCGACGGTGTGGCGATGCTGAACCGCTTCGGCTTTGCGGACGGCAAGGTCTCCTACGGCAGCCGCTTCCTCGAGAGCACCGCCTACCAGGACGCGAAGGAGGGCGAGTGGCGCCACGGCGGGTTCGCCACCGACCCCTGCCGCTCGATCTTCAAGCGCGTCCAGCAGATCTTCTCGCCGGACGTCACGGACAACCCGAACGTGAACCTCGCCCGCATCGGCGAGCGCTATATCGCGATGACGGAGACGCCGATGCCCGTCGAGTTCGACCCGGAGACGCTCGACACGATCGGGCATCTCGAGTACGCCGACAAGCTGAAGGCGCACGTGACGACGGCTCACCCCCACCACGACGTTGAGCGCAACGAGCTCGTGAACTACACGGCGCGCTTCTCGCGCGTGAGCGAGTACACGCTCTACGGGCTTCCGGCGGACAGCTCCACCCGCCGCGTGATCGCGCGGATGCCGGTGAAGGAGCCCGCGTACATGCACGCGTTCGGGATGAGCGAGCGCTATCTGATCCTGGCGGAGTACCCGCTGCGAGTGAACCCGCTGAAGCTCGCCTTCTCGGGGAAGCCGTTCATCGAGAACTACACGTGGCGCGGCGACGAGCCCACGCGCTTCCGCGTGTTCGACCGCGGGACCGGCGAGCTCCGCGGCACCTACGAGACGGACGCGTTCTTCTGCTTCCACCACGTGAACGCCTTCGAGCGCGGGGGCGAGCTGGTACTCGACCTGTGCGCCTACGAGGACAACAGCGTGATCGACTCGCTCTACCTCGACGACGCTGGCCCGAAGGGCAAGCTGCCGTCGGTGGAGCTGCGCCGCTACACGCTCGACCTCGACGGCGGGGCCGTGCGCTCGGAGCCGCTCGCCGACGGCTCCCTGGAGCTGCCGCGGATCGACTACGGCCGTCGCAACACGCGCGACTACTCGTACGCGTACTTCACCGGGTCCGACGACAGCTGGATCGACAGGCTCGTGAAGGTGGACGTGCGCGACGGCGGCCGCTCCGAGTGGCGTGCCGACGGCTGCTACCCCGGCGAGCCTGTCTTCGTCCGCGAGCCCGGCAGTGAGGGCGAGGACGACGGGGTGATCCTGTCGGTGGTGCTCGACGCGAACGCGGGCCGCTCGTTCCTGCTGGTGCTGGACGCCCGCTCCTTCGAGGAGGTGGCCCGCGCCGAGGCGCCGCACCACATCCCGTTCGGCTTCCACGGCCAGTACTTCCGATGAGCGCGCTGCTCGCATCCGACGCCGATCGCGAGCGGGTGGCCGAGCGCCTGCGTGCGGCCGCCGGCGATGGCAGGCTCACGCCGGCCGAGCTCGAGGAGCGCCTCGAGCGCGGGTTCGCCGCGCGCACCGAGGCGGAGCTCGAGCCGCTCGTGGCGGACCTGCCGCTGCCGCCTCGCGCTCGGCGGCCACGCGACCGCACTCACGAGCGCACGTACGTCGCGGTGATGCTGCTCCTGGTGGCCATCTGGGCCCTCACCGGCGCCGGATACTTCTGGCCGATCTGGCCGATGCTCGGGTGGGGGATCGGGGTCCTCGCAGACGCCGGTAGGCTGGGCCGCCCGTGCCGTCGAAGATCTTTCAACCGGGACTCCTCGACGGCCAGGTGGCCATCGTCTCCGGCGGTGGGTCCGGGCTCGGGCGAGCAACTGCGCTAGAGCTGGCGACGCTGGGCGCGCAGGTGGTGGTGTGCGGCCGGCGGCTCGAGCCACTCGAGGAGACCGCCGCCGCGGCGGAGGACGGCCGCGTCGAGGCGCGCGCGTGCGACATCCGCGAGGAGGACCAGGTCGAGGCGCTCGTGGACGGCGTGCTGGAGCGCCACGGCCAGATCGACCTGCTCGTGAACAATGCGGGCGGGCAGTACCTCACCCCCGCCGAGGACATCACTCCCAAGGGCTTCCGCACGGTCATCCGGCTGAACGTGGAGGGCACCTGGCTGATGACCCACACGGTGGCGACGCGGGCCATGATTCCGGACTCGCGCGGCGGCAAGATCGTAAACGTGACGCTCTCGCCCCATCACGGCCTCCCTGGCATGGCGCATTCGTCGGCGGCGCGCGCGGCGGTGGAGAACCTCACCCGCGTCCTGTCGATCGAGTGGGCGCGCTTCGGGATCCGGCTCACTGCTGTGGCGCCGGGACCGATGGCGACCGAGACGATGATGACCAAGTACCCGAAGCCGGTTGTGGAGGGGGTCGCTGCGACGGTGCCGCTTCAGAGGATGGGCACAGAGGACGAGTTCGCCTGGCTGGTGGCCCACATCGCGTCGCCGGCCGGCGACTACTTCTCCGGCGCGATCCTCACCCTCGACGGCGCGCGCGACAACTGGTTCGGCGCGTGGCCGCCGCGCGGCCTGGTCGGCGAAGAGGGCAAGCCGCTCTCCGAGGAGCGGCGGCCGAAGCAGTGATCGAAGTCCCGGAGATTCAGACCGAGCGGCTGCTCATGCGCGGCTGGCGCGACGGGGACTTCGAGGCGTTCGCGGACATCCTCGCCGACCCCGAGGTCGCGCGCGGCCTCGGCAAGGAGGCCGGGATGACCTGGCAGGAGGCCTGGCGCGACATGTCGATGATGGCCGGGCACTGGGCACTGAAGGGCTTCGGCCATTGGGTGCTCGAGGAGCGAGAGAGCGGCGAGCTCGTCGGCCGCGCCGGGCTCTATTTCCCGCCCACCTGGCCGGAGCTCGAGGTCGGCTGGACCGTCGCCCGCGCGCACTGGGGCAAGGGTTACGCCGGAGAGGCCGGACGTGCCGCCTGCAGGTGGGCGCACGACGAGCTGGGCGCGCGGCACATCGTCAGCCTGATCCTGCCCACGAACACCCAGTCGATTCGCGTAGCGGAGAAGCTCGGCGAGACGCCCGAGGGCCACCACCAGGTCATGGAGTTCGAGCTCGTCGTGTACGGCACCGATCTGCCGCTGAGCGATTCGCCCCACTGACGGGCGGGTACACGGGGCGCATGACGATGAACGAAGAGACGCCCGACGATCCGCTGGTTCGCGAGGAGGAGGACGCCGCAGCCGCCGAGGCCGGCAGCATCGGCGGACGCACCCCCGAGTACGAGGACGAGGAGGGCGACCCCGTCGACGAGGCGACGCGTCCGGCGATCGAGAGCGGCGAGGGCGTGGAGGAGGGCTTCGAGACCGCCGAGAGCGACCTTCGCGAGGCCGCCACGCACGGCGAGAACCGCTACGACCCCGAGTCGCGCGACTTCGGCGACGAGGAGAGCGCCGGCGAGGGCGACGCCATCTCAGGCGAGCCCGACGAGATCGACGTGACCGAAACGGTCCGCGACCCCGAGGCCGACGACGGCCGGTAGCCGTTCCGGCGGCCCGAACGACGGGCATTGAAGGGGTGCCCGGTCGCAGGTGGGGTCTCCGCGTTGCGCTATGCGCCCCCGAGAGACCCCACCCGGCCTAGCGCTCGAACAACGTCGAAAGCACCACTTCCGTAACGGTCCGGCTGATCCCGTCCGTGGCGCGGATGCGCTCCAGGCACAGCTCGAGGTCCTGCGTGTCCTCGGCCATCACGTGAAGCAGGGCGCTCGCCTCGCCGGCGACCGTGTGCGCTGACACAACACCCGACTCTCCCTCGACCGCCTGCTTGATCGAGTCGGCCGGCATGCCCCCCTCGCAATAGAGGTCCACGAACGCCTCCGCGTGCCACCCGAACGCGCGCGGATCGACCATGGCCGTGTAGCCGCGGATCACGCCGTCGGCCTCCAGCCGGTCCACCCGCCGCTTGACCGCGGGAGCCGAGAGGTTCACGTGCGTGCCGATGTCCTTGAACGAACGGCGGGCGTCTTCTCGCATCAGCGCAACGATTGTCCGGTCGATGGGGTCCATTTCGGAACGAAGTGTGCCACAGACGCAACGAATCCGCATTGAAAGCTGCCGTTCATAACGGAATCATTAAGCCATGGCTACTTCGACCGCGCCTGCGGCCTCTCCACCCGTTCCCAAAGACGACCGCATGCCGGTCCACGGCATCGATCACGTCGAGATGTACGTGGGCAACGCCGCCCAGGCCGCGTTCTACTTCGTGCACGCATTCGGCTTCACGGAGACGGCCTACGCCGGCCTCGAAACGGGCGGGCGCGACCGCGTGTCGCACGTGCTCGAGCAGGGCCGCATCCGCCTCGTGCTCACCGGCACGCTTCAGGGCGGCGACGAGATCGCGGCGCACCACGCGCTCCACGGCGACGGCGTTCACAAGATCGCACTGAGCGTGCCCGACGCGGAGTACGCCTACAAGCACGCCGTCGAGCACGGCGCCCGCGGCCTGATGACGCCGCACTGGATCGAGGACGAGCACGGCCGCGTGCAGGTCTCCTCGATCGCCACGTACGGCGACACCCAGCACCTGTTCGTGCAGCGCGAGGACTACAAGGGCGCGTTCCTGCCCGGGTTCGAGAAGCGCGGCGAGGCCACGCACGACCCCGACGCCATGCGGCTGATGGCGATCGACCATATCGTCGGCAACGTCGAGCTCGGCCACATGCAGGAGTGGGTGGGCTACTACGAGCGCGTCTTCGGGATGACCGAGATGATCCACTTCTCCGACGAGGCGATCTCGACCGAGTACTCCGCGCTGATGTCGAAGGTCGTGACCGACGGAAGCGGCCGTCTCAAGTTCCCGATCAACGAGCCCGCCGAGGGCAAGCGCAAGTCGCAGATCGAGGAGTACATCGAGTACTACAAGGGAGCCGGCGCACAGCACATCGCCGTTGCCACCCGCGACATCGTGGCCTGCGTCGCCGCGCTGCGCGGCCAGGGCGTCGAGTTCCTGACGATCCCCGAGTCCTATTACGACGACGTGCCCGAGCGCATCGGCGAGATCGAGGAGGACCTGGCGGACCTGAGGGAGCAGGGGATCCTCGTGGACCGGGACGACGAGGGCTACCTGCTCCAGATCTTCACGAAGCCGGTCGGCGACCGTCCGACGGTGTTTTTCGAGATCATCGAGCGCCACGGCTCGCGCGGCTTCGGCGAGGGCAACTTCAAGGCCCTGTTCGAAGCGATCGAGCGCGAGCAGGAGCGGAGAGGAAACCTCTAAGCCATGCGCTACGCCAATCTCGGCAGCATCCCAGCCAAGCGGCACGTCCAGGTGCGCTCCAACGGGAGCAGTTCACCCCTCCTCGTCGAGGAGGTCATGGGCTACGAGGGCTTCTCGGGGAACGAATCGATCCTGCTGCACCTCCAGTCGCCCTGCCGCCTCGATCATGTCGGCCCGTTCAGGTCGATCCAGCGCGAGGAGTGGGTGCCGGACGCCCACGTGCATCGCCTGGCCGACGCGAACGGCGTCGACCCGGGCGGAGATCCCGTCTCCGGCCGCCGGCTCCTGATGTGGAACAACGACATCGAGGTCTCGGTCTGCAAGCCGCTCGAGGCAATCGAGGGCTTCTACCGCAACGGCGAGGGCGACGAGGTGCTCTACATCCATCGCGGCAGCGGCGTGCTGCGCACGGTCTTCGGCAGTGTGCCGTTCCGCGAGCGCGACTACGTCGTGATCCCGCGCGGCACCACGCACACGTTCGAGCTGCCGATGGGCGAGGAGCAATTCTGGCTCTGCTTCCACACGCCCGGTGAGATCGAGACCCCGACCCGCTACCGCAACCGCTACGGCCAGCTGCTCGAGCACGCGCCGTTCTCACAGCGCGATTTCCACCCGCCCGAGGAGATCGAGACCTTCGACGAGAGCGGCGAGTTCCACGTGACGGTCAGGGTGCGCGACGGCTACCAGGAGTACGTCCTCGACCGCCACCCGTTCGACGTGGTCGGCTGGGACGGCTACGTGTGGCCGTACACGTTCAACGCGGACGACTTCGAGCCGCGCGCCGGGCGCTTCCACCTGCCGCCGCCGGCGCACCAGACCTTCCAGGGCCAGAACTTCGTGATCTGCACGTTCGCGCCGCGGATGCTCGACTGGGATCCGGAGGCGGTCCCGCTGCCCTACCACCACTCGAACATCCAGTCCGAGGAGGTCATGTTCTACGCCGCCGGGAACTACGAGGCGCGCAAGGGCGTGGACCAGGGGTTCATCACCCTGCATCCCTCCGGGCTGCCGCACGGGCCGCAGCCCGGAGCGGTCGAGAAGGCGCTGGGCAAGAGCTCGACGGACGAGCTCGCGATCATGTGGGACACGTTCAAGCCGCTGCGCCTGTCCACGCTCTGGCGAGACGTGGACAGGCCGGATTACGCCTACAGCTGGAACCCCGACAAGGCGGGAGCGGACGCGGGCGCGACGGTGACCGCGCGCTAGCCGTACATGCCGCCGAACTGACCGCCGGTCACGTGCAGCACCTGACCGTGCACGTAGTTCGCCCACGGGGAGCAGAGGAAGAACACCGGGCCGGCGGCCTCCTCGGGTGTGGCAGGGCGGCCGAGCGGAATGATCATCGCCGCCATGGCGCGCATCTGCTCGGGGATGCCGAGCTGGATCTCCTCGCCGTCCTTGGTCATCGTGTTGCCGGACTCCTTGGCGGCCGTTAGGCGCGTCTCGACGAACCCGAACGCCACCGCGTTCACGTTGATCTTGAACTGGCCCCACTCCTTGGCGAGCGTCTTCGTCAGACCCACCACGCCGGCCTTGCCCGCCGAGTAGTTGACCTGGCCGGCGTTGCCCATCGTGCCCGAGATGGAGGTGATGTTCACGATCTTGCGGAAGACCTCCTGGCCCTCCTCCTTCTCCTTCTTGGCCGGCTCGCGCAGGTGGGGTGCGGCGGCGCGCAGGACCCGGAACGGCACCACGGTGTGGATGTCGAGCATCGACTGGAACTGATCGTCGGTCATCTTGTGAGCGACACCGTCCCGCGTGTAGCCCGCGTTGTTGACGATGATGTCGATCTGGCCGAACTCGTCGACGGCCTTCTGCACCAGCTGGTCCGGCACGCCCTCCTTGGTGAGGTCGCCGCCGAACACGGCCGTCTCGCCACCGATCTCCGATGCGGCCTGCTCGGCCTTGTCCGCGTCGAGGTCGTTGATGAGCACGCGCGCGCCCTGCTCGGCGAGCAGCTCAGCGGTGGCGCGCCCGATTCCCTGCGCCGATCCGGTGACGATCGCCGCCTTTCCGTCCAGGACTCCCATTCAGTCTCCTTTTGCGTGTGAGCGTCGGGCATCATAGGTGCATGGGTATGCACGCGGTGCGGTACGGCATTCCGCTCGTGCTCGTGCTGACCGGTGTGATCGTGAGCGCCACGGCGGGCGGTGTGGGTCTCGCCGCAGGAGCGCTCTTCTTCAGCGCCGGGACCGCAGTGCTGCTCCTGAACGTCCTCTACCGGATCGGAGTGGAGGGCGACAAGGAGCGCGACACCGAGCAGAGCGCCCGCGATTTCTTCGATCAGCACGGCCACTGGCCGGACGAGCCGCCGAGCGCAACGCGCGGGCGCCCGCGCGGCTAAAGGGTGTAGACGATCTCCACGGAGCCGCCCGGGAGGGCGCGCTGCCAATCGAGCGTGAGCTGGGTGTCCGGACGGAAGGTCGGGGTCAGCTGCATGCCGGCCCCGAACATCAGGGGCAGCACGATCAGCCCGAGCTTGTCGAGAGCTCCGAGCGCGCGGAAGGTCTCGATCGTGGTGGGTCCGCCCACGAGATGGACGTCGCGGCCCTGATTGGCCGCGCGCAGCTTCTCGAGCAGCCGCTCAGGGTCGCCGTCGACCACCACCTCGTCCGGAGTCCCGTCCGGGCGCTGCGAGCCGAGCACGAACACGTCCAAATCCGGCCAGGGCCAGCGGTCGGCGCCGAGGGCCGGCTCGAAGGTGGTGCGCCCCATCAGCACGGCCTCGCAGCTTTCCTGGAACTCAGGGAAGCCGTGGCTCTGGCCCGAGACGAACGCGGGGTCGGCGATGAGTGCGGGCCAGCCGTCCGGGGTGGTCACGTAGCCGTCGGCGCTCATGCTGAGGCGCGTGCGGATATTCATGAGCCCGTTATAGCCCGAGCTGCTTCGCGAGGATCTCCTTCATGACCTCGTCGGTCCCGCCGCCGATTGGGCCGAGGCGGGTGTCGCGCATCGCGCGTCCGATCTCCAGGTCTCCGTCCAGCACGCGGAACGCCGTCTCGGCGACCTCGAAGGCGAAGCGCTGTGAGAGCAACTTCGCCTCGGTGACCTCGCGGATCGCGTCGTGGCCGGCGTCGAAGAGCCTCAACGCGTGATAGGTCAGGCAGCGCCCGGCCTCGTGCTTCATCGCCATCTCGGCCACCGCGTGGCGCCAGCTGCTGCCCGGCTCCTCGGCCAGCACCCGCTCCAGCACCACCTCCATCGAAGCCACGGCGCCCAGCGCCATCAGCAGCCGCTCCCACTGGAAGTTGGCGACGATCAGGTAGAAGCCCCGGTTCTCCTCGCCGAGCAGGTTTTCCTCGGGCACGAACACGTCCGAGAACGCCAGCTCGCCGGTGTCGGACGCGTGCCAGCCGAGCTTCTCGAGCTTCTTCGAGGGCTCGAAGCCCTCCATCTCGCGCTCGATGATCAGGAATGACAGGCCCTGGTGGCCGCCCTCCTCGGTCGTCTTGACCGCTGTGACGACGAAGTCGGCGCGCACGCCGTTCGTGATGTAGGTCTTCGATCCATTCACCACGTAGCCGCCGTCCACCCTGCGCGCGAAGGTGCGGATGCCGGCCACGTCGGAGCCGGCGCCCGGCTCGGTGATCCCGAGCGCCGCGATGCGCTCGCCGCGGATGGCGGGGGCGAGGAAGCGCTCCTTCTGGTCGTCCGTGCCGAACTTCCAGACCGGCGGTGTGGCGATGCCGATGTGGGCGCCGATCCCCGCGGCGAGGCCGCCGGAGCCGCTGCGCCCGAGCTCCTCGGAGAGCACGGCGTCCTCCACGTAGCCGCCGCCGCGGCCGCCGTACTCGATCGGATACTTCAGCCCCAGCAGGCCCAGCTCGGCCATGCGGTGGAAGACCTCGTTCGGGAACCAGCGCGCCTCCTCCCACTCGGCAGCGTGCGGTCGAAGCTCCTCGGCGACGAAAGTCCGGATCTCCGAACGCAGCCGCTCATGCTCCTCGCCAAAGGGCGGAAGCGGCCTTCGCGCCACGGCCTCCTGCATCAGAGCCCGTACGAGCGGCCGATCACGTCGAGCATCACCTCGTCGGTTCCGGCGCCGATGCGGTTCAGGCGCATGTCGCGCCACGCGCGCTCGATTCCGTACTCCTTCATGTAGCCCGCGCCTCCGTGGATCTGGAGGCATTCGTCGATCACCTCGCAGGCCATGCGCGCCGTGTAGAGCTTCGCCATCGAGATCTCGCGCACGGGGTACTCGCCGTTCGCGTGGCGCCAGGCCGTCGTGTAGACCATCTGCCGCCCGGCCTCGATCTTCGTCGCCATGTCGGCGAACTTGTGGCGGATCGCCTGGAAGCGGCCGATCGGCCGTCCGAAGGCATTGCGCTCGCCGGCGTACTGGAGCGTCTTGTCGAAGCACTTCTGCGCGCCCGCCACGCAGCCCGCGGCGCCGATCAGGCGCTCGCCCTGGAGCTCCCACATGATGTGGTAGAAGCCCTTGCCCTCCTGGCCGAGCTGCGCCTCCGCCGGCACGCGCACGTCCTGGAAGGCGAGGAGCGCCGTGTCCGACGCGTGCATCCCGAGCTTCTCGAGCTTCTTCTCGCGGATCACGCCGGGCGTGTCCATGTCCACCAGGAAGAGCGTGAAGCCGTCGTAGCCCGCATCCGGGTCTGTCTTCGTCACGAGCACGACGAAGTCGGCGCGGAGGCCGTTCGTGATGTAGGTCTTCGATCCGTTGATGACCCAGTCATCGCCGTCGCGCACCGCGCGCGTCTTGATGCCGGAGACGTCGCTGCCGGCGTCGGGCTCCGTGATGCCGAGACACGAGATCTTCTCGCCCCGGATCGCCGGCACCAGGTACTCCTGCTTCTGCTCGTCGGTGCCGAACAGGTGCACGGGCGGAGTGGCCATGTCCGTGTGGACCGCCACGCCCATCGCAAGGCCGCCGCAGTTGGAGTGCACCATCTCCTCCGCGAGCACGAGGTTGCAGTAGTAGTCGCCGCCCTGGCCGCCGTACTCCTCGGGATAGGAGAGTCCGAGGAAGCCGAGCTCGCCCATGCGCGTGAACACGGAGTCCGGGAAGGTCGTCTCCTCCCATTCGTCGGCGTGCGGAGCGAGCTCCTTGGTCACGAACGAGTGGATCGACTCGCGGAGCTGATGGTGCTCCTCGGTGAAGATGAAGTGCTTGCGGTGGGCGCCATGGTCCGGCTTGAGGAGCGCGTCTGCGGTTGCCATGCAGGCAAAGTACCGTGACCGCATGAGCGAGCGCGAATTCGATGTGGTGGTTCTGGGGGCCGGACCGGCCGGCGAGGTTTGCGCCGGACGGCTCGGCGAGGAGGGACTCGAGGTCGCCGTGGTGGAGTCTCACCTGATCGGCGGGGAGTGCTCGTTCTACGCCTGCATGCCGTCGAAGGCGCTCCTTCGACCCGGCGAGCTGCTCGCTGAGGTGCGCCGCATCCCGGGCGTGAGCGAGGCGGTTACGGGCGACCTCGACACGGACGCGATCCTGAACCGGCGCGACGAGATCATTCACGACCTCGACGACTCCGGGATGGTTCCTTGGCTCGAGCAGCGGAACGTGGCGGTGGTCCGCGGGGCCGGGCGGCTGGACGGCGAGCGCCGCGTGGTGGCCGGGGACGAAACCCTGATCGCGCGCAAGGCCGTGGTCGTGGCCACCGGCAGCTCGCCGCTGATCCCGCCGATCGACGGCCTGCGCGAGGCGGAGCCCTGGACCAACCGCGAGGCGACCACGGCCAAGGAGGTGCCGGGGCGGCTGGCGATCCTGGGCGGAGGGGTGGTGGGAGTGGAGATGGCGCAGGCCTACAGCACGCTCGGCTCCCAGGTGACCTTGATCGAGCGCGGCGACCGCCTGATCCCGCGCGAGGAGCGGTTCGCGAGCGACGACGTGGAGCAGGCCCTGCGCGAGAAGGGCGTGGACGTGCGCCTGGCCACGAGGCCGACGGCGGTGCGAGCCGAGGGCGGCGAGGTCACGCTCGAGCTCGACGGGGGCGGGCCGGTCCGTGCCGACGAGCTGCTCGTGGCGATCGGGCGCAAGCTGAACACGGACGACATCGGACTCGACACCGTGGGCCTCGAGCCGGGCGAGTCCATCGAGGTCGACGACTCGATGCGAGTGAACGACTGGCTGTACGCAATCGGCGACGTGAACGGCCGCGCGCTCCTCACGCACATGGGGAAGTACCAGGCGCGGATAGCCGCGGACGTGATCCTGGGCTACCCCAGCGGCTGCGCGCCGTCGAACGCGGACGGCGCGCGCTCGCCGCGGGTGATCTTCACCGACCCGCACGTGGCGGCCGTGGGCTATACCTACGAGGCCGCGCAGGCCGACGGGCTGAACGTCCGGGCCGTCGACGTGTCGACCCAGGGCAATGCGGGAGCGAGCTTCTACGGCCGCGACGATGCCCGTGGCACCTCACGGCTGGTGGTCGACGACGACCGTGGCCTGATCGTCGGCGCCACCTTCACCGGCCCGGAGGTGGCCGAGTGGGTCCAGGCGGCGACGATCGCCGTCGTGGGCGAAGTGCCGATCGACCGGCTGTTCCATGCCGTCCCTCCGTTCCCGACGCGCAGCGAGGTGTGGCTCTACCTGCTCGAGGCGCTCGGCGTGGCGGGACCCTGCGGTGGACCCCCGCGGGCGTAGGATGGGGCCATGGACGTCGTGGTCGCTGGCGGGCACGGAAAGGTGGGCCTTCGGCTGCTGCGGCTCCTGGCAGATGGCGGCCATCGCGCCCGTGGACTGATCCGCAACCCCGACCACGAGGCGGACCTGCGCGAGCTCGGCGCCGAGCCGGTGCTCTGCGACATGGAGGCGCTCGACGACATCCCCGGCTGCTGCGAGGGCGCCGACGCCGTGGTGTTCGCCGCCGGCGCCGGACCGGGCAGCGGGGTGGAGCGCAAGCGGACGGTGGACTACGGCGGCGCCGTGAAGCTGATGAACGCGGGCGTGCAGCGCTACGTGATGGTGAGCGCCATCAGCGTCGACCGCCCCGAGGAGTGGTCCGACCAGATGCGCCCGTACTACGAGGCGAAGGCGGATGCCGACAAACGTCTCCTCGAGAGTGGCCTCGACTACACAATCGTCCGCCCCGGCGGGCTCACCGACGACGCGGGCACCGGCATGGTCAGGGTGGGCACCGATCTCGGCGGCGGTGAGATTCCTCGCGAGGACGTGGCTGCCGTCCTCCTGGCGGTGCTCGAGACGCCGAGCTCGATCGGCAAGACCTTCGAGCTGATTTCCGGCGACACGCCCATCGAAGAGGCCATCCGCGGCCTGTGAACGACGGGCGCGCGGCGGAGGTCCTGCGCCGCGTGCGCTCGGTCCCCGAGGGCCACGTGACGACCTACGGCGACCTGTCGCCCGGAGCGCCGCGCTTCGCGGGCGCGGTGCTCTCCGCTACGGACGAGGACGTGCCCTGGCAGCGAATCGTGCGGGCCGACGGCTCGCTTGCGAGGGGCGAGCGCCAGCGCCGCCTGCTCGTCGCCGAGGGCGTGCCCTTCCGCGGCGAGCGGGTGGACATGCGCGAGGCGTGGGTCCCGGTCAGCGGGTCTGGACGATGAGCACGTCGCACGCGGCCTGATGCGAGACCTTGTTCGGCACGCTCCCGAGTACCCGTCTCGCTCCGTGCATTCCGACGCTCCCGATCACGATGAGTTCGGCGTCAGCCTCCTTGGCGATCGCCAGAATCGCATCCGCCGGTGAGCCCTTCGGGGCGTGCTCCCTGACCTCGATGTTTCCGCCGGCCCGGTCGAGCGCGCGCTGAAGCGCCGCGTCAGCCTTGAAGTCGGACCCAACGGAGAACTCGCTCGACGCCGCACCGCCGGCCACGCGTGCCGGGGCCGGGTCGTATGCGGACACGACATGGAGGGTGGCACCTGTCAGCCGGGCGAGCTCGACCGCCCGGCCGAGCGCGATGTCGGCGGTCTCCGAACCGTCGATGCCGACCACGATCGAGCTGTACATGCTGTCCTCCCTGAGTTGCGAGCCCGTGGAAGGTAGTACAACTCGACCCCGTGCCCCTGGAGACCGTTCGCTACGACGTGCGCGACAACGGCGTCGCCACCATCGCGCTCGATCAGCCCGACACGCGCAACGCGCTCTCGAATCAGCTCCTCACAGACCTGACCGGAGCGCTCGAGCTGGCGGGCCACGACGACGGCGTGCGCTGCTTGGTGCTCACCTCCACGCACGAGAAGGTCTTCTCTGCCGGGGGCAGCCTCGACCAGTTCGCGGCGGACGTCCCGATCGTGCACAAGCACTTCGGCACGGAGCGCTTCCCGCGACTCTTCCGGACGATCATGCAGCTGGGCAAGCCGACCATCTGCGCCGCCAACGGCCACGTGCTGGCGGGCGCGCTCGGCGTGGCGCTCGCATGCGACCTGATCGTCGCCAAGGAGAGCGCGACCTTCGGCACGCCCGAGATCGACGTGGGCGTGTTCCCGTTCATGATCATGTCGCTCATCTACCGGAACGTGCCGCGCAAGAAGGCGAACGAGATGCTGCTGCTCGGCGAGCGCATGTCGGCGCAGGAGGCGCGTGAGGCCGGGATCGTGAACCGCGTGGTGGCGGACGCGGACTTCGACGCCGCGGTGGACGAGTGGGCCGCGAAGCTGGCCTCGAAGTCGCCGGTGATGATGAAGCTGGGCAAGGATGCGATGTATCGCCAGCTCGACATGCCGTTCGAGGACGCGCTCGACTTCCTGCGCTCTCAGCTTTCCCTCGCGTTCACCACCGAGGACATCCAGGAGGGCGTGAAGGCGTTCTTCGAGAAGCGCGCACCGCAGTGGAAGGGGCGCTGAGCGGATGGCCGTCTCGCTCGTAGCCCTGCGCTGCCGCACCGCCGATCGCTTCCCCGGCGCGCCGCGCGGCGTGGAGATCCTCGCGCCGCTGCTGGCTCACGCGCTGGGCGTTGAGCCGCGCTACATCGGCAGCGGCAGCGAGGTCAAGGAGACCCGTTACGAGGACGACCTGCGCGACTCGCGCGGCTGCCTGCTCGAGGCGGGCGGCCAGATCGACGACGCGCTGGCGGCGGGCCACACGCCGGTGCTGCTGGCTGCCGACTGCGCCGTGTCCGTGACCACGCTCCCGGCGGTGAGCCGCAACCGGCCCGACGCGCGGATCCTCTGGCTGGACGCCCACGGCGACTTCAACACGCCGGGCACGTCGGGCAGCGGCTACCTCGGCGGCATGTGCCTGGCGGCAGCCACGGGGGAGTGGGATGCCGGGCTCGGCGAGGCGCTGCCCGCCGAGCGCGTGGTGCTCGCCGGCGTGCGCGACCTCGACCCGGGCGAGCGCATGCTGCTCGAGCAGAGCCCCGCCACCGTGATCGGGGCGAGCACGATCGAGACGCTCGTGGCGGCCAAGAACGCGCTCGACGGAGCGCCCGTGTTCGTGCACCTCGACCTCGACGTGCTCGACCCAGAGCACTTCCCCGCCGCGGTGCCCGGCGCCCGGCGGCCTCCACCCGGACAAGCTCTACGACCTGCTCGACTCGGTGCTCGAGGACAGCGAGCTGGTGGGGCTCGAGGTGACCGCGTTCGAGGCGCCCGACCACGAGGAGGAGCGGATCGCCGCGACGGAGACCGCCATGCATGTGCTTGAGCCGTTCCTCGACCATCTCGGCGGCGAGACGTGACCGAGCGCGCGGCCGCGGACACGCTGGTGGCGCGCCCGCCGCTGCGCTCGCTCGTCGAGGAGCTTCACGAGCGGCGCGAGCAGGCGAGGCTCGGGCGGAGGCGAGGAGAAGATCGCCCGCCAGCACGAGCAGGACAAGCTCACCGCGCGCGAGCGGCTCGCGCTCCTGATCGACGAGGGCACGTTCACCGAGCTCGGGATCCACGGGCGTCCGCACTTCGCCCAGCGGGCGATGGAGGGCAAGGAGGCGCCGGCGGACGGCGTGATCACCGGGTACGGCAAGATCGACGGCCGGCTGGTGGCGGTGGCGGCCTACGACTTCACCGTGATGGCCGGCTCGATGGGGATGACCGGCGAGCTGAAGGTCGCGCGGCTGCGCGAGCTGGCACTCACGAAGCGCATCCCGATGGTCTGGCTGCTCGACTCGGCGGGCGCGCGCATCCAGGAGGCGGCGGGCTCGCTGTTCGCCGGCTCTGGCCACCTCTTCCGCGAGGAGGTGATCATGAGCGGAGTGGTGCCGCAGGTTGCCGCGCTCATGGGCCCGTGCGCAGCCGGCACGGCGTACATCCCAGGCCTCGCGGACTTCGTGCCGATGGTGAAGGGCCGCGGCTCGATGGCGCTCGCGGGGCCGCACCTCACGAAGGCCGTGACGGGCGAGGACGTGACCCAGGAGGAGCTCGGCGGCTCGCGCATCCACACGCGCGTTTCGGGGGTCGCCGACCTTGAGGTGGAGTCGGACGAGGCCTGCATCGAGGCGATCAAGAAGTACCTCTCGTACTTCCCTCAGAACTGCGAGGTTGAGCCGCCCCGACTCAAGGGGTCAGACCCCTTGAGTCGGGGGGACGAAGATCTACTCGACATCCTCCCGGACTCGCCCCGCAAGCCCTACGACATGTACGACGTGATCGGGCGCATCGTGGACGACGGCGACTGGTTCGACCTGAAGCCGCGCTGGGCGCGCACGATCATCACCTGCCTCGCGCGGATGGGCGGGCGGCCGGTGGGCATCGTCGCCAACCAGCCGAAGCATCTGGGCGGCATCCTCGAGAACGACTCGGCCGACAAGGCCGCCCGCTTCGTGAACCTCTGCGACGCCTACGGCATCCCGCTGCTGTTCCTGATGGACGTGCCGGGGTTCATGGTCGGGACGAAGGTCGAGCAGGCGGGCATCATCCGGCACGGCGCGAAGATGCTCTATGCGGTCTCGCGCGCCACCGTTCCGAAGATCACGGTTGTGATCCGAAAGGCCTACGGGGCGGGCTACTACGTGATGAACGGGCGCGCGTACGAGCCCGACCTGATCGTCGCTTGGCCGAGCGCCGAGATCTCCGTGATGGGTCCCGAGGGCGCCGTGAACATCATCTTCCGCAAGCAGATCGAGGCCGCGGAGGACCCGGACGCCACGCGCGCGGAGATGATCGAGGGGATCCGCAAGACGATCGACCCGTACATCGCCGCGGGCAACGCGCTGATCGACGACGTGATCGACCCGCGCGAGACGCGCCCGACCGTGATCCGCGCGCTGGAGATGGCGGCAACGAAGCGTGTGGAGCGGCCGTGGAAGAAGCACGGCGTGATGCCGGTGTGAAGCCGATTTACTTCACCTCGCCGCAGGACTTCTACGACTGGCTCGAACAGAACCACGAGACGGCCGACGAGGTGTATGTGGGCTTCTTCAAGAAGCACACGGGGAAACGCGCGATGAGCTGGTCCGAGGCGGTCGACCAGGCGCTCTGCTTCGGATGGATCGACACGCGTACGAACTCGATCGATGAGGACCGCTACATGCAGCGCTTCACCCCACGCAAGCCGGGCAGCAACTGGAGCAAGATCAACGTGGAGAAGGTGGCGAAGTTGAAGGAGGCGGGTGTGATGCGGCCGGCCGGCCTCGCCGCTTTCGAGCGACGCTCTGACGACAAGACCGGCGTTTACTCCTTCGAGAATGACGCTGAGCTCGCGCCCGAATACGACGCCCAGCTCCGCTCGAACAAGGCGGCGGCCGAGTACTTCGAGTCGCGCCCGCCGTGGTATCGCCGCACCGCGATACATCTGGTGATGAGCGCCAAGCGAGAAGAGACACGCTTGCGGCGGCTGGCTCAGCTGATCGAGGATTCGGCGGCGGGCCGCGACATCAAGCAGCTCCGTAGATGAGCGATCCCTGCATCATCACGTGCTCGATCTCGGGAGCGGTGGCGAACCGCGAGCAGTGCCCGGCGATCCCCTACACGCCCGACGAGTACGCGTCGGAGGCGAAGCGGGCGGTGGACGAGGGCTGCTCGATGATCCACATCCACGCGCGCACGCCCGACGGGGTGCCGAGCTACGAGGTGGATGACTTCCGCTCAATCACCGAGGCGATCCAAGGCGCGGTGGACGACGTGATCATCAACTACTCCACCGGCGCGATCGGCATCCCGATCCAGAAGCGGATCGAGTACCTGCGCGAGCTGCGGCCGGACGTGGCCGCGCTCAACATGGGCTCGATGAACTACGCCAAGTACTCGTCGAAGCGCAAGGACTTCGTGTTCAAGACCGTGTTCGAGAACTCCTTCGACACGATCATCGAGTTCGTCACGGTGATGAACGAGCTCGGGATACGGCCAGAGCACGAGTGCTTCGACTCCGGGCATGTGGCGAACCTGGACCCGCTGATCGACATGGGGCTCCTGTCCGAGCCGCTCCAGGTGTCGTGCGTGATGGGCGTGACCGGCGGGATCCGGCCCACGCCGAAGAACCTGGCACACATGTCCGAGCAGGTGCCCGAGGTGCGGAGCAACTGGGGGGTCATCGGCATCAGCCGGGACCAGTGGCGGCTCATAGCTGCCGCCGCGGCGCTCGGGGGGAACGTGAGAGCGGGGCTCGAGGACAACTTCTACCTGCCCGATGGCGAGATGGCGCGCTCGAACGGCGACCTGATCGCGAAGGCGCGTGAGATCGTGGAGAACGCCGGCCGGCGGATCGCGACGGTCGCCGAGGCCCGCGAAATGCTCGACGTATGAGCGCCCTCGAGGACATCCGTGTCCTCGACCTCTCCAGGCTTCTCCCCGGAGGCTTCTGCTCGCTGATGCTCGCCGACTTCGGGGCCGAAGTGCTGAAGGTGGAGGACACAGGGATGGGCGACTACATCCGCTGGTCGCCGCCGTTTCACGAGGGCGCGGATGACTCCGCCAAGTCTGCGCTGTTCCTGGCACTGAACAGAGGCAAGCGGTCCATGCGTCTCGATCTCAAACAAGATCTCGGCAAACAGGTTCTTCTACGCCTCGTTCGCGACTACGACGTTCTCCTCGAGTCATTCCGCCCTGGCGTCATGCAACGTCTCGGCGTTGGATACGAGACGCTGCGCGAGGAGAACCCCCGACTGGTCTATTGCGCGATCTCGGGCTACGGCCAGGACGGCCCCTACACGGCGCGCTCGGGGCACGACATGAACTACCTGGGCCTGAACGGCCTGCTCGGGCTCAGTGGTGACGCCGATGGGCCGCCGGTGCAGGCGGCGGGCCAGATCGCGGATCTCGGCGGCGGCGCGCTCATGGCGGCGTTCGGGATCATGGCGGCGCTGCGCGAGCGCGAGCGCTCGGGGGAGGGCCAGCTCGTGGACGTGTCGATGTTCGACGGCTCGCTCGCGTGGCTCGCGATGGTGGCCGCGCAGTACCTCGCCGACGGCGCCGTGGCGCGGCGCGGCGGGCTTCCGCTCGCGGGCGGGCTGATCTGTTATCGGCCGTACGCGTGCAAGGACGGCTGGGTGACCCTCGGCGCGCTCGAGCCGAAGTTCTGGCAGGCGTGGTGCCGCGGCGTGGGGCGCGAGGACCTGGTGGAGAAGCAGTTCGAGGGCCCGGGGTCCGAGGCCCATGGCGAGGTCGAGCGGGTCTTCCTGGAGCGAACGCGCGACGAGTGGAGCGCGTTCGCCTCAGAGCACGACTGCTGCCTCGAGCCCGTGCTCGACCTCGACGAGGCGCTCGACTCCGAGCTCGTGCGCGCGCGCGAGATGGTGGTGGAGCTCGACCAGCCGGGTGCGGCGGCGCCGGTGCGGCTGCTCGGAGTGCCGGTGAAGCTCTCGCGAACCCCGGGCGCGCCGGCCGGCCCGGGCCCGGCGCTCGGCGAGCACACCGAGGAGGTGCTGAGCGCGCTCGGCTACTCCGGCGAGGAGATCGCGGCGCTGCTCGAGTCAGGCGCGGCGGCCGGGCCGGCGCAGGGCCCGCAGGGCGCCTTCCTGCGGTAGCGCGATTCCTCAGTACGTGATGACGGTGCGGATGCCCTCTTGGCGCTCCATTGCCTCGAAGGCGTCGTTCACGTCGTCGAGGGCCACGCGGCGGGTCACGAGCGACTCGAGGTCGAGCTCTCCCGACATGTAGGTGTCCACGAGCTCCGGCACCCGGTCGCGGCCCTTGGCCCCGCCGAATGACGCGCCGGCGATGCGGCGTCCCGTGATCAGGTATCGCGGCACCACCTCGAGCACCTCGCCCCTGCCGGCCACACCGGCAATCGTGCAGAGGCCCCAGCCCATGCGCGCCGACTCGACGGCTTGGCGCATCACCGAGACGAGGCCGGTGGCCTCGAACGTGTAGTCGGCGCCGAAGCCGTCCGTCATCTCGAGGATCTGCTCGACGCTGTCGGGGCCGCCCACGAGCGTGTCGGTGGCGCCCTGCTGGCGGGCGTGCTCGAGCCGCTCCTCGGACAGGTCGATGGCGATGATCCGCTCGGCGCCCGCGAGCCGCGCGCCGGCCACCGCGCCGAGGCCCACCAGCCCGGCGCCGAAGACCGCGCACGTGGAGCCGGGCTCGACCTTGGCGATATACAGAGCAGCGCCGATCCCGGTGGTGGCGCCACAGGCGAGCGTGCAGACCACGTCGAGGGGCGCGTCCGGATTGACCTTGGCGAGCGCGATCTCCGGCATCACCGTGGCCTCGGCAAAGGTGCTCGTGCCCATGAAGTGGCGGATGTCGTCGCTGTTGCGATGCAGGCGCGTCGTGCCGTCGGGGAGGAACCCCTTGTTCTGCTGCTCCCGGATGGCGAGGCAGAGGTTCGTCTGGTCCGAGACGCAGTGGATGCACTCGCGGCACTGGGGCGAGAAGAGGGTCACCACATGGTCGCCGGGCGCGACGCTCGTCACGCCCTCGCCGACCTCCTCGACGACCCCCGCGCCCTCGTGTCCGAGCACCGTGGGGGCGTAGCCGGAGGGATCGGCGCCACTGGCGGTGTAGAGGTCGGTGTGGCAGACGCCGCAGGCAGCGAGGCGCACGAGCACCTCACCGGGTCCCGGCCCGTCGAGCTCGACCTCTTGGACGACGAGCGGCTTGGCGAACTCCTCGAGAACGGCGGCGCGAATCTGCATGGCGCCGGACCCTAACGCGAAGCGGCCACCCGGGGTCAGACCCCTTGAGTCGCCCGTTGATAGGGGGTCTGACCCCTTGAGTCGCGGATTGTTAAGGGGTCTGACCCCTTAACGCGGGGGCGATGCCCGGGCGGCGGCCGGCCACGTTCACCGTTCGTTTCCACGAGGCCGAGCCGGGTGCCGCCGGGAGCACCGTGAAATCGGGGTGGCGTACCCAGGTGGGGACGTAGCGGATCCGCGGGGCCCGCACGCGCCGGCCCGGGCGGACCACGAAGTCGATCAGCGCGATGAGGCCGTCCTGCGCCGCGGCTGAGCAGCAGGCCGCGGTCTGGTTCGAGATCAGGTTGCCCTCCCCGAACACCACCGGCTTCCCGTTCACGCGCCGGATCGGCTGCACCACGTGGGCGTGCTGTCCCACGATCGCGTCGATCGCGGGCGAGCGCGTGAGCCGCTGCGCCAGCACTCGCTGCGGCGCCGTGACGGGCTGCGCGTACTCGGTCCCCCAGTGCAGGTTCACGATCACGATCCGCGCTCCCCGGCGCCGCGCCCGGCGGGCGTCGGACAGGATCAGGCCCGGCGACGCGAAGTTCACGGTCCACGGATGCGGTACCAGCTGGCCGTTGGAGATCGCGGTGTAGGACAGGAGAGCCACGCGCACGCCGCGCACGCGCAGCATCGTGGTGCGCCGGCGCTCTCGGGCGGACCGCGCGGTCCCGGCCGCCCGAACACCCGCGCGCCGGAGCGCACGCAGCGTCGTTCCGACCCCGTACTGGCCCGCGTCGAGCGAGTGGTTCGACGCCGTGCTGCACGCGTCCCAGCCCACCTGCCGGACCGAGCGCGCGAGGTCGGGCGGCGTTCGGAAGCTCGGGTAGCCCTGCACTCGCCCCGGCACGAGCGGAGTCTCGATGTGGCAGAGAGCGAGGTCCGCCCCCGTGATTCGTCGCCGGACGGGAGCAAACAGCGGCGCAAAGTTGTACCTGCGCCCCCCACCGAGGGCGAGGGCGCGCTGCGCGATCGGCGTGTGGATCAGCAGGTCACCCGAGGCGGCGACGGTGAGGCGCACGGGCCGCTCCTGCGCCGCAGCAGGCGCGGGAGCCGCGCCGAGCAGCACGGCGAGCCACACGAAGAACGCCCTCACCAGCGCACATCATGCTCCTCCATCACCCCATGGCCCTCCGCGAGGCGCAAACCGCCCGGCAGCTTGCCGCTGAACTCGCCGAAAGGCTGCCGGTACCTGTTTCGCATCAGCAGCACGTTCGTGGCCGACCCGCGCGACGACCACTCCCGGAAGCGCAGTCCGCCGACCGAGCTGAGGTCGTCGGCGAACGGCTGAGCTTCCACCTCGTGGGGCTCGCCGTCGACCCACACGGTCCGCTCGCTCGACGTCGGAGCATCGTGCACGCCGTCGACGAGGTTCCAGGCGACCGCACGACCGTCGTCGGTGCGGCCGACGCCGGCCGACCATCTCCACACCGTGTGCCTCGCGTGGTAGCCGGCCGACTCGTCGACGAAGCCATCGTCGCCGTCCAGCTCGAAGGTCTGCCCGCCGACGGTCACGCGCCCGCGCACGTGCACGGGCGCATGCTTGCGCGTCCAGATGTAGGAACGCCCGTGCGGCGAGACGATCTCCACGCCATCGGGCTCGTCCAGCTCAAGGTCGAGAACGTCGCGCACACGCGCGCGCTCGGCGCTCAGCTCGACGCCGCGGCTGCCCTCGATCAGCGTCCCGTCCGCCAGCGCCACCGCCCACCAGCGCTGAGGCACGCCGGCCACCTGAGCGCGTGCCATGCAGAGCATCACGTCCGAGCGGTACACGCCCAGGTAGCGCCAGCGCTTGAGCGGCCGGCCCGCACGCAGCGGCGGCATGCGCGCCGGAGGCAGGCGAAGCACGAGATCGCGGACACCGGGACCGCGTACTGGAAGCTCCCGCATGTCCTGCCAGTACACTGCAGATTGACTAGTCAGTCAATCGCCCGGGGAGGGGTGATGAAGTGAGGGCGGCCGCCGTTCAACTGCAGTCCAGCACCGACATCGAGGGCAACCTCGCGTCGGCCGAGCGCCACGTACGCGCGGCAGCCGCGGACGGCGCCGAGCTGGTCGTGCTTCCCGAGCGGCTCGACATTCGCGGTGCCGCAGCGGACTACACCGCGGGCGCGGAGCCCCTCGAGGGGCGGCCGATCGGCTGGGCCCGCGAGCTCGCGCGTGAGCTCTCGATCGACCTCGTGGCCGGCTCGGTCGCGGAGCGCCGCGAGGGCCACGAGCGCGTCTCTAACACCTCCGTGCACGTGGGACCCGACGGCGAGATCCGCGCCGTCTACCGCAAGATCCACATGTTCGACGTCGAGGTGGGCGGCGTGGAATACCGCGAGTCCGAGCACTCCGAGCCCGCGGATGAGCTGGTGCTCTCGGAGACCGCGAACGGCGTCGGCCTCGGCCTCACCATCTGTTACGACCTCCGCTTCCCCGAGCTCTACCGGATCCTCACGCTGCGCGGCGCGCGCGTGATCACGGTGCCCGCGAACTTCACGCGGATCACCGGCGAGGCACATTGGGAGGTGCTCCTGCGCGCCCGGGCGATCGAGAACCAGGTGTTCGTGATCGCGCCCGGCCAGGGCAGGCGCCCCGGGCCGGAGGGCGACAGCTACGGCAACTCGATGATCGTCGACCCCTGGGGCGAGGTGCTCGCTCGCGCCCCGATCGAGGGCGACTGCTTCATAGCGGCTGAGCTCGACCTCGCCCGCCAGGACGAGGTGCGCGAGAAGCTGCCGAGCCTCGCGAACCGTGTGGGGGCCGCCTACAAATGGCCTCAGGAGGTGATCGCCTGATGGCAACCGCCGCCAGCAACGCCCCCGACAAGCGGCGCATGATCCTCGACGCCGCGGTGCGGGTGTTCGCGCGCCAGGGCTTCCACCACTGCAGGGTCTCCGACGTGGCCGACGAGGCCGGCGTGGCCTATGGCCTCGTGTACCACTACTTCAACTCGAAGGAGGAGATCCTCAACACGCTCTTCCTCGAGCGCTGGCAGATCATGCTCGACGCCATCGGCGAGATCGACGCCCGCGAGCTCCCCACGCGCGACAAGCTGCGCTCCGTCGCGGGCTTCATCATCGATTCCTACCGGCGCGACCCGGACCTGATGAAGGTGATCATCGTCGAGGTCACGCGCGCGGCCAACTCGTTCGGCGCCCTCCACCTCGACGAGATCCGCAAGGCCTACGAGGGCATCGCCGCGATCGTCGAGGCCGGCCGCGAGGACGGCTCATTCAAGTCGGGCGTCCCCTCCGAGTTCGCCGCCATGTGCTTCTACGGCGCCATCGAGCAGCTGCTCACCGGCTGGATCTTCGAGGTGCTGCCGCGCACCGAGGAGGAGTTCGAGGGGGCGAAGGACCTGATCGTGGAGGCGATCTGCGGTGGGCTGGAGAATGGGGCGACCAGCGCTCCGCAGCCGTCTGCTTGAATCCGGCGCCTATGGACAACGACATCGTCAAGCGGCTCATGTGGGGCGGCCTGCTCGCCGCCGTGGGCGCCCTCACCACGATCGTCGCGAACCGGATTGCCACCGAGATTTGGCAGCGGGTCTTCAAGGAGGACCCGCCGATCGACTGATGGCCGACGAGCCGACGCAGCCGACCGACCCCACTGAGCCCACCGAGCCCATCAACCAGGGTGCGACGGGCGAAAGGCCCTTTGGGGAGACGCCGCTGAGCGCCGCGAGCGAGAGCGATCCTTTCGCCGAGCGCCCCGAGGCGTTCGTGGGAGCGGCGTTCGCCGGCGGGCTCACGCTCGCCCTGATCCTGCGACGATTCGCGCGATGACGGCCACCGGAATTCCACCAGACGGCAGCGCCGACAAGTCGCTCGGCGAGATCGTGGCCGAGGTCTCGGAGAAGGCCTCCCAGCTCGTCCGCGAGGAGATCGAGCTCGCCAAGGCCGAGGTCAAGGACAAGGTCACGAAGCTCACGCGGGGGGCTGTCATCGCGGGCGCCGCGAGCGTGTTCGGGGTGTTCGGCATCACGATGTTCTTCCACACCCTCGCGTGGCTCCTGAACGATCTCAACAACTGGGACCCGTGGACGGGCTACGCCATCGTGACGGCCGGCCTGTTCCTGCTCTCGATCCTCGCGGCGTTCATCGCCTACCGGCTGTTCAAGAAGGGCGCGCCGCCCACGCCCGACCTCGCGATTCAGGAGGCCAAGGCCACCCGGGCCGAGCTCGAGGCGGGGAAGGTGGAGCACGATCAGGTCAAGCGAGGCCTCGAGCGAGGCGCGGAGGTGAAGGCGTAGTGGCAAGAGCCCGAAGCCCGGAGATGATCCGAGCCTCGATCGAGGAGACGCGCCACGAGCTGGCCTTCTCCGTAAACGACCTTCGCTCGAAGGTGTCCGAGCTCACGAACTGGCGCGGCCAGCTCGTGAAGAACCGCAAGACCGCGCTGATCGGCGCCGCCGTGGCCGGGTTTGTGATCGGCGGCGGGGTTGCCGCCGGGATCTCCATCATCAGCGGCCGCAGATAGCTAGTCTGCGCCGCGCCGCTTAACCGGAACTCAACCCTTAGGAGCTGGGAACCCCCCCATGAAACTGATTGGCGCCGGCCAGCCGCGGACGGCAACCACGACTCAGATGATCGCGCTCGAGATGCTCGGCCTGCCGTGCTACCACATGCGCGACATGATGGCCGACCCCGA
This sequence comes from uncultured Thermoleophilaceae bacterium, assembly GCA_963825345.1. GTDB lineage: Bacteria > Actinomycetota > Thermoleophilia > Solirubrobacterales > Thermoleophilaceae > JACVRW01. The sequence continues at coordinate 106,536 of CAWGSQ010000010.1, read as the reverse complement.
GACGAGCGTCCCGCAGTGGCGCAAGGCGTTCGAGGGTGACGGCGATTGGGACGAGATCTTCGCCGGCAAGGAGTCGACCGTCGACTGGCCCGCCGCGTGGCACTGGCGCGAGCTGATGGACGTCTACCCCGACGCGAAGGTGCTGCTCAGTGTGCGCAGCGCCGAGTCCTGGGTGCGCAGCATGGGCGACACGATCACCCAGATCTTCTACGGGGACACGCTCATGCACCACCTCTCGCGGGCCCAGTACCACCTCGACCCCGGCTACGCCGCATGGATCGACCTCCTGACCGAGATGAACTTCGGCGAGGAGCGTGGCGCTTGGAAAGGCACGAATGGCGAGCCGGGTCCGATGGCCGAGGCGTACGAGCGGTGGAACCAGGACGTCAAGGACACAGTGCCGGCCGACCGCCTGCTCGTCTGGGATCCGAAGGACGGCTGGGAGCCGCTCTGCGAGTTCCTCGAGCTGGACGTCCCGGAGACGCCGCTCCCTCACGTCAACGACACGGAGAACTTCCAGAAGAACCTGATCATGGGCCCCGCCGTCGCGGCGATCAATGCCTGGTGGGAGCAGGCCGGCCCGCCTGAGGACCCGGCCACGCAGCGCCCGGCTCAGGCTTCGGCGTAGTCAGGACGGAAGTCGGCCTGGAGCCGCTGCCGGCGTAGGCAGCGGCTCGACCTCCGCGGTGCCGTAGCGGCGCCTGTGGATCACGGCGGCGACCGCGCCCGCCGGAATCGGTAGCCAGAAGGACACGAGCCGGTAGGCGAGCGTCGAGACGACCGCCGCGCCCGGCCCCACGCCCGCGAGCGCGAGCGTTCCCGTGAGGCCGGCCTCCACGAAGCCGACCCCGCCTGGGGTGAGCGGCAGGTTGCCGAGCAACTGGGCGGCGCAGAACGCCAGCAGCACCAGGGACACTCGCGGCGTCGCGCCCACGGCGTACAGCGTGGCGATCAGGGTCATGTAGTCGAGCACCCAGCGACCGGCGGCGAGCAGCAGCGCCTCCCACCACTGGCGGCCGAGCACTCCGACCACGATGTCGCGCTCGCGCAGCAGCCGCTCCGGGACCGCCGTGAGCGGCTCGTGCTGTGGCCGCACCTTGTTGAGGAGCGCCTGGGCGCCGCGGCCAATCAGCTCGAGCGGCCGGTCCCAGATCACCGAGGCCGCGCCCACCGCGACCATCAGCACGAAGACGATCGCGCCGGCGAGCGCCGCCTTCGTCAGGGTCGGGTCCACCGCGACCCCGGTGATGATCGCCGGCAGGGCGAGCAGCGGCAGGGCGAGCAGGGTGGCGAACACAACCAGCGCCGACGCCGTGATGCCCGAAGCAGCCGCCGCGGCCGGCACCCCGGCGCGCACAAGCATCGAGTACTGCACGGCGCCGATGGTGGCCGGGCCGCCCGGGACGACTCTCCCGAACGAGTTTGCGGCCAGCTGGGAGAGGATCACCGGCCGCCACCGATCGGTGCGTACGGCCAGCCGCAGGATCCCCCACATGCAGCCGAAGCTGCCCACCTGGAGCACCACCATCGCGAGGAACCAGAGCGGGCTGATCTCGTCCAGCTCGTCGAACGCGCCGAAGACCCCGATCAGGGCGGGCGCGAGCAGGTAGAGCGAGATCGCGGTGACCAGGAGCAGCAGTCCGCGACGGGTGAGGGCGCCCGGCGACATGCGCGTCAGGCTACGCCGGGACGGGGTCCGGCGGCGGCGGCGCGCCGGGCGGCGCCGCGCCGGGCGGCGGCGGTGGCTCGGGCGCCTTCAGCGAGACCGTCCGCAGGTCGACGTACTCGCGGATCAGGATCTGGATCGACGCCGCCACGGGGATGGCGACGATCGCGCCCATCACTCCGAGCAGCGTGCCGCCGAACAGGACGGCCACGATCGTGACGAACGGATGGACGTTCACCGTCCGCTTCTGGATCTGCGGCTGGATCAGGTTGTTCTCGAGCTGCTGGTAGACGATCGCCCAGATCGTCCAGATGATCGTCGCCGTGGGGAAGTCCTCGAACAGAGTGACAATCCCGATCAGAACGGCGGCGATCGTGGCTCCCACCATCGGGATCAGCGACATCAGGCCGGCCAGCACCGCGAGCGGCCCCGCGAACGGGACGCCGAGGATCGTCAGCACGATAAAGGTGGCGATACCGGCGATCAGCGCGATGGTCATCGCGCCCGCCACGTAGCCGCTCACGGCGCTCGCCATGTGGTCACGCGACCGCCGCAGGCGCTCCCTCTGCTCGGGTGGTCGCGACGCGATGATCCGGTCGGACCATTCCTTTCCGCTGCCGAGCAGGAACGCCGTCATCACGAGGATCGTGAGCAGCGCGAAGAGGGAGCTGACGATGCCGATGCCGATGTCTCGCAGCGTGCCGGCGGCCCCGCCGAGCCGGTCGGGGAGCTTCCCGGCCTCGTCCTGAAGCTTCTGCGTGATGTCGTAGTCCTCGTTCAGCTCGCGGAGCCGCTTGTTCTTCTGGACGAACTCGGTCACGTCATCCGCGTACTGCGGGACGTTGTCGGCGAAGTTGTTCCCCTCGGTGATCAGCGGCGGGACGATCAGGGCGATCAGCAGGATCGGCACGAGCAGCAGGCCGACGTAGACGAGCGCGATCGCCAAGCCACGCTTCATGCTCCGCGCCAGGTAGTTCACGGGCGGGGAGAGCGCCACCGCGAGGAAGATCGAGATCAGCACCCAGCTGATCGGCTTCCGTAGCTGCCAGAGCAGGTACAGCGTGATCACCACGCACACGACCACGAGCACGATGCGCACGATGTTTCGGACGCTGAGCACCAAGGGCGGTATTCGCCCCGCCGGGCCCGCTTCCTACTCGATGAAGTGCTTCGGGATCGCGCCGGTCCCGAGCAGGCCCGGTCCGGTGTGGGCCGACAGCACGGGTCCGATCTCGCTGACGATCGTGGGCTGGGACCCGTAGACCTCCGCGCAGCGCTCGATGAGCGCATTGCACTGGTCGGGCGCGTTGATGTGCTGGGCCGACCATGCGTCGGCGCCCGACTCCGCGCAGCCGCGGGCGTACTCCACGAGGCGCTCGAACATGCGCGACGAGGTGCGCACGCGCTCGACCGGGGTCATCTCGTTCTCCACGGTCAGGATCGGCTTCACCCGCAGGGTCGAGCCGATCCAGGCGCTGGCCGCGCCGATGCGCCCGCCGCGCCTGAGGAACTCGAGCGTGTCGATCGCGAACCAGAGCCGCAGCTCCTTGCGCGCGTCGGCCACGTGCTCGGCCGCCTCCTTCGCGCTGGCCCCGTCGCGCGCCGCCTTCGCGGCCGCCAGCACCATGAAGCCGAGCCCGCCGGCCGCCGTGGTCGAGTCCACCACCTCCACGCGCTCGCCGCCCTTGCCGTCGCGGCTGAGCGCCTCCTTCGCCTGGCGCGCCGCCTCCGGCGTGCCCGAGAGCCCGCCCGAGATGTGCACGGACAGGACCTCGCCACCGTCGGCGAGGAGCGGCTCGAACACCGAGGTGAAGTCGCCCACCGATGGCTGCGAGGTGGTGGGCAGCGACTCCGCGCTCCGCAGCTCCTCGAAGAACGCCGGGTAGTCGGTGATCTCCACCTCCGGCACGGTCCGGTCGCCGCCGAAGACGACGTAAAGGGGGACGACGTGAATGCCGTGACGCTCGATCAGCTCCGGCGGTAGGTACGAGGTGCTGTCGGTGACCACGGCAACGGGGGCCATGCGGCGGGCAGCCTATCCACTGTCATGGGTCGCGACGCCGTACACTCGACCCAAGTGGAGGAGCGAGAGGGCATCGAGGCGCGTCTCGACGCTCGGCTCGATGAGCTGAAGCGCACGCGCTTGGCAATGCACCGCGAGAGCGATGGCATGCACGGCGGCGAACTCGCTCACGTGGATAACCATCCGGGCGATCTCGGCACCGAGACCCACGAGGAGGAGCTCGACGAGACGGCCGGGATCTTCTTCGACGAGGAGGAGCGCCGGATCGCGGAGGCGCGCCGGGCGCTCGCCGACGGCAGCTACGGCACCTGCCTCAACTGCCACCAGCCGATCCCGCCGGAGCGCCTGAACGCGGTTCCCGAAACGGTGCGCTGCCTGCACTGCCAGCGGCTGTTCGAAGGCCTTCACAGACAGCACACGCACCTTCTCTGAGTTGGCTGCGACCCTCGTCACCGGAGCCACCGGCTTCATCGGATCGAACGTCGCCCGGCTGCTCGTCGAGCGCGGGGACGAGGTCCGGCTCGGCGTGGAGGAGGGGTCGCCCGACCTCGCGATCGCCGATCTCGACAGCCCACGGGTGAAGCTCGAGGTGCGCGACCGTCGCTCGGTGAGGCGCGCGCTGAAGGGAGTCGAGCGCGTGTTCCACTGCGCGGGCGTGACCTCGGTGCGCCCGGCCGACGAGGCGCGCCTCTTCGACGTGAACGTGGGCGGCACGAAGCTCGTGATGGAGGAGAGCCTGAGGGCCGAGGTCGAGCGGGTCGTGTACACGTCGAGCGCCGCGGCGGTCGGGCCGGCCGCCGACGGCAAGACCGCCACCGAGACGCAGCTCTTCACGGCCTCGAAGCTCGGCATCCCGTACGTGAACTCGGTGCACGAGGCGGAGGTCGAGGCGATGCGCGTGGCCGCACACGGGCTTCCGCTTGTGTGCGTGAACCCCGCCGTGTGCCTCGGGGCGGGCGACCAGCTGCTTTCGTCGACGCGCCTGGTGCGCAGCTTCCTGCTGGGCCGGATCCCGGTCTACACCGATGGCGCCATCGGGATCGTGGACGTTCGCGATGCCGCAGCGGGGCACCTGCTCGCGGACCTGCGCGGCGCGGTGGGGGAGCGCTACCTGCTCAGCGGCCGCAACTTCACCTTCGAGCGCCTCTTCGCCGATCTCGGGCGGCTGTCGGGCGTGCCGACCCCGGTGCGGATCCCGCCGCGGGCGGCCGAGGCTGCGGCCGCGATGCTCGGCGCCGGCCGGCGCGCGTGGCCGATGACCCCGTCCGAGGTGCGCGCCGCGGGCAACAGCTGGACGTATCGCTCCACCAAGGCGCAGCGCGTGCTCGGCTGGCGCGCGCGGCCGCACGAGGAGACGCTCGACGCCACGGTGGCGTGGCACCTGGAGCGCGAGCACGACCGCATCGCCCGCACACGCCGCTCACAGCAGATCCAGTACCGCGTGGCCGGGATGGCGCTCGGGGCCGCCGATGGAGCGGCGGGGCTGGTGCGCCGCGTGATCGTCCGTTAGGGCGGCCGCGCCTCCGGGCCAGTGGAGGCGGCGGGGCGCTGTGAGCGCCGGCGAGTGCCACCAAGAAGGGCCGTTCTCCAAACTCTCACGGGCCATCGCCTTCGTCAAATAATCTGAGGGGAGTGACGACGCTCTACCGCTGCAAGGCCCCCACGGACCTGGTGTGTCGCTGCGGCAAGGTGGCGCGCCGCATGCGTGCCAAGGAGATCGACTTCGACGAGGTCAGGGTTCCGTTCCTGAAGCGCGACCGACCCGAGGTCGAGGAGTTGACCGGCCAAAGATGGGTACCGGTCCTCGTGTACGGAGACGACGTGATCCACGACTCGCACCGGATACTGGAGTACCTCGAATGGCTAGAACGCAAAGACCAGTAGGCCGCCTCGGCCGCGCCCGCGGAGCCGCGCGCGGCGTCCGCCGCGCCTGGCCTTACGTGCTGATGGCGTGGGAGCGCTGGCAATCCCTTTCCCCTGAGGAGAAGGAGCGCTACAAGAAGCAGGCCCGCGGATTCGCGGAGCGCGGCAAGAAGACGCTGGACGAGCAGCGGCGCAAGCGTCCCCCGCGCAGTTAGCTGGACCGGTGTCCGGCGGCCTCTACTTCTTCGCGCTCGCCGCCGCTCTGGGTCTCTGCGGGATCGGCGGCATGCTCGCCCACCGCCCCAAGCGCGCGTGCCCCCGCTGCAGAGCGCAGATTCCGATGTCAGCGCGCCGCTGCCGGCACTGCCAGTACGAGATCGAGTAAGCGGAGGGGGGCGGTTTGCCGCACCCTGAGGGGTGCATTTCCGCACCTTCAGACACCTGCTCGCCGCATTTTTCGAGGCCCTGCGCGGTGGGACGCTGCTCGCATGAACTCGAACCCCAACAACCAGGTCCTCTATATGGAGACGAGCATCCGTCCCGGACTCACGATCAACGAGTACCGGCGCACACGGCCGGGCAGCCCGTCGCGTTGGGAGCGGCTCAAGCAGCTCGCCGGCGGCGCGCAGGCCGCCACCGCCTAGTTCAGGCGGTTCTCGAGCCCGATTCCGCTCTGCCGCTGTGGCAGCTGCTCGTGCTCCGGCTCGGCCGGCGCCTCGTCCAGCTCGGGCTGCTCCACTCCGAGCGTCTCGGCCAGGTCACCCGACTCGAACATCTCCATGACGATGTCGCAGCCGCCCACCAGCTCGCCGTCGACGAAGAGCTGCGGGATCGTCGGCCAGCCGGACAGCGAGGACAGCTCCTCGCGGATGCGGGGGTCGGGGAGGATGTCGAGCGCGGCGTACTTCACGCCAAGCGCGTTCAGGGCTCCCGAGGTGCGCATGGAGAAGCCGCAGGCCGGCTGCTGGGGCGTGCCCTTCATGAAGAGCATCACCTTGTTCTCACTGATGGCGTTCTCGATGAAGCCACGGATCTCTTCGTTCGTCATCGTCCCTCTCCAGGAGTTTGGGTCTTTATCGAGAGCGCGTGGATCGCGCCGCCGACCTCTTCGCCGAACACGTCATAGATCAGCTTGTGCTGCTGGATGCGGCTGAGGCCCTCGAAACGGTCGGACACGACCTCGGCGCGGAAGTGGTCTCCGCCTCCGGTTGTGTCCTGCACGGAGACCTCGGCCCCAGGCAGGGCCTGCTCTATGCGCTCTCGAAGTTCTGCTTCGGTTGGCACGGGTAATTCAGAGTACCGACGCCGACGCCGATACAATCTGGGCAGATGGTTCAACTCACCGACATAGCTGCGGAGAAGGTTGCCGAGTTCATGTCCGGCCAGGGTGCCGAGGGCGACGTCGTCGGCCTGCGGGTCGGCGTAAAGGGAGGCGGATGCTCCGGCTTCCAGTACGCACTCGCCCTGGACGAAAAGCGTGAGGATGACCATGTCTTCGAGATCTCGGGCATCCGGGTCCTGGTGGACCCCGCGAGCATGCAGTACGTCGACGGTTCGACCGTCGACTTCACCGAGAGCTTCATGGGCTCCGGCTTCGAGGTCTCGAATCCGAACGTTGTCGCCTCATGTGGGTGCGGCTCCTCCTTCCGTGTTGCGGAAGAAGAGCCGAGCTGCGGCGCCTCGGTCTGACGGCCGAGCGCGACCTCCACTGGGACGGCTGCGTAAATGCACGCGACCTCGGCGGGTTGCCCACGGCTGACGGCCGTGTGACCCGCCGAGGCGCATTAGTTCGCTCCGAGGCGGTCGATCGACTGACTCCCGCCGGCTGGGAGGCGCTTCGCGCGCACGGCGTGCGCACGATCATCGACCTGCGTAACGACGACGAGCTGGTCGACAACCCGGGAGGCGTCGAGACGATCCACATCTCGCTCGACCGCTTGGACGAGGACCCCGAGTTCTGGGTCGACTGGATGAACGGCCCGCAGTTCGGGACCCCTCTCTACTACCGCCCGTTTATCGAGCGCTTCCCGGATCGACTCGAGCGTGTGCTCGACGCGATCGAAGGGGCGCAGCCCGGCGGCGTGCTCTTCCACTGCGTGGGAGGCCGCGACCGAACGGGTCTCGTGGCGATAGCTGCACTCACGGTCGCCGGCGTCTCACCCGAGGTCATCGCGGACGACTACGCGCTGGCCGCGGAGCGCGCGCACACCCACGACCCTGCGCTCGAGGAGTTCCTCACGAAGAGGGGCACATCGGCGCGTGAGCTCGTCACCGACCTGGTCGCGAGGCTCGACTACGACCGGCCGGCGCTACGTGCCCGGCTTGTTGTCTAGCGAGCTCCACAGGTAGAGGCATGCCAGCGTCCGGTACGGGCGCCAGGGCTTTGCGATCTTCTCCAGCCGCTTCGCGTCGGGCAGCTTGCGGAGCCGATACTCGACGCGGACCGCGTTGCGGATGCCCTGGTCGCCCACCGGCAGCACGTCGGGGCGGCCGAGGTGGAACATCAGGAACATGTGCGCGCTCCACTCGCCGATGCCCTTCACCGCGGTGAGCTGCTCGATCACCTCCTCGTCCGGAAGCTCGTCGAGATGCTCCAACTGGAGCTCCTCCTTCTCGACGTGCACGGCGAGGTCGCGCAGGTAGCTGATCTTGGGGCGCGAGAGCCCCGCGGCGCGGATCTTGTCCGGGTCGACCGCGAGGAGCTGCTTGGGCGTGGGCGCGTGGCCGCCGAACAGGTCGAGCATGCGTCCGTAGATCGTCGCGGCGGCCTTCGTGGAGAGCTGCTGCCCGACAATCGAGCGGAGCAGCGCGCCGTAGGCGTCGCCACGCCGCTCGCTCTTGAGGTCCTTGCGAACGATCGCGCCGTGCTCCTCCACCAGCCGCTCCATCACGGGGTCGGCAGCGCGCAGCGCAGCAACCACCTTCGGAGTCGCCTTGATCGCCATCCTCAGGCGGCCGCGCGTGTGTGGAAGGGCTCCTCGAGCTCGCCGAGCTCGGTGGAGGGTGGGTCGCCGAACAGCCATTCGCGGGCGATCCGGTGCCAGTTGGCGGTGGCGCCGAGCTGGCCCAGCACCCCGAGCGTGAGCGCCTCCATCCTGCGTGCCAGCATCGCCTGTGGGGGCATCGTCTCGCGGCGCATCAGCTGCCAGTGCCGCGAGCGCGGGTCCCCGAAGTCGATCAGGACCTGGGAAACGAGGGCGCGGTCGACCGTGACCTCGCGGTCCTCGATGTACCAGGCGGTCACGTCGTGGAAGTGCTCGAAGACCGCCTCGGGCGTGACCTCCTCGTCGTCCGGGTCGAAGAAGCCCATTTCGGCGAGTCGCCGGTAGAGCTCGTCCACGTCGCCGTCCATCACGGCGCGCAGCGCCTCCACCTCGGCGTCGATGTCCTCGCGCGTCACGCGCTTCGTCATCCCGAAGTCCATGAACGCCACGCGGCCGTCGGGCATCAGCCTGTAGTTGCCGGGGTGGGGGTCGCCGGAGAAGTGCCCGTTGCGGTAGAGCGAGCCGAAGAAGAAGCGGAAGAGGATCTCGCCGAAGCGGTCGCGCGTCGCGCGGTCGCGCTCCTTCAGCTCCTCGAAGCCGAGGCCGTCGACCCACTCGCTCACGAGCACGTGCTCTGTGGACAGCTCGGTCACGACCGAGGGCACGTAGATGAAGGGATGGCCGCGCCAGCTGCGCGCAAACGCACGATGCTGCTGGGCCTCGTGCTCGTAGTCGAGCTCGTCGGTGAGCCGCTCCTTGATCTCCGCGGTCATCGCCTTGGCGTCCATCCCGGGCGCGATCCGCTTGGCCACCCGCATGATCAGCCCGAGGTTCTGGAGATCCGCGCGCACCGCCTGGGCGACGCCCGGGTATTGCACCTTCACCGCCACGTCCCGCCCGTCGTGGAGGCGCGCGCGGTAGACCTGGCCGATGGAGGCCGCCGCCACGGCCTCCTCGCGGAACTCGGCGAACACGTCGCCGAGCTTCTCGCCGAAGTCGTCCTCGATCACCTTGCGCATCTTCTGGAACGGGACGCGCGGGGCCGAATCGCGCAGCTCGGCGAGCTTCGCCTGGATGCGCTCCTGAAACTCGGGTGGGAACGCGCCGGTGTCGATGAACGACGCCACCTGTCCGACCTTCATCGCGGCACCCTTCATCTGGCCGAGCACGTCGAAGATCTGCTCGGCCGCGTCCATCTGGCGCCGCTCCACCGCTGCGCGGCGGGCCTCCTCGCCGCGGGTGAGGTTGGCGGCCTTCGTCACATAGCCGCGCGCGGTCTGGCCGCCCGCGAGCCGGCCGACCTTGGCCGCGCGTCTCACCCTGCTCTTCGGAAGGCCTTTCGCCATCGACGATGAGAGTACGCGTAGGCTGCCGCTCCCATGAGACTGGTGAGCTTCGAGGCCGGCGGCCATCCTCGCGCGGCATTGCTTCGCGACGGACGCGTCTATGACATCTGGGGAGAGGCGTTCGCGCACGTCCGCGCCGACGACCGCACCGTCGAGGCGATCCTCGAGGGCGGGCTGCTTCCGGAGGTCGAGCCGGTGGACGGCGACGAGGGCGTTCCGGTGGACGGCATCCCCCTGCTTCCGCCCGTCACGCGGCCCGGGAAGATCATCTGCATCGGCCTGAACTACCGCGCTCACGCGGAGGAGCAGGGCGCCGAGCCGCCCGAGACGCCCACCTTCTTCGCGAAGTTCCGCAACGCGCTCGCGGCGCCGGGCGCCACCGTTCCGCTGCCGCCCTGGAGCGAGCGCGTGGACTACGAGGCCGAGGTGGCGTTCGTGATCCGCGATCGCTGCAAGGACGTGTCCGAGGAGCAGGCCATGGACCACGTGGCGGGCTACACGCTCCTGAACGACCTCTCGGCGCGCGACTACCAGTTCAAGACGCCGCAGTGGATGCCGGGCAAGACCTTCGACGGCGCGGCGCCGTGCGGTCCCGCGCTCGTGACGCCGGACGAGGCGGGTTCCCACGACGGGATCGAGATCGAGCTGACGCTCAACGGCGAGCTGATGCAGAAGAGCTCGACGGCCGACCTCTTCCACTCCGTGCCGGCGCTGATCGCGTACCTGTCGAAGCTGATGACACTCCAGCCCGGCGACGTGGTTTCCACGGGCACGCCGGCGGGCGTGGGCAGCCTGCGCGATCCGAAGGTGTGGCTGAAGCCGGGCGACGAGGTCGTGATCAGCTCGCCGCAGCTCGGCGTGCTCGAGACGCGACTCGCCTAGGCCGAGATCTCGACCTCGCGGCCGAGCGCCTCGGCCAGCAGGTCCGCGTTGCGGCGAGCCGCCCAGATCGGGACGGTCGCGTCGAGCGCCGGGTTGGTGGCGGCGTCGAGGGTCACGCCGCCGCCGTTCACCGACACGCGCACGTCGGTGATGGCCTGGTCGCGGCTGCGCTCGAGCTGCTCGGCAAGGCGGATCACTCCGCAGAGGAGGCGCAGGCGGTCGTCGTCGCCCGGCTGCGCGAGGTCGCCGAGCTCGGAGGCGTCCGGCGCGCCCTTGCGGTGGTAGCGGGCCACCAGGCCGATCAGGATCAGCTCGCGCGGGTCGAACCCGGGCAGGCCCGCGTTCAGCGTGAGGTAGTGCGAGTGGCGGTGGTGGTCGTCGTAGTTCACGGCCACGCCGATGTCGTGCAGCAGGCACGCGGCCCAGAGCAGCTCGCGCTCCTCGGCGCCGAAGTCGTGCAGGCCGGCCTCGGCGAGGCCGTCGAACATCGAGCGCGACAGCGCCCACACGTGCAGGTCGTGCTCACCGTGGTGCTCGAAGCGCTGCGCGAGGTTCTCGACCGACTCGACGCGCACGTCGTCGAACAGCTCGCCCTCGCCGAGCAGCCGCTCGAAGAAGATTCCCTCGCGCAGCCCCGCCTCGGTGACCTCGATGGAGTCGAATCCGCCCTCCTCAAGCGCCGTGGCGAGCACGAGCGCTCCGCCCAGGATCACGTCGGCGCGGTCGTACTTGATGCCCTTGACCTGGGCTCGCTTCGAGACCGGCCGATCGGCCAGCTCCTCGATCAGCTGCTCGACGGCCTCGCGGGTGAGCTGGAAGCCCTGGACGTCGATGCCCGGGATGTCGAGCCGCTTCATCGCCGCCGCGGCGAGGTTGCGGATCGTCCCGCCGATGCCGACGAGCCGTCCGCCGCCGCTCCACCACCCGAGCTGCTCGAGCTCTCCGGCAACGTGGGCGCGCAGCGCCTTCATCTGCTTCGAGCTGGCCTCCTCCTCGGGCAGGAAGCGCTCGCTCACCCGCACGGCGCCGAGCGGGAGCGACTGCGCCTCGGCGAGCCGCCGGCCCTCGATCCTCATCCCCTGGATGCTGCCGCCGCCGATGTCGAGCCCGAACCCCTCCTCGATCGTCGTGGAGTTAGCCATGGCGAGCCACCCGTAGCGGGCCTCCTCGGCCCCAGTGATCACGCGGGCCTCGAGGCCGGTGCTGCGCTTGATCTCGGCGAGCAGCTCCGCGCCGTTGCTGGCGTCGCGGATCGCGCTGGTGGCCACCGCCACCACCTCATCCACACCGGTGGCCTGGCAGAAGGCCGAGAACACCGCTGCGGTGTGGAGTGCGCGGTCCACGCGGTCGGCTCGCAGCACTCCCTCGTCGCCCATCCCTGCGCCGATGCGCACCGCCTCGCGGATCTCGTCGACAAGGCTCCACCAGGCCGTTCCGGGCATGTATCCGAACACCACGAGACGCCAGGAGTTTGACCCCATGTCTATGACGGCGACCCGCTCCACACGCGGGATGATGCACCTCAACGCTCAATTTCGGCGGCGTGCGTGCCGATGCTGTTCGTGATGAACGCCACCGCACAGGTATCTACAGCTTCCATCAGCGGTCCCAAGCTCGACAACCGCCGTGTTCTGGCGGCTCTCGTGGACCTCGGGATTGTGCTCGCCGGCTCACTCGTGATCCTTTTCGCCGCCGACGCGCTTTCGAGCGATACGGGCGAGATCCGCGGCGCTCTCGGCGCCGTGATCCTGGGCTGGGCGCTCTACTACCACTTCGCCATGGAGTCCGGCGACGGACAGACCGTGGGCAAGAAGCTGATGAAGCTCCGTGTCGTGCTCGCCGACGGCCGCCCGGCCGGAATGCGCGAGGTCGCCGTGCGCACCGTTCTGCGCGTGGTCGATGGCATCGGTCTCTACATCGTGGGTCTGATCGTGATGCTGGCCACCGGCCAGCGCCGTCAGCGCCTCGGTGACCTTGCCGCCGGCACGATGATCGTCGACGCGTCGGCCACGCCCTACGCGCCGCCGGCCCCCGTCGCCGCTCCGGCCGAGGAGTCCGTCGAGGACGAGGCCGTCCCTATGGAGGACCTGGCCGCACCCGAGGCACCCGCCGCGCCCGAGATGCGCCCGTTCGATCCGCCGATGGCCGAGGACGAGCCCGTCGAGGACGCCGAGCCGGTCGAGGACGAGGTCGTCGAGGAAGAGCCTGTCGAGGACGAGCCTGTCGCTTACACCGAGCCGGTCGCCGACGAGGTCGTCGAACCGGTCCAGGACGAGCCCGTCGAGTACGTCGAGCCGGTCGCTGACGAGGTCGTCGAGCCTGTCGCTGACGAGGTCGTCGAGGACGAGCCCGTCGCAGCGGTCGAGTACATCGCCCCGGTAGAGGACGAGGTCGCTCCGGTCGAGGACGCGTACGTCGCCCCGGTCGAGGAAGAGGTCGCTCCGGTCGAGGACGCGTACGTCGCCCCGGTCGAGGACGAGGTCGCTCCGGTCGAGGACGAGGTCGTCGAGCCGGTCAGGCTTCAGTCGGTCGAGGACGCGCCCCCGGTTCCGGTCGCGCTGGTTGCGCCGGTCGAGGACGAGCCGGTGGCCGCGCTCACGATCGTCGAGGACGTCGAGGACGAGGCTGTCGAGGACGAGCCCGCCCCGCCGCTCGCGGTGGTCCAGGTCGACGAGTCCGCCGAGGACGAGCTTCCGGAGGCCTCCACGCCCTCGCTCGAGCAGCTTGCGCATGACGTTGTCGCCGCCCAGGCCGAGCCCGGCGAGGACGAGCCCGCCGACGAGCCGATGACCCTCAAGTCGGTAGAGACGGTCTCCGCGATCGACCTCGTGATGGCCGACGCAGCCGAGGATGACTCCTCGGAGCCGGATCAGGCCCCAGAGGGCCCCGCCGCCTCGTAACGAACTTCGCGATGCCTACACTCGTGGGCTCGCAATGGCAGCGATTGGAACAACCGAGCAGCCGCTGAGAGTGGCGATCGTCGGCTCCGGGCCGGCCGGCTTCTACGCAGCCGGCCACCTGCTGAAGTGCAAGTCGCATCCCGACCTCTGCGTGCAGGTCGACATGTTCGACCGGCTCCCCACCCCGTGGGGCCTCGTTCGCGCCGGGGTCGCGCCCGACCACCCGAACATCAAGGCGGTCAGCCGCGTCTACGAGAAGACCGCCGAGCACCCCGAGTTCCGCTTCTACGGCAACGTCGAGCTCGGCCGCGACCTCTTCCACGACGACCTCACGGACCGCTACCACGCTGTGATCTACGCGGTCGGCGCACAGACCGACCGGCGCATGGAGATCCCCGGCGAGGACCTGCCCGGAAGCTGGGCCGCCACCGAGTTCGTGGCCTGGTACAACGGCCATCCCGACTACCGCGACCTCGAGTTCGACCTCTCCGCGGAGCGCGCAATCGTGGTCGGCAACGGCAACGTGGCCGCCGACGTGGCGCGCATGCTCGCGCTCACCCGCGAGGAGCTGGCCGAGACCGACGTGGCCGACCACGCGCTCGAGGTGCTCGCGGAGTCGAACGTGACGGAGATCGTGGTGCTCGGCAGGCGCGGCCCGGCGCAGGCGGCGTTCACGAACCCGGAGCTGCTGGAGCTGGGCGACATGACCGACGCCGACGTGTACGTGGACCCAGGCGACGCCGAGCTCGACCCGCTCTCCAAGGCCTTCATCGAGAGCGAGGCCGCGCACACCACCGCGAAGAAGAACGTGGACATCCTCGGCGGGTACGCCACGCGCGAGCCGCTCGGGAAGCGGCGCCGGATCATGCTGCGCTTCCTCGTGTCCCCGGTGGAGATCCTGGGGGAGGAGCGGGTGGAGGGCATCCGCATCGTCCACAACGAGCTGGTCGAGGACGACACCGGCGCGGTGAGACCGCGCGCCACCGAGGTCACCGAGGAGCTGGACTGCGGTCTCGTGTTCCGGTCGATCGGCTACCGCGGCACGAGGGTCGAGGGAGTGCCCTTCGACGAAAGTCGCTGCGTGATCCCCAACGACCGTGGCCGCGTCCTCGAGCGGACCGGCGAGTACGCGGTCGGCTGGATCAAGCGCGGGCCCACCGGCATCATCGGCACCAACAAGCGGGACGCCCAGGAGACGGTGGACGTGCTGCTCGAGGACCTCGACGCCGGGAACCTGCCCGCGCCGAGCGACCCCGAGCGCGACTCCCTCGACGCGCTGCTCGCCGAGCGCCAGCCGGAAGCCGTGAGCTACGCCGGCTGGCAGGCCGTGGATCTCGCAGAGCGCGAGGCGGGCGAGCCGCACGGCCGCCCGCGCGTGAAGCTGTGCTCCTTCGACGAGCTGCTCGAAGCCGCGAAGGCCGCTACGCCGGCGCCCTGACGGCCTCGCCGTCCAACGCGTCGAGCGCTCGCTCCACCGACAGGCGGATGCACGTGAAGATCGGCGTCTCGGAGGCCGTGTAGGTGCTCGACTCGGTGGCGCGCAGCTCGTGGACCAGGTCGAGGAACTCGGCCGGATCGTCCGCGTCGAACGCGACCACGAACTCCTGGTCGTCGAGGCCAAACGAGTAGGCGGTGTTCGTCTCGATCCCGGTGAAGCGCCGCGCCACCTCGATGTGGCCGCGCATGATCCGCATGCGCTCCTCGGGAGCGAGCCGGTACCACTCGCGCGTCTTCCACATCGGGTAGACGATCAGGTACTTCGAGTCCGCCCCCTCGCGGGGGCCGAGCGGCTTGTCCGGCTCGTCCGAGTAGGGCGACTCCTTTGTCATCGCCAGGAACGAGTGCGGGATCGTCGCGTGGCGCATCAGCCCGCTCTGGTTCAGCAGAACGTGCAGCTCGTGGATCGGCTCGAGCGTCCGAGATATGGATCGAATCATCAGGTCGCTGTCGCCGCGCGTGCCCACGAGCGAGTAGGCGCGCAGGTAGTGCTCGTCCGCAAATGCGCTACAAGCGGCCGCAAACTCGCGCTTATCGGCCGCCCGTTCCTCGCTCGAGCGCAGGCGCCAAGCGGGATCCACCTTCAGAAAGGTGTATTTCACGTAGTTGCGCTCCTCAGTCACACGACTAGTGTGGCCGATAGCATGGCCTCCGTGCGTGTAGCGCTCGTTTCGCCGTATTCGTACACGTATCCCGGTGGCGTCGGGCGTCATGTGGAGGCTCTGGCCGAAGAGCTGACCGGGCTGGGCCACGAGGTCCGGCTTTTGGCGCCGTACGACCCCGACGACCGTTGGGCACGTGTACTCCACCGCGGCGCTTCGCCGCAGCCCCGGCCCCTGCCCGATTACGTGATCCCGCTCGGCCGGACGTTCGGGCTGCCGATGAACGGCGCCGTGACGAACCTGACGGGGCCGCTGGGCGAGACGATCGGCGTCCTGAGGCGCGAGCTGCACAGCGGCAACTACGACTTGGTCCACGTGCACGAGCCGAACGTGCCCGTGGTGTCCTGGTACGCCACGGAGACGGCGCGCGTGCCGGTGGTGGCCACCTTCCACACCTACGCCACCGGCGCGGGTGTGAGCAAGTTCACGGCCAACTTCCTGGGCGCCCGGCGGCTCTACTCGAAGTTGAGCGCTCGCATCGCGGTCTCGGAGGCGGCGCGCTGGACGGCGCGGCGCTTCTACGGCGGGCGCTACCGGATCGTGCCGAACGGCGTGGATCTGTCCGCGGCCCGGCCGAACCACCTTCGCCCGCACGAGGAGCTGAAGCTGCTGTTCGTCGGCCGCGCCGAGGAGAGGAAGGGCCTGCCGGTGCTGCTGCGTGCCTTCGAGGCGCTGCGCGGCGCGGGCGTGCAGGCGCGGCTCACCGTGGCGGGGCCCACGGCCGAGGAGGTCGCGCCCTTCCTGCTCGAGCCCGAGGGCGTGGAGCTCGCGGGCCAGGTGGACGACGCCGAGAAGTGGCGCCTGCTCGGCGAGGCGGATCTGCTGTGCGCGCCGTCGCTCGGCGGCGAGAGCTTCGGCATGGTGCTCACCGAGGCCTTTGCATCGGGCACGCCGGTCGTGGCCTCCGACATCGCGGGCTACCGTGACGTCGCTCGGCACAACGAGGACAGCATGCTCGTGCCGGTGGGAGACGCCGTGGCCCTCGGCGAGACGCTGCGCGCCCTGGCCTTCGACCCCGACAGGCGCGCGCGCATGGCCGAGGCCGCGCGTGAGCGCGCCGACCGCTTCGCGTGGCCGAACATTGCGCGCGAGGTCACCGAGGT
Organism: uncultured Thermoleophilaceae bacterium; assembly: GCA_963825345.1. Lineage (GTDB taxonomy): Bacteria > Actinomycetota > Thermoleophilia > Solirubrobacterales > Thermoleophilaceae > JACVRW01. Next base: position 89,610 of record CAWGSQ010000010.1, on the reverse strand, counting down.
TTACGAGGAGGCACTCGAGGCGCCACAGCCCGAGCGGCGTATCGCGCGCGCGGCGCAGCGCGCCGGCTTCGCGCCCGCGGAGCCCGGCCCGCGCGTGGGCCCGAAGCGGCTTCCATCGCTCGAGCCCAAGGACCCCACAGCGGGCCGCCGCCGTGCCGCCCGCACCGCCCGGCGTGTGCTCGTGGCCGCCGGCGTCGCGGCAGGCGCTGGCCTGACCGTGCTCGCGCTGCGTCGGCTCGGGATCGAGTCGATCGGGCGCGCGATCGTGGCCGCCACGCCGGTCTGGGTGCTCGTGGCCTTCGCGCTGATGTGCGCCTCGATGCTGCTCCGCGCGGAGGCGTGGAACGCGATCCTGCGCGCGGCCCTGCCGGGCACGCGCGTCCGCCGCCGCGACACCGCGCGCGGAACGATGATCGGGGTGCTGATGTCCGCGACGCTGCCCGCGCGGCTCGGCGAGCCCTCGCGCGCGTTGATCGTGGCGAGGCGCGTGGGGCGCGTGCGCGACCGCTTCCCGATTGTGCTCGGAACGCTCGTCTCGCAGACGCTCCTGAACCTGCTCGCCCTGGTGGTGCTCGGGGCCGTGATGTTCAACACCGTCGGCCTCTTCCAGGGCAACGAGGACGCCCTCGTGGTCGCCACGCTCGCGCCGGTGGTGGTGCTCGCGCTCGTGCTCTCGGCCCCCTGGCTGCTGCGGCGCGGCAAGCCGAGTCGCTTCCAGCGCGTGCAGCAGGCCGCCGCCCTCGTGCGCGGCGCGATGGTGCAGGTGCGCACGGGCCTCCAGGTCTTCCGCAAGCCGAAGCTGGGCGGATGGGCGGCCGTGATGCAGCTCAGCGCCTGGGGGATCCAGTGGCTTGCCTGCTATGTGCTGCTCGTGGCGCTCGGCCTCGACCATCAGGCCGGCCTCGGTGCCGCGGCCGCGGTGCTGTTCGCGGTGAACGTGACGGCGGCGCTTCCCGCCACGCCCTCGAACCTCGGCGTCTTCCAGGCCGCGTGCGTGGCCGTGCTGTCGGCGTACGGCGTGGGCAAGACGAACGCGCTCGCATACGGGATCATCCTCCAGGCCGTGGAGATCGCGACCGCGGTCGGAATGGGCATGCCCGCGCTGGTCCGCGAGGGCATGACCTGGCGCGATCTGCGCCTGCGCGCGCTGCACGCCGCTCCCGTGGAGCTGGGCCACGCCGCGCGTCGCGGTGAGGCCGCCGAAGCCGAGGCCTAGAGCGGGTTCCAAGCTTGTAGTACGTATGTCCCCTGAATGGGGACTTTCATCAGTCGTCCACGGGGGTTCAGTGGAGCACTCAGGATGACGACAAGCTCTGTGAGAGCCCATGGAAAGCGGGAATTTTGCTGAGGCACAACTTCGCGCCCTGATTGATGTCGCCGCAGTGGCTGCCGGGGCGTACCGGCTCGAGGATGTCCTCGAGCTGGCGGCCGAGCGATCCCTGGAAGCGCTCGGTGGAGCGTCGCTGGCCATCTCCCGCGTGGATATGGACACGGGCATCATCCGCACCCTGGTCAACGTCGGTGAGCTCGGCCCCGGCGAAGAGCGCTTTCCAGAGGACGAGACCTACTTGATGGACGACTTTCCCGCAATGCGGTCGGCCATGCGGGAGGGTGGAGGCGCGTTTGGTTCGGTCGACGATCCCGATACCGACCCGGCCCACCGCGAGCTGCTCAGCCGACTCGGCAAGGAGTCGAGCCTGGCCGTCCCGATCATCCTGGAGGGCGAGCCCTGGGGTGAGCTCGAGGTGATGACGGCTCCGGGCCGCCCGCGGCTGGACCGCGGCGACGAGACGTTTCTGCGCGCGATCGCCGATCAGCTCGTGGGAGCAATCCACAGGGCTGAGCTGTTCGCGCAGGTCGAGGCGCTCGCGTACACCGACTCGCTCACCGGGCTGGCCAGCCGGCGCGCGGTCGAGGCGGCGCTCGAGGAGGCATGCGACACGGCGAGCGCTCCCGGATCACCGGCGCTCGTGCTCTGTGACATCGACGACCTCAAGCAGGTGAACGACAGCGGCGGACACGAGGCGGGCGACCAGGTGCTGTGTCGGGCCGCGGAGGCGCTGGTGGAGGCTGCCGCGCCCTACGAGGACGCAGTGGTCGGGCGCTTCGGCGGGGACGAGTTCTGCATCCTGCTCCCGTCCGGCACCGCCGAGGAGGCCAGGGACCTCGCGCTGGAGGCCGTGAAACGCCTCGGTTCCGTGGGTGGCGAGCGGATGTCGTGCGGCGTTGCCGCACGAACCGAGGAGGCCACCCGGCCCGCCGAGCTGCTGCGCGCGGCAGACGCGGCGCAGTACCAGGCGAAGCGAGGCGGCCCGTCCGTGGACGTGCTGGTGGCCGGGGAGGCAGTGGAGGACAGCGAATCCACCCGAGGCCGCGACCGCGCGTTCCGCGCGAGCGACCCCGATGCCCAGCTCGCCCGCACGCTCCTCGACATGCTCGACAAAATGAACGGCGCATCCGCTGAGGAGCGGCTCGCACGCATCCGCGCTCGACTCGAGCGCGAGGTCTGATCCGGAGCGGTGGCGCCGGCTCCGCTAGAAAGCGACCGGCGTGCCGTCGCGGAAGAATCCGCCGGTGGGCCCGTCGTCCGGCAGGGTCGCGAGCCACACGATCCCGGCGGCACCGTCCTCGACGGGCTTCTGCGCGCCGAACTGCCCGCCCATGTCGGTCGCCACGAAGCCGGGGCACGCCGAGTTGACCTTCACGCCGGCCTCCTCGAGCTCGGTGGAGAGGATCCGAGTGGTCGCGTTGAGCGCAGCCTTCGAGATGCGGTAGCCGGGCGACCATCCGCCCATCTCCGCCACTCCGCCCATCCCGCTCGACACGTTCACCACACGCGCGCGCTCGCTCTCGCGCAGCAGCGGCAACAGCGCGATCGTGAGCCGGTACGCGCCGAAGAAGTTCGTGTCGAGGGCCGCCTGGATCGCCTCGAAGTCAGGCTCGGCGCCCGCCACGCCGAAGTCCGAGCCGATGCCGGCGTTGTTCACGAGCACGTCGAGCGCGCCGGGGTCCTCGCGGACCGCCGCTGCCGCGTGCTCGATCGAGGCAGCGTCGGAGACGTCGAGCTGGAGCGGCCGGCCACCCACCGCCTCCGCGGCCTCGCGCGCCTTCGCCTCGTCGCGCGCCGACACGATCACGTCGTAGCCGCGTCCGGCGAGCTGGCGGGCCGTCTCGCGGCCAATCCCGCGATTGGCGCCACTGACGAGAGCAACGGGCACGGTCTGGCAGACTACCCTCGGCATCGCGTGAGGACTCGCCGCCGCATCGCCGTGATGGTCCTGGTCGCCGCCGCCGGTGCGGCTCTCGCGCCGGCCGCGAGTGCCGCCGGGCGCTTCGTGCCCGGGGAGGCGCTCGTGCGCTACGAGCGCGGAACCAGCTCGGCGGAGCGTGCCTCGGTGCGCGACCGTGCGGACGTGACGCTCGAGAACGTGCTCGGGTTGCCGCGGACCCAGCTGGTGAGCTTCCGCGGCTCGGTGGGCTCGGCCGTGGCTCGGCTCGAGCGCTCGCCGGCCGTGCTCGACGCCCAGCCGAACTACCGCTACCGCGCCAGCGCAGCCGATCCCGACGACAGCTTCTTCGACCAGCAGTGGGGTCTCGGCGCCGCGCCCGGCGTGGACGTGCTCCCCGCGTGGGACCGCACGCGCGGCGCGGGGCAGGTGATCGCCGTGGTGGACTCGGGCGTGGATCTCACGCACCCGGACCTGATCGCGAATCTCTGGTCCAATCCCGGGGAGATTCCGGCGAATGCAACCGACGACGACGGCAACGGCAAGGTCGACGACGTGCACGGCTACGACTTCGTGGACGTTCACGCGGACCCCGATGACTTCCACTTCCATGGCACGCACGTGGCCGGGATCGCGGCGGCCGTGGCCGGCAACGCCGAGGGCACGGCCGGGGTGGCGCCCGACGCGCGGCTGATGTCCGTGCGGGCGCTGGACGGGGACGGCTCCGGCAGCACGGCCGACATCGCGGAAGCGGTCGGATACGCGGCCGAGGAGGGAGCCGGGGTGATCAACCTCAGCCTGGGCGGGCCGGCGGGTGGCCCCGGAGATGCGGTCTTCCTGCAGGCGGTGCAGGCCGCCGGGGCGGCCGACGCCGTCGTGGTGGTGGCGGCCGGAAACGCCGGCTCGAACAACGACACGGACCCCACGGTTCCGTGCACGTTCCCCGCGCCGAACCTCATCTGCGTGGCCGCGCTCGACCCGAGCGGCGCACTCGCCGGCTACTCCAACTTCGGCCTGACAACGGTCGACGTGGGGGCGCCGGGTTCGTCGATCCTCAGCTCCAAGACCGATTGGGCGGCGCCGTTCTACACGGAGGACTTCGAAGCCGGGCTCACCGACTGGACCAACTTCCCTGGGACCAGCGCCTGGGCGACGGCCACGCCGGGGGCCGGCGGAACGGGCACGGCCGCGACGGACAGCCCGGCCGGCCCGTACGCCGCGAACGCCGCCGCCTCGCTTACCAAGTCGAGCCCGCTGTTCCTCGACGGGCGCGGGTGCCGGATGCACTTCGAGCTGAAGTCGGACGTCGACGCCTCCGACGATCTCTTTGCCGGTGCGGTTACGGATGACCTCGACGTTGCCGACGGCATCCCTCTCACGGACGAGTTCGCTGCATTCGAGACCGCCGAGGTGTCGCTCTCGCGTCTCGACGGCCGGACCGACGTGTACCCGACCTTCGAGCTCCTCTCGGACGGCGCAACGGAGGGCGATGGGGCGTCCGTGGACAACGTGCGCGTGCTCTGCCGCGACCAGACCTATCTCGACTCGATCGTGGGCGCGAACGACTACGCCGATGAGAACGCCGGCAGCTACATGAGGATCAGCGGCACCTCGATGGCCACGCCGCACGTTTCGGGGGTGGCCGCGCTCGTCCGCGCGGCGGTTCCCGACGCGACCGCGCCCCAGGTGATCAGCGCGATCGAGCGCGGCGGCCGGACCTCCACGGCGCTGTTCGGGCGCACGAGCAGCGGCAGGCTGGTGGACGCCCTCGGGGCGATCGACGCTGTGGTGGCCAGCGAGACCCCGGCGGTCACGGCGCCCCAGCCCACCGTGCCGGTCCCCTCGCCGCCGGTGAAGCAGAGGGCCACGCGCCCGGGTCCCGCCGGTTTCGCCAGCCGCTACCGCGTTGACCGGCGCGGCCGCATCACGATCCGCATCGTGGGCGACCCGCGGGTGCGCGGCACGTTCCGGCTGCGCGCCGGCATCCCCCGGAGGGTGATCCTCAGAGTCTCCTTCCGCACGTCCAGCCGCGGCACGGCGGTGGTGCGCGAACGGCTGAACCGCGCGGGTCGCCGGCTCCTGCGGCGCCGCGGGGGCCGGTTGAGGGCTGGCGTGAGGGTCGTGCTCACGAACGCGGCAGGCCTCAAGAGCGTCACGACGCAGAGGCCGGTCGTGCTCGCCATGCGCCGCTGAGGTACGGGTAATGCTGACCAACCTTCACACATCTGTGTCAAGGTTGGTAACCTTCCCTCCTTGGCAACGCGCGACTACATCGAGGCGGTCCGCAACCGGGTTGTGGTGTTCGACGGCGGCATGGGTGCCACGCTCGAGCAGTTCGACCTGACCCAGGAGGACTACGGCGGGCTCCAGGGCAAGTGCCACGAGGCGCTCGTGCTCAACCGCCCGGACGTGATCCAGGGCGTGCACGAGTCGATGCTCGACGCCGGCGCCGAGGTCGTGGAGACGGACACCTTCCAGGCCAGCCGCCTGAAGCTCGAGGAGTGGGGTCTCGGCGAGCACACGCCAGAGATCAACCGCAGGGCCGCCGAGATCGCTCGCGCGGCCGCTGGCGAGAGCCGCTTCGTGGCCGGCTCCATCGGCCCGACGGGCCACCTGCCGGCGAGCGACGACCCCACGCTGGGGAAGATCACCTTCCGCGAGCTGGTCGAGGTGTTCACCGAGCAGGCGCAGGGCCTGATCGAGGGCGGTGCCGACCTGCTCATCATCGAGACCGCGCAGGACATCCTCGAGGTCAAGGCCGCGATCTTCGGCGCGCGTGAGGCCTTCAACCTCACCGGCCGCCAGGTCCCGATCCAGACGAGCGTCTCGCTCCTGCCGAACGGCGGCAAGATGCTGCTTGGCACGGACATCCAGGCTGTGCTCACCACGCTCGTGTCACTCGACGTCGACGTGATCGGCCTGAACTGCTCGACCGGCCCCGAGGACATGCGCGACGCGATCCGCTACCTCGGCGAGAACAGCCCCGTGCCGGTGCACTGCATCCCGAACGCCGGCCTGCCGCTCCAGGGTCCTGACGGCGAGACGATCTTCCCCGAGGAGCCCGACCCGCTGGCGAACGTGCTCCAGGAGTTCGTGGAGCGCTACGACGTGTCCATCGTCGGCGGCTGTTGCGGCACCACGCCGGACCACATCAAGGCGATCGTGGACCGCGTCGGCGGCCGCGATGTGGCCGCGCGGCCGGCCACGCGAGAGACGCTGGTCTCCTCGATGATGACCGCCACTCCGCTGGCGCAGGAGCCGCGCCCCACACTGGTGGGCGAGCGAGTGAACTCGCAGGGCTCGCGCAAGGCGAAGGAGCTGCTGCTCGCGGACGACTACGACGGCATCCTCCAGATCGCCGAGGACCAGGTGACCGGCGGCGCGCATGTGCTCGACATCTGCGTGGCGCTCACCGAGCGCCAGGACGAGGCGGAGCAGATGTCAGAGGTCGTGAAGCGCGTGTCGCTCACGCAGCCCGCGCCGATCCAGGTCGACTCGACCGAGCCGGACGTGATCCAGGCCGCGCTCGAGCGCATCCCCGGCCGCGCCATCGTGAACTCGATCAACCTCGAGGCCGGTCGCGACAAGCTCGACGTGGTTGTGCCGCTCGCAAAGGCCCATGGCGCCGCGTTGATCGCGCTCACGATCGACGAGGTCGGGATGGCCAAGACCCCCGAGCGCAAGCTCGAGGTGGCCAAGCGGATCGTGGAGTTGGCCTGCGACGAGCACGGGCTCGACCGCGAGGCGCTGATCTTCGACGCGCTCACGTTCACGCTCACCACCGGTGACGAGGAGTGGCGCCCGTCCGCCGTCGCGACGATCGAGGGCATCAGCCTGATCAAGAAGGAGCTGCCCGGCGTGAAGACCTCGCTGGGCGTGTCGAACGTCTCGTTCGGCGTCTCGCCGAAGGCGCGCGCGATCCTCAACTCGGTCTTCCTCCACCACTGCGTGGAGGCCGGGCTCGACCTGGCGATGGTCAACCCGAACCACATCACGCCCTACTCCGAGATCTCGGACGAGGACCGCGGGTATGCAGACGACCTCGTGTACAACAGGCGCGAGGACGCGCTCGAGCGCTTCATCCAGCACTTCGAGCAGCAGGGCGAGGAGGAGGAGCAGTCCGGAGGCGCGGACCCGACCGAGGGCATGGAGCCCGAGGAGGCCCTCCACTTCCACATCCTGCGCCGCAAGAAGGAGGGCGTGGAGGACTGGATCGACCGCTCGGTCGAGAAGATCGGCGCAGTCCCGACGCTGAACACCGTGCTGCTGCCCGCCATGAAGGAGGTGGGCGACAAGTTCGGTGCCGGTGAGCTGATCCTGCCGTTCGTGCTGCAGTCGGCCGAGGTGATGAAGCGCGCCGTGGCGCAGCTCGAGAACTACCTCGACCGCATCGAGGGCCACACCAAGGGCAAGGTCGTGATCGCCACCGTGTTCGGCGATGTGCACGACATCGGCAAGTCGCTCGTGAACACGATCCTCACCAACAACGGCTACACGGTCATCGACCTCGGCAAGCAGGTCCCGGTCGACACGATCATCAACGCGGCGATCGAGAACGAGGCGGACGCGATCGGGCTCTCGGCGCTGCTCGTGTCGACCTCGAAGCAGATGCCGACGGCTGTGCAGGAGCTGCACCAGCGTGGGCTCGAGTTCCCGGTGCTGATCGGCGGCGCCGCGATCAACCGCGACTTCGGCCGCCGCATCCTCTACCCGAAGGGCAAGGAGTCGGACGAGATCTACGAGCCGGGCGTCTACTACTGCAAGGACGCTTTCGCCGGCCTGGACACGATTGACCAGCTGGTGGACAAGGAGGCGCGGGAGCCTCTGATTCAGAAGTTCCGCGACGAGGCGCGCAAGCTGCGCGAGCAGCCCGTCGTGAAGGACGACTCCCCGCCGGTCACCGACGACTCCGTGCGCTCCACCGTGCGCACGGACGCCCCGATCCCTGAGCCGCCCTTCTGGGGCGTGCGCGAGCTCGACCCGAACCTCGAGGACGTCTACCCCCACCTCGACCGCCACGTGCTCTTCAAGCTCCACTGGGGCGGGCGCGGTGTGAAGGGCGAGGAGTGGGACAAGCTGATCTCGGAGGACTTCGAGCCGCGCCTCCAGCGCATGTGGCGCGAGCAGGACTACCTGCACCCGAAGGCGCGCGTGGGCTACTTCCCGTGCAACGCCGACGGCAACGAGCTGATCGTCTACGACCCGGAGAACCCGGATGTCGAGCTCGAGCGGCTCAGCTTCCCGCGCCAGCCGAAGCACGACCGCATCTGCCTGGCGGACTTCTTCCGGCCCGTCGATTCCGGCGAGCGCGACGTCGTCGCGCTCCAGGGTGTGACGGTCGGCCCGGAGGTCACCGAGCTGATCGAGAAGCTCGAGCGCGACGGCGAGTTCGCCGAGCAGCTCTTCACCCACGGGCTCGGCGTTCAGACCGCCGAGGGTCTCGCCGAGTGGCTGCACGCCGAGGTGCGCAGCGAGCTGGGGATCGACCTCGACCAGGGTCGCCGCTACTCGTGGGGCTATCCCGCCTGCCCCGACCAGTCCGAGCACGAGAAGGTCTGGCGCCTGCTCGGCCTCGAGAACATCGGCATGACGCTGTCCGACGGCTACGCGGTCACGCCGGAGCAGTCGACGGTGGCGATCATCGCCCACCACCCGCAGGCGGTCTACTTCGGCATGAAGTCAGGCTTCGTGCCCAAGGAGAAGGCGCCCGACGAGCTGATCGCCGGAACCGAGCGCGGCGGCGACCTGTCGCAGTCGGCCGACGAGATCCCGGCCTAGAGCGTCCTGTTCTGACTACCGCATAGGTAGTCCAGGCAGGACGGTCGACACTTTCAGCGCTTGCCGTTCTGGCGGTCCCGCGCTGCAACTTCCTCCATCCGCTCCAGCCGATCCACCCCCAGGGCCGAGCGGGAGGACGGCGCCACGCGCGCTAGCGAGTAGCGGCGGCGGACCGGTCCCGGCTGGGGGCGGTCGGCGTCCGGCACGAGGGTGTAGCGCCGTGGCTCCATGCCACCAAATATCGCCGCATCCGGCGCTTTCTCGTACGGCCCTGTGTCGAAAGATCAGGCCGGGGTTTTCGCCCGGGTGTCGAGCGCGCTGAGCACGGCCTCCAGCACGCGCGTGGCCCCGAAGCGCACCACGTCGTCGGCCACGAGGCCCGTCTCGCGCTCCGCCGCGGCCACCGCGGCACGCGCCGACTCCTCGTCGAGATCCGATGTATTCAGTGCAATCGCGGCCACGGTGGCCGGGCGCACCGGAGCCGCGACTGACTCGTACGCCTGGATCAGCTCGTTCAGAGACGGGATCGGCAGGTCGGGGTAGTTGCGGTTGTGCGTCGCGTTCGGCTTGTTCACCAGCACGAGCAGGTCCGGCGCCGAGCCGTGCAGTAGCCCGAGCGTGACTCCCGAGTAGGCCGGGTGGAAGAGCGCGCCCTGGCCCTCCACGAACAGCAGGTCGCCGCGCTCGGCGCCCTGGTGCACCAGCCGCTCGCCGGCGCCCGCCACGTAGTCCGAGATCACGTGGTCCACGGCGATCCCCCAGCCGGCGATCGCCACGCCGGTCTGCCCGGTGGGCACGTACACCGAGCGCAGCCCGCGCTCGCGCGCAGCGCGGTCGAGCTCGAGCGTCACGACCTTCTTCCCGATCACGGTGTCCGAGCCCACGCTGTGCACCACGCGGACGGAGTCGGGCCGGCTGTACGGGCCCTTTGGCACCGTCAGGTCCGGCGGTACCGCGCGCAGGTCGCGCAGCTCCACACCTGCCTCCTCAGCCGCGGCGCTCAGCTCGGGATCGTCCCGAAGCTGGGTGTGCAGGCCGGCCTCCAGCGAGAGCCCAGCCTTTATCGCTGCTGTAAGCGTTGGCCGCCAGGCAGGGTCCAGCTTGCCGCCCGGTGGCGCCACGCCGATCAGCAGGCAGTCCGCGCCGTACTCGATCGCCTCGTCGAGGGTCGCGACAATCGGCGCGGGGTGTAGCGCGAAGGGCTCCACCTCGTTCGCCGTGCGGCCCGCGCAGGTCGAGTCGATCACGGCCACCACGTCGCGATTCCCGTACCGGATCACCCCGTGAGCGGTCTTGCCGGTGTGCTTGGCGAACAGTCCTTCCGCGAAGATCGCGAGCCGCTCGCTCATGCGGGCGCCACCCCGAGCCCCGGCTCCAGGCCGGGCAGCACGTGTCCGTGGACCAGGCGCAGCCCGGTGAACGGCTCGTCGGCGAGCAGCAGGTGCCCGTCGAGGTCGGCCCAGTCGACGAGCGAGGCGATCGCGGTCGCGGGGGCCACGCCGAGCTGCGACTCGACCATGCAGCCGAGCATCACTCGCAGTCCGAGGGCGCGGGCGGCGTGAATCATCCGCACAGCCTCGCGCACGCCGCCGGACTTCGCGAGCTTCACGTTGATCCCGTCGGCGTAGGCGGCCGCCGGTGCCACGTCGCGCAGGTCCTGGCAGCCCTCGTCGACGATCACTGGCAGGCGCGGGTGAAGCTCGCGCAGCACCCGGAACGAGTCGAGGTCGCCGGCCGGGAACGGCTGCTCCACGAACTCCACGCCGAGCCGGATCAGCTCCGGCATCAGCTCGCGCGCGGACTCGAGCGTCCAGCCCTCGTTGGCGTCCACGCGAAGCGGGACGTTCGACTCGTCCCGGACCGCCTCGAGGCGCGCCAGATCCTCGGCGCCGCCGACCTTGATCTTCAGCGAGCGGAACTCGCTTGCGCGCTGCACGCGGTCGCGCGTGCCGTCGATCGAGTCGATCCCGATCGTGTACGAGGTGGGCGGAGCCTCCGGCGGGAGGCCGAGCAGCCGCCAGAGCGGCACACCGAGCCGCTTGCCGATCCAGTCGTGAAGCGCGGCATCGAGCGCGGCCTTGCCAGCCGTCTGGCCCTCAATGTCCGCGAGCCGCGCCTCGAGGACCTCCAGCGCGAACGGATCGTCGCCGACGAGCGGGGGAGCGGTGGTGGTGAGAAAGTCGGCCGTGGACTCGACCGTGTCGCCGCGGTAGTAGACCGGCGCCGCCTCGCCGCGGCCCACGATGCCCTCATGCTCGAGCTCGACGTGGACCACGGTCTGCGTCGTGCGCGAGCCGCGCGCGATGCCGAACGGCTCGGCCAGGTTGAGCGAGGCGGTTGTGGTCCGGAGCTCCACGAGCCGGACAGCATGACGCCTACGCCGTCTGCTCCTCCAGATGCGTGCGGCGAAGCGCCTCTAGGCAGCCGATCGGCCGCACGTCGAACGCCGCCGCCGGCTCCGGATCGGTGACGATGGTCTCGCTCGCGAGACTCTCCACGAGCGGACGCGCGACGCCCGTGTCCACCGGCGTGACCAGGCCTATCCAGAGCGACGAGAGGCCCGGGGTGATGAACGGCACCGGGATCTGCGGCCGGCGGCGCTTGCCGAGGACGTCGGCCATCAGCGCGAGGACCTCGGAGTAGGTGAGGACGTCGGGGCCGCCGATCTGGATCTCGTCCGCGGGCACGTCCGGCCGCTCGGCGGCCTGAACGAGGTACTCGAGCACGTCGTCGATCGCGATCGGCTGGGTGCGGTTTCGCAGCCAGGCGGGCGCGATCATCGCCGGCAGCCGCTCGACCAGGTAGCGCACCGTGCGATACGACTCGCTGCCCGCCCCGATCACCATGGCCGCGCGGAAGTACACGAGCGGCGGCCCCTCCTGTGCGAGTGTGGCCGCCGTGGCGGCGCGGCTGCGCAGGTGCTCTGAGCGCTCGTCGCCCAGCCCGCCGAGGTAGACCACGCGCTCGACGCCCTCCTCCTTGGCCATGCGCGCGAAGTTCGACGCGGCGCGGCGCTCGCGCTCGGCGAAACCCTCCCGACCCGTGCCGCGCCCCATGGAGTGCACCAGGTAGTACGCGGCCGTGACGCCCTCGCCGGCACCGCGCAGGCTGTCCGCGTCGAGCACATCGCCCTCGTGAAGCTCGTGTCCGGCGGCGACGAGGTCCCCGGCGCGCTCGCGATCCCTGACCAGGCAGCGGACGTCAGCGCCACGCTCCGCGAGCGCGGCGGCGAGCCGGCCACCGACGAAGCCGGTGGCCCCCGTGACGAGTGTGCGCATTAGACGCTTATTACCAGACCCTGCCGGTGCGCAACCGCCGCCGCCTCGGTCCGCGAGCGCACGTTCAGCTTCGCGAGAATCCGCGACACGTGGACGCTCGCGGTCTTCTCGGCCATATGCAGCCGCTCGCCGATCTCGCGGTTCGTGGCGCCGGCCGCCACGAGGGCGAGTACGTCGCGCTCGCGCACCGTGAGGCCGAAGGGGTCGTCCGCCTCCGGACGGGCGGCGGCCGCCGCGGTCTCGGCTCCCTCGCCGAGCTGGAGCCGCGCCCTGGCGGCGAGCGACTCGACCTCCTCGGCGAGCCACGCGCTGCCGAGCCGCCGGGCGGCGGCCAGCGCGGCCGCCGCCGCGCGCGACGCGCCCTCGCGGTCGCGACCGGCCATCAGCGCTTCGGCCTCGCGCCAGCGCGCGTAGGCGGCGATGTAGGGGCGGCCGAGCTCGTCCCAGCACATGGCGGCGCTGCTCCAGGCGGCGGCCGGGTCGCCGCCCGTGGCCCGCGCGTACTCGCCCTCTGACGTTTGGAGCTGGGCGGCCTCCACCACGAGACCGGCCTCGGCCGCCATGCGCGAGCGCTCGAGCAGGGCGTCCGCGCGCGATTTCGCGGTCGCCTCCGCCTGCTCGTCGCGACGGTCCCGGGCCGCCTCGCCGGCGTCGCCCTCCACGCGCAGTCCCAACACCGCCAGCGCCGCGACCCGCACGACGTCCTCGGAGCAGAACTCGATCCGATCGAGCGCGTCGTCGATCACGTCCCGCGCCGCATCGATGTCTCCGCGACGGCGCGACAGCTCCGCGCTCAGGATGCCGTGCATGCCGACGAACTGAGGCTCCCTCAGCCCCGCCGTGGCCGTCGCGAGCGCCGCGACCGCCTCCTCCGCGGCCTCGACGTCGCCGCGGCCGAGCGCGAGCTGCGCCTTGTTCGTGTGCCAGTAGAGGAGTGTGCCGCCGGTGTGCCGCCGGCTGGCTGGCGGGATGATCTCCTCCGCGCCCTTCCAGTCCCCGAGGTGGAAGCGGTACTCGGAGATCGAGAGCCGCAACCAGTCGGTCGTTCGCCAGTCCTGCGTGTAGGCGGTCTCGAGTCCCTGGAGTGCCGCGTCGAGTGCCTCCTCGGTGCGGCCGGCGAGGTTGAGCACGTCCGAGATGTTGATCCAGGCGCCGCCCTCCTCCATCTCGAGGCCCTCCTCGCGAGCGATCTGGAGCGACTCGCGCAGGTAGGCGACCCCGGCATCGACCTCGCCGCTGTCGCCGAGCGCCGTACCGAGCCCGTTGAGGGCGATGGCCTCGGCCTCGCGGTAGCCGACCGCGCGAGCCACGCTGAGCGCCTCGCGCGCAGACTCGGCCGCCTCGGCGAAGCGCGATTGGACCATCAGCCGCCTCGAGAACTGGGCCAGGAGCTTCGCGCGTGCTGGGCTCGGCTCGTCCGGCAGAAGCGCGAGTCCCTCGCGCAGCATCTCGACCGAGTCATCCTGTCGGTGCTGGCTCCACAGCGACTGGCTGAGCCGCTCGCGGATGAGCCCGGCGCGGCTGGGGTCGGCTTCCGCGTCCACCAGTTGGAGCGCGCGCCGGAGCAGCGCCTCCTGCCGGGTCGGGTCGCCCGCCTGGTCGGCGGCCACGGCGGCGTGGCGCAGAAGCTCGAACTCCTCGATTCCGGCCAGCGCCTCGGGGTCGGGCACCCGCTCCCAGAGCGAGAGCGCGCGCTCGAAGAGCGCCTGCGCCTCGCCGAAGGCGTTCACGCGCTCGGCGGCGAGTCCGGCTCGCGCCGCGGCCGCGAATGCGCGCGGCTGATCGCCAGCGGCGCCCCAGTGGTGCGCCACCTGAGCGGTGATGTGCGCGCCGCGCTCACCGGCCTCGATCCGCTTCTCGAGTTCGCCCGCGAGCGCAGCGTGCATCTCCGTCCGCTCGCCCGGCAGGAGGTCCTCGTAGACCACCTCGCGCAGCAGCGCATGGCGGAAGCCGTAGCTCTCGTCGCTCACGGTCACCACGATGTGGCTCGCGACGGCCTCGCGCAGGGCGTCGCGCAGGTCCGCGGGGTCGAGGCCCGCCACCGCCGCCACGAGCTGGTGGTCGGCGGCGGGCTGGCAGGCGAGCCAGCGGATCAGCTCCTGCGCGGGCGCGGACAGGCGCTCCACGCGCAGCATCAGCGCGTCGCGCAGCGTCGGCGGCAGCGCGCCGCGCCCGTCGGGGCCGGCGGCCAGGATCTCCTCGGCGTAGAGGGCGTTTCCCTCGCTGCGCGAGTACACGCGCTGCACGAGCTCGGCGTCGGGGCGGTCACCGACGATGCCCTCGAGCTGCTCGCCGAGCTCCTCTGGTGAGAAGCGCGGCAGGTCGATCAGGCGCATGTACGGGTCGCTGGAAAGCTCGGCGAGCAGCGGCCTCAGCGGGTGGCGGCGGTGGAGCTCGTCAGAGCGATAGGTGCCCACCACCAGCAGGCGCTCGTTGCACACCGAGCGCGCGAGGAAGCCGATGAACGAGCGGGTCGAACTGTCCGCCCAGTGGAGGTCCTCGATCACGAGCACGGCGGGCGTGTCCTGGCCGAGGCCGTCGAGCACTGTGAGCAGAGCTTCGAACACCCGTGACTGGGTGGCCTCACCCGAACTGCGATCCTCCCCGAGGCCGGGGAGGATCGCATCAAGTGCGGCGCGGAGCGAGGGCGCAAGCGCGTCCAGGGCCGGGTCGCCGTCGCGGACGAGCGGGCGCAGCGCTGTGAGCAGCGGCGCGTAGGGGAGCTCGTCCTCGCCCAGCTCCACGCAGTCTCCGGTGAGCACGCGCGCCCCGGCCTCGCGCGCGTGCCTGATCAGCTCGCCGGCAAGCCGAGACTTGCCGACGCCTGACTCACCGCCAACTAGTGCGAGGGAGGGACGGCCCTCGCCGGCTTCGCGCAGGGCGACCTCCAGCTCGGCGAGCTGCTCGGACCGCCCTACGAAGCGGGCGCTTGTCATGCGCGTGGCCATCGTCTGCCAATCCTGCCAGCCGGGACGAACGGCGTCCGAAATCTGCGAAGACTGCGTCGATGTAGAAGGCGTGAAGGCGGGGGTCCATTGGTGCTCCTCTCGGATCGATTGCACCTATGGAGTGTCGACCTGAGGCGCCCCCCGCACATCGGGCATTCGCAGCGACTTCGCGTATCCGACCCCTTACCTGAGTAAGTGGAAGCCTTACCCAGTGTGAAGGCCGGGCTCTGCGACAGCTGCGTGCATCAGAAGCTGATCCGAAGCGGACGCGGCAGCGTCTTCTCGATGTGCCTGCGCTCGAAGACCGACGAGCGCTTCCCCAAGTACCCGCGAATCCCTGTGGAGCGCTGCCCGGGCTACGTCGAACGGGAGGTCAGCGAGTCCCGCTGACGATGGTCTTGCCATCGTCAGCCACACGGACGTCGGGCGCCTTGTCGGAGACCGTGCCCGAGAAAGTGCCGCGCGGCGCCGGTCCGCCGCCCGCCGCCACTGCCTTTGCCTTGCCGTCCAGGCCGGCGGCCACCCGCCAGGCCACCTTGTAGTCACCCGCCTGGACCGCCGTGACCGACCAGCGGAAGGTCTTCTGCGCGCCCGGACTGAGCGGGCCGCAGGCCCAGGTGTTCACGTACGCACTGTCACAGCCGCGCGGGGCGGCGTCCTTGGCCTCCGGGAAGCCGGCGATCTCGACCTGCACGCCGTTCAGCGCGAAGAACGGCCGGTTCGGGTCCGCGAGGTCGGGGTCCGTCTTGCGCTGGTCGAACCCGTTCACCGTCATCGCGATGTTCGGGATCTCCGCCTTGCCGGCGTTGCGCACGGTCACCACGAGGTCAGAGCTCTTGGCGAGCTTCTGCTTCTCCGGGAACTTGGCCTCCACGACTTCGACCGGGAAGTTTCCCTCCGGCTCGTTCTCGTCCTGGCGCTCCCCGCCACCGCATCCTGCGACGGCGAGGAGGCATAGCGTGGCAACGCTCCAGCCCCTCAAAGCGCGCCGAACATACCACCGATATCCGCCTCCGCGCGTAGGTTCGGTGTACATCCGCGCCAGGAGAAAGCACGGCTGAGAGCATGGCTGCGCACCGGGCCGCGCCCGGCGCTTGCCCAACGACGGTTCCCTCTGGCGGACCCGATCCGCATGCCATAGGCTTTCCCGCGCGTACGTGTTTTCGGGGGAACGTGGGTAGTTCTCCCTGGGGAGGAGTTCTGTAGTGGTCAGAGCTGCATCGGATCGGGTGTTCCTGCCGGTGAAGAACCTGCTTGAGCAGGTCGGCGACATGATGATCCTTACCGGCAAGACGCTGGTCTCAGCTCTGCGGCCGCCCTACCCCTACGGCACGGAGTTCGTGCAGCAGTTCCTGTTCATGCTGCGGCTCTGCTGGCTGCCGCTCACGATCTCCACGATCGCGTTCGGCTACGGCGCACCGGGCCTTCAGGCGGGCAACTTCCTGGTCCTGTTCGGCGCCATCGACCGCCTCGGCGGCTTCTTCGTGCTCGCCTCGATCCGCGAGTTCGCGCCATTCGTGACCGCGATCATCCTCGCCGGAGTGGGCGGCACGGCCATCACGGCCGACCTCGGCGCGCGCAAGATCCGCGAGGAGCTCGACGCCCTTCAGGTGCTCGGCGTCGACCCGATCAAGAACCTCGTCGTGCCGCGCTTCCTCGCGCTGATGGTCGTGACGGGGCTCTTCAACATCTACGCGCTGATCTTCGGCATCTTCGGCGGCGTCCTCGCCACGCTCACCTTCGATGCTCCCTTAGGACCCTTCTTCGCCACTCTGCTCAACAACGCGAGTACCACCGACCTCTGGGGGTCGGTCGTAAAGACGACGTTGTTCGGCGCGATCATCGCGATCGTCTCCTGTTACAAGGGGATGACTGCGTCCGGAGGCGCCGAAGGTGTGGGTAGAGCCGTGAACCAGGGCGTGGTGATCGAGTTCCTCGGGATCTTTGCCTTCAACTACGTCTTCACGCAGACACTGCTGGCGACCCACCCCGAGATCTCGGTGATCAAGTAATGGGCACGGGCTGGCTCAGCGTTCCGCGCGACTGGATCGCGTCCTTCGGCGACATCGCCAAGTTCTGCGCGCGCGTGATGGGCGCCGTCTTCAACGGGAAGGTCTTCCACTTCTTCGGCGAGGCGCTGCGCCAGGCTGGCATCCTGATTCTCGGCTCGGCGCTCGTGATCTGGGGCCTCGCGTTCATCCTCGGCCTCCAGTGCGGGATCGAGGGCGCGTACTTCAACCGCTCCGTGGGCGCCCCCGCGTACGCCGGCGTCTTCTCAGCCTGGTGCGACCTGCGCGAGATCATGCCCTACGCGTTCGGCTACATGATGTCCGCGAAGGTGGGCACGGGCCTCGTGGCCGAGATCGGCGCCATGCGCATCTCCGACGAGATCGACGCGCTCGAGGTGATGGGCATCAACTCGCTCGTCTTCCTCTGCGCGACGCGCCTGCTGGCCGCCTGGATGGTGCTGCCGTTCATGTACATCGCGGCCGTGGGCGCCGGCTTCTTCGCGAGCTACCTCGCGGTCGTGCAGCAGATCGGGGAGGTGTCGTCGGGAGGCTTCTTCCTCATCTTCTGGATGTTCCAGAACCCACCCGACCTCTTCTACAGCCTGATCAAGGGCATGGCGATGGCCACGGTGATCGTGCTGGTGGGCTGCTACTACGGGTACAACGCGGGGGGTGGGCCGGTGGGAGTCGGCACCGCAACGGCGAAGTCAATGGTGTTGAACACGGTGATGGTCCACCTGGTGGGAATGGTGGGGACGCAGATCTTCTGGGGCTCGAATCCAAGAGCCCCCATAGGTGGGTGAGGGAGACTTGAGCGAGGAGCGCAAGGAAGGGGAGCAGGCCCAGGAGCGGCATGAGGCCGCGGCGTCCGAGGAGGACACGCGTCCGCTCGACGCACAGGACTGGGAGGAGAACCGCGGCGCCGAGGAGCAGGAGGAGCGCCCGCCGGAGCAGGAGGCAAAGCCGAAGAGCACCGGCGAGATGACCCACGAGCGGGGCTCGCAGGCCGAGACCGACGAGTACCAGTGGCACACGGGCACGAAGCGCGAGCACGGCTCGGACGACGCCGTCGAGTTCATCGACGTGGTCAAGGCGTTCGGCCGCAACCGCGTGCTGAACGGGCTCAACCTCGGCCTGCCGGACAACCAGATCTCGATGATCCTGGGTCCGTCCGGCACCGGCAAGTCGGTCTGCATCAAGCACATGGTCGGCCTCCTCTATCCCGACGAGGGCGACGTGATCGTGCACGGCGAGTCCGTCCCGGACATGGCCGACGAGGACCTGTTCGAGATGCGCAAGAAGTTCGGCGTCCTGTTCCAGGACGGCGCGCTCTTCGGCTCGATGAACGTCTACGACAACACGGCGTTCCCGCTTCGCCAGCACACGGACAAGGGCGAGGACGAGATCCGCGAGATCGTGGATCGGCGCCTCGGCGAGGTGGGCCTGGCGGCCGCCGCGGACAAGATGCCGAACGAGCTGTCCGGCGGGATGCGCAAGCGCGCTGGCTTCGCGCGTGCGCTCGTGCTGGACCCGGACATCGTGCTCTTCGACGAGCCCGACTCCGGCCTCGACCCGGTGCGCACGGCTCTCCTCTGCGAGCTCATCATGGAGGTGCACGAGGAGAACGGCGGCGCGTACTGCGTGATCACGCACGACATCATGTCCGCCCGCCGCGTGGCCGATTACATCGCGATCCTTTGGAAGGGCAGGATCGTCGAATCAGGCCCCGCAAGTGAGCTCTTCAACTCCGACAACCAATTCGTGAGACAGTTTTTGTCCGGAGAGGCGCAGGGGCCACTCGGGATGGAGTAGTTGCAGGTGAGCGCGCCGGCTGCGCGCTTCGGGAGGCGTCGGTCGATTGACCGCGCTTGGACTCAAGTAAAAGAGAGGGAAGGACTCGCGAGCCGCTCCAGAGTGAGCGTGGCTCAACCGTGGCGCGAATTCTCGCGCTTGCGGCGCTAGTCGCTGCCGTTGCACTGGCCGCCCTCGCGATGTTCGGGGGCGAGGACGCCTACAAGGTCAAGGCGGTCTTCCAGAACGCCGGCCAGCTCGTGCCGGGCAACGAGGTGCGCGTGGGCGGCCAGCCCATCGGCACGATCTCGGACATCGAGCTGGACCAGTCGGCCAACGCGATCGTGACCATGGAGGTCGGCGACGCGGTGGCCCCGCTCCACGAGGGCACGAGCGCGACGATCCGGGCCACCTCCCTGTCCGGCATCACGAGCCGCTACATCTCGCTAAAGCCCGGGCCGAACAACGCCCGCGAGCTCGAGGACGGCGACAGCATCGGGGCCGACGAGACGAGCGCGCCGGTGGACCTCGACACGCTCTTCAACGCGCTCGACGCGAAGACGCGCGCGGGCCTGCGCGACTTCATCCGCGGGTCCGGCACCCAGTACGAGGCGCGCGGCGCGGAGGCCGGGCAGAGCATCCAGTACTTCGCTCCGTTCCTCGGCAGCACGTCGCGGCTGACCAAGGAGCTGGCGCTCGACCAGGAGGTGCTCGAGCAGTTCGTGCAGGACGGCGCCGACACGGTGTCGGCCATCGCCTCCCGCCGTGGCGACCTCACGGAGCTCGTGAGCAACACGAACGCGGCCATGCGGGCGATCGGCGACGAGAACGTGTCGCTCCAGCGCGCGCTCGAGCTGCTTCCCAGCACCCTGCGCAAGGCCAACACGACCTTCGTGAACCTGCGCAACACGCTCGACGACCTCGACAAGCTGGTCGCGGAGTCGAAGCCGGCCACGAAGGAGCTGGCGCCGTTCTTCAGGGCGCTGCGCCCGCTCGTGCACGACGCGCGCCCCACGGTCGCCGACCTGCGCGACCTGATCCGCTCGCCCGGCGCGAACAACGACCTGATCGAGCTGACTGCGAAGCAGCCGCGGCTCGCCGAGCTGACGGCCAGCGTGTTCCCACGCGCGATCCGGGCGCTCGACCGCTCAGACCCCGTGATCTCGTACGCGCGCGGCTACACACCCGACTTGGTCGGGTGGATCACCAAGTTCGGCCAGGTGGCCGCCTACTACGACGCCAACGGCCACTACGCGCGCGTGATGCCGGTGTTCAGCCCGACGAGGTACGACCGTGACAACAACCGGCTCGTCGGCATCCCGGCGACCGAGCGCCTGACCGGCTTCGAGCGCGGCACACGGCCGAGCTGTCCGGGTGGCGCCACCCAGCCCGCGCCCGACGGCTCGTCGCCCTGGCCCTTCGGGGGCTGCGACCCGTCGAGCGGCCCACCGTCCGAGGACCCACCCGGCTGATGAGGCGCTTCGTCTACCTCTGCCTGATCGTGGCGCTCCTGCCCTGGATCGTGATTGGGATCGTGCGCGAGAGCACCGACGACGACACGAAGGACCACTACTTCGTGCGGGCGATCTTCGACAACGCCTCCACGCTCGTGCCCGGCGAGGACGTGAAGGTGGCCGGCGTGCCGGTGGGCGTGATCAGTGACCTCGACATCACGCCCGACAAGAAGGCCGCGGTCACGCTTCGCATCGACGACGAGGGCTTCATCCCCTGGAAGAGCGACGCGAAGTGCAAGATTGGCTCGCAGGGCCTGATCGGCGAGAAGTTCGTGGACTGCCAGTCAGGGTCGAGCTCGGCGACGGCCCTGGAACGCATCGACGAGGGCGACGGCGAGGGGGAGCGGCTGCTGCCGATCGAGCGCACGAGCTCGCCGGTGGACCTCGACCTCCTCAACGACATCATGCGGCTGCCGTACCGGCAGCGCTTCGCGATCCTGCTGAGCGAGTTCGGCACAGGGCTCGCGGGACGCGGCGAGGAGCTGAACGAGGTCATCCACCGCGCCAACCCGGCGCTCCGGGAGACCGACGAGGTCCTGAAGATCCTCGCCGACCAGAACCGCGTGCTCGCCCGCCTGGCGCGCGACTCGGACCGCGTGCTCGAGCCACTCGCCCGCGAGCGCGAGTCGTTCGCCGACTTCGTGGTGCAGGCCAATGCGACCGGCGAGGCCTCGGCCGAGCGGCGCGGCGATCTCGCGCAGAGCATCCACCTGCTCCCGGGCTTCCTGCGCGAGCTCGAGCCGCTGATGGCGGACCTCGAGGACTTCACCGACCAGGGCACGCCGCTGCTCACCGACCTGAACGCCGCAGCGCCCGCCCTGGGACGGCTGATCGAGGCGCAGGGCACGCTCGCCGACGCCTCGCGCGAGAGCTTCCCGAGCCTGGGCGACGCGCTCGAGCGCGGCCGGCCCGCGCTGATCGAGGCGCGCCCGCTGATCCGCGACCTCGGCCGGCTGGGCGAGGAGACGGCGCCCGTGGCCGTGAACCTCGACGAGCTCACGAAGAGCCTCGAGTCGACCGACGCTCTCAAGCGGCTCAACGACGTCTTCTACTCCGGCGCGCTCGTCCTCAACGGGTTCGACGGCCTCGGCCACTACCTGCGAACGGCCCTGCTCACGAATGTCTGCTCGACCTACGCCGTCACGTTCAGCAGCGGCTGCGCGGCCACGTTCTTCGACCCGAGCGCCGAGTCGAGCTCGGCCACCGCCAGCGCCCCGCTCGAGGCGGCCAACGCCAAGGATGCGCCCTCTAAGGGCGTGGGCAGCGTGCCGCCCACCGGGACCCTGCTCCAGGAGCTGCTCGGACAGAGCGACCCGAGCGTGGACCGGCAGCGCGAGCAGAACCTCGAGGCGCTGCGCCGGCGCTCCGCGCGCGGCCGCTCGCCGGCACTCGACCCAGCGGAGCCGGCACTCGACTACCTGCTGGGGGGTGAGTCGCGGTGAGCCCGCGGCGCGGCCAGGCGGCTCTCACCGCCAGCCCGGTGCTCGTGGGCGCGGTGACGGTGCTCGTGACGATCGTCGCCGTCTTCCTGTCCTACAACGCGAACTCCGGGCTGCCGTTCGTGCCGACCTACGACCTCAAGGCGAACCTGCCGAACGCCGCACAGCTCGTGAAGGGCTTCGAGGTGCGCATCGGCGGCGCCCGCGTGGGCTTCATCTCGAAGATCGAGCCGAAGAAGCAAGCCGACGGCACGGCGTACGCGCAGGTGACGATGAAGCTCGACAAGGAGATCGAGCCCGTCCCGGCCGACTCGACCCTGCTCGTGCGACCGCGCTCCTCTCTCGGCCTCAAGTACATCGAGCTGACGCCCGGCGAGGGCCGCGCGGGCCTCCCGGCCGGCTCGACAATCCCCGTGCGCCAGGCGCGCCCAGCCGTCGTGGAGCTCGACGAGCTCTTCGACATGTTCGACGACAAGACCCGTGTGGGCTCGCGCAACTCGCTCGACGGCTTCGGCGGCGGCTTCGCGGGGCGCGGCCAGGACCTCAACACGGCGATAGAGGCATTCGTGCCGCTCCTGACCGATCTCGAGCCGGTGGCCCGCAACCTCTCCGACCCGGACACGCGGCTGAACCGCTTCTTCGCCTCGCTTGCGCGGGCGTCGGAGGAGGTGGCGCCGGTGGCCGAGGAGCAGGCGTCCCTGTTCGTGAACCTCGATACGTCGTTCACGGCCTTCGCGTCGATCGCCCGGCCCTTCCTCCAGCAGACGATCTCAGAGAGCCCGCCGAGCGAGCAGGTGGCGATCGACGAGTTCCCGCTCCAGCGCCCGTTCATCCGCAACAACACCGCCTTCTTCCGCGAGCTCCGGCCCGGCGTGGCGGTGCTGCCGCACGGAGCCCCGATCCTCGCCGACGCGTTCGAGGCGGGCACCGAGGTGCTCCCGAAGACCATCCAGATGAACGAGGACCTGGCGGACGTGTTCGAGGCACTCGCCGACTTCTCGAATGACCCGACGGTGCGCGCGGGCGTGAACCAGCTCACGCGCCTGTCGAGCTCGCTGCGGCCGACGCTCCGCTTCCTCACCCCCGCCCAGACCACCTGCAACTACGCCACGATCCTCCTCCGCAACGCGGCGAGCCTGCTCTCCGAGGGCGACTCGAACGGGAACTACCAGCGCTTCCTGACCGTTGCGGCCCCGACCGACCGGCTCACCTTCGAGATCGGCCCGAACAACGAGGGCGGTCCGTCGACTGGGCCCGCAAACGGCCCGCAGCGGCACAACCACCTGCACGTGAACCCCTACCCGAACACCGCTGCGCCGGGGCAGACGCAGGAGTGTGAGGGCGGGAACGAGCGCTACGCGGACGGCACCACGGTGATCGGCACCACGCCCGGCAACCAGGGCCTCGAGACGGACGGGAACCGATGAGGCGCGGGCACGGCAGCCGCTTCACCCCGTTCCAGGCCGGCCTGATCGCGCTGATCGTGATCGTGATCGGCACCTACCTCGGCGCCTCGAAGGACATCCCGTTCACGAAGCCCTACCAGCTCAAGGCGGTGTTCGAGAACGCGCCGCCGATCCACAAGGGCCAGGCCGTCCGGATCGCCGGGGTGGACGTGGGCAAGGTCTCCGCGGTGGAGCCGGTGGGCGGCGACTCGCCGGCGGTCGTGGTGACGATGAAGCTCGAGGACGAGGCGCTGCCGATCCACAAGGACGCCCAGATCAAGGTGCGGCCGCGGCTGTTCTTCGAGGGCAACCTCTTCTTCGACATCCGGCCCGGCACGCCCAAGACCGGCACGGTGGACGACGGCGGCACGATCCCCGTCTCGCAGACCTCGGCGCCGGTCCAGCTCGACCAGGTGCTCGGCACGCTCACCACCAGCACCCGCTCGGACCTCCAGAAGCTCCTGATCGGGTACGGCGATGCGCTGAACGGCGAGCCGCAGCCCGGCGAGGACGACGACCAGGATCCGGACACGAAGGGCCAGACCGGCGCGGAGGCCCTGAACGACTCGCTCAAGTACTCGGCCGACTCGCTGCGCGGCGGCGCGGTGCTGAACGACGCGACGCAGGGCACGCAGCTCCACGACCTCTCGAAGCTGATCGGCAGCCAGCAGAAGATCTTCGCGGCGCTGTCCTCGCGCGAGGGCTCGCTGAAGGACCTGATCACGAACTTCAACACGACCATGGGCGCGCTCGCGTCCGAGGAGTCGAACCTCCGCGCCACGATCCACGAGCTGCCGCAGGTGCTCGAAGCGGCCGGTCCGGCGCTCGACAACCTGAACGCCGCGTTCCCGTCAACGCGCGCATGGGCGCTCGAGATGATCCCGGGTGTCCGCGAGACGCCGGCCACGATCGAAGCGGGCTTCCCGTGGATCCGCCAGACCCGGGCATTGCTCTCGCCCGCGGAGCTCCAGGGCCTGGTGGACGACCTCCAGCCCGCGGTGGCCGACTTCGCCGAGTTCACGGACGGCCAGATCGATTTCCTGCCCCTGCTCGACGACTTCAATCGCTGCCAGCTCAACACGATCCTGCCGACCGTCGAGCAGCGGATCGACGACGGGGCGCTCTCCACCGGCCTGCGGAACTACGAGGAGTTCTTCCAGTCGATGGTGTCGCTCTCCGGCGAGTCGCAGAACTTCGACGGCAACGGCACCTACGCGCGCCTCCAGGCGGGCGGCGGGATCGCGGTCCAGACTCCGCCGGTGGGAGCGCAGGGCCCGCTCCACGCAAGCGCCTCCCAGACGCCGCTCGGCACGCGTCCGGCGAAGAGCCCGAAGCCGCCCTACAAGCCTGACGTGAAGTGCCACACCCAGGCTGTGCCCGACCTGAGTGACGCTCCGATCGGGGGCGGGCCATGATGCGGCAGATCAAGAAGCAGGCGCGCGTGTTCATCGCGATCCTGTTCCTGTTCGTGATCGCCCTCGGGATCGGCGGGTACATCCTGTCGAACCAGCGCTTCTACCTGCCCGGCTGGGTGCCCGTGCTCGGCAGCGAGTTCTACACGGTGGAGGCCGAGCTTCCCACCGGCCAGGCCATTGTCCCGGGCCAGGGCCAGACGGTGAACATCGCCGGGGTCAAGATCGGCGAGGTCGGCTTGGTGACGCTCGAGGACGGCAAGGCCGTGGTGGAGCTGAAGATCAAGGACGAGTACAGGCCGATCTACCGGGACTCGACCGTGTTGCTGCGCCCGAAGACCGGCCTCAAGGACATGTACATGGCGCTCGACCCCGGCAACAAGCGGACGGGCGAGCTTCCCGAGGGCGGCCGCGTGCGCGTGGCGAACACGTTGCCCGACGTGAACAGCGACGAGTTCCTCGCGCAGCTCGACTCGGACACGCGCGCCTACCTCCAGATCCTGTTGAACGCCGGCGGCACGGCCTTCGACGATGAGGTCACGGGCGCCGACAAGCGCTACGAGCAGACCGCCGCCCAGGATCTGCGCGAGGTGTTCAAGCGCTTCGAGCCGACCGCACGCGACGGCAAGAAGATCACCGCGGGGCTCGTGAAGCGCCGCCACAACATCCGGCGCGTGATCCACAACTTCCAGACCTTCTCGACGGCGCTCGCGCAGCGCGACAAGCAGCTCGCCGCGCTGGTGGACTCCGCAAACGCGAACTTCGAGACCTTCGCGTCCGAGGAGGCCGCCCTGCGCGAGGCGCTCCGGCTGTTCCCGGGTGCGCTCGACCAGACCGAGCAGACGCTGACGAAGACCGGCGCGCTCGCTGCCGAGCTCGGCCCCGCGCTCGAGCGCCTGCGCCCGTTCGCACGCAACCTTGCCCCGGCGCTCCGCAAGACGCAGCCGTTCTTTGACGAGACCACGCCGATCATCCGCGACCAGATCCGGCCCTTCGCGCGTGATGTGCAGCCGACGGTCCGCGACCTGCGCGCCGCCACAAAGGACCTGGCGGTGGTGACCCCACGGCTCGCGCGCACGTTCGGCGTGCTGAACCGCTTCTTCAACATGCTGGCCTACGACCCGCCCGGCGCACGCCGGCCGTTCAGCTTCTGGGCCGGCTGGGCCGCGCACTCGGGGGTCTCGATGTTCAACCTCCAGGACGCCAACGGGCCGATTCGCCGCAGCATCGTGCTCGTGACCTGCAACAACTACAACGTCCTCGAGCAGGTGATCCTCGGGAGCCCGCAGCTCGGCGCCCTGGCCACGCTCCTGAACCTGCCGGCAGAGGCACAGGCCTGTCCGCAGAACCAGCCGCCGGACAACCTCATCCCATGATCAAGCAGACCCCCAGCTTCGGTCGGATCTTCGCGATGGTCGCGTTCGGCCTCTCGTGCTTCGGCATCCTGGTCTTCCTGTGGCTGAACTTCGGTGGTTCGGTCCCGCTCCAGCCGGAGGGCTACCGGGTCACGGTCGGCTTCCCGGAGGCCACGCAGCTCGCGCAGGAGGCGGACGTGCGCATCTCCGGCGTGCGCGTGGGCCGCGTGAAGAAGAAGGAGGCGAACCCGCAGACCGGGCTCACGGACACCGAGCTCGAGATCGACGCGCGCTACGCGCCGATCCCGAAGAACACGCGCGCGATCCTGCGCCAGAAGACGCTGCTCGGCGAGACCTACGTGGAGCTGTCGCCGGGCACGGCGCAGGCGGGGAAGGTGGACGACGGCGGAAAGCTCGGCGCCGGGCGGGTGGCCGACACGGTGCAGCTCGACGAGATCCTGCGCGGGTTCGATCCCGAGACGAGGGCGCGCTTCTCCACCTGGTTCGACCAGGCTGGCGTGGCGGCGAAGGGCAACGCCGAGAACCTGAACGACGCGCTCGCGCTGCTCACCCCGTTCGCGGAGGACACCGACGAGGTGTTGAAGGTGCTGCGCCAGCAGAGCGGCGCGACGCAGCGCTTCGTGCGCGACACCGGCTACGTCTTCGACGCGCTCAGTGAGCGCAAGGGCCAGCTGCGCGACCTGATCAGGAACTCGAACCGCACCTGGGAGGCGATCGCGAGCCGCGACGCCCAGCTCGCGGATACCTTCCGCGTGTTCCCGACGTTCCTGCGCGAGGGCCGCGCCACCACCCAGCGCCTCACCAGGTTCGCCGACGACACGAACCCGCTCGTCACGCAGCTGCGGCCGGCGGCGCGGGAGCTGTCGCCAACGCTGATCGACCTCGATGCGCTGGCGCCGGACCTGAAGGGCCTGTTCCAGGACCTCGACCCGCTCGTGCGGGTGTCGAAGCGCGGCCTGCCCGCCACCGAGCAGGTGCTCGACAACACGCGGCCGATCCTGCGCCGGCTCGACCCGTGGCTGCGCAACTTCACGCCGGTCGTCGACTACCTCGGCCTCTACAGGCGCGAGATCGCGTCCTTCCTCGCGAACGACGCAGCCGCAACCCAGGGCAGGGAGCAGGGCTTCAACGATCCGACGCAGTTCCTGCACTACCTCCGTGCGGCGAACCCGCTGAGCCCGGACATGATGACGGGCTATCCGTACCGGCTGAGCACGAACCGCTCGAACCCCTACACCGAGCCGGGCGGATACGACAAGCTCCGCACGGAAGGCCACCTCGAGGTCTACGGCCAGTACCTCTGCACGAATCGCCCGCAGCCCCCGACGCCCGAGCCGAACGAGTGGCTGTCTCAGACGGTCGTGGACCAGATCGACCTGTTCGTCTTCGGCGGCGACGAGAACCGCGGCAAGGCGCCTCCATGCGACCCGCAGGCGCCGCTCGGAAGCACGGTCGGCCAGTCGGGCCAGTTCCCGCACCTGGAACCGCTGCCGTAGGATCGACCGTCCTGCCCTACCTACCGTATGGGTAGTCCAAGCAGGACGGTCGACCGTTTTCACTGCCTGCGCTGGCCAACGGCGCCTTCTCCTAAGCTGACTGCGTGATAGAGCGCGCGCTCCGACGCCTCGTGGGCGCAGTTACGCGGCGGCCGCTGCTGGTGCTTGGGCTCACCGCGGTGCTGGCGCTGGGTGGCGCCGCGCTTGCGCTGCGCCTCGAGCCGAGCGCGGCCACGGAGACGCTCGTGGACCGCGGCTCGCAGAGCTTCAGGGACACGGAGCGCTTCAAGCGCGACTTCGGCGGCGAGGCGATCCTCGTGCTCGTGCACGGCGAGCTGAACCGGACCGTGCTCACGGCGGACCTCGGCCGCGTGCTGCGGCTGGAGGGCTGCCTAGGCGGCAACGTCCCGGACAACAAGAAGGGGCTCGGCAGCCTGCCGCCTGTGTGCCGGGAGATCGCGGAGCTGAAGCCGGCGAAGGTCGTCTACGGGCCGGCCACCTTCATCAACACGGCGGTCGGTCAGATCCTGGACCAGTTCCAGCAGAAGCAGCAGGCCGCCGCCACGCAGGCGCAGCAGGCCGCCGAGGCCGCGCGCCGGCTCTCGAAGCGGCGCGGCGACCCGCGCTCCGAGCAGCTGCGGCTTGCCAAGGCCGCGTCCGATGCCGTGCAGGCCCAGTTCATCAACGAGACGCTGCGGACCGCGCTGAAGTATGGGATC
Organism: uncultured Thermoleophilaceae bacterium; assembly: GCA_963825345.1. Lineage (GTDB taxonomy): Bacteria > Actinomycetota > Thermoleophilia > Solirubrobacterales > Thermoleophilaceae > JACVRW01. Next base: position 61,178 of record CAWGSQ010000010.1, on the reverse strand, counting down.
AGCGGCCCCCCGAGCCTCACCGACCCCAGCTTCGTGTCGACGCTCGTGTTCGACCGGACGGCGGGCGAGTCCGGCGTGCCGAAGTCGCGCTTCGCGTACCTGTTCCCCTCGAAGAACGCGGCGCTGATCCAGATCCGCCTGCGGCCGGACCTCAGCGAGGCCGACCAGGATCGGGCGATCGACCTGATCCGGCAGGCCACCGGGGAGAAGGTCTTCAAGCCCAAGGAGGGCGCGCGCTACATCGTGACCGGCGTGCCGGTGGTGGCGGAGGGGCTCGCGGACGCCGTCCAGCGCTCGATCTTCGTCCTGCTCGGCGCCGCGCTGCTGCTGATGGCCGCGACGCTCGCACTCGTGTTCCGCTCGCGGCTCCGGCTGCTGCCCCTTGGTCTCGCGCTCGCCGCGGCGGCGATGACCTTCGGCGCGCTGTCAGTGGCGGGCGGCAGCCTCACGATGGCGTCAATCGCGGCGCTGCCCGTGCTGATCGGCCTCGCGGTCGACTACGCGATTCAGTTCCAGGCCCGCTTCGACGAGGCCGAGGCGCGCGGCGACCCCGAGCCGGCGATCACCGCCGCCGTGGCGGGCGGACCCACGATCATCACGGCGGGCCTGGCAACGGCCACCGGGTTCCTCGTGCTGCTGCTCTCCCCGGTGCCGATGGTCCGCGGCTTCGGCCTGCTGCTGGTGCTCGGCATCGTGCTGGCGCTGGGCTGTGCGCTCCTCGCGGGTTTCGCGGCGCTCGTGCGCTTCCGCGGCCGCGAGCGGGAGCGGACCCCGTCACGGTTCCGAGCCCGGGCCTCGGCTCTGCGCGCCCACCCGCGCGTGCACGCCGCGGGCGAGTGGCTCGCGGACCGATCCTGGCGGGCGCTCGGAGTCGCGCTCTCGCGCCCGCGGCGCGTGCTCGCGATCGGGCTCGCCGTGGCCGTGGTGGGGCTGGCGCTCGACACCCAGAGCGAGGTGGTCTCGGACGTGCGCGAGCTCGTGCCCCAGGATCTCCAGGCGCTGCGCGACGTGGACGTGCTCCAGGACGAGACCGGCGTGTCGGGTGAGATCGACGTGACCGTGCGTGCGGAGGACATCACCAAACCCGAGGTGATCGCGTGGATGACGCGCTTCCAGAACAGGGTGCTGCGCGAGCATGGCTACCGCCAGGGCAAGCGCTGTACCCAGAAGCGCAACCCGCCGGAACTCTGCCCCGCGCTGTCGCTCCCCGACCTGTTCAGCACGGCCACGCAGGCGCAGGTGAGCACCCTGCTCGACGCGGTGCCGAGCTACTTCTCCCAGGGCGTGGTCACGGCCGACCGGAGCACCGCCAACCTCGCCTTCGGGATCAGGCTCATGCCGCTGGACCGCCAGAAGCAGGTGGTGGACGACATCAAGGCGGCCCTGAAGCCTCCGGAGGGCGTGAGCGCGTCGGTGGTCGGCCTGCCCGTGCTCGCGGCCGAGGCCAACAGCTCGCTGTCGTCGCCGTGGCGGCGCGGGCTCACGCTGCTCGCCGCGCTCGCCGGAGTGTTCCTCGTCCTGTTCGCGGCGCGCCGCTCGGCGCGCGAGGCGGCCGTGCCCCTGATCCCGATCGCGCTCGCCACGGGCTGGTCGGGCCTCGTTCTGTTCATCCTTGGCCTGCTGCCGGGCCCGTTCGAGGTGGACCTCAACCCGATGTCGGTCACGCTCGGCGCGCTCGTGATCGCGATCTCGACGGAGTTCAGCGTGCTGCTGTCGTCGCGCTACCGCCAGGAGCGCGATGCCGGCGCCGGCCCGGCCCGGGCGATCGAGCTCGCCTACGCGTCCACGGGCGCCGCGGTCCTGGCGTCCGGCACGACCGCGATTGCCGGCTTTGCCGCGCTGATCTTCTCCGACATCCGGATGCTGCGCGACTTCGGGATCCTGACCGTGGTGGACCTCACCGTCTCCCTGCTCGGCGTGATGATCGTGCTGCCCGCCGCGCTCATGTGGGCCGAGGAGCACGGCCCGTTCCGAGTTCGCGACCTGCTCTCCGCCGTGCGGTTCCGCCGGCCGCCCCAGGCCGACACCACGTGAGCGACGACGACAGGGACCGCTTCGAGGATCTCTCGCCGGGGGAACGGCTCGCCGAGCGCGATCGCACGCACCCGGAGCCGGTGCGCCGGCCGGAGATGCCCCAGGCTGGGAACAAGTACGCCTGGCTCGTCGGCATTGTGCTGTTCATGGGGCTCGCTGTCCTGCTGTTCGTGCAGACGATCCCGAACAGCGGCGAGGGGCTCGAGGGGCCGCCGGTGGGCAAGCGGCTGAAGGCGTTCGCGGCGCCGTCGGCCATCGGCGATCTCAGCGGCGACGCGAACGTGTGCCAGAGGGAGCCCTGCCCGACGCAGGCCGGGGCGCGGCCGGCGTGCGAGCTCGTCTCGGAGGACGTGGTGAACATGTGCGAGCTGCGCAAGCGCCCGCTCGTGCTCACCTTCATCTTCGACCGCGGGGCCGACTGCTACCCGCAGGTGGACCGGACCGAGAGGGTCAAGGACGATCTGACCGGCGTCGAGTTCGCCACCGTCTTCTTCAGCCACAAGAGCCGCGAGGAGATCAGGCGGCTCGTGGAGGAGCGGCGCTGGACGCAGCCCGTCGCCGTCGATCAGGATGGGGCGGTGGCAAATCTCTATGGAGTGGGCGGCTGCCCGACCACCGTCTTCGCGAAGGCGGGCGGCAAGGTCACCTGGACCCAGCTGGGCAACATCACCGAGCAGGAGCTGCGCACGCGGGCGGAGCGGCTGCGCGGATGATCGAGCTCGACCTCGTGGACGGCTGGGTCGAGCCCGAGCTGGCCGAGGAGTTCCCGCAGCTCAGCCTCGTCCACGCGCGAGTCGAGGTCCATCCGGGCAAGTCGCCGAAGGAGCTGAAGCAGCGGCTGCGCATGCTGGCCGACCGCTACACGGGCGGCAAGGTCGTCCACATGCGCCAGGACCCCGTCCCGTGGGCCTACCGCGTCTTCTCCCGCCAGGTGGGCATCGACCCGGACACCGACCGCACCCCGGTCGAGGGCGTGGCCCTGCGGCGTCTGAAGCATGGAGGGCTCCAGAGCGAGAACGTGGTGGACGACGCGCTCACGATCGCCATCGCGGAGACGGGGGTGCCGCTGATCGCGCTGGACGCCGCGCGCGTGGACGGCAATCTGGGGCTGCGCCTGGCCCGCCCGGGCGAGAATCTCGCGGAGACGCGACCGCTGTCGGCGCGCCAGCTCGTGGTCGCCGACGGGGAGCGGCCCGTGGCGGTGGTGCTCGGCGAGGTGGGGGAGGACGCCGGCGTGACGCCCGAGACCGAGCAGATGATCCTCTGCGCCCTGGGCGTGAAGGGGGTGCCGCGTATCAGCCTGGAGGAAGCGCTGTGGTGCGCGGCCGAGACGCTTTACACTTGAGGCCTCGTGCCTGACGTTCTCGAGAGGCCAGTCGGCCCGCTTGCACCCAGCACGCTTCCGGTTCCGGACGAGCGGGCGGCGCGGCGCACGCTGCTCGACCAGATCGCCCGGCTGGAGAGCGAGCTGTCGCAGCTCTTCTGCTCCAGCTGGCCTCGCTCGAACATGCCCCGCCCGCTCGTGGCGGGACGCGGCGGCGGGCCACGCCTGCTGTCGCTGGGCGAGCTCGAGGAGCTGCGCGACGACCTCGCGGACCGGGTGGCCGACTCTCGCCGCGCGCTGTCGGACCGCACCTGGGTCGAGGAGCAGAACCGCCGCCTGATCGAGCAGATGCTGCTGGCGCCGGAGCGCTACAAGTGGGTTCGCGTGTCGCACGAGGACATCGGCGAGCCGGGCTGCCGCCACTGGCACGTGCGGCCGCGTTGGAGCTTTATCGGAATGCTCATGGGCTGGTGGCGAGTCGTCATCAGCTCGGGCTGTCCGTTAGCCACCTGAAATGGGTCGGCGAAGCCGCAAGCGCGGTGACTCGACGCGCGCCGAGCGCGACGCCGCGCGGCTGGAGCGCGCGCGCCGGCAGGAGGTCGGGTCGAGCCCGCGCCCGCGGCCGGGTCGTCCCTCGCTCCACGAGCGCCCGAGCGCGCCCTGGGGCAGCTTCCCGCTCTCCGAGCTGATCATCTTCCTCGGGATCGTTTTGATCCTCGTCGGGGCGGTGCAGGGCGGTGACGGGGCGCGCTTCATCGTCGCCGGCCTGGTGATCGCTGGGCTCGGAGGTGGCGAGCTGGCACTGCGGGAGCACATGGCCGGCTACCGCTCGCACTCCTCGCTGCTCGCGGGAGCGGCGGCCTTCGTGGTGGTCACGGCGGTGGCGCTCGGCCTTGGACCCGTGAAGCTCTGGGTGCTCGTCCTGCTCGGTATCGCCGTCTTCGCCGCTACCTTCTACGCGATGCGCGAGCTCTTCAAGCGCCGCTCCGGCGGCCTCGGGTTCCGTTGACCGGCCGCCGCCTCCGCATCGCGGGGATCCACCACGTGACCCTCCTCTGCAAGGACGTGGAGCGCTCGGTCGGCTTCTACCGCACCCTGCTCGGGATGCGCCTCGTGAAGCAGACGGTGAACGATGACGACCGCGGCGCGCGCCACCTCTTCTTCGGCGACGAGGAGGGCCGGCCCGGAACGCTCATCACCTGCCTCGAGTACCCCGACCTCGATGAGGGCACGGTCGGGCGCGGCTCGACCCACCACTTCGCGCTCTCGGTCGAGAGCGAGGAGGAGCTCGGCGGCTGGCGCGACTACCTCACCGCCCGCGGGATGCAGGTGACCGAGGTGATGGACCGGACCTACTTCAAGTCCATCTACCTGCGCGACCCGGACGGACACATCGTGGAACTCGCGACCGTGGGCCCGGGCCTGACGGCCGACGAGCCGCTCGAAGAACTGGGCCGCAAGCCCGTCTAGCAGTCGAGCGATGGGCGGCCGGCCTCTCCCCGGCCGCCCACACGCTCTGCTCCGTCAGGCTGCCGTCAGCGCGCGCTCGCGAGTCGCAAGCGAGCCCCGCGCCGGACTGGCGGGCATGCGCTTTGCGTCCACGGGCTGCGCGGCGGCTTTGGATCCTGCCGGGGCGTTCTTGGCGGTGAGCACAGCGGCCAGTGCCAGGCGCTGGCGTTCGGTGAGCGTTCCGACCTGCTTGTTCTCCGGAACGCCGAGCGAAACCAACAGCCTTCTGCAACGAGCCCTACCCCAACGCTTCTGGCTCATCAGCAGGTCGCTGATCGACATGCTGTGCGCCTGCCAGGGGCAGCTGAGGATGACCTCAGCAGCCGAGAGCTCGCCCGCGGCGATTCGACGCTTCATTCGAGCCCGCGCAAGCCGTACGCGATTGGCGTACTCCAGTGCCTGCAAATGCTGCTCTTGACCAGCGTCGATCGTGGCCGACTTGCCCATCCAGACCTCCCCGCACTTGGTGCGAATCTCTCTTAAAACGACAACAGCGGACGCAGAATTCCCCTACGGCCTCCGACAGCGGCGTGAATCGCATGTGTGATTGGGCCAGACACGCGACTCGAACTGTCTCGAGGCCGGGGCCCATCAAAGCCTCTCCTGTCCCAACCGTCAACATCGCTGTCGGGTGCTCTGTCGCTAAGAGCGGCCTTTTCGTGAAAGGGCCGTGATGGGTATGTTGGAGACGATGCGCTCCACGAAGATCGTCGCGACCATCGGTCCGTCGTCAAAGGCTCTCGACGTTCTCGAGCAGATGATCCGGGCGGGCATGGACGTGGCCCGGCTGAACTTCGCGCACGGCACCCCGGACCAGCACAGGGAGATCGCGCAGACGGTTCGAGAGGCCGCCGAGCGGGCCGGCCGGGACGTGGCGATCCTCGGGGACCTGCCCGGCCCGAAGCTGCGCATCGGCCCGGTGGCCGGTGGCGTGGCCGAGCTGGCGCGCGACTCTCAGGTGGTGCTCACGCCCGAGCAGGTGGAGGGCACCGCCGAGCGGCTGCCGGTGGCGTGGGATGGCTTCGGGGAGCTGGTCGACAAGGGCGACGTGCTCTACCTGGCGGACGGCGCGGTGCGGCTGCGCGTGGCGGAGGTGCGCGACGGCGACGTGGTGACCAGGGTGGAGGTGGGCGGCAGCGTGGCGTCGAGGCAGGGGCTGAACCTGCCGAACGTGACGGTCTCGCTGCCGGCGGTGAGCGAGGAGGACATCGGACTGATCGACGAGGGCCTCGACATGGGCGTGGACTTCTTCGCGCTCTCGTTCGTGCGTCGCCGCGAGGACCTCGACCCGGTGCGCGAGCACCTGAAGATGCGCGGGGTGGAGGTGCCGCTGATCGCGAAGATCGAGAAGCCGCAGGCGGCGGCGAACGGCGAGGAGATCATCCAGGCGGCCGACGGCATCATGATCGCCCGCGGCGACCTCGGCATCGAGCTGCCGATCGAGGAGGTCCCGCTGGTGCAGAAGCGGCTGCTCGCGGTCGCCGGGCGCTACGCAAAGCCCACGATCACCGCCACCCAGATGCTCGAGTCGATGGTCCACTCGACGCGCCCGACGCGGGCGGAGGTGGCCGACGTGGCCAACGCGATCTTCGACGGCACCGACGCTGTGATGCTCTCCCAGGAGACCGCCGTCGGGAAGCACCCGGTGCTCGCGGTGCAGATGATGGCTTCGATCGCGCAGACCACCGAGCGCGAGCTTCCCTACGGACGCTGGCTCGCGGAGCGCGGACCGCAGGCGAACAACCAGTACCACGCGATCGCGTTCGGAGCGGTGGGTGCCGTCTACCAGCTCGGCCTCAAGTGCATCGTCTCCCCGACGAACACGGGCACCACCGCGGGGCTGATCTCGGCCTACCGGCCGAAGGCGCCGGTCCTGGCCCTGTCACCCCGGAGGGAGGTGGTGCGGCGCTGCCAGCTGCTCTGGGGAGTGCACCCGCGCCTCAACGAGGAGCCGATGGACACGCTCGGCCTGATCGAAGCTTGCGCGAAGGTGGCGGAGCGCGAGGGCTTCGCCCAGGCGGGCGACAAGATCGGCATCACCGCCGGGCTGCCGGCCGGCAGCGCCGGAGGCACGAACCTGTTCAAGGTGCATACGCTCGAGAGCTAGCGCCGGCGGCGTTCTCGGAAGGCCTTGGCCTTCTCGATGTTCCCGCAGGACTCCATCGTGCACCAGCGCCCCGAGCGGTTCTTCGACTTGTCGTAGAACGCCCACTCGCACTCCTCGCGGGGGCAGGCCTTGAGCCGCTCCCAGCGGCCGTGCTCGACGGCGGCGGCCACGATCGCCATCAGGCGCGCCACGGCGCCGTCCACGCCCTCGGCGTCCGGCACGAGCTCGGGGTCGCGCCCGCCCGCGAAGCGAACCCGGACGCCCGCGCGGCGAACGGCGCGGTCGAGGCGCGCCACGCGCTCCTCGTCGAGCGGGTGGCCGTTGTTGTGGAGCAGCACGGCTCGCAGGCCCTCACGCACGTCGATCGCCCGCCTGAGGTCCGCCGGGCCCACCTCTTCGCCGGCGCTCATCAGGCCGCGCTCCACGAGCCAATCGCGCAGGGCGTCGGGGCTCGAGAGCTCGTCCTCGCCGCTCTCGACGTCGACGCTGTTCACGAAGCGCTGCACGAGATAGAGCGGCTGGGGCGCGGTCTTGGCAGGTGTGGACTCTCCCGGTGCCATAACTATCAAAACAGTTTAGCTGGTGCTATTATTCGGGCATAACGATTTAGCCGGTTATCTCACGAACAGCGCGACAGGAGCGTTGACGAGGTGAAAGGAGCCAGGAATGACAGACCCGATCACCATCATCCACTCCACTGAGGACAACAGCCAGGAGCTCTGGCGCCTCGCCGCGCTCGACGACCGCCGCGCCCCCACGGGCCCCGCCCTGCTCGCGTACGTCGGAGGCGAGCTGCGTGCGGCGGTCGGCATCGTGGACGGCCGCGCCGTGGCCGATCCGTTCCATCCGACGGCGGAGATCGTGGAGATCCTCGAGTTCCAGGCTCGCAAGGAGGTGGCAGCATGAACGCAGCCCTCAGCTGGGCGGTCGCCACAGCGCGCCGCCACTAGCCTCTTCGGCTTCATGACGGACGCCAGCTACAGGGACGGGATGCGCGTGATGCTCCCGTTGATTCCGGCTGTCCTCGCGTTCGGCGCGTCGTTCGGGGTGCTGGCAAGGGTCGCCGGCGTCGATTCGCTGGCGGCCCTCGTCATGTCGGCCACGACCTTCGCCGGGTCGGCGCAGTTCGCCGTCGTCTCGGTGCTCGGAGCCGGAGGTACCGCCGCAGCCGCCATCGGCGCCGCCGTGCTAGTGAACGCCCGCTACGCGCCGATGGCGCTGGCCGCTTCGGGGGCGTTTCGCGGCGGCCCAGTGCGGCGCCTGCTCGAGGCCCAGCTGCTCGTGGATGAGAGCTGGGCGCTCTCCAGCCGCGACGACGGCTTCGACATCAAGGTCCTGCTCGGGGCAGGGAGCGTCCTCTACGTGGGTTGGAACGTGGGCACCGCGATCGGCGTGCTCGCGGGCGACAGCCTCGCGGACCCCGCGACGCTCGGCCTCGATGCCGCCTTCCCGGCGCTGTTCCTCGCACTGCTCGCCCCGCTGCTCCGGGCCGATGGGAGGGTCGCGATTGCGGCCGCCCTGATCGGTGCAGGCATCGCGCTCTCGCTCACTCCGCTGACGCCCGCCGGCGTTCCCGTAATAGCCGCCACCGCCGCATGCCTCGTCGGCCTCACACGGAGGCGGCCCGCGTGAACACGATCTGGCTGTGCGTGATCCTCGTTGGCATTGCGACCATCGCCCTCAAGGCCGGCGGGCCGGTGCTGGCCGCCGGGCGAGAGCTTCCCGAGGGCGCGGGCCGGGTCGTGGACCTGCTCGCGCCGGCGCTGCTCGCCGCACTCGTGGCCACCCAGGCGTTCGCCACCGACGAGGAGCTCGTGCTCGACGAACGCGCCGTCGGTCTCCTCGCGGGCGCCGTCGCGATCCTGCTGCGCGCTCCGCTGCTCGTGGTCGTGCTCGCCGCGGCGGTCACCGCCGCCGGGCTGAGGGCGATCTCGTGAGCGCCCGCGGCTGGGTTCTGTTCGCGGCCGTCTCGGTGATCTGGGGCGTGCCCTACCTGTTCATCAAGGTGGCCGTCGACGAGATGTCGCCGAGCGTGGTGGCGTGGTCGCGCCTCGCCCTCGCCGCGGCGGTCCTGCTGCCGGTCGCGTGGAAGCTCGGCGCCCTGCGCGGCCTCCGGGAGCGCTGGCGCGTCCTGACTGTCTTCGCGGCGATCGAGATGGCCATCCCGTGGCCCCTGATCGGATATGGAGAGGTGCACATCAGCTCCTCGTTCGCAGCGATCCTGATCGCCGCCGTGCCGCTGTTCGTGGCCCTCATCGCCCTGCGCTTCGACCACTCGGAGCGCCCCACGCCGATCCGGCTCCTGGGGATGCTGATCGGCTTGGCCGGGGTCGTCGCGCTCGTGGGGCTCGACGTGGGCGGAAAGAGCGACGAGCTGCTGGGCTCGCTCGCGGTGCTGGTGGCCGCCTTCTGTTACGCGGTCGGCCCGATGATCGTGAAGCGCAAGCTTTCGGACGTGGACCCGCTCGGGCCCGTGGCCGCCTCGCTCGCCCTCGCAACGGTGCTCGTCACGCCGTTCGCGCTGGCCGACGTGCCGGACGCCGTGCCCTCCGCCGAGGCGATCGCGTCGATCGTGGCGCTCGGCCTCGTGTGCTCGGCTGCGGCGTTCCTGCTCTTCTTCCGGCTGATCGCCGAGGTGGGCGCGAGCCGCGCGACGATCATCACCTACGTGAACCCGGTCGTGGCCCTCGCGCTGGGCGTCGCGATCCTCGACGAGAGCGTGACCACGGGCGTCGTCGTTGGCCTGCTCCTGATCCTCGCCGGGTCGTGGCTGTCCACCGACGGCCGCCTCCCACCGGGTCTCGCCGGCCTCGCCGACCGCTTGCGCGGACGCCCCGGTGCACGAGGTTCCGAGGCTCCCAGTTAGCGCAAACACTGCGTTTTGAGATTCGAGTAGTCGCATGAGGCGCCGGAGTACTAGGCTGCCGAGCCTCGGCGGGCACGACGCTCGTCGCGAACCAAATCTTGTGGGAGGGAATTGGATGAAGTTCCGTGGAGCCTTTGCTCTGGTCATCGCGCTGGTGGCAGTCTTCGCTACCGCAGCGCCCGCGTCGGCCGGCGTCGGCCTCAACGCGTACAAGGCAAAGGCACGTGGTGCTGCGGAGCTCCGTGAGCTCAAGCGCCAGGGCTTTGACCTAACGGAGGGTCAGCGCCGGGGCGGGACCGAGATCATCGCCACGAAGCAGCAGGTCGCGAAGCTGCGACGGGCTGGGATCGCCACGAAGCTGATCCGTGACCGGCGCGGGCGGACCGCCCGCCGTGCGGCCGCCGCGCAGGCCGCCGGGGGCTGGCAGGTCTGGCGGCCGTGGGCACGCACCGACGTTGAGGTGTCGGGCGCCGCCGGGAACCCCACGGCGAACCTCAAGACCCAGATGGAGAACCTCGCGAGGCGCTATTCCCATATCGCCAAACTGGAGACGATCGGTCACACCATCAACGGCGAGTCGATCTACGCCATGAAGGTCACCAAGGGCGCCCGCAAGCACAAGGACGGCAAGCGCCCCGCAGTCCTGTATTCAGCGGTCCAGCATGCCCGCGAGTGGCTCGCCGGCGAGACGGAGCGCCGCACGCTGCGCCTGTTCCTCGACAACTACGGGCGTCGCGGAACGGCTATCGGAACTGACGGCAAGCCCGTGGAAGGCGTCTCTTCGCGTGAGCTGACCAGGCTCGTGGACAAGCGTGAGCTCTGGTTCATCCTGATCGCGAACCCCGACGGCTACGACTTCACATTCGACCCCGAGAACCGGCTGTGGCGCAAGAACCTGCGCGACAACGACGGCGACGGTCAGATCACAGGGAATGACGGTGTCGACCCGAACCGCAACTTCCCGACCCGCTGGTCGTACGACAACGAGGGCTCGAACCGCGAATTCCCGTCCGAGACCTACCACGGCACGGGACCGGCCTCAGAGCCTGAGACGAAGGCATTCCTGTCGCTGATGAACCGCGTCCATTTCGCCTACAACAAGAACGACCACACAGCGGCCCAGCTGATCCTGTGGCCGTTCGGGTGGCAGGTGGACACCCGCCCGGCGGACGAGCCGGTCATGACGGCGCTCGCCGGCGACGACGAGAACCCCGGGATCGAGGCCTTCGATCCCGACGTTGGCGCCGAGCTCTACACGACGAACGGCGATACCAACGACCACATGTACAAGTCCACCCGCACGATCTCGTTCACTCCGGAGGGCAGCGAGGCGGCCACCGGCAGCGTCTTCGCGTTCCAGGACTCTGAGACGGACGTGCAGGCGGAGTTCGAGCGCCACGTGCAGTTCGCGCTCGACCTCGCGCGCTCGGCGGACGACCCGTCGCGCCCGGAGAGCCATCTCGGCAACGGCGTGCCGAACTTCGTGGTGGACGACTTCAAGGTTTCCTTCGGGGACCCGCAGACCGTCCAGGTGAACGCTCGCCGCGACCTCGGCAAGATCAGCCTGAGGTATCAGGTGAACGGCGGCCGTACCCAGACCAAGTCCACCAAGGAGTGGCAGGGCGGCCTCCGCTACGGCGACGAGGGCGACTACTGGTACCACCGTATGCGCGGGCAGGTCACCGGCACGGACCCGGGCGACACGGTGAAGGCGTGGTTCACGTCGTCCAAGCGCCACAAGACGAGCGACTCCTTCACCTATAAGGTGCGCTCGGACTCGAACGCGGACGTACTGGTGCTCGCGGTGGAGGACTACAGCGGCAACAGCGACTTGCCGGCGTACGCCGACAGGACGAAGCCGAACTACCTCAGCTACTACGCGGCTGCGCTCGACGCGAACAACACCGATTACGACGTGTACGACTACGACGCGGAGGGCCGGAAGGCGCCGGATGCGCTCGGCGTCCTTAGCCACTACGACGCCGTGATCTGGTACACGGCCAACGACAACGTCACGCGTGCCGGCCCGACGCCGGGCGTGGCGGACCTCGAGGCGCACCGCACGATCATCTCGGTGCGTGACTTCGTGAACGAGGGTGGCCGAGTGGCGCTTGGAGGCGTGCACGCCGGCCGGCAGTACGACCTCGTGGAATACCCGCAGGAGGGGTTTGGGCCGGAGCAGTGCGACGGCGACCTCCAGACGACCGACGACGGCAAGTGCCAGCCGCTCTCGAACGATTTCGTCCAGTACTACCTCGGCGGCTACCTGCGCAGCGACGCGGGGGGCCAGAGCGCAACGGGCGACATCTTCCCGGTCAAGGGGACCGCGGGTGGTCCGTTCGACGGGTTGACGTTTGACCTGAACGGACCGAGTAGCGCCGGCAATCAGGGTGGCGGCGGCATCGGGACCGGGAACTTCCTGGTCACGTCGAGCATCCTGAGCAAGGCCGAGTACCCGCAGTTCGCCAGTGACCAGGCAGCCGATTGGCTGCTCCAAGGCGGCGCTGCGTTCGATCCTCATTCAGGCTCGAAGTACATGTACTCCCAGAACGCGGACGAGGGCTACAAGCGCATGACTCGCACCGTCGACCTCACAGGGGTCACGGCCAGCCAGCCTGCGAACCTCTCGTTCTGGACCTCGTACAACACCGAGCTCGAATGGGACCACGTGTTCGTCGAGGCTCACACGGTCGGCCAGGACGACTGGACGACGCTTCCAGACGAGAACGGGCACACGACCGACAACACCGGCGCGAGCTGCCCCGAGGGGTGGGCTGAGCTCCACTCCCAGCTCGAGCACTACCAGACGCTCATCGAGAACGGTCCCGGCACGGAGGACAACGAGTGCACGCCGGTCGGCACGGCCGGCACGCCGCCCGGCGAGTGGAACGCGTCGAGCGGCAACTCGAGCGGCTGGCAGGAGTGGTCGATCGACCTGAGCGCCTACAAGGGCAAGCAGGTCGAGCTGTCAATCGTGTTCGCCACGGACTGGGGCACGACGACGGTCCCGGGCGTGATGATCGACGACACGAAGGTGACGGCGGGCTCGAACGTCAGCGAGACCTCGTTCGAGACGCAGGGCGATCTCGGCGGCTGGAGCATTCCGGGCGCCCATCCGGAGGGCCCGTCCACGAACGTGAACGACTGGATCCAGTCAGACCGGGTCCCGTTCGAGGACGCAGCGGTCACAGCGACCGACTTCGGCCTGATGTTCGGCTTCGGGCTCGAGGGCGTGGACCGGCCGGCCAATCGGGCCGTGCTCATGGAACGCATCCTGGGCCACCTGCTGCAGTAGCCCAGATTCAAGAATCAGGAGTCGATGGCGTCGGCGCCCGCCTCGGGCGCCGACGTCGGCGGCTCCCAGATCGGCGGCTCGATGCCGTCGACCGTGCCCTTGACCTGCTCGAAGACGCCAAGGGCGCGGTCGAGGTGCTCCTTCTCGTGGGTGGCCATGACGCTCGTGCGCAGGAGCGCACCGCCGCGCTGCACGGCCGGGTAGATCGCCACGTTCACGTACACGCCCGCGTCGTAGAGCGCCTTCCAGAGGAAGACGGCCTTCCAGTCGTCGCCCACCAGGACCGGCACGATCGGCGTGATCAGCCCCGAGCCGTCCGGCATCTGGTTCGGCTCCATCACCCCGTAGCCGAGGTCGGCCAGGCCGTCGTGCAGGTAGCGGGCGTTCTCGAGCACCTTCGCCATCAGCTCTGGTCCCTCGTCGGATCGGATGATCTCGAGGGCACCCAGCGCCGCGCCGATAGCGGCGGGCACCGCGGCCGCGGTGAACATGAAGGAGCGCGACTGGACGCGCAGGAAATCGATCACGTCGGCGGGCCCGGCGATGAAGCCGCCGCAGGAGGCGAGCGACTTCGAGAAGGTGCCCATGCGCAGGTCGACCTCGCTCTCGACATCCATCAGCTCGCACGCGCCGGCGCCGCGAGCGCCGAGCACGCCCACGCCGTGGGCCTCGTCGACCATCAGGCGGGCGCCGTGCTCGCGGCACAGCGCGACGATGTCCGGAAGCGGCGCCACGTCGCCCTCCATCGAGAAGACGCCGTCCACCACCACGAGCACGCCGCCGCCGTCCCCCTCCGCCCGCTGGAGCATGCTCTCGAGCTTGTCGAGCCGGTTGTGGCGGAACGGGCGGATGCGCGCCCGCGACATCATCACCGCGTCCAGGATCGAGGCGTGGTCGCCGGAGTCGCAGATCACCGTGTCGCCGGGGCCGAGCAGCGTTCCGATGGTGCCGGTGTTGGCGAGGTAGCCGGTGGTGAATACGAGCGCGTCCTCGGTGCCCATCCAGTCGGCGAGCTTGCGCTCCAGCTCGAGGTGGAGCGAGAGCGTGCCGTTCAGGAAGCGCGAGCCGGTCAGGCCGGTGCCGAAGCGCTCGAGCGCGTCCCTCGCGGCGGCCTTCACGCGGTCGTCGCCGGTGAGCCCCAGGTAGTTGTTCGACCCGAGCATGATGCGCTCGTGGCCCTCCATGTGGACCACGGGTCCGGCTGGGCCCTCGAGCACCCTGAAGTAGGGCATCAGGTCGTGGTCGCGAGCCGCCTGGAGTTGCTCCAGCCGCTCGTGATGGCGTGCCTTCTCGAATAGGTCGATAGCCGTTGGCATATACAGTCCCGCGCCGTGTCAGTCGAGGTAGCGCCGGTTTCCTCACGCGGGGAAAGGCGCGAGTTCATCGAGCTCCCGTTCCGCCTGCACTCTAACGCGGAGCAGTGGATTCCCCCGCTTAAGATCGAGCGGCAGCTGTTCCTCAACCCGCGCACGGGCCCGTTCTTCAAGCACGGCGACGCAGAGCTGTTCCTCGCCCGCCGCGACGGTCGGGTGGTGGGCCGGATCAGCGCTCAGATCGACCGTGCGTTCAACGAGCATCAGGGCAACGCGTGGGGCATGTTCGGATTCCTCGAGCTGGAGCACGACCCCGAGGTGATGCGGGCGCTGCTCGATGCCGCGGCCGCCTGGCTCGCCGAGCGTGGGCGCGACCGCATGGTCGGCCCGATGGACTTCACGATGAACGACGAGAGCGGCGTGCTGATCGAGGGATTCGAGCGCGAGCCGATGATCCGGCAGGCCTGGCACCCGCCCCACTACCAGCGGCTATGCGAGGAGGCCGGGCTCGAGAAGTCGGTGGACACGTACATGTGGTCGCTGCACATCTCCGGGCGCGAGAACGTGCTGCCGATCATTTGGGAGATGGCCGAGAAGCTCGAGCCGAAGCACGGGATCCGGATCCGCAAGATGAGCCGCCTGCACCTGCGCCGCGACCTGGATGCCTTCGCCGAGATCTACAACGAGGCCTGGTCGCGCAACTTCGGGTTCGTGCCGTACACGGACGAGGACGTGGACGCGTACGCGCAGGAGCTGCAGCTCGTCTACGACCGCAACTGGTTCATGATCGCCGAGGACTCTGAGGGCAAGACCGTGGGCATGGCGATCACGGTGCCCGACATCAACCAGGTGCTGAAGAAGATGAACGGGCGGATCCTGCCCACCGGCTGGTGGCACTACCTGAACCGGCGCCGGATCATCGACCGCTGCCGGGTCGGCTTCCTGGGCGTGAAGCCGGCCTACCAGCACACGGGCGTGGCGGCGGGGCTGTACGCCGAGCACTTCGACATGGCCGAAGCCACCCGCGTGAAGGGCGGCGAGATGGGCTGGATCCTCGAGACCAACAAGGCCATGAACCGCGCCATGGAGGCGATGGGCGGGGAGATCGTGAAGAAGTACCGGGTGTATGAGCGGACCCTCTGATACGTTGGCGACCGTGCCTGATCCCGCCGCCCTTCCGGACCCAGAGCAGCAGGGCGAGGTCCGCCCCCTGCCCGTCCTGGCGGAGCCCAGGCCGATCGAGCGCCGGGTGGAGGTCTCGCTCCCGGCGGCCGTCGCGGCGGCCACAGGGGGCTTCCTGGTGGGCGTGATGACCTTCCTGCTCGTGCGGGTGCTGCGCAGGCCGAAGCGGGGCGCATCGCTCCGCCTCGGCGGTGGCCGCGGCCGCGGCAAGAAGGTCGACGTGGCCGGCAGCCGCTCCTTCCTTGTCGACGTCCACCTCCTGAAGGACCGATAGCCACCACGGTCGAGCAGGACGTCGTTCCCGCGGGGCCGTACAGGCTCCCGGGGCCGGGACGCGACGGAGTGATGATCGCGTGCGACGGGGCTCTCACGCGGGCGCTCTGGGTCGGTGACGAGCAGGTGCTCGTCCGCGCATGGGCGGCCGGCCGCGCTGTGCGGTTGCGCGCCGAGGCCGGTTCTCGGGACGCTGCACTGAAGGGTGTCGAGCGGATGCGGTTTGCCCTGGGCGTTGATCACGATTTGGAGTCGTTTCACCGCCGCTTTCGCTGGGATCCGCTGATCGGGCCTGTGATTCGCCGCAAGCCGTGGCTGCGACCGCGCCGGCGGCCGGAGCCGTTCGAGGCGCTCGCCTGGGCGGTCTGCGAGCAGCTGATCGATTCCGGCCGGGCGGCCGCCATCGAGCGCCGGATCGTGCGCCGCCACGGGCGCCGGAGCACGTGCGGCACGTTGCGGGCGCCGCCCTCGGCGGCCTGGCTGGCGGGGCGCTCGCCGGCCGAGCTCGACGCGTGCGGCCTTGCCCCGAAGCGCTCGATCGCCCTCGTGCGCGCAGCACGCGAGGTGGCCTCCGGGCGCGCCGACCTGAGCGAGCACGAGCCCGCCTGGCGGCGTCTGCGAGCGATCCCGAACATCGGCAACTGGACGCTCGAGATGCTGGCCGTGGCCGGCCAGGGCCGCGACGACCAGCTCCCGGCGCTGGACGTGGCCTACCTGAAGTTCGTGGGCCTGGCGGCCGGGCTGGGGCGCCGCGCGACAGAGGACGAGGTGCGCGAGTTCTTCGCGCCGTATGGCGAGCATGCCGCGCTCGCTGGGTGCTATGCGCTTCAACTGCGGCATCTACGGGTGCCTGCGTACTCTTGAGGCATGACCGAGAAGCTTGAGAAGACAGAGCAGGAGTGGCGCGAGGAGCTCGACGCGGAGCGCTTCCGCATCCTGCGTGAGAAGGGGACCGAGCCGCCGTTCACCGGCGCCTACACGCACTCGAAGGCCGATGGGATCTACCGCTGCGGAGCGTGCGGGGCGGAGCTCTTCAGCTCGGACACCAAGTTCGACTCCGGAACCGGCTGGCCGAGCTTCACGGAGCCCGCGGTCGCGGACGCCGTGGAGCTCCACGAGGACCGCAGCCACGGGATGGTCCGCACCGAGGTGACCTGCGCACGCTGCGGCGGCCATCTCGGCCACGTCTTCCCGGACGGCCCGGGGCCGAACGGGCAGCGCTTCTGCATCAACTCGCTGTCGCTGGACCTGGACGAGAACGGCTCATAGCCGAGTCGGACGAGCTTGTCGGCAAGTCGATCGAGCTGCCGAGCGGTGAGCTCAGGCTGCTCCAGCCGGAGGAGGTCGCCGAGCTCCCGGACGACGGCGCGGTCGAGTGGGCGCCGATCGCGCCCTACTGGGCCGTGCTTTGGCGCAGTGGGGTGGCACTCGCGCGGGAGCTCGACGGCATGGAGCTGCACGGCCTGCGAGTGGTCGAGCTCGGTTGCGGGCTCGCCGTCCCGAGCATCGCCGCCGCTCGCGCGGGCGCCGACGTGCTGGCGACGGACTCGGACACCGAGGCGCTCGAGCTCGTCGATCAGAACGCGCGCGCGAACGATGTTCAGGTCGAGACCGCGACGATCGACTGGGCGCGCGCCGACGAGCTGGTCAGCCGTGGACCGTTCGACCTCGTGCTCGCCGCCGACGTCCTCTACGAGCGCGCGAGCGTGGCCCCGCTGCTGTCGCTCCTGCCGCGCCTAGCTCGTGAGACCTGGCTGGCAGATCCCGGCCGGCCGGCCGCCGATGCGTTCCTCGAGCAGGCGCACCGCCGCTGGACGGTCGGGACCCGCGAGCGCGGCATCGTGCAGATCCACCGTCTGCGACTCAGCTGAGCGTCAGGTCGAATTCAGCGAGACGCTCGGGGTCAACGAGCGCGTCGATCTGGGCGATCTTTCCGTTGGTGACCGTGAAGGCCATCACCGAGAACACGCGCCCGTGCGGGGCTACCACGGCTCCCGCCGCGCCATTGACGAGCGCCGGCCGCACGAACGGATGGAGCTTGGAGTAGGTGGCCGCGTGCCCTGCCACGGCCTCCGCGCCGTGTAGAACGAGCGACGCTTCCTCGCGCAGGACGCCGCCATCGATTCGGAGCTCGACATCGGGATCGAGCACCGCGACGAGTGCGTCGAAGTCGCCATCGCGCGACGCGGCGAAGAACGCGTCGACGACCTCCCGTTGTCGAGCGAGGTCAGGATCCGGCTCCGGGGATCCCTGCACACGGCGCCGGGCGCGGCTGGCCAGCTGCTGCGCGGCGGCTTCGGAGCGGTCAAGGGCGGTTGCGATATCCGCAAACGGCACGCCGAACACGTCGTGCAGGACGAATGCGAGCCGCTCGGCGGGGGTCAGCGCATCGAGCACCACGAGCAGCGCCAGCCCAACCGACTCGGCGAGCAGCGCCTCGTGTTCGGGGTCAACCTCCTCATCAAAGCTCACCACCGGGTCCGGGACATGAACCGAAGCTTCCTCCGGTCGCGCCCGTCGGGAGCGCAGCATGTTCAGGCATACGCGCGCGACGATCGTGGTCAGCCAGGCCTGCATGTTCTCGACGCTCTCGGGATCCTGGTCGCGAATCCGAAGCCAGGCTTCCTGGAGGGCATCGTCGGCCTCGCTCACCGACCCGAGCATGCGGTAAGCGACCGCGCGCAGATGCGATCGGTCCTGCTGGAAGCGTTCGGTTAGCCACTCGCGCTCGTCCATCGTCAGCTCGCCTGGGGCTTCATCACCACTGGTCGTGGTAGCCGAGGGCTGCGATCAGGGCGGCTGCGGCCAGTACCAGGAAGCTGACCGCCCCACCGATCCCGGGATCGTGCACCCGTAGGTGCGCACTCAGGGCGCAAATGAAATAGAGGACGAGGCCGATCGCGGCGGCCGTGCCCAGCACGGGCACGGCGAAGCCAATCAGCAGGCCGAGCGCGCCGGAGGCCAACAGGATGCCGAACGGAATCATCCATCTTTGTGACACCTGCACCTTGCCCGCGACAACCTTGACCGACTCGGCGCCGACGAAGTTCAGGGAGGCGGCGTAGCCGGTCGCGAGTGCCGCCAGGATCGTGATGACTGCGTAGGTGACGTGCATACTCTGTAGACACGCCTGGCCCGAAGAACCTGACAGGCAGATCGCTCGGCGATCAACCGGCCAATACGCTCTAGCGTCCCTGTGGCTCGAGGATGACCACCGGAATATCGCGGTCCGTCGTCTCCTGGTAGCGGTCGTAGGCGGGCCACTCTCTCGTCATGATCGGCCACAGCTTCTGCTTCTCCTCGGGCGTGGCCGTGCGCGCCTGGGCCCGCATCTTGTCGCCCTTCACCTGGACCTCGACCTCGGGGTTCGCCTCGAGGTTGAGGTACCACGCCGGGTGCTGCGGCCATCCGCCCTTGGAGGCCACCACCAGGTAGTCGTCGCCGTGACGGCCGTAGATCAGCGCATGCGGCCTGGGCTGCCCGGAGCGCCGCCCCGTCGTGGTGAGGATGAGGGTCTGGGTGCCTTCCCAGTCATGACCCTCCCTGCCGTCTGTTGCAACGTAGCGGTCGATGTGCTCCTGTCCGTACAGCATCAGCGGTAGTCGTTCTCCTTGAGTTCGATCACCCAGGCACGGCGCTCAGCGATCCTGCCGTCGCGCATCACGAACACCTCTGCCATGGACATGCGCATCTCCCCGCCCGCGGCGCGCTTGGCCGTGCCGCGGAGCTCCGCCATGACGACGTCACCCTCCTCGACCATGCGCACCACCTCCAACTCGGGCGGGTCGATGAAGTGGGGCGCGCCGTCGATCGCCTTGTCGTAGGCCTCCTTGCCGGTCAGACGGAAGGCACCGAAGACGGTCCACTCGATGTCGTCGGTCAAGCAGGAGAGGATCTGCTCGTGATCGTTCTTGCGGAAGCCGTCCAGGTAGGTGTTGACGGTGTCGATGTTCCGCGACATCTCTGGCTACAACCCCCCGCCCGGCAGCAGCCCGTTCTGATACGAGGACGCTGGGTCCGGCGGATGCTCCAGCAGGTCGTTCTTCTTCATCCACGCCGAGAAGGTGTCCCACTGCACGGGGTCCTGCCAGCCGAACGGCTTGCCGGCCGGCGGGAAGAAGAGCGGCAGGGTCACGTCGACGACTGCGGCCTGGAGCTTGGGATCAAGGTCGGGATTGGCCTCGAGTAGCCCGTCGATGGCTCCGCGCGGGTCGCGCCGCAGCGCGCGGGTGCCTCGGGAGACGGCGCCGATGAAGGCGCGGATCTTGTTCCCGTCCCGCTCCAGGGCGTCCTCGTTTGCCACCAGCACGAGCTCGTTGTAGCTCGGCACGCCGGCGTCCTCGATGCGGATGATCTGCGGCTTCTTGCCGCGCAGCTTCAGCTCGGTGCCCTCGTAGTTCCAGAACGCCCCCAGCACGGCGTCGACCCTTCCTGTGAGCAGAGCCGGCGTGAGGCTGAAGCCCACGTTCCGCTCCTTCACCGAGGCTGGCGGCACACCGGCCTCGCCCAGCACCGTCTCCAGGTAGGCATGCTGGTAGTCGATCCCGGCCGTTCCGACGGTCTTGCCCTCGAGGTCCGCCGGCCTGCGGATCCTTGCGCGCGGGAGCGAGATGATCGAGGTGAGCGGCTTCTGGACGAGCGCGGCAACGCTCACCACGCCGAGTCCCTGGTCGCGGGCGCGCAGCACCTCGGGCTCGTACGAGATCGCAAGGTCCACACGGCCGGCCGCCACCTGCTTGATCGGCGCCGCCGGGTCGGGCGGCTGCCGGATCTCCACGTCGAGGCCGGCCTCCTCGAAGTCTCCGTTCGCCTTGGCCGCGTAGATGCCCGCGTGGTCGGCGTTCGGGAAGTAGTCGAGCATCAACTCCAGCTGCCGGGAGCCGGACGGCCCGAGCACGTCCTTCTTCTCGCCGCATCCCACGGCCAGCAGCGCGACGCAGATCGCCGCCGCGAGACACCTCATGCTGGTTCTTCCTTTCGATTCCATGGACAGGCGACCCGCTCGCCCAGCGCCACCAGCGCGAACAGGGTCACCGCCATCAGGGTAAGGAGCACGATTCCCGCGTACACCCGCGGGGTCTGGAGCTGATTGTTGCCAAGCAGCACGAGGCGTCCCAGGCCCTCGTCGGCTCCCGCCCATTCTCCGAACACTGCGCCAATCACGGACACGGTAGCGGCCACCTTCAGCCCGCTGAACAGGAACGGAAGCGACGAGGGCAGCTCCACGGAGCGAAGCGTGCGCAACCGCGAAGCCCCGAGGCTGCGCATCAACTTGAGCAGCTCGGGCTCGACGGAGCGCAGCCCGTCCAGCAGGTTCACGGTGATCGGGAAGAAGCAGATCAGCGCGACGATCGCGATCTTCGGGCCCATCCCGTAGTCGAAGGCGAGCACGAAGAGTGGCGCCAGGACCACCACCGGGATCGCCTGCGAGCCCACGAGCAGGGGGTAGGCCGCGTCACGCAGCGGCCGGAACAGGTGCATCCCCACCGCGAAGCCCACGCCGACGACTGTGGCCACGGTCAGCCCGAGCAGCACCTCGACCAGCGTCACGAGCGCGTTGTCCCAGAGCAGCGACCAGTCGTCGCGCAGCGCCTCGAAGGTCTCGACCGGCGACGCCAGGGTGAGGTCGTCGACCGACTCGAGCGAGGCCACCCCCTGCCAGGCGAGCACGAACAGCGCGATCAGGAGGGCTCCGATCAGGTATCTCACAGGCCGAGCGCCTCCAGGACCCTTCGCTTGAGCTGCCCGAACTCGGGGCTCGTCACATCGCGCGGCCGCGGGAGCCCCACGGGGATCTGCGCCACCACGCGACCGGGCCGAGGCGAGAGCACGGCGATCCGGTCCGCCAGGAACGCGGCCTCCTCCACGTCGTGGGTCACGAGCAGGACCGTTCGCGGCTCGTCGGCGAGCGCGTCCGCCAGCCAGCGCTGCATCGAGGAGCGGGTGAGCGAGTCGAGGCCCCCGAAGGGCTCGTCGAGGAGGAGAACGGGGCGTCCGGGCAGGAGCGTCCGCAGGAAGGCCACGCGCTGGCGCATCCCGCCGGACAGCTCGGCCGGGCGCGCGCGCTCGAAGTCCGCGAGACCGAAGCGCTCGAAGAGAGGCTCGGCGCGGCGGCGCGCCTCCGCACGAGGCACGCCCTGGCACTCCAGCGCGAGCGCGGCGTTCGCGAGGGCGTCCCGCCACGGGAGCAGAAGGTCGCGCTGCGGCATATAGGCGCTCGCGGCCCGGCGCGCCGCTGCATCGGTGGCGCCCAGCAGCGTCACGCTCCCGGCGTCCGGCTCCTGAAGGCCCGCCACCAGCTCGAGCAGCGTCGACTTACCGCAGCCCGACGGGCCCACGACCGCCATCAGCTCGTCCTGCCGGACGGCCAAATCGATTCCCTCTAGCGCGGTGACCCTGGGGTACCGCCGCGTCACGTTCCTGAACGAAAGAGGCTCCGTCACAGGAGCCTCGACCTCAGTCTGCATCGCTCCCTCCGCGGGCATTACCCCACAGGTTCAAAGGGTCAGCGCCGGGGTCCTTGGCGCTATCTCAGCCCGCTCCCGCGAGCCCCCCTGTCTTGTCCCGCCAGTCTATCTAGGCGACGGCGCGCAGTTCGCCCAGCGCGTTCACGAACGCCTCGAGCTGCTTGGTCGTCCAGCATTCGAAGACGCCGTCGCAGTAGGGCTCGTACACGGACATCACCGAATCGCCGTAGTTCCAGTAGAGCCGCGGCTCCGGGTTGATCCAGAACGTGCGCCCGGCGCGCTCCGCCACGTGGCCGAACACCTGCGCGTGCGGCTCGCGCCCGTTGGTGCGGGCATCGCCGAGCACGATCACGGTCGAGCGCGGGTCGAGGTCGTCCACCACCTTGTCGAGGAACTCGACCCAGACGCGGCCGTAGTCGGTGTACCCCGACACGTCCGCCACGCCGGCGTCGGTGGCGATCCGCCGCGAAACCGCCTCGAACGAGCGCTCGCGCTCGAACACGTCGGTTACCTCGGAGATCCGCTCCACGAACACGAAGGAGCGCAGTTTGCGGAACTGGTCGTGCAGCGCGTGCAGCACCGACAGGAAGAAGACGCTGGCGCTCGTGACGCTCGTGGACACGT
Organism: uncultured Thermoleophilaceae bacterium; assembly: GCA_963825345.1. Lineage (GTDB taxonomy): Bacteria > Actinomycetota > Thermoleophilia > Solirubrobacterales > Thermoleophilaceae > JACVRW01. The sequence goes on along the minus strand of CAWGSQ010000010.1, from coordinate 38,184 downwards.
CGCAGAGCACGTACAGCTCGGGCCGGCGCGGGCGTCGCGGCCGGTACTTGAGGTCCAGTGGGACGCCGCCGGTTTGAAGCGACGCCCGCATCGTGCGGCGCACGTCCACCTGCCACGAGCGCCGTCGGCCGCGGTGCTCGCGCCCCTGCGAGGCGAGCCGCTTCTTCAGCTGGGCCACGGTCTTGTGCACCTGGGAGAGGTCCTGGGCGGGATTCGTGGGCAGCGCGCGGTCCAGCTCGCGGAGCGGCTTTGCGGGCGGCAGCGACTGCGTCCGCTCGATCATCTGGCGCTCGAGCTCGCGGCGCACGTGGCGCTCGAACTCCTGGAGGCGGTCGCGCGGCACGGCGTCCGGATCCGGCAGCTCCGCGCCCTGCTTCTCTCCCTTGAGGCCGAGCGTCCGCCTGATGCGCTGCACGTCCACGCCGATCACGCCGGAGCCCTCGCCCTGACGCCCGAACGCGGCGATCGCGAGCCGCGCGAGGTCGCGCATCTCGCCGTCCGAGCCGGCGCGGATCGCCTCCCGGATCCGTTCGCGCAGGGCCTCGAGGTCGAGCTCCTCGCCGCCCTGGAAGCGCTCCTCGCGCAGCCCCTGCTCGATCGCCTCGCGCTCCACGGCCCGGAAGAAGAAGCGGTCGAACAGCACATCGAGCACGTGCCTGTCCTCCTGGGACTTGGCGAGCGTGGTGGCGAGCGCCTCGCGGAAGTCTTCCGGCGAGGTCCAGCTCACCGCGTCGAGCGCCTGGAAGGCGTCGAGCAGCTCGGAGGTGCCCACGGCCACGCCCTCGGTGCGCAGCTCGTCCGCGAACTCGAGCAGCCGCGGTGCCATGCCGGCCGGCCCGCGGGCCGGTGGCATGCCGCCGTAGAGCGCGGGGTTAGCCCGCTTGCCGGGTTCCGAGGAGGCCATCGCCAAGCTTCACGCCCACCCGCTCCGCCACCAGGTCCAGGTCGGTCCGGTGCTTCACGATGATCGACATCGTCTTCTGGAGCACCGCCTGGTCCACGTCCTCGGCGCCGAGCAGGAGCAGCGCGCGCGCCCAGTCGATCGACTCCGCGATCGAGGGGGGCTTCTTCAGGTCGAGCGCCCGCACCATGTGGATCACCTCCACGAGCTTGCGGGCCACCTTCTGGTCGAGCTCGGGCGCGTGCAGGCGCACGATCTCGAGTTCGCGCTCCACGTCCGGATAGTCGAGCCAGAGGTAGAGGCAGCGGCGCTTGAGCGCCTCGGTCAGCTCGCGCGAGTTGTTGGAGGTGAGCAGAACGAGCGGGTGCGTGCGCGCCTCCACCACGCCCAGCTCAGGGATCGAGATCTGGAAGTCGGACAGCACCTCGAGGAGCATCGCCTCGAACTCCTGGTCGGTCTTGTCGATCTCGTCGATCAGCAGCACCACCGGCTCGTCGGTGGTGATGGCGTTCAGGAGCGGGCGGGCGAGCAGGAAGTCCTCGCCGAAGATGTCGTCCTTGACCTCCTTCCAGCCGGTGTCGGCGGCCTCCGTCTGGATGCGCAGCAGCTGCTTGCGGTAGTTCCACTCGTACAGCGCCTTCGCCTCGTCGAGCCCCTCGTAGCACTGGAGCCGGATCAGGTTGCGCCCCGTGGCGCGCGACACCGCCTTGGCGAGCTCTGTCTTGCCCACGCCCGCGGGGCCCTCCACGAGCACCGGCTTGCCGAGGATCCCGGCGAGGTACGACACGAGCGCGGCGGGCTCGTCGGCGAGGTATCCGACCTTGCCGAGGCGCTCGCGGGCGTCGTCGATGCTGGTGAACGCGTCGCTCATCCGACCCGAAGGATACTTTCGGGCCTCGTGCTCGCCGCCCTCGTCTCCGTGATGGCGCAATTCCTCCCGGACGACGGCCCGGGCCAGTCGGGCGACTTCCGGGTCTCGCCCACGTTCTTCATCGTCCTCCTGGGCCTCGGCTTCCTGATCGGAACGCTCGGTCACATCATCAAGTCGAGGACCCTGGTGATCGCGGGCATCCTGCTGATCTTCGCGGCCACGATCTTCCTGCCGCTGGCGTACAGCATCTCGAACTAGGGCGCCAGCGACTCCGCGAACCCCCTGCGCCAGCTCGGATGCGCGGGCCGCCAGCCGAGCTCGCGCTTCGCCTTCTCGTTCGAGCGCCTCGCAGCTCGACGCGAAGTTGCCGACCGTCCTTGCCCGCCCACCAACCTCGCCAACCAGACCGGCACGCGCAGCGGGGCTTCGCGCCGGCCGCCTCGGCGAGGACACGGGCACCCACTCGCGCATTGCGGCGCGGCTCATCGTCGCTGATGTTGTAGATGCCCGGTGCCCCACGCTCGACCGCGGCGACGGTGGCGTCGGCCGCATCGTCCACGTGGATGAACGAGAACACGCCGCTGCCCTTGCCGACGATTGGCAGGCGCCGCCGCCGCACGTCCTGCCGTCGAGTGACCCGTCTCGGTCGTAGTGCGTGCCGGGGCCATAAAAGAACCCGTAGCGGAGCACGAGACCGTCGAGCGCGTCGGCTGCCGAGCACCATCGCCTCCATCTCGCGCAGCGCGGTGACCCCGCTCGCCGAAGGCAGCGGGGGCGTCGTCCAGGAGCGGGTCGCCCTCGGTCTTGAGGGCGATCCCCTTCCGGCGATACGCGAAGGCGATGCTCTGGCAGACGAACCGGCGCGCCCCGGCCCCGCGCGCGCGGACTCCATCAGATTGCGCGTCCCCTCGGTCCGAAGCGGTTGGTGGCGGGTATGTGCCCTCCTTGCGGAAATTCGATCCGTCCGGCAGGGCGGTGAGCTGGTGGATCACGACCTCAGGCGACGCCCTGTCGACCGCGGTGCGCAGCGCGTCGGCATCGAACACGTCCACGACGGCCGCGTCGGCGCCGTCCGCACGTATCTCCTCGGCGCGGGCGTCGGAGCGAGTCATGCCCGTGACCTCGTGGCCGGCGGCGATCAGCTTGCGCACGAGCGGACGCCCGATGGCGCCGCTCGCACCTGCCAGGAACACCCTCATGCGGCCACCTCGTTCTCGCGGCGGAGCATCCAGCCGAGCAGGAGCGCCGTGAGCAGCAGCGACACGAAGTTCGCCGGGCCGAGCCACGACGGGTCCGATTCGCCGATGTCGATGAGGTGGTTCAGCGAGTGCAGCGCGTACTGCACAAGCGCCAGGGCCAGCACCGGCAGGCGCCAGCTCGGGCGCCGCACGGCCACGAGCGTCACCGCTCCAAGGGCGAGGTAGAAGGTGGCGATGTCCGCCATGTAGTGGTCGTTGCGCGGTGGGTAGGGGCCGATCTCGTCATAGAAGAAGCCCGGCGCGAGCCACAGCAGCAGGCCGAGCAGCAGCTGGCCGAGCCCGAAGGCGATCAGGAGGATTCGCATGTACCGGATGATCCCGGTCCGAGACGGGTATAGCCACCGAATGGCGGAAAACGGGAGGCTCGAGGAACTGCTCGGCGCAGGCGCCGGCTGGGCGCGCATGATGGCCGCGGCCGGGGGCGACGTGGCGGGGGCGCTCAACCCGGTGTCGGGCAACGGGCACGGACCGGACGACTGGCTCGACGCCTGGGATCCCGAGTACATCCGCACAACGCTCCCGACGCTGCGCATGTTCTCGGACGTCTACCACCGCGCCGAGGTCCGCGGGCTCAACAACATTCCGGCGGAGGGCCCCGTCCTGCTCGTGGGGAACCACTCCGGAGGCACCCTGATCTCGGACACCTTCGTGTTCTCGCAGGCGTTCTACGACCACTTCGGGCCGCTGCGCCGCTTCCACCAGCTCGCCCACGACATGGTGTTCCAGATACCGGGGGTGCGCGGCTCGCTGTCGCGCTACGGGACCATCCCGGCCTCGCCGGAGAACATGGCCCGCGTGCTCGAGCGCGACGCCGCGCTGCTCGTGTACCCCGGCGGCGACCACGAGACCTACAGGCCGAGCTGGGAGTCCGCGGAGATCGACTTCGCGGGCCGGACCGGGTTCGTGCGTCTCGCCATCGAGCACGACGTGCCGATCGTGCCCGTGGTGGCCATCGGCGGGCAGGAGACGGCGCTCTTCCTCGGTCGCGGGCGCCGCTTCGCGAAGCTGCTGCGGCTGGACAGCCTGTTAAGGCTGAAGGTGCTGCCGCCCCAGATCGGTCCGCCGTTCGGCCTGACTGTGCTCGACCTGCCGGGCCGCATCCCGCTCCCGGCCAAGATCACCGTGCGCGCGCTGCCGAAGATCGACCTGAAGAAGCGGCTCGGCGCCAAGCCGGACATCGAAGAGGCCTACGAGCTCGTCACGGGCAAGATGCAGAAGGCGCTGAGCGACCTCGACGCCGACCGCAGCCTGCCGGTCATCGGCTGAAGAGCAGCACTGCGCCGCTAGCGGCGCGCGGCGACGCCTATTCCGTCGCCCACCGGAAGCACGCAGGCGAGCCAGTCCTCGGAGCTGAGCAGCTCGCTGTTGAGGCGGCGTGCGGAGGCGAGCGAGTCGGAGTTCCACCAGGTCTCGGCGTCCTCGGGCAGCGCCACCTCGCCGCTCATCAGCAGGTTGTCCACCACCATCAGCGCGCGCTCCGAGAGCTTCGACTCGGCCAGCTCGATGTAGCGGGCGTACTCGCCCTTGCTGGCGTCCACGAAGAGCAGGTCGAACGGGCCGTCGAGGCCCGGCAGCGTCTCGAGCGCGTCGCCCTCGACGATCTCGACGCGGTCCGCCACGCCGCCGCGCTCGAGGTACGAGCGGGCCTGGGCGGCGCGCTCCGGGTCGCGCTCCAGGGTGACAACGCGCCCGCGCTCGAGCTGCTCGGCCATGTGGAGCGTCGAGTAGCCGATCGCGGTGCCCACCTCGAGCACCACCGGATCGAGCACCCGACAGAGCACCGCGAGCAGGCGGCCGGTCTCCCAGTGGACAATCGGCACGGAGTCGCGCTCGGCGAGCTCCTCCATCTCGCGCATCACCTCGGAGCGTTCGGGGCGAAGGTCGTGCAAATAGCGCTCGACCACCTCTTCGAGGATGCGCATGACGGGAGGCAGGGTACTCTGGTCGTCATGGCTGGACAGGTAGAGGCGATCCGAATCGCTCCCGAGCGCGAGCAGCTCCCGGAGCCCGTCGACAGCATCGACGTGACCGCCGAGGGCCTGCCGGGCGACCGCTACTTCGGCCGCGGCGACATCACACTCGTCGAGGCCGAGGCGCTCGAGGCGTTCCGCGATGACACCGGGATCGAGCTCTCGCACGCCGAAATCCGCCGGCAGGTGCTCACCAGCGGCATCCGTCTGAACGACCTGCTCGGAAAGCGCTTCCGGGTGGGCGGGGTGGAGGCCGTGGGCGCCGAGTGGTGCGAGCCCTGCCAGCACATCGAGAGCCTCACCTATCCCGGTGTGCTCAAGGGAATGGTGCACCGCGCGGGCCTGCGCGCGGACATCGTCTCGCCCGGCCGCATCGCGGTGGGCGACGAGGTCGACGAAGTCAGAGACGCAGCCGCATAAACAGGTCGTTGCCGCCGGCGGCGCTCGACCAGCTATCGAAGCCGACCGACCTGTAGAGAGCCAGCGCCGGTTCGTTCGCCTCGTTCGCATCGAGGTCGATGCGGGCGCAGCCGCGCTCTCGCGCGCGTTCCAGGGCCGCCTCCACAAGCGCGCGGCCGAGGCCCGACCCGCGCCCGTCGGCCTCCACGAAGAGATCCTCGAGGCAGCAGTCGTCGGTTCCGGTCCAGACGGAGAGCCGGTAGCGGAGCTGGCAGGCGCCGGTGGGAGGGCTCCCGCCGAGCAGGAACTCCGTTCCCGGATCCGCGAGCAGCTTCCGGACCGTGGCCGCGATCACGTCGTCCGCGGGCTCGCTCTTGCCCTGCCAGTCGCGGAAGCCGATCATGAGCCGCGCGACGCCAGCGGCGTCCTCTTCTGTGGCCAGGCGAACCAAGGGACCGTAAGTATCCTGCGCCAATGGCGCTGATCGAGGTTCCTTCGGGACTTGAGGGAGTAATCGCGTTCGACACGTCGATCGCCGAGCCTGACCGTGAGGGCGGTGCGCTTCGGTATCGCGGGGTCGACATCGAGGAGCTCGTCGGCAACGTGCCGTACGAGAAGGTCTGGGGCCTGCTCGTGGACGGCCAGTACGAGCCCGGCCTGCCGCCGGCAGAGCCGCACCCGCTGTCGGTGCGCACCGGCGACCCGCGCGTGGACCTGCAGGCGGCGCTGGCAATGCTCGCGCCCGAGTGGGGTCTCTCGCAGCTGATCGACATCTCAGACGAGCAGGCACGCGGAGACCTCGCCCGAGTGTCCGTGATGGCGCTCTCCTTCGTGGCGCAGTCGGCCCGCGGCGTCGGGCGCCCGCCGATTCCTCAGGCCGAGGTGGACAAGGCCGGCTCGATCCCGGAGCGCTTCCTGATCCGCTGGCGCGGCGAGGCCGATCCGCGCCACGTGAAGGCGATCGACGCCTACTGGATCTCCGCCGCCGAGCACGGCATGAACGCATCCACATTCACGGCGCGTGTGATCGCCTCGACCGGCGCGGACGTGGCCGCAGCGCTCTCCGGAGCGGTCGGCGCCCTCTCCGGCCCGCTGCACGGCGGCGCGCCGTCGCGCGTGCTCCAGATGCTCGACGAGGTGGAGGCCGAGGGCGACGCCGAGCGCTGGGTCAAGCAGGCGCTCGACCGCGGCGACCGGCTGATGGGCTTCGGCCACCGCGTGTACCGCGCCGAGGACCCGCGCGCCCGCGTGCTGCGCAGGACCGCGCGCGAGATCGGCGCCCCGCGGCTGGAGGTGGCCGAGAAGCTCGAGGAGGCCGCGCTCGCCGAGCTGAAGGCGCGCAAGCCCGACCGGGTGCTCGCCACGAACGTGGAGTTCTGGTCGGCGGTGGTGCTCGACTTCGCGGAGGTACCGCCCGACCTGTTCACCCCGATGTTCGCCAGCGCGCGCGTGGGCGGCTGGGCGGCGCACATCATGGAGCAGAAGCGCGAGGGCCGCCTGATCCGGCCGAGCGCGAAGTACGTGGGACCGGCACCACGTGCGGCCGACGCCGTGAACGGGGCCGGCCCCACCTGATGGAACAGGCGGCGAGCACCAAGCGACTGGTGCTCGTGGCGGCGATTCTGGGCACGACCGTCGTCACGGTCGACTCCACGGTGGTGAACGTGGCCCTGCCGGCCATCGAGGATGACCTCGGCGGCGGACTCGCAGGGCAGCAGTGGACCTCGAACGCCTACCTGCTCACGCTCAGCTCGCTGCTGCTCGTGGCGGGCTCGCTGGGCGACCTGTTCGGCGCCCGCCGCATGTTCGCCCTGGGCGTGGCCGGCTTCGGAGTCACGTCGATCTTCTGCGCGCTGGCGCCGACCGTCGAGCTGCTCGTGGGGGCACGCGCTCTCCAGGGTGTGTTCGGCGCTCTGCTCACACCGGCGGCGCTCGCGGTGATCGTGGCCACCTTCCCGCCGGACGAGCGCGGCCGCGCGGTGGGGGCGTGGACGGCGTGGGGAGGGATCGGGACGGTCCTCGGTCCGCTTATCGGAGGACAGCTCGTGGACACCGCGTCCTGGCGCTGGATCTTCGCCATCAACGTGCCGATCGTGGTGATCACGCTCCTCCTCGTCCTGCGCGTGGTGCCGGAGGGCGCGCGGCGCCACGCCAAGGTCGATGTGATCGGGGCGGCGCTGTGCGCGCTCGGTCTCGCCGGGATCACATTCGGCCTGATCGAGCAGCCGCTGCACGGCTGGGGTGGCCCGATGGTGTCCGTGCCGCTGATTGGTGGCGTGATTCTGTTCGCGAGCTTCGTGGTCTGGGAGGCCCGCAGCGCTCACCCGATGCTGCCGCTCTCGCTGTTCCGTCGCCGGAACTTCGCGGTGGGCAACATCGAGACGTTCTCGATGTACGCAGGCCTGGGGCTTCTGTTCTTCTTCCTCGTGCTGTTCCTCCAGCAGGTGGCCGGCTACGAGGCGCTCGAGGCGGGCACCACCACTATCCCGGTCACGCTGGTGATGTTCCTGCTCTCCGCCCGCGTTGGTGCGATGGCGGACCGTTACGGCCCCCGTTTCTTCATGGGGGTGGGGCCGCTGGTGGCGGCCGCGGGGCTCGCCCTGTTCCTGCGGCTGGACGCCGACGTGGACTACGTCACGGATCTGCTGCCTGGCCTGCTGATCTTTTCGGTGGGGCTCTCGATGACGGTGGCGCCGCTCACGGCGACCGTGCTAGCCGACGCGGACGAGCACAACGCCGGCATCGCCTCGGGCGTGAACAACGCGATCGCGCGCGTGGCGAGCCTGATCGCGATCGCCGCGGTAGGTGCGGTGGTGGCCTCCTCGTTCGGGTCGGCCCTGCGCGACGAGCTTAGTGCCCAGGCGAGCCGCCCGGAGGTGGCCAGGGCGGTCGGCGAGGCGGAGAAGCAGCCGCTCGCGCGCCTGGAGGTGAAGGACGTGCCGCCGCGCGTGCGCGCTGAGGTGGCGAGCGCCTCTCAGGACGCTTCGGTCAAGGCCTTTCATGTGGCGATCGGGATCGCCACCACGCTGGTGGCGCTCGGCGGCGTTCTCGGGCTCGTCGGCATCGTGAACCCGCGCCGCAGGATCGAGGCGGAGGGCTGCGCCGGCGGGCAGCTTGCGGGTTGCCCGGACGAGGTCGCGCGCGAGGCTGTGGCGCCTGCCTAGAAGCGGCGGACGCGCTGCCTGCTCAGCGCGAAGCCGTGGCCGTTGCGTACGTTCACGCAGCGCATCCCGCTCGTCCGCGAGCTGCACCTGAAGCGGCCGCGTTTGATCGACTCGCCGTAGTCGAGCGTGCGACCGCTGTCCACCGCGTCACTCACGCACACGAACCGACCGCGACCACGGACTCCGACCCGCAGGCTGTCGCCCCAGTCGAACTCGCATGACGAGGGCTTCGGCGGCGGCGACCAGTCCCGATCGGTGATGTCACAGCGCGTGAAGGACGTCTTGGCGATCACGCAGCGGATGTTGCCCGAGGGGCTGTGGAACGAGGTGGCCGCCGAGGCGGGCGCGGCCAGGGCGAGCAGCGCGGTCAGCGCGGCAAGTGGGGCCAGCTTGCGCATCGCTGGCCACTCTAACCCGAGAGCTCGCCCCCGTCGATCGCTGCGCGCTAGGCGCCGACCGGGTGCCAGGCCGTCTTGAGCTCGGTCACGGCCTCGAGGCGGCTTAGCGGATCGGCGGTGGCCTCCGCGTACGAGGCGGTGGGGGCGGCGTGGCGCACGCGGGTCACGGACTCGGCGGCCAGCTTGTCGATGTCGGCGCCCAGCGATGCGTCCCCGGAGGCATCCACGATCGCGTTGAGCGCGTGGTGGCCGGCCAGCGCCTGGGCGAGCTCGCCCCGGCGACCCGAGAGCAGGTTCACCACGCCGCCCGGCACGTCGGCGATGCCGAGCACCTCGCCGAGGTCCAGGCCCGGCAGCGGCCCCTTCTCCGAGAGCACGGCCACCAGGGTGTTGCCGGCCGCCAGCACGGGCGCCAGCTCGGCCACGAGGCCGAGCAGCTCCGGCTCGTCGGGTGCCACCAGTCCGACGACTCCGGTGGCCTCTGGCTGCGAGAAGGACAGGAAAGGCGCCGCGACCGGATTGATCCCGCCGAGCACGGGCTGGAACTTGTCGGTCCAGCCGGCGTAGTGCACGAGCACGTCGATCGCCTCGCCGACCTCGCCGGCGGGAGCGCCGATGTCCGCGCGCCGCGACTCCAGCGCCTCGGCGAACCGGTAGAGGATCTGGCCGCGGTTGTAGGCGGTACGCCCGGCCCAGCCCGGGGAGGCCTTGCGGGCGGCTGCGACTGCGTCGCGCACGTCCTTGCGCGATCCGCGCGGGAAGTTGAACTCGCCGGCGCGGTCGTACCGGCCGGACTCGGAGCGCACGAACGCGCCTCCGATGAACAACTTGTAGGTCTTGCGGACGGGCAGGCGAGCGCTCATGACGAAACGCGGAGGTAGCCGCGCAGGCCGCTCATCCCGCCCTCGCGGCCGAAGCCGCTCTCCTTGTAGCCACCGAACGCGGCGGTCGGGTCGAAGTGGTTGTAGGTGTTCTGCCAGACCACTCCGGCCTGGAGCGCGCTGGCCACCTCGAACGCCTTCGAGCCCTTGTCGGTCCAGATGCCCGCGGCGAGGCCGTAGGGGGTGGAGTTCGCCTTCTCGATCGCCTCGGCCTGGGTGCGGAAGGTCAGCACCGACACCACCGGCCCGAAGATCTCCTCCGCGGCGATCCGGTGGGCGGGCGCGACGTCGGTGAACAGCGTGGGCGCGAACCAGAAGCCGCGGTCGGGCAGCTCACAGCTGACGCTGCGGCGCACCGCGCCCTCCTCCTCGCCACTTGCCACGAGCGCCTCGATCCGGTCGAGCTGCTCGCGCGAGTTGATGGCGCCCACGTCGGTGTTCTTGTCGAGTGGATCGCCGACCCGCAGGCGCGCCATGCGCGACCAGAGCTTCTCCACGACCGTGTCGGCCACGCTCTCCTGGATCAGCAGCCGCGAGCCCGCGCAGCACACGTGCCCCTGGTTGAAGAAGATGCCCTGGACGATGCCCTCGACCGCCTGGTCGATCGCGGCGTCCTCGAAGACGATGTTGGCCGACTTCCCGCCGAGCTCGAGCGTGAGCGGGATCCCGCGCCCGGCGAGCGCCGCCTGGATGTCCTTGCCCACCCCGGTGGACCCGGTGAAGGCGATCTTGTCGATGTCGGGCTCGCGCACGAGCGCCGCGCCCGCCACGCCGTCGCCCGGCAGGATCGACACCACGCCCGGCGGCAGCTCCGCCTCCTGGAGGATCTCCGCGAGCAGCAGCGCGGTGAGCGGGGTGGTCTCGGCCGGCTTCAGCACGGCCGTGTTGCCCGCGGCGAGTGCCGGCGCGAGCTTCCACGCCGCCATCAGCAGCGGGAAGTTCCACGGCACGATCTGGCCCGCGACGCCAAGCGGCTCCACCGCGCGCCCGCCCATGGCATAGGAGAGCTTGTCGGTCCAGCCTGCGTAGTGGAAGAAGTGCGCCGCGGCGAGCGGCACGTCCACGTCGCGCGACTCGCGGATCGGCTTGCCGCCGTCCATCGACTCCACGATCGCCAGCTCCCGCGCCCGCTCCTGGATCAGGCGGGCGATCCGAAACAGGTACTTGCCGCGGTCGAGCCCGCTGAGCCCGGCCCAGCCCGGCTGCGCGGCGCGGGCGGACTCCACGGCGAGGCGAACGTCGCCGGCCCCCGCGAACGCCACCTCCGCCACCGGCTCCTCGGTCGCGGGATTGGTCGTCTGGACGCGCGTGCCGTCGGTCGGGTCGCGGAAGTCGCCGTCGATGAACAGGCCGTAGCTGTCGCGCAGCCGGACGTGCTCGGGCGACTCCGGCGCCGGCGCGTAGTCCCAGACGATGCTCGTGCGCTGTTCCTGCGTTGCCACGGCTACTCCTTCGAGAAATCCTCGGGTCGCGCGTAGCGCCCGGTCTGGGTCTTCTGGTACTGCATCAGCAGGTCGTTCAGAACCGACGAGGCGCCGATCCGAAAGCGCTCGGGCGTGAGCCACTCGTCCCCGAGAGTCTCCTTCACGAGCACCAGCCGGTGGAGCGCCGCCTTGCTGTTCGACACGCCTCCGGCGCACTTCATCCCCACCACGCGACCGGTGCGCTCCACGTAATCGCGGATCGCCTCGAGCATCACGAGCGTCACGCCCGGCGTGGCGCCGCTGGCGGCCTTGCCGGTGGAGGTTTTGATGAAGTCGGCGCCAGCCTCCATGGCGAGCATCGAGGCATGCCGGACGTGGTCGTACGAGCCGAGCTCGGCGGTCTCGAGGATCACCTTGAGGTGGGCATCGCCGCACACGTCCTTCACGCGTACGATCTCCTCCATCACGCGGGCGTCGTCGCCCGCGAGGAACGCCTCGCGCGAGATGACCATGTCGATCTCCTCGGCGCCCGCCGCCACGGCCTCCTCGGTGTCACGCAGCTTCACGTCGAGCGAGGCCTGCCCCGAGGGGAAGGCAGTCGCAACCGATGCCGCGCGCACGCCCGTTCCCTCCAGCGCCTCGCGGACGACACCCACGAGCGAGGGGTAGACGCAGACGGCCGCCACGGACGGCACCTCCGGCATCGTCGGTGCGGGGCAGACCGCCTTGGCGCACAGGTGTCGCACCTTGCCGGGCGTGTCCGAGCCCTCGAGCGTCGTGAGGTCGACCATCGACACGGCGAGGCGGATGCCCTGCTGCTTTGCGGTGGTCTTGATGGAGCGCTTGCCGAGCGTGGCGGCGCGCTCCTCGATGCCGACGCGGTCGACATGTGGAAGCCGACGGATCACCCCATGAGTATGGCGAAGCCAGAGAGAGACATAATCGCCCGCAATGCCTCGTGCGACCGTCATCGTCATGGATGCCTGTGGAGTGGGCGCTCTGCCGGACGCCGACTCCTATGGAGACGCCGGTTCGAACACGCTCGGTCACCTCTCAGAACGCGTCGGCGGGCTCGACCTCCCAACGCTAGGGCGGCTCGGGCTCGGCTCGATCATCCCGATCGAGGGCGTGCCCCCGGCCGACGACCCGGTGGTGCACGGACGGCTCCACCCGCTCGGCCCCGGCAAGGAATCCACCACCGGCCACTGGGAGATGATGGGAGTGGTGCCGCAGCACGCGCTCCCCACGTACCCGGACGGGTTCCCGCCGGACGTGGTCGAGCGGCTGGAGGAGGCCACCGGGCTGCGCTTTTGCTGCAACCGGCCCTACAGCGGCACCGAGGTGATCGAGGACTTCGGCCCCCACCACCTCGCCACGGGTGAGGTGATCCTCTACACCTCGGCCGACTCGGTGCTTCAGCTGGCCGCGCACGTGGACGTGCTCTCCGAGCCCGACCTGCTCGTCGCGTGCGAGCGGGCGCGCGAGCTGATGACCGGCGAGCACGCCGTGGGCCGCGTGATCGCGCGCCCGTTCGACGGCGAGCCGGGCAGCTTCCACCGCCGCGAGGGTCGGCGCGACTACGCCGCGCCGCCGCCCGGCCGCTCGTACCTGGACGAGCTCCAGGACGCCGGACTGCCCGTGCACGCGGTCGGCAAGATCCGCGACCTGTTCGCGGGCGTCGGCATCAGCGAGAAGCACGAGGGCGCCACCAACGCCAAGGGGATCGCGTCGACCACGCGGCTGCTCGAGGAGCTGGACTCCGGCCTGATCTTCGTGAACCTCGTGGAGACCGACCAGGTCTACGGGCACCGTCACGACGTGGAGGGCTTCCACGGGGCGCTGAGGGAGATCGACGCGGCGGTGGCGCGCTGGCTCGAGCTGCTCCGCGACGACGACCTGCTCGTGCTCACGGCCGACCACGGCGTCGACCCGAACGTGGACCACACCGACCACACGCGCGAGTACGCGCCGCTGCTCGCGCGCTTCACCGGCCAGGACGGGCGCCGCCACGACGGTCCGCTCGCGGACGTGGGCGCCAGCATGCTGCGCTGGCTCACGGGCCGCGACGCGCCGGAGCTGCCGGGCGAGCCGTTTACCTGACCGCGGCCATGAAGCGCGTGAGCTTGTCCGGGTCGAGGTCGTAGCCCTCGCCGCTTCGGATCCCGGAGCACAGGTCGAGCGCGAACGGGCTGACCGTGTCGATCGCCTCGCGCGCGTTCTCGGGGTTGAGGCCGCCCGCGAGCCACACCGGCACGTCCACGCGCTCGCGGATCTGGCGGCTGAGCGCCCAGTCGTGGCGCCGGCCGGTGCCGCCGAGCTCCTTTACCTCGAGCGTCGGATTGCCGGAGTCGAGCAGGATGGCGTCCACGTCCGGCGACACCCTCGCCGCCTCCTCCACCGACTCGGGGCCGGCCACGTGGATCACCTGTACGAGCTTGATGCCGGGCATGGCACGGCGCAGCTCGGCGTACGCGCCGGCCGGCAGCTCGTCCACGAGCTGGAGCGTGCGGGCCTTCACGAGCCGGTTCTGCTCCACGAGCTCCTCGACCGTCTGGAGCGGCGTGAGCAGGAACGCGTCGATGCCCGGCGGCACCTCGGCCGCGATCTCGGCCGCCTTCTCGTTCGAAATCGGCCCCGGCCCGCTCGGCATCGGCGACACGAGTCCGATCGCCGATGCCCCGGCCTCGACCGCCATCCACACCTCGTCGATGCTCTTCATGCAGCAGACCTTCACGCGAGTGTGGGCGGGCGGCTTCATCGACCGCTGACAATCTAGCCTCCGACCGGTGAAGCGCATCTGCGTGTTCTGCGGAGCGAGCCCCGGCGCCCGGCCGGAGTACGCGGAGGCCACCGTCGAGCTCGCGCGCGTGCTCGTGGCCGACGGAATCGGCGTCGTGTACGGCGGTGGCGGCGTGGGGCTGATGGGCGTGCTCGCCGACGCCGTGCTCGCCGAGGGCGGCGAGATCATCGGGGTGATCCCGCGGGCGCTCATGGACAGGGAGATCGCGCATCGCGGCGCGGACATGCGCGTCGTCGGCTCCATGCACGAGCGCAAGGCGCTGATGGCGGAGCTGTCGGATGCGTTCATCGCGCTTCCCGGTGGGATCGGGACCCTCGAGGAGCTGTTCGAGGTCTACACCTGGGCCCAGCTCGGCCTGCACCGCAAGCCGTGCGCGATCCTGAATGTCGAGGGCTATTTCGACGGCATCAGCGCCTTCCTCGGCCACGCGGTCGAGGAGCGCTTCCTGCGGGTGGAGCACCTCGAGGTCCTGATGGTCGAGAGCGAGCCCGGTCCGCTCGTGGAGGCTCTGCGCGGGTTCGAGCCGGACTCGCTGCTGCCCAAGTGGATCGACCGTAAGGAGACCTAGGCGGCCTAGGCGGCGCCTGTAGTCTGCCGCCCTCGATGGCCGATCCCAACGTCGGAGAGATTCTCGTCCAGCCCGACGAGCTCGCGCACCGCGTGAGCGAGCTGGCCGAGCAGGTCTCGAAGGACTACGCCGGCAAGGACGTGCTCCTGATCGGCGTGCTGAAGGGCGCCGTGTTCTTCCTCGCCGACCTCATGCGGAAGATCGACGTGGATTGCGAGGTCGACTTCATGGCGGTCTCCTCCTACGGCTCCTCGACCGACTCCTCGGGGGTCGTGCGGATCCTCAAGGATCTCGATGCATCGATCGAGGGCCGGCACGTGCTGATCGTCGAGGACATCGTCGATTCGGGCCTCACCCTGTCCTACCTGTTCCGGATGCTGGGCGGCCGCGGGCCGGCCTCGCTGGAGGTCTGCGCGCTACTCACGAAGCCCGAGCGGCGCGAGGTGGACATGCCGATTCGCTACGTCGGATTCGAGATCCCGAACAAGTTCGCCATCGGCTATGGCCTGGATCACGCGGAGCGCTACCGGAACCTGCCCTACGTCGCGGTGCTGAACGAGCCCTGAGAGCCCAATTTCAGGCGCGCAAAAGGGGAATTAGGTTGATACCCCACTGCTACGCTTGCGTTTCACCCTAGACGCAGGTTATTTGGCTCGTGAGCAGATTCTTCAAGAGCGCCGCTTTTCCGATTCTCATCGTCGTCGTGCTGGCCTTCTTCGCTCAGAAGCTGATCAGCCCCAGCGATAAGACGGAGCCGCCGAAGTATTCGCAGTTCCTCCAGCAGGTGGACAACGGTCAGGTGAAGAGCGCCACGCTCTCGACCAAGAACAACCGTGTCGAGGTGGAGCTGAAGAGCGGCACGAAGTACCAGACCGCGTATCCGGACAACACCGAGCAGAACCTGGTCAACCAGCTCCGGGACGAGAACGTGCAGGTGGACGTCAAGCCGAAGGGCGGCTCGGGCTGGCTCACGGCGCTGACCTACATCCTGCCGTTCGTGATCTTCCTGCTGTTCTGGCTGTTCATCATCAACCAGATGCAGGGCGGCGGCTCGAAGGTCATGTCCTTCGGGAAGTCGCGCGCGAAGCGGATGTCCGTGGACGCGCCGAAGATCACGTTCCGGGACGTGGCGGGTGTCGACGAGGCCGTCGAGGAGCTCCACGAGATCAAGGAGTTTCTCGAGAACCCCAAGAAGTTCCAGGCACTCGGAGCGCGCATCCCCAAGGGCGTGCTGCTCTACGGCCCGCCGGGCACAGGCAAGACGCTGCTGGCGCGCGCCGTGGCGGGCGAGGCCGGGGTGCCGTTCTTCTCGATCTCCGGCTCCGACTTCGTCGAGATGTTCGTGGGCGTGGGCGCCTCGCGCGTGCGTGACCTCTTCGAGCAGGCCAAGCAGAACTCGCCCTGCATCATCTTCATGGACGAGATCGACGCCGTCGGTCGCCACCGCGGCGCCGGCCTCGGCGGCGGTCACGACGAGCGCGAGCAGACGCTCAACCAGCTGCTCGTCGAGATGGACGGCTTCGAGATGAAGGACAACATCATCCTCATCGCGGCCACGAACCGCCCGGACATCCTCGACCCGGCGCTGCTACGCCCGGGCCGTTTCGACCGCCAGATCGTTGTCGACCGGCCCGACCGCAAGGGCCGCCAGAAGATCCTCGAGGTGCACACGCGCGGCAAGCCGCTCGCGAAGGCGATCGACCTCGACGTGCTCGCCGGCCAGACCCCGGGCTTCACCGGCGCCGACCTTCAGAACCTCGTGAACGAGGCGGCTTTGCTGGCCGCCCGCCAGGGCAAGCGCGAGATCGACCACCTCCAGCTGGAGGAGGGGATCATGCGCGTGATCGCGGGCCCGGAGAAGAAGACCCGCGTGATGTCCGAGAAGGAGCGCCGCGTCACGGCCTTCCACGAGATGGGCCACGCGTTGGTGGCGCACTACCTCGAGAACACCGACCCGGTCCACAAGATCTCCGTGATCTCGCGCGGCCAGGCGCTCGGCTACACGATCTCGCTGCCCACCGAGGACAAGTTCCTCACCACGCGGGCGGAGCTGTCGGACACGATGGCGATGACGCTCGGCGGCCGCGCGGCGGAGGAGATCGTGTTCGGAGAGGTCACCACGGGCGCCTCGAACGACCTCGAGAAGGTCACGGCCACTGCCAAGCAGATGGTGATGCGCTTCGGGATGTCCGAGAAGCTCGGCCCGCGCGTGTTCGGGCACGACCACGGCCAGCCGTTCCTCGGCCGAGAGTTCAGCTCAGAGCCGGACTACTCGGACGACGTCGCCCGCGAGATCGACGACGAGATCCGCCGCATCGTCGAGGAGGCGCACCAGCTTGCGCGGCAGGTGCTCGACAACCACCGCGAGGCGCTCGACCTCACCTCCGAGATCCTCTTGCGCCGCGAGACGATCGAGCGCGAGCAGTTCATCGATCTGCTGGACGGGAAGTCCGAGGAAGAGGTCTTCGGCGCCGACGACGCGCCGATCCCCGTGATCCCGCCGCCGACGCCTGAGGCGCCGGAGCGCAAGCCGGAGAGGGCGCCCAAGACGCTCCCGCGGCCCGGACTCGCCGGCGGAACCGCCGAGATGCGCAGCGACCCCCCGCCCGAGAAGCCCTAAGGCTCGTACCTAGCTGGCGGGCGGCACCGTGCCGCATCGCCTCCCGCAGACCTGGCGCTCGCTTCGCTCGCTCATTCGCTCGCCGGATGCGGCTCGCTCTGACACGGCCGCTAGGGGTCAGACCCCTTGAGTAGGACGCGCTTAGGGGGTCAGACCCCTTGAGTCGGACGCGCTTAGGGGGTCAGACCCCTTGAGTCGGACGCGCTTAGGGGGTCAGACCCTTGAGGGTTAGGTGAGCAGCGTCAGTAGCTCGTCCACGTCGGCTTCCGTGTTGTAGACGTGCCACGAGGTTCTGAGCAGGCCTGCTCGGGCCGCTGCCATTACCCGGCTGTCGCGTAGGCGCTCCTCGGCCTCCGGGAGCTCGGCCGAGACGATTGCCGAGTCGCCGGGGGGCAGGCCGAGGCCGGTCCGGAAGCGGTTTGCCAGGCGGAGGTTGTGCTCGTGGATCGTGTCGATACCGATCTCCAGCAGCAGCTCGAGAGTCGGGGCTGTGCCGATCCAGGGGAACCAGGCCGGGCTCACGTCGAAGCGGCGCGCGTCGGCTGCCAGCCGCAGCGGCGGGCCGTAGTAGGACGCGTGCGGGTCCTCGCCCGCGTACCAGCCGGCCGCCAGCGGCGTGAGCCGGTCGACCAGGTCTGGACGGACGCTCATGAACGCCGTCCCGCGCGGCGAGCAGAGCCACTTGTAGGCGCTGCAGGCGAGGAGGTCGATGCGCGTGGCGTCGATCGGCAGCCAGCCGCACGCCTGGGTCGCGTCCACGACCACCCGCGCGTCGTACGCGGCGGCCGCCTCGAGCACCGCCTCCAGGTCCACCAGCTCGCCCGTGGATGACTGCACCACGCTCACCGCGACCACGTCGGTGCGCTCGTCGACGGAGTTCGCCACGTCGGCCACTCCCACGCAGTCCACCTCGATATCGCGCCCCTGCGCGAAAAACGGCCACAGGAGCGAGGTGAACTCCGGCTCGGCCGAGACCACGCGGGCCCCGTCCGGCAGCGACGCGGCCATCAGCCCGATCATGCTCGACGTGTTCGCGCCGATCGCGACCCACTCCGTGGGCACGCCCACGAGCCGCGCGAACGACGCTCGAGCGCTCTCCGTGGCGTCGCCCCATCCCTCCCAGCTCGTGCGCCCGCCGCGCCAATCGGCGAGCACCGCCTGAAGGGCGTCCCACGCCGGGGTGGGCGGCAGTCCGTAGCTGGCGGTGTTCAGGTACAGGGTCTCCGGCTGCCACAGCCGCTGCGCTTCCTCGATTCTCACCGGCGCGAAAGGTACGCCCCTGACTCGGCTCCCGAAAAGTTCAGGGCACTGTCAGGGGAAATCCCCGATGTCCCGAACGCGAGCCAGAGCGAGGATTGCGTGCACGAAATCACACACCCCCACCCGACTGGACGGACAGACTTACTTGTTGTAAGTTGATGAGAATAATTCGATAACTCTCGAACAATGCGATCCCACGCCGCCCCGCTTCCCACACCGCACCTCAGCCCCACAATCGTCGGGGCTGCCGGGCTCGCAGCGGTCGCCACGCTGGCCGTGATCACCGGGTTGGTGCCGATCCCGGACTTCACCGGCGCGCTCGAGGATGCCTCGCAGACGCTTGGCGCGTGGGCATACCCCGCGGTTGGCGCGTTCGCCTTCCTCGAGACGGGCGCATTCGTTGGCCTGGTCGTTCCAGGCGAAACGGCGGTTGTGGTCGGCGGTGTCGTGGCGGCCGAGGGAGATGTGGCGCTGCTGCCGGTGATCGGGCTGGTCTGGCTGGCCGCCGCTGCCGGCGACCTCGTGAGCTTCCTTCTCGGTCGTCGCCTCGGTCGCCCGTTCCTCGAGCGCCACGGGCCGCTCGTGCGCGTCGGCCCAGAGCGGCTCCGCCAGGTCGAGCGCTTCTACGCGCGCCACGGCGGAAGCGCCGTGCTGCTTGGCCGTTTCGTCGGCCTGGTGCGCGCGGTGTCGCCGTTCGTGGCGGGTGCGTCGGGGCTGCCACTGCGTCGCTTCCTGCCCTGGAGCCTCGTCGGCACGCTGGCCTGGGCCGCGACGTTCACGCTCGTCGGTTACGGCTTCTCGGAGTCCTTCGCGGACTCGGGCGATACCGCGGCGCGCATCGCCCTGGGCGCGGCGCTCATGGCGGCGGCCGGATACGCGGCCGTCACCGTCCTTCGCACGCGCTCAGGCCGGGCTGGCCACGGCACGGCCACGGACGAGCCGCAGCGCAACGAGGCCGCAGAGCGCGCCGAGCCCCGCTCCGATGAGTCCGCCGGCGATCACGTCGAGCGGGAAGTGCACGCGGAGATACACCCGCGAGAGCGCCACGGCAGCGGCGATCACGAGCACGAAGGGCCGAAGCCGGGGGCACATGATGGCGAGGGCGGTTGCGGCGGCGAAGGCCGTGGCGCTGTGGCCGGAGGGGAACGAGGGATTGCCGGGAAGCGCGGTCAGCGAACCCAGTCCGGGATCGGCCACCGGCGGGCGGGCTCGCGCGAAGGTCTCCTTCAGGACATGCGTGACCAGCGACGCGGCGCCGGTGGCGGCGGCCGCCGCGGCGAAGGCCACGGGAAGGCGGCGGCGCCAAAGGTCGGAGCAAAGCCCCAGGCCCACGAGCAGCGGTCCCTTGACCCACCACGCGGACAGCACGACGAACACGGCGGTGAGCCACGGATGCTCGAAGGCCGGAGCGGCTTCGACGAGCGCACGGTCGAGGTCGAGCAAGGGAGCCATCGCCGAGAGGAAACTGAAAGTAGCAGTACCGCACGGCTGATCGTTGTCGTGAACGGCCGCGCCAGCGGCATCGAGGATCCGCTCAGGACCGCCGATGAGCTCGCCGCGGTGCTCGAGGAGTTCGGCGTGGAGGCTGAGAGCGCCGTGACCTACAGCGAGCAGGAGCTGTGGGACGTGCTGCGCTTCGCCGAGAGGTCCGGATGGCGGGTGGCGCTCGTTGGCGGCGACGGCACTCTTCACGCCGCGGCGAACGCGCCGCTCTCGCGGCTGCCCGAGCTCGCGCTCGTGCCGGCCGGTCGCGCGAACAACATCGCCCGCGCGCTCGGCATCCCCACGGACAGGTTGCAGGCGCTGGCCGTCGCTGCTGACGCGTCCGCGAAGCCGCTCGACGCGCTGCGCGTGGCGACGCCCGACCGCTTCATTTATGCACTCGAGGCAGTGAGCGCGGGGTTCCAGGCGGAGGCTCGCGCGGACTACAGCGCCGACAACTCCGCCGATCTGCGACAGGGGCTGCGCGCGCTCGCGCGAGCCATCTGGCGCTACAAGCCGTACAGGGCCTCGGTTCGCGTCGACGGGGAGACGATCCGCTCAAGCTCCGCGGCGCAGCTCTTCTTCTCGAACCTGCCGTTCTTCGGCTTCGGCTTCGAGGTCGCCCCGGGGGCCGACGCGACAGACGGGCGTCTCGATGCGATCGTGCTCGAGGCGCGCGGCCGCACGCGACTGCTGCGCCTGCTCGCCGCTGCCCGGCGTGGGCGCCACATCGGCAGGCGCGGCGTGTTGCGGATGCCAGCCACGCGCGTGAAGCTCTCCGAACCGCTGCCGCTGGTTGCCGACGCGGTGCCTCTCGGCACCACCACCGCCACAGTGAGCGTGGAGCCCGCGCGTTTGCGCGTGGCCTTCTCGGGGGGCACGGCATGACCGCGGTTACCGCGCGTCTCGGTGGTCGCTGGATGCTCGTCGCCTTCGCGCTGGCCGCGGTCGGCGCGGGTGCCGGACGAGCGCTCACGACCACGTACCTGCCGGTTCTGCTCGAGCGGATCGAGGACGCACCGACGCTGATCGGCGTGGTGATGATGGTCAACGCGATCGCAGGCTTCGGCGTTCCGATCGCGGTTGGGATCTGGTCGGACCGCCGCGGGCGTCGGCTTCCGTTTATCACCGGCGGCGCCGTGCTGAGCGCCGGCGGCCTGGTGGCGGTGGGGCTCGGGAACGGGACGTCCTACATCGCGCTCGGCCTCGCCGCCGGGATCGTCTACACCGGGCTCAACGCGCTCACGACCGCGCACCGGGCGATCGTCGCGGACGACGTTGAGGACAGCGGCCGGCCGGCCGCCACGAGCGCTCAGGAGATCGCAGGCCTCGTCGGCGCGGTGGTGGCTATCTCGATCGGCGGCGCACTGATCGAGCCCGCGCCCGCCGCCGCGTTCGCGCTGGCGGCCGTCGTGATCGCAATGACAGCCGTGCCCACGGCCCTGGTCACGCGCCGGCTGCGCCTCGGGGAGCGGCCACCAGAGTCGAAGCAGAGGGAGCGTACGGTCGGGTTGCGCGAACTGGCTCGCCGGCCCGGAGCGCGTGAGGTGCTCGTGGCTCAGGCGATGTGGGTCTTCGGGTACGCCGCGCTTCCCGCCTTCTTCGTGCTCTACGCGGAGCGCAGCCTCGGGCTGGGTGTGGCCGCGGCGGGAGCTCTACCGCTCGCATTCGGCGTCCTCACCGCGCTCGGCATGGTGTTGGCGGCGCGCGCCCCGGCCGAGCGCGTGCACAGCCTGCTGGTTGCGGGGGCCACCCTGCTGGGGGCCGGACTGCTTGCGGCCGCTCCCGCGACGAGCCTCCCCGCCGCCGCGCCCGCCTTCGCCGTGGCGGCGGTCGGTGCGGGCATCGTGACGGCGCTCGGCTTCCCCTACTTCGCGCGCTTCGTGCCGGACGGTCAGGCCGGGCGCTACAGCGGCGTGTTCTTCGCTGGGCGATCCGTCGCCGGCGCGGGTGCGCTCCCGCTTGCCGGGCTCGCGGTCGAGCTGAGTGGCAGCTACCGAGCGGTGCTCTGGTTCGGCGTCGTCGCCCTGGCCGCCTCGGTGCCGCTCGTGGCAGCCCAGCGCCGGGCTCCCGACCGCGCGCGGCCGGCACGACAGGTCCTGCGTCCCCGTCCCGCGAGCGTCGCGGCCGTGATCCCCGTCTTCGCCTCCGACAGGGCGGTCGAGGTGGCCACGACGACGCTCGGCTACGTGGATGAGATCGTCCTCGTGGACGACGGCGCGCCGCCTGCCGTCTCACGGTCGCTCGACGCGCTCGCCGACGACGATCGTGTGCGCATCCTGCGCCTCGACGAGAACGGGGGCAAGGGGAGCGCGCTGGCGGCGGGCACCGCCCTGCTGCTCGCGGACGCAGCTCCGCCCGAGGCAATCGTCGCGCTCGACTCAGACGGCCAGCACGCGCCCGAGCGCATCCCGGCCTTCGTCGAGGCGAGCCGCCGCGCCGACCTCGTGATCGGTCACCGCAGGGAGCGCCGCTCGATGCCACTTGTTCGCAGGATCGGGAACCGCGCCGCGAGCCTCGCGCTGTTCGCCACCACCGGAGCATGGGTTCCGGACACCCAGAACGGCATGCGGCTGTTCCGGAGCGACGCGCTGACGGAGCTGCCGCTCCCCGAAGGCGGCTACGACGCTGAGAGCCGGCATCTGCGCGCGCTGGTGAAGTCCGGCCGCGAGTTCGCGTCGGTCGAGATCCCGACGCTCTACGACGGCGAGCCGAGCCATTACCGGCCGGTGGTCGACACGGCACGGGTGGCGCGCGCGTTGATGGCCCCGGCGCGCAAGCCGCGGCGCAAGCCGGCGCGTACGGGTGGCGCACGCGAGGCGTTCGCGGTGCTGCGCGCCTGGACGCCGCGGCTCGCCTCGCTCATCCTGGCCGTGATCGCCCTCGGCGCCGCCATGCCCGTGGTTCAGCCGCTCGACAACTCGCTCATGCTGGCGGTCAACGGCCTCGGCGACGGTCCTGAGTGGCTCTACCAGGCGCTCGACCCGCACACGCGCAACTACCTCCTGCTGATCACCGCGACGGTGATCGCGGCGGCGGTGAGCCTTCGCCGGCCGCGTTACGTTCTCGGCGCGGCGCTCGGCGTGGTGCTTGCGGCGTACCTCGCCGGAGCGGCCCTCGAGATCGTGAAGCTCTTCATCGAGCGGGCCAGGCCCGAGGAGGTCCTGGGAGGCCAGATCCAGTTGTCGCACGGCCGAAGCTGGGCGCATCTCGCCTCGTTCCCGTCCGGCCACCTGATCGTGACGTCGGCGATGGCCGCTGCGGCTGCCAGCGCGGTGCCGCTGCTCCGCCGACCGCTGCTCGTGTACGTCGCGCTGGTGGCCCTGACGCGGGTGATGTTCGGCGCGCATTTCCCGATCGACGTGCTCGTCGGCGCCATCGTGGGCTACGAGCTCGGCGTGTTCGCGGCGCACCTGCTGGCTAGCGGACGGCTGCTGCCGGCCCCGCGGGCGGACGCCGCTCTGGCGCGCGTCACCATCCCGTCCGCGGCCCGGACTTGACTTCAAGTGCACTTGAAGATGCACAATGCGGCCCATGCCAGTTGGAATCGTCACCGGGGCCTCGCGTGGCCTCGGCCTTGCTCTCGCCCGCACGCTCGTTGAGCGCGGCTGGCGGCTCGTGGTCGATGCCCGCGGTGCCGAGGCGCTCACGGAAGTCACCCAAGGGCTGAGCGGGGTCACCGCGATCGCCGGCGACGTGGCCGATGCGGATCATCGGCGCGCGCTCCTCGAGGCCGCCGGCGACGAGATCGACCTGGTCGTGAACAACGCCAGTCTGCTCGGACCGAGCCCGCAGCCCGCGCTCGTCGACTATCCGCTCGACGAGCTTCGCCGTGTCTACGAGGCGAACGTGCTTGCACCGCTCGCGCTTCTTCAGCTTGCGCTCCCACGGCTGCGCGAGGGTGCCGCGATCCTCGACATCACCTCCGACGCCGGGGTCGAGCCCTACGAGGGCTGGGGCGGGTACGGCTCGTCGAAGGCGGCGCTCGAGCAGATGACTGCCGTGCTGGCCGCCGAGCACCCGGGCCTGCGCGTGTACTGGGTCGACCCGGGCGACATGCGTACGCAGATGCACCAGGACGCCTTCCCCGGCGAGGACATCTCGGACCGTCCGCCGCCCGAGGAGAGCGTGCCCGGCCTGCTCGCGCTGATCGAGGGCTCGCTCCCGAGCGGCCGCTACCGAGCGAGTGAGGTCGCATGAGCACCGCGGTGACCCACGCAGCCGTGGCCGAGCCGCTCCAGGCCGAGGAGCCGCCGGAGGTTCGCGGAGCCGGCCGCGGCGACGTTGCGCTGCTCGTGGCGAGTCGCACCGACGGCGCTCTGGCTCACGCCCGCTTCGGCGAGCTCGGGCGCTTCCTGGCGCCCGGCGACCTGCTCGTGGTGAACACGTCCGCGACGCTGCCCGCGGCGCTCCCGGCACGGCTCGACGGCGAGGACGTACTGCTGCACCTCTCGACCCCGGCGGGCGCGGGCAACTGGGTCGTGGAGGTGCGTACCGCCGAACTGACGCCTCTGCGCGGCCCCAGGATGGGTGCCACGGTTGAGCTGCCCGGCGGCGGCTCGGCAAAGCTGCTCTCGCGCCACCTCGCCAGCAGGCGCCTGTCCGTGGCGCGGCTCTCGCTCGGTGAGCCGATCGAGGACTACCTTCGCCGTCACGGGCACCCGATTCGCTACCGCCACACACCGGGGGCGTGGCCGATCGACGCCTACCAGACGGTCTTCGCGGTTGACCCGGGCAGCGCCGAGATGCCGAGCGCCGCGCGGCCGTTCAGCGGCGAGCTCGTGGCGGAGCTGGCGGCACGCGGCGTGCTGTTCGCGCCGCTCACGCTGCACGCCGGCGTGTCGTCGCTCGAGCTGGGCGAAAGCCCCTACCCCGAGCGCTACCGCGTCCCGGGGGCCACCGCGCGGCTCGTGAATGCCGTGCATGGCTGGGGCGGACGGGTGATCGCCGTGGGCACCACGGTCGTGCGCGCGCTCGAGACGGTGGCGACCCTTGGCGGCCGTGTGCGGGCAGGCGAGGGGCTCACAAACCTTGTGGTCACCCCGGAGCGCGGTTTGAATACGGTCGACGGGCTCATCACCGGCTGGCACGAGCCGAGCTCCTCACACCTCCAGCTGCTCGAGGCGGCCGCGGGCGCGGAGCTGTTGGAGGACTCGTACGAGGCGGCGTCCGCACGTGGCTACCGCTTCCACGAGTTCGGCGACAGCCACCTCATCCTGCCGTAGCCTGCGCGCATGAGCAGCGACCTCCTGATCCGCTACGGCGGTCCCTTCGCCCCCGGCCTCGTCAAGTCCGCGTCCGGTTCCTTCATCGAGATGGAGGACGGCAGCCGGGTGCTCGACTTCACCGCCGGCCAGATCTGCGCCA
Source organism: uncultured Thermoleophilaceae bacterium (assembly GCA_963825345.1). GTDB lineage: Bacteria > Actinomycetota > Thermoleophilia > Solirubrobacterales > Thermoleophilaceae > JACVRW01. Next base: position 12,820 of record CAWGSQ010000010.1, on the reverse strand, counting down.
CGATCGGCCACAACCATCCGCGCGTGGTCGAGGCCATCGAGCGCTCCTGCCGCGAGGTGATGCACCTCAACTCGTGGTCGCTCTCGGCGCCCGTGATATCGCTCGCCGAGCGGCTCATCGACACGCTGCCGGCCCCGCTCGAGCGCGCGATGTTCCTCTCCACCGGCGGCGAGGCGAACGAGGCCGCGCTGCGGATGGCGAAGCTCGCCAGCGGGAAATTCGAGGTGGTCGCGCTCACGCGCAGCTGGCACGGCGTGACCGCCGGCGCGTCGGCGCACACCCATGCGGGCGGCCGCCGCGGCCACGGCCCGGCCACGCCGGGCGCATTCGCCATCCCCGCGCCCTACGAGTACCGCTGCCCGATCCGCCACTGCGATGGCAACTGCGACTGCAGCTGCCTCGAGGCCGGTTTCGACCTGTTCGACCAGGCGAGCGTGGGCGCCCCGGCCGCGGTGCTCACCGAGCCGGTTCTGTCGGCCGGCGGCGTGATCGTGCCGCCGCCCGGCTACTTCGTGCGCATGGCGGAGCTGTGCGCCGAGCGCGACATGATGCTCGTGTTCGACGAGTGCCAGACGGGCCTCGGCCGGCTCGGTTCCATGTACGGGTTCGAGGTCTACGACGTGGTGCCAGACTTTCTCGTCCTGTCGAAGACGCTCGGCGGCGGCGTGCCGGTCTCGGCCGTGGTCACCACGCCGGACATCGAGGAGCGCTGCTTCGAGTTGGGCTTTACCCACGTGACCTCACACGTGTCCGACCCCATGCCGGCCGCCGTGGCCGAGGCGGTGCTCGACGTGGTGATCAGCGACGACCTGCCCGGCGCCGCCAGGGCGCGCGGCGACCGGCTCATGGCGAGCCTGCGCGAGCTTCAGACCCGCCACGAGTCGATCGGCGACGTGCGCGGGATGGGATTGCTCGTGGGCATGGAGCTCGTGGAGGATCGCGACACGCGCGCGCCGGCCGACGCTCTCGGCCGCGCGCTCACCGAGGAGTGCCTGCGCTGCGGGCTGTCGATGAACCTCGTGCGCGGTCAGAGCGCGGGCTCGGCCAACTGCCTGCGCATGGCCCCGCCGCTCACGGTGAGCGACGACGAGATCGACCTCGCCGTGACGGTGATCGACGAGGCCCTCACCACTGTGACAAGCGACGTCGCGGTGCGCTGACCCACGCCGCCCGCGGCGCGCGATACTCACGCCGTGCTGATCATGGGAGTGGTGAACGTGACGCCCGACTCGTTCTCGGACGGCGGGCTGTTCCTCGACGCCGATGCCGCCGTCGAACACGGGCTGCGCCTCACGAGCGAGGGTGCGGACATCCTCGACATCGGCGGCGAGTCCACGCGGCCCGGCGCCGAACCAGTCGGCGAGGACGTGGAGCTAGATCGAGTGGTGCCGGTGATCGAGCGTCTCGCCCGCAGCGGGCAGGCCCGCCTCTCGATCGACACCACCAAGGCCGCCGTGGCCCGCGCGGCGCTCGAGGCGGGCGCCAGCCTCGTGAACGACGTCTCCGCCCTTCGTTTCGACCCCGCAATGGCCGGGCTCGTGGCCGAGACCGGCGCGGGCTGCTGCCTCATGCACATGCTGGGCGAGCCGCGCACGATGCAGGAGGACCCGCGCTACGACGACGTCGTCTCCGAGGTGAAGTCGTTCCTCGAGGAGCGGCTCGCATTCGCGGTCGCCGAGGGCGTCGACGAGGAACGCGTCTGGCTCGATCCCGGCATCGGCTTCGGCAAGACCGTGGAGCACAACCTCGAGCTGCTGCGCCGCCTCGACGAGATCGTTGCCATCGGCAGGCCGGTGGTGGTGGGCACCTCGCGCAAGAGCTTCCTCGGCAAGCTGGCCGGTGACCGCGGCGAGGGCGAGCGCCTGCCCGGCACCATCGCCACGAACGTCATCGCGCTCGAGCGCGGCGCCAGCGTGTTCCGCGTGCACGACGTGGCCCAGAACGCCGATGCCCTCGCGGTGGCCGCTGCTACGGTCCGAACCGATGTGGGAGAGCGATCCTGACGACGACTTCGAAGAGATCGAGGACGATGATCTCGGCGAGGACGATCGCGCGGCCACTTCGCCCGCGGTCTCGATAGAGATCACAGGCCTCTCGCTCTACACACACCACGGCGTGGGCGAGGCGGAGCGCGAGGTCGGCCAGCGGCTCGTGTTCGACATAGCGTTCGAGCTCGACGACTGCGACGCCACCGTCACAGACCGCATCGAGGACACGGTGAACTACGCCGAGGTCTGCGAGCAGGTGGCGCTGGGCGCGCAGGAGCGCAACTACAAGACGCTCGAGCGGCTCTGCGCCGCGGTCGCGGACCGCCTGATCGATCGCTTCGGCGCCGAGTCGGTGCGCGTGAAGGCCACCAAGCCCGAGCCGCCGATCCCGCTGCCGGTCGACGAGGTCTCGGTCGAGGTGTGGAAAGAGGTCTGACGGGCCTGACGGGCTACCTCGGGCTCGGCTCCAACGTTGGAGACCGGCTCGCGAACCTGCGTGCCGCGCGCGATGCGCTCGGCGAGCACGGGGTGGAGGTGCTCGCGGCGTCGTCGGTGTACGAGACCGCGCCTCAGGGCGAGGTCACAGACCAGCCGGACTTCCTCAACGCCTGCCTCCAGGTCCGGACCGCGCTGGGGCCGGAGGAGCTGCTCGACGCGAGCAAGGCCGTGGAGCGAGAGCTTGGCCGCGTCCCCGGAGGCGTCCGGCACGGGCCGCGTCCCATCGACGTGGACGTGCTGCTCCTCGGCGACCTCGAGTTCGCCTCGGAGCGGCTGGCGCTTCCGCATCCTGAGGTCACGAGCCGGCGCTTCGTGCTCGAGCCGCTGCTCGAGCTCGACCCAGATCTCGCGCTTCCGGACGGCACGCGGCTCGCCGACCGGCTCGACGCCGTCCGCGACCAGCCCGTGCGTCAGGCGGGCGCGCTGTGACCCCCGCCGTTTGGGGGGTTTCCCGTGGTCTCTAGTGGTCGCCGGCCGACAGGTCGGGGACGGTAGAAGTGATGCAGGACTCGCCCGAGCTCGCAATTTTCCGCGGGGACGACGACCCGTCCCTTGTGGCCGCCTCGCTCGCCTGCCGGGCGTGCCTGTCCGGCGATGTCGAATGGTCGCTGCGCGTGGACGACTTCGAGGGCACTGCCGAGTGCCGTTGTCAGAGCTGCGGTTACGTTCGCGAGGTCTCCCTCACCTCGGAGCAGACACTGCGGCTATCGCTCGAGCACGCGTAACCTAGAGACGGCAATGGCCGACGGCCAGGCCCTCTCACAGCGCACGGACGCACTCGACGTGATCGTGGAGCTGCTCGGCGCGCTCGACGGGGAGAAGGGCGTGGCCTCGGGGCGCGAGTTCTACGACCGCCTGTGCGAGGCGTGCTGCCGGGTGGCATCCATGGAGCGCGCCGGCCTGCTGCTCTACGACGACGCCCGTCAGCTGGTTGTCCCGGTGGGCAGTCACGGGCTCGAGCCGGGGCTGTTCGCCGAGGTGTACGGGACGCTCGAGGAGACGCCGATCGCGCAGGTGGCCCTCTCCGAGGACCGCGTGGTGGAGGTGACCGGGGACCTCGAGCGCTGGGTGCCGGAGCGGTATGCGCGCCTCGGCGGGGTGGAGACGCTCACCTGCGTGCCCGTGTCCGCCGGCGGGCGCTGGCTCGGGGTGATCTTCAGCGACCGCGCCGGCACCCGCTTCGAGCTCACCGACGAGGAGCGCCACGCCATGTGGACGCTCGGCAAGACGGCGGCGCTCGCGGCCAGCGTCCGCATCGCGACGAGCCAGCAGGGCCGCGCCCGGCTGCTCCAGGCGCGCATCGACCTCGCGCGCGAGCTGCACGAGCGCGTGGTGCAGCGGCTGTTCGGCGTCTCGATGGTGCTCGGCTCGGAGCACGCGCTGAGCGAGGAGGCACGCCAGCGCTGCGCGAGCGAGATGCATGCCGCGCTCGCCGACCTGCGCGACGCGCTGTCTCGACCGCTCGCTCCGCCCAGCCTCGACACGGGCGCCACGCTCCGCGGCGAGCTCGCCCGGCTCGGCCGCCACTACAAGGACCTGCCGCTCGAGCTCGACTGGGAGGACGGGGTGGAGGTCCCGGACGATGTGGAGGCGCTCGCCCAGTCCGTGCTTGCCGAGGCGCTCCGCAACGCGCACAAGCACGCGCGGCCGAGCTCGGTGCGGGTGCACGTGGGGCGCATCGACGGCACGTTCGTGCTCGAGGTGCGAAACGACGGCGCCCAGGCGGCCACCCGCGGCACCGGCACCGGCATGGGCCTCCGCCTGGCCGCGTTCGAGGCCCTCCAGCGCGGTGCGCTCGTGGAGTTCGGACCCGAGGGCCAGGACTGGCGCGTGCGGCTCGTGGTGCCGGTGGAGGAGGATTCACCGGAGTGAGCCCCGACCGCAACCTGCGAGTGCTGGTGGTGGACGACCATGACGTCGTCCACTGGGGCTTCCGGCTGCTCCTGACCGAGCAGCCCTGGGTGGAGCGCTGCCTGACCGCGTCGAGCGTCCAGGAGGCGCTCGAGATGGCGCGCCGCTACGAGCCGCACGTCGCGCTCGTGGACCTCTTCCTCGGCGAGGAGTCCGGCGCGGAGCTGTGCGAGGCGATCCGGCGCGAGTCGCCCACCACGCGCGTGCTGCTGATATCGGGTGCGGGCTGGATCTCGCCGCAGGCGGCGAAGGCGGCTGGGGCCGCCGGCTTCGTGTCGAAGGACTGGCCGGCCCACGACGTGGCGATGGCGGTGCGGATGGTCGGGAAGGGCATGACCGTGTTCGCACCACGCGCCGAGCAACCCTCCACGCCGCTGTCGGAGCGCGAGCGCGAGGTGCTCACGCATATGGCGGGCGGCGCCACCAACAAGGAGATAGCCGAGCTCCTGTTCCTCTCACCGCACACGGTGAAGGAGCACACGAGCGCGCTCTACCGCAAGCTCGGCGTGCGCAACCGCGCCGAGGCCGTGCAGCGCGCGGAGCGACTGGGCCTGACGGCCTAGCGCCCGGCGCGGGTTAGGGGTGGCGGTCCTTCAGGCGCTCGCCGATTGGCTTCTCGGGCGCGACGCGGAGCGCAAGCTTTTTCAGGGTCGTGGTCGGCAGCCGTGAAAGCGTGTCCCGGCCGGTGCGAAGCGGCAAGGCGTGGCACTTCACGATCAGCTCCTGCAGGTCGGTGAGCGTCTCGTCCAGGATCTCCATGGTCCGATTCGCGATCGAGGCACCCCCCTCGAGCACGATCGGCTCGAGGTCTTTGTCGCTGATGGCCGCAGCGCCCGGGTTCTTGACCGGCACGAACGGCACGACCTTGTCGTCGTCACGCAGTATCGAGCTGAGGTCGTCGGCCGCGTCCACGCGAGGGGGCATATTGCGGACGCTGCCGTCCTTCCCGAAGCGCAGCAGGATCGTCTTGATCAGGGAGGCATGGTCGAACGGCTGGTGGCAGACGCCGCGCTTCACGCGGCCGCCGATCACCAGCGCCGGGATGCGCGGGCCCATGCCCTCCGGTGGCGCGACGTGGTCGTAGAAGCCGCCGTGCTCGTCGTAGTACACGACGAAGAGCGTGTTGTCCCAATACTTGCTGCGGCCGAGCGCCTCGTAGATCTTGTTGACGAGCCGCTGGGCCTGGATCACCCGAGACGGCGGATGGTCGTCGTTCGAGCCCGGCCCATCGAGTAAGCCAAGTATCGGCCCGACGAGCTTGTCCTGATCCTTGAGGGCGAAGTTGGGATCGATCCAGGCCACCTCCGGCAGCCTGTCGTTCTCCCCGTCCCCCAGCACGTCGCTGAGAAACGTGCGCCGCTGGACCTCGGTGCACTCGTCGAAGTATGCGAAGTGGTCGTAATTGGAGTCGATATCGAACCGATAGTCACGGTCGATGGCGCGGAGGATCGCTGGGTCGGATGAGTACCAGCGCCACATGCTCTGATCCTGAAGCTCCTGAAACAGCGACTTGATGGGGCGCTTCTTGAAGAAGAGCAGCTTCACGTTGTTCATCTCGTTGGCGTGTTCCCCCGCGACCGAGAAGAACCGGTTCGGCATCGTCGGTCCCGCCACCGAGCAGAACCAGCGGTCGCAGACGCAGAAGTGCCGGGCGAGGTGGTCGAAAACGGGCAGCTTCTCGCGCGGCATATGGCCCATGACCGCCTTGAGCTTCGCCGGGTCCGGGTACGCCCTGCGGCGCAGCTTCGCCCAAGCTCGCTTCAGCGAGCGCACGAATGGCAGCAGGTGGCTCGTCTTGTGCAGCTTGGCCGCCCAGACGTCCAGGAACCCGGTCATCGCGCCTTCCGCGATCTGCAGCTTCACCTCGGCGTCGCCGTGCGGGGGGTCCAAATGCTGCTTGTCGAACGCGTCCTCGTCGAGGATCTCGGCCCCGTAGACGGTGTCGCGGTAGGAGTTGGTGGCGCCCGCCAGCCCGTCTACGGCCGTGTCGAGTTCGCCGTTATCGGGAAGCTCGTTTCCCTCGTGGGCGAGGTAGCCGAGCATGTGGTCGAAGGAGCGGTTTTCGAGCTGGAGCACCACGATGTGCTCGATTCGCTGAAGCTTCTCCGGCACTCCGGTCACGTCAGGCCCGTTTTATAGTCCGGACCCCGCCCTCCTGCGTCCAGACCTCGATCACGAGCGCCTTGCGCTCGTCGTCGAGGCCCACGGTCGACACCTCGCGCAGGTCGAGCCTGAACAGGTGAGACGGGCCGGACGCCCCGGCCTCCCCGTTGATCGCCTTCACCCGCTCGGGGTCCGTGATCTCCTCGGCGACGCCGGCCAGCTTCGCGTCGCCGCTCCACTCCGACGGTTCCTCCGAGCCGCTGTGGAGCGCAAAGCGGGGGTCGCGCTGCAGGTCGCGGGCCTTGAGGGCCTGCCACATCGACCCGATCCAGAGCTCGCCCTCCATGAGGTTCGTCTCGCTGCCGGAAATGCGCGGCGACCCGTCGCGCCGCACCGTGGCGAGCGTCTTGTGGGTGTGAGCGTCGAGGCGCTCCCGCACGCGCTCGGCGAGCTCGGGCGCAGCGGCCTCGAACTCAGCCCAGCTCGCCACTGGGTGAACCCCGCCCGTCCACAAGCTCATCCATGTAGCTCGCGTGTGCGTCCCATTCGTCCTGCTCGCGCATCCCCCGCGAGTCGTCCCAATTCAGATCGTGCTCGACGGTGACCGCGAAATAGGCCATCCCGAGCTAGCCCCGGTCATGGATCTGCTGTACGGCCCAGCCGTTTCCGTCGGGATCGCTGAAGAAGACGAACGAGCCCCACGGGAACTCCTGCACGTCGCTCACATCCACGCCGCGATCGACCAGCTCGGCACGGGCGGCCTGGATGTCCGCAACCACCAGCATCAGCCCCTGGACCGAACCGGGCGGCGTGTCCACGATCCCCTTGCCGAGCGAGATCGAGCAGGCCGAGCCGGGAGGCGTGAGCTGCACGAAGCGGACCTCGTCGCTGACCATGTGGTCATGGTCCGCGTTGAACCCCGCCTTGTCGGTGTAGAACGCCTTCGCGCGGTCCACGTCGGAGACGGGGATCGGCACCACCTCGAGCTTCCAGTCCATCTCTGGGTCTTATCAGACGCGCGGGCGCTCGTTCACGCGGTCGATCCACTCCGACAGCCGCGGATGGCTTCCGTCCAGCCGCAGGTGGTCCTCGAGGATGCGGTGGAAGAGCTCGTCGTCGGTGGGGTCGCGCAGCTTGGCGTACTTCAGGAACGGGAACGCGGCGCAGTCGGCCGCGGAGAAGTCGCCGAAGAGGTGCTCGCGGCCGTCGAGCAGCTCCTCGAACACGTCGAGCCACGCGCGCATGCGCGCGCCGAGGGCGGCGACGCGCTCGTGATTGGGATGCTCGCACTCGAGCTCTTCCTCGATCCCGTTCGGCGCGACCTTCCAGATCTCGTTGAACCACTCGAGGAACACGTCCAGCTCGGCGCGCCGCGCCGGGTCGCGCGGGAACAGCGGCGGGTCGGGGTGCCGCTCCTCCAGATGGCGCAGGATCCGGATCGAGTCCGGTATCACCTCGTCGCCGTCCACGAGCACAGGCACGAGCGGCTGGCCGCTCACCTCGAGCACCGGCGAGCGGTCCTCGTAGGAGATCACGACGGACTCCACGTCGAGGCCCTTGTGAGCGAGCGCGAGCGCCACACGCTCGACATTGGTCGAAAACGGGGCTCTGTAGAGCAGGAGCATCGGGTGAAGGTACCCCCCCGACCGGGGGGTACTGTGTCCCGCCGGGCTAACGGAGTGGCCTGGCCAGAGAAGGTGTGGGTATGGCTCGCGACCAACTCACTGCGCTGCTCTTTCCCGGGCAGGGCAGCCAAACCGCTGATATGCGCGAGACGGTGGAGCGCCACCGTCCTGATCTGCTCGAGCTCGCCGAACGCGAGGTCGGCTCCGACCTGTTCGATCGGGCCACCGAGGGCACGCGCTGGGCGCAGCCGGCGATCTACTGCGCCGCGCTGGCGGGCCACGCCGAGCTGGAGACGCAGGCTGACGTGATGGCCGGCCACTCGCTTGGCGAGATCACCGCTCTCGTGGCCGCCGGTGCGATTGCGGCCGAGGACGGGCTGCGCGTGGTCGCGGCACGCGGCAGGTTGATGCAGGAGGCCGCCGAGAAGACCGGCGACGGCGGCATGACCGCCGTACGCGCTCGCGAGGGCAACCGCGAGGTGATCGCCGAGGTGGCGGCCGCCACCCAGGTGTCGATCGCGAACGACAACGCCCCCGACCAGCTCGTCCTGTCCGGCGCGCTGAGCGCGCTCGACGACGCGGAGGCGCAGCTCAAGGAGCGCGGTGTGCGCGGTAAGCGCCTGCCGGTGGCCGGCGCCTTCCACTCACCCTTGATGGAGCCGGCCGTGGAGCCCTTCCGCGCGCTGCTGGCCGAGACCGAGATCTCGGAGCCGCGCGTGCCCGTGTACTCCTGCGTCACCGCCGAGCCCTTCGACCACATCCGCGAGCGGCTCGTGCAGGCGATCACCCATCCGGTGCGCTGGCTCGACGTGATGCGCGCGCTCGACGCACGCGGCGTGACCAACTTCGTGGAGACCGGACCCGGCCACGTCCTGACGAACCTTGTACGAAAGTCGCTCGCTGGCACGATGGAGGCCGCCGGTGCGTAGCCCGGACCTCCTGTGGCCGGACGCGAGGGCGGCCGTGCGCGATGCCGCCGCCTCCGACCCCGCAGCGGCGGCGATGGTGACCCCCATGCCGTGGGACCGCCAACAGCGCGCGGCCGCCCTGGCGTCCGTCGCCATGGCGATGCCGGAGGACGTGGTCACGAACGCGATGGTGGCCGAGGGCGCCGGCGTGACTGAGCAGTGGATAGTGCATCGCACGGGCGTGCACGAGCGACGCCGCGTGTCGAACGGCGAGCGCCTTCAGGACCTCGCCGCGGCAGCGGGCCGCGCGGCACTGGAGGAGGCCAACGTCTCACCCGAGGATCTGGACCTCGTGCTGGTGGCGACGGTGGCGCCGGATGATCTCCTGCCGAACGCGGCACCGCTCGTGGCAAGCCAGCTCGGTGCCACGCGCGCGGGTGCGATGGACCTGGGCGCAGCTTGCACGGGCTTCCTATCGGCCCTGGCGCTCGCCGCGGCCCAGGTGGAGGGCGGGCGCAGCGACAACGTGCTCGTGATCGGCGCCGAGGTGCTCAGCCGCTTCGTCGACCGCTCCGACCGCGGCACGGCCGCGCTGTTCGCGGACGGCGCGGGCGCGGCGGTTGTGTCGCCCTCGAGCGGCAGCGCCCACATCGCGGACATCGTCCTGCACTGCGACGCCGCCGGCGCCAACTCGATCCGCGCCTCGCACGACGAGCAGATCGTCCACATGCAGGGCCACGACACCTTCAAGGCGGCCGTCCAGCGGATGTCCGAGGCGAGCATCGAGGCCACGCAGCGCGCGGGCGTTGACCTGGACGAGATCGACCTGTTCGTCTACCACCAGGCGAACGCGCGCATCCTCACCGCGGTCGCCGAGCGGCTCGACCTGGACAGCGACCGCGTGATCAACTGCATCGACCGCTACGGCAACACCTCATCGGCAACGCTCCCGATCGCCCTCGCGGACGCTCGCGAGCGCGGAATGCTCGAGCCCGGCATGAACGTGCTGCTCGCCGCATTCGGCGCGGGTTTCACCTGGGGGGCCGGCGTGATCGAATGGGGGCCATGAATGGACGACCGGATGGCAGCGCACTCGTCACCGGCGCATCGCGCGGGATCGGTGCGGCGATCGCCAAGGCGCTCGCACGGGAGGGCTGGCCGGTGGGCGTGAACTACCGCAGCGACTCCGAGGCGGCCGACGCCGTGGTCGAGGAGATCACGAGCGCGGGCGGCCGCGCGAAGGCGCTTCAAGGCGACGTGTCAGATCCCGCAACCGCCGACGCGCTCTTCAAGGCGCTCGAGGAGGAGTTCGGCCCGGTGCTCGTGCTGGTGAACAACGCCGGCATCACCGCGGACGGCCTGGCGCCGATGATCGACGACGACGACTGGGACAGGGTGATCGACACCAACCTGTCGGCCGCCTTCCGCCTGACGCGCCGCGCCCTGCGGCCGATGCTTAGGAACCGTTATGGCCGCGTTGTCAACATCGCTTCCATCGTGGGAGCCGTTCGAGGTAACGCCGGCCAGGCCAACTACGCGGCCTCCAAGGCCGGGCTGGTCGCGATGACGAGGACGGTGGCCGCCGAGGTGGCGCGCCGCGGGGTGACGGTGAACGCCGTGGCACCCGGTCTGATCGAGACCGGCATGAGCGAGGACATCGCAGAGAACTTGCTGGAGCACGTGCCCGCCCGCAGGGCAGGCACGCCGGATGAGGTGGCCGAGTGCGTGCGCTTCCTGGCGTCTGATGGCGCCGCGTACGTGACAGGCATCTGCCTCACCGTTGACGGAGGCCTCACCGCCTAAGAGAAGACAAGGAGGAACTGAATGGCAGCAACAGCTACACGTGAGGAAATCGAGGGCCGGGTGTTCGAGGCTCTCGAGGAGTTCGGCGCCGAGCCGGACGCGATCAACCCTGATGCGACCTTCGAGTCGCTGGACGTGGATTCGCTCGACCTGGTCGAGCTCGCGCAGATCGTCGAGGACGAGTACGGCGTGCAGCTCAAGGGCGAGGACATGGAGGGTGTTGCGACCGTCCGTCAGGCCGTCGACCTGGTGATGTCGAAGCTCGGATGACGCGGTCGGTCGTCATCACCGGCGTAGGCGCCGTCACGCCGCTCGGCGTGGGCGCCCGCACGCTGCACGAGCGCTGGACCGCGGGGCGGTCCGGGATCGAGGACGGCTTCGGCCGCGCCAGCGAGTTCGAGCCCAAGGAGCACCTCTCCGTCAAGGAGGTGCGCCGCTCGGACCGCTACACCCAGTTCGCGCTTACGGCCGCCGGCGAGGCGCTCGAGGACGCCGGCTGGGAGGGCGACGCTCCGTACGACCCCGAACGCGCGGCCTGCGTGATCGGTACCGGCATCGGCGGCCTCGGCACGCTGGAGGCCCAGCACATCATCCTGCGGGACGAGGGCGCGGATCGAATCTCGCCGCTGTCGATCCCGCTGCTGATGGCGAACGCCGCGTCCGGCGTGGTCGCGATGAAGCACGACCTCCGCGGACAGTCGTTCGGAACGGTGTCGGCCTGCGCGGCCGGCGCCCACGCGATCGGCATGGCCGAGCGGCTGATCCGTCACGGCGACGCCGACGCGGTCGTCACCGGCGGCAGCGAGGCGGTCATCACGCCACTCGCCACCGCCGCGTTCGCGCGCATGGAGGCCCTCTCGCCGAGTGGCGTCTCGCGCCCGTTCGACCGTCGTCGCGACGGCTTCGTGATGGGCGAGGGCGCCGGCATCCTCGTGCTGGAAGAGGAGGAGGCGGCCCGCGAGCGCGGCGCGCGCATCCTCGGCTACGTGCGCGGATACGCGGCGACGTCGGACGCCCACCACCTGACCGCCCCGGAGCCCACTGGCCGCGGCGCGGCTAAGGCGATGGAGCTGGCGCTGAAGGACGCGGGCATAGACGCGGAGCAGGTGCTGTACGTGAACGCGCACGGCACCTCCACACCGCTGAACGACCGCTCCGAGACGAACGCCATCAAGACGGCGCTCGGCGAGGAGCTGGCGGCGCGCGTGCCGATCAGCTCGACCAAGTCGGCCATTGGCCACCTGCTCGGCGCCGCGGGCGCCGTGGAGGCGATCGCAACGCTGCTGGCGCTGCGTGACCGCATCGCACCGCCGACCCTGAACTACGAGGAGCCCGACGAGGGGCTCGACCTGGACTACGTCCCGAACGAGGCCCGTCCGCTGCAGAACGGAGACGCCCGCGCGATCGGGCTGTCGAACGCGTTCGGCTTCGGCGGGCACAACGCCGTCCTATGCCTGGAGGCTTCATGAGCGCCCTTGCGGACAGGATGCCCGCCGAGCGCATCTCGCCACTGCTGAAGGAGCCGCGCGAGGTCACCGCCCGCGACCGGCTCGAGCTGCTCTGCGATCCGGGATCCCTGCACGTGATCCGTTCCACCGTGCTGCCGCGGCGAGAGTCCAAGCGCATGCGCGAGGGCGACGGCGTGGTCGGCGCCGCGGGGACGATCTCCGGTCGCCCGGTCTACTGCTACGCGCAGGACCAGTCGTTCGCCGGCGGCTCGCTGGGTGAGGCTCACGCCGAGACGATCGTGCGCGTGATGCAGCTCGCCGGCCGCGCCGGCGCTCCCGTGATCGGCTTCGTCGCCTCCGGCGGCGCCAGGATGGACGACGGCATCGCCGCGCTCGCCGGCTACGGCCGGATCTTCCGCGAGAGCGTGAAGCTCTCGGGTCGCGTCCCGCAGATCTCCGTGATCACGGGCGTGTCGGCCGGCGGCGGCGCGTACTCGCCGGCGCTCACCGACTTCGTCGTGATGACCGAGGGCTCC
>CAWGSQ010000009.1:0-50235 GCA_963825345.1 uncultured Thermoleophilaceae bacterium | reverse complement strand
TCCAAAGTCATCTCAAACGCGAGAGTCGCTGGTTCGAACCCAGCCGCGCCCATCACGCTCGCCTCAGAGTGGAGGCGGAGCCGCTTCCGCGCGGGCGAGCTGCGACCAGGGGGCCCGGGCGACCTCCTCGTCATAGACAACCGTGGTGCCTGCAAACCGGTCGTGCCAGCCACGCCGCGCGGGTGACAGGAGGATCGCGAAGAAGCCGAGACCGGCGGGGAGGAGCGCGACCGGGATCGCCACGAGCCGCCTGACCGCGCGCCGAAGGCCGATCTCCTGGGCCCCTCCGGCGTCGAGATGGATGCTCAGGAAGCGCATGCCGGGTGTCTGCCCTACGAGCGCCCAGAACGCCACGAAGATCGCGCCGCCGATGAGGAAGCCCACCACCCCGAAACTGAGCGCGCCCCAGATGGAGAGGCCGTCGCCGTCGCCGGTGATCGCCGGCACTATCGATGCCAGCAGCCCCGATGCGACCGAGAACAGCGCCCCGACAAGGGCGAGGTCGACGACCGCGGCGAGTGCCCGCGTGACCAGGCCGACCTGATTGGTCTCGTCTTCGTGTCCGGGCCGGTTGAACATGCCGCGGACCAGGCGCTCTGCCGCGTCATCGAGCGCCTCGGTGCGAACCGTGAGCCGCCTGCCCACATCGGTGATGAGACCGGCTCCCTGCTGCGCGATGGCGGCGCGCACTTCCGGCGCCCCGGCGATCCGCTCCACCAGCATCTGTGCCTTGGGACTGGCGAGTATCTCCTCCCAGACGCGATCGGCCGCCTCGCTGTCGAGCGCCGTGACGATCGCCTCGACCACCTGGTCGCTGGTCACCGACTCCTCGACCGCGCGCCCCACGACGTTCCCCTCAACGATCACCCGCACAATCGCCCGCTCGACCGCGGGACTGCGCAGCGCGCGGACGATGGCCTCCTCGGCGGCATCCTCGATCGCCTTGTCGACACCGGTGGCACCGGCCAGGCGCTCCGCACCGCGGGCTCCTACCCCGAGCACCCGTGCGGCGGGAGACCGAGACCTCCTCCGGCCCGGCTCGCGGCCGCTGCCGTCAACGCCCATGACAGCGACTGTAGCCCGGCAGCGGGACAGAGCACGAGGGACACCGAGCGCCGAGCCGACCGGGATGGGGGAATGCGGCGAGCCACTTGGTTCGACGCCTGGACGTGCGCTACGACCTGACACCCGCCGACGGCGGTGCCGAGATGACAGCGTCCGTGGGCGTCCGCAGCAGCGGCGGCCTCACCGGACGGGTCGTGGCCAAGGCAGCCACGACGCTTCTCTCGGCCGGCGTACTCGATAGCGCCACCGGGCGAATCGCGGCGGCAGCCGAAGCCCGGTCATACGCCGCGGCCGCCTAGGGCTGGGATTTAGAGTGTCGGCGTGGCCTCGTACTCGCTGAACGAAGACGCCGTCGCGCACGCGCATGAGCTGATCGAAGCGCGCCAATATGTGCTGGAGAGCGACTGGGGGGAAGTTCAACCTCGCGCCGACGCCGAGAACGCATTCCTCGAGTCACATTCGTGGGATGACTACGCGGCTTGGCACCTCGGCCTCACGGACGGGGCGACGGACGAGACCAAGGCGCGGTACGCCTTCGTATACGGCGACCTCCGCCGCGTCCACAGAATGGGCCTGATCGCTTGCCTCTATCGAGCTGCCGAGTGGCGCCACAAGGACATCGAGCTCGCGGCCCACGAACTGCTTCAGCTGCTTGACAGCACAAGCGCCTGAGTTCAGCGGAAGTCGTCGGCGCTCAGTACGAATGATTCCCGTTCGAGCCGCTCGGCGGCGGCCTCGATCATCTCCATCTCGCCATCGAGCAGACGGTCAAACGCCTCGACGGCGTAGTTGCTCGCCACCACGTCCCGCACCGTGCCGCAGCTCCCGCAGCGCAGATGCAGCCACCAGCCGGCCGCACCCGACTCGGTCCAGCTGACCGGATACACGAATGCCTCGCCGCACTCGGAGCACTGGTCGAGGCGCGTGGCCGTCTCGGCATCGTCACGCCGTCCACCGCGGCGCAGCCAACGTCCAAATCGAGACATGGAACTCCAATCGAGTCTCTTCGGGGCGAGTCCTGTGTGCAGAGCGGGCGGGCCAGCGCCGACCATGCGTCCTCCAACCGTAACCGCCGCGCGCCTCCTGGCGCAAGGAGGAGTTAGTCCGTCCCGACCGCTTCGAGGGCGTCCTGTTCGCGCATGAACATCCGCCACTCGGTGATCTTGCGGTCACGGAGCGTGAACAGAAAGGTGAACTGCGTGGCCACCTCGATGCCGGTGTCCTTGCTGCGACCGCTCTGCGCGGTCGTCACCACCACCTGATCGCCGCGGTCGAACGTGCGCAGGATCTCCACGCGGAAGTCGTCCCAATAGCCCGGCCAGAGGGCGAAGGCCTCGAGTACTCCCGCGTGTCCGTACTGCTGCGGCGCAACGCCCGGGAACTCGGCAGGCTGGATGACCACGATGCCCTCGTCGGCCACCTGGAGAATCGAGTCGGTGTCGCCCCGCTCCCAGGCGTCGAACGTCGATTGCACGACCTCCACGTTCTCTTGCGACATGGCGAGCCTGAGCTTATGCGGGAAGGAGGGCCCGTACCTGGAGGATCGCCTTGGCGTGCAGCTGCGAGACGCGGGATTCCGTGACCCCGAGGATCTCGCCGATCTCTTCAAGCCGCATCTCCTGGTGGTACCGCAGCCCGAGGACCAGCTGCTCGCGCTCGGGCAGGTGCAGGATGGCGTCGGTGATTCGCTCCCGCAGGTCCGCCCGGACTGCGTTCGCGGCGGGGTCCACGGCGTCGGGATCGGGAAGCGTATGGAGCAGGGTTGTCTCGCCGCCATCGGCTCCCCCGATGTCCCAGGGCTGATCCAGCGCGACCATGCGCGTGTCGGCCACGCGCTGCAGCGACGCGTCCAGCTCTTCCAGGTCGATCGACATCTCGGCAGCCAGCTCGGCGTCGGTGGGCATCCGATGAAGGCTGGTGGACAGCTCCGCCGTTGCAGCCTCGATCTTGCGGGCCTCGCCGCGGATGCTCCGCGGCACCCAGTCGAGCGAGCGCAGCTCGTCGAAGATCGCACCTCGGATCCGCGTGCTTGCGTAGGACTCGAACTTGACCCCGCGCGCGGGGTCGAACCGCTCAACCGCCTCGATCAGCCCACCTAGTCCGTAGGACACGAGGTCCGCGACCTCGACGTGCGCGGGCATGCGCGCGATGATCCCGCCGGCCAGGTACTTGACAATCGGCGAGTACGCCAGGATCAGCTGGTTGCGCGACGTCTGATCGCCGCTCTGCTTGTAACGCCGCCAGGTCTCGGCGAGAACGATCGATTGGGACCTGGAGCCGGTACTCGCCATCAGGGCGTCCCGCTCGTGATCTCCCCATTGTCTGTGGCGAGGGCGACCAGGTGAGCGCGGGTCTTGGCGTTCGTCTTCGCCATGGCGTTGCGGATGTGCGTGCGAACCGTGTGCGAGGAGAGAAAGAGCTGGTCCGCGATCTTCTCACCACTCACGCCCTCGGCGAGAAACCCGATGATCTCTCGCTCACGCGGCGTGAGCACGACCTGATGGGTTCGCTCGAGCACGCGGCTGTCCGTATGCGAGCGTCCCGCCGCGACCTCGCGCACCGCCTTGATGAGCTCGGCGGGCCCACCCGACTTCGACGCGACGCCGTCGGCCCTGTCCCCGTTCGTAAGCGCCGGAACCGTGCCGCCGGTGTAGAGCAGCACCTTGATCCCGTGGGCGCGCGCCTTCGGGATGAGCTCAGAGCCGTTCTCGTCGCCGAGATTGATGTCGAGGATGGCCACATCGGCGGCACGTTTCTCCACCAGCTGCTCTGCCTCGGCCAGCGTCGCGGCGGTTCCAGCGACCTCCATCCCCTCGCGGCGCAGGAGAAGCTCGAGCCCGCGTGCCACCGCGCCGTGATCCTCGATCACGAGCACGCGCAGCGGCGGGTCGCCGTTCGCCTGTGGATCCTCTTGCCATCGCATGTCCGGGTACAGCTCACGGACCTGCTCCACCTCCGGCAGCACCTTTCGGAAGGCGGCCAGTATCTCGCTGTCGAACTGGGTGCCGTCTCCAGCCTCCATGATCTCGAGCGCCGTTTCGGCTGTCGCCGCAGATCGATAGACGCGGTCATGGGTTAGGGCGTCGAATACATCGGCGACCGCGGTAATCCGTCCGACCAGCGGAATCTCATCGCCCGCGAGCGCCTTCGGATACCCCTTTCCGTCGATCCGCTCGTGGTGAGAGATGGCGATTGTTGCCGCCATCTCGAGCACCCCGTCCCCCGACCCGCTGAGGATCTCGTGGCCGATCTCGGCATGGCGCTCGATGCTTGTCCGCTCGCGCACGGTCAGCTTCCCGGGCTTGCGTAGCACGGCGTCCGGGACGCCCACCTTGCCGATGTCGTGCATGGAGCTCGCCACGCGCAGCGTCCCGCAGTCCGTGATCGACCAACCGAGCTCGCGGGCTATGAGCCCACAGCTTCGGCTCACCCGCTCCACATGCTCGGACGTTTCCTCGTCGCGGAATCGCCCCGCGCGGATGAGGCAGTCGAGGACGTCTTCCGCGAGGTCTGTCTGCGTCTTGCCCCGAGCCGCGATGCGCTCGGCCCTCCGACGCAGCGCGCGTGTGACCGCGATCGCGAGCTGCTCGCCGGTGAACGGCCGCGGCAGGTAGTCGTCGACACCGTCGGCCAACGCTGCGGCGGCGTCATTGTGCGCGGCCTCGCCGTCCACGAGGATCGTGGCGGTCTCCGTCGCGTGCTGTCTCAGGTGGTCCGTCAGCTCGGCGCCGGCGCCGTCCGGGAGGCGCAGATCGCTCACGACCAGGTCGAATGCCTCCACCCCGAGAGCGGCCCGCGCCGCGGCGAGGCCTGAGGCCGCCGTCGCCACCAGCCCCTGCTGCTCGAGCAGCCGCACCGCCAGCCGGCGAACCTGGGGATCGTCCTCCACGACGAGCGCTGTCGGGGCACCATGGGAAGCCGAGAAAAAGTCCGCTACGGCGATGGTGGACTCCCGTTCGCAGCGACCTCGCGAAGGAGTGCCGCATTGGTGAATGGCTTTCGAAGCAGGCTGGCCCCGGCCGGCAGCTCGCCCGGGCTGTCGGTGTAGCCGGAGATGAAGAGCACGGGAAGCCCGGGCTGCAGCTCGGTGAGCCGTGCCGCGAGCTGTGGCCCCGACATGCCCGGCATCACGACGTCCGTGATCAGCATGTCGATCGGCGTGCCCTCCGCCGCGATCGCGATCGCGTCGTCGGGATGAGCCGCGGTGAGCACCTCATGGCCGTGCCGGGTCAGGATGCGCTCAACCACCCGGCGCACGCCGTCCTCGTCCTCGACCACCAGGAGCCTCATGGCGCCGCGGGGCGGCGTGAGTTCTGTGGCTTGCTCGACCGCGCCGCTCGCCGCGTCGGTGCTGCGGGGAAAGAGCATGCGGACGGTGGTTCCGACCCCTGGCTCGGACTCGACCATGACGGTCCCGCCCGCGGCCTTCGCCGTTCCGTAGACCATGGCAAGTCCGAGACCGGTTCCGTGCCGGACTTCCTTTGTGGTGAAGAACGGCTCGAAAACGCGGTCCAGGGTCTCGGGGGGCATGCCGGTGCCCGTGTCGGTAACGCGTATCTCGGCGCAACGCCCCGACGCGAGTCCCGGAACGCCGCGCAGCTCCGAGCCGCCCAGATCAACCGAGCGGGTCTCGATCAGGAGCCGCCCGCCCTGCGGCATCGCGTCGCTCGCGTTCACCGCGATGTTCATGAGCGCCTGCTCGAGCTGCACCTTGTCGCACAGCACAACCGGCGCCTTCGG
Source organism: uncultured Thermoleophilaceae bacterium (assembly GCA_963825345.1). Classification (GTDB taxonomy): domain Bacteria; phylum Actinomycetota; class Thermoleophilia; order Solirubrobacterales; family Thermoleophilaceae; genus JACVRW01. Next base: position 44,430 of record CAWGSQ010000009.1, on the reverse strand, counting down.
ATCGAGGGAGGTGGAGAGCTCCACGCCGTCGCCGATCGTCCGCAGCAGGAAGTTCTCCATCTCGTCGACCAGGTCGTTTACGCCGAGCGGGACCGGCTTCGCGACCTTCTGCTTCGAGAAGACGAGCAGCGTGGTCGTGAGGTCGGCCGCGCGCTCTCCCGCCCGGGAGATCTCCGCGAAGGCCTCTGCCACGTCGCCCTCGGCATCGGTCGCGCCCAGCTCGGCGTAGTTGAGGATCACGGCGAGCAGGTTGTTGAAGTCGTGGGCGATGCCGCCCGCCAGCCGCCCGATTCCCTCGAGTTTCTGTGACTGGTGGAGCATGATCTCGAGGCGCGCCTGCTCCTCCTCCGCCTCCACACGCGACGTGATGTCGGCGAGCACGCCGAGCGCGTACCTCGGCGCCCCGTCCGCCCCGCGCACGAGCGTCGCGCGGAGGTAACCCCACGCGTTGCTGCCGTCGGCGCGGATGTAGCGCTTCGGACGCTCGTCGTCCAGCATCTCGCCGCGCAGGATGCGATCGAGACCAGCCTTCGTGGTCGGAATGTCGTCCGGATGGGTCACGTCGGTGAGGGCGAGGTCGATCAGGTCGGCCGGATCGCGCCCGAGCATGTCGGCGAAGGCGGCGTTCACGCGGATGAACTGCCCGCGCCGCTCCTGCTGCGCGTGCAGCATGGCCATGCCGACGGGCGCGTTCTCGAACGCGCCTTCGAACAGCTCGCGGGCCGATCGCAGCTCGTCCTCGTCCTTCTTCTGGCGACTGACGTCGCGCACGAGGACCATGCCGCCGATCACCGCTCTGTGCTCGTCGTGCACGGACACCATGTCGTAAGAAAGGATCAGTCCGGGGACGCGGGTCCCGGGGATCTCGAAACTCTGCGGGTCTCCCTCGAGGACGCGCTGACAGGCCGCGTCGAGCACCTCTTTATGAGCCGGAAGGAGGTCGGAGAGCCTGGTCCCCTTGAGCTCCTCGGGAGACCACCCTGAAGTCACGAGCAGCCGGCCGGCCGCGAGGATGATGCGGGCGTCGGGGCCGAAGAACATGACCGATGCGTCTGGCAGGTGGTCGAGGAGCATGCGGTAGCGCGCCTCGCTCCGGCGAAGCGCCTCCTCGGCGCCCTTCTGGTCGCCGATGTCTCGGGCAATGGCGGCCGCGCCCACGACCTCCTCTCCGGAGTGCATCGGAGAGAGAGTCAGCGACACGTGCCGGACCGTGCCGTCCTTGGCCAGGCGCCGCGTCTCGAATCCTGGCACGGTCTCGTCCGCCCACACGCGACTGAGGAGGCCTGCCTCCTCGCCTTCCAGCTCAGTCGGGATGACCAGCGAGATGTGCTGGCCAACGGCCTCCTCGGCCGACCATCCGTACAGGCGCTCGGCGCCGCCGTTCCAGCTCGTGATCACGCCATCGAGGTCCTTCGCGAGGATCGCGTCCTGCGACGCCTCGACGATCGCGGCGAACTCGGCTGCGCGCTGGCGCTCTGGACTGATGGTGTGCTGCGCGCTACGCGACTGGAGGTGGGGCATCCCGCCCTTTCCATTCATGCCATCCATTTGCGATAGATGACGTGCAAATCTAGAATTGTCTTACGGCTATGTCGGCAAAAGCAATGTCAAGCTGGAGCTTCCTCACCAATCACGCTCGGGTGCTGGTGTGCATCGCGCACGATCCCGGCGTGCGACTGCGCGAGATCGGCGACGAGGTGGGTATCACCGAGCGCGCCGCCCACCGCATCGTCAGCGAGCTGGCTGACGCGGGCTATATCTCACGGGAGCGCCACGGCCGGCGCAACCGCTATTCGGTTCAGGCTCACCTGCCTCTCCCCGACCCGGTGGCCCGAGAGCAGAGCATCGGCGACCTCTTGGCCATCCTGGTTGGACAGCATGAAGCAACGGAGGGCACCTGACCAATCGGCCATTTGGGGGATTGTCGACTATCCGATGTCACCCCATACTGGGTCATAGGGGGCGACTCACGGGCATAAAATCCACTAACGGCTCGACCGAAGGGGATGAGCGCGGAGAAATCCCCGCTGCCCTAGGAGAGCCCGACCCGAGTCAGACGCTCGCCGATCAGGATCAGACGCTCGCGGACGCCGACCAGTCCGGAGCTGACAGCGACCAGACCGCCGCCGACGGCGACCAGGCTGCGGCGGACAGAGATCAGGCGGCGAGTGACCGCGACCTGGCCGGCGGCTCCGACCGCGCGTTGCATGACTACACCCGTGATCTTCGCGAGCAGAGCGCCAGCCGGCGCCGGGTGGCCGCCAAGGCGAGGGTCGACGCGGCCGCTGCCCGGGATGCCGTCGCGCGCGCTCGTGACCTGGCGGCGGCGGCTCGAGATGAGGCTGCGGCGATGCACGATCTCGAGCTCGCGGCGCGCGACGCCGAGTGGTCCACCGAAGAGCGCGCGGATATAGAGACGCGAGCGGCTGAGAACCGAAAGCGTGCCGCCGAGGATCGCGCCGCGGCGGCCGAGGGCCGCGCCCGGGCCGCGGCGGACCGGGAACAGGCGATCAGGGATCGCGAGCAGGCCGCTCGCGACCGCCTGGAGGCGGAGGCGGACCGCGTGGCCCTGCTGCGCCAACTTGCGGCGAGCGAGATCGATCCGCTCACTGGGGCGCGCACGCGCGCGGCCGGGCTTGCCGACGTGGACAACGAGATCGACCGTGCCGGCAGAACCACCGGCATCCTCTCCATCGCCTACGTGGATGTCGTCGGTCTGAAGGCGATCAACGACGGGCGAGGGCACGCGGCCGGGGACGCGCTGCTGCAGCGCGTAGTGGGCACGATGCGCAGTCATCTGCGCTCCTACGACTCGATCGTTCGCCTCGGTGGCGACGAGTTCCTGTGCGTGATGTCAGGTGCGACGATCGAGGAGGCTCGCGAGCGCTTCATTTCGATCCAGGCGGTGCTTGGAGAGGGCCCCGATCCATGCAAGATCAAGGTCGGCTTCAGCGCCCTCTCGGCGGACGACGTGACCGCCGACCTGGTCGAGCGCGCCGACCACGACATGCCCAACAGAGGCCCTCGCTAGGACACCGGCTGCGGGCGCGGGCCGGTGCGCTCCAGCCCGTCGGCTGCGAACAGCCCGTGCATGAACTGGATCGCCATGGAGCCCTCGCCCACCGCGGACGCCACGCGCTTCACCGATCCGTGGCGAACGTCTCCGGCGGCGAACACGCCGTGCATGCTCGTCTCGAGCCCGTATGGGTTGCGGTCGAGCGGCCAGGCGGCCGCCGGGAGGTCCCCTCCCGTGAGGATGAAGCCGCGCGCGTCTCGGCTCACCTCTGCGGGAAGCCAGTCCGTGTGCGGGCGTGCACCGATCATGAGGAAGAGGCCGACGGCGGGCACGGTCTCCTCCTCACCCGTCCCCAGGTCGCGGAGTACGAGGTGGTCGAGCCACCCGTCGTCGCCACCGCCGCCGATGACCTCCGTGCCGAGCCTTACCTCCACGTTTGGGGTGGCCTGCACCTCACGCGCGAGATAGTGAGACATGCCCACGGCGAGCGAATCCGCGCGGACCACGAGCGTCACGCGCCGCGCGAAGCGCGCGAGGTGGAGCGCGGCCTGTCCCGCCGAGTTCGCTCCGCCCAGGACGTAGGCGTCATGGCCGGCCATCCCGGGAGCCTCCGAGGCCGGACCGCCGTAGAACACGCCGGCGCCGTTCAGGGCCTCCAGCTCCGGAACGCCGAGCCGGCGATAGCTGGCGCCCGTGGCGAGAATCACCGCGCGGGCGTGCACGCCGCTGTGGCCGGACAGGCTCACAAAGATCCGATCGCCCTCGCGCCGCAGGTCAAGCGCCCGCTGCATCAACGCGAACTTTGCGCCGAGCACCCAGGCCTGCTCGTAGGCCTGCTCGGCCAGGCGACCGCCGCTGATGCCGCCCGGGAAGCCGAGGTAGTTCCTGATCAGAGAGCTCGAGGTGGCCTGCCCGCCGATTCCGCCGTCGTCGACCACGAGCGTGCTGAACCCCTCCGACGCCCCGTACACGGCAGCAGACAGCCCGGCCGGTCCGCAGCCCACGATCACGAGATCGAAATCCGTGTGCTCGGGATCGACCGCCGCTCCGGCCGCCTGGGCCAGCTCCGCGTTGGTCGGGTCGCCGAGCACGTTGCCATCCGGAAAGATCACGAGCGGCAGCTTTGACCCGCTCCCGGCGCCCGAGATGAGTGCACGTCCCTCGTCCGAGTCCGCGAGGCAGAACGTGTGCGGTATCGCGCAGCGGCCGAGCACCTCCCGCAGCTCGTACGCGCGTCCCGACCAGCCCTCGCCCACCACGCGAATGGTGTGCGGGGCGACGCGGCGATCGCGCGCCCACTCGAGCAGGAAGCTCGAGATGGTTTGGTGGAAGACCTCGTCCGGCGACTCCGAGGGCCGCAGCACGTAATAGTCGATCCGCCCGTGCGCCATCGAGTCGAAGATCGCCTGGCCCGTGGCCGGGTCACCCCAGCCGCCCCAGGCGATCAGCAGTCCGCGCTTGGCATGCGGATGTAGGCGCCGGACCTGGCCGAGGAGCTCGCCACCGGTCGTGCCGGGGAGCCATTGCCCGGCGAGGACGAGCGCGACCTCCTCGCCGTCCTCCGCGAGCTTCTCGAGCGTGGCGACCGCCTCCTCCGGCGAGGCCGTGCAAACGATTCGGTAGTCGCGTGAGTAGCGGTCGCTGAGCTCACGCGTGAGTGCGCTCAGGCACTCACGGTCATCATCAATGGCAACAAGCGCGGGACCAGGCATCCGGTCCCGCCAACGTTAGCTACGAAGCGCGCGCGTCAGTCCGGAGGCTCGGCCGCCTGCTTCGGGAGCAGCGCATGCCCCTCGACCACGGCGGTGGCGATGTCCACGAGCTTGCGGTTCGCGGCGCGAGAGTGGTGGCGCAGCATCTCGAACGCGGCGGTGTCATCCACCGAGTGGCGCTCCATGAGAATTCCCTTGGCGCGTTCGATCATCGCCCGGCGCCCGAAGGCTCCCTCGAGGTCGTGGTACTCGGCGAAGCGGCGCAGGACGATGTCGATGTTGTTCTGGAGGTCGGCGGCGTCGCCGTCGGTGATGTAGGCGAACACCCCGCGCTTGGACGCCTCGCGTACGAACTCCGGGTCCGGAGCGTGGATCAGGACGATCACCGGGCAGGTGGCCTCCTTGACGATCCTCTCGATCAGGACGAGCGCATGTTCCGAGCTCGCCCCGAGCCCGACGAGCGCGACGTCCGGTCGCTCCCTGGCGGTCACCGAGCCAACGTCGTCCACCTCGATCTCGCGTGCGATCACGTCGTGGCCGAGAGAGGCCACGATCGGCACCACCAGCTCGAGCCGGTCTCGCCGTTCGTTCGCGATCAGAACACGAAGATGCTGTGTCTCGCGATAGCTCATCTCCTCGATGGATTGTCCGATCGTCGACTGGCCGGGTCAGATGATAGGGTGCCAAATTGCTCCGCCCTATGCCATGGCGGAGTGCCTCCGGCTCCAGCAAGCGGTCGGTCCAGTGTCGATCCCTGAGGTCGACGAACCGTTCACCTAGGAGCCGGCATGTTGAATCTCGTGCTCAACGCGGAAAGTGGAGCGGCCGCGGCCGCGCGACGAGCACTCCTCGAGAAGGACGGAGAGCTGCCTGCGACGGTCCGGGACGACGTGCTTCTGCTCGTCTCGGAGCTTGTGAGCAACGCGGTGCTCCACGCGGGCGCGGGACCGGAACGACCTCTGCAGGTGCAGCTCCTGCGCGGGCCGCGCTGGCTTGTGGTGACGGTCTCCGACGAGGGCCCTGGCTTCGCGTGGCATCCGAATTCGGAGAGCCGCAACGAGTCGGGCGGGTGGGGGCTCTTCCTCGTGGACCAGATCGCGGACTGCTGGGGCGTCGAGTGCACGGCGTCCGGGGCCCGTGTCTGGTTCGAAATCGGGTACGAGGAATGAGGAGAAGGAGTGGGAGGACAAAAATCGCCTCGGCAGCGCTGCTCGCGATCGGCGGACTGCACGTGGCGTGGGGGCTTGGCGCATCCTGGCCCCGAATCGACCGCGAGCCGGCTGGCCCCACGGCCTGCTTCGCGGTCGCCGGACTGCTCGGCGTGGCTGCCGGCCTCGTGGCCGGTCGTCCACGCCGAGCGCCTCGGCTCAGCCGTCACGGCGCCCGCGCGGTAACCGGCGTGCTGGCCACCCGCGGCGCCTTCGGCATGGCCGGCCGCACGGACCTGCTGGCGTCCGGAGCCAGCTCCGAGCGCTTCCGCAGCATGGACCGGCGCGTCTACTCGCCGGTGTGCCTGACGCTCGCGGCGCTCTCGCTCCCGGGCCAGAGCTAGCCGCCGACGATCATCGCGGCGTATCGCTGCACCGGATCGCCCCCGGCCGCCGCGAGGTATTGGAGCAGCCGCGAATGGTCGAGCCAGCGAGGAAGCCTTGCGCTGGTGACGGCCCCATGGCTGCTCCACCGCCAGTCCTCGGGACGCCCACACAGCTTGGCCTCGACGGGATTGACGGCCAGGTAGCGAACGAGCATCCAAAGGTGAGCATCCGTGGTCACCCGAACGCTCCCGTAGCGTCCCTGGAAGAGATGACCCGAGTGACCGTGCCGCTGGTTGAAGGTCTGGGCGTAAAGACCATGGAGGCGCTGCATTCCAATCCCCAGGTTGGCGTCAGGAGTCTCGATCAACAGGTGCAGGTGATTGTGCATGAGGCAGTACGCGAGGCAGCACCAGTTGTGTCTCTCTAACGCTGCGCCCAGCATCCGCAGGTATGTGTGGCGATCGTCGTCGTCGAGGTAAATCGCCTGCTTGCCGTTGCCACGAGCAAACACATGGAAAATCCCGCCCTCGACCTCCTCACGCAACCGCCGCGCCACACTACGAAAAGCCCGCCGCCGAAAAGTCCCGCCCCCTTTAGCGGGGTCAGACCCCCTAAGCCCGCACGACTTAAGGGGTCAGACCCCTTGAGTGGGGGAGACTCAAGGGGTCTGACCCCCTATTCGCTATTCGTAGACGACCAGGTCGGGCTTTGGGCTCAGTCGGAGCACGTGTCTTGGCTGCATCAGGTTCACGTCCTCTTCGTAGAAGAGCTTGAAGCCGTTGAAGCGACGCTGTAGGTCGTTCGTGAACTCGTTGTACTTCGAGATCTTGTTGGGCCGGTCTCCGAAGCCGTCCACGTTCACCACGAGGGCGACTCCCGGGTGGCGCTCGAGGTCGTGCTCCGCCTCGATCATGTCGCCGGTGAAGCGGTGCACCACGAGCAGCTTCTGCGGCAGGTCGTACCTGCGGATGATGCTCGACAGGTAGCGCGAGACCTCGTTGATCGTTGCCGCGTCGGTGGAGCCGATCTCCTGGCCGGGGAGCTGCGGCGGATCCATGCTCCACTCGGGATCGAGGGCGAGCGAGACGTCCGGCTCCTTGAGGAACTCCTCCAGCGCCTCCGCCTCCTGGAGGAACGACGCGTAGCCGGGCTGGATGTCGAGCAGCATGAGCATGCGATGCGCCCGGGCCGCTCGCAGGTAGCGCCGGATCGTCGCGGGTTCCTGGCGGATCGAGTGGTCGCCGCCGTCGCCCGCCTCGCTCGTCACGATCGCTGCGATCAGCTCGAACGCCGGCAGCACCGGACGCCCGCGCCGCGCGTATGGCCGGGCCTGGCGCTCCAGCTTGCGCGCCGCCTGCGCGGGCGAGCCGATTCCGAGCACTCCGAGCTCGCGATCCTGCGGAGCGCCGTAGAACGCCACCACCCGTTGTTGCGGCAGGATCGTGCGCCCGCCTCGCGGCAGCTGGACCGGGCGCGTCTCCGGACTTACCTCGGGATCGTCGTCGCCGCCTCCGGCTCCAAGCACCAGCCCGGCGGCCACGAGCAACAGCACGACCACGCCTGCCACACCACCCGCCACCAGGCGTCGCCGCCGGTACACTCCCCGCCGCGCCTCCTCCCGGCGGCGGCGCCGGACCTCCTCATCCATATCGGAAGTGTCGCGGAAGGGCGGTTACGGGCGCGCTTCGCGCGTGGGCAGCGTCAGGGTCACGCCCTGCCCGAACGAGATCGAGCTCGGGATGTTGCTCACGCGGTAGGTCGGGTTGTCGACCTGGGTGAGGTCGAGACGGATCCTGTGCCCGGGCTCGAGGCGCCAGTGGTTGCCGTACAGCGGAAGGGTGATCACGCCGGCGAGCGGCTCGTTCTCGAGGCGGTAGGTGCCCCTCGTCATCAGCAGCTCGGTGCCGTCCGGCGCCACGTCGAAGAGACGGGCGTCGAGCTGCGCGCTCGCCGCCCCGGCCCAGGTGTAGGGCACGGTCACGGTTCCGATGCCGACGTAGGTCCGCGTGCTCTCGAGCGGAGTTGAGTACTGGGTGTAGCCGGCACCCGGCGGGATCGGCCCGTCCGAGTGCCTGCACGGCTCGCCCGGCTGCACGATCGGACCGGCGACCGCGTCCGTGGCGGGCCCGTTTGGATCCGCCACGCCGAGCGGCGAGACCGTCGTACCGGAGGGGTAGTGGATCGAGAGCGACCCGTTCGCGAGGCCCTCAGGGGAGGAACCGACGACCCGCGCCGGACCACCCTCGTCGCTGCAGACCGTCGCCTCGCTCGACACCGTCGTGCGCTGCTCGTGGCTCCCGTTGATGTTGGATTGGAGCCACTGGAAGGCCTGGTTGTTCAGACGGTGCCAGGTGTCGGGCTTGTTCTGCGCGCGGGAGTGGCCCACGTCCGCCAGCGCGACCTCCACCGGCCAGCGCGGATCGAGGCGCTTGAGGTACTTGAACATGCGGAACGACTCGACCGCCGGGAACAGGTCATCGGTCCAGCCCTGAATCGAGAAGACCGCGACCTTGCGGCCGTCCACCTGCTGAGACCAGCCCTCATCCTGGTAGTACGCGCCGCGGAACTCGGTCATGCCACGCCGGATCTGGCGAATGACTGCGTCCTCGGGAGAGGTCGGGTCGCCCGCGTCCGTGCGCGCCTTCCACGACTCGATGTTGATCGTGCCCTCGCAGTCGCCGTAGGTGCACGGGAGCGTGTCTGTGGACGTGCCCTTCTCGAACACGCCCTTCGTCTCCCCAAGCGCGAACAACCCCGTCACGAAGCTCTGCTTCGGGATGCCGATCGGATTGCCGTCACCCTGGTCGTCGTCGGGATGGCCCTGCGAGGACTCGTACAGGTCGTTCAGCGCGGGGCCGCCGCCGTGCCCGTTCGGGGCGAGCGCGTAGGCCAGGTCGGTGCCCGGGTACTTGGCCACCGCGACCTGCAGGTTCAGGATCGGCAGCTCCCCGTTCGTGTGCTCGTGCGGGAAGGTCCAGGTGGCCTGGCTCGCCTGCAGCCAGCTCTCGATACCGCCGTACGAGCCGCCCGTGACCGCGATGCTGTCGGGGTCCACGTCCCCGTATGTGTCCGCCACCAGGGCCGCGAGCCACTGCGTGTCGCGGATCTCGTAGTCGCGGCTCTTCAGGTGCAGCGTGCCGTTCGGAAGGCTCGACGACCCGTCGGGGTCGGACGGCGTGGGCGGCTGGTTGTCGCCGCTCGGCCCCTCGTCCTTGAACCCGCGCGCGGTGTAGGTGAGGACGTAGTAGCCATGCTTCGCGAGCCAGCGGTTGTTCCAGTGGTACTTGTCCGCGCCGTCGCCCTCATCGGTCGTGGACTCCCACTCGTGCTTGTTGTTCCCGAAGCCGTGCAGCATCACGATCAGTGGATGGCGCTTGCCGCCGTTCATCGGCTGGGTGAGGTCCACGTCCATCTTCGAGCCGTCGAAGCTCAGCACGCTCCCGGAGCAGATGCGCACGCCCCCGTAGGACTCGCCGTCCGGGTTCTCCGTCGGGCAGGACGGGGTGAACGACGGCGGGAGGGTGGCGGCGAGCGCGCCGCTCGCTGGCAGCGTCAGCGCAGCGACCACCAGCAGCACCATGAGAAGACCCCGCCTCATACCGAGGGTTCACGTTCCCGCGCCCGGTCTGCGCGAAACAGGACAACCGTCAGGTGGCGCGCACGTCCAGCACCACCTTGCCGGTGGCGCCGCGCCCGTCGATCAGCTCAAGCGCCTCGCTCGCCTGCTCGAGCGGGAAGCGCCCGCCGACGATCGGCCGCACGAAGCCCTCGTCCACGAGCCGGTTCACCTCGGCGCCGATCTCACGGTTCACGTCTGCCTTGCCCATCACGTAGGCGCCCCAGCCCGCGCCGACCACCTCGGTGTTGTTCAAGAGCAGGCGGTTCACACGCACCTCGGGGATCGAGCCGCCGGTGAAACCGACCACCACGACGCGGCCGCCCTCGGCCAGCGAGCGCAGGCTGTCGGTGAAGCGGTCCCCTCCCACCGGGTCGATCACCACGTCGACTCCCCCACCTGAGCGCTCCTTGGCCTCGTCCTTCCAGGGACCGTCGGAGCGAATGACCTCGTCGGCACCGGCGTCGCGCGCCACCTGCTCCTTCTCGTCGCTCGACACCACAGCGATCGTGCGCGCGCCGAGTCCCTTCGCCACCTGGAGCGTGGCGGTCCCGACCCCGCCCGCGGCGCCGTGCACGAGCACGGTCTCACCGTCCACCAGGCGCCCGCGCAGCTTGAGGGAGAAGTAGGCGGTGTGGTAGTTCATGACGAGCCCGCCGCCCTGTGCGAAGTCGAGCTCGTCGGAGAGCGGGAACGTGAGGAAGTCGGGAGCCACGGCCACCTCGGCGAAGCCCCCGAGCAGGCAGGCCGCCGCCACGCGGTCGCCCTCGCTCAGCCCCGAGCCGTCCGGCGCGCTGCGCACCACGCCGGCCACCTCGCTGCCGGGCACAAACGGCAGCGGCGGCTTCATCTGGTACTCGCCACGGCTCTGCAGCACCTCGGGGAACGACACCCCCGCGGCGTGCACGTCGATCAGCACGCCGCTCCCAGGCGTGAGCATGTGGGAGGGCTCGGGCTCGGGGAGGTCCACCTGCGCCAGAGCCGAGCCCGGCCCGGTCAGGTCGACGATCTGGACGGCGCGCATGGAGGGAAGTCTTACCGGGTGAACGTGTCTCAGGCGGAGAGGCTGCGCCAGAGGTGCATCACCGCGTAGGAGCGCCAGGGCCGCCAGCGCTCGTCGGAGGCGGGCGCACCGAGTCGCTCGAGCGCGTGTCGGAGGCCCACGTCGCCGGGCGGGAACACGTCCGGATCGCCGAGCGCGCGCATGCTCACGTATGACGTGGTCCAGGGCCCGACGCCTGGGATCGCCCCCAGCACGGCCAGCGCCTCAGAGGCATCGCTGCCGGCGTCGAGGCGCAGCTCGCCGTCCGCGCACAGCCGGGCGATGGAGCGAAGCGCCCTCGCGCGCGTGCGCGGGAATGGCAAGGCCGCCGGGTCGAGCTCGGCGAGCGCCTCCGGGGCCGGGAAGCGGTGGGTGAGCGCGCCGTCCGGCTCGGCCAGCCGCTCGCCGTACTCGGCGGTCAGCCTGCCGAGCACGGTCCGGGCCGCCGGCACCGACACCTGCTGGCCCAGGATCGCCCGCACCCCGAGCTCGAACCCGTCCACACAGCCGGGCACGCGCAGGCCGGGACGGTCGCGCACCAGCGGCGCGAGCGGTCCGTCCTGCTCGAGCTGGGAGGAGATGGAAACAGGGTCGGCGTCGAGGTCGAGCAGTCGCCGGGAGCGCGCCACCGCGGCGGTGAGGTCGCGCAGGTCGTCGAGGCGCAGCTCGCAGCGCACGTAGCCCGCCGCCGGCGTGAGCGAGACGGTCCCAGCACCGTGCTCGAGCGACAGCGTGCGCCGGTAGGTCGAGCCCTCCACCTCCTCCACACCCGGAACGGCCCGGGCCGCCAGGAAGGCGATCAGCGAGAGGCCATCGAATGGCTCGCGAAACGGCAGCCGGAGCTCGATCGCGCCCGACGCGGGGCGCCGGGCGCGGGCGCGCCTTCGCAGGTCGGTCGGAGTGCGGGCGTAGACGGCGCGCATGGTGTCGTTGAACTGGCGCACGCTTCGGAAGCCAGCGCCGAGCGCCACCTGGGCGAAGGGCAGGTCGGTGGTCTGGATCAGCGTGCGCGCGGTCTGCGCCCGCTGAGCGCGGGCGAGCGCCACCGGCCCCGCACCGAGCTCGGACACGAGTATCCGGTTGAGCTGGCGCTCGCTGAAGTGGAGGCGTGACGCGAGGCCGCTCACGCCCTCGCGATCCACGGCACCGTCCGCGATCAGCCGGACGGCACGGCCGGCCACGTCCGCGCGGCGATTCCAGGCGGGCGAGCCCGGCGCGGCGTCGGGGTCGCAGCGCTTGCAGGCTCGAAAGCCGTCCTCCTGCGCCGCCGCGGAGCTGCGAAACAGACGAACGTTGCGGCGGCTCGGCAGCCGGGCTGGGCAGCTCGGCCGGCAGTACACGCCCGTAGAGGTGACCGCCACGACGAAGAAGCCGTCGTAGCGCGGATCGCGACTCTGCATGAAGCGGTAGCAGCGCTCGAAGTCCTCGATCACACAGTTATCCTCGCACGCCCGCTGGCGGTTTTCGGACATGCCGGTGAGAGAGGTGCCTGGCGGCGGTAGCGTGGACGGCGTGCACACGGTGGACACCCCGATCGGGCCGCTCCTGCTCCGCGCGGACGACGGCCGGCTGAGTCGGATCGAGTTCGGCGCACCAACCGCGTGCATCAGTGGCGCGGCGCCGTTCCCCGAGGCGGAGGCGCAGCTTCACGCGTACTTCGCGGGCGAGCTCGAACGGTTCGAGCTGCCGCTCGCGCCACACGGGACCGCGTTCCAGCGGAGCGTCTGGGACGCGCTCGCCGAGATCCCCTACGGAAGCACCACCACCTACTCCGAGCTCGCCGCGAGCATCGGCCGGCCGAGCGCCTGCCGAGCCGTCGGCGCCGCGAACGGGCGCAACCGGCTACCCGTGATCGTGCCGTGCCACCGCGTGATCGGAGCGGCCGGAGGGCTCACCGGTTACGGCGGCGGACTTAGGCGCAAACGACACCTGCTTGCGCTTGAGACCGCGAAAGCGTGAGAATCACCGGCCATGGACGAGAGTGAGCTGCGTTCGGTCCCGCTGTTTGAGTCGATGACGAGCGAGGAGCGCCGTGCGATTGCCCCACACGCCGACGAGATCGATGCCCCTGAGGGCACCGAGCTCGTGCGCCAGGGTGAGTTCGCCTACGAGTTCTTCGTGATCAGGGAGGGCACCGCCGAGGTGAAGCGCGACGGCGAGCACGTGGCCGACCTGGGGCCGGGCGACTTCCTCGGGGAGATGGGGATCGTCGGCAAGGTCGTGCGAAACGCCACGGTGGTCACAACATCGCCCGCGCGCGTGATCGTCATGACCGAGCAGGCCCTTCGCTCCATGGCCAGGACGAACCCGGCCGTGGCCGATCGCATCACCGCCGCGGTCGAGGAGCGCTGCCACGCAATGCTGAGCTGAGCGCCGCCGATGGGACGGCGTTCGCGCAGGCGCGCACAGGAACCGGGCGCGCCCGCCAGCACCACGGATTACCGCGATCCGGATGGCAACGTGCTGACGCTGCGGGATGAGCTGAGCGCAGGGACCCTGCGCCAGCTCGAGCAGCTCGACTCGAAGCCGGCCGCCTCGGCCGAGGACCGCTGGCAGCGGCGCACGGAGCTCCTGTTCGAGCGGCTGGCGGTGCGCTGGGAGATCGCGGGACTGCCGCTCGAGAGGCAGAAGGAGCTGCTCGGCCGCTACCGGATGGCGAGCGCCGCCGAGCGGCTTTGGGTGCGCGAGACGCTCGACGAGCATCTGCGCAGCCACCCGCGGTGAGCTTCCCGACGATCGAATTCGCGGCGTTCTTCGTGGTCGTGTTCGTCCTGTCGTGGGCGCTGATGCCGCATCCGCGCGCGTGGCGGCCGTTCATCCTGGCGGCCTCGTACTTCTTCTACGGCTGGATCGACTGGCGCTGGGTGCTGATCCTGATCGCCTCCAGCGTCGTGAACACCGTGGCCGCGCAGGTGATCGCGCGCAGCCCATCCGAGTCCGCCCGCAAGCGCGCGCTGATCGCCGCGGTGGCTTTCGACCTCGGCCTGCTCGCGGTCTTCAAGTACCTGAGCTTCTTCGTCTCGGAGACGGACAGCGCGCTCGACTCGGTCGGCCTCGGCTCGTCGGTCCCGCTGGTTCAGATCGTGCTTCCGATCGGGATCTCGTTCTTCACGTTCCAGGCGATCTCGTACGTGGTGGACGTCTACCGGGGCGAAACGCGCGCCGCCTCGCTCGTCGACGTGGCGATCCTCCAGGCGTTCTTCCCGCACCTCGTGGCCGGACCGATCGTGCGGGCCAACGAGCTCCTCCCCCAGCTGCGCACCCCGCGCGATCCGCGCACCGTGCTGGCCGGGCCGGCGATCTTCATGATCGCCGGCGGGCTGCTGAAGAAGACCGTGATCGCCGACGAGCTGGCGCGACGGGTTGTCGACCCGGTTTACAACGACCCCGCCGCGCACTCCGGCGCCGAGATCACGCTCGCGTTCTACGCATTTGCCGCGCAGATCTACTGCGACTTCTCCGGCTACACGGACATGGCGATCGGACTCGCACTGCTGCTCGGCTACCAGCTGCCGCAGAACTTCAACCGGCCCTATCTCGCACTCTCGCTCCAGGACTTCTGGCGCCGCTGGCACATGACGCTGTCGCGCTGGCTGCGCGACTACCTCTACATCCCGCTGGGCGGCAACCGCAAGGGGCGCCTGAAGACCTACCGCAACGTGATGATCACCATGCTGCTCGGAGGGCTGTGGCACGGGGCGTCGTGGACCTTCATGCTCTGGGGCGGCATCCACGGCGCGGGGCTCTCGGCGGAGCGCTGGGTGCGCGAGCGCTACGGCACGGTTCGCATTCCAGCCTGGGTGGCCTGGCTCGTGACATTCCACGTGGTCTGCATCGCGTGGGTGTTCTTCCGCGCGCCCGACCTGGCCACCGCGTTCGACGTGCTGGGCGGGCTCGGCCTTTCGGGGCCCTCGCCGCTCGTGACCCTTCCGGTGGTGCTGCTCGTCGTGGCCTCGGTGGCGATCCAGTTGCTGCCACCGGGCTGGTGGCGCCAGGCGGAGGCCTGGTTCGTGGCGCGGCCCGTGGCGGTGCAGGGTCTGGCCGTGGGCGCGCTGATCGTGGCGAGCGACGCCGCGGTCGGGCAGCAGGGCGTGGCCCCGTTCATCTACTTCCAGTTCTGAGCCATGGAGCCCGCGCGCGACAGAGACCTCACAATGCCCGCCGGCCGCGTGCTCGGCGTGATGGTGATCGCGCTCGCCATCGCCGTGCTGTTCAACTCGGAGGCGATGGTGCGGGCCGGCGAGGGCATGCAGCCGGGACCCACGCGGGACATCGTGCTGTCGGTGGCGCGACCGATCGACGACGCGGCGGGGGCGATCGGCCTGCATCTGCCGCGCGAGGGCCTCGACCTGGCGTTCGGACAGGAGGACAAGACCGCGTCGGGGACGGAGCTCGAGCGGGGCTCGGCGTCGATCCTGCGCCGCAAGACCCAGGAGCAGTCCTTCCGGCAGCCAACCGTGGCTGAGCCGCTGAAGGTCCTCGTGACGGGCGATTCCCAGGCTGAGTTCCTGGGGCAGCGCCTGATCGACCAGTCGCCCGAGGGGCTCCTCGACGTGACGACCGTGGCCCGCAACGGCACCGGCCTGACCAACCCCGCGTTCTTCAACTGGGAGATCAACGCAGAACAGGAGGTCGCGGCTCGCGATCCAGACGCCGTGGTGATGGCGATCGGCGACAACGACGGCTTCAACGTGCAGACGGCCGACGGCTCGCTCTACGACCCGGGCGAGCCCGGCTGGGAGACGGAGTTCGCGCGCCGCGTGGCGGTGGTGGCCTCGGTGCTCTCTGGTGACGGCAGGCGGCCGGTGTACTGGGTTCCGCCGCCCACCGCGCGCGACCCCGAGTTCAACGACATATACGCCTCGCAGAACCGAGCAGCGGAGCGAGCCACCAAGGCGATCTCGGCACTGCGCTACGTGGACATCTACTCCACACTCGGAAAGGGCAAGTACAGCGACTCCCTCACCATCGACGGCAGGCGCGTGCTCGCGCGCCAGCCGGACGGCGTGCACTTCACGCGCGAGGGAGCCGTGGCGCCCGTGCGCCTTATCCTCGACGCGATGGCAGAGGACTTCCCCGCACTGGGGGATCGATGAAGCGCGCGCTGGCACTGCTGGCGGCGGGCCTGGCGCTCACCCCCGCGGCGGCCTCCGCGGCCGAGCGCAGCCTGCTCGTGAACGGAGACTCGCTGGCGGAGGGCACGAGGCCGTACATCCCGCCCGAGCTTCCGGGCTGGCGGGTGAGGCAGTCCACGGCGGTGAGCCGCCATGCGTACGACGGCGACGATGTGATGCGCCGCTACGGCAGCCGCCTTCCGCGCGTGATCCACGTGAGCCTCGGGACCAACGACGACCCGGGCGACGTGGAGGGCTTTCGCGAGGCGATCGCCGACGTGATGAGGGTCGCGGGCGGCCGCCGCTGCGTGGTCTGGGCGAACATCGTCCGGCCGCCGTACCGGGGCGTGAGCTATCGCGGCTACAACCGCGTGCTCGCCGACGAGGACGGCAGGCGCGACAACCTGCGGGTGCTCAACTGGGTGAGGATGGTGCGCGCCCATCCGGAGTGGCTCGCCGACGACGGCGTGCACGTGTCCGCCGCGGGCTACCGGGCGCGCGCGAAAGCCGTGGCGCGACTCGTACGGCGCTGCGAGTAATGCCCACACGGCTCTACGTGATGCCGATCTCGAACGCGGCGGCAGCGGGCGCCGCCATGATCGCCCACAAGCGCATCCCACACCGACTGGTTCGGCTGATGCCCGGCCTTCACCCGGCGCTGGTGCGCTTCGCGGGCTTCGACGACTTCACAGTCCCTGCGCTCGAGCTCGACGGCCGCAAGCTCCAGGGCTCGCGCCGGATCGCGCGCTTCCTCGACGAGGTCCGGCCCGAGCCGCCGCTGTTCCCGGCGGAGCCTGAGCAGCGGGCGCGCGTCGAGGAGGCCGAGCGCTGGGGCGAGCAGGTCTTCCAACCGGTGCCCCGCCGCCTCTTCCGCCACCTGCTGCTCACGAGCAGCTCCGCCCGGGAGTGGCTGGGCACCGAGGTCATGCACCTCCCGGCCGCCCGTTTTCTGGCGGTGCTGTTCATGCCGGTAATCCGCCGGCTCGCCCAGCTCTCGCGCGCCGACGCGCCGCGCGTGCGACAGGACATCGCCGAGCTGCCGGAGCTTCTGGACCACGTGGACGGCCTGATAGCCGCCGGCACGATCGGAGGAGCCGAGCCGAACGCGGCCGACTTCCAGATCCTCGCCAGCGTGAGCGTTCTGCGGGCGTTCGCCGACCTGGAGCACCACGTGCGTGGCCGGCCGTGCGAGAGCGCGGCGCGCCGGCTGTATCCGGATTGGCCGCCGATTCCGAGCGGCCTGCCGGTGGGCTCGGCCGCGACGGCCTAGTTCAGCGACGGGTCCGATGGCATGGTGGCCATCAGGCGATAGCTGCCGCCCTTGCGCTCGAGCGCGTCCGACCAGATGTCGCCTGGACGGAACGGGTCCGCCGGGTCGGCCTCGTGGACGATCCAGGCGCCCTCCTCGAGCTCGCCGTCGAGCTGGCCCGGCCCCCAGCCGGCGTAGCCCGCATACACGCGCACGCGCACCAGCGAGTCGTTCACCCCGTCGGGGTCGAGCGTCCCGAGCGAACCCACCACGTGCGTGCCGGCCTCCTCCGGGCGCCCGAACTCACCGAGCGCCACCACCGACTGCGGCGACACCGGCCCGCCCAGATACACGAGGTCGTCCGCGCCCGGCAGCTCGGCCAGCGCGGGCACGGCGTCGGCCACCCGCGTCTCGGAGCTGCGGCCGAGCACCACGCCCATCGCCCCGTCCGCCGTGTGCTCGAGCACCAGCACGACGGTGCGCCGGAAGTAGTCGAACAGCGACGGCGCCGCGATCAGTAGATGTCCACGCACACTTTCCTCCACCCACGTACATTCTGCGGCATGGACCGAAAGCTCGACGTCGCACGGGTCTTCGAGGGGATCTTCGCGATCTACCGGGACCAGTTCGCGCTGCTGATCGGTGCGGCGCTGATCCTCTTCGTGCCCGTCGCGCTGCTCACCGGGGCGATCTTCTCCGGCACGGTGGGTCCAATCGAGCTCGCCGTCGTCCTTGCCATCGGGGCGATCGTCGGCTACCTGTTCCAGGGCATGGTCGTGGAGGCCGCGCGCGACATTCTCGACGGCCGTCGAGACCACTCGCTCGGCAGCCTGCTGCAGTCCGTGGTTCCAGTGCTCGGACCGCTCGTGATCGCGGGCATCCTGGCCGGCATGGCCGTCGGGATCGGATACGCACTGCTGTTCATCCCGGGACTGTTCCTGGCCACCATCTGGGCGGTGATCGCTCCGGTCATCGTGATCGAGCGCCGAGGCGCGCTCGAGTCCTTCGGACGCAGCCGCGAGCTGGTTCGCGGCCACGGCTGGCAGGTCGTCGCCGTGATCGCGATTCTCTTCCTTCTCCAGCTTCTGGTGACCGGAGTGGTCAGGCTGATCGTGAACAACGTGGACGAGGGCTTCCTCGCGTACACGCTCTCCGAACTCCTGGTCCGGCTGCTCCTCGCCCCGCTGAGCGCCCTGGCCGCAGCGGTCCTGTTCTTCGAGCTCAAGGCCCTACGCGGCGAGCCCGTGCTCGACACGGACCCGCCCGGCTGACTCCATCGCACTTGTGCATGACATACATGCACCCAAGGGGATCGAGTGGGCTAGGCGCGGGCGGCTTCGGCTAAAAAGCGCGCCGCGATTCCCCGCCCGATCTCGTTCTGCTCTTCAATGCGCTGTTCGCTGGCGGCGCGGATGCGCTCGGGGTCGAGATCGGTTTCGACCGCCTCCGACCGCTCCCATCCGTCAAGCCAGCCGAACAGATTCTCCCGCGTGACCTCGGCGTGGAACTGCAACCCCCACGCCGGCTTCCCCTCGATGCGAAACGCCTGAACGCACGCCGGCGTCCGGGCTAGCTCCACGGCGCCGGGGGGCAGCGGCGCCACGTAGTGGTGCCATTCGAACAGCTCGACCGACGGTGCGAGCGGCCCCAGCACCGGATCCGCCGCGCCGGCGTCGGTGATCTCGATGTCGTACCAGCCGATCTCCGGCTCAGAGGAGCGATAAGGGGACGCGCCGGCCGCCTCGGCCAACAGCTGGCTCCCAAGGCAGACACCAAGAATGGGAACACCGCGCTCAAGCGCCTCGCGGATGAACTCCTTCTCCGGGTCCAGCCATCGGTGCTCGTCGTTTTGGTCTACGTGCATCGAGCCGCCGAAAATCATCAGGGCATCGAGGTCGAGGGAAGGCGGCGGCGCCTCGCTCGGCACCCAGGTGGGAAAGTCGCCGAACACGCCTGAACCGGCGTCAAGCTCGTGAACTACCGAAAGAACCCTCACTCGGGCGTCACATAGGCCCCGGAGAGCCCGCCGTCCACGAGGAACGTCTGCGCTGTCACGTACGACGACTCGTCGCTCGCGAGGAACAGCACGCCGTTCGCGATCTCGCGCGGCTCGGCGAAGCGGCCCATCGGCACGTGGACGAGCCGGCGCTGCGCGGCCTCCTCGTCCTTGGCGTACAGCTCCTGGAGCAGCGGAGTGTTCACCGGACCCGGGCAGAGGGCGTTCACGCGCACGCCCTGGCGCGCGAACTCCACGCCCAGCTCGCGCGACAGCGACAGCACGCCGCCCTTCGACGCCGTGTACGAGATCTGCGAGGTGGCCGCACCCATCACCGCCACGAAGGACGCCGTGTTGATCACCGAGCCACCGCCCGTCTCGAGCAGGTGCGGGATGCCGTACTTGCAGCACAGAAACACGGACTTCAGGTTCACGTCCTGCACCCGCTGCCACGCCTCGAGCGAGGTGTCGAGCACCGACACGTCGTCTGACGGCGAGATGCCGGCATTGTTGAAGAGCACGTCCACGTGGCCGAACTCATCGCGTGCGCGCGCGTACATCCCGCGCACCTGTTCCTCGTCGGTCACGTCGGCCTGGATGGCGAGGTCGCCCTCGGAGTTCTCGGAGAGGTCCACGCCCACCACGGTCGCGCCCTCCTGCTTGAAGCGCCTCGCTGTCTCGGCGCCGATGCCGCTCGCCGCGCCAGTGATCACGCACACCTTGCCGTCGAGTCTCGCCATCAGCCCTCCGTCGCGTAGTAGACGTTCTTGACCTCGCTGTAGTGGTCGAGCGCGTCGGGCCCGAGCTCGCGGCCGTAGCCGGACTGCTTGAACCCGCCGAAGGGGGTGGACACGCGCACGGAGGTGTTCGAGTTGATCGACACCACGCCGCTCTCGATCGCGCGCGCCGTGCGCAGGGCCTTGGCACCGTCGCGGGTCCACACGGAGCCCGAGAGGCCGTAGATCGTCTCGTTCGCGAGCCGGATCGCCTCCTCCTCGTCGCGGAACGGGATCACGGCCGCCACCGGGCCGAAGATCTCCTCGGCGGCGGCGCGATCGCTGTTGTCGACCGGACACAGGACCGTGGGCGGGAACCAGAACCCGGGGCCGTCGGGCGCGCTCCCGCGGATCGCCACGGGTGCGTCCTCCGGCACGAACGAGGAGACCGTCTCACGCTGGCCCTCCGAGATCAGTGGTCCCATCTCGGTGGACTCGTCGAGCGGGTCACCCACCCTGATCGCCTCCACCGCCTCCTCGAGCGCCTCCATGAAGCGGTCGAGTGCCGAGCGCTCGACGAGGATCCGCGAGCGCGCGCAGCAGTCCTGGCCGGCGTTGCCGAACACGGCGCTCGGCGCCGCCGCGGCGGCATTCTCGAGGTCGGCATCGGCGTACACGACGTTCGCCGACTTCCCGCCGAGCTCGAGCGTCACGCGCTTGATCGTGCCGGCCGCTCCCGCCGCGATCCGCCGGCCGACCTCGGTGGAGCCCGTGAAGGCGATCTTCGCCACGTCCTCGTGCTCCACGAGGCGCTGCCCGCAGACCGAACCCGACCCGGCCACCACGTTCACCACGCCCTCGGGCACTCCGGCGTCGAGCGCGATCCGCTCGAACTCGATGGCGGTGAGCGGGGTGAGCTCGGCGGGCTTCAGGACGATCGTGTTGCCCGCGGCCAGCGCCGGCGCCATCTTCCACGACGCGATGGTGAGCGGGAAGTTCCAGGGCGTGATCAACCCGACCACGCCGAGCGGCTCGCGGAACGTCATGTCCACGCCGCCGGCCACAGGGATCGTGCGGCCGGTCATCCGCTCCGGCGCACCCGCGTAGTAGCGGAAGGTCTCCACGACCATGCCCATCTCGCCGCGCGCGTCGGAGATCGGCTTGCCGGCATTGCGCGCCTCCAGCCGGGCGAGCTCCTCGAGGTTCTGCTCGAGCGCGTTCGCGAGCCGGTGCAGCAGGGCGGAGCGGTCACCCGGCGCGACGGCGCGCCAGGCGGGGAACGCCTCCTTGGCGCGGGCCACGGCGGCGTCCGTCTCCTCGATCCCGGCCCGCGGGATCTCCGCCATCACCTCGGCGGTGGCAGGTTCGAGGACCTGGATCACTGGGCCGAAGCCTTCATCCGATCGCGGGCCTCGTTCACGAGCGCGCCGACCACGCGGCTGCGCTCGTCCTCCTCGGGATGCCACAGCACCCCCACCGCGAAGCTCCGATCGGGAAGCTCGATCGCCTCCACCGCGCCGTCGTCGGCATGCCCGCTTGCCACCACGCCTTCGCCGAGTTCCTCGAGTCCCTGGTGATGCGCCGATTTGACCTCGGTGCGCTCATCTCCGACCACGCGTGCTGCAAGCGAGCCGGACCCGAGCTGAACGCGATGATCGGTGAAGACGCCAGGGGTGTGGCGGTGAAGCTCGAGGCCGGGGACGTGCTGGTTCAGCGTCCCGCCCTGGATCACGTTCATCATCTGCATGCCGCGGCAGATCCCGAGCACGGGCATGTCGCGCTCGAGCGCGCGCGTGCCGAGCGCGAGCTCGAAGCGGTCGCGCTCTGGTCGCGTGTTGCGCGTCTCCGGATGCGGCTGCGCCCCGTAGCTCGCGGGATCTATGTCGGACCCGCCGGCGAGGATCAGGCCGTCGAGCATGTCGAGCAGCTCGTCGGGCGACTCGGCCACCACGTCGTCCGGCGGCAGGATCAGCGCGAGCCCACCGGCCCGCTGCACCGCCAGCGAGTACGTGCGCGGCGAGAGGTTCACCACCACCTCCCACGCAGCCCAGCGGGCGCTCTCAATCGCGGCGCAGATGCCGATGACCGGGCGTGTGGCGCTCACAGCCGCTCGAATCCTCGGTACTTCTCCCAGTCGGTGACCGCGGCCTCGTAGGACTCGAGCTCGATCCGCGCACGGTTCAGATAGTGGTCCACGACCTCCTCGCCGAACGCCCCTCGTGCGAATGCCGAGCCCTCGAACAGGTCGCGCGCCGCGTACAGCGTGTGCGGCACGCGCGGCTTGTCCGACTCGTAGGCGTTCCCCTCGAAGGCCGGCTCGAGCTCGAGGCTCCGGTCCACCCCGTCGAGCCCCGCCGCGATCATCGCGGCGAGCGCCAAGTACGGATTCACGTCGGCGCCCGGCAGTCGGTTCTCCACCCGCAGCCCCTGCCCGTGGCCCACCACCCGCATCGAGCAGGTGCGGTTGTCCTTGCCCCACGCCACTGCCGTCGGGGCAAACGAGCCGGGCACGAAGCGCTTGTACGAGTTCACCTGCGGCGCGAAGAACATCGTCAGCTCCTCGAGGTGCGCAAGCTGGCCCGCCACGAAATGCTCGAACAGGGGCTCGTCGCCCCCGAACACGTTGCGGCCGTCGCCATCGGCGATCGACAGGTGGATGTGGCACGAGTTCCCCTCGCGCTCGTTCCACTTCGCCATGAACGTGATCGCCTGGCCCTCCTGGGCGGCGATCTCCTTCGCGCCGTTCTTGTAGATCACGTGCTCGTCGGCGGCGATGAGCGCGGGGCCGTAGCGGAAGTTGATCTCGTGCTGGCCGAAGTTGCACTCGCCCTTCGAGTTCTCGACCCGCATGCCCGCGCCCGTCATCGAGTTCCTGATGCGCCGGATCAGGGGCTCCACACGCGCTGTCCCGAGCATCGAGTAGTCGACGTTGTAGAGGTTCGCCGGGTCGAGGTCGCGGTAGCCCTTGCGCCAGGCGTCCTCGTAGCTCTCGTTGAACAGGATGAACTCGAGCTCGGTGCCCGCCGCAGCGCTCCAGCCGCGCTCGGCGAGGCGGTCGAGCTGGCGCCGCAGGATCTGCCTGGGCGACGCCACCACGTCGCTCCCGTCCTCCCAGACGAGGTCCGCCATCAGAAGCGCGGTCCCCGGATGCCACGGGATCATCCGCAGCGTGTCGAGATCGGGCCGCATGACGAAGTCGCCGTAGCCGCGCGACCACGACGACATCGCGTAGCCCTCGACGGTGTTCATGTCCACGTCGACCGCCAGCAGGTAGTTGCAGCCCTCGGCGGAGTGCTCGGCCACCTCGTCGAGGAAATGCCGTGCGGTCAGCCGCTTGCCCTGGAGCCGCCCCTCCATGTCGGCAACGGCGAGCAGAACGGTGTCGACCGTTCCGTCGTCGGCCGCCTTGCGCAGCTCGTCGAGCGTCACACGGCCGAGGCTACTGACCGTCGGGCTGCTTGCCCGTCACGAACTCGGGATCGACGTCTTTGTCAACGCCGTGGGCCGCCTCGCCATGTGCCCGGAACTTGTGCTTCGCGCCGGCCTCCCACCAGATCCAGACGGCCGTGATCACGACGATCACCGTGATCGGCGCGTAGTTCACGTACTTCCAGTCGAACTCGTCGCGCCACGGGACGCCGGCGGGTGTGAAGGGGAGGCAGAAAATGATCGTGATCAGCCCCACCCAGAACACCGAGAAGGCGTTCATCCACTTGTACTTCCTGCCGAGCGTCCACGGGCCGGGCTCGAACCTGTCGCCCATCCGCCAGCGAAGGAAGATTGGGATCACGTACGCGATGTAGAGGCCGATCACCGTGATCGACACGACCGCGAAGAAGGCATACGGGAACGCGTTCTCGTCGCCCTCGAGCGCCGGCAGCGTGATCAACAGGGCCAAGACGGTCACGAAGATCACGGCCCACGTGGGAACGCCGGTCCTCGGGTTCACGCGGCGGAGGTGGCGCGACCACGGGAGGCCGTTGTCGCGCGAGAACGCGAACGTCATCCGGGACGCGCTCGTGACGCAGGCCATTCCGCAGAAGAGCTGGCCGACCGTCGAGATCACGACCACCGCCTTCTCCGCCCAGGAGTCGAGCGAGCTGCTGAAGATCGCGAGCGACGACCCGGCGCCGTCGTTCACCGCGGCGATGTCGGTGGCGGCGAACGTGATCGCCAGGAGCACGAACCAGCCGATCACGGCGGACCAGAAGACGGACTGCCAGACCCCACGGGCGGCGCCCACCGCGGCGCCGCGCGTCTCCTCGGAGATGTGCGCCGACGCGTCGAAACCGGTGATCGTGTACTGCGTGAGCAGGAAGCCAAGCGGCAGCACGTAGAACCAGTACATCCCCCCGCTGAACCCTGAGTTGTTGAAGCGCTCCGTGAACACGAAGTCCGCGCTCTGGTGCGTGTCGGGGACGAAGACGAGGATCGCGATGATCACCGCGACGCCGACCACGTGCACCCAGACCGATACGTTGTTCAGGACCGCGAGCAGGTGCGTCTGGAAGATGTTGACCAGCGCGTGGAGGAAGAGGATCAGCGCGAACAGGACGAACGTCTCGGCGAGCAGATGCGAGGAGTCGCCGAAGTTCATCCCGAGGATGTTCACGCCGTATAGCCCGAGCGACGCGTTCAGGAACGTCGCGCACGCGTAGTCGACCGAGGCGACGACGCCCACGAGCCCGATCAGGTTGAACCAGCCCGTAAACCAGCCGGCGCGCGGGCCGCTGAGCGCCGTCGACCAGTAGTAGATGCCGCCCGCCGTCGGATACTTCGACACGAGCTCGGACATCGACCACGCGATGATCAGGATCGCGATCGAGATGAGCGGCCAGCCCCAGGAGATCGCGATTGGACCGCCGTTGTTCCACGCCTGGCCGTAGGTGGTGAACGTCCCGGCCAGTACCGAGATGATCGTGAACGAGATCGCGAAGTTGGAGAACGCACTCCACGCGCGGTGCAGCTCCTGCTTGTAGCCAAGCTCGGCGAGCCGGCGCTCGTCCTCGTTCTGGGTCCCGGGGGGGTCCTCGACCGTTGCCACTGCACACCTCCTCGCCGGCACGTGACCGGCACGTGGCCAGTAAATGGTGCGACAAACAAACCTCGCTGGCACGCGACCCTATGCCGGGGACCGGACGGCTGTCAATCGCCGCCTAGCGGGCCAGTGCGCCGATGACCTCCTGCCACCACGCGCGCGCGGCGGCTTCCTCCTCGCTCGCGAGCTGCCGCCTGGCGTAGCGCTGGACCTGGAGCGGCCCACCGATCGCCACCAGCGGACCGGTGACCGCGAAGCGGCCGTCCTCGAGCGCCACCAGTGAGCCCCGATGGTCGCGCCGGGTTCGGATCTGCTCCGCCACCGCCACGCCGTGAACCTCCTTGGGAAAGCCCGCGTCGCCGTCCTCCTCGGTCCAGCGCCGCGTGGTGAAAACGGCCGTCCCGGCTCGCAGCGGCGCGTGCCGCACGGTGGGGATGTCAACGGGGCCGACTCGCCAGCGCTCGAGCAGGTCGGGCATGTCGCCCGCCACCTCCTCGCGCACCATCACGTGCAGCCGGTCGCCGGCCTCGATGCGCGTCGAGCCGCGTGGCAGGAGCGCCTCCTGTCCGCGCACGATCACGCTCAGCAGCGCGTCTCGGGGCAACCCGAGCGCGCGCACCAGCTGCCCGACGATCGCGTCGTGGGGGCTCACCGGGTACTCCACGATCTCGGCCCCGAGGCGACGAACCGTGCCCGTCTCGATGAGCGGCTTCGGCAACGCCGGCTCGCTTGTGGTTACGCCAAGCTTGCCCGCAAGCCACTCGACCGAAGTCCCCTGGAGCAGCGTCGAGATCACGACGGCGAAGAAGACGATGTTGAAGAACTCGCGGCTCTGGCCTTCCGGCACGCCCTCGATGACGGCAAACGTGGCCAGCACGACCGGAACGGCGCCTCGCAGCCCTGCCCACCCGATCACCAGGCGCTCCGCGGCGGAGAAGCGGTCGAACGCGGTTGCGAGTGCTGCTGTTAGAGGCCGCGCTATGAAGACGAGCAGCAGGGCGAGCGCGGTCCCCTCGACCCATACGTCGTCCAGCTGGCTCGGGAAGACGAGCAGGCCAAGCGCGAGGAACATGACGATCTGCGCGACCCAGGCGAGCCCATGGTGGAAGACGGTCACCGTCTGCTTGGCTGGGATGCGCGCCGAGCCGAGCGCCAGGCCCGCCAGGTAGGCGGCGAGGAAGCCGGAGCCGTGCAACGTCTGCGCGCCGCCGAACGCGAGGCCGGCGGTCGCGAGCGTGGCGACGGGGTAGAGGCCGGGGCTCGCCAGCTTCGCGATGCGCAGGCCGCGCACGGCCAGCCATCCGACGCTCAGGCCGACGACCGCCCCGATGCCCATCTCCCTGACGAACAGCCCGAGCATGTCCAGCACGCCGTAGTCCGGCTGCTGGATCCACTCGATGAAGCCCACGACGAGCAGGACGGCCACCGGATCGTTGAAGCCGGCCTCGCCCTCCAGCGTTCGCGCGAGCTTGCGCCGCAGGGTCGACTCGCGCAGCAGCGCGAAGATCGCCGCGCCGTCGGTGGAGGAGATGATCGCGCCGAGCAGCATGCCCTCGAGCGTCGACAGGTCGAAGAGCCAGGCCGCCGCGAACCCGCAGATCACCGCGGTGCCGAGCGTTCCGAAGATCGCAAGCGAGAGCGACGGGCGCAGGACCGGCCGGATCTCTTCGTAGCCCGCCGTCAACCCGCCCTCGAACAGGATCAGCGCCAGCGCCACGACCCCGATCGTGCGTGCCAGCTCATAGTCGTCGAACTCGATCCAGCCGAGCCCATCGGACCCGATCGCCATGCCGATCGCAAGGAAGAGCAGGAGACCAGGCAGGCGGATTCGCGACGCAAGAAGGGATGCGCCAATTCCCGCAGCGAGCAGGGCCGCCGCGACAAGGATCAGCTCGCCGTCCGACATCCGGGACAGAGAGCCTCGCATGCACGGCAAGGGCGGCGTAGGGTGGCGCCATGCCCGGGGAGTTCACGATTCCTGAACTGACGGAGGTTGTGGCGCGCCTGGCGGCGCTGCTCGGACCACGCGAGGGCACCGTGGTGCAGCTCGAGGGCGGGATCACGAACCGCAACTTCAGGGTCAACTTCGGCGGCACCGACTACGTGGTGCGGCTACCCGGGAAGCGCACGGCGCTGCTCGGGATCGACCGCGAGTCGGAGTGCATGGCGAACAAGGCGGCGGCCGTGCTCGGCATCGCGCCGAAGGTGGCCGCCCTCATGTCCGAGCCGTCCGCGCTCGTCACGGCGTTCGTGTCCGGCCGCGAGATGAAGGGCGACGAGCTGCGCGAGCCCGAGGCGATCGCGGAGGTGGCGCACAATCTGCGCTCGCTGCACGACTCGGGCACCGAACTGCCGAGTGAATTCGACTCCTTCCGGCTAGTGGAGAAGTACGCGGAGACCGGCCGGGCGAACGGCAGCGAGCCGCCCGACGGTTACGACGAGGCGCTCGAGACCGCCCACGCGATCGAGGGCGCAGTCGGCGACCAGCCCGGCCACGAGCCGGTGCCGGCCCACAACGATCTCCTGTCCGCGAACTTCCTGCGCGATGGAAGCCGGATGCAGCTGATCGACTGGGAGTACGCGGGAATGGGCGACCGCTGGTTCGACCTCGGCAACTTCGCGGCCAACAACGAGCTCGACGACGACCAGGAGGGCCTGCTTCTCGAGGCCTACTTCGGCGAGCCGCCGGACGACCGGATGCGGGCCACTCTGAAGCTGTTCCGCTTCATGTCCGACTTCCGCGAGGGGATGTGGGGAGTCGTGCAGGCGGGCGTATCCGAGCTCGACTTCGACTTCCGCGACTACGCGCAAAAGCACTTCGACCGCCTGGAGAAGGCGCGCACCGACCCGCGCTTCGAGGGCTGGATCGAGGAAGCCCGCAGCTAGTGGCCTCGCGGCGGGAGCTTCCCGGCGCGGCGCGCTGCGTGATCGTCGGCGGAGGCGTCGGCGGCACGTCGATCGCCTACCACCTGGCCGAGCTGGGCTGGGACGACGTGGTGCTCGTGGACCGCAACCAGCTCACTTCCGGCTCGACCTTCCACTCCGCGGGGCTTGTGGGCCAGCTGCGCGGCTCGGTGAACCTCACCAGGATGATGATGTACTCGGTCGAGCTCTACCGAAAGCTCGGCGACGCGTGCGGCTGGGTGGAGTGCGGCGGGATCCGGCTCGCGTCGAGCGAGGAGCGGATGGAGGAGTTGCGCCGGCAGGCCGGCTGGGCGAAGACGTTCGGGCTGCCGCTCGACCTGATCTCGGCCGAAGAGGCGCAGGGGCTGTTCCCGCTGATGTCCACCGAC
This sequence comes from uncultured Thermoleophilaceae bacterium, assembly GCA_963825345.1. Classification (GTDB taxonomy): domain Bacteria; phylum Actinomycetota; class Thermoleophilia; order Solirubrobacterales; family Thermoleophilaceae; genus JACVRW01. Next base: position 16,103 of record CAWGSQ010000009.1, on the reverse strand, counting down.
GGCGTGCTCGGCGCCGCCTGGCTTCCCACCGACGGCTATCTCGACCCGTCGCAGCTCACGTTCGCGCTCGCGGAGGGCGCCCGCGAGGGCGGCGTGCAGATCTTCACGAACACGCGAGTCACGGGCATCGAGCAGGGCCGGGTGCGCACCGAGCGCGGCGACATCGACGCCGACGTGGTTGTGATCGCCGGGGGCATGTTCTCCGCCGAGCTGGGACGGCTCGCGGGCGTGCGCATCCCGGTGGTGCCGATGTCGCACGAGTACATCGTGACCCAGCCCTTCCGCGAGCGGGACCCGCAGAACCCGCTGCCCACGCTGCGCGACCCCGACCTGCTCATCTACTTCCGCGAGGAGGGCGGCGGCCTCGTGATGGGCGGCTACGAGCGGCCCGCCGCGCCCGCCTTCCTCTCCGAGGGCGCTGCGAGCTTCGAGCGCATCCCGCCCGACTTCAACGGCCGCCTGCTCGAGGACGACTGGGACCGCTTCGAGGAGATCGTGGTGAACTCGCGCCGGCGCGTGCCGCAGATGGAGGACGTGAAGGTCACGCGCATGATCAACGGGCCGGAGGGCTTCACCCCCGACAACGAGTTCTGCCTCGGCGAGACGGAGGTCCCCGGCATCTTCGTGGCGGGCGGATTCTGTGCCCACGGCCTCGCGGGCGCGGGCGGCGTGGGCAAGGTGATGGCGGAGTGGATCGTGGCCGGCGAGCCCTCGATGGACCTCTGGCAGATGGACGTGCGCCGCTTCGGCGCGCAGTACCGCTCGCCGTCGTACACGCTCGCGCGCGTGCTCGAGACCTACGAGACCTACTACGACATCCACTATCCGTTCGAGGAGCGCCAGGCCGGCCGGCCGCTGCGCACCTCCCCGGCGTACGAGTGGCACCGCCAGCGCGACGCCGCCTTCGGCGAGAAGTCGGGCTGGGAGCGCGTGAACTGGTACGAGTCGAACGCCGAGCGCGGCGACGAGTCGCTGCGCCCGCGCGGCTGGGCGGGCAAGCACTGGTCCCCCGCGATCGGTGCCGAGCACGTGGCGTGCCGGGAGGGCGTGGCGATTTTCGACGAGTCGTCGTTCGCGAAGCTCGAGGTGGCCGGGCCGGGCGCGCCGGCGCTGCTCGAGCGCCTGTGCGACAACGAGGTGGCGCGCGACGTCGGGCGCGTGACCTACACGCAGATGCTCAACTCGCGCGGCGGGATCGAGTGCGACTTCACCGTGGCCCGGCTCGCCGAGGAGCGCTTCTCGATCGTCACGGGCACGGCGTTCGGGAACCACGACCGCGAGTGGATCCGCCGCCACCTGCCGGACGACGGCTCCGTGCAGGTTCACGACGTCACGTCGAGCTCGGCGTGCTTCGGGATCTGGGGCCCGCGCGCCCGTGAGACGCTCGCCCAGCTCACACCGCAGTCGCTCGAGAACGACGAGTTCCCCTACATGAGCGTGAGGGAGATCACCGTGGCGGGCGTGCCGGTGCGGGCGCTGCGGGTGACCTACGTGGGCGAGCTCGGGTGGGAGCTCTACTGCCCCAGCGAGTACGGGATGACGCTGTGGCGAGCGGTCTGGGAGGCGGGCGAGCCGCACGGGATCGTGGCGGGCGGCTACCGCGCGATCGACTCGATGCGGGTGGAGAAGGGCTATCGCGTCTGGGGCGCGGACATCACGCCGGACGACACCCCCTACGAGGCCGGCCTCGACTTTGCCGTGAAGCTCGACAAGCCCGGAGGCTTCATCGGTCGCGACGCGCTGGTCGAGGCAAAGGAGGCGGGGCGGCGCAAGCGGCTCTGCTGCATCACGCTCGAGGACGCGCGCTCGGTGGCGCTCGGGAACGAGCCGGTGCGGGTGGACGGCGAGATCGTCGGCCGGGTAACCACCGGGGGCTACGGCTACACGGTCGAGCGCTCGATCGCGTACGCCTACCTGCCGCCCGAGCGGGCGGAGCCCGGTACCGCGGTCGAGCTCGACATCTTCGGAAGCTGGGTCGGCGGCGAGCTGGCCGGCGAGCCGCTGTTCGACCCGAGCGGAGAGCGGGTACGCGGCTCCGCGTGAGCCAGCCCGCGGATCCAGCGCGCCCCTACGACGAGGCGTACGGCGACGACGGGCAGCCGCGCCCGCAGTATGCGGCGCTGCTCGAGGAGCTCGGCGACCCCTCCGAGGTCGCCGCGGAGGTCAAGCGCCGCCTCAGCGCCCGCGGCGTGAGCTTCGGCGCCGCCGCAGACGGCGTCTTCGCGCTCGACCCTGTGCCGCGCATCCTCACCGAGCCCGAGTGGTCGGAGCTCCAGACCGGCATCGTGCAGCGCCTGCGCGCGCTGGAGGCGCTCGTGGCGGACGTGTACGGCGACGGCCGCGTGTTCGAGGCCGGGGTGCTCAGCCGCGCGGACGTGGAGGCCTCGCCCCACTACGAGCCCGCGATGCGCGGCGCCACGCCCCCGCGCTGGGTCTCGTTCGCGGGACTCGACGTGGTGCGCTCGCCCGACGGTCGCTTCCGGGTGATCGAGGACCAGGTGCGGATGCCGGCCGGGATCGCGTACTCGGTGGCCGCCCGCGACACGCTGCGCGGCGTGCTCCACACCGACCCTCCCCAGCCGGACCTCTCGCTCGTGTTCGGCGAGATCGCCCTCGCGCTGCAGGATGCCGCACCTCCCGCAGGGCACGAGCCGCGCGTGGTGATCCTGTCCGAGGGCCCGTCGGCCGCGGGCTGGTGGGAGCACGAGCGGCTCGCCCGGGAGCTGTGCGCCCCGGTGGTCACGCTCGCGGACCTCGAGCAGCGCGACGGGCGCCTCGTGGCCTGGATCGACGGGCGCACCCGTGGAGTGGACGTCGTGTACCTGCGCACCGACGAGGATCGCTTCCGGGCTGAGGACGGCACGCCGACCGCCGTCGGGGAGGCGCTGCTGGGCCCGGCCGCCGCGGGGACGCTCGCCGTGGTGAATGCGCCGGGCTCGGGGATCGCCGACGACAAGCTCGTGCACGCCCACGTGGATGAGCTGGTTCGCCTCTACCTCGACCAGGAGTCGCTGCTGCCCTCGATCCCGTCGCGGTTGCTCGGCCCCGACGATGTGCTCGACGAGCTGGTGGTGAAGCCGCGCGGGGAGATGGGAGGCGAGGGCGTCGTGATCTGGCGGGACGCCGACGACGAGACGCGCGAGCGGGCGCGCGCGCAGATCGCCGCGCAGCCCGGCGGCTGGATCGGCCAGGAGCTCGTGGAGCTGTCGGTACACCCGACAGCCGTGGAGGGCTCACTCGAGCCGCGCCACGTGGACCTACGCCCCTACGCGCTCATGTCTGCCGACGGCCCGCGCGTGCTTCCGGCGGCGCTCAGCCGCGTGGCGCTCGAACGCGGTTCGATGGTGGTGAACAGCGGGCAGGGCGGCGGCGCGAAGGACACCTGGGTGCCAAACCCTCAAGTAGGGGTCTGACCCTTTTCTGAGGGTTAGTCCGGCATCAGCGCGGCGAGGATGTGCTCGGTGCCCTCGCAGTGCTCGCGCATCAGGCGCACGGCACGAGCGGTGTCCCTTCGGCGCAGGAGCGCCACGAGGCGCCTGTGCTGCGCGTTCGAGTGGCTCAGCACCTCGTCGGGGTGCGAGATGCGCTGGATCAGGTCGCTCATCTGACCCTGGACCTCGGTCATCGCGACCACGAGCCGGGGCGAATGGCACGCCTCCGCAAGGCCGATGTGGAAGCGCACGTCGGCCCGCCGGTAGACCTCGAAGCTCGCCCCCTGGGTGAGACTCATGTCCTCCGTGAGCCGGTGCAGCCGGTCGAGATCGTCCTCTTCCGCGCGCTCGGTCGCCAGCACGGTGGCGCCCGTCTCCACCACCACCCGGTAGTCGAGCACGGCGCGCGCGTCGTCCCCCAGCGGCGGCCCCTCGGTATCACGGGAGAGCGGCGGCTCCTCGGCCACGAACGTGCCGCCTGAGCGTCCCCGCAGCGAGACCAGGTGCCCGCTCTGCACGAGCGTGGTGAGGGCCTGCCGCAGCGTCGAGCGCGAGATGCTCAACTCCTTCGCCAGCTCGCGCTCCGACGGCAGCCGCGTGCCCGGCGGCAGCAGGCCGAGCCGGATCGCGGTGCCGAGCCGCTCCACGGTCTCCTCGAACGTGGTCGGCGGCTGCACTGGCTGGAAGACCGCTTCGAGCGCCGGACCTCGCCCACTCGGGTCCGCTTGCATCATCACGAGGGACGGTACCCGGTAGATTGCCGCGCCGTGGACAATCGCCAGGAAAAAGTTGTCGTCGAGACTGACCGGTACAGAGTGGAGGGGATGTTGACACTTCCCCGCGAGGGATACCGGAGCAGGGTCTCCGATCACGTGAATCGCCGCGATCATGAGTTCTTCACCATCCTCGACGCCGAGCTCGTGGCGCTCGACGGCTCGGGGCGCGACTGGAGCGCACCCGTCCTGATGCTCGCCCGCAGCCACATCCGCCTGATCGTGCCGGCCTCCGAAGGCGCCTGAATGCAATCCCGCGTGCAGCGATAGCGCGTTCCGTCCGACGCCGGGCGCAGCATGAACCCACGTCATGCTCTACGCCGTCCTGATCTGCACCGATGAGTCCTGCGCCGAGGAGTTCGAGGCCTGGGGCGAGCTCGAGGACTTCGACGACATGCTCTGCGAGGGCTGCGGCTGCACATTGCAGGCACTGGCCTTCTCCGAGGTGAGCCTGTCGACGATAGTCGCCTTCCCGCGCCGCACGCCCCACGTGCAGCTTCGAAGCGCCGCCTGACGCAGCGCCGCCGGCCCCGCGGCCCAAGCTAGGCTTGGAGCTCTCTGGAGAGGTGACCGAGCGGCTGAAGGTGCACGACTGGAAATCGTGTGGGCGGGTCACACTGCCTCGTGGGTTCGAATCCCACCCTCTCCGCTGCCTCACCCGTAAAAGCGCGCATTCATGGGAATCGCGGGGGATGTCGATGGGAATATGTGGCGTCCCGCGTCCTCCATTGGCTGATGATCCCTGCGGCGTTGGCGGTCGCCTTGGGAACCGCGTTCGCGATCACATCACTCCGGACGCAGGGGGATAGCGCCCGCCTGACACAAACCGCCCTCGCGAACGTCCGCGCAGACCTCAACGAGGAGAGTTCCCTCGAGTGGCAGGCTCGCTCGAGCGGCGAGGTCAGCGCCGAGATCTTCGTCAAACGCCAGAAGTTGAGGGCCCGGCTGTCAGGCGAGCTCGACACCCTGGCACGCCACGATGGCGACGACTGGAACCCAGAAGGACCGTCACGGCAGCTCCTGTCCACCTATGAGTCCGCGATCGACGACATGTTCCGGCTCATTGCGAGCGATCGCCTCGCAGCCGCCGAGAGGGTGGACTCCCGCCGGGTCGATCCCCTCCATGACCGTCTGCTCGAGCGGCTGGCGAGCGATGACCGCACGCACGGTGCCGATGCGACCGCGATCCTGCTGAAGACCAGGCTCGGCACCTACCTGAGCCTCGGCAGTGCCGCGATCCTCCTCCTGTTGTTGTTCTGGCGCTTCCGCCACCACGAGCGGAGCAGGGAGCGCGAGCAGAAGCGCTCACTGGAGTATGAGGCGACGCATGACCACCTCACCGGACTGGCAAACCGCCGGCAGCTCATGGCCGATCTCGACGGGCCGGGCGGGCGCCGCCTGTTCGTCTTCTTCGACCTGGATGGCTTCAAGACCTACAACGACACCTTTGGCCACGTGGAGGGCGACCTCCTGCTTCGGCGATTGGGGCGAAAGCTGGCCAGCGCCATCGGCACCGACGGCGTCGCCTATCGCCTCGGCGGCGACGAGTTCTGTCTCGTGGCCCCATACGCAACCGATGAGGCGGACGAGCTCGTCGAGCGCGGCGTGGAGGCGCTCTGCGAGCGCGGCGAGGGCTTCCAGGTGCGGGCGTCGAAGGGCCGCGTGCTGATCCCCGACGAGGCCGCCACCGGCGCCGCGGCGCTCGTGATCGCCGATCACCGGATGTACGCCGACAAGGGCGCCGGCCGAGCTTCGGCGAGACAGCAGACCCGCGACATCGTTCTGCGGATGCAGGCGGAGCGCCACCCGGAGCTGCGAGAGCACTCCAGGGGAGTGGCCAAGCTGGCGCGCTCTACGGGTGAGAGCCTGGGGCTGAACGACATCGAGCTCGACGAGCTGGAGCGGGCAGCGGAGCTGCACGACATCGGCAAGATCGCCATTCCGGACGCCATCCTCGACAAGCAGGGCACGCTCGACGAGGACGAGTGGCGCTTCATGGAGCGTCACACGCTGGTGGGAGAGAGCATGCTGAGCGTCGCGCCCGCCCTGGTGTCGGCCGCGAGGGTGGTGCGATCGAGCCACGAGCGCCTCGACGGCAAGGGTTATCCCGACGGCTTGGTCGGGGACGCCATCCCGTTGGCCAGCCGCATCGTCTTCGTCTGCGACGCCTTTCATGCCATGACAACCCAGCGGCCCTACGGCATGTCGATGCCCGACGAGGACGCTCTGCGCGAGCTTCACCGCTGCGCGGGCACCCAGTTCGACCCGCAGGTCGTCAGAGCGTTCCAGGCGGCCCTCGACGCCCGCTCGCCCGTGCCGCTCGCCGCCTGACCTCGGCCGCCAGCCCCACCCCACCCTGCTCCATGACGCGGTCGTGGTTCCAGCGGAACGCCGGCCGCGGCAGGGGACCCAGGATGTTCATCCACAGCTGGGTCGTCCGGACCTTCCACGAGTAGAGCACCGCCGTGCTTTCCGGGCCGGCGAACAGGCGCCAGACGCCGACTCCCTCGAGCTCGCCGGTCGCATGGCCCTCGATCAGGTGGGGCGGCTCCACGCGCGTCACGCGCGAGTCGAAGACGAGTGTGTACGGCAGCACGCTTCGCCAGCTGTAGCGGGCCAGCTCGCCCACGCCGTCGGGGCCGCCGGGCTCGAGCAGCTCGACGGAGGTCACGCCCTCCCACCACTCGGGGAACGCCTGGGAGTCCCTCAGAACCTCGAAGACGCGCTCGATCGGCGCGTCCACGCACCAGGCCGTCAGGAACTCATACTGCGCCAACCGGTCGCTCCTGCTGCCGGCTCATGCTGCGGTAGAGGAACAGCAGAGCGATGTCGGCCGTGACCAGGCCGCCGAGGTAGAGGTAGGTCAGCGTGTTGCCGGTGTCGAAGTCGTCCCACGCGCGGATGGCGCCGATCAGGAGCAGCGCGGTCGCGACGAAGAAGGTCTCCACGATCAGCTTCCAGGCGCTCCAGCGCCGGTCCAGCGAGATCAGCAGCGCGCCCACGCCCACCTGGGCGGTGAACGAGCCGATCACGCGGGAGGTGAGCGGCGTGAGGTCCCAGGGCCAGACGTCGATCGCCTCGTTGGGCGCGAGGTAGAAGAAGGCTGCGCCCAGGAACGCGCCGGCCGCGACCGCCTGCGCGACCCGCCGCACCCAGAGGGGGACGATCGCCTCGCCGGGGGCCGGCTCGCCGGAGTCGGTACGCCGGTTGGTCCACCACAGGCCGAGCACCACGAACGGCGAGATGATGTACACGGCCACCCAGCCGTAGAAGACGAGCGCTCCGATCAGCGGCGCATCGCCGTGGTTGAACTTGTCCCAGTGGATGAGCGTCGCGATCAGCATGAAGCTCGCGAAGAAGGCCGCGCCGAAGATCCCCGCTGCCGACGGGTGGAACTGGTCCGAGAGGAACGTGCGCAGGAAGAAGTAGGCCCCTGCCCCGTAGCCGGCGCCCAGGAAGATCGGCGTGAGCTCCGGCTGGATCGTCCACGCCCACGCGTCCGCCGTGCGGTCCGGCATGCCCCAGAGGATCACGAGCGCCGGCACGAGGATTGCGAACACCACGAGGCTCGCCCAATGGGTCGCGGGCAGGATGCGTCCGTCCTGCTCGCGCGGCGGCGAAGTGGCCATGACGCGCGACTTTAACCGCCTAGGCCGTGACGTTCAGCTCGCACTGGGCTGAGGAGGGCTTGTGCGAGCTGTCGCCCTCGAAGCTCGCCGTCACGCGCCAGCGGCCGATCTGCGGTCTGGTGAAGGTCACCGTGTCGGTCCAGTCGCCGCCTGCGTCAGTCGTCGCCGTGCGCTCAAACGACATGGGCGTGCCGCTGCTGGTGCGCGTGTAGGTGAGCTTCACCTGCGCGCCCGCAAAGCCCGGGTCGAGGTGGCCGCCGAAGGTCGTGGCCTGGTTCATCCGCGTGTCGCTCGGACAGCGGACGGTCGAGGTGGTGGCCAGCGGCTCGGATGGGCCACTCTCCACAGCCTTCTGGGCCGGCGGCGAGCCGTCCTGCTCGATCGCCACGGTCAGGTCGTCGGTCCCCTCTGCGACCTCGGGCGTGATCTCCACCGCTCCCGCGCCCGCGACAGCACGGCCGATCGGGGTGCCGCGCTGGAACAACGTGACCACCGCGCCGCGCGGGGCCGCCTGTCCTCGCATGTTCACGAGCACCCGGAACGGCGGGCCGGGCCCGTCCACGGGGATGCGACCCACGTCGATCTTGCCCACGTCGATCTGCACGGGCAGGTTCGCCCAGACCTGCGCCGAGGGGTCGCCGAGCAGGTGGTAGAGGAAGTGCTCCTGGTAGGTCGCGGCCGCGCTCTGGTAGCCGACCCCGTTCTTCGTGGACATGAAGAACTTGCCGCTCTGCAGGATCTTGCCGAGTCTGCCCGTACCGTCCTCGGCGCCGAAGGACGGCGATACGTCGGGGAACATGGCGTCGAAGAAGCCGAACGCCATGTTGTTGTTCGCCCAGGTCGGGCTCACCCGGGTATCGCCGAAACCGGCGAACGCCCCGCCGTCGGGCTTCATCACCTGCTGCTCGACGAAACTGGGAACCCCCGGGATGTCGAACTGTGCGCTCGAGCAGTCCACGCCGAACACCACGGGCAGCTCGGTCCCGTTGACCATCGAGGGCACGTCGCCGCTGTGCAGGGTCGGATCGGCCCAGCCGGAGTGCCAGCCATGGTCGCGGTGGAGGATGAGGTTGCGTCCGTCGTTGTAGTGGGCCAGCAGGTCCGCGCCGGTGCCGTTCCAGGCGAATGTGGGCTTGCGCAGGTAGTCGGGGATCGGGTCGTTGTTGTAGTAGGTCTCCGGACTTATCTCGGGGTGTGTCGTGTACACCCGGTCGGCGGTAAACCCAACGTTCGCCATGGCGTTCTGAATCTTCTCGGCCGTCCGCGTGAACCCGCGCGAGTCCTTGCCGTTGGCGACGTCTAGCTCATAGTGGCCGGTGATCGGGCCGTTCGCGGCCTTGCAGTTCGGCTCACCGGACTGGCCCTCGTTGAGTATGCAGAGGTACTTCGGCTCGAAGTACGCGGTGACCGTGCTGTGGCGATAGAAGTCCGGATTCGCGGGCGGCGTTGTCTCGTAGCCCACGATCTTGTTCACCACGGCGTTGGCGGCGTCGAGGTCGTGCGCAGGGATCCGCCCCAGCTCCACGTCGGCAAACAGGTCCGCGGGTGCGTTGAGCGAGTAGGGCAGGTCCGAGGCGATGTCGCACTCGGCCACGTCGCCGCCATCACTGCACGGCACGAGCCAGGTGGGCACGTGCGAGGTGTCGCCGAACAGGACCACGTAGGTGGGACGCAGCTGGCAGGCGGCGTTCAGCTCGCCGAGGATGTAGGCCTGGATCGCCTCTCGGGTGGTGCCGATCTGACCGGGGTCGGGACCCACCAGGGCGACCTTCGTCGAGTAGCCGGCGGCCTGACGCGCGTTCGCGAACGTGTTCGCGGCCGGCTGCAGCGCGGGTGTGGTCACCACGAGCATGTCCTCGCCGCAGAAGGTCGGCTCGAGGTCGTCGAGGTCGAGGAAGTCGTTCGCCGCGTCCCAGTTCAGGACGCTCGCCTCGTAGTTGCGCAGCCAATAGGCCTCCCACGGCGAGTTCACGCGACGGCCGTCGGCGAACGTTCCGTCGCCGCCGCGGAAGCGCACGGTCACGTCGATCGAGGTGAGCACGCGCAGGTTGCGCCGCCGGGGCCTGTACTGGCCGCCGACCACGTCCACGCCGCCCATGCGCAGCTCGCGCATGTTGCCGAGCAGCTTGGCGTGCGAGAGCTTGGAGGGGAACGGGGAGCGCGACCTGTACGCCCGCTTCGATTTCACGAACGGGTCCTCGAGGAAGTCCGAAAGCGGTGGCTGTCCGGGCACGCGCTGGTCAACCGGCTCGGGCTGATGCGGGAAGAGGTTCACACCCTGAAGCGTGTAGCCGGCACTCCGGTCGACGCGCAGAGCCAGGCGCGCGCCCCTTGGCACGGCGAGGAAGTTCGTGAGGATCGGTAGGCCTGGCCTGCCCTTCTCGCCGGTCTCACCCATGCCCTCCATGAACATCTGCTGGTAGTCGCGGCTGCCCACCTGGTGAGCCGAGAAGGTGGGGGTTGGGAAGGAGATGCGCATGCGCAGCTGCCGCTTGTCGCTTCGGAGCAGCCGGACCTTGGTCTCGCCGACGTTCGCCTTCCTGACGCCGCCGCAACGCCGGGCGCGCGGGAGCGCGAGCAGCGCCGCCTGGGCGCCGAGGGCGTCCCCTTCCACCTGTCCGCGGGGGGAGCCGCTGGTGGGTGCGGGGTCGCGCTGGCGCTCATTCTGGATCGCGGGCAGCAGTCTCCGGTAGGCGCCGAGCAGCCGTTTGGACCTACACGGGTTGGACGCATGCGCTCGCCGGGCGGCGAGGGCGTTGCGCAGCAATGCGGCCTTGTCGGCGCGCTTCACGGCGCTCCTCGGCAGTGCGCGCGTGTCCGACACGAGTTGTGCCAGGCGCTTCTTCGCCGTGGCCTGCGCTGACGGCGGCTTGTTGGCGGCGGAGGCGGGGCCGGCGGCCAGGATGAGCAGCAGTGCTGTCAACAGCACCAACCAGAATGAGCGCGTGCCTGGCACATGAGTGTCACCAAGCGACCCTCTCACCGTTTGGGAGCGAGTGCAAGGGGCTCCGACCAGGCTGGGTGCCGTTCTGGAGAGGTGACCGAGCGGCTGAAGGTGCACGACTGGAAATCGCGCTTACGGAAGCGCGGTCACGCAGACGGCTCGCACGTTCACGCTCAAGGTGTGGGCGGCGGAGTCGGTGTTCTTGATCGTGCCGACCCACCTCCTGTCCTCATTGGGGTCTCGTGTGGACCGCAGGATGAGAAAGAAGTCGACCGCCGTCGCGATCGTGCCAGAGATATCGACGCCGCCCGCGATCGCCTTCTTTCCGGCGGGGCAATCCGCCTGGCGGAGCGCTGACGCCCCTGCCGGGATCGACGAGTTGGTGCTGGTGTTCACGATCTCGTAGCCGCTGACCCCATCCGCGCCCTTCTGGCCCTGCGCGCCTGTCGCGCCTGGCGGCCCGGTCGCCCCCGGTGCGCCTGCTGGGCCCGCGGGGCCCGCCGGGCCCTGCTGCCCGGCGGGCAGCTGGTCGGTGGCGAAGTCCTCGGCCAATAACGTCCCGTTGGCGACATCGTCGCTCCTTAGGCTCCTCACGTCCGCGCCGGTGAGCGAGTTGTTGCGGACGTCCTTCCCGGTGAGGTTCTTGATGTCCGCTCCTGTGAGCGCGTTCCTCGGCACGTTCCTGCCGGTGATCCGCAGCGCGGCATAGGAGCTGCCGCCGAGGGCGATGAAGACGGCAACCGTGGCCATCACGTTGGCGTACGTTAGGCGGGAACGGAGCTTCCTGAGCGGGGTCAGCATCGGAGCGCCCGCGCACGGAGTCGCCAAGTGTTCTTGGTCTCCTTCACGAAGACCGTGAGGCTGCAGCGAACACCCGGCCCCCTGACAAAAACGGGGCAGACCGCTCGATTGAGCGCGACTCGCGTGCACCGGCCGACACGGGCGCGGGCGTCGAAGACCTCGGCGAAGTGTCTCTGCGCAACAATCCTGGCGACGCGGTGAGCCTCCGCCAGCCCGAGACGCTCCGCCGCTTGGCCCCGCCGTGGCCTGACCGTCTTCCTGATCGTGCGCGTGTTGCCCGCCGGGTCGCGGACGTTGGCGGTCAGGCGCAACGCCAGCGTGCGCTGCCGCGCGAGCTGTCGGCGCAGCGCCTTCGGCAACCTCAGCTTGACGGTCTTGCCTGCGTTCGCGGCCACCGTGAACGACTTGGCCCTGAGCCTGGTGCGCGCTTCCTCTGACCGGCGAGCGTCCCGGTCACGTCGAAGCCGTTCCGGTTCGAGATACGGACGGCAAGCGGGCCCCCGGCCGGGATTCGGTTGCGGGCGAGCCTGAGCGTGATCAGCGTCCGCGCACCGAACGCCGCGGGCGAGGCCTGGCCAGCGCCGCCGGCGCCGCGCCACCGCCGCCACCGGAGCCCGGCGGCGGGGGAAGATGGCGCTCTCGCAGCCGGTCAGCGAGTCGATTCCCAGCGCATCCACGGTGGCGGTGTCGGCGCCTCCTCCGCAGTCGACGCCGTCGAGCCCCCCGTCGCGGGCAAGGAGCGTGTCCGCACCGAGGTCGGCGTTCAGCACGTCGATTCCGCCGCGTCCCTCCAGGGTGTCGTCGCCCTCGTTGCCCGTGAGCACGTTCCCGCCGTCATCGCCGCGCAGGGTCGCTCCCAGGCTGGCGTCCGACCGGGCGTTCTCGAAGCCCACCAAGAGGTCGGACCCGTCGCCGGTGTCCTGGCGGACCGCGATCGCGAGGTCGACCGTCGCGGGCTGCCCGATGGGCGACATGGCGACGGTGTCATTGCCGCTCCCTCCGCCGTTCGCGATGTCGTCGCCTGCGCTCGGGATGGAGTTCGTCACTTCCGCCCCCTCCGAACAGGGTGTCGCCCCCGGGCCCGCCGAAGAGGGAGTCCAAGCCCTCCCCGCCCTCGATCTGGTCGATGCCCTCGCCCCCTAGGAGGGAGACGTCCTCCGTCAGCGGAGCGCCGGTTCCCTGTCCGCCCTGGGCGAGCAGCTCGTCGTGGCCGGTTCCCCCGAGACCGGCGAGGGTCTCGACGTTGTTGGGGAAGATGTCGGCATCGTCGACCGACTCGCCGACGGGGTTGGGGTTGATGCCGTTGGCACCGAAGACGATCCTCCCCCCGGCGGAGTCGCCCGTGCCGACCTCGAGCGTGGACTCGAGTCCGCCGTTCATGTTCACGAAGATCTCGATCTCCTTGGTTCCTCCCCCGTTGTCGCTGCCGTCCTGGGGATCCGGCCCGGGCACGAAGTCGTCGGCGCCCGAGATGGTGATCTTCTGGAAGGACTGTCCGTTGCCGGTCACCGAGATTGCGCCGGTGTTGGTCACGCTCGGCGGCCCGCCAGGTCCCGTACACGCGACCGGGGTAAGGCCCCGCGCGACCTTGATCTCTCCGGCCACGACGCTCAGCACCGCGGGGTCGCCACTGGCACCCAGGGCGACGGTCAGGAGCTTCCCGCTGGAGGAGTAGTCGCACGTGACCGCCGCGGGTGCAACCGCCGGAACAACGAGCAGGGCGGTGACGGCCGCGACGGCGGCAAGTGTGAGAGCGGTGCGCGTTCGAACTGCGGACATCGGGCCGTCCTCCTCAAGCTGGCTTGAGCGCCAGCAGCGAGACGCTCTCGACCTCATACGTGCTGCAGGCATCGAGTGCCCGCTCTGAGATGAAGCGGTAGTTGTTCTTGCGGAGCTGCTCGACCTGTAGGCCTTGCGCCTCGATCGCCTCCAGGTAGCTGCGGCGGGGGATCGCCCCGGCGATGCAGGCGGCCCACAGCTCGACGTTGCGCCTGGTGCGTTCCTTGAGCGCCCGGCCGCTGACGATGTCGGCGATCGCCAGCCTGCCGCCGGGCCGCAGCACCCGCGCCGCCTCGGCGAAGACCCGGCCCTTGGCCGGCGACAGGTTGATCACGCCGTTCGAGATGACCGCGTCGAAGCTGGCGTCCTCGAAGGGGAGCTCCTCGACGTGGGCCTCGACCAGCTCGACGTGCGAGAACCCCTCACGGTCCCGAAGCCGGGCGGCCTTGTCGAGCTGCTGGTCGGTGATGTCCACGCCGACCACGCGGCCCGCCCCGCCGACCAGCACCGCCGCGCAGAAGACGTCGGTACCCGATCCCGAGCCGAGGTCGAGCACCTCCTCGCCCGGCTGCAGCAAGGCGAGGTCGAGGTGATGCCCCACCCCCGCAAAGGAGGCCAGCGCCTCGGCGGGGATGGAGTCGAGTAGCCATGTGGGATAGCCGAGCCGGTCGGCCAGGTCCCTACCCAGCTCGAAGTGGAGCTCTGCGTCCTCGCCGTGGGCCACGTGCCGGTACATGGCCTTGACCTCGGCCTCCAAGTCGCTCGCCGTCTACGAGCGAGCGTGCGTCGAGTTGCGGCAAGATCTCCGCCCGGGACATCTCGTCCGTCGTCGGGTCGACCCTGAGACTCATCGGGACCTCCTGGCTGTCGTGCTGGTGGACATGCCAGGACACCACCAGCGCGCCGTGTGACGGCGCGTGTGATCAGACCGCGGCGGCCAGCTCGGCGTGCAGCGCCGGGTTGTCGATCGCCTCGCCCAGCAGGCGGGCCGACTCGAGGCCGCTGGGATCGCCGAGCCTGGCTCGGTGCAGCGCGGCGCGCACGACGAGCTCGCGCATGTCGCCGCGGGCGGCGAGCCGCTCGAGCCGGGCCAAGTAGTCCCGTGCATCGGGCGCGGCGTCGGCGATCGCCACGTCGGCGAGCGCCTCCAGGCACCAGGCATGCATCCAGACGTAAGGATCGGCCACCCGCACCGCGCGGACCGCGGCGTCGCGCAGCCGCGTCAGCGCGGCGCCGCGCTCGCCCGCCGCCTCGTGAACGAGGCCCCTCACGCGAGCGGCGCTCGCCTCCCAGCATGGGTCGCCGATCCGGCAGCCCAGCGCAAAGGCGTGATCGAGCAAGGCGATGGCGTGATCCGGGTCGCCCTGGCGCAGCGCCACCTCGGCCCTTAGCACCTCGGGGAAAGGCTGGAACGCCACCCAGCCGTCCTCGCCCACGATCGCGAGCGACTCGTCGAGCAGTTCGACCGCCTCGGGCCACTGGGCGCGCAGCAAGAGCGCACGGCCCAGGATCGCCAGCGACCACGCCGACTGGCGGGCGTCGCCGCAGCGGCGCGCGGCCGCGATCGACTCCTCGAGCAGGGCGATCGCGGCCTCGTAGTGCGCCCTGTCAGACAGCGCCTTGCCGCGCGTGCCGAGCACCGCGGCACGCTCGCTGTCGTCCGCCGCGAGCCCACTGGCCCGCCCGAGCCACCTGCCCGCCGATACCCCGCGACTCGCCTGTGCCGCCACGAAGCCGAGCTCACGGCAAACCTTGCACTCGACCTCGCGGTCGCCGCTGGCCTCGGCCAGCGCGAGCGCCTCGTGCAGCACCGCCGCGCCCTCCTCGTCACCGCCGCGAACCGAATGCACCAGCGCCGCCCCTAGCGCGGCCAGCGCGCGCGCCAGCAGCGCCGGGTCGCCAACGCCCCGCGCCTCCGCACACGCCTGCCTCAGGCACGCCACCCCGGGCTCGACCGCGCCGGCAGCTACGGCCGCGCGCCCCGCGTCGAGCTGCCCCAAGGCGGCCGCCCGATCGCCGTTCGCCGGAGAGCTCTGCGCGCCATGCTCGTCGGCCGCCCGGCGCACCCCCGGATCGGGCGCGCGGCCCAACTCGCGGCGGAACAACACCTCGCACGCGTCAGCGTGATCGCGCGCGGCGCCGACCTCGCCCGCCCTCGCAAGGCAGCGCACCAACAACTCGTGGGCGCCGTCATCGAACCTGTTCAGCGCGAGCGCCCGAGACGCCAGCGCCGCGCCGTCAAGCGGAATACCAGCCGCCAACGCAGCCAACGCCGCATCCCTCAACACGGCCTCGCAGACGCCCGCAAAGTGCCGGCGCTCCACGAGCAGCCACGCATCGAACTCCGCCCCGGCGCCGGGGTCGACTCCCTCCAGCAACTCGCCGCGAACGAGCGCGGGATCCGGCTCGCCGGAAGCCAAAGCCAGCACGTCCACCGCAGTGCCCGCCGGCAACCCCAGTTCCAACCGATCCCCTCGTAGCGCCCCGGGAACCCCAAGAGCGCGACGCAGCTGCGCCAACGACCAGCGCAGCGCCCCGCGCGGATCCTCGGCGTCGCGGAAGACCAGCTCGGCCAGCACCGTGCGCGCCACCGGTCGCTCCGCCAAGACCACGTACGCCAGCACGGCCCACGCCTTATGACCACGCGGCGGAGCGACAACCACACCGTCGCGCTCGATCTCCGGCGGGCCCAGCAGGCGGATCACGAGCGTCGACACGGCACCACGATCGTAAACCGCCATGCCCT
>CAWGSQ010000008.1:0-99458 GCA_963825345.1 uncultured Thermoleophilaceae bacterium | reverse complement strand
CGCGCGCGCCGCCTGAGGCGAACGCTCGTGGCCGGGCTCGGCCGCTAGGGGCTCAGCTCACTCCTTGGGGGCCTCGGGGAAGTCCGACTCGTCGCCCCCCGCGATCTCCTCGCGCTGAGAGGACTCCGGATCGCTCGACTCGAGCTTGTCCTCGTCACCCTCGATGTCCTCCTCGCGCCCGTCCTTGTAGGCGTGCAGAGGCGTGTCGGGAACGGTCTCCTCGTTCGCGCTCTTGTCCTCGTCCTCGTCAAACACTGCGCTCTCCTTCGTCGAGTGGGGTCCAACTGCCCGGGCGCGACCCTCTTACACAACTCTTCGTCCCGGACGCAAGAAGGCCCGCTTTCGCGGGCCTTCTCTTCCTTCAGCGAACGTGAGGCGGGTTACGCCTGAACGAGCTCCGCTGTCTTCTGAACGACGATCTCGCCGGTGGTGATCTTCGGGGCATTCGGTAGTACGTTCTCCAGGTTCTGCTCGCGGACCCAGCTGGAGGCGACGCGGGCTGACTCGTCGGCGTGCTCGGCCGTGTCGTAGAAGCCGATCGAGCTCACGATGCCGTTGCCGGCGTCGATGAGGAAATAGCCGTTGAAGCCGGGGAGCTCGCTGAGGCTCGGCATGAGGGTCTCGTCGGCCTTCTTGACGAGATCGGCGACGTGCTCCTGATCGATCGCGTCGTAGCGTCGAATGGTGGCGAACATATGGGGTCCAACTCTCTTCTCTGGTGTGGAGGACTCGATTGAATCCTCCTGGCGCGACCTCTGGCCCGAGGTGACAGTCGAAAGGAGCGGTGAAGCTCGACGACGTCGGCAAAGGGCTGAGCCGCATCACCGACCCTAGCAGCGCCAGGTGCCGGCGACTTCGCTCAGCTCGTCCAGCCGTTGGTCGCCGCCACCGTGAGCAGCTCGTCGAGCGGCGGGGCTGCCGGCGGCGCGAGGTAGAAGCCCTGCGCGCTCTCGATTCCAAGCTCCCGCACGGCCGACAGCTCGGCCGGCGTCTCGATCCCCTCCGCCACGACCATCGCGTCGAGCTCGCGGCCGAGGGACGCGATCGACGCGGCGATCACCTGCCTGGCTCGGTCGCTCTCGATCGACCTGCACAGGGAGATGTCGATCTTCAGGACGTCGGGATGCACCGTGAGGAGATGGCGGAAGCTCGAGTAGCCGGCGCCCACGTCGTCCACGGCGATCCTGAAGCCCTCGGCACGGAGGTCCGCGATCGTGCCGGCCAGACGGTCGTAGTCGTGCACCGGGGCATGTTCGGTCAGCTCCAGCACCACGCGCTGCCCCGGCATCGTCGAGACCAGATCCTCGAACCCGGGTGAGAACAGCGTTTCCGGCACGACGTTCATGAAGAGGTCCATCTCTGGAGGGAGGTGCGGCAGTACAGCGACCGCCTCTCGCACCGCGGCGAGGTCCATCTCGATTCCGAGCCCCGACGCCGCCGCATCCATGAACCACACGTCCGGACTCTGCCGCGGCTCGCAGTCGAAGCGTGCGAGTGCCTCCACGCCGACCACCCCGTTTCCTCCCTGGATGTTCACGATCGGCTGAAACACCATGCGGAGGACCGTTCCCTCGATCACGGCGCTCACCCTCGCCATCGGGTCCTCCACCGGCTCGCTCTGGGTCTCGGCGTCATCCAGTTTGACCACCAGCTCCGCGTGGTCCGCGGCGGCTGTCGCGCGCAGGGCCGTGAGCAGGTCCTGCGCGGGCACCGACTTGACGACGTAGCTCGAGGCCCCCGCACGCAGCATCCGCAGGACGATGTCTCGCTCCGGCGAGGCGGAGAGCGCGATCACGTGCGTGGCGGGCGAACCGCGCCGGACCTGCGCGGCCGCAGCGGAGCCCCCGCCCCCGGGCATGCTGGCGTCCACGAGGGCGAAGTCCGGCGTATACAGGGCGGCCAACCTGACGGCGGCCGTGGCGTCGCGGGCCTTGCCGACGAGCGCAAAGTCGGGAGCGCGGTCGATTATCGACGCGAGCGCGTCGAGGGCCGTCTTGTCTTCGTCGGCCACGATCACGGTGGTCGGCTCCGGGTCGTGCCCCTCGGGCGCTCCGGTCACGTCCGGCGAAACAACCGACCGGTGCCCGCCGGCCCGCTCGATCGCTCCGACCAGCTCAGCCGGCGAGACCGCCTTGTGCAGGTAGCCGGCGGCTCCCGCGTCGAGCATCTCCATAACCGGCCCCTCGTCCCCTTGCCCCGACAGGGCTAGGACCATTGCTCCCGGGGCCACAGCCTGAAGCTCCTGCGCGACATGGGGGCCTCCGCCGTCCCGCATCCTCACGTCGACCACCGCCACATCTGGCTGGTGGAGGCGACTGAGCTCCACGGCGTCGAGGGCGTTCTCGGCGACGCCCACCAGCTCGAGCGACGGCGCGCGTTCGATAGCCGCCGTGAGCTCCTCGCGGAACTCGGGATCCTCGTCGGCCAGGAGGACCTTGCAGGTCATTCAGCCGGTCTCGCTCCCCTGCGGCAGTGATTCGACGGCGAGGAGGATCTGCTTCGGGTCCGCGGGCTTCTGGAGCACGGTCGACACGCCGGCGGCGCGCGCCATCCGCTCGAGCTCCCAGAGCTCGTAGGTCGCGGTGTAGAGGATGATCGGGGTGCCCGCGATCGAGGGATCGGAGCGCACCGCTCGCGCGAAATCGAGACCGTCCATCTCCGCCACCAGCATGTCCGTGATGATTGCGTCGGGCTTCCATTCCCGGGTCAGGCGCAGCGCGTCGTCTCCGGTCTCGGTCTCGAGCACGTCGTAGCCCGAACCGCCGAGAAGGGAGACGAGTAGCTCCCGATCTCTCGGTCTGTCCTCGACCACGAGCACCGTCGGCATGGGTAGCGTGCGCTACGACTCGGTCGGGCCAGCGACAGAGGTCATACGTCGAGTATCAGGGGAACCCAACCCCCTGGGTATCGGTCAAAAGGGGGATTGGCTGATTTACGCGATCAGACCGGCGCGCATGGCCTGAGCCACGGCCGCTGCACGGCCGCTGACCTCGAACTTCGAGTAGATGTGCTCGAAATGCGTCTTGATCGTCGCCGGGCTGATCCGCAGCCGCTCCGCGATCTGGCGGCTCGAGTAGCCCTGCGAGGCGAGCGCGAGGACCTCGAGCTCGCGGGTGGTCAGCGCGGACGGCACGAGCTCGCCGCGGCGATGCGCGAGGAACTCGCCCACCTCGAATCCGATTGCGGTCATCGATCGCAGCGACCGTTCGGTGAGCGCGATCTCCTCGGTGGACGCCAGCTCGACCACCGCCAGCACCTCGTCCGCATGGACGACCGGGATCGCGAGCAGCCCCCGCAACCCGGCCGTGCGGGCGAGGTGCCCGCGTTCGCAGTCCGGACTGGTGGTGAGCTCGACGTCCGGGGTCGCGGACTCCCAGACCCTGCCGGGCAACCCGACCCCGCGCGGGAGGGTGCGGCTCCGCGCGGCAACCTCGAACTCGAACTTCGTCGCGTGGTCCTCGCTCCAGAACAGCTTTGCGACGAGTTCGTCCGAGTCGGGCACCCAGATGGTGCCGGCACGTGCGCCGAGCGCCCCCGCCAGCTCCCCAATAAGACCCTCCATCCCCTCGTCGAAAGACGTCCATGCGGCGAGGGCGGACGTCACCGCGATGCGGCTCGCGATCTCGCGCTCGGCGAGATGCTCCGCCGTGAGGTCCTGGACAGAGCCCACGATCAGGGGTCCGTGCGTCAGGTCACCGTCGACGGCGGACACGGTCGAGCGCAGATACCGGATCCCGCCGCCCGGCAGGATCACGCGGAAGTCGATCGCCGACGGGATCTCCCCGGCCCTCACGCGGTCCGCCCAGCGTTTCACGGCAAGCACGTCCTCTGGGTGTGCCGCGTTGAGAAGGGCCTGCCTGCTCGGCTGCACCTCTCCGGGCTCGAAGCCATGCAGGCGGTAGAGGTTGTCGGACCACGAAACCTCCCCGGTCTCCGGACAGAAGCGCCAGGTGCCTATCTTCGCGACCTGCTCAGCTCCGGCTAGGGAGATCCGCTCGAGCTCGCCGCGGGTCTGGGTGCTCGGTACTGCGTTCATTCGCGGGTCCTTGCGCAACGGTTGGGTGCGCCCGCCTGTGCTCAGCGTCCGTGCGAGCAGGGCCATCCTAGCCGTCGATGCCGACGCGGTCACGCCATCTAGCGGCCCAGCGTGCGCTCTATCTCGCGGGCGCGCTGGCGCACGCCGCCGAGCAGTTCGCGGACTTCGGTGAGCGCTGTGCGCAACTCACGGTCGCCGACCTCCGTCGGCAGCGACGAGTCCTGCAGGCCGGATAGCGCACTGTTGGCCTGGGCCACGGATCCGACTGCGCTGTCGATCAGCCCCTTCGCTCCCGTAGACGGAAGGCCCGGCGATGGAGTCGCGAACGTCCGGCCGCTCATCCCGTGGCGGTCCGCGAACTGCGCATACGTGCTCTTCGCCCGGCCGTACGCGCGCTGCACCGGCCCGAAGAGCTCCTCCTCCAGCCGATCGCCGTTCCGCTCGTCCAGCAGCTCGTAGGCGGAGCCGAGATCCGCGAGCGCGATGCCGATGTGCTCGATCGCCTCGGCGAAGGCGTCGAGCAGGTCCTGTCGCGCCTCCGCGCTCGTATAAGCCATGCGACCGAGGTTAGTTCGTGGTTAGGGTCAGTCGGGTGGAAGCTCACCAGCAGCCGGCGCGCATAGCCGTCGTGGTCCACCCCACCCGCGAGATCGCGGGGGCGCTCGAGACCCTCGAGGCGTGGGCCAAGAAGCACGCACTCGACGTGATCCAGATCGCCGCGCTCGGCGGCTCCGACCGCGAGGTGGCGCGGCGTGGCGAGCTCGAGGCCAGCGACCTCGTCGTCGCGCTGGGCGGCGACGGCACCGTGCTAGCCGCACTTCGGGCAGCCGCCCACGAGAATGTGCCGGTCCTGGGTGTGGCCTGCGGGAGCCTCGGCGCGCTCACGGCGGTGCACGCGGATGCGCTCGAGAGCGCTCTGGAGCGCGTGCGAAGTGGAGACTGGGTGGCACGCCGGCTCCCGGCGATCGCGATCCACCCCCTGGACGCGCCGGACGAGTGGGCGCTCAACGACTTCGTGGTCCTGCGACACGGTGCCGGACAGGTGGTGGTGAACGTGTTCGTCGACGACGAGCTCTACGTGCGGCTCGCGGGCGACGGGCTGATCGTGGCGAGCCCGCTCGGATCGAGCGCCTACTCGATGGCCGCGGGCGGCCCGGTGCTCGCGTCGGGCATGCCCGCCCTCGTGTGCACACCGCTGGCGATGCATGGTGGCAACGCCCCGCCTCTTGTCGTCCCGGCGAGCACGAACGTGCGAGTGGAGGTGCATCCCAGCTTCGCCGGCTTCGACATCGAGATCGACGGTCACCGGTATCCGTTGGAGGCTCTCGACTACCGCCTGTCCCTACACGACGAGAAGGTCACTCTGGTCTCGTTCGGCGAGCTCGGCCTTGGGCTACCCGGCCTGCGCGAGCGGCGGCTCATCACCGACAGCCCGCGCGTGCTCGCGCGTGACGATCGCGAGAGATCCACTCGGCCGTAGCCTCGTCTGTCATCCGCCCTCGCCGTATCCGTCGTGGTAGTTCCACCACTGGTAGGGCGACGTCTGGGGGTAGCCCTCCGGGGAGTCCTCCCACTCCTCCTGGCGGCCGAGTGCCGTGATGTCGAGGTAGGCCCAGGTGCTGCCCATCGCCTCATCGCCGCGCTTGTCGATGAAGTAGGTCCGGAAGATGTCGTCGCCCTCGCGGATGAATGCGTTGGTGCCGTGCCACTCCCCCACGCCGAAGTCGGCGTCGAAGTCGTCGGTCAGCGTGTACCACGGCATCTCCCAGCCCATCCGTGTCTTCAGGCCGGCGATGTTCTCCTGTGGCGCGCGCGATACGAACGCGAGGGTGGTGTCACGGGCGTTCAGGTGCGCGAGGTGCGCCACCTGGTCGGCGACGAACGAGCACCCGACGCAGCCACGCTCGGGCCAGCCGTCCACTCCCGGCTCGTAGAAGAAGCGGTACACCACGAGCTGGCGCCGCCCCTCGAACAGGTCGCGCAGACTCGCCGGGCCGTTCGGCCCCTCGAATCGGTAGTCCTTCTCCACGGCCATCCTCGGCATCCGGCGCCGCTCGGCGGCCAGCGCGTCGCGCGCGCGGGTCAGCTCCTTCTCCTTCACGAGCAGTTCTTCTCGGGCGGTGCCCCACTCCTGGGGTGTGACGATCGGTGGCATGTTCACTGAGACCCTTCCTCCTTCAGAAACTCATCGGCGACGTCGAGCGCGGCGAGCGCATCGTTCCGGGACCGGAAGACCTCCACGGACACGACCTTGCGGCGCCGCATGCGATAGAGCCAGGCCACCGAGCCGGTCAACATCCCGCCCTGGGAGTGTGCCGTCATCGTTGCCGTGACCAGGACCGCTCCACCGACGTGGGTGTACTCGCGCGGCATGACGTGGAGCTCCGTCCAGGTCTTCTCCAGGTCGCGGACGAGCTCCCTGAGGCCCTCCCGTCCGATGTAGGGAGCCGATCGACCAGTTCGTTCGGTGATCGGTGCTCCCGATACTGAGATGTCCGCGTCCGCGAGCGCGAGCATGCGTTCCGCGTCCTGAGCGAGGAAGGCGGCGAGCATCGCCTTCGCGAGCTCGATGTCGCTCTCCTCACGCCTGCCCCGCACCCAGGGTCGTGGGCTCAGCATTACACCAGTGTGACGCGCACGAGGGGCGGCCGTTTGGCCGCCCCTCATGAACTGCGTGCGTGTCTCTGCCGACCTAGCGGGCGATGAGGCTTCCGCTGTACTCGGCCATACGGGCCTTGCGGATCTTCAGCCTCTTCTTCTGCGCGGCCGTCAGGCGCTTCTTCGACGCCTTGGCGGTTGCGGTTGCGCCGCCGCTCAGCGTGTCGCGCAGGGCCGGGTCCTCGGCCAGCAGCGCCAGCACGTGCGCGCCACCGTCCGCGAGCGTCTCGTAGCCCTCGAGGTCGAGGTTGTCGATGTCGTCACATGCCTGGTGGTAGCAGTGGTCGAACGCCACGCCCAGCTCGCCGCCCCACTTCGCCACCTGCGCCGCCGACTTCGCGACCTCCGCTCCGGAGAACAGTCCGCCCGCGGCGACCCCGTTGTCCTGGAACGGCTTGTAGTCGCTGCGGCCGTCGAACGCCGTCGGCTCCGTGGCAACTCCGGCTGAGTCGAAGTAATCCACGAAGTCCTGCTCGATCTTCGCCGCGCCCGGGTTCACATCGGGTGCGGTCGCCGGCGGCGGCGAATCCGAGAAGTCGCCGTCGTAGACGAAGTTGGCGTGGTTCGGCGACGCCAGCATGTCGAAGTTGAGGTTTGCCGCGAGCTTCGCGAAATCCTCGTTCGAGATGGCCTCGACGTAGCGGGTGGCACCGACCAGTCCGGACTCCTCGGCGCCCCACCATGCGAAACGCACGCGGTTGGCCGGCTTGATCCTCTGCTTCTTCATCTGGATGGCGAGCTCGAGGTTGAACGCCGAGCCCGAGCCGTTGTCGTTGATGCCGGGACCCTCGGGAACGGAGTCGAGGTGCGAACCCACGATCGTGACGTTGTCCGGGTTGCCCCTTGCCGTGTCCGCCAGGATGTTGCTCGACATGCGGCGGTCGCTCTGAGCGTTCACGATCACCTGGCCGGTGGTCGGGTCGGACTCATTCGCGAGCCGCTCGCCCTCGGCGTAGGAAATGCCCACGGCTGGGATCGTCACGTCGGCCGGATCCGGCTGGCCGTCCTGTGCCGTCTCTCCGAGCGTGCCGGCAACCACGTCCATACGGCCGGCGTCGTTGCCCTGGTTGAAGATGATCGCGCCTGACGCGTTCGCCTCCTGGGCGTTGACCACCTTGTCGGCAAACGGGCACGTGCCACGCTGCATCAGCGCGATCGAACCGGCGGTGAAGCCGGCGAAGTCGGCGTCCTCGCAGCCCGATGTTGATGTGCGCTGCGCCGGCACCGGGTTGAGGTTGACGTCGATGGGCACGATCGTCTGCACACCGGTGTCGCCGCTCGCGGAGTAGTTCATCGTGATGAACTCCTCCTGGGTGTACGTCTTCGCCGTTGGCGAGACCTCCTTGAGCGTCGGGTCGGACACCTCCTGGAAGGTGACGAAGCTGAATACCTGCGTCACCGGGTCGTAGCCAGCAGCACGCAGCTGGCTGCGCACGTACTGGGCGGAGGCGCCGTAGCCCTCGAATCCAGAAGCGCGGTTCCCGCCGTTCGCGTCGGCGATGCCCTGCAGCTCCTGAAGGTGGCTGAACATGCGCTCGGCAGTGATCGCCCTGCGCAGCTTGCGCGATGAATTTGTGACGTCGGCCGACGGCTTGCCCGCCTTGGCCTTTGACGCGGTCGCTGAGGTGCTTTTCGCGGTTACACCCGCGGGCGCAACCCCCAGCGCCAAAATCGCGCCGACAACTACGGCGCGCGTAACACCAGACATAAAAACAGATCCTCCCTAGGGATCGTGAATGCGGCCAGAGCGCAAGCGCTCGCGAGCCGCGCGGATCCGCAGGACCCCTCCCGGGTCGTGCGGTGCGCCGCATGCTAGCTGCGACGGCGCCGCGGCGTCCACCGCCCGCTCAATCGCGCGTAGCCAAGCGGTTTCCGGCCAGGGCGAGCACCTCGTCGGCGCCCACCGCGAGCGCGGAGACCACGCGTCCCGCCGAGTCCACGCGCAACGCGGATGGGGTGCCTGCCACCCCGAGAGACGCTCCGGTGTGGGCGAAGTCCGGATCCAGCAGCGTCCGGGAGCGCAGCCCCAGGGCGCGGTTCGACGACGCATCGCCGGTGGCCACGACCAGCATCGGCGTGTCGGCGCGTTTCTCGAGAGCGCGCACGTCGTCGAGCATCGCGTCGCAGAAGCCGCACTCCGGGCTCCAGAACAGCAGCAGATGCGGTGCCCCGCGCGCGCTCGCCAGAAGCGAGGCGCGCTCGCCGTCCACCGAGTCGAGCTCCACGTCGGGAAGCAGCTGGAGATCGTCGCCGTCTCGCTGATGCACGCTGCGGAGCAGCCGGCGGACTCCGTCCGGGCCCATGGCGAGGTCGCTGTGGACGAGGCCCCCCGGGCCGATCGCAACCGCCGCGGGTGTTCCGGTCACGTCGAGGCCGTCCGCGAGCGCTCCGTCGCCGTCGATGACGGCCAGAGTCCAGTCGTACTGCGACGCCATCGCGCGCGCGGCCGCCGCGTCCGTGCGGGTGATCACCACCGCCACGCGAGCTCGGGTGGGATCGCGCTGGAGCTCCGCCAGCTCGGGGGCGAGCTGGTGGCAGGAGCTGCAGTCAGGATCGGCGAAGGCGAGCACGAGCGGACGCTCGCCGTCGACTAGGTCCGAAAGCTTGACGCGGCTGCCGTCGGTCGAAGGCAGCGCGAAGTCCGGGGCGGGCGCGCCAACGGGAAGCCCCGGGGGGCGCTCCGGCGCTGCGACGGGCGCGCCTCCGGCCAGCTCGTCGAGCGACAGCAGGATGCGCCCGTGCTGGCGCATCAGATGGAGGGTGACCCAGGCCTGAATGCACAGCCCGACGACGACCAGCGCCAGGGCCGCCGCTGCGAGCGACGTGGCCGTGTCGAGCCCGGCCAGCCCGTCGAGGGCGCCGGCAGCGGCGGTGCGGTCGCCACCCGCCAGCGCGAGCCCAGCGGGCAGGGCAAGCAGTGCGTTGCGCACAAGCGTGGACGCGCCGACGGGTTCTGAATGGATTTGGCCGAAGCAATTGCAGTCCGGGCGCTCTCCGCGGGCGAGGCTGACGGCGATGGCTGCCGCGAACGCGGCGAGCAAGGCGATCGCGGCGGCCGCGCCCACCCGTGCGGTGGAATCGAAGACGAGCAGGCCCGCGATGCAGAGCTCGGCCAGCGGAAGCAACAGGGCGCCGGGCCGCGCCCATCCCGGCGACAGGCCGAATTGCTCGAGCGTGATCGCGGTGCCGTCGCGATCGCGGAGCTTGGCCGCTCCGGCGACGGTGAATACCGCTGCCAAAAGGAGCCTCGACGCCAGTACGAGTCCATCCATCCTTCCACGAGCCTACGCCCTGCGCGCGGTTTCCGGGGCTTGCGCTGGAGGCCTGCGGCGGGGTACGGTCGTGGCATCGGGTGCAGATATCTCCTCGGCGGGACCAGATGAGGAAGGAGCCGCCGCGCGAGGCTCCGGTGATGGACCTCATGGCAAGGGCACTCGTGCGTCCGATCTCTCGGCGCCGGACGATCGGGCTGATCTCGGGTGCGCTCCTGGCCGGCAGCGCGTGGCGGCCGAAGCTCGCCCACGCCGCATGTGGCGGCAGCACGCCGAAGGAGTGTGCGCAGGGCGGCGGCGCCGTCGTGTGCGTGCCGAGCGACTACGTCTGCTGCTCCACCGAGAAGTGCGCCCAGGCATGCCGGGGGTGGCAGGCATGCACCGGCAAGTCATGCAGTGACACCTCGAAGATTTGCGGCTATCCGGGCGGTCCCTATCCCAACCCGTCCATCAGCAAGTTCTGCAGCATCGACGCCGAGGCCTCGAACTTCTGCACGAACTACGAGCCCCAGCCGATCCGGCTGGGCTGGTGCTGCCGTGTCGGCGAGATCTGCGGTTCGCAGCTGGGTGACTGCACCTGCCGCGGAAAGCAGTGCGGCGAGACCCTCTGTTGCGCGCCGGGCGAGGTCTGCGAAAGCAACTTCCTCGGCTCCCGGAACGCCTGCGTGAAGAAGTGCGACGACGGGAGCGACCCCTGCAAGGGAACCTGCTGCAAGGGGGATCTGGTCTGCACGAACGACGGCTGTGTCTGCCCCTCGGGCACAGTGCAGAGAGGCATCGGGAAGTGCGTGCCGCCGAAGGAGGATCCCGGCGATCCGCGCTGGAACCCCGTCCGCGACATGTTGAACATGATGGGCGCGTCGTCGGCCGCGCACGGTGGCAGCGGGTCGAGGTCGATGCTCGTGCGACCGGCCCAGTCCGGCTCGCCCGCGATCGACAGCGCCCTGATCGCCCTCGCCGCTGTCGACGGACAGGCGGCGGCCGCGGCGCTGGCGTTCGGTGAAGGCAAGCCGGACCGCGCGTTCCGTCAAACGGTCCGCGTGGCGCGGGTCAAGCCACCCAGAGTTGTGGAGGGCCCCGGCCTGGACGCGGCGTCGGCAGCCGCGCTGAACAAGCTCGTCGCCGCCGAGGCCAGGGCGTATGCCCTCGCCGCAGCGTCGGCCAAGGCGCTCTGGCGGGCGCGCGCTGCCAAGGCAAAGGGCCAGCGGGCCCTCGCCAAGCGGCAGTTGCGTGCGTCGTCGAAGTTCGCCGGCCAGGCCGCCTCGGCCCTCAAGCGAGTGCCGGCACTGCGCAGCGCCGCGGCAAGCGCGCTCACAGCCGGCGGCGTGACCGAGGTGATCGCGACCGAGGATCAGGTCAAGGCGTTCCTCGCGATGGTCAAGTCCGGTGCGCTCCCGGCACCGCTGCGGAGCGCCCTCAGCGCGCTCGGCATCCGGAGCGCCGACCTGAAGCGCCTGCGCGCCGGCCTGCTCAACCAGACCGTCACCTCGGGAGCCGGACCGGCGCTCATCGATCCCCTCAAGGACTCTGCCGCAGCCCGCGACATCAGGCTGGTGACCGCCCAGCTGTCGAAGTACGCGAAGCGCGCGCGCCGGCATCCGATAGCGCGCTAAAGGACTCGCCGCTACTCGCCGCGCGTAGTCCGGGCAGTCGTGATTTCAACAACGGCCGCATCGAGTGAAACTGCGGCAGACGGGGCCGCCCGTCTGCGCTCGGACGGCTTTCTGGCTATCCCTGGGGTGCTGGGGCCGCCTGCGGTGGCGCGCTTGGCGGACGCCCTCGACCGGGTCTATGAAGAGGAGGTGGCCCGCGGCCATACCCGCGCAGGCGAGGCGATGCACCTGCTCGGCGGAATCGGGCGCGACGACCTTTTCCTTGATCTGCTCGACCATCCGACCGTGTTCCCCGTGATCTGGGGCGAGCTGGGCTGGAACATCCACCTCTACCACTGCCATCTGGATGTAACCCCGCCGCGCACGGAGCCACGCCGTCGTCCCGCCTGGGGCTGGCACCAGGACGGAGGGCGCCAGAACCTTGAACTCGAGTGCGATCCCCGCCCACGGATGTCGCTCAAGGTGGCCTTCTGGCTCTCCGACGTATCGGTCCCGGGCCGCGGAAACATGCAGATCGTCCCGGGAAGCCACGAGAGCAACACTCTGCCCCTGCCCGATCATCCGGAGTTCGGCTTCGACCCGCCTGCGGGCGCCGAACCCGTGCTTGCCGCCCCTGGCGACGCCTTCCTCTTCGACCGGCGGCTGTGGCACTCGCGCAGCGACAACCGGTCCGCGTACACACGTCGGGCGATTTTCCTGGCCTACACCTTCCGGTGGGTGAGGCCCCGCGACGAGCTCGGCATCGACCCGTGCAGCGAGCGCTTCCATGGCCTCTCGCGCGTGCGCCGACAGCTGCTCGGCGAGCCAGCCGGCCGCTTCCACCAGTGGGGACTCGAGCCCGCGGCGGTCCCGCTGCACGCGGAGCTCAATCGACTGGGCCTACTGAACGCTCCCGAGTGAAGCGCAGCGAATTCAGTACTCGCCTCAGGTCGGCCCGCGCCGTCGCGGGAGCGTGCTTGCCCACGACCACCAGGACATAGAGGCTCCGGCCTGCCTCGGCGAAGTCGTCGAAGGCGTACCAGGCGACGAGACCGCGCGCGCAGTTGCCCGTTCCTCCCCGGACCACCTGCCGTCGTTCCAGGTCGAACGCGACATCCTTGGTCGCCCTCCGTGCGTGCGTACGCTCCTGGATGGACATCAGGATGTCGGTCGCTCGAAACCCGTTCAGCGCAGGTGTCGGACAACCCGGGATTCGACAACGCGCCCGGGCCTTGTACCGGAGCGGATAGGTGGCGACCGACAGGATCTCGCGGGGATCCACAAGGTTGGGAGTCAGGTTGCGCGCCGCCCGATACCACCCCGCCGGCAGGGCCACGCTGTAGCCATGACGCCCGTCGGTTACGTGTGCGCCCCGGCTTCCCGACTTGAACTCCGGCGCAACCGTCCCGGCGGCGCCACACCCGGTGGCCAGGACCGCGGCGACCAACCCACACGCCAACCTACGAGGCTTCACTCACCCATTACGGTCGCACCTGAGGGAGAGGTCCCCCATAGATGGGCGGGCGCGAGGCGCGCCCGCCCATCGCCGAGCTCCAGCCTCTAGCCGCGGCGTATGCGCTCGCAGTCGCCCGCCACGCGGTCGTTCTTGTCGGCGGTCACGCGGTCGTTTCCGGCGCCGCACCTGATCCTGTCGACCCTGTCGTTGCGGGCCCGGATGCCATCGTTGCCGGCGCCGCCGTAGAGGCGGTTCCTACCGCCGCCGGCGCTGAGCAGATCCCGGCCGGACCCGCCGAACAGCCGATCCGGGCCAGGGCCGCCCAATAGCCGGTCGTTGCCCGAGTTTCCGCTCACGCGGTCCCGGCCGCCCTCACCGGCGAGCCGATCGCCGCCCCGATTACCGGACACGCAGTCGGCACCCGCACGGGCCGCAATGCGGTCGCGGCCACGGGCGCCGCTGATGCGGTCACCGAACCGGCTGCCGACGATCCTGTCCCGGGCGCTCGATCCGACGAACCGGTTGGAGCAGCGCCCGCCGTTGGCCGGCACCGCCACCAGGCTCGCCGTGGCGATGTTCGAGTCCGCCGCGCCGTCGTTCGCCTTGAAGGTGAACGAGCCGGCAGGCCCGATGCGGCTGCCCGTGTGCGTGAAGGTCACCGCACCGCTGTCGGCATCGCCGCTGAGCGTGCCGCCCGTGGGCGTTGACAGCGTCGACTCCCGCAGCGGGTTGCCGTTCAGGTCCGAACAGGTCAGCGGCACCGCTGCCGAGCGCTTGAACGGCACCAGCACTGTCGTGTCGGTGCACGCCGGCGGCTGCGCCGCGCCCGGACCCGAATAGCGGAACAGGTACAGACCGAAGTCGCGGTCCGAGCCCGCGATCAACCGGTCCCCCTGCGGAGTGGTGAACTGCTCCACCCCCCAGAAGTCGTTCCCCTCCGGGTCGATGAAGGCGCCCACCTGGCGCAGTCCGTTGGCGCGGTCGAACTGGAACACCCTCATGCCGCCCGAGTAGTACGCGCTGTAGGCCAGGTTCTCGGTGGGATCGGCGGCGAATTCGTGGATCGACAGAACCCCGAAGTCCTCCGCGTACCGCTCGTCCATCCCCTCCGTAATCGCAAACGCGTCCAGATGCTCGCTGGTCTTGGCGTCGTAGAGGTGCGCATAGCCCCAGCCGTCGAACGCAGCAGCGAGCTCGATGTCCTCGCCCTCGTCGCCCTCCGCCGGCGCGGGCGTCATTGCGCCGCCCGGCGTGCACGTGTAGGTCGCCGGGTCGAGAGTACCGAGGATCTGGAGGCCGACTCGACGCGCTACGAAGATCCCCTTGATCGACACCGTTGTGGTGTCGCTGAAAAGCATGTTGAGCAGGCCCTCGCACCCAACATTTGTGGAGTTGCTGTTGAAGATCACGAACCCCTCGTAGCCCGCGTCCTCGGCGTTCTGGGCCTTCACTTCGAATCCGCAGACTCCACGCTCGGCGACGGCGATCGTTGCCGTGGCTGTCGGGGGCGGGAGGGTTGCCGGGTCGCAACCAAGGCCGATAAAGCGCGTCCCGCCCTCGAGTGGGTCGCCCGGCTCGATCTGCAGGCCGGGAATCGGGCTGCCGTCTCCAAAGACCGGCACGCCGAAGCCGAACTGCGGGTCGGCCTCCTGACCGCCGATCTTCTCGCTCAGCCGGTACGGCCCGAAGTCCTCGTCGGCGGCCAGCAGGAACTGGTTGTCGAACGAGAACTCGCCCTGATGGGCGTTGCCCTCAGGCCCGAAACCGGATCCTGGCAGCAGCGGATCCTCGCCCGAGAAGGTGGTGTCGGTGATCAGCGCCGGGTTGGACGGGTCGGTGACGTCCATCTGCACGTAGCCGGCGTCCCAATAGTCCGACATCAAGACCGGCCGCCCACCGATGTGCTTCACCACCATGTCGTGGTGCAGGACGGTCTCGTCGCGTGTGTTCTCGCCGTTGAGGATCTGCGGGAACCTCTGGTCCAGGTCGAAGTCGCCCACCTGCACGGGCGCGGCCGGATTCGTGATGTCGAAGATGTCGACGTCGGTCTCCTCGATGTTGTCACTCGCCACCAGGAAGGCACGGGGTCCGTCCTGCCAGACGAAGACCGAGTGGTACGACGACGGACCGGTGCGCTCCGGCGTCCCCGGGTCGCCGTCGTGGTCCACCGAGAGCGGGTCACCCGCTGCAACCACGAGCGGCACCGGGTTCTCGGGGTCCGTCACGTTGTAGAGGTCGAAGCCGCCGAAGGCCGTGACCGGGGGCTCGTCCAGGCCGCAGTCGTCGTTGAGGCCGACGTTGGAGCCGTAGGTCTCGTTGTTGACCGCCAGAACGTCACCCTGGAAGGAAGGTGTGTTGATAGACACCACGTGCGCGCCCTCGCCGTGGTAGTAGGGGAACTGCGCCGGGATGAAGCCGGCCTCTCTCGGCGCGGCCGGGTTGCGGATGTCGACGACGTAGGTGCCCCCGCGCTCGCAGTCGGGGTTGTCCCAGGAGTTCACGTAGGCGTACCCCTTGTGGACAGCGACGTCTGCGAACTGCCCCGGCTGGACGTCGCCGAAGGCGCCGTTCAGCTCAAGACTGCTGACCAGCTCGAGATTCTCCTGCTTCGCCGGAAGGTGGCCCACCGAGCCGTCGTGGTGGCCGGACGAGGGCATGGTTCCGCCTGTGGGATCGAGTCCGCTGTCCGAGACATGCGGAAGCCGGCTGTCGAACCCAGGGGGGATGGCAGCCATCGCCGACGAGCCTCCCGTTACGAGCAATGCCGCAGCAAGCGACACCGTTCGCACGGCCCTCGAAACACACGTTCCCACTTTGCGACCTCCCGCTGTATGTGACGGATGTCGCGAGTCCGAGGCGGAGCCTAATCGGAGCGGCCACCCCTATGCAACCCCATTTTGAGAGGCCCGCACCCCATGGGGGTACAGAGGGACGAGTGCGAGCCAACTCAGCGGACCAGTGCGACGCGCCGCGCGAGACCGCGGCGATTGCCGCCCCCGTCAACCGCCACCGCCCTCAGCTCGGCACTCACCCCCGGCATCCGGAATAGCTTCCGGCGCACGCGCCGGTCGAAGCGCACGAAGACGTAGGTGGTCCCGGCACCCAGAAGGCGGGCCGAGCCGCCGGCGAAGATGCGGGTCCGGCGCAGACCGAGGCGCCGCGCCACCTGGCGCGAGACCTGCAGTTCGACGGTCGCCCCGCAGGCCTCGGAGCAGCGCAGTTTCACGACCAGCCCGGCCTTCGCTGCCGCTAGGCGAATGCGGCGTCCGACGCCCACGCCGAGTCGCGGCCGGCGGCGGTCGACCGCTCCCGGCGGCGGGGCCGCCACGACTGACTCGTCGGGATCGCACTCCGTCCCAACGCGGTCGCCGTCGCGATCGAGCTGATCCTGGTGATTGACGAAGCCGTCACCGTTACGGTCGACCCCCCGTTCCAGGCTGTACACCGTGGGGCA
The DNA here is from genome assembly GCA_963825345.1 of uncultured Thermoleophilaceae bacterium. GTDB lineage: Bacteria > Actinomycetota > Thermoleophilia > Solirubrobacterales > Thermoleophilaceae > JACVRW01. The sequence goes on along the minus strand of CAWGSQ010000008.1, from coordinate 82,990 downwards.
GTAGTCGGACGAATCGTCCAGCCCGTCGCCGTCGTCGTCGCTGTCGCAGGGATCGCCCCGGTCGTCGCCGTCGAGGTCGGACTGGTCGGGGTTGACGACAACGTCGCAGTTGTCCTCGTCGTCGATGATGCCATCGGTGTCGCTGTGGACCGGCGGACACGCGTCGCCGTAGCCGTCATGGTCGCTGTCCTCCTGTCCCGGGTTGGGGTCGATGCGGCAGTTGTCGCCGCTGTCGGGCACGCCATCGTTGTCGTCGTCCCCATCGCAGGCGTCGCCCTCGCCCTCGCCGTCGGTGTTCAGCTGGCTGCCGTTCTTGACCGTCGGGCAGTTGTCAACCACGTCTCGCACCTCGTCGCCGTCCATGTCGCCCGGTTCGGGGTGTGCCGCGCGAGCGCGGAGCGCTGCCGCTCGGCTCGGACTGCCGCCGCCGACCAGCCTGATCGCGGGCGCGTCGCGTTGGGTCGACTCTCCGGCGAGGTCGGTGGCCACGACTCCGAGCCGCAGCCTCACCGGCCGCCCCCGGCGCAGCGCACGGCGAGCCTCCCGCCAGTGGCGGCCGCGCAGGCGGTAGGTCAGAACGGCGCCGCCCCCACCAACGCGGATCCGCTCGCGCCCGATCGTCTTCACCGGGAGCACCAGGCCGCCGACATCAAGTCCCCCCGACGCGCTCACGGCTCCGCGCTCGCTCGAGGTGGCGTACACGCGAACGGCCCGCGAGCGCCCAAGCCGCTGGAGTGTCGGAGCACCCACGGCGAGCTGCGGCGGGCGGCCGTCGTCGGCGCCCTGCTCGCCGGCCGATGGAACGATTGAGCGCGTAACGCTCTCGCAGTCCTCGGCCACGTTGTCGAACATGTCCGCGTCGACCGTGTCGGGACCGTCCCCGCAGGTCACCTGGTCGGCCGCGCCATCGCGGGCCGCGATGCGATCGGCGCCGGGGGCGCCGTCGATTACGTCGGCGCCCTGGTCGCCCGACAGCACATCGTCGCCAGCGCCGCCGTGCAGAGTGTCGTTCCCCTCGCCCCCGCTCAGCTCGTGCCCGGGTCCGGCCCCGGCGACGGCGACGGCGATGCGATCGGCACCGGGCCCAGCGAGCACCGTCGCCGCCACCGGAAGGTTGACGGTCGCGGTGTCCTCCCGCTCGCCCAGGTCGATGCGCACCCTCTGCACGCCGGATAGCGGGCAGAACGTCTGGACGATGTAGCCCCTGGCATCCACATCGCCCGGCGTGCAGTTCCCCGGGTCCATCCCGCCGTCGACGGTCTCGTCGCGGAACTCGATGCGGTTCCCGCTGACCCGCGCCTGGAGCGTGTTGAGAGACGTGGCGTCGGCCGAGAGGTAGGACACGACCGCTCCGGCGGGACGCACGAGCGAGTGGGCGGCGGCGTAGCCGGGGGCCAAAGCACCGCAGGTCGAGAGCACAATTGCGAGAGCGACTGCTCGCCTCACGGACGGAACACCTCCTCCCAGTCGGCACCGCCATCCTCGCTGTGCACGATCGTACCGTCGCTCAGCGCGAGGTAGAGCTCGTCGCCAGAAACCGGGTCGAACGCGTAGGGCTCGCCGTCCACCCGCCCCACCTCGTCGAAGCTGTCGCCCCCGTCCTCGGAGACGCTCACGGTGCCGTCCTTGGCGGCGAGATAGAGCCGCTCCGCCTCGGGCCAGGCGAGCCGCGACCCCTCGCCTCGCAGCATCGGCCGCCAGCTCTCGCCCTCGTCCTCGGAGCGGAACAGCGTGTCGTCGGTGGCCGCCAGCACGTGCGCCTCGTCCTCCGGATCGACCTCGAAGTCAATGATCAGCCCGCGCGGAGTGAAGTGCTCGGCGAAGCTCTGCCCGCCGTCCTCCGAGACGATCAGCGCGCTCAGCACCGCATCCCAGGCGTACAGCCGGTCGTGCTTGAAGACGATCTTGTGCAGGTCCGCGTCTCCGAACCGCGAGACCACGCTCCAGTGGCGCCCGCCGTCGTCCGAGCGCAGATAGCCGAGGTATTGGGGAAGCGTGCGCTCATCCGGGTGGCCGCTGCCCACGAGCTGGCCCTGCGGGTCGAGATCGAGCTCGAGGAAGGTGCCGACCGTGGCCCGCTTGCCGCCCGCCTCGATCGTCCCGCGAACGCGCCGCACCTTGTCGGTGTCGGGGTCGATGCGGAAGAACCCGCGGTTTGTGGTGAGGAGGAACTCGCCGGTGTCCCGATCGCGCTCCAGCGAGTTCACGAACGGGGGCCGCTTTGAGAAGTCGACCAGGCGGCTGGAGCGTCCCGCCCCCTCCGAGGAGTCGCCGCAGCCGGCCGCGCAGAGCGCGACCGCGACCGCCAGCGCCAGCGCCCGCGTCATCCCTGTGCCGCGGCAAGCAGCCACAGCGCCAGCGTGGTGAACCCCACCATCACACCCAGCATCCAGTATTGCGATCGCACGGCGAGCCGCGACCCGGGGTAGAGCGAGAGCGCGCGGTCGTGCGCCAGGATCAGCGCGGCCACGTGACCCAAGACCACGAAGCCCACCTGCAGATACCACGCCTGGGTCTGGCTCAGCGTGCCGTAGTCGATCGTCGCGCTGGCCGTGCCGAACAGGTCCCAGCCCTCGCCGAGCGGGTCGGAGGCGAGGTACGCGATCGACTGGCCCTCGAAGAGCAGGAAGGTCAGGTAGTGAGCCGCCACGTACACGAGCGCGATCGGCACCAGCGAATGCACGAAGGCGCGTCGTAGCCGCGCCGCGTCCAGATTGCCCCCCACCGAGCGGGCGCCCGCCACCCCCACCGCGTAGAAGGCGCTCACGAGCGCAATCCCGGCCACCAGCCCGATCGAAGCCACCAGCCGCGGGTAGTCGATCGCCGCCTCGCCCGTCAGGTCCTTCCAGAACTGGCCCTGGCTGATCCCGTCGAACGTGACTGTGCCGATCATGACCAGCACAAGCGCGACCGTTCCCGGTACCACGTCCAGCCGCGGCAGCCCCGCCAGCGGAGGCCGCAGGCCCACCACGCCGTCGCGGCGCTCGAACGGCGAGATCCGCGAGAACAGGTCGAAATACACGGCGAACGCCTCGCCGCGACGCGTCCACGTGTCGACGCCGAAGATTGCCTGCCCCCCGAGCGTCACGAGCGTGTAGGCGAGGACCGCGATGGCCAGCATCCGTGGGTCCTCGCCCCACTCCGACGCGAGCTCGATCCAGGTGAAGCCGAGCAGGCCGGCCACCGCGGGCCAGCGCCCCACCCGCTCGGGATAAGGCCGGTGGCGCAGCGGCTGCCCTTCGCGCGCGCGCGCGAGAGCCCAGCCGGTCGCCCGCCCGAGCGCACGCCAGGGGCTGAAGCTTGCGAAGACGTTTCCGAACAGCGCGCTCACGAACACGAGCCCGACCCAGAAGACGATGAACACGAAGCTCGGAGCGAAGTTGTCGAGCGGGCTCTGCGTGCCCGCGAGGCCGGCCACGAGCACGAGGACGAGCAGCACGACGCCGAAGGCGCCGCAGGCGATCTCGACGGGCCGCGAGCCTGGCACCCGGGCGAGCGGGCCCGGCAGAGGCCGCCAGCGGTCGCCCGTGAGCTTCGGCTCCGGCCACAGCACCGCCAGGGCCACGAACGAGACGATCAGCACCAGTGCGGCCGCCCACCCGAAGAGCCACTCCGGGATCGGCAGGTCGGCTCGCTGGACGAGCCCGTGAGCGAGCAGCACCGTCGCCGGTCAGCGCCGGATCGCGAACAGGACCCGGACGCCCTTGGAGCACCGGAACGCGATGCTGGTATCGCGACCGTACTTTCGACAGCTGTAGCCGCTCGGCTTGACGTGCTGGACGAGATAACGGCGGGCGTACCGGCGCGCCCGCCGGCAGCGGATTTGGTCCGCCTTGATGTTGAACCGCTTGCCGCCGGCCTCGAGCATTCCGCAGTTGCGCGGAGGCACCGGCGCCCACGCCGCCCCTGGCGTCAGGGCGACGACAAGCGCGAGCGTGATAGCGGTGATGATGACGCTGCGTAGAGCGATCAAGCTGCCCCTCCCTTCGCTGCCGGAGAGAGCGTAGCCGCTACATCGCAATTAGTGGTGAGCGACGCGACTCGAAGCGGCGTCTTGGCTTGCCGGTCCACTCTTACGAGAACATATCGCTCTACGGCGCAGCAGCAGGCCGCAGGGAGCCCCCGTTCCCTCCGGTAAACCGAGCGTCGTCGAGGATCGGCGAGGGCCTGAAGCCCTTGACGATCAGGTAGATCGCAAACGCTGCCTCGAAGGCCCCCTCGGGGAGCGAGAAGAGGGCGTGCAGGCCGTCCTGCTCGTAGGCGCCAAACAGGACCGCGATCGACGACAGGAAGATCAGCGGACCGCCGATGACGCCCAGCAGCGCGAGCCGTGGCGGCATCAATCCAGTGCGGTACATCAGCCAGCCGAGCAGGATGCCGTTGACGCCGACGCAGAATCCCGGCCCGAACAGGAACGTCCAGTCGTGGATCGCGACCAAAGCCTGCCCCGTGATGTCGAGCGAGGTTCCGTCCCCGCCGATGGACCTGGCCAGGTCGTCGCGCAGGGTGACGACCGAGAGCAGGCTGATCGCGCCGACCCCGATGATCGTCGCCTCGATCGTGCGCGAGGCGACGTAGCTGAGCGAGAGGGTTTCGCTGTATCGCCTGAGGATTGGATACATCACGACCGCTGTGCCGACGTTGCCGATCATCAGGAAGATCTCGAGGAGGGCGCCCAGCGTGACGCGGGTGTCGTCGCCACCGCCGAGGATGTAGCGGGTGTCGTTGAGCACCGGGTCGTAGAGAATGATCGCGGCGAGGATGGCCGTGACAAACGTCGAGGCCATGAGCCAGCCGGCGATACGAGCGGTCCGTCTCTGCTGCGGCGACTGCTCAGGCAGGGAAAGCGGCATGCCGGTCTGTACGTCACGAGCAGCGGGATTCCTCTCGCTGGTGCGACTCCCTTAAAGCGTCCCCGGAGGCTTGCGGCCGTCGGTGTAGACCGCCTGCCGCAGGTAGCCGCCGACCATCATCCCGACGCTGGCCAGTAGCCCGAGGAACCAGCCGTAGCTGAGCGAGATCTCGATGCCCGGCTCCGGCTTGCCCAAGATCACCCCGTTGCAGAGGATCAGCACGAAGCAGGTGATGCCGACGATCATCGTGACCTCACCGGGGCTCCAGCTCAGCGCGTGCCCGCGCATGATGATCCAGGTGAGGATGAAGGGCGCCGCGCAGGCCGAGAGAAGAAGCAAATCGAACGTCGCGAAGACCTCCCAGGCGCTGGCGTCGCTGTTCGGGCCCGTCCCGGACGATTCGATCACCGAGTTCGGGTTCTCGCCCGTCGAGTACCAGGGCAGCCACAGGGACCCGAGGAGGGCCAGCGATGAGGCCATACCTACGAGCTCCGCCGGCGAGACCTGCGACGCGTCGAGGTAGCGACCGTGCTGCTCGAGCTGGCCGCGCAGTCCCGCGCCCAGCCAGGCGAGCCCGGCCCCGAAGACGGCGGTGACGATCGCCAGCTGCCACTTGGGGTCCTCGATGTGGAACTTCGGCTCGGTGTCGATCAGCAGCTGGTTGACGATGAGGATGAAGCCGCCGAAGAAGGCACCCGCCACGAAGCCGCGCACGGCCGCCTCGGCCCGGTTGCGGTGCTCCAGGCCGACGGCCACCTGAAGCAGGATCGCCACGGGGATCGTGAGGATGATGTAGGCGATCTCGCTTTCGCCCAGCACCCAGCCGCAGAGCGAGCCGAACAGGGCGGGAGGAACGGTGGCCAGGACAATGCGAAGCGGCCACGGCCGCGACGCCCACAGATGTGGCAGCTTGGAGTGCTCGGCCTCTTGCTCGGCAGGGTCGACCGGGGGCTTGTCGGTCGGCTCCAGGACCGCGGTCCCGTCTCCTCCCTCAGCGCCCTGCCCGGAAGCTTCCCGATTCGACGCTTCCATCGCGCCGAAACGTACACCCCGCGGTCTCCAGCGGCGCCAGTTAACGAGGCCGCGACATGTGGATGCGCGACGACCACTCCGTCCCGGGGGTGAAGACCTCGATGCGGAGTCCATCCGGATCGAAGACGAAGAATGCGTAGTAGCCCGGGATGTCGCTGTCCTCTTCCGGAGGGTGGTGGATCCGATCGCCCCGCCGCGAACACCGCTCGTGCGCCGCGTCCACCTCTTCGCTGGTGTCGACCTCGAAAGCCAGGTGCTCGAGCCCGACGCCGTAGTAGCGATGGGTGCCACCGTCGGCCCGACGCAGGCCGAGCCACTCGTCTCCGAAGCTCAGATACACGACCTCCTCGGTGCCCCGGTAGGTCGGATAGCGCTCTTCCTCCTTCAATCCCAGAGGTCCCAAGAGGTCCAGGTAGAAGGCGAGCGAACGAGCGACGTCGCTCACAGCGAGATCGACATGCTGAATTCCGCGGCCGGGCATCCGCAGGTCGAGTGTCTCACACCGAACTAGACGAATCGCGCCCGGCGTGACTAGGCTGCGCGCAACATATGGCGCGGCGTCGGACGGCGCAGTGCTCAGGCGGGCGCGTAGGGGCGTCCGGTCACGAACTTCAAGGGGTAAACCGAATGCTGATCTCGCATGTGCGCAGAGGAGCGCGCATCCTCGGGCTTTTGCTCGCCGCCCTCGTCATCGCGGTTCCGGCGGCACAGGCGGCCAAGCCATCGAAGAAGCCGAAGAAGTCGAAGGACGTTTCCGTCCAGCTTCTTGGCATCAACGACTTCCACGGCAACCTCGAACCGCCCTCCGGCAGCGGCGGCCGCATCCAGGAGGTCGCGGGCGGCCCGCAGATCGATGCGGGGGGCGCCGTCTACCTCGCGAACCAGCTGCGCACGCTGCGCCGGCAGAACCGCAACACCCTGACCGTCTCGGCCGGCGACCTGATCGGCGCCAGCCCGCTGCTGTCGGCACTGTTCCACGACGAGCCGACGATCGAGGCCATGAACCAGATGGGCCTCGACCTCAACTCAGTCGGCAACCACGAGTTCGACGAGGGCGTCATGGAGCTCCTGCGCATGCAGAGGGGCGGCTGCGGCCCCGAGAACAGCTGCCCCCAGGGGAGCTTCGGCGGAGCAGACTTCCGGTTCCTGGCGGCGAACGTGGTCTACAAGGACACGGGGAAGCCGATCTTCCCGCCCTACGCCATCAGGAAGTTCGGCCACATCAAGGTCGGCTTCATCGGGATGACCCTCGAGGGGACCCCGAACATCGTCTCCGCGTCCGGGATCCAGGACGTGGACTTCCTCGACGAGGCGGACACCGCGAACAAGTACGCGGCCAAGCTCCGCAAGAAGGGCGTGCGCGCGATCGTCGTGCTGCTGCACGAGGGCGGCACGCCGTCGCCGTTCGCGGGCATCGACCAGTGCAACGTGGCCGGCGCGATCACGGACATCGTCGACCGCACGACGCAGGCCGTCGACCTCTTCGTGACGGGTCACACGCACCAGCCGTACGTCTGCACCGCGGGCAACAACAGCCTGATCGACGGCCGCCCGGTCACGAGCGCGAGCTCGTTCGGCCGGCTGGTCACCAACATCGGCTTCCAGCTCGACCACAAGACGAAGGACATCAAGAACGTGACGGCCGACAACACGATCGTCACACGCACCCAGCCCGCGGCGCCGGACATCCAGCAGCTGATCGACGGCTTCAAGATGCTGGCGGACCCGATCGCGAACGAGCCCATCGGCCGGATCACGTCCGACATCACCCGGACGGCGGCCCCATCCGGTGAGAACCCGCTCGGCAACCTGATCGCCGACGCGCAGCTGGCGGACACCGACGATGCGGACCGCGGTGACGCTGACATCGCCCTGATGAACCCGGGCGGCGTTCGTGCCGACCTGACCTTCGCTTCGTCTCCGGCGGGCGAGGGCAACGGGGTCGTCACGTACGGCGAGGCGTTCAGCGTCCAGCCGTTCAACAACATCGTGACGACGAACTCGTTCACGGGAGCTCAGCTCCTGGACGTTCTCAAGGACCAGTGGTGCGGCCCCGTGTTCGAGGCGCAGGTGGTGCTGCTGCCCTCGAGCACGCTGACGTACACGTTCAGCCGGGCCACCGCCACGGCGATCTCGGACACGCCTTGCGGCCCGGGCGTGCCGAACCCCGTGTCGAACGTGCAGATCAACGGCGTGCCGCTCGACCCGGCGGCCACGTACCGGGTGACGACGAACAACTTCCTCGCCGACGGCGGGGACGGGTTCCAGTCGCTGCGTGCGGGCACGAACCGGACCTCGCTGCCCGACTTCGACGTCGACTCGCTGGTCCGCTACCTCGAGCCCACGCTCGCGGGAGCGCCGATCGGGCCGGCGCCGACCAACCGCATCACCGCCGTTCCGTAGCGATGCAGGCGGCGGGTGAGGCTCCGGCCTTGCCCGCCGCCGCCGCTGTTCGCCGCGCGGTCACCCGTCAACCTCGAGCGGGACGACCTCGAACCGGTCGACGTCGATCAGCCCGCGATCGGTGATCTTGAGCGACGGGATCACCGACAGGCCGAGGAAGCTGAGCGTCATGAAAGGAGCTCGGACGGTGACGCCGAGCGAGCTGGTGGCGGCACGCAGGTCCCGCAGCACCGCTGCCACGGCGGAGCCCGGTTGATCCGACATCAGTCCGGCGACCGGAAGCGGCAGCTCGCCGAGAATCGTGCCGGCACGAGCCACCGCGATTCCGCCACCGATCTCGGCCAGCCGGCGGACGCACACCTCCATGTCGCCGTCGGAGACTCCGACGACGATGATGTTGTGGGCGTCGTGTGAGACCGTCGACGCGAATGCGCCCTCGCGGAGCCCGAACCCGCGGACGAATCCCTTCCCGATCCGCCCGGTCGCGTGGTGGCGCTCGACCACCGCGATCTTGGCGAGATCCCTGCCCGGATCGGCCATTGCCTGGCCTTCGCTCATCCGTGGCTGTTCGGTGCTCGAGCCGGTGAGCAGCTGGTCGGGCACGAGCTCGATCACCCGCACGGCACCGCTGGCGGGGATCGCGAAGTCGGACGCCGTCAGTGGACCGATGTGGACCGTGTCCGCGATCCACTCGGGCAGCGTGGGGGTGGCGATCGGAAGGGCCTCGCCGTCGATCGCGACAACGCAGCCATCCTTGTAGACCCGCGAGGGCCGGAACGTGGCGTCGGGGAGAAGGGCGAAATCGGCGCGGTAGCCGGGTGCGATGGCGCCCACGTCATCGAGCCCGTGGCAGAGAGCCCCGTTGTGGCTCGCCAGCACCAGGGCTTCCTCGACGGCGAGGCCGGCCTGCACAGCCGTGCGGCACATGCCGTCGATGCTGCCTTCGTCGAAGAGCACGTCTGCCTCGCGATCGTCCGTGCAGAAGGCGCACCGCTCCGGGCCGTAGCGCCGCACCATCGGCAGAAGTGCCTCGAGGTTGCGGGCATTCGACGCCTCGCGGATGAGAATCCAGGCGCCGTTCCGGCGCTTCTCGAGGGCCTCCTCGAGGGTGGTCGCCTCGTGGTCCGAGCTGATGCCCGCGGCGAGGTAGGCATTCAACGCGTGTCCGCTGACGCCCGGCGCGTGGCCGTCGACGTGACTGGCGCCGCTGGCACCGATCTTCCCGAGCGCAGAGGCGTCGCCCGCGATGACGGCCGGGAAGTCCATCATCTCCGCCACGCCCAGGGCTCCCTCTCGCCGCAGGATGCCCTCCATCTCCTCAAGGTCCAGCGGCCCCCGCGGAGACTCGAATCGGCTCGCCGGCACGCACGAGGGCGCCATGACGAACACGTTCAACGGGACCTGCTCGGCCGCGTCGAGGAGCCAGTGCACACCCTTGCTCCCGACAACGTTGGCCAGCTCGTGAGGGTCGGCAACGATGGTCGTTGTGCCCGTGGCGAGCACGACCTCCGCGAAGCGTTCGAGCGTCAGCATCGAGGACTCGATGTGGACGTGGGCATCGATGAACCCCGGCACCAGCATGCTCCCCCGCGCGTCCAGGGTCTCCTCGCCGTCGTAGCTTCCGATACCGGCAAACCGCCCGTCCGCCACGGCGATGTCGCCGTCGAGCCACTCGCGCGTGAAGACGCTGAACACGCGCGCGCCCTTCACCACCAGGTCGGCGGGTTGGTCGCCGCGAGCCACGGCGAGGAGGTGCTGCCGATCCGTCACCACGGCCACCGCGCGAGCCACTCCTCAAGCACGATGTCCGTCGCCTCGAGCGCGCTGCGAACGTCCTCCGGCGCCACATGCTCGTCGGGATGGTGGCTCAGGCCCTCCCGGCACCTGACGAACAGCAGCAACGTTGGGCACAGCGAGGCCATCACGGCGGCGTCGTGCCCTGCCCCGCTCACGAGCACCGGCGGTTCCTGACCAGATCGCGCGAGCGCACTCCGCGCATCATCGATCAGTCGGGGATCCATCGGCGTCGCGGGCTGGTCGAGCGTCTCTGTCCACGCCACCCGAGCTCCTCGCAGGTCGGCATGGTGCTCAGAGTCCCGGCGCAGTTGCTCGACGACCCGGCGCCGCCGGTCATCGTCCGGGCCACGCACGTCGAGGGTCGCCCTGGCGCTCCCGGCGATCACGTTCACCTGTCCCGGCAGCGCCGACAGCGCTCCCACGGTGCCGACCAGCTCGGGCTCTTCGGATACGCGCCGCTCGACCTCGACGGTCCACGCCGCCGCCGCGGCCAGGGCGTCGTGCCGCTCACCCATCGGCACCGTGCCGGCGTGCCCCGACACGCCGTCGAAGCGCAGCTCCGCGCGCGTGTTCCCCGCGATCGCCGACACCACGCCGATCGGCAGGCCAAGCTGCTCGAGGGCGCGCCCCTGCTCGATGTGGATCTCCAGAAACGCCCCCAGAGTTCGCGGGTCCCGCGTAGCGGACTCGAGCGCGTCGCGCGCGCGGGTGTGGCCGTCGAGCGCTTCCTGGAGGCTCACGCCGTCCGCATCGACCCGCCGAAGCTCGCTCGCAGGCACCCGACCGGCAAGCGCGCGGCTGCCGAAGCACCCGGTTCCGAAACGAACTCCCTCCTCGTCAGCGAAGACGAGGATCTCGACATCGCAGACGGGCGGTCTGGAGGCTTCGGCGAGCAGCTCCACGCAGTCCGCGGCGACGAGCACTCCCAGCGCGCCGTCCCATCTCCCCCCGTCGAGGACGGTGTCCAGGTGTGACCCGAGTAACAACCTGGGGCTTTGAGGGTCGGTGCCGGGAAGGACGGCGGACAGGTTCCCGGCAGCATCCATCTCGCAGCGCAGGCCCACCGGCTCGAGCCACCCTCGAAACAGGTCAAGCGCCGCGGCGAGTTCCGCGGAGAACGCGAGCCTGGTGCATCCACTCGGACGCGACGTGATCGCGGCGAGCTCGCCGGCGCGATCCACCAGGCGCTGCGCCCGACGCTCCAGTGGATCCCGCGTCCCGCTCAAGGGAGCTCTCGGTAGATGTCCTTGTACAGCAGGTACTCGCCGCCGTCTGCGCCGGCGACAAAGGTCTGCGGGCAGTAGGGCGCCATGTAGATGAAATCCTCGGCCGTGACGGTGTGCCAGTCGCTCCCAAGGAGGTACTGTCCCCCGCCCTCGAGCATGTACAACCCGTGCTCCTCGTCGTGAATCTCGACCTGGTTGAGGGCGGCGTCGGGCGCGAAGCGCATGATGCTCATAGTGAAGTCGAAGGACGGGTCGTCGGTGGGCAACAGCTCAAGGCGAACCAGGCCGGGTACGCCCGTCTCGCTCGGCTCGCATTCGTCCCTGTAGCCGCTCCTGGGCCCTGGCCGACCACCGCCGGCGAGCGGAGTCCACTCGCGGTGAAGCCGGATCACTCGGGCGGCCGTCGCGTCCACCAGCGCGAGCTCGCTGCCGACGGGGCAGTACTCGAAGCTCCCAGCCGACAGGTCGCGCGGGGCACCGTCGACGCTCGCTCGTAGCTCGCCCGACAGCACGTAGATGAACTGCTCGCAGCTCGATGGGAGGACGGCCGGAGCTCGAGGCGCTTGGTCGAGGCAGATCAGCTGCTGGGAGAACGCCGCCGGCTCGAGCCGAGGGCTGACGAGCTTGTAGACGAGCGCGTCCGGCAGCCAAGCCACCTGGCTGGCGTACCGGTTCGCCGGCGTCATGAGCAGGTATCCGTGGCCCCGGTGTCCGCGGTCGCTCACGATGCCGGCTCCGCAAGCCGCCGCAGCGTGCCGGCGAGCACGTCCACACCGAGGTCGAGGTCCGCCGGGTCCGTGTACTCGTCGGGGTGGTGGGAGACGCCCCCCACGCTCGGCACGAACAGCATGCCCACGGGCATCTTCCGCGCCAGCACCATGGCATCGTGATAGGCGCCGCTCGCCATGACGTGTCCCTCGATGCCGGATTCCACGCAGGCCTCGGTCGCGGCTCTCTGCACGGTCTCGGAGCAGCTCACCGGCGTATCCTCGGCGATCGTCGTGACATCGAGCTCGAGACCGCGTCGCGCGCACACCGACTCGGCGGTCGAGAGCACCTCGGCGACGACGGCCTCGCGCGGATCCAGTTCCGTGTCCCGGATGTCCACCTCGATCTCGACGTGGCCGGGCACGATGTTGTTGGCGCCCGGACGGACGCTCACCGCGCCAACGGTCCCCACGGTTCTTCCCGTCCTGCTCGCCAGCGCGGCGGCCTCAACGGCCAACGCGATCTCAGCTGCCCCGAGGAACGCGTCGCGCCGGAGCCCCATCGGCGTCGTGCCGGCGTGGGCCGCCGTGCCCGTGGCGGTGAGGCGCAGGTCGTGCGGAGCGGCAATCGCGTTGACGATTCCCAGACGGGAGCCCCGCTGCTCGAGCACCGCGCCCTGCTCGATGTGGAGCTCCACGAAGAGGTCGGCGTACCCCTCTGGGAGGCAGGCCTCGGGAAGACGCTCGGGATCCATCGAGAGCCCGTGCATGGCCTCGGCGAGCGTGATCCCGTCTCGGTCGGTCAGGCGCCGGGCGACGTCGGCGCTCATGTCGCCGACAAGCGCCCGAGAGCCGAGGCATCCGGTCGCGAAGCGCGGCTCCTCGGCGGTCATCGCGATGACCTCGACCGAGCGGCCCGGCGGGCTGCCCGAACCGCGCAGGCGATCGACGGCCTCGATCGCGGCGAGTACGCCGTAGACCCCATCGAGCGGACCGGCGTTGAGCGTGGTGTCGAGGTGGGAGCCGACAAGCAGACACGGCCCGCCAGAGCTGCTGCCCTCGAGACGACCAAATGTATTCCCGGCCGCGTCGCGACGCGTGCTGAGACCCGCATCCGCCATCCATCCCTCGACCAGCCTGAGAGCTTCTTCGTAGAGCTCGGTGTAGCTCTCGCGCGTGATGCCCTGATCCGGCGGTGTGGCGCTGATGCGCGCAAGACGCGCAATCCGCTCGTTCAGACGACTCACGTGAGCAGTGGTCCCTGCCAGGCCGACTCTGCGGGTGGCGCGCCCGGCCGCGCAAGTACGCCCTCGATCAATCCGTAGGGACGGTCGTCGGCATGGAAGACAACATTCGGGTTGTCGAGGCCGACCCCGGACAGGTCGACGAGCAGGTGATGGAGGTTGGGCATCGAGAGGCGGACCTCGGCGACCGCCGGGCAGGCGTTCAGGAGTGCCTCGCCCATCTCGTACAGGGTCTGCTGCAACGACTCCGAGTGGTGGCGTGCAAAGGCCTCGGAGATGGCATCTGTCGCGCGCTGATGCTGCTCGTCGAAGTCGACCTCCAGGGACGAGAACCGCCAGCCGGCCCCCACGGACGAGGCAAGGATGCGGTCGTCGGTCTCCGGGAGCGTCGTCCAGCGGTCACGCAGGAACCCGGTGAACGCCGAATTGGCCGACTTGAGGAGCGCCAGGCCACGGAGGCCACCCAGGACGTGCCGCTCTCCCTCGGCGGTGACCACGCCGGTCGCCGTTCGTACTGAGCCGCCGTCGCGCCGGAACGCGTCCGTCTGGAGCGGCGCCCACGTCGCGGCCTCGACATCCACCCGTGCGCGATCGACGGACTCGTACTCGTCGACCAAAAAGCCAGCCACGCGCAGCGCGAAGCTCTCCGGCGCCCCGGGCGGCTCGGAGCGCGCGAGCCCGTACACGATGTTCTTCTGGCTGTCGGTCGCCACGACGCCCGTGTTGTCGCCCTCGAGATGCGTGGCTTCGAAGTCGCCCTGGAGATCCACCGTGACGGTCAGGTCCGTCACGCGGTGTTGCTCGTGGGTTCGATCGAGATGCACGAGGTGGATCTCCGCCTTGCCGTAGCTGTTGCGCCCGAGAGTCACGTGCCGAGATAGGTCGAGTAGCCGTAGGGCGCCAGCAGCAGCGGGACGTGTGCCCGCTGGCGGTCGCCGGCGGCAAAGGTGACGACGATGTCGCCGAAGAACTCGCCGGTAATGGCGAAGCTCAGGCGGACCCAGCCGCTGCCGGCAACCTCGACGCCCTCGACGCGCCCCGACGCATCGGTGGTGCGGGTGTCGACCTCAGTCCACTCGTGCAGGTCGTCCGACTGGCTGATCGTGACCTTGACGCCGGCGGCCGGCGCCCCTGCGGCGGTGTCGAGAACGTGAGTGGAAACGAGCAAGGGCGCGGCTCCGATGATCGCACGCCGCAGCCGGCGGCGCATGATGCGCCACTGTTGCTCTTCGGCGTTCGCCCGCTCCTGCTCAGCAGTGTTGGCCAACCGCGTGCGCAGTTCGGCGAGCATGTCCGTGGCCTCGCGACCGCTCGCGTCCGTGAGGAAGACGAACCCGAAGCGCTCCCCATAGTCCTGGTTGAGCGCGGCGAGTGCTTCGCGCGTCGACAGGTCGGCCTGCACGGCTCCCGCCTGCTCGTCACGTTCGCGCGCGCTGGCGGCGGCGAGGGCTCCGATCGGAGGGTGCGCCTGGATCGCCTCGAGGCGCTCGGGGTCTGGTCGCAGCGCCCAGAGCCGCTCGGCTGCCCCCAGCAGGTCCTCGAGGTCGTCGAATGGACGCTCGTCGGCAACGCTCGTCGCCCACCCGGTCGACGGACAGCAGGACACGAGCAGCTCGACAGCGGCATCCCGATCGAGCTGGTTGAAGCCGGTGACCGTCAAGCGCGCTGCGCGTCGCCGACCAGGTGCTCCGGGCGAATCGGCACCCGCGTGACGCCGGCGCCAGTCGCGTCCCGCACGGCAGCGGCGATCGCCGCCGTGGACGCGATTGTGGGGGGCTCCCCCACACCGTTGAGCCCGTATGGCGCGTCGGGATGTCCGAGCTCGAGCACCTCCATCCGGATGCGCGGCACATCCAGGGCCGTCGGAAGCAGGTAGTCGGTGAACGAGCCGTTGAGCAGCAGACCGTCCTTCATGACCAGCTCCTCCATCAGCGCGAGCCCGATTCCCTGCGCGATGCCGCCCACGATCTGACCCTCGACGGCCAGAGGGTTGATGGCGCGACCGACGTCCTGGGTCGTCGCGATCTCGACGACTCGGACGATCCCCAGCCCGACGTCCACGTCCACGGTGGCCCGGTGCGCCGCAAACGCGAACGCGAAGTGAGCGTTTCCCTGGCCAGCTTCGTCGAGTGGCTCGGTCCGTGGTGGCCGGAACGCGACCGTGCTCTCGATCGGATCGGCGCCGATCACCTCGCTGAACGGAAGCTCCGACGTCGGGGTTCGGACGCCGTCCAGCTCGAGGCTGACCTCATCCTCGGCGCACGTGGCCAGCTCGGCCGCGCGGCGGACGAGCTCGCGGCGCGTGGCAAGGCAGGCGTCCCGAACCGCGCCGCCCGTCAGCCAGGTCTGCCGCGAGGCCGACGAGGAACCGGCGTTGCCAACGTCGGTGTCGGCGGTGTGAAGGTGCACGGCAGACGCGGGCAGCTCCGTGCGAGCGATCTGCTCTTGGACGGTGACGAGGCCCTGACCCACCTCGCACGCGGCGCTGTGGATCGTCACGACGAGGCCGCCGTCTTCGGTGTCGGCGTCGAGACGGACGCGCGCCGTCGAGTACTCGTTGAATCCTGCGGAGAAGCCGACGTTCTTGAAGCCGACGGCCCAGCCAACGCCACGCCGGAGATCCGCAGGCTCGCTAGCGGCCGCGGCCTCCCCCGAGAACGTCGACCCGATCGGCAGGTCGGGCGGCGGGTGCTGCGACAACAGTGTGAGCAGACGAGCGGCGGGTGCCGGAGCGCCAAAGGACTGCCCGGTCGGGAGCACGTCCTGCTCGTCGGCGGCGTTGCGCAGCCGCATCTCGATTGGGCTCAGGTCGAGCGCTGCCGCGAGCTTGTCCATCTGCGCCTCGTAGGCGAAGCAGGTCTGGACCGCGCCGAACCCTCGCATCGCGCCGCAGGGCGGGTTGTTCGTGTAGGCGAGGACCGCCTCTACCCGTGCGGCGGGACACCGGTACGGACCGACCGCCGTCGAGGCGGCGTTCAGGCAGACCGCCCGCGAGCTCGACGCGTACGCCCCGCCGTCGAGCACGATTCGCGCGCGCACCCAGCGCAGCCGGCCGTCGCGGTCCGCGGCGTGAACGTACTCGAGGCGTGCTGGGTGGCGGTGCACGTGGCCGAGGAACGACTCCTCCCGCCCGTAGGTCATCTTGACCGGGCGCCCGGTGCGCAGAGCGAGCATGGCAGCGTGGACCTGCACCGATAGGTCCTCGCGCCCGCCGAAGGCGCCTCCGACCCCCGCCAGCGAGAGGTGCACCTTGTCCTCGGGGAGTCCGAGGCTGAAGGCCGTCTGCGAGCGGTCGGCATGCAGCCACTGCGTGGCGACCTCAAGCCGCACCCCACCGTCCGGTGTGGGTTCCGCCAGTCCCGCTTCCGGGCCGAGGAAGGCCTGGTCCTGCATTCCGACCTCGTAGGTGCCCTCGACGATGACGTGGTCGTCACGCGCGAGCCAGGCGTCGGGACCGTGGCGCACCTCGATGCGCCGCAGCACGTTGCCCTCCGGGTGCAGCGCCGGCGCGTCGGGCCGGATCGCGTCCTCCGGGTCGGTGATCGCAGCGAGCGGCTCGTAGTCGACCTCGATGGCCGCGATCCCCCGGCGAGCAAGGGCCGCGGTCTCGGCGGCGACGATCGCGACGGGCTCCCCATGGAAGCGCACCCGGTCCGCCGCAAGCACGGGCTGGTCGGGAACCTCGAGCCCGTAGGTCGATCGTCCCGGGACGTCCTCGTGTGTCAGCGCACAGCGGACCCCCGGGATCCGCAGCGCCGGGGCCACGTCGATGGAACGAATCCGCGCCGAGGCGTGAGGGCTCCGGAGGGTCGCGCCGAACAGCGCGCCGTCCCTGTGCAGGTCCGACGCGAATTCGAACTCCCCCGCCACCTTGGGGATCCCCTCACGGTGCGGTCGTGCGGCACCAACCTTGTCGTCGACCTGTCGCGTCTCGGTCGTCGTCACGCTCCCGGCTCCCCTCGCTCCCCGGCCACGTCGAGCACCGCGTCGACGATGGCCTGGTAGCCGGTGCAGCGGCACAGGTTTCCGCTGATGGCCGCGCGAACGTCGCCCTCGGTGGGTTGGGGCGTGTGGTCGAGCAGATACTGGGTGGCCACGACGATCCCGGGGGTGCAGAAGCCACACTGGACGGCACCGCGGTCGACGAGCGCCTGCTGGAGGTCGGTGAGGCGGTCCGAGGTGTCCAGCCCCTCGATGGTCTCCACCGACCTACCGTCGGCCTGCGCGGCGTGCACCAAGCAGGAGCACACGAGCTCATCCTCGAGCAGCACGGTGCAGGAGCCGCATTCGCCCTGGCGGCAGGCGTCCTTGGTCCCGACGTGTCCGAGGTTGTCGCGCAGCAGGTCGAGCAGGGAGGCGTTGGCATCGACCTCGTCGGCCTCCATCGTTCGTCCGTTGAGCGTAAGCGAAACCTTCATGGCGTGCTGAGCAGACGCTGAGCAAGGCGGCGGACGATGGTGGCGGTGGCGTGGGCGCGATAGGGAGCGGTCGATCGGTGGTCGTCGATGGGTGCGATGTCGGCGCGCACCGCCTCCTCCAGGTCGTCCAGCGCCCGCTCCGTCGGCACGGCAGAGGAAGCAGCGAACTGCTCGAAGATCGCCTCGGCCTGGGGCAGCCGGCGAGCGGTTGGTGCGACGGCCCCGGCGGCGATGCGTCCAGCCCCCGTCTCGGTGTCGACCGCGACCGCCACGGAGCAGGTCGCGATGACCATCGCATTCCGGGTTCCAACCTTCGCGAAGCGGCTGCGCCACGCGCGGCGAGGAAGGCGGACGGCCACGATCAGCTCGTCGTCGCGGAGTGACGTGCGGCCCGGGGACACGAGCAGCTCGCTAACCGGCATCCTGCGGGCTCCGCTTGCCCCGGCAACCTCGACCTCGCCGTCGTGGACCAGGAGCGCCGGGAGGCTGTCCCCGGCTGGGCTGGCTGTGGCGAGGTTGCCGCCGAGCGTGGCACGTGCCCGGATCTGCGGCGAGCCCACGGTGACGACGGCGCCCGCCAGGGCCGCCAGATCCGCAAGACGGTCGGCAATGTCGGCCATTGGGTGCGCGGCACCGATCCGGATGCAGCGGTCGTCCCGGTCGATGCCTTGGAGCTCTGCGACGGCGGTGAGGTCAAGTACCCCGGCGAGCTCGGTGCGACCGAAGTTCACCTCGACCATGAGGTCCGTTCCGCCGGCGATCGGGTGGAGTTCGGGTCGTCCCGCGCGAAGCTCGACGGCATCGGAGAGTGTGGTCGGTCGGATGGCGCTCACGGGTTGTAAATGGGCCCCCCGCGGTCCAGATAGGTCTGCATGACCGCCGCCGCTTCTTCACGCCGTATCCCGTGCACCACCTCGACACCGTGCCGCTCGAGGTAGCTGTACGACTCGTCGAAGACGGGTCCCTCGTCGAATCCGAGCGATTCGGCGTCCTCGCGGGTGGCCCCGCACACGAGGCGCACCACCCCGCTCCAGTGGATCGCACCCAGGCACATGGCACAGGGTGCGCAGGAGGCGTGGAGCTCGCGCGGACGGTCGGCAAGCGAAAAGCTCCCGACCCGCTGTTCGGCTCCCATCACCGCCACCGCCTCGGCGTGAAGCAGCGAGTTGCTCAGCGGCACCACGCGATTCATGCCGACGCCGAGTAGCTGCCCATCCTCTGCGTCCACGACGATCGCGCCGAACGGACCGCCCGTACCGGCCTCGACATTGTGCGCGGCGAGCTCGATGGCGAGCCCCATGCGCTCCTGGTCATCTGCAAGCGGCCGGGTCCAGTCCACGACGTCCGAGACCCAATCCGGGAGGACGCCGGAGTCAAAGGCACTCAATGAAGTTCCCCCTGGAAAGCATCACGTTCTCAGTTTCGCTCAGATCGGTACGTTGGTGACATCGCCTCAGGCACGCTCGCTTGGCCCGGCGTAGCGAATGGCGTCGTCGCGGTGCGCGAAGGACTGCATCCTTATCGCCCGGCCGTCACGGAGGGTCCAGACGTGGGCGAAGCGGTGGTCCACCTCGGCGCCGCTCACCTTCCCGCGCCCCCGCTGGCGCATCGAGACCACGACGTGTCCGCCGAGCTCCTCCACCTCGAGCAGCTCGACGGTGAAATCGTCGAAGGCGTCATCGCCCTCATCCAGCCACCCGAGCAGAGCTTCGGGGCCGCGATAGGTCTCGACGGTGGTCCCGACGACGATGTCGGGAGCGCTCAGCGCCTCGATGGCCTCGCGGTCACGCGCGTTGATCGCCGCATAGACGCGCGCCGCGAAGTCACTTCCCTCGGACACCGGGTCAACGCTATCGGAGCAGGCAGCGGCGACCGCGACGCTGGCGCCGAAGCCAGGCGTCACTGCGCTCGGAGCCCTCGCTTGCGTTCTGTCTGGCGAACCAGTCGACGATCGCCGGCATTGACGGGGTCAGCTCCTGCTGCGGTAGAGCCGGGTCGTCAGCGGTGCGAACACGGCGGTCAGGAGTGCGGCCGTGCCCATTGCGATGCCGATGTCGCCGCCGGACGCGTCGCCGGCCATCAGTCCTCGAGATGCATCCGCGAGGATCGAGATCGGGTTCACGTTCACGAACGCCTCAAGCGCGCTCGGCAGCGTCTCGGGCTCCACGAAGACGTTGCTCAGGAAGGTGAGCGGAAAGATGGCCATGAAACCTGCGTTCATGACGGCGTTCGGCGAGCGCATCAAGAGGCCAAGGGTCGTGAACACCCAGGAGAGGCCGAACGCGAACACCGTTACCAGCGCCATTGCCGCGAGCACCCCGGGCACGCCCGCCTCCGGCCGGAAGCCGAGCACAACTCCGAGAACCACGATCACGGTGCCCGCCACCAGGTAGCGGACGCTGTCGCCGAGCAAGGCTCCGACGAGCGGGGCCGGTTGCCAGATCGGGAGCGACCGGAAGCGGTCCACGACGCCCTTCGTCAGGTCAGTGTTGAGGGCGATCCCCGAATACACCGTCGTGAACAGCACGGACATCACGAGGATGCCGGGGAGCGTGTAGTCGAGATACTCGCCTGTCGACCCCGCGATCGCGCCGCCGAACAGGTAGGTGAACAGGAGCAGGAACATCACGGGTGTGATCGTCACGTCGAGGAGCTGCTCCGGCACGTGCTTCACCTTCAGCATTCCGCGCCATCCGAACGTGAGCGCGGCCGACACCGGGCTGGCACCGCCGGGCCGCTGTGTGGTCGCAAGGGCCTTCTGAAGCACAGCCCCCTCGGCCGGGGTATCGGCCTGACCTGCCACCGTCTGCGTCTGGGCCCCGGTCATGCCACCTGCTCCTCGGTGGCGCGTGGTCCTACTTCGGCCGTCTGGTCCTCAGCCGGTCGTCCTGTCAGCGCGAGGAACACCTCGTCGAGGCTCGGCTGGCCCAGCGAGAACGATCCGACCCGGACGCCAGCGCGGGCGAGCCTCGCGATGGCCTCGGCCCCGCGGTCGGGATCCGCGCATTGCACGGACAACGAGGCCGGATCGGGCTCGAGGTGGACCGTGCCGAGCTCGCTCGCCAGCAGTCGCTCCGCCTCGGGACGCTGGTCGGGGTCGAGCAGCCGTACGTGGAGTGCGCCCGAGCCCACGGATGACTTGAGCTGGCTAGGCGTTCCCTCGGCGATCACTTTGCCATGGTCGATGACGGCGATCCCGTCGGCGAGCTGGTCGGCTTCATCCAGGTACTGCGTGCACAGGAGGATCGTCGTACCCCCGGCTGCCAGCGCACGCACTATGTCCCAGACCTGATTGCGGGAACGGGGGTCGAGGCCGGTCGTCGGCTCGTCCAGGAAGAGCAGCTCGGGCGTAACCACGAGGCTCGCCGCGATGTCGAGCCTGCGCCGCATTCCGCCCGAGTAATTCTTCACGAGCCGGGCGGCCGCCTCCTCCAGCCCAAACGCCTCGAGCAACTCGCTCGCGCGGGCCTTCGCGCCCGCCCGCTGCAGACCCAGCAGCCTGCCCAGCAGGATCAGGTTCTCGCGCCCCGTGAGGTCCTCGTCGACCGACGCCATCTGGCCCGTGAGGCTGACGAGGCGGCGCACAGCGTCGCCCTCGGTCGCCACGTCGTGGCCCATGACGGACGCGGACCCCTCGTCCGCCCTTAGCAGCGTGGCCAATATCCGGATGGTGGTTGTCTTCCCGGCCCCGTTCGGGCCGAGCACGCCGTACACCGAGCCGCTGCGAACGGCCAGATCCACGCCATTCACGGCGCGCACGTCACCGAAGCTCTTTACGAGGCTGCTGGCCTCGATTGCGAGTGATTCAGGGGTAGCCATATAACCCTGAGACTGTACGACGCGGCGAAACTAATCGGTCGACGACGCCGCCGCGCTTGGGTGTGGCTCGGGCCGGACTGTGGAGTAGCGGGGCCGTGCCCAGGGCAGAATCGCGGTATGGCACGCACGCGAGTGGTCTGGAAGTGGGAAGACGAAGGCGAGGGTGACGACCCAGTGGGCCCGGTGTGGCTCGACACCCTTGACGACAACTCCACGACACCGACGAAGTCGGAGGAGTGGGATCGGTGGGTTCCGCTCTCTGAAGCGAAGGCGCTTGCGGAAGCCCATGGGTACGAGTTCCTAGAGGACTGACTGCGAGACACTGGGACGCGGTGTCAAAGGAGAACGTCGAACTGGTCCGCCGACTCTACGCGGAGCTTGCGAGCGAGGGCTCCACACAAGAGTTCGCGCAGCGCATGTCCGATGACGCTCTCGGCCGATTCTTGGATCCGGAGATCGAATGGGTCGCGGTGCCTGAGTCATTGCTTGCGGTCAGCACTTACCGCGGCTTTGACGGCGTCCGGCGCTTCTGGGGCGAGTTCCTCTCGGCGTGGGAGAGGTACCACGTTGAGACGCTGAGCTTCGACTACGCCGGCGATCAGGTAGCGGTCGTCGTGCACATCGTCGGCCGGACGCACGATCTTGAAGTCGATGAAACCCGATCATCGCTCTTGACTGTCCGCGACGGGCGGGTCGTCCGCGTCGAATCCTTTGCCGACCCTGACGGGGCACGCGAGGCCGCCGGGTTGGCGCCATAAGCGGGCGTGCCACTCGACGCTCAGAGAGCGCCGGGATGATGCCTCAGACGGTGCGGGGTCGCCATGGCTCGTGCTCGTGCGCGAGCCAGACCAGCTCGGGGTCGAGCCCGAGCACGCGCTGGCGGCCTTCGGTGGGCGGCTCGTCGAACTCGCCGTGCCACACCGCCACGTCACCGCCGACGACGACCGGACGCCCGCCGGTCTCGACGACGACCACCTGCATGCCGCGTGTGTGGCCCGGCGCCGGGAGGAGTCGGAGCCCGGGAAGCAGCTCGTGCTCGCCATCGACCGGCACGTATCGCACGCCGGGCGCATCGACCCACTCGCGAAGGGTGTAGCCGTCCTCGCTGCGGGCGTCGTCGAGCTCCCGGCGCTGGACGTAGATCGGCCTGCCGGCGAAGAGATGGTTGCCGCCGCAGTGGTCGGCATGCAGGTGTGTATTGACGACGATGTCGATGCCGGCGAGATCGAAGTCCTGCTCGCTCAGTGGCCGGAGGCGGGGCTCGAGCTCAGCCGCGAAGGGGTGCAGCTCCGTCATGCCGGTGTCGACCAGCACGCGCGCATCGGGATGGTCGATGACGTGCACGTAGAGCGGCATCGGCTCGCCCTCGGCGAGCAGGTCGGCAACGAGGACCGGCGTGACGGTGATCGATGCGGGGGCGTTCATCTCGCACCCTCCGTCGCGCTGAGCGTGCCCGGCAGGTCGAAGTGCTCGAACACCGCGCCGTCGAAGGTGACGATCTCGGTGACGACCCCGTCCTGCACCCGCAGGACGTCGATCGCCAGCGGTTCGTACGCGGCGTCGCCCGGCTTGCGCACGTAGGCCGCGACCGCGGGCTGACCGTTGGCGCCAGTGACCACGCACCGCATGCTGCCGAACGCCTCCGGTCCGAACCCGCCGTCGATCCAGCTCTGCACGACCGTGCTTCGGCCGGTCCAGACGCCGGGCGTCGGCGGCATTGAGAACCGGACGTCCTCGTGCATGAGCGCGGCCAGGCCCTCGGCGTCGGCGCGCTCGCTGCACTCGACGTAGCGGGCGAGCAGCTTTCGCTCGGCGGCGCTCGGCTCGGCGGCCTGTTGCCGCGCCTCGCGGTCCTCGGGCAGGCTCTCCCGCAACCCAGCCCGCGCGCGCTGCAGCGCGGAGTTCACCGACGCCTCGGTCGTCTCGAGCAGCCGAGCGGTCTCCTTCGCCGAGCAGCCGAGGACGTCGCGCAGCACGAGCACGGCCCGCGGCAGCGGCGCGAGGTGCTGGATCGCGGCGATGAACGCCAGCTCGACGGTCTCCTTGGCGAGCGCCACGTCCTCCGGACCCTCGCGCCGGCCGGGCAGCTGCTCGAGAAGCTCGTCGGGGTAGGGCTGCAGCCACGCGACCTCGCCGCTCGCACTCGGCCGCCGCGGGCGTTTGTCGAGCGCGTCGAGGCAGGCGTTCTCGCAATCCGGTACAGCCACGCGCGAACCGACGCGCGGCCCTCGTACGTCTCGCGCCGGCGCCACGCGCGCAGGAACGCCTCCTGGACGAGGTCCTCGGCCTCCTCGAACGATCCGAACAGGCGGTAGCAGTGGACGTGCAGCTCGCGGCGGTGCGGCTCGACGCGGGCGCCGAAGGCCTGCTCGTCGAGCGGCCGGAGGTCTTCGGTGATGGAGCTCATAGTGTGTGTGACGGCGGGCGGCCCGAAAACTCATCAACCGGCGCCGTGCAGCGTATCGAGGAACGTTTGCCGCAATCGAGGGTGCTTCATTGCGCAGAATCGCGGGAAGTCACCTAGGTTGGGGCCGATGCCCTCACTTGTGGTACGCGTGCTCGTCGGAGCAGCGGCTGCCTTCGCGCTCGTCGCGGCGGCCGCCGCTCCGGCGAGCCACGCCTACAAGCTGGGCGGGAAGAAGTGGCCCACCAGGACCATCACCTACCACTCCTCGGCGCCGCAGTTCGGCTTCGCCATCAAGGCCGCCGTTCAGGCGTGGAACACGAGCGGAGTCCGTATTCGCTTCAGGCCCGCTCCGAAGCGTCGCGCCAAGCTGCTGATCGGCTACAGCGAGCGCAGCGAACGCGCCTTGGGTCGCGCTGTCCTCGGCTGGATCCCGGTCCAGCGGGTGACGGAGAAGACGCACGGCGGCGTGCTGCTCATCGGCAACGTACCGTGCGGGCTGCCGCTGCCGCTCCCGAACGGCCGCCTCGCGCCGGTCCGGTGCTTCCGCAAGACGCAGCGCCCGCGCATGTGGCTGAAGGAGGTCCGCCCTGCGGCGCTCCGCGACCCGGTCCAGAGGACCTTGATGGCGCAGACTGCTGCGCATGAGCTGGGCCACGTGCTCGGCCTCAATCACGTCCGACGCGCCTGCGCGATCATGTCCAACGTTCCGGGCAATGGCTGTCCCGAGCCCCCGAACGAGTGGCAGACGCGCTGCAGGCTGCTCGAGGCGGACGACGTCAGGGGCGCGATCCGCCGCTACGGCGGGCGCATGCGCCCGCTCGCTCCCGATTTGTGCGACGTGGACACGCCTCCCGAACCGGTCGTCGACCTGGCGGCGGGGTTCGACCCGGCCACCCGATCGGTCACGGCGACCTGGAGGAACCCGCCGGCGGGGGGCACCCGCTACGTGAGCATGGCCGTGGGCCTCGACGTCTGCCCCACGGAGCTCGACTACTTGAACTCGCAGCGGGTCGAGCCAGGTGCGCCCGGCAGCGCGACCACCGAGATCGATGACGGTGAGGGCGGGCGCTACTGCGTGGCCCTCTGGACCATCGACGACTACGACCGCCGGAGCGCGCCCGCGACGGTCTGGATCGACGTGCCGCCCGGTGAGCGGGCAGTCGAGGGCGGCGGCGGCAGCCGGCGCGACCCGCTCGGCTGACGCCGCCCACCAGGCCCGTTCGAGTTTCGACGGCGATCCCAGGGGAGAATCAAGGGACATGCAGATTCTCGGTCTCATCATCATCGGCATCGTGATCGGCGTCCTGGCGCGCCTCGTGCTGCCCGGCCGCCAGCCCATCGGCGTCGGGCTCACGATCCTGCTCGGAATCGGCGGCGCGCTCGTGGGCGGCGTCGTCGCCAGCGCCATCGGTGAGGGGGACATCTGGGAGCTGAACTTCATCGGGACGATCGTGGGCGTCGTCGCCGCGGCGGGCTTGATCGGGGCAGCCGACGCCATGGGCCTCGGCAAGGGCAACCGCCGGGACGCGCTCGGCCCAGGCCGCTAAGGCGCGGTATGGCGGGTGACTACCCGGCGGCCGCGGCTCGAAAGTGCCGAGCGAGCCTGTCGAACGCGCGTGCGGTTGCCATGCTTAAGCCGCCGATGGGGATACAGATCCAGGCGCACCTCAATCGCGAAGCCGCGCGCCTCGAGGGTCGCTCGCCGCGCGCCTTCCTCTCGGAATCAGAGCAGCGATGCGGCTGCGGGCACGACCACTCCGCCTCCTACGCGCCGCTGCTCCGCCACCGTTCGTAATGCTGATCTACTCGATGAGCGTCTCGGTGGACGGCTTCATCGCCGACCGCGAAGGCGGGTTCGAGTGGGGGGCCCCGGGCGAGGAGCTGTTTCGCTTTCACCTCGCGCTGGTAAGCAAGCTCGGCGGGTATTTACTCGGCCGCAGGCTCTACGAGGCGATGCTCGTGTGGGAGACCGATCCGTCCCTGCGCGACAGCGAGGCCAGGTCCGCGTTCGCCGACGTCTGGTGCGCGCTCCCGAAGATCGTCTTCAGCCGTACGCTCGACAGTGTTCAGGGAAATGCGCGGCTCGCCGAGGGCTCGGTGGCCGAGGAGGTCGTGGCGGCGCTCGACGCGACCGACAAGGACGTCTCGATCGGCGGCCCGGGCCTGGCCGCGACCGCGTTCGAGCTCGGCCTTGTCGACGAGCTGCGCATGTTCCGCTATCCGGTCGTAGTCGGTGGCGGCACGCCGTTCCTGCCGCCGGTCACCGAAGACGTCCCGCTCGACCTGATCGAGACCAGGACCTTCGGCTCGCGCGTGATCTACGAGCGCTACCGGCGCATTCACGCTGACTCGGACTGACACCTCAGCGATGATTTTTCGCGGCGCCCGCCGTCACACAAGCATGAACCCCACGACGCAAGACTCCAACACCCAGCTCGACAAGGCCTCGTTCACCGCAAGCGCGGAGCGCTACCGGCGCGAGCTGCACGTGCACTGCTACAGGATGCTCGGCTCCTTCGAGGAGTCGGAGGACCTCGTCCAGGAGACCTTCCTGCGCGCGTGGCGCCGGCGGGAGACCTTCGAGGGCCGCTCGTCGCTGCGCGCCTGGCTCTACAAGATCGCGACCAACGCCTGCCTCGACGCGCTCGACAAGCGCCCGCGTACCGTGTCGGCGACCGGTGAGGTGCTGTGGCTCCAGCCCTATCCCGACGAGATGCTCGAGGAGCTGGGCGGCGAGGGGGACGACCCGGAGGCCGCCGTCGTCTCGAAGGAGACGATCGAGCTCGCCTACCTCGTTGCGATCCAGCGCTTGGTCCCGTTGCAGCGCGCGGTGCTGATCCTGCGCGACGTCCTCGGCCTCTCGGCCAAGGAGACCGCGGGCGTGCTCGAGACGAGCGCCCCGGCCGTGAACAGCGCACTCCAGCGCGCGCGGGCGGCGATGAAAGAGCACCTGCCTGAGCGGCGCGACGAGTGGCGCTCGGGCACCGACGCGACGGCCGCCGAGCGCGAGCTGCTGGACCGCTACGTCGAGTACAGCGAGTCGCCGGAGCCGATCGCCCTCAAGCGGCTGCTCAGCGAGGACGTCCGCTTCTCGATGCCGCCGCAGCCGGGCATCTGGGAGGGTCGCGACGAGGTCGTGCAGTCCTGGGTCGACGGCGGCTTCGGCTCGGAGGCGTTCGGCTCGCTCCGCTGCGTGGTCACGCGCGCCAACCGCCAGCCCGCGGTGGCGAACTACGTCCGCCAGCCGGGCGACGCCGGCTACTCCCCACTCGCGCTCGACGTCCTGACCATCGTCGACGGAGCCGTTGCCGACATCGTCACCTTCGACGGGTCCCTGTTCAGCTGGTTCGGGCTGCCCGAGACGCTCTGAGTGCGGACGAGCTGGAGGATGGGGATGGTACGACCGAAGCCAGCTGCGTTCTCGCGGTAACCGGCGAACGCCGGGAGGACGCGGTCGGCGAGCTCCCAGAGCCGGGTGCGGGCCGCCTCGTCATCGACGACCTCGACCCGGAATGGCTGTCCGCCGAGTCGCTCCGGAAGTACCGAGGCCGAGCCGGCGGACCCACGCAATCATCACAACTATATGGTGGTATAGTTGTGCAGATGCCCGACTCATCCTCCATCCCCCACCCGCTTCCGGATGCGCTCGTCGAGCTCATCGCGCAACGGTTTCGGGTGATCGGCGAGCCCATGCGCATTCGTCTGCTCGACGCGCTGCGCGACGGGCCGTTGACCATCAACGAGCTGACCGAGGCGGTGGACGCCTCGCAGCAGAACGTCTCGAAGCACATCGCCATGCTGGCGCAGGCCGGCATCGTGGCGCGCGAGAAGGACGGCAACCGCGTGCGGTGCTCGATCGCCGACGAGTCGGTCTTCGAGCTGTGCGAGGCGGTTTGCGGCGGGCTTCGCCAGCGGATCGCCGAGCTCGACGGGCTGTTGTCCGGGACCTCACCTGCCGGGGACCGCCGACAACCGGCAGGATTGGGGGTCGTCTCGACCGGGAGCACCCTGTGATCTTTCGCCAGCTCATCCACGACGACCTCGGCTGCGCCAGCTACCTCATCGGCGATGAGAGCGCGGGCATCGCGGCCGTGGTCGATCCGAAGCTGGACATCGACGAGTACCTTCGGCTCGCCCGGTACCTCGGGGTGGGCATCGAGCACGTCCTCGAGACCCACAATCACGCCGACCACGTCTCCGGGCATGGCCGACTCCTGGCGGCCACCGGCGCGACCATCCACATCCACCGCGACGCCGAACCCGCCTACGATCACGAGCCGTTCGACGACGGCTGGGAGCTCGAGCTCGGCTCGCTGACGGTCCGCGCCCTTCACACGCCCGGACACCGTCCCGAGCACACCGCCTTCATGCTCGTCGACACGGCGCGCTCGGACGAGCCGTGGGCCATCCTGACCGGGGACACGCTGTTCGTCGGCGACATCGCCCGCCCCGACCTCGCGGTGGACAAGGAGGACGGCGCGCGCGGCATCTTCCGCTCGCTGAACGAGAAGCTCATGAGCCTGCCCGACGCGGTCGAGGTGTGGCCGGGCCACCTCGGCGGCTCGCTGTGCGGCGGCCCCGGCATGGATCTCAAGGTCGCCTCGACGATCGGCTTCGAGCGAGCCAACCAAGCGCTCCTGCGGATCACCGACGAGGACGAGTTCGTCGAGAAGAC
The DNA here is from genome assembly GCA_963825345.1 of uncultured Thermoleophilaceae bacterium. Taxonomy (GTDB): domain Bacteria; phylum Actinomycetota; class Thermoleophilia; order Solirubrobacterales; family Thermoleophilaceae; genus JACVRW01. The sequence goes on along the minus strand of CAWGSQ010000008.1, from coordinate 54,409 downwards.
GACCTCGACGCTCGGCCCGCAGCCGCCGAACTTCGAGAACATCGTCGGGCTCAACCGCGGACCGCTGGTCAAGGAGACCGTCGAGGCGCATCCGCTGAGCCCGCGTCAGGTGCAGCAGGCGCGGGACGACGGCGCGCTCGTCGTGGACGTGCGCACCGAGCTGCAGTTCGACGAGGCGCACATCCCCGGAGCGGTGTGCATCACGGCCCGCGGCGCCGGCTTCGGCTCGAAGCTCGCGTGGCTGGCACAGCCCGATCAGCCCATAGTGCTCGTCGGTCGTGACGACGAGGACGCCCTGGGCGCCGCCCACCTCGCCGCGGCGGTCGGCCTGCGCAACTTGGCCGGTTACCTCGCGGGCGGGATGACGTCCTGGCGCGAGGAGAAGCTCGACGTCGACCGCGTCGAGCGGATGACCGTGCCCGAGCTGCACGAGCGCTGGGAGGCCGGCGGGGACGGCCTGCAGATCCTCGACGTGCGCGAGCAGAGCGAGTGGGACGCCGGCCACATCCCCGGCTCGGTCCACGAGCCCTACCACGACATCCTCGAGGTACCCGAAGGCATCGACCCGGCCAGGCCGGTGGCGGTCATCTGCGGGTCCGGGCAGCGCTCGGCCGTCGCCGCGAGCCTGCTGCAGCGCTACGGGGGCGAGCAGGTCATCCACGTGGTCGAGGGAGGCGTGCCGCTCTGGAAGCGCGAGGGCTGGCCGATCGAGCCGCCCTCGCCCTCGAAGGCCTGACCCGCGTGCTGCTGGCCATCCCGTTCGGCCTCGCCATCGGGCTGGCCGTGGGAACGTTCGGCGGGGGCGGGTCCGTGCTCGCCGTGCCCGTGCTCGTCTACGTCCTCGACCAGACCGTTCCCCAGGCCACGACCGCGTCGCTGCTCGTCGTGGCCGCCGGCGCCGTCGCCGGCGGCCTCAGCCACGCCCGAGCCGGTCGCGTCTGCTGGCGGCACGCCGGCTCCTTCACGGCAGCCGCCATCCCCGGCATCGCCGCCGGCACGCTCGCCGCGGAGGCGGTCAGCGGCACCGTCCTGCTGGCGGGGTTCGCGCTGCTCATGCTCGCCGCGGCGCGCGTCACCTGGCGCAAGGCCGACGACGACGCGCCCGACGCGGACGGGGTGTGGGAGCGCACCGGCACCTGCCCGCCCCTGCGACTGCCGCGCGACCTCGTGGCCGGCGCCGCCGTCGGCTTCGTGACCGGCTTCTTCGGCGTCGGCGGCGGCTTCCTCATCGTCCCGACGCTCGCCATCGCCCTCGCGTTCACCATGCGCACAGCCGTCGGCACCTCGCTGGTCATCATCACGGCCACCTCGCTGCTCGGCCTCTGCGCGCACCTGCTCGCCGGACGCTCCGTGGACACGGATGTCACCGGGGCGCTCACGGTCGCGTGCGCGGCCGGCGCGATCGCCGGCGCCGGGCTGGCGAACCGCATCCCGCAACGCGAGCTCGGCCGCGGGTTCGCGCTGCTCGTCGTCGCGGTGGCCGCGTACTTGCTCGTCTCCGTCGCGTTTCTCGGCGGCCCGCCGGGCGCGGGCTGACGCGATCGCGCGGCGGGGCCGCGACCCCGGGCGCGGCATGATTCGGGTATGACCGACCGCGCGAGACGGTCGTGGCTGAGGCTCTCGCGGAGCCTCGGCTTCGTCCCCGGAGTGATGGTGGCGACATTCGCGCTGCTGGGATTCGTCCTCGTGGAGGTCGACCGCAACGTCGACCTGAACGGCGTCCGCCTCGTCTTCGCCGGCGACGCCCCCGCGGCGCGCACCGTGCTGTCCGTGATCGCCGGCTCGCTGATCACAGTCGCCGGTCTGACCTTCTCCATCACGATGGTGGTGCTCCAGCTCGCGTCGAGCCAGTTCAGCCCGCGCATCCTCCGCACCTTCTTCGGGGACCGCGTGATCCAGCTCACGATCGGGACCTATGTCGGCACCTTCGTGTACTCGATCCTGGTGCTGCGCTCGGTGGGGTCGTTCACGGACTCCGGCACGGTGCCGCGGCTGAGCGTGACCCTCGCATCGCTGTTCGGCATCTTCGCCGTGGTCCTGCTCGTCATCTTCCTCAACCACGTGTCGCAGATGGCCCAGATCTCGCACGTGACGGGGGCGATCGCCCGCGACACACTGGCGAGAGCGGACGCCCTGTACCCGGAGGCCTACGGCGCGGCCGCCGCCGAGGATGGCAACGCCCTGCTCGGGGAGTGGCGCGCCAGCGAGCCGGTCAGCGTCCTGCCGGCGCGGCCAGGGTACGTACAGCGGATCGACGTCGAGAGGCTGTTCAGGCAGTCCCGGGCGGGCGTGGAGCGCGTCGCGCTCCTGGTGGCGCCCGGCGACTTCGTCAGCGTCGAGACCGTGATCGCCGAGATCTGGCCGCGCGACGCGGACGAGGACGCCGTCTCCGCCGTGCGACGCTCCATATCGGCCGAGAGCGAGCGCGACCTCGACGAGGACGTGGACTTCGGCCTACGCCAGCTCGCCGACACGGCGCTCAAGGCCGTGTCCCCCGGCATCAACGACCCGATGACCGCGGTCACCTGCATCAGCTACATGCGAGCGATCCTCGTGCGGCTGACCGAGCGCGCAACGCCGGCAGCGGTGCGACGCTCCGAGGACGGTCACACCACCGCCATCCTTCGACTGCGCACGTATGACGAGTATCTCGAGTCGCTGTTGCAGATCAGCCGCCACGCCGGAGGCGACGCGTGGGTGGTCGGCGAGCTGCTGGGCGCGCTGATCGCGTGCGCCCGCATCGCCGGGGAGCGCGGCGCCCCCGAGCGGGCCCGGACGGCGCACGCGATCGGCGCGACGATCGCGCAGCAGGGCGCCGCCGAGGCGGGCAACGAACGGGACCGCCAGCGCATTGCCAGCCTGATGGCCGAGCTCGACGGCTTGCCGGCCGCCTCGCCGGGCGGCTAGTGGCCGCCGCCAGCCTGCTCGAGCCCCTCCTCCCCCTCGCGCACCGCCTCCTCGTCGGCGTCCGGGTTGCCGGGCGGCGTCGTGGCCTCGTGGGTCGGCTCATCCGGCGAGGTGCCCTGCCCCTCGCCGGCCTCGTCCTGGTCTCGTTCTGGAGTCTCCATACGCGGCCCCTTACCCGCGGAGGTGAGTGACACTCATGTCGCTAGGGTCGCCCGAGGTGCTCGCAAGACTCCTCGCCCACGAGGGATGGCCCCGGCGCTATCCGCTCGCCCAGCCGCCCAACGCGCTCGCCGGAACCGCCTTCGCGGCTGCGCTCCTCGCGCGCGGCCTCGACGGCCGCCCCCGCGAGCGCGTCCGCACCGTCGCCCGGGTCGCCCACGGGGCGTGGGCACTCGACGAGCTGGTCCGCGGCGTGAACCTGTTCAGGCGCCTCCTCGGCGCGGCCATCCTCGCGCGGCTCGCGGCCTCCACCGCCCGCCGCCGCGCCGCGGCGCCCTGAGCGCGACCCGGGCCCGCGGAGCCTCGCGGTCACGGCGATTTCCAGAGCGACCTCGGTCGCTCGTGCAGCGGGGAGGGTAAAGCGACGGGACTCGAACCCGCGAGCGCTTGGGCCTAGAGGGAGGCTGCGCCGATTACCGCTCTCGCTTGCACGCGAAAGCGGAAGTTCTTCCGGAGAACCGCGAGGAGCCCCTCGGGGAACCGATCGTCAACGAGCTCGTGGCACTGGCCCTCGATCGAGTTCGGAGTTCGTTTGGCCACGGTTACTTAAGCCCCGAGCGCCCCCTTGTGTGACACCGGGACGGCGCGCGCCGCGTGCACCCGCCGTGGCCCGAGTGCAGCTACCAGAATAAATTGGTACCAAATTGGTACCACGGCGCCGAAGTGGCGCGCTCTCCGGAAAAGAAAAACCTGGGCTTAGCAGGACCTTCCGAGGGGTGAGCGACGGGACTCGAACCCGCGACCGCCTGGACCACAACCAGGAGCTCTACCTACTGAGCTACGCCCACCACGCCTTCGCCCTGTCGGGCGACATTCGGAATCTAGCAGTGGGTTCGGGGGCGTTCGACGCCGAGATCGGCTGCGGGCTCGACTTCGACGGCGGCACCTGCACGGGGAACTTCTCGTTCGCGCTCGAGCTCGGCGACCTGATCGGGCCCTAGCGCAGGGCGACGCGGCGAGCGGCTGGCTCGGCAGCGCCGGCCGCGATCTCCTCGCGGAATGCCGCGACGACGGCGGGATCGAACTGAGTGCCGGCGCACTTGGAGAGCTCTTCGAGGGCCGACTCGACACTGCGGGCGGAGCCGTAGGGTCGGTCTGTGGTCATGGCGTGGAAGGCGTCGCAAACGAAGACGATGCGACTGGCGAGCGGGATCTTGGACCCGCCGATGCCGTCCGGATACCCGATCCCGTCGTAGCGCTCGTGGCTCGAGCGAACGATCCTCGCGGCCGCGTGTAGGACCGGTGCTGCGCTCAGCATGCTCTCGCCGATCAGCGTGTGCCGGCGCATGAAGCCCCATTCCTCCTCGTCGAGTGCGCCGGCCTTGTTCAGAATCGCGTCGGGGATTGCGATCTTCCCGATGTCGTGCAGCTCCGCGGCGCGCTCCAGGTCCTCGAGGTCGTCCGCACGGATGCCGAGCCGCTCACCGACCGACCTCGCCAGACAGGCGACGGCCCCAGACTGCTCGTGCAGGTCAGGCCGCCCTTCGGCCAGGACGCGCAGGACGATGTCGCGCGTCTGCTGCTTCGCGGATACGCGCCCGACGCCCTTGTCGGCGTACATGCGCTGGTCGGCGAGCATGAGTGCGGCGGTGGCGTCGTGCGCCTCCTCGGGGAGCGCGACGCTTCCCGAGGACGCCTGAATCGCGAAGCCCTCGCCGGTCTCGCTGAGCGCCTCGAGTGATGCCGCAAGGAGGTAGCGGCCGCCCATCGCCGGCATCGGAGCGAGGATGCAGAACTCGTCGCCCCCGAGGCGAAAGGCGGTGCCGCGCCGTTCCACAGCCCTGCGGAGCTTCCTGCTCAGACGGCGCAGCAGCAGGTCGCCCTCCGAATGCCCGAACGCGTCGTTGTACGCCTTGAAGCCGTCGAGGTCGAAGAAGGCGAGCAGGTGGGGCCCGTCGAGGCCGTGGAGGCTCTCCATCAGTCGGCGCCGGTTGGGCAGCCCCGTCAGAGCATCGTGGTAGGCGAGGTGCTCGAGCTGCGCCTCGAGCCGTTTGCGCTCGCCGATATCGAAAATCGATCCGTCCAGGTACAGGACCTCGCCGTCAGCGCCGCAGACGGCCCGTCCCTGCTCGTGCACCCAAACCACCTCGCCATCCGCCGCGAGCACGCGGTACTCGAGGATGAACGGCTCACGGCGCGCCACGCATGCATCCACCTCGTCCTCGACCGCGCTGCGGTCGGCTGGATGGATGACGCTCGCGTACGAGCGTGCCTGGTTGCCGATGAACTGGGACGCCGGATAGCCGGTGATCTGCTCGATCCCCTCGCTCATGAACTCCATTTCCCAGTCGCTCTTGAAGGCGCACCGGTATATGGCGCCGGGCACGTTGGCGACCAGGGACTCGAGCCACTCCTTGTCCCACATGCCCCTTGACTCGGCCGATCGGCCTAGGTCTTTAGGGGGTCGGGTCCTAGCCGAGCGTGAGCCGGCGTGTGGCGCGGCGGCTCGCGGTGCCCGCGCCGTGCACCGTGATCTCGAGCGTCACGTCGGCGCTGCGGGCGCGGGACAGCTTCGTCCGGGCCGAGCGCGACAGCCGCACGGTGACCGTCTTCGTCTGGTCTGCCGCGGCGTTGGCGGCGCCGCTCCCGATGGCGACGCTGCGCCTGCCGAGGCCGAGCCGACGTGCGGTGGCGGCGCTCACGAGCAGCCGCGCGTTCATGGTGCAGGCCGAGGAGCACCTGCCGGCGAGCCTGAGGCCGCGGCTCGCGATGCGTGATGGCGCGAGCTTCGGGTGCAGTGTGATCGTCTTCGACAGCGAAACCGATCCGGCCACCGCCTGAAGCGTTGCCTTCGCGCCTCGGCTACGGCGGAGCGCGTTGCGTGCCGCGCGGGTCAGCTTCACGCGCCCGCTGCCGGTGCCGAGGCGCACGCTCCGGCGCGGCAGGCCGAGGCGGACGGCCGTCTTCGGCGAAACGACCAGCGCGTTGCTCCGGCGGCAGGCGCCCTCGCAGCTCGAGAGAGCAGCGAGCCGGCCCCCGGAGGCGTCGGCAAGCGAGTCGTCGGTGGAGACGACCGCGAAGTCTGGCGGCGGGTCGCCCGCCGCGGCGAAGGTCACGGGCGCGCTCGAGCCGACGTTGCCGGCCGCGTCCTTCTGATGCGCGCTCACCGTGTAGGTGCCCGCGCCCACGCGCGCGAAGTCCGCGCTGAAGGAGCCGGACCCGTCGCGGGCGACCACCACCGACTGCACGGGTGCCCCGCTCGCGGCGGAGCCGGAGTAGAGGTCGACCGTGATGCTGCCGTCGTCGCCGGAGCCCGTGCCGGCATTCCCCTGCACGTGCGGCGCCGCCCCGGAGACCGCGGCGATGCGAGGCGCCGGCGCGGTCACGTCGACGGTCCACGTGTACACGGCGGGACTGCCGTCCACGTTGCCCTTCGAGTCGAACGCCCTGACCTCGAAGGTGTGGCTGCCCTCGGGCAGGTTGCCGAACTCCTGCGGGGAGCTGCACGGGCTGAAGTCCCCGCCGTCGAGGCGGCACTGGAACTGCGTCCCGGCCTTGGTGGCGGTGAACTCGAAGCTGGCGGTGCGGGAGCCGGCGCGCGAGGGGGGTGCAACCTGGATCGCGGTGTCGGGCGCGTTCACGTCCGGGTCGCACTGGGCGGTGCGGATCGTGAGGCCCCAGGAGAGCAGCGAGCCGGTGTCGTTCTCGTAGCGGTCGCTCACCCTCAGCTTCCACGTGCCCTGCTGCTCCTTGCCGTCGAAGCGCCCGAGTTGGTCGGCCTGCGGGCGGAAGCTGCCGGTGTACGGAGCGGCGCTCGCGCCGGCGCCGATGGCCGTGGCCGCCTCGTCGTCGAAGACGGTGTCGACGAGGTCGTCGCCGCCGTTGTTCGGCCCGCCCACGTGCTCGATCAGGCGCACGGTCGTGGCGTTGTCCGGGCTCACGAGCTCGACCTTGAGGTCACCAACGAAGCTGTGGTCGATGCTGTTGATCCGAACGTCGAGGTCCTTGATGCGACCGCTGATCGGCACGAACAGCGTGGACACGACACCGCCGGCGTCGTCGTCGGGGATGGCGAGCGTCTGAGTCCGCGAGTGCGTGGTGGCGGGGCCCGCGCGCCCGGTGGGAATCGTGACCGGCACAGACTGCGTCCCGCCCTCGACGCTCGTCACGTCGAGCATGCCCGTGGCGTCCACGCCGCATGTCGCCGCGCCTCCGAGTGCGCCCTCGAAGGCAATGTCGTTCTCCTGATCCGAGTCGGCCGTGATGTCGGGATAGGTCGAGCTCGCCTGGGTGAGGCTCAGCGCGCCGTTGCCGGCGAGCGTGGCGGACACCCCCGTGGCCACATCGGTGCCGGTGTTGCGCACACGCTGGCGGAGAGCGAACGACTCAGTGGGCTCGAGGTAGCCGTCGCCGTTCTGGTCATCCACCGTGTCGTCGATCGTCGCCGCGCCCTGCCCGAGCACCGGCGACGAGAGCTGCTCCTGCGCATTCGAGACCACCAGGGCGAAGTCCTGGTCGAGCGGCTTGCCGTTGCCCGGAACACCGTCGCCGCCGAGCGACTTCGCCACCACCTTCACCGACATGCGCCCGCTCGTGCTCGCGGGGAGCACCACGTTCTCGAGGTTGTTGCGGAAGTCGGCCTGGCCGCCCGGCACCGAGAGGCCACCGGCGAGCCAGTTGCCGCGGTAGGTGCGGCCGCCCACGCTCACCTCGAGGTCGAGGTCGTTCACGAACGCGTTACCGGTGATCGTGGCGGGCGGCGGGTCGGTCCACGCAAGCGTCACGCGCACGGGCTTCGCCGAGTCGTCCACCTGATAGGAGCGCAGGAGGCTCTGACCGTTGGCGTCGAGCGTCGTCGCGGCGCTCTGGTCGAGGTACTCGCGCTGGGTCCCGTCGAGAGCGGCTCCGATGCTCACGCGGCCCCAGCCCTCGTCGGTGTTCGGCGCGGCGGGGATCGAGCTGTTCTTGCCGCTGTCGCCTCCGGCCACGTCCACGGCGGTGTTCACGAGGATCGCCTTGGTGAGGGCGGGCGACGGCGGCGTTGTGCTCACCTGGCGCAGGTACCAGTCGCGCAGCAGCGCGGCCGCGCCGGCCACGTGCGGGGCGGCCTGCGAGGTGCCCGAGACGAGCGAGTAGAAGCTGCTGCCGCCGAAGGTCTTGTCGCACACCGCCGTGCCGGTGTAGCCGGCGTGCTGGGGCGAGGCGCCCGTGATGTGCGTGCCGGGGGCCACCAGGTCCGGCTTCAGGCGCCCGTCCTGGGTGGGCCCGCGGCCCGAGAAGTTGATGATGTCGCTGGCGCTGTCCGCCCCGCCGTTCGTGACGCCGCAGCCGTCCGTGCCCGAGCCGCGCACGCTCTCCGAGGCGCCGACCGTGATCACGTTCTTGGCCGTGCCCGGCGCCGTGATGCTGCCGTAACCCTCGTCGCCCTTGGGGTCGAGCGGGTTGCCCTTCCCGTCGCCGTCGTTTCCGGCGGAGAAGACCTCGACCATCTCCTGGTTTCCCGGGTCGCTCGCCGAGGCGTCGCGCACCAGGGCGTCGTATGCCTGCGACGCGGCGTGGTAGCCGCCGAAGTTCGAGATCCCCCAGGAGTTGTTGGAGATCCGCGCGCCGCCGGCGTAGGCGGCCGCGGTCAGCGTTGCGTAGTTGACCGCCGCGGCTGCGCCGGTGCAGCGGAAGATCTTGGAGGCGCCCACCTGGGCGAAGGGGGCCACGCCGAGCCCGTGCTTGTAGGCGGCGGCGTCCTGGCCCGACGCGGTGCTCACGCCCGCGGCGATCGACGCCACGTTCGTGCCGTGCCCGCCGCAGTCCGTGGCGTCGGGATCGGCCGTGTAGTCGTGGGCGTAGCTGACGCGACCGAGCAGGTCCGGGTGGACGACCGTCGTACTGCCTCTGTCGAGGCCGGAATCCGTCACGTCGATGGCAAAGCCGAACGGGGCTCCGAATCCGTTCGTCACCAGCCACGCGTCGTACCCCGGACCGCTCGGTGCGTTGCCGATCAGATTGCCGGCAACGATCTGGGCGCTCCGCTCGTCATGAAGCTCGGGCACTCCGGCAGGCTCGATGGCAACAACCGCCGGGTCGGCCGCCAGCGCGCTCACCTCAGCGGCGCTCAGGTTCAGGAACTGGGTGTGGACCTCGGCGACGGCGAGGTCGGCGGCGATCTGCTCGCCGGCGTCGTCCGCCTGGCTGCGAGCGTCCGCGCCCGGGGCGCCCGCCACCGTCTGAACCGCGACTCGTCCGCTCGCGGCGCCGCGCTCGACCTTGTCGGAGGGGCGCAGGGCGGTCGCGGCGCGCACCGCCGGGTAGGCGCCCACCAGCTCGGTCACGCGGTCGAGAGCGTCTCCCGAGGCGTGCACGATGTATGAGTTCTGGGCGGCGTAGCCGAGCACAGTCGCGCCGGTGCCGCGCAGCTTCGCGAGCCACTCGTCCTTGATCGGGGCGACGAACTGGACGAGCACGAGTGCCTCGCCGCGGTCCGGCGCCTCCTTGCCCGCCAGCGAAGGCCGCGCCGCGGGATCGAGCTGGCCACCCGCCAGGAGCACTTCGCGCATGTCGTCTCGGCGGGTGGCGCCGGCGCCGCGCAGGCGCTCGTCGTCATCCCCGATTGCCTCGACCACGGCGAACTCGCCATAGCGCGCGACCACGCGCGCGTCGGACCGCCCGAGGGCCAGCTGCGCGCGGGCCGAATCCGGCACAACGAGCAGATGTGGGGTCGTATCAGGGCGCGGCGATTCGGCGCCCGCAAGGGACGCGCTTGCTACCAGACCGCCGAGGGCGGCCGCCGCTAGGGCCAGGTGACGAATTCGGTTGAGGTCGATACGGAGCCCTTCCCGCTGTCCAACACTGTTCGCGGGACTATGGATGTATCGGCAAAGCGCGGAAAAACAACAGTCCAGGCTCGAAAGAAACTAGGACGAACGTCCAGGTTCAGCGCGTTGGCGTCAACTCGGCGGGCACGGTCTGTTCGGAGACGGCCTCCACGGTCTCCTCCTCGGCCGGCAAACCGTCCTCCCGCGCGCAGACTACGCGGAACGCTCCGGTGCCCAGCTCGGGGTTCGAGCGGATCGGAAGACCGCGTATCGAGTCCCAGCCGAGGCGCTCCACCTCGAAGGGATTCATCTCGATCGCCACCGCGGGCCACTCGCAGGAGCGGTTGTGCTGGTCGACGGCCTTCGAGATCGCTTCGAGGTTCTTGGCCTCCGACGAGCTCATCGCGAGGCGGGTTGGCCGAGGATGTTGGTGTGGTGCTCGATGGTGCGGGCGATGCCGTCGCGGACGTCGATCTCGGGTTGCCAGCCGAGCAGGTCGCGTGCTCTTGCGATGTCGGGCTGGCGGACCTGCGGGTCATCCACGGGCAGCGCCTCGAAGACGACCTCGGAGCGCGAATCGCACAGCTCGATGATCAACCTGGCCATCTCGAGCAGCGACATCTCGCTCGGATTGCCGATATTGACCGGCTCGTGCACATCCGACTCCGCCAAAAGCACCAGCCCACGGACGAGGTCATCGACGTAACAGAAGCTGCGCGTCTGGCTGCCGTCCCCGAACACGGTCACCGGCCGGTCCGCGAGCGCCTGGCCCATGAACGCCGGGATCGCCCGGCCGTCGTTCGGGCGCATCCGCGGCCCGAAGGTGTTGAAAATCCTGACGATCGTCGTGTTCACGCCCTGCTGGCGCAGGTAGGCCATCGTGAGCGCCTCGGCGTAGCGCTTCGCCTCGTCATACACCCCACGCGGCCCGATCGGATTGACATTGCCCCAATAGCTCTCCGGCTGCGGATGCACCTGCGGATCGCCATAAACCTCAGACGTCGACGCAAGCAGGAAACGCGCCCTGTGCTTCTTCGCGAGCCCAAGCGTGTTGTGCGTCCCGTACGCGCCGACCTTGAGCGTGTGCAAAGGCAACCTTGCGTAGTCGATCGGGGAGGCCGGCGAGGCCATGTGGTAGACGAAATCGACCGGCTCCTCGATCTCGTAATGCTCCGTGATATCCAGCATCTCGAAACGAAAGTCCGCCCCCGTCTTCAAATGGCGGATGTTCTCAAGCGACCCCGTCTCGAGATTGTCCACACAGATCACGCGCTGCCCACGCGAAATCAGGTAATCGCACAAATGCGAACCAAGGAAACCGGCACCACCGGTTACGAGGGAGGTCGGCATCGCCAGGAGGGTATCGCCCGCCGCTAGCGCTGGGGGAACTCGACCACGACCTTGATGTCGTCGTCGCCCTTCTCGAGCGCGTCGGGCCAGCGGTCGAGCGGAACGGTGCGGGTGATCAGTCGCCGCAGCCAGTCCTGGTCCGCGTCGGTCAGCGATTTGACCGCCTGCTCGAAGTGCCGGCGGTTCGCGTTCACCGACCCGAACACCACGTCGTTCTCGAGCACGAGCTCGTTGTTGAGGGCGCCCACGTCCAGGCTGAGGGTGCGGGAGGACGCGACCCCCGTGAGGCAGACGATGGCCCCTGGCGCCGTGTGCTGCATGGCCCCGGCCACGAGCTCGGCGACGCCGGTGCACTCCACCACGATGTCCGGCTCGATCTCCTTGGCCAGCTCCGTCACGTCACCTGTGTGGTAGCGCCCCCCGAGAGCCTGCACCGCCTCCGGCTTGATGCCCTCGGTGGCGCGGTCGAGCACGTGGACCTCGTGCCCCCGCTGCGCGGCCATCAGCGCGGCGAGCAGGCCAATCGGCCCGGCGCCGATGATGAGCGCACGCTCGTGCACCGAGCAGGCGCGCGTGCTGATCCGGTCGATCTGCTCCCAGGCCTTGGCGAGGATGCTGGCGGGCTCGGTGAGCACACCAAGCGTCCCGAGCTCGGCGGGGATCGGGATCGCGAAGTCCGCTTCGATGGCCACCAGCTCGGCGCCGTAGCCGTCGAGCGCCTTGATGCCGCGCTCGGTGTACTGCCCGTTGCGGCACATGTCCCACTCGCCCTGGGCACAGCACGCGCACGGCACCGGATCCGGGCGCCGGACGATCCCGGCCACCAGTTCGCCCGTGTCGCGCACTCGGGCAAGCAGCTCATGGCCGAGCACGAGCCGCTCCTCACCCGGTGGCGGCTCCCCGTGGGCGCCCTCCAGGATCTCGCGGTCCGTGCCGCACACTCCGAGGTAGAGCGGCTCGACGAGCAGCTCGCCGTCCTTCGCTTCCGGGTCCGGGCGCTCGGTGAGCTCGGCACTGTCGCGCTTCCCGGGGATGACGGTCATGGCGCGCATGCCTAAACCGATACCCCGAATCCCGTCGTTCAGCGCAGCAGGACGCTGCCGCGCGCCTTCTTGCAGCTGTGGAAGCTGCCCCCGTTGCGGGACACCTCCCTGCAGCGCCCAGTCTTTCGAACGCGAGCGAGGAGCCGCCCGGCCTGCCTCACCTGGACGTCGTAGCCGAAGGGCCGATTCTTGGCCGCGCCTGGGAAGGTCGAAACGGTGAATCCATAACGGGCCGCCCAGCGCGCGGGCTGGCTGAAGGCGAGCGGCCCCAGGATCGCGTTACGTCCGTCGAGGTCCGGTCGTCCCCCGTTCTTGACCTGAAGCAGGCTCAGATGACTGTTGACCGGTCCGCAGGTCATCCACCAGAACTTGCACAGCTGCGGGAAGCTGGCGTATGCATAGTTGGGTAGGTGGGTCCGGTACTTGAGCTGCTCGGACACTCGCATCGGGAGGACCCACGTCCGCAGTCGCTCTTTCGCGCGCGGGAAGCGGGCTTTTCCAGTGCTCCTTATCGCGATCTCGATCGGCGACAGGTTCGGACGCTTCAGCGCCGGAGCCACGGCGAAGGTGTAGTCCCCGGTGTCAGGCCCGGGATTGGGCTGTTTGACGCCACGCGCCGGGTTCGCGGCCAGCACGGGCAGCGTCATGACACGGCTCGCGGAGCATCTGGCGGTCTCCTCGGGGTTCGACTCATCCACCGACTGCCGCCAGGAGATCGTGAGGGTGAGATTCGGAGTACTCGGCGCGAACAACCCCACGATCGAGCCCTTACCGCCGCGCCCCAGTACCTCGACGCCGTCCTGGGGGGTGATAACGATCTGAGTCGGGTCGCTGGCGAGGATGTCCGCCGACACGTCGATCTCGTGCGTGGCGACCGGCGCGACTTCCTCCCCCCGCTCCTGGATTCTCAGCGTCACGTTCGCCACCTTGTCCGGCGCACAGTCGGGCGGCGCCTGGGCGGCTGCTGCAGAAGGCATGGCGAGGAGCAGGGCGAGGAGTATCGCGGCGCGAGTCACCTTCTGACCCTACTCCTGTTGAAGGCGCCCCGGGCAGGACTCGAACCTGCGACCCGCGGCTTAGAAGGCCGCCGCTCTTTCCAGCTGAGCTACCGGGGCGGGTGCTGTCAAAGCGTAGGCGTGTGAGCGGCGTGTGACGATCTCAGCGGCCGCCGCCGCCGCCGATCGACGATCCGCTGAAGAAGAAGAACCAGATCTCGAAGGCCGTGGCCGCGATCAGCACGGTCACCACCACGATCTTCTCCGCACCCGAGATGCGCGACGTGTTGCCCGGATAGTCGGGTCGCTCGCCGCGCATGCTGCGCAGCCAGGGAGCGTGCGAGCGCACGGTCGGCTGCGTGCCGGTGGCGTCCTGGTAGGCGCCCATGACCCGCTTCAGCAGCTGATACAGCCCCCAGCTGAAGGCGATCAGCGCCAGGATCACGACCGCGTACGCCCCCATCGACGGCTGGCTCTCCTCCCCCTGCACCTTCGACCCGAGCCACACGGCGAGCAGCGGACTGCCCGTCCAGACGTTCAGCGCGAGGAACGCCATCGCGGCAGCGAGCAGGATCGGCTTGAGCCGTCCGGAGCGCCGGGGATGCCCTGCCGTCTCGGTCATCTAGATCGGGGCGCCCGGATTCGAACCGGGGACCTCCGCCACCCAAAGGCGGCGCGCTGCCAGGCTGCGCCACGCCCCGTCGGAGGGAAGTCTAGGGTCGAGCCCAGGCGTCGCGCGCCCACTCTCTCCGCCTTTTGCATACATCTCATGCACAAGTGCGATGAAGTGGGCTCCGCAGGTGCCTCAGGCGGCCGCCGCGGCGGCCGCCGAGTACGCCAGCACCACCGACGCCGCCGCCAGCAGCGCCACGCCCGTGACCGGGACGGCGCGGGCGCCGGCTGGGCGTGTCTTCTCGTGGATCATCACGGCGGTGAGCAGGGCCATCCAGATCAGGCTCGCCACGCCGGCGGCGAACATCACGAGCATCAGGGCCCAGCAGCACCCCACGCAGAACGCGCCGTGGCGCATCCCCAGGCGAAGGCCGCCGGCGGGCCCGCGCTCGTAGTAGCGCGTCATGAACTGGGCGGGATGCCGGCACTTGTCGAGGCAGGCGTCCTTGAGCGATGTGAACTGGAACGCGCCCGCCAGCGCCAGCACGGCGCCGCCGATCCACCAGTCGTGACGCTCCAGCCATGGGCTTGAGCTGACAGCCGCGTGAACACCGGCGTCCGCGCCGAATGCCGCCAGTCCGAACCCGCTCCAGACGAGCGCGTACCCGCCGAGGAACGCGGTCATGGCGCGGCGCCTCTGAGGCGCCCGCGCCGTTGCGCGCGCGTACAGCCCCACGAGCGGCAGGCTCGACGGCAGCATCATCGCCGCGATCATCACCTGCCATGCCAGCAGCGAGGCAAGCGCCGCAACAACGGCGGGCGGGCCGCCGCCCGCAAGCAGCGAGTCGTGGTGCACGAGTGCAGCGGCGCCCGCCAGCTGGGCCGCTATCGCAGCGGCCCACGCGGCGGCGATCCCGACCAGGATCGGCCGGGGCAGACTCGTCATTCGCCTCGGTAGTCGATCTTCCAGTCGGACTGGATCGCGTTCTTGCCCTCGAGCTCCCACTCGTAGCCGTGCTCGGGCATGCTGACCTTCTGGTGGTCGGCCCTCGCGACGTACGCGGGCGAGCCCGGCACTGTCGAGAAGATCGAGTTGTTGAGGGTCGTGATGCTGCCGTCGGGGCCACGGTACGGGTGCATGGAGCAGTCGATCTTGTCGCCCACGCGCAACGTGCCAGCGCCGTCGACGATCGAATGGTCGATGCTCGCCCGCTCCACCCCCACGCGCTCGCCGACGAGGCTCGCGAGATCCGCGATCGGCCCTCCGAGCTTGCCGCTGAAGCAGTCGAGCAGCGCCTCCATCTGGTCGTCGGAGGCCCTGTCGTCCACCAGCACGACCTGGCGCCAGTTCCCTTCGAGGATGTTGCCGGGGATGTGCACAACGCTCACGAGCGTGAGGCCTCCCACGTCCACGCCGCGGATGTTCCCGCTCGTGAAGTTGTACGCGACCACGGACTCGCAGAATCCATTGTCCGGGTCGTCGCCGATCCAGCAGGGGCAGAGCGTCTCGCAGTTGCAGACCTCCAGCAGACTGCCCTCGAGCTGGTAGCCCTGAGTAGTCGCCTCAGCGCTCGTCTCAGTGGTGGCCATTACCACTCCTTCGATCGGGGCTGTGCCGATCATCGCCCCCTGGCGGATCGGATGCAAGAGCGCGCTAGGGTGGCGCGCCGATGGCAGATATCCAGCCGCTCAAGACCCTTCGCTACGACCCCGATGTCGCGGGCCCGCTCGAGGACCTGATCGCGCCGCCGTACGACGTGATCGATGACGAGGGGCGGGCGGAGCTCGCCGCGAGGAATCCGCACAACGTGGTCGAGCTGGATCTCCCCGCGAGCTACGAAGCGGCTGCCCAGACCCTGGGCGAGTGGCGCCAGAGCGGGGTTCTCGTGCAGGAGGACGAGCCTGCCATCTGGGCCCTGCGGCAGGACTACACCGCGCCGGATGGCAGCGCCCGCTCGCGCAGCGGATTCTTCGCGCGCGTGCGTGTGGAGGACTACGGCGCAGGCCGGATCCGGCCGC
The DNA here is from genome assembly GCA_963825345.1 of uncultured Thermoleophilaceae bacterium. GTDB lineage: Bacteria > Actinomycetota > Thermoleophilia > Solirubrobacterales > Thermoleophilaceae > JACVRW01. The sequence goes on along the minus strand of CAWGSQ010000008.1, from coordinate 38,515 downwards.
ACGAGCGCACCCATCCGGGTCCCAAGGAGGACCGGCTCAGGCTCACGCGCGCCACGCGCGCGAACCTCTCCCCCATCTTCAGCCTCTTCCCGGACATGGGCGGCGCCGCCACGGAGACACTGGCCCAGGCCATGGGCGGCGAGCCGTTCGCCGAGGCGACCGACGGCGAGGGCACTCGCAACACGCTCTGGCGCGTGGCCGATCCTGAGCAGATCGCAGCGTTCCAGGCCGCGCTCGCGGACGCCGAGCTGCTGATCGCGGACGGGCACCACCGCTACGAGACCGCGCGCGTGTATGCGGACGAGCTGGGCGGCGAGGGGGACCACCGCTACGTGCTGATGTTCCTCGTGGCGCTCGACGACCCGGGCCTCTTGATCTTCCCAACGCACCGGATGCTCTCGGGCCTGAAGGACGACAGCGAGAAGCAGGAGGCGATCCGCGACGTTGCCCGGCGCGACTTCGAGATCGAGACGCTCGAGGACGCGCGCGAGCTCGAACCGCCCCCCGACAACGGCCGCGTGGCGTTCGGTTACATGGACAGCTTCCTCAAACGGCCCTTCCGTCTCACGCTGAAGGACCAGAAGATCGCCGACGAGGCGCTCGTCGGCATGCCCGAGCCGTACCGCAGGCTCGACACGGCCGTTCTCGAGGCGCTGGTGCTGCGCGGCGCGCTCGGCATGAGCGAGGACGACATCTCACACCTGCGCGGCCTCGACTACTCGAAGAACCTGGACGACGCCATCGAGCGTGTGGAGTCCGGGGCGGCGGACGCGGGATTCTTCATGCGGGCCACGCCGGTCGAGCAGGTGCGCGAGGTGGCCGAGGCCGGCGAGTCGATGCCGCCCAAGTCCACGTACTTCTTCCCGAAGGTCCCTACGGGCCTCGTGTTCAATCCCCTCGCGTGAAGATCTATACGCGCAAGGGCGACGACGGCACCACGGGGCTCTGGTACGGAGGCCGGGTCGAGAAGTTCGCCGGCCGCCCCGAGGCCTACGGCTCGGTGGACGAGGCCGCCTCGGCGCTCGGGCTCGCACGCGCCGCGGCCGACCGCGGCGGCGAGCTCTACAACGACATCCTGCGCTTCCAGAACGAGCTGTTCGTCGCTGGCGCCGAGCTCGCCACCGCTCCGGAGGCCGCCGGACGCCTCGAGGCCGGCGTCTCGAAGGTCACGCCGGACATGGTCGAGCGGCTCGAGTCGGACATCGACCGCTACATGGACCGGGTCGAGCTGCCGCCGAAGTTCGTGATCCCGGGCGGAACCGAGCTGTCCGCGCGCCTCGACGTGGCCCGCGCCGCGGTACGCAGGGCCGAGCGCCGGGTAGCGGCCCTGAAGCACGGCGGAGACCTGGCCGACGACATCGTTCTGACGTACCTGAACCGGTTGTCCGACGCCGTCTACGCGATGGCGCGGTTCGCCGATGAGCCTGAGCCTGAGCTGTTCGAGGGGAGAGGATGAGAGCAACCGCACGACGCGACGAGGGCAAGCTCAGCAACTCGGTTGAGATCCGTCATCACACGGTCACGGCCGACGAGCCGAAGGATCAGGGCGGCGACGATTCAGGCCCGAGCCCGCAGGAGCTGCTCGCCGCGAGCCTCGCCTCCTGCACCGCGATCACCATGGAGATGTACGCCAAGCGCAAGGGCTGGGACGTCGGGGACGTCGCGGTGCACGTGGAGTACGAGCCGGCTCAGCGCGGTTCCCCCACGCGTTTCCGCATGACCGTCGACTTCCCGAAGGAGCTGCCCGAGGACCAGCGCGAGCGCCTCATGCAGATCGGCGCGAAGTGCCCTGTGCACAGGGTGCTCGAGGGCGAGGTCATGTTCGAGGAGGACGTCGAGCTGGTCTAGGCGGCGCTCGCGGCTACCCCGCTGCGCTCCCACATCGACACGCGCTCGAGCGGCTCGAACCCGGCGCGCTCGTAGACCGGGTAGCCGGCCGGCGTGGCGATCAGGGTGGCGGTCTCGCTGCCACGCTCGCAGGCGTCGGCGAGCGCATGGCCCAGAAGCTTGCTCGTGATGCCCCCGCCGCGAGCCTCGGGCACCACCGCCACCATCTGGATCTCGCTGTTGCCCGCGTGGTCCAGGACGAGGAGGCAGCCGACGGGGGCGCCGCCATCGCGCGTCACGTACACGTGCGCGGCACCGTCCGGCAGCGTCCTCAGCGCGCGCGAGAACGAGTCGGTGCCGAAGGTGTAGGAGCGGTCGTTGATGTCGCCCACATCGGCGAGCGAGCCCTCGGCGGTCCAGTCTGCGAGCGCGCCGGCCGGCGGGCGCTCCACTCCATCCAGCCGACAGCCCATGGCCCACGGCTGGCCGTCGAGCTGGTGCCCGCGCCCCTCGAGCAACCCGGCCGCGGCGTCATCGCCCGGCCGGACCCAGACGGTCCACTTCGCGCCGATCTCGTCATACGCGGCAGCCAGCTCGTCGTAGGCGGTCTCGAGCCCGTCGGCCTCTCGGTAGAGAACCGCGTTCACCACAGACCGCTCCGGCACCGCGGGCACCACGGACGCGAGCACGCCGTCGCGCTCGAATGACCGCGCGCCCTCGGAGGCGCCGCCCACAAGGCGATACCAATGGAACATCGACTCGAATACGCGCTCGAGCAGGTTCACTCGACCGTCGCTCCAGCCGCGCGGAGCTCGTCGAGGGCGCGCTCCGAGTCGCCGTCGTTCACCTCCACGCCGCGCACGGCGTCGCTGTCCACCGTCACGCCCAGCCCCTGGCGCAGTGCGTCGAGCGCGGTGTTCTTCACGCAGTAGTCGGTGGCAAGGCCCACCACGGTCACCCTGTCGATGCCCCGCTCCTCGAGCAGCTCCCCGAGCGTGGTGCCGTCGAAGCCGGAGTAGCCCTCGGTGTCCGGGTCGGTGCCCTTGTCGATCACCACGTCCACGTTCTTCTGCTGGAGCGACGGATGAAGCTGGGCGCCGTCGGTGTCCTGCACGCAGTGCACCGGCCACGGCCCGCCGCGCTCCTCGAAGGAGCCGTGGTCCGGTGGATGCCAGTCGCGCGTGGCCACCACGAGCTCGAAGCGTGGGTCGGCGGCCAGCTCGTTCACGCGCTCCGCGATGCGGTCGCCCTCGCGCACCGCCAGCGCTCCGCCGGGGGTGAAGTCGTTCTGGAAGTCGACGATGATGAGCGCCTCGGCCACGGGCTTCGATAATAGGGCGGTGCGGGAGTACCTCCTCACCCCCGAAGAGGCCGCGGCGATGGACGCGCCGGGCCACAAGGACGCCGCCGTGTTGGTACCGCTCTACCGCGAGCCGCTCACCGCCGTGTTCACCGAGCGGCGGGCCGACCTGAGCCGTCACGCCGGTGAGATCTCGTTCCCCGGAGGGCGCCAGGACCATCCCGAGGAGGACCTGCGCGAGACCGCCCTGCGCGAGGCGCACGAGGAGATCGGCCTCGACCCGTCCGCCGTGGAACTGGTGGGGGCGTTGCCGCCGGTCGGCACCTTCGTGACCGGCTATCGGATCTTCCCCTTCGTGGGCCTGATCGAGCCCGGCCAGACGTGGCGCCCGCAGGCCACCGAGGTCGAGCAGGTGCTCGAGTTCGCCCTCGCCGACCTTGTCAGGGGATACGAGATGCAGCGGCTGATCCGAAAGGGCGTGCCGATTAAGACGCCCACCTACACGGTGGACGGGACCCTCGTGTGGGGAGCGACCGCACGGATCGTGCAGTCGCTCCTGAAGGCGCTCCGCCCTCTGCTCTAGACGTCCTTCTCGATCGGCACGGCGACCATGTTGCCCCACTCGGTCCACGAGCCGTCGTAGTTCTTCACGTCGTCGTGGCCGAGCAGCTCGTGCAGCACGAACCAGGTGTGCGCCGAGCGCTCGCCGATGCGGCAGTACGCGATGATCGGGTTGCCGTCGGTCACGCCCTTGTTGCCGTAGAGCTCGCTGAGCTCGTCGGCCGGCTTGAACGTGCCGTCCTCCTGAACGGCCTGCGCCCACGGCACCGAGGCTGCGCCCGGGATGTGCCCGGCGCGCTGCGCGCCCTCCTGCTCGTATCCGGCCATGGCGATCAGCTCGCCCGAGTACTCCTGCGGCGAGCGGACGTCCACCAGGCGCGTGCTGCTGTCGAGTGCGTCGCGGACCTCGTCGCGCATGGCCCGGATCGCGGGGTCGCCCTCCTGGGCCGAGAACTGCTGCGACTCGAAGCTCGGCACGTCTCTCGACGTGGGCCGCCCCTCCGAGATCCATTTCTCGCGGGGGCCGTTCATCAGCTTCACGTTGTCGTGCCCGTAGTACTTGAGGTACCAGTAGGTGTAGGCGGCGAACCAGTTGTTGCGATCGCCGTAGAGGACGATCGTGTGGTCGTTCGAGACTCCGCGGCTGCCGAACAGCTCGCCGAACTCGGCCGGGCCCAGGAAGTCGCGCTTGACCTGGTCCTGAAGGTCCTTCTTCCAATCGAAGCCGATGGCTCCCGGAATGTGCGCCTCGGCGTAGAGCGCCGGGTTCTCGTCGACCTCGACGACCCGGATGGAGTCGTCGTTCAGGTGGTCCTCCACCCACTGCGTGTCCACGAGCACGTCCTTGGCGTAGTCCGCCACGGTCCCTCCAATTCTCCTGAAAGCTGGTCGGGTTTACCGTACCGAAGCTCGATGCCCGGCTGAGGGCTATTGTGGTCGAGCCCATGGAGCGCGCGCCGCTGCGACCAGTGCCCGCCCGACCCGCCGGTCCCGTCGATCCCGCGGCGGCCGTCCGCGAGGTCGCGGCCGCGCTGCCGGCGCTGGAGCCGCTGGAAGTCCGCGCGCTCGCGTTGGTGGCACTCGCCGACCGTCCGCGGCCAGAGGTGGCGGAACTGCTCGACATCGAGGAACAGGAGCTCGGGCCGCTGCTGGCGGCCGCCCGGAAGGAGCTCCGGCAGACGCTCACACCACTGTCGGGCAGCGGCTGGTGCGAGCGGGCCGAGGGCCTGATCTCCGACCGGCTCGACGGCGTGGTCGGCGAGCCCGGCCGCCGCCGCCTCGACGTCCACTTGCGCAACTGCCCGCGCTGCGTGGAGCACGAGCGCCGCCTGGTGCAGGCCACGGACGCGCTGCTCGCAGGAATCGCACCGGCGCGCCCGATTCCCGCCCCGCCAGCGGGGGACGCGCCGTTGACCGCCGTTCCGCCCACGGACCTGGAAGACGGGGCACCGACAGCGGATGCTCCGCCGGAGGTCGCTCCGGCCGAGATCGCTCCGCTCGAGCCTGCTCAGCCCGCGGCCGCGCCCACGTCGGATCAGATCGCGGCGGCGGCGGAGGTCCTCGTGACCGTCCGCACCCGGCGCCAGCTCGCCGCGGCCGTCTCCTGGAACGCGATGATCGCCATCGCCGTGATCCTCACGGTCGCGTCGATCGTCCTCATCGTGGCCGGCGCCCTGGGCGCCCACCTCTAGGGCCCAAAGAGCCGCTCGACCGCCGCAGTCATCGCTTCGAGCCAGTCCTCGTGCGCCGCGGGGTCTGTGCTGACGATCTCCACCGGCATGTGCCAGGTGTGTGACGCCTCGCGAACGATCGAGGCACCCTCGGTGAGCAATGCCGCGTCCGCGGGGCCGGCCGCCTCGTAGACCAGGCCGCGCACCGGCGTGTCCACCAGGTGCTCCATCAGCGAACGGAGCCGCGGGCCGTGGACCGCGGGCGAGTCCGCGGCGCTGCCCATCAGCCAGCACACCACCGTCACCCCAGCCAGCGCGGGGACCAGGGTGCCAAGCCGATCCGGATCCGCAACCACTCCCTCGACGCCCGCCGTCTCCAGCTCCGAAAGCCGTCCCGGAGACCGGGTCGTCCCTCGCACCGCGTGCCCGGAGGCGCGAAGAGCGGCACCGAGCGAGCTGCCGCGGCAGCCGCAGCCGACGATCAGAACCCTGGCCACGTCAGTCGTCCGCGGGAGGCGGGCCCGCCTCCGGAGGCGGGCCCGGCGCGGGGGGCTCGCCCGCCGCGCGGGCGCGCCGGCGCAGCTCCTGGCGCCAGCGCTCGTCCGCCGCCACCTGGGCGCGGACGTCGTCCTCGCTGATCTCGGCGCGGCCGCTCGCCCGGCGACGCGCGTTCTGAGCCTCGATCATCTGGTCCACGTCGTCGATCTCGAGCTCGGCCTCGACCTCGGGCGAGCGCGTGGGGCGCCAGTCCACCTGCTCGGCTCCTGATCCGGGATACCACTTCCCGATCGCCAGGAAGATCCCGATCACCACCAGCCCTCCGAAGAAGATGAACATGGAGAACTCGTCCACGCGAGGCGAGTGTACGCTCCCGCCCAATGCGAGACGCCGTGATCCTCGACGCCCTTCGCACGCCCGTCGGCCGCTACGGCGGGGTCCTCTCCCCCGTGCGTCCCGATGATCTCGCCGCCCGCACGATCGCGGCAGCCGTGGAGCGCAACGAGCTTGACCCGTCGACCGTCGACGAGGTCTACATGGGCTGCACGAACCAGGCCGGCGAGGACAACCGCAACGTCGCGAGGATGGCGTCGCTGATCGCCGGCCTGCCGGTGGAGGTTCCCGGGGTCACGGTCAACCGCCTCTGCGCGTCGGGCCTCGAGGCGATCGTCCAGGCCGCTCGCCATGTGCGGGTGGGCGAGGCTGAGCTCGTCCTCGCCGGCGGCGTCGAGTCGATGTCCCGGGCGCCGCTCGTGATGCTGAAGCCCGAGCGCGGCTTCCCGCGCGGGAACCCGGAGCTCGTGGACACGACCATCGGCTGGCGCTTCGTGAACCCCAGCCTGGCCGAGCGCCACTCGACCGAATCGATGGGCGAGACGGCGGAGAACGTGGCCGAGCGCCACCAGGTCTCTCGCGAGGACCAGGACGCCTTCGCGCTCGAGTCCCACCAGCGCGCGGTGGCCGCGGCTGAGGCCGGACGCTTCGACGACGAGATTGTGACCGTGGACGTGCGCCAGCCGAAGGGCGACCCCGTGACGATCCATGCAGACGAGGGCCCGCGCCCCGACACCTCACTCGAGCGCCTGGCGCGGCTACGGCCGATCTTCCGCGAGGGCGGCAGCGTGACCGCCGGCAACGCCTCCCAGATCAACGACGGCGCCGCGTGCGTTGTGGTGGCAAGCGAGGAGCGCGCCCGCGAGCTGGGCCGCGAGCCCCTCGCCCGCCTCGTGAGCAGTGCCTCGGCAGGCGTGGATCCGGCGTACATGGGGATCGGACCGGTGCCGGCCTCGCGCAAGGCGCTCGAGCGCGCGGGCCTAGAGCCGAAGGACATCGACGTCGTCGAGCTGAACGAGGCGTTCGCGTCGCAGGTGCTCGCATCGATGCGAGAGCTCGGCTTCGACCACGAACGCCTCAACGTGAACGGCGGCGCGATCGCCCTCGGCCACCCACTCGGCGCCTCCGGAGCCCGCCTGCTCGGCACGCTCGCCTGGGAGCTGCGCCGCCGCGGCGCACGCTACGGGCTCGCCACGATGTGCATCGGCGTCGGCCAGGGCATGGCCGCGGTGATCGAGAACCCGGCCGCGTGAGCGAGGACGCGGTAGCGATCGCCTAGAACGACGACGGCCGGGCCATCCGGGCGCGGCCGCTCGCCGATCTGCGTGTCCTGCCGAGCTGACTACCCGCGGGTGTGGTCGCCGCGGCCGTCGCTCGTGGCGTGGGAGCGCATGCTCACCGACGCGCCACGGCTCGAGTCCGTGTTGCCGTCATGGTTGTCGTCCGAGTTCGAGTCGTCGGACTGCTGGGCCTTGCTCGAGTCGGAGGCACCGTTTCCGTTGTCGTCCGAGTTCGAGTCGGTGGCCTGCTGGCCGTGGCTCGAGTCGGTCGTGCCGTCGTGGCTCTGGTCCGAATGCGAATCGTCGGCCTTCACGCGCACCGTGCCCTGGTGGGTGCTCGAGTCGCTGTCGCTGTCAGCGTCATCGTCGTCATCGTCGCCGCCACCACCCGGGCCGGAGTTGTCGTCGTCGCCGTCATGGCTGGCCTTCGCGTTGGTCGCCAGGGCCTTGCCGATCAGCCCGTGATCCAGGTCGAGGGCAGCGGTGGCGAACAGGGACGTGCCCGAGAACAGCACGAACGCCACGAACAGCGTGAGCAGCCGCCGCGTCAGCGACAGCTCGGCGCCGAGAAGGTCCTCGGGGCCCTCGGAAAGTCGAAGATATGCGTGGGAAGGGTGTGGTTGCATGCCTTTGGAACACCGCGGACAGGCAAAGCTCACGAGCCTTGGCGCGAATGCATCAGCCCAGCCGGGTGGGCCCGCGGCGACCCAGCACGAGCTTCGCGGGAAGCTCCGCCACCAGCGGCTGAAGCATCATCGCCAGCTCACCCGCGGTCGGCCGCTGGGCGGGGTCCTTCTCGAGGCACGCCAGGATCGCGTCCGACAGGGCCTGCGGCACCGGCCGTCTCCAGGCGCGCGGCTCGTCCTCGAGCTGGGGAAAGCGGTCCTCGAGCGGAGCGCCATCCTCCCGCGTGCGCGGGCGCCTGAAGGGAAGTCGGCCCGCCACCGCGTGGTAGAGCGTGGCCCCAAGCCCCCAGACGTCCGCCGGCGGGCCCACGTCGCCGCGCGGGTTGCACTGCTCGGGAGGCATGTACGCGTTCGTTCCGATGTAGTCCGTGAGCCGCTGGGCGCGCTCGATCGTGCGCGCGAGGCTCAGGTCGATCACCCTCGGTGGGATCCCCATCACGAGGTTGTCCGGCTTGAGGTCCAGGTGGACCCAGCCCTCCTCGGCCATGTAGTGGATCACGGAAGCCACGTGCAGCCCGAGCGGCAGCGTCTGCTCGACCGGCAGGGCGCCGTTCTGCTTGATCAGCCTGCGCAGCGTGGGCCCCTCGAGATGCTCCACGACCACGTGCGGGTACGGGCCCTCGATGTGAGACGCGAAGGCGCGCAGGAGCACGGGATGGGCCAGCGCCTCGAGCGCCTCCATCTCCCGCCGCAGGCCGCGCAGCGCGTACTCCTCCTCCACGAGGTCCGGACGCAGGACCTTGGCCACCATCACGCTGAAGAGGCGGTCGTCCCAAACGAGGTAGACCTCGTACCGGTTGCCCCCGCCGAGTAGTTTCAGGATCGTCCTGCCCGGGGCGATCTCGTGTCCCTCGGGGAACTCCCACGTCTGCTTGTCCGCCACGATCTCCGGCATCTTGCAGAATTAGGAACACATGATCGACTTTGAACTCACTGACGAGCAGAAGCTGATTCGCGAAACCGCGCGCGATTTCAGCGACCGCGAGGTTGCCCCGCGCGCCCGCGAGAACGACCGCAACGAGCACTTCGACACCGAGCTGGTGCAGCAGATGGCCGACATGGGCTTCCTCGGCGCCATCGTTCCCGAGGAGTACGGCGGCCGCGGCGCGGACTACCTCACCTACGGGCTGATAGTCGAGGAGATCGGCCGCCACGACTCCGCGATGCGGACCGTGATCTCGGTCGTGACCTCGCTCGTCTGCTCGTCGATCGTTCGCTGGGGCACGGAAGAGCAGAAGCAGGAGTGGCTGCCGAAGCTCTGCTCCGGCGAGGCGCTCGGCTGCTTCGGGCTCACGGAGCCCGACACGGGCTCGGACGCCGCGAACCTGAAGACGCGCGCCGAGAAGATCGACGGCGGCTGGCGCATCAACGGCGGCAAGATGTGGATCTCGCTCGGCAACTACGCGAAGCTCGCGATGATCTTCGCCCAGACCGATCCCGAGAAGAAGCACAAGGGCCTCGCCTGCTTCCTCGTGCCGACGGACAGCTCCGGCTTCTCCTCGCAGGAGATCCACGGCAAGCTCGGGCTCAAGGGCTCCGACACCGCCGAGCTCTCGCTCGACGGCGTGGAGGTGCCCGACGGCGCTCTCATGGGAGAGATCGGCGACGGCTTCAAGATCGCCATGTCGGCGCTCGACTCGGGCCGCTACAGCGTGGCGGCCGGGTGCGTCGGGATCTGCCAGGGATCGGTTGACGCGTCGGTGGCGTACGCCAAGGAGCGCACGCAGTTCGACCGGCCGATCGCCTCGTTCCAGCTCGTGCAGGCGATGATCGCGGACATGGTGGTGCAGACCGAGGCGGCGCGCGGGCTCGTCTGGCGCGCGGGCTGGCTGAAGGACAGCGGCAAGCCGAACACCACCGAGACGTCGATCGCGAAGCTCTACGCGACCGAGGCGGCCGTTAACTGCGCGAGCACGGCGATCCAGGTGCACGGCGGCTCCGGCTACGTGGACGACTACCCCGTGGAACGCTATTTCCGCGACGCTCGCGTCACGACCCTCTACGAGGGCACGTCCCAGATCCAGAAGCTGATCATCGCCAGGTCCGTGACCGGCATCAACGCGCTGGTGCCGTAGCGATGGCCACCGTCTCCGCGGAGACCCGCGGCGCCGTCGGCCTCGCGCGCCTCGACCGCCCGGAGGCGCGCAACGCGCTGTCCCCGGAGCTGATGGAGGAGCTGGCGGCGCTCTGCGAGGGCTGGGACGCGGACCCGGACGTGCGCTGCATCGTGATCGCCGGAGGCGACGACTGGTTCGCGGCCGGCGCCGACATCAAGGCGATGGCGAAACGGACGTTCGCGGAGGCGCTCACCTCCCCCGCGGCAAGCTTCTGGCCGCGGCTCGCGGCGATCCGGACGCCGCTCGTGGCGGCCGTCTCGGGCTACGCGCTCGGCGGCGGCTGCGAGCTCGCGCTGGCCTGCGACATGATCGTGGCGTCCGAGAGCGCGCAGTTCGGCCAGCCGGAGATCCTGCTCGGGATCATCCCGGGCGGCGGAGGGACGCAGCGGCTCGCTCGCGTGATGGGCAAGCAGCGCGCGATGGAGCTGGTGCTCACCGGCCGGCGGATCGAGGCAGCCGAGGCGCACGAGCTCGGCATCGTCACGAGCGTGGCGCCCGCCGACGGCTGGCTCGACGCGGCGCTCGACCTCGCTGCGACCGTGGCGGAGCGGCCGCCGCTGGCGGTCCGACTCGCGAAGCAGGCCGTGCTCGCCGCCGAGGAGACGGCGATGTCCGCGGGGCTCGACCACGAGCGGCGCCTGTACGAGCTCGCCATGGCCACCGAGGACCGCGTGGAGGGCATGACCGCCTTCCTCGAGAAGCGCAAGCCGGAGTTCCGCGGGCAGTGACCGTGCTGGGAGTGGTGGGCGCCGGCACGATGGGCGCCGGCATCGCGCAGCTCGGCGCAGCTGCCGGGATGCGCACGCTGCTCTATGACCCTGAGCCGGACGCGCTCGAGCGCGGTGCAGAGGCCGCGCGAGGCGGTCTGGCGAAGTGGGTCGAGAAGGGGCGCGTGGACGAGGACGCGGCCAGCCTGCTCGAGCCGGTGCCGTCGCTCGACGAGCTCGCTCCATGCGACCTCGTGATCGAGGCGGCGCCCGAGCGCCCTGACCTGAAGCGCGACGTGTTCGGCGCCCTGTCACTGATCTGCGGCGACGATGTGGTGCTCGCCACGAACACCTCGTCGATTCCGGTGACATCGCTTGCGGGTGCTGCCGCACGGCCCGAGAACGTGGTGGGGATGCACTTCTTCAACCCGCCGCCGCTGATGCGGCTGCTCGAGGTGATCCGGGCCGACCAGACCGGGGACCATGCGCTCGAGCTCGCCCAGGAGGTCGGCAGGGCGATGGGAAAGGACGTGATCGTCGCGGCCGACGGTCCGGGCTTCCTCGTGAACCGCTGCGGCCGCCCGTTCTCGGCCGAGGGGCTGCGCCTACTTCAGGAGCGCGCCGCCACGCACGAGCAGATCGACCGCATCTGCCGGCTCGGCGGCGGCTTCCGGATGGGCCCGTTCGAGCTGATGGACCTGGTGGGGATCGACGTGGGCTTCGAGGTCGCCAGGTCGTTCACGGAGCTGTCCTTCGGCGAGCCGCGCTGGCGCCCCAGCCCGATTCAGTCGCGCATGGTGGCCGCGGGCCGGCTAGGGCGAAAGAGCGGGCGCGGCTACTACGAGTACGTCGAGGGCACGCCCTACCGGCCGGACGATCCAGAGCCGCCCGAGCCCGGAGGCGGTGAGGGCACCACCGTCACGATCCTCGGCGAGGGACCCCTGGCGGACGCCCTGCGCGAGCGGGCACGCTCCGCCGGCTTCGAGCTCAGAGAGGGCGGCCCCACCGAGCTGGTGGTGGACGCCGGGCCGCGCCCGCACCCCTCGCCTCCGGGCGGCGCTCCGCTGCTCGTGCTGTGCTCCGCCACAAGCCTCGTCGGCCGGGGCGAGCAGGGGGCCGTCGGCTTTCACCTGCTGCCGCCGCTGGAGGAGGCTCACCTGGTCGAGCTGACCCGGCTGCCCGTGACTCAGCGCTTTGCCGCCGACGCCGCCGAGGAGTTCTTCTCGAAGCTGGGCTTTCTCGCCGAGTGGGTCGAGGACGCTCCCGGGCTCGTCTTGGGCCGGATCGTCTGCCAGCTCGTGAACGAGGCGGCCTTCGCGATCAGCGAGGGCGTGGGCTCAGCGGACGATGTGGACACCGGGCTCACGCTCGGGCTCTCCCATCCGCGCGGCGCCGTGGCCTGGAGCGAGGCGATCGGCCTCGATCATGTGCTCGCCGTGCTCGATGGGCTCTGGGAGGAGCGGCGCGAGGAGCGCTACCGCGCGGCGCCGCTGCTGCGACACGCCGCGGCGCTGGGCCGCACGCTTCGAGACTGAGCCGCCTCGGCCCGGGTAGAGGGGCCCCATGGAAACCGAAGAGAACCCCACCGGGACCGAAGAGAACCCCACCGAAGAGTCACAGGAGACCCCCGACGAGTCGACGGGCGCCCTGAACGACGACAACCCCGAGACGTCTGACGACGCGGGCCAGGAGGGCGCAGGCGCCGACGGAGTAGGCACGAGCCAACCCGAATCCAGGGCGGATGGCCACCGCCGACCTGACAGTGCTCGCGCTGGGCCGACAGGAGCTCAGCGCGAGCGAGTACATCGCCGAGATCCAGCGCCGCCTGCAAAAGCAGGATCGCGTGCGCTTCCAGATGCACGCGATGGGCACGTCGCTCGAGGGCACGACGGAGGACATCCTCGCAGTGGTCGGCGAGCTGCACGCCGTGCCATTCCAGCAGGGCGTGCAGCGCGTCTACACCGTGCTCAAGCTGGACGAGCGCCGCGACCGCCCCGGCCAGACGCTTCAGGACAAGGTGCGAAGCGTCGAGGACCGCCTGGGCGGCGACATGTAGCCATTTCTACCTCGCAAGTTGAGAATCTCGGCTCGCGTTCATCGTGTAGCCGATGCAGTACGAAAAGCCATCCCTTGTGGACTACGGCACGCTCCGCGAGCTCACGGCCGTTGCACTTCCCGGCCTTCCGCTCGGTGTTGCGGGCGTCAGCAGCCCGCTCGTACCCGGCTCGCCGCCTGGCGGACCCGACACGCCCGGCACTTCCTCGGGAGGCGACCTGCCCCCGGGAACCACGCCCGATAGCGGCCTGGCCGGTGGGGAGAACACCTCCTCCGGCGGTGGCGGCGGAGGTGGCGCGGGTGGTGGCGGCGTCGCCGGAGCCGAGACAGGCGGAGGGGGCGCAGGTGGGTCGACGGGTGGCGGCGACGCTTCCCTGCCGTTCACCGGATTCGCGGCCGGCGCGGTGGCCGCCGCCGGCGCCGGGATGGCCGCCACAGGCGCGGCCCTGCGCCGCGCGCTGCGACGTCGCAAGTCCGCTCCCTAGGCGTCAGTTCACGTAGCCGGCGCGGCGCAGGAAGCGCTTGAGCGCGCTCAGGTACGCGGCGCCGTGGGGCGAGACGTCGAAGTCCGAACGGCGGTTCAGCTCGCCACGCCGGATCGCGAGCCGCACCAGGCGAAAGGCGGCCTCGCAGCGATCGAGCAGGCAGAGGTCGGCCGCGTACGGAGTGAGCGCGCCCTTCACGAACACGGGCGCGTCCTTTCTGTGGCGCACCCGCTCGTAGATGCGCTTCATGCGCCGCGCGTGCGTGCGGATGCTCGCCGGGAACGTGGGGGTCACAACCTCGAAGCGCCTGAGGCCGTAGTGCCAGATCCGGATCGGCCGGGAGCCGCAGGCCCCACACGTGAAGAGCCCGCGGAAGCGGAAGTCGTCGCCCACGAGCTCGGGCACGCCATCGTGGTCGTAGTCGCGCACCACGAACCCGCCGCCGGTGTCGAGCCGAGCGCGCCGGTACACGTTGGCGGCGGGGTCGAAGCCGAACGCGTAGACGAAGACGCAGCAGCTGCTCCCGCCGGTGAACAGGTCCACGATCGCCTCCGGCTCGCCGTCGCCGTTCAGGTCACGCAGGCCCAGGTGCATGCGGGTCAGGGCCGACTCGGTGGGCGTGCAGAACTGCTGGCACGGCTTCCCGATCGGCTTGTCGTAGAGCACCTGGCCGCCACGAAGGACGCGAACCCGGAAGTCGCGGAACTCCTCGAAGCGGAACTGACCCTTCCCACGCTGGCGCTTGACGTACGAGAGCTCGGCGGTCACGTCCCCCGACGAGGCGGTCTCGACGGTCCGCTCCTGCGCCGCCGCGCTCCCCGGCAGCACAAGCCCCGCCAGCACGAGCGCCGCGCTAACTCGCGAGCCGAACGTCCTCAGGTGTGGTCGCCTTGACACGGTGATCGCCGTCGAGGAATGGGATCGCTTCGCACATCTCGAGAATGCGTGAGCCGGTGCGGGGCCCGATGTGCTCGCCGAGCAGCTCCGGAGCACCCACGTCGGCCGTGACCAACAATGGCCGCCGGTCCTGATAGCGCCTATTTATCACGGCGTAGAGCTGTTCCAGGCGCCACTCGCTCTGCTTCGCCACCGCCAGGTCCTCGAGTACCAGGAAGTCGACGCTTCCGAGCAGCTCCATCAGCCCGAGGTACGTGTCGGGTGAGCGGTCCTCGTAGGTCGAGACGATCTTGGCGAGCAGGTCCGGCCCCGAGAAGATCGCCAGCGAGCGGCGCTCGCGAAGCACCTCCTTGGCGACCACCATGGCGAGGCTCGTCTTTCCGCTCCCGACCTCTCCGTAGAAGTAGAGGCCGGTGCCGTCCTCGATGTTCTTCTCGAGGCGGCGGCAGTACTTCCTCACGAACGAAACGATCTTCTGATCCAGGTTGGTGATCGGCCAGCGGTCGAAGTCCACGTCGAGGTAGCGCCTCGGGATCGACGTGGCGAGCCGGGCCGCCCTCGCGGCGGCCACGCGCTCGCGACGGCAGCTGCACTCGCGGGCGCCGTTGGTCTCCTCGACCTCGATCCAGCCGCTGCCGTCACACTGGCCGTAGCGGCACGGCTCGGTGCGCATGCCGCGCTGGCGCAGATGAGGCGCGCCGCGCGGAGCGGGCTCCGCGGACTGCTCGGCGGCGTCGAAGGGGTCGTTCTCCATCGGAACGACCAGTGAAGCACGCCGCCCGGCCGCCTCGGGCCGGGCCTCGGCGTTTCTTCCCCCTCCTTGCGGGCTTTGCCGGGAGGCCGTCGCGCTACGGCGCCAGGTCCGTCAGTGCTTCGAGCAGGCAGTCGACCTCGTCCTCGGTCGTGTAGTGGAGGAAGCCGGCTCGCACCGCGCCGCCGCTGTCGGCGAGGCCCAGGGCTCGCATCGGCTCGAGCGCGTAGTAGTCGCCGTCCCAAACGTAGAGGTCGCGCTCGGCCAGCAGCTCGGCGACGTCTCGGGGGCGGCTTCCCTCGATGTTGAAGCAGAACGTCGGCGTTCGGCCCTCCGGCGTCCTTATCCCGTAGAGCTCGACCCCGTCAGGCAGGCCGCTGAGGAATCGCGCGGTCAGGCTCGTCTCGTGCTCCTCGATCAGCGCGAAGGCGGCGTCGAGGTCGCCGTCCGCTTCACGGCCGCCAAGCTCGCGCAGGTACTCGATCGCGGCGAGCGCCCCCGCGATGGCCTCGTGCGACTGGGTGCCGGTCTCGAAGCGGTGCCCGGGCGGGTGCTCGGCCGCCGGCCGCACGCGGTCTGCCGGGAGGGACGCCGCCAGGTCGGGCCGGATCGACGCGATTCCGAGGTGCGGCCCGAAGAACTTGTACGGCGAGCAGAGCAGCACGTCGAGTCCAAGCTCGCGTGCGCGCAGCCGCCGGTGCGGCGCCATGTGGACCGCGTCAGCCCAAGCCAGTGCGCCGGCGTCGTGAGCGGCCGCCACGATCCGCCCGGCATCCGGAATCGAACCGACCGCGTTCGAGGCCAGGGTAAACGCGACCACACGGGTGCGCTCGCCGATCAGCTCCTCAAGGGCGTCGATGTCGAGCGTCACGTCCTCGGCCCGCAGCGGCGCCGTACGTACCACGAGGTCGTGATCCCCGGCGACCACGAGCCACGGCGACACGTTCGCGTCGTGGTCGAGCGCGGTCACGACGATCTCGTCGCCCGGTGACATCGTGCGCGCAACGGCATGCGCGAGCTGGAAGTTGAGCGTCGTCATGTTGGCGCCGAACGCGATGCCCTCGTACTCGCCGCCGGTGAAGTCGGCGGCCGCCGCGCGCGCCCGCTCCATCAGCTCGTCCGCCGCCTGGGACGTGGCGAACGCGCCGCCGAGGTTGGCGTTCGCATCGCGCAGGCACCCGGTAACGGCATCGATCACCGACTGCGGCACCTGCGAGCCGCCGGGGCCGTCGAAGAAGGCGGCGTCGGAGGCCAGGGCCGGGAACTGCGAGCGCACTGCGGCGAGGTCGAGCACCGGTATAGCTTGCACACATGAGCACCGGAACGGCGCGCCGCCGTCAAGTGAGCGGGATCGAGCGCCTCGGCGAGCGGTTCGCCCAGTCGAAGCCGGGCTCCTGGTTCTACATCAACGTGGCGATGCGGGTGGACCGGGTGCTGCTCCCGCTCTCGCGTGGTCGCCTGAGCATCAGCGTCGGCCAGCAGGTGGGCATGCTCGAATCCGTCGGCGCGAAGAGCGGCGAGGTCAGGAGGATCCCGCTGCTCTTCATTCGTGACGGGGACCACGTGGTCCTGATCGCCTCGATGGGCGGTGCGCCTCGTCACCCGGCCTGGCTGCACAACATCCGCGCCAACCCGCGCGTCAAGTTCCTGGGCCCCCGCGGGACCACCGGAAACTACGTCGCGCGAGAGGCCGAGGGCGACGAGCGCGCCCGGCTCTGGGACGAGGCGGTCGACTACTACGCCGGCTACGCGACGTACAAGGTCCGGGCCGGCACGCGCGAGATCCCGATCGTGGTGCTCGAGCGCGCCTAGCAGCCGCCGACGCCGGCGATGTCCGTGCTCACCTGACCGCCGAGCGAGTACCCGGAGCAGAAGTAGAAGCTGAGGCGCTCCGAGCGGTCTAGCTCGATCGGATCCCAGCGACCCACGTCCACCGGCTCCAGGTAGCGGAAGCGCGATGCCAGGAGCCGCGAGCGGCGGTGCTTGAGATAGCGACCGAGCCAGCGCTGCACATACACGCTCGTGAGCGCCTGGCCGTAGCGGCTCGCGGGCAGCACGTAGGCGATGTCGGTGTACTCGAGGTGGGTCGAGGCACGCGGCACCACGAGCATCGAGTCGACCCCGGCGGCGCGCCAGGCGTCGAAGCCCGTGCTCGCCTCACGGCGCGGATCCGGCCCCTCGTTCGGCGGGCCCGGCTTCGGCTGGATCGAGGAGCCGCGCTGCATCCAGTACGGCTGCACGTTGAAGCCGTACTCCGACTGGATCGCCAGCGCCGGCACGACGGGCTTAACGCCCTGCGGCCCGGGGAAGCCTCCCGCGCCCGCGTTCAGCTTGTCGAGCGCCACGACCGTCTCCACGCGGCGGTCCACGCCCTGCAGGTAGGAGACCGCCGAGGCACCCAGCGAGTGGCCGATGATCGCCACGCGCCTGGTCCGGCCGGGAGTGGCGGTGCGCCGGTCGCGGCTCCGGTCGAACAGCCGCCAGAGCGGGTTGAAGGAGTTCACGGGCGTGTCGCCTCCGGAGGGGTTCCGGTACCGGCGCCGCGGCGTGGACAGGAAGAAGCTCAGGGCGTCCTTCGTGCCGTACACGAAGTTCGAGTCCTGCTGGGCGGGGACGCCGGGACAGCCGAAGTCCTCCCCCGCTCCCGGAGGCGCAAGCGGGTTGCAGAACGGGAGCGCGTTCACCTGCTCGTTCTCGTGCGGGAGCGTCTCGCTCGTGCCCTGGCCCTGCACGTCATAGGTGAGGACCACGTAGCCGCGCTCGGCCAGGTCCTGGGCGAGCCACCAGTACATCCGCTCCGAGCCCTGAATCGAGCCCGTGGTGATCACGACGCCCGGGTACGGCCGCCGCAGCCGCCGGCCGGTGTACGGGTCGCGTGCCCCGGGGAGCGGCGCGAACACGTTGCCCCTGATCAGCGCGCCGTAGCGGTTCGTGTAGGACACGGGCACGCGCATCCCGCGCCGGCCGGTCCAGCCCCGGCGCAGCGGGTTGCCGCCGTTCCAGCCCGGGAAGACGTTGCCCGGCGTGATCGCGAGCCGGTTGGGCGTGGCGGCCTGCTGGGCGAGCTGCTGCACCCAGACCTCGTTGTGCTCGGCGATGAGCGCCTGCGTGTACGCGGGATTGCCGAGCTGCTGCCCGGTCTGGCGCCCGTAGGCGTCCGCGATGTTCTGGTTGTCGCGCTGGAGGTACTCGAGCGTGCCGGGCGCGGGCCCGGCGGCGCTGGCGCTCGCCGGCGCGAGCAGTACCGCGCCGAGCATCATCAGTCCCAGTGCTCTCAGCCTCATCGTCAGAGGCTCAAACGCAGGCGCGGACTGGAACTTGCGTCAGCGCTGCAACAAGTCGCGCAGCACGAAGTGCAGGATGCCGTCGTGGCGGTAGTAGAGCCACTCGTTCGGCGTGTCGATGCGCACGCGGGCGTCGAACTCCACGCCCTCCGAGGTGGTGACCTTCAGCGTGCTCGCGCCATCCTCGAGCGGCTCGAGGTCGAAGCTCTCCTCCCCGGTGAGGCCGAGCGACTCAGCGCTCTCGCCGTCCGGGAACTGGAGCGGCAGGATGCCCATGCCGACGAGGTTCGAGCGGTGGATGCGCTCATAGGACTCGGCGAGCACGAAGCGCACGCCGAGCAGCCGCGGGCCCTTCGCCGCCCAGTCGCGCGACGAGCCGGAGCCGTACTCCTTGCCCGCGATCACGCAGAGCGGCGTGCCGTCCTCGTGGTACTCCACCGCGGCGTCGTAGATCGGCTTGGTCTCGCCGTCCTTCTTCGTGAAGCCGCCCTCCGTGTCGGGCGCGAGCAGGTTGCGCAGGCGGATGTTCGCGAAGGTGCCGCGCATCATCACCTCGTGGTTCCCGCGCCGCGAGCCGTAGGAGTTGAACTCGCGTGCCTCGACGCCGTGGTCGATCAGGTACTCGCCCGCCGGTGAGTCCTTCTTGATCGCGCCGGCGGGCGAGATGTGGTCGGTGGTCACGCTGTCGCCGAGCAGTGCGATCACCCGCGCACCCTCGATCGGCTCGAATCCGTCCGGGGCCTCGGCCGGCATGTCCTCGAAGTACGGCGGCTGCTTCACGTAGGTCGAGTCCTCAGCCCAGGCATAGCGGTCGCCCTCCGGGATCTCGAGCCCCTTCCAGTTGTCGTCGCCCTCGAACAGCGCGTCGCCGTACGAGCGCCGGAACATGTCCGACTCGATCGCGCTCTCGATGGTGTCGTTCACCTCCTGCTGCGTGGGCCAGATGTCGCGCAGGTAGACGTCGTTCTGTAGCGGCTCGTTCACGATGTCTAGGTCCATCCGGCCGGCCAGCGCGTAGGCCACGCAGAGCGGCGGCGAGGCGAGGTAGTTCATCTTCACCTCGGGGTGGATGCGGCCCTCGAAGTTGCGGTTGCCGGACAGGACGCTCGCCACCACCAGGTCGCGCTCCTCGATCTCCTTCGAGACCTCCTCGGGCAGCGGCCCGGAGTTCCCGATGCAGGTCGTGCAGCCGTAGCCCACCAGGTCGAACCCGAGCTTCGCGAGCGGCTCCGTCAGCCCGGCGCGGTCGAGGTACTCGGTGACGACCTTCGAGCCCGGCGCAAGCGAGGTCTTGACCCACGGCATGCGCTCGAGCCCGGCCTCGACGGCCTTCTTCGCCAGCAGGCCCGCGCCGATCATCACCGACGGGTTCGATGTGTTGGTGCAGCTCGTGATGGCGGCGATCACCACCGACCCGTGGCCGAATCCCTCCTCGCGCTCGGCCACCGCGGTGCCGGGCTCCGGATGGCTGTGGCCCACCTTGGGAGACTCGCCGCCGCCGTTGTTCGTGGGTGGGTCGCTCGAGGGGAACGACTCGTCCACCGCCTCGTCGTAGCCCGTGGGCGTCTCGTGGCCCGTGTACTCCTCGAGCTCGGCCCGGAAGTCGGCCGCCGCGTCCGAGAGCGCCACGCGGTCCTGCGGGCGCTTCGGGCCGGCGAGCGAGGGCACCACGTCGCCGAGGTCGAGCTCTAGCGTGTCGGAGTAGGTGGCCTCCTCGCTGTCCTCGTCATGGAACAGGCCCTGCTCGCGACAGTACGCCTCGACCAGCTCGATCCGCTCCGGCGGGCGGCCCGAGAACTCGAGGTAGCGGAGCGTCTCCGCGTCGACCGGGAAGATCGCGCAGGTGGCGCCCATCTCCGGCGACATGTTCCCGATCGTCGCGCGGTCGGCGAGCGGCAGGTTCGGCAGCCCGGGTCCGTAGAACTCGACGAACTTGCTCACCACGCCGCGCTCGCGCAGCATCTCGGTGACGGTGAGGACGAGGTCGGTGGCCGTCGCGCCCTCTGGCAGTTCGCCGCTGAGCCTGAAGCCCACCACCTGCGGAACCAGCATCGACACCGGCTGGCCGAGCATCGCCGCCTCGGCCTCGATGCCGCCCACGCCCCAGCCGAGGACGCCGAGGCCGTTGACCATCGTCGTGTGCGAGTCCGTCCCGACCAGCGTGTCGGGGAACGCCTGGCCGTCGCGGGACTCCACCACGCGCGCGAGGTACTCGAGGTTCACCTGGTGGCAGATGCCGGTGTTGGGCGGCACGACCGAGAAGTTGTCGAACGCCTTCTGGCCCCAGCGCAGGAATGCGTAGCGCTCCTTGTTGCGCTCGAACTCGAACTCGGCGTTGCGCTGGAACGCGAGCCGCTCGGCGAACACGTCCACCTGGATCGAGTGGTCGATCACGAGCTCCACCGGCACGAGCGGGTTGATCTTGGTGGCGTCCCCGCCGAGGTCCTCCATGGCGTCGCGCATCGCGGCCAGGTCGACGATCGCGGGCACGCCGGTGAAGTCCTGCATCAGCACGCGCGCCGGCCGGTAGGCGATCTCCTGGGATGGCTCGTCCTTCGCCGCCCACTTCGCCACGGCCTCCGCTCCCTCGTCCTCGCCATTGCGCAGCAGGTTCTCGAGCAGCACCTTCAGCGAGTAGGGCAGGCGGGCCACGTCGAACTTCTCCTGAAGCGCGTCGAGCCGGAAGATCTCGTACGACTCGCCGCCGACATCGAGGATCGAACGGGCGCCGAAAGTGTCTGAATCGCTCACTGAAGCAACGTTACCCACACGCGCCTGCGCGTGGCGCAACGCGGCTAGAACCCGCCGAAGAAGCTCGTCTCGCTCCGCCCGTCGCCGCGGCGGACGCTCACTCCGATCAGCCGGATCAGGCGGCTGCGGTCGAGCGCTCGCGACAGCCGCACCGTCCGAACCACTCTGCGCCCGGGACGGATCGGTCCGAACCGGACCGTGCGCGAGAGCCTGCGGTTGCCAGGAGTCATGCGGACGAAGAAGCGCCCACGGCACGGCACGGCGGTTAGTCGCGGGCAGCGCAGCGCTACCCGGACCGGCAGGCCGGGCCGTGGCGGGCCGAGCGGCTGCATTCTCACGAGCGGCGCGCACCTCTTGAAGGTGTCGAGCGAGTCCGCTCGGATCACGGGCGCGCTCGCGCGGCAGTCGGTCCTGTCGCGCTCGCCGTCGTCGAGCAGCGCAACGTCACGCGCTCCTGCGACCACGCTGTCGGGCCCCGGACCGGGGTTCAGCCGGTCCCCGCTGTTCGAGCCCTCGAGCCTGTCAGCCCCCTCGCCGCCGAACATCCTGTCCGCACCGCCCAGTCCCACCAGCCGGTTGGCTTCGGCCGTTCCGATCATCACGTCCGCGCGGGGGCCGCCGATCAAGTCCTCGACGTCGGCCAGGATGTCGTCGTTCTCCCCCGGAGCCCCATCGCCCGGTCCGTCGCCGATGCTGAGCCGGAGCGGGTCCCGCGCACCGGCGTAGCTCGCCTCGTCGTGCCCCGCACCACCGGCGAGCAGATCCGCACCGGCTCCGCCGTCGAGACTGTCGTTGCCGCCTCCGGCCGCGATGTTGTCGTCACCGTCCTGCCCGAGGAGTGACTCGCCCTCGGGGCTGCCCACCAGCGTGTCGTTCCCGGCCCCGCCGGCAAGGGAGGCGGAGTCCGACCCCGACTCGAGCCTGTCGTCCCCCGACCCGCCCTGGATGCTCCCGAGCGAGCCGAGCACGTTGTCCCCCTCGCCGGCCGAGCCGTCGTCCGCCAGCCCGTTCAGGCGGACGCTGACGGCCGCGGTGTGATCGGTGTACGAGACGCTGCTCCCGGGTGCGAGGCGGGCGTCCAGGAGGTCCGCGCCCGCGCCGCCGAGAAGTTGGGACGGGGCCCCGGCGACGACGATGGAGTCGTCACCGGGTCCCGCGTCCACTGACCCGCCCAGATCGCGAAGGTTCAACGAGTCGCTGCCGTCCTCGAGGTGGAGGTGGATTGCGTCGTAGCGGCCGCGGCAGAATCGGCGTGCGGGACTCACCGGCTCGCAGCTCCCGGTGAGCGGCGCGCCTGAGTCCTCGATCACGACGCCGTCCGGCTCGGTGTGCACCGAGATCGCGTTGAGCTCGCCCGGCGCCGCGCGCACGATCAGCTCACGGGTGTCCTCGTCGCCGGAGCTGCCGTCGCACCCGCAGAAGACCTCATCGATCTCGATGACGGCGGCTGAGGCGGAGGGCGCGAACAGCGCGAGCGCCACGATCGCAAGTCCGATTGCCCTCATGTCTGCGCAAACCCGGCCGGATCCGCGAAGTTACGGGATATGCACGATCTCGCCTGCGTGGTTCACCTCCACTCGACGCACTCGGATGGCACCGGAACGGTGCCCGAGATCGCGCGGGCGGCGGCGCGCGCCAGGGCCGACGTGGTGCTGCTCACCGACCACGACACGCTCGAGGCGAAGCGGCGTGGCGAGGAGGGCTGGTACGGCGACGTGCTTCTGCTGGCCGGCGAGGAGGTCTCACCGCTCGGCAAGAACCACTACCTGGCCTTCGGCATCGACGAGCACATCCGCCACCGCGGCCTCGACGCATGTGGGATCGCGCGCGCCGTGCGGGACGCCGGCGGCTTCGGGTTCGCTGCACACCCGTTCTCCGAGGGCTTCGCGCGCTTCAAGAGACCCGGCATGCCGTTCGGCGGGCTCGACTGCGACGCACTCCACGGGATCGAGCTGTGGAGCTTCGCGAACGACACGGGGGAGCATCTCTCCGGCATCCCCCAGATCATCCGCTTCCTCGCGGCGCCCGGGCGCGTGCTCGACCATCCTCCTGAGCGCAACATGCGCCGCTGGGACGAGCTCTGCCGGGAGCGGCGCGTGGTGGCGATCGGCGGCCTCGACGCGCACCAGTTCGGCAAGCGCATCGGTCCGGTGGTGCCCGTGCGGGTGATGGCCTACCACCGCAGCTTCCGCTACATCCGCACGCACGTCCTCTGCACCGAGCCGCCGGCGCACGACCTCGAGCGCGACCGCGAGCTCGTCTTCGACGCCCTGCGCGCCGGCCGCTGCTACATCGCCGTCGACTCTGTGGCACCCGCGAGCGGGTTCCGCTTCGAGGCCGACGACATCCCGATGGGCGGCGAGGCGCCCGCAGGCCGGCGCACGCTGAGGGTCCGCACGCCGCTCGCCGCCCGGCTGCGGCTGCTCCGCGACGGCGCCGAGATCGCCTCCACCGAGGGCACGTCGCTGGACGCGGAGGTCGAGGAGCCTGGGGTGTACCGGGTGGAGGCCCGTCGTGAGGCCAAGGGGCGCGATCGCACTTGGATCATTTCCAACCCTGTTTACTTCCGTTGATGGCCCTCCGCAGATCGTCGCTCCTCTTTGCCCTCCGCAGATCGTTGCTCCTCGCCGTGCCGCGGCGGTCCTCATGGCCGCTGCCGCGGCGGTCCTGATGCTCCTGCCGGCGAGCGCCGACGCCAAGGTCGTCTGGCTGTGCAAGCCCGGCCAGAAGGCGAACCCGTGCGAGCCGGGCCTCACCACCACGAACTTCTCTCCGAAGGGCAAGCGCCTCGGAGTGGAGCGCGTGCAGCGCGCGAAGCGCCGCAAGGCGGACTGCTTCTACGTGTATCCCACGGTGAGCGACCAGAAGCAGCCCCAGGCGACGCAGGTGGTGGACGACGTGCTGCGCTCGATCGCGCTCTACCAGACTGCGCGCTACTCGCGCGACTGCCGCGTCTTCGCACCGGTCTATCGCCAGGTGACGATTCAGGGGCTGCTCCAGCCCACCACGGTCACGCCCGAGATGCCCGAGCAGGGCTACGACGACGTGGTGGAGGCCTGGCGCACGTACCTGAGGCGCTTCAACCACGGCCGCGGCGTGGTCCTGATCGGCCACTCCCAGGGCACGTTCGTGCTGCGGCGGCTGATCCGCGAGGAGATCGATCCGAAGGCATCCGCGCGACGGCGGCTCGTGTCCGCCGTCCTGCTCGGGGGCAACGTCACGGTGCGGACGGGCAGCGACCGGGGCGGCGATTTCCAGCGCATCCGCGCCTGCCGCCGCGCCGGGCAGACCGGCTGTGTCGTCGCCTTCTCGACCTTCAACGAGCCGGTTCCCGCAGACGCACGCTTCGGCCGCACCACCGAGCCGGGCCTGGAGATCCTCTGCACGAACCCCGCCGCGCTTGGCGGCGGCTCAGCGAAGCTCACCCCGATCTACCCGAGCGCCCCGTTCGCCGAGAGCGTGATCGGAGCCGCTGCGAACCTTGCGATCGGCGACCTCCCACGGCCCAAGACTCCGTGGGCCGCCTTCCCCGGCTCATACAGCGGGAAGTGCTCGAGGGCCGGCGGTGCCAGCGTGCTCCAGGTGAGGCCGCTGCGCGGCGCGCACCGGTTCACGCCCTCTCCCGACGCCACCTGGGGACTCCACCTCGCCGACGCCAATATCGCGCTCGGACAGCTCGCGAATCTGGTCAAACGGCAGATTCACGATTACGACTAGGGTCGAGAACCCATCTTTTTGTCTATGGGGTCTCCACCCCATTGGACGATTGGCCGATGCGTAGTGCAATTCTGGACATGGCCCACTACCTATGTCCCACCTGCGACGACGTGGTCGACGTCGACGGAGCCGCTCGCGTTACCTGGTGCAACGCCTGCGGTCAACCGCTCAGCATGTTCGACCTCCTCCCCGTCCGGCCGGCGATCTCAACCGAGCCGCCCACTACCCAGGAGGACATGCCCCCGGCGTTGGCGTAGACGCCTCAGGCGTCCCTCGGCGGCACGTGCGCATTGCGTGCCGCTCCGGCACTGGCTGCCACAACGAGCAGGATCGCGACCAGCTCACGCGTGGCAAGGCCCTCGTCGAGCACGATGAATCCGGCGAGGGCCGCCATAGCCGGCTCGATGCTCATCATCACCCCGAAGACCCCCGCCGGTAGCCGGCGCAGCGCCTCCATCTCGAGCGTGTAGGGAATCGCGGACGAGAGGACCGCGACGGCGAGCGCCGCCGCGAGTACCCAGGGCACGAGCAGGTCGGCGCCGGCGTCGGCCACTCCCACCGGCACCAGCATCACCGCGCCCACGCCCATCGCGAGTGCGAGCCCCTTCCCGCCCGGGAAGCGGCTCCCCACGCGCACGCTCAGCAGGATGTAGGCGGCCCAGAAGCCGCCCGCCAACAGGGCCAGCGCCACCCCGAGCGCGTCGAGGTCGGCACCCCCGAAGTCCGACAGCAGGACGACCCCAGCCGCCGCAAGCGCCACCCACGCGAGGTCGAGCGCGCGCCGCGAACCCGCGACGGCCACGCCGAGCGGCCCCAGGATCTCGAACGTCACCGCCACGCCGAGCGGGATGCGGTCGAGCGATTCGTAGAAGGTGAGGTTCATCGCCGCGAGCGTCAGCCCGAATGCTGCGATCAGGCGCCAGTCGGAGCGTGAGAGCCCGCGGGCCGCGGGGCGCCAGAACAGCGCCAGGACGATTGCCGCGAACAGCACCCTGAGGAAGACCGTGCCGCCCGGGCCCACCTCGTCGAACAGCGACTTCGCGAACGCCGCGCCGAACTGCACCGACGCGATCCCGGCCAACACGAGAAGCGTCGGATGTATACGGTCGAGCCGCAGCATGGCGCGAGACCGTACACAGGCGCGCGAGCGCAGCTACGAGGAGCTCGAGCGCGTCTTCGCCGACGTGGACGCCCCCTTCGCATTCGTGGATCTCGACGCGATGTGGTCGAACGCCCGCGAGATGCTGGGCCGCGCGGCCGGCACCCCGATCCGGGTGGCGAGCAAGTCGGTGCGCTGCCGGGCGCTGCTCGCGTCGATTCTCGACGAGCCCGGCTTCAGAGGGCTGATGACGTTCACTCTGCCCGAGTCGCTGTGGCTGCACGAGCACGGCTTCGACGACCTCCTGCTGGCCTATCCCACGGCGCACCGAGGGGCGCTCGCCGAGCTGGGCCGGCTGGAGAGCGAGCACCCGCCGATCCTCATGGTCGACTCGGTGGCGCACCTGGACCTGATCGAGAGCGCCGTGGGGCGCGCCGCCCGTCCGGTGAGGGTCTGCATCGACCTCGACGTGAGCTGGTGGCCGCTCGGCGGCCGCCTGAAGATCGGGGTGAAGCGCTCGCCGATCCGCACACCCGTAGAGGCGCGCGGGCTGGCGCGCGAGATCGTGAGGCGGCCCGGACTCGAGCTGGCGGGGCTGATGGGCTACGAGGCCCACATCGCGGGGCTCGGCGACAGCCCCCTCGGGAAGCGCTTGCAGGCACCGCTGATCCGGCAGATCAAGCGCCGCTCGGCGGGCGAGATCGCGGAGCGCCGCGCCGCCGTGGTGGCGGCCGTGCGCGAGGTGGCAGAGCTCCCGCTCGTGAACGGCGGCGGCACCGGGAGCATCCACACCACCCGCCGGGAGGACGTGATCACGGAGATCACGGCGGGCTCCGGCCTCTACGCACCGACCCTATTCGACCGTTATTCGTCCTTCAGCCTGACGCCCGCTGCGATGTTCGCCATGCCCGTGGTGCGCAAGCCAAGCGGCTCCACGGCCACGCTCCTGGGCGGCGGCTACCACGCGTCCGGCGCGGCGGGGCCCGATCGCCTGCCCGCACCGCACCTACCGCGAGGGCTTCGTGTTGACCCCCTGGAAGGGGCAGGCGAGGTGCAAACTCCCGTGCTGGGGTCAGCCGCCGCTAGCCTGCAGATCGGCGCGAATGTCTATCTGCGCCATGCGAAGGCCGGGGAGCTGTGCGAGCGTTTCAACACTCTGTATCTGGTACGCGGCGGCGCGATTGCCGACGAGGTGCCCACGTACCGCGGCGAGGGACGCTGCGAGCTCTAGGCATCCTCGCCGCAACGCTGGCCTCGCTGGCGCTTGCCGCCCCGGCATTCGCGCGCGAGAACGTGGTCCTGATCATGACCGACGACCAGACCGCGGCCTCGCTCTCGACCATGCAGCACGTGAACGCGCTGCTGGCCGGCGAGGGCACCAAGTTCGACCAGGCGATCGACAGCTTCCCGCTCTGCTGCCCCTCGCGCGCCACGAACCTGACGGGGCAGTACGCCCACAACCACGGGGTCCTTCACAACAGCCCGCCATTCGGCGGCTTCCTCCGGCTCGACGGCACCAACACGCTGCCGGTCTGGCTCTCGAACGCCGGCTACCGCACCATGCACATCGGCCGCTACCTGAACGGCTACGAGGCCAAGTACGGCATCCCACCGGGCTGGACCGATTGGGTCGGGCTCCCGCATTCGGCCGCGTTCAACTACGTGACCTGGAAGGCGTTCGACCACGGCGTGCTCAGGAGCTACCCGGACGCCGAGCATCCGGGTGAGTACCTGACCGACTTCGAGACGCGCCGCGCCGTGGAGCTGATCGACGAAGCGTCGCCCGGCGACCGCCCCTTCTATCTATCGCTCTGGTACACCGCCCCACACCGCGGCGGGCCCACCGACCCGGATGACCCGCGCCGCCCCGGCACGCCCTCGCCAGCGCCCCGGCACAGGGACGCCTACGCCGGTGTGAGGATGCCGCGCCACCCGAACTTCAACGAGAAGAACATGTACGACAAGCCGCAGGTGGTGGCCGACCGCCCGCGCCTCTCGCACGAGTTCGTGGCCGGAGTCGAGGAGAACTGGCGCCAGGAGATCGAGTCGCTCATGGCGGTCGACGAGGGGGTCGCCCAGATCGTCGAGGCGCTGCGCCGCAACGGCGAGCTCGAGAACACGCTGATCGTCTTCATGTCCGACAACGGGTTCATGCACGGCGAGCACCGCGCCCTGGCCGAGAAGGTGCTGCCCTACGAGGAATCGATCCGGGTGCCGCTCGTGATGCGTGGCCCGGGCGTGCCGCAAACCCGCGTGGACCGCCGCCTCGTCGCCAACCAGGACGTGACCTCCACGATCCTCGACGCCACCGACGTGCTCCCGGGGCGGGTGCAGGATGGCCGTTCGCTTCTCGAACTGCTCGCCGACCCGGGCGCCGAATGGGGCCGGGATATCCTGATCGAGAACGGCAACGGCGCGAACGGCGTGCCGACCTACCGCGGGATCCGCACCTACCGCTTCCTCTACGTCGAGCACCGCACCACGGGCGAGTACGAGCTGTACGACCTCCAGGAGGACCCGTACCAGCTGCAGAGCGTGGACGGGAGCGCTCGCTACGCAAAGGTCCAGCGCGACCTTGCCGTGCGGCTCCGGGAGCTCACGGCGTGCGCCGGAGCGGACTGCCTCGCGCGTCCGCACCTCACGCTCACCGTCCGCTCAGGCGGGAGGCCCGTGCGCGGCTGCTTCAGCCGTGACCTGCGCGTGCAGGTGCGCGGATCCAAGCGCGCGCGCCTGATGCTCGCCGACGTGATCGTCGGCCGCCGGCGCGTCGAGCGGCTGCTCAACTTCCCGACGGCCCGCGGTCACGGCGCCGGGCCCACGTTCCTGACCGGGGTGGTCCCGCGGAAGCTGATCCACCGGCGCGGCCGCTTCCGCCTGCGCGTGCTCGTGGAGACCGAGGACGGCCGCAAGCTCACGCTGGACCGCGTGCTGCGCCGCTGCCGCTGAAGACCCGCTCGAGCAGTCCCCACAGCGGCCGGCGCTGAAGCTCCGGCTGGAGGGCGAGGATGTACTCCACGAGCGCAAGGCTCGAGGCCACCGCGAAGTCCGCGGAGTGGAGCTGGTCGCCGTTCAGCACGCCGTCCGCGATCCAGGCGTCCACCCGGTCGAGGATCTCGCCGGTTCGCTCGCGGTCGTCGCGTTGCTGCTCCTTCGTGACCCGGAACGCCACCAGCACCATGCGGGCGATCACCCGCCGCGGGCGCTCGTACGGACTGAGCAGCGGTCCCAGCCTGCCGCCGGCGCCGCGCCCGGCAAGCGCATCGGGGCTGCGGGAGCCGGTGGACGCCACCACGCGCCGAGCCCACTGCTGCAGCACGTCGTCGGCCCAGCGCTCGGCCTCGAGCGCGCGCGGATCGTCGGACACGAGGCGGGACTCCGGAACGAGCTCGTCGAGCACGCGCGGCAGCTCGCGCGTGCCCTGGGCGCGCCGCCCGTCCTCGAACTTCACCGCCGGGACCCGGTCGCCCGGGAAGCCGGCCAGCCGCACGAGCACGCGATGAGGACCCGCCGGGAAGTTCACGCGGTGGTAGTCGATCCCCTTGTACTCGAGCATCAGCTCACCGGTGCGAACGGCGTGTGAGCCGGGGATCCCATAGAGAGTGGCGCTCACGTCAATACGGGCCCGAGCACCCGCCGCAGGTAGTCGTTCTCAAAGCGTGCCTCTGGATCGAAGCGCGCTCGGACCTGCGCGAAGCGGTCCCACTCGGGATAGCGCGCGCGCAGCGTTGCCTCCGACTGGTAGTGGCGCTTTCCCCAGTGCGGGCGCCCCGCGTACTCGTCCATGATCGCCTCCACGGCGCGGAAGTAGGTCTCGAACTCCATGCCAACGTACTGGTGCACCGCGATGTACGCGGTGGGCCGCTCGTGGGCGGTCGAGAGGAGCGCGTCATCCGGCGCCGTCACCCGCAGCTCGATGGGAAACCCGATCGGCAGCCGCCGGCGCTCGATCAGCGCGAGCACCCGCTCGAGCCCCTCGGCCGCGCGCTCACGCGGGATCGCGTATTCCATCTCCGTGAAGCGGACCAGTCGTGTGTTGGCGTACACGCGGTTGCTCGCGTCGAGATGCTCTGAGTGCCCCATGAGCGCGGCCAGCCGCCGGTTGAGCACCGGGATCAGGCCGGGGAAGCGGCGCCCGAGCCGACAGAACAGCCCGAGCACCGCGTTCTCGAGCACCACGTCGTGGAGGAAGGCGGCGGCACGCCCGGGCGGGCGCGGCGCCTCGTCGGTCCGCTCGGAGGTGAGCGTGAGCGCCTCGCGCGTGTACGGCATCACGAACGCCTCCCAGTGGTCGTGCGAGTTCACCAGCTCGTCCAGGCGCGGAAGCACGTCGTCGAGCGGGCGCGGCTGGTCGACGCGATGAATCGTGAAGGCGGGCACGCACCGGAGCGTGACCGCCGAAATGGCCCCGAGCGCGCCGAGGCTCACGCGCGCCGCGCGCAGCTCGTCGCCCTCGCGCAGGTCCACGACGTCGCCCCTACCGGTCACCAGGCGCAGGCCCGTGACCTGCGAGGAGAGGTTCCCGAAGTGGCCGCCGGTCCCGTGGGTCGCAGTCGAGATTGCGCCCGCCAGCGTCTGCGGGTCCACGTCCCCCTGGTTCTCCATCGCCAGGCCGCGGGCGCGCAGCTCCTCGCCGAGGTCGTGCAGGGTGATGCCGGCATCCACGGTCACCTCACGGCCTTCGACCGCGAGCACCCGGCGCATCGCCGACATGTCGATCATCACGCCGTCGGTGCAGGCGATGTCGGTGAACGAGTGTCCTGAGCCGGCCACCTTCACGCGGGCGGCGCCGGTCACCGCCTGGACGAGCTCGTCCTCGGAGCGCGGTGTGGCCATGCGCTCCGGGGCGCACCTCTGCTGGCGCGCCCAGTTGGTCCAGGTGGGCAACTAGCCGGCGGCCGACTTCGCCGCGGCCTTGATCTGGTCGGCCACCTCGTCGATCCGATCCGGATCCGGAGTCCAGTGGGCCTCCGCGTCGATCGGGGTGTCGCGCAGGTATGCCTCGGCGTCGAGAGCGGCCATACAGCCGGTGCCGGCCGCGGTGACCGCCTGGCGGTAGACGCGGTCGGTGAGATCGCCGGCGGCGAACACGCCCGGTCGCTTCGTCTTCGTGGAGCGCCCGTCGACCAGCGCGTAGCCCTCCTCGTCGAGGTCGATCTGACCCTCGACGAGATGCGAGTTCGGCTTGTGGCCGATGGCCACGAAGGCGCCCGTGACCGGGATCTCCTTCGTCGAGCCGTCCTCGGTGTTCTCGAGCACGGCCCTGCCCAGCGAGCCGTTGTCGCCGGCCTCGAAGCTCTTCACGACGTAGGGTGTGACCAGATCGATGTTCTTCGCCTCGCGGGCGCGGTCGAGCATGATCGCGGAGGCCCGGAACTCCGGACGCCGGTGCACGACGCTCACCTTGCCGGCGAACTTCGACAGGAAGGTGGCCTCCTCCATGGCGGTGTCGCCGCCGCCCACCACGAGGGTCTGGGCGTCGCGGTGGAACGCCGCGTCACAGGTCGCGCAGTACGACACGCCGCGCGCTGCCAGCTCGTCCTCCCCCGGCACGCCGAGCTTCTTCGGCTCTGCGCCCATGGCGAGGATCACGGCGCGCGCCCTGATCTCCTGATCGCCGACGTGCACCACGTGGGTGCCGCCCTCGTCCGAGCTGAGCTCGATCTTCGTGGCGTCGTCCGTGATGAAGCGCGAGCCGAAGCGCTCGGCCTGGTCGCGGAAGTTCTGCATCATCTCCGGGCCCATGACGCCCTCGGGATAGCCCGGGTAGTTCTCGACATCGGTCGTCTGCTGGAGCAGGCCGCCCCAGGCGAAGCCCTCGATCACGAGCGGCTCCAGGTCCGCGCGCGATGTGTACAGCGCGGCGGTGTACCCGGCGGGGCCACTGCCGACGATGACGACGTCCTCGATGTCCTTGATCTCCACGCTCATTCCACTCCCACGCTCAATACTTCACTTTCTGAAGTGTAGTCCTCCGGGCGGCCTTTGCCTCCTCGGTCTCGCGCTCCCACTCCGCGGCCGTCTTGCGCAGCTGGATGAAGGCCACGATCCCGGGCGGAATCGGCAACCAGAACGCGATCACGCGATACGTGAGCACCGCGGGGAACACCACCGAGTTGTCGATCCCGAAGATAGAGAAGGCCCCAATCATGCCTGCATCGACGGCGCCCACGCCCCCGGCCGGTGACGGGATCAGGTTCGCGGCCATGCCGACGAAGAAGCCCTGTACGAGCACGGCGAGCGGCACGTGCCCGCCAAACGCCTCGAAGCTCGCCCAGAGCACGCCGATGTTCGCCGCCCAGAATCCCACCGCACCGCCGACCGCCAGCAGGCCCCGGCGCGGGTGCCGGAGGTACGCGAGCGCGGTGCGCACACCCGTGGCGAGGGTGGCCGGCCCCTTCGCGATGCGCTGCAGGTAGCGCGTATGCCGGTACCCGCCCGCGTAGTGCTGGATTCGCCGCTCGAAGTCCTGCGGGATGAGCGCGATAAGGCCGAACAGGAGAATGATCCCGCCCGCGATGGCTGCGGGCACGATCGTTCCCGCAAGCGGCGCACTCCCGGGCAGTACGGACGTCCTCAGCAGCACCCCGAAGACCACCAGTGCGCCGAGGTAGACGAAGTAGGTCAGCACGAGGAACGCGACCATGCGGCAGGCCGCTCGCCGGCGCGGCATCCCCGCCTTGCGAAGAGCCCAGTACGTGAGCACGATCCCGCCCGCTCCTGCGGCCGAGAAGATGCGCGTGGCCGCCAGGCCGGCCATGGTGATCTGATAGGAGGCACGGAGGTCGAGGCGCCGGTGGACCTCGTCGTCGCGCGTGCCGCCGAGAATCCCGCGGAACAGCGCAACGTAGGCCGCGAACGCGAGCACGTTGAAGCCGATCGCGACCAGGATCCAGTACCACTTCGCCTCGTCGAGGTTGCTCACGGCCTCGTCGGCGCCGACGATCTTCGGGAACAGCACGTAGATCGCCACCACGAGCAGCAGCACCAGCAGGATGCCGGACACGATCTTGCGGCGGTCCTGGAGGAGAGCCTGGAAGCGGCTCACCTCTAGCTCGTCGGCCTCCTCGTTCGCGGCCTCCTCGTCGGCGGCCTCGAGCGCCAGCTCCTCGGTGGAGGGCCGATCCCAGTCGTCGGGTCGGCCGCCCTGCTCGCGGACGCGGCGGCGCTCCTCCGCCGCCATCAGCCGGCCTGCGGCTCCAGTCGATGCACGGCCGCCGCGATCATCCGGATCGCCGGCTCGACGCGCGGTGCGACGCGCCAGATTCCCTCCGCGAGCGCGAGCCCGGCGAGCAGGTCGATCAGGTAGTGCTCACCGAGGTACACGAGCCCGAATCCGAGCGTCAGCGCGTAGGCCCATCCAAGCGCGGCGGGACCCCTCCCGGCCTGCGACAGGATCCGGGCGGCCATCACTGAGGTACCGAAATGGAGGGATGGCATGGCTGCAAAGGGATTGCCTTGCAAAGAATGGTAAAGCGGGTGCCAGAGACGCTTCCAGAAGCGCTCACCCGCCTCGGCCATGATGCGGCGCACCGGCGGCATCTGACCGTTCGCACCGGCGTACCAGGGCGGGGCGGTAGGCACAAGCCAGTAGACCACACACCCAAGATCGAAGCACGCGGCCATCAGCACGGCGGAGCGCGGAAACCTGTCGCGGTGCCTCAGCATCATGTACCCGAGCGTCCCGTGGGGGACGAGGAACCAGCTCCAGTGCACGGCCGATAGCGCGTAGTCGAGCCCTCGCACCTGGTCCTCGCGCCCGAGCGCCCGCTGGAGCCGGGTCGTGGGGAGCGTCCCGCGGCCGAGCACGCGGTCGCAGCGGATCGGATAGGTCACCTTCAGCCTCTGGAGCAGCGCGTCCGGGTCGTCGTCCGGCATGTCGAAATGCGCGAAGTACACCCACATCTGGAGGGCGTATATGGCCGCGTCGCGCACCGGGGTGCGAGGAGCGGCGAGCGCGAGCGCGGCGGGGGCCGGCCATGACAGCGCCGACACCACCGGAGGCCGGAGCCGCAGCCGGTGCCGGACCAGAGGTGTGGCGACGCCGACCGCCACCGCGCCCCACGCGAGCGTTCGCAGGGCGCGAGTACTTCGCAAAGCCGGGCCAGCATAGCCCTCGCAGGGTTCCGTGCAACGAAAAGGAGCGGGTTGGCAGGCATCGAAGAGCCCGGCAGTGACTTCAAAGCGTCCCCTGCTCGTCCTCTCCCTCCTCGTCCCGCTGCTGCTCGTGGCCGCGCCCGCGGGCGCCACCGATCCCGGCACGGCGGGCGGCGTGGCGGCCACCGTGCCCGAGGAGCTGGCCGCGCCCGCGCCCCCGGCCGAGGCCGCCCAGACGGAGACCACGCCGACCACGCCGGGCGGCGAGGAGCAGCCCCCGGATCAGACCGACACGGATGACGAGACCACCACGGACGAGAGCGGCGACACCAGTCCGGGCACCGGCACCGAGGGCGACACCGGCGCCGGCGGCGAGTCCGGCGGCCTGCCCCGCACCGGGATCGAGATCGCCGGCCTCGCGATGATCGGGCTCGGCTTCCTGATGGCCGGCCTGGCGCTGCGCCCGACTAGCTCGTGGCCGCCGCCTCGAGATCGCCTGAGCCGTTCGAGCCCGCGCCGTTAGACGGCGCGGCCGCCTTGGCGGCCTGCTCTACCGGCGGCGGCGCAGCTCCCTCGATCGGACCCGGCAGCAGCTCCTCCGGTGGCGGGATCTCGATCCCGAGCACCTTCATGCGGCGCTTCAGCGTGCGATAAGCGAAGCCGTAGATCTGGCGTGACGTGTAGCCGTAGGACACGAAATCGGACGGGTCCTTCACGTAGGGCGGCACGAAGACGTAGGCCGCCTTCGGCGCCAGGTCGAGCACCACGCGCTCGACGGTCTCGCGGTGGCGCGGGTCCTCCTCGATCGCGTCGCGAAGGAAGCGGACCCCAAAGGCCACGTGCCGGTGCTCGTCGCGCTCCACGAGGCCGAACCCCTCGCAGAAGCCCGGATACAGGGAGTGCTCGAGCAGGTAGTCGCGGATCAGCGTCTGGCCCGTGACCGCCAGGAAGCCCTCGACGACCATGTGGTAGGTCGTGATGCCCTCCACGAACAGGTCGAGGTCGTCCGGCTTCGCCTGGATCCGCTTCGCCACGTCGCGCAGCCCATCGTCGAAAACCTCCCGCCAGGGCGAGAGCAGGACCTTCTCGACCTCGCGCATCCGGCCCCTGAAGTCGTCGGCCGACAGGCACATCACCTCGGCGCCGAAGCGGTCGAAGAAGGCGGCGTGGCGGGCCTCGTCCACCAGCTGGGTGGCGAGGAACAGCTCGATCTCGCCCGTGGGCGCCGCCTGCAGGAACGGCGCGAGGTCGGCGGTCACGCGCTCCTCTCCCACGTAGAACGAGCCGAGGCTCCAGATCGTGGACTCCTGCGCCTCGCGCGGCGTGGTCACCCACTGCTCCTTGTCGACCGTGAAGTCGAGCTCGGTCGCCTTCCAGTTCTGGCGCTCCCAGAGCGCATAGAGCTGGCGGTAGTCGAGCAGCCCGCCCCCGTCGCGCGCACCGCCCTCGGTGTCGTGGCCGGGATCGCCCTGGCCGGGACCGCCCACCCCGCCGTTCACGTACAGGTTGGCCCGCTTCTGCTGCACCTTGCGCTGCTTGCGCTCGCGCTTTAGCTCGGCGTCGTCGCTGCCCTGGGCGCGCGCGATCCAGCGCCCGACCAGGGTGATCGGGTGGATCTCGCCGTCGATCTTCGTGAGCTGGTTCTGCATGGCCTGCGCCGGGCTCACCTGGCCCGAGGCCATCCGCTGATAGGAGTCGAACGACACGGTCGCGGTGCCCGCCACCTCGCGGCCCTCGGGCGGCTCTTGGCTCACCTCGAGCTGCTTGCCGTCTCGCACGCTGACGTACCAGCTGCCGTGGCCGGGCACCGCGTAGCCGACCGTGAAGTCGTGTCCCTGCGTCCAGTCCGGATCGATCAGGTACGGCAAAGAGCGATAAAGGATGTCGGGATCCAGCGTGCCGCCCGACTCGACGACCTCCGACAACGAAACATCCGCGGAGGACATCTGCCTCAGCTTCATCGCTCGGCGCCGCTTGCCGCGTATGCGCAGCCTGCCGCGCATCATCAGGCCGAGTGGGCCCGCCGTGCCGGTCACCAGCTCGATCAGCGTGCAGGCGTCCGTCTGGAGCCGGAAGTCGCTGTCGTCGGTCGTCCTGGCCTCGTCCACACGCGCGCGGCCGCCCGACACCGACACCAGATAGCTGCCCAGCTCCTCGACGTCGAGCTGGTAGACGAGCGTGCCCGAGATGTGCGCCGCCGCGGCCGGAAGCGTCATCAGAACGAGGCGCGCGGCGAGCTTGGGATCGTCAGCCGCGATCCGGTGAAGCGCGGCGCGCTGGCGATCGGCCTCGATGCTCACTGAGCCTTCTCCATGATCCGTACCTCCACGGAAGCCTTGTCGGCAAACGTTCGTGCGTCCTCTTCGGTTCCCAGGTGCTCGCCCCAGTGCATCGGGACGGCCACGCGCGGCTGAATGCGCCGCGCCGCCTCGGCGGCCTCCTGGGCGGTCATGACGTAGACGCCGCTCACCGGCAGCAGGGCCACGTCGACCCCCGTGACGCTGTCCATCTCGGGAATCACGTCTGTGTCGCCCGAATGGTAAAGCCGCTCGCCGCGGACGTTGATGTCGTATCCCACCCATCCCGCATCACGCGGATGAAACGGCCTGCCCTCGGCGTTGCGCTTAGAGGTGTTGTAGGCGGCGACGGCGCTCACGTGCACCCCGCGAACCAGCTCGTCGTCGAGCATCTCCCCCGGCGCGATCCGATGCACCTGCCCACTCACCCGCTCCGCGACCGCCGCCGGGCCCACCAGCCAGGTATCGCGCTTGGAGAGCCGCTCGACGTCCTGCGGCGAGAAATGGTCGTAGTGGCCGTGGGTGATGAGGATCAGGTCGGCCTGCGGAGCGTCCTCGGGGACGCGATACGGATCGATGTACACGACCGAGCGCCCGACCATGACCCGAAAGCCGGAATGGCCGAGCCAGTCGATGCTGTCGAGGAGCATGCCTCGCAGAGAGTAGAAGCCGCTACACCTCGGCCGGCACGCGCTCGGCGACCAGCGAACGCGCCATCCGCACCGCCGTTCCCGCTCCGTTTCCGTGCGTCAGCTCCACGGAGTCCATCAGCGCCTGCATCAGCGGCAGGCCGTTGCCGCGGTAGGGCAGGTTGCCCTCGGGCCGCTCCACCCAGCCGCCCTTGTCGCGGATGGTGAGGATCACCACGCGCTGGTCGAGCTCGGCGTCCACGCTCAGCTTGCCGTCGCCGAAGGCGTAGCCGTGCTCGATCGAGTTGGAGCAGGCTTCGTGGCAGGCCATCTGCACCACCTCGACCACCTCCGTGCTTGCTCCTGCGGTGCGCAGCCAGGTGCCGAGCTCGCGACGCATCATTCCGAGCTGGTCCGGATCGGAGGGCAGCTCGAGGTGCAGCGGCGGCGGCGCCGTGGGGAGCGAGCGCAGCGCAAGGACCGCGATGTCGTCGTTGGCCGGGTGGATCGCGAGCATGGCGTCCACCAGCCGGTCGCACAGCTCGTCCGGGTGACAGGTGTCCTGCGAGGCGGCGAGCCGCAGGGCGTCGAGGCCCTGGTCGATCGAGACGCCGCGCTCCTCCACCAGACCATCGGTGTAGAGGACGATCGTCGAGCCCGGTGCGAGCTTCGCCGAGAGCTCCACGTGGCCGTCGCTCGCGAACACGCCGAGCGGCGGGTTCGGCGCGCTGGCGAGGTACGTCGCCTCGCCATCGGGGCCGATCACAAGCGGAGGCACGTGCCCGGCGCTCGAGAAGTGGACGCTGCCGTCGTCGGGGTCCACGACCAGGTAGAGCAGGGTCGCCATCTGACCGCCGTCGAGGCTGCGCACAAGGCGGTCGAGCCGGTCCAGCACGCCGGCCGGCGGATGGCCCTCGAGCGCATAGGCGCGCGTGGCGTGCCGCAGCTGGCCCATGAGCGATGCCGCTCCGATGCCGTGGCCGACCACGTCGCCCATGGCCACACCCACGCGGCCGCCGTCGAGCGGAATGGCGTCGTACCAGTCACCTCCCACGTCGGCACCACCCGGCATGTAGCGCGCGGCGATCTGGATGCCGTCGACCTCGGGCAGCCGGTCGGGGAGCAGGCTGCGCTGGAGCAGCTCGACGTTCGACAGCTCGCGCTCGTACTTGCGTGCGTGCTCGATGGCGAGCCCGGCCCGGTCCGCCATCAGGATCAGCAGGCTCTCGTCCTCGAGCGTGAACGGCCGCGGCGAGCGCATCGCCACCTCGACCACACCCGCGAGCCGACCCTTTACCACGACCGGCGACGCCATCAGCGAGCCCACGCCCGCCGCGGCCATCATCGGGTCGAGCCCACCGCCCTCGTGGAGCTCCTGAAGAGTCACGGGGCGGTTCGCCACCACCACCTGCTCGAGCGCATCGCCGATCTCCACCGGCATCCCGGGCTCCGCGCCGGCGATCCCGGCAGCGGCGCC
>CAWGSQ010000007.1:0-109308 GCA_963825345.1 uncultured Thermoleophilaceae bacterium | reverse complement strand
TGGCCACCGCCAGTTTCGGCCCACGCCGTCGTTGTAGGGGACATGTCCCGCTTCGCTCTCGCCATCGTCCTGTCAGTTGCCTCCCTGGCCGCACTTCCCGCTGCGGCCGGTGCCGCCGGGGTCGCCTATCCCGACGCGGATTGGAGTGAGGCTTGGATCCAGTCGCCGTCGACCGCGGGGAACGCGACGCTGCACGCCGACGTCCTGCGTCCCAAGGGGGCGACCGCCGCCACGAAGACGCCGGTGATCATCTCGATCGGCCCATACTTCAATCACTCGGGCCAGACCGGCCCCGCGGGTCCCGCCGAGGGCACGAACTACGATCCGGTTGGCCCGAACGCCGGCCCGTCGGAGCGCTTCCAGGACTTCGTCGAGGGCTCGGGGCTTCTCAAGAAGGGCTACAGCTTCGTGATGGTCGACCTGCGCGGTTTCGGCGGGTCGAATGGTTGCCTCGACTGGTCCGGACCGGGCGAGCAGGCAGACGTCGTCAACGCCGTGAAGTGGGCGGCGAGCCAGTCGTGGTCGACGGGGAAGGTCGGGATGTACGGGAAGTCCTACGACGGGCTGACCGGCCTGATCGGGGTCAACAGGCGCCCCGCCGGCCTCGCGGCGGTCGTCTCGCAGGAGCCCGTCTACGACGACTACCGCTACCTGTACGGCGACGGCATGCGCCGTTCGAACTCCGTGCTGACGCCCGCGCTCTATGACGGGATCGCGGCGACGCCCGGGCCGCTCACGGACGATCCGAACTACAACGTCAACTCGCTCAACGACCCGGCCTGCCTTGCGCAGAACTTCGGCGCCCAGGCCGCGAACGACGACCACGGCTCGGAGTTCTGGAAGCTGCGGAACCTAATCCCCGGCGCTGCGGGCTCGAAGGTGCCGCTGTTCCTGACCCAGGGGCTGACGGAGAACAACACGGTCGCCGATGGACTGCAGCAGTACCTCGACAACCACACCGGCTACGAGCGCGCGTGGCTTGGACCCTGGGAGCACGTTCGCGGCAACGAAACCGACGAGGCCGGCCGCCTGAAGATGGGCCGCGCCGGATGGTTCGACGAGGTGATGCGCTTCTACGACCTACAACTGAAGGGCGTCAGGTCGAAGATCAAGGACCCGATGATCGCGGTGCAGACGAACGACGGCGTGTGGCGCGCTGAAGACAAGTGGCCTCCCGCCGATTCGACCGGCTATACGAGCGAGCTGCGGCCGGGCAGCTACACCGACGAGGCCGACGGGTCCGTCACCGACTCGGACGGGGTGTGGACGATCTCGCCGCCCTTGCCGTACGACGCTCACCTGTCCGGCTCGGGTCACGCCACCGTCAATGTGTCCACGACGCTGCCTAGGGCCAACCTCGTCGTCGACGTATACGACCTGGACCGGAACGGCACGGGGCCGCTGATCACGCGGCAGGCCCACATGATCTACGGCACCGGTCAAAGCAAGATCCCGCTGGACCTGTGGTCGGCAGACTGGAAGATTCCCGCCGGACACCGGATCGGGGTCAAGGTGACCGACAACAACACGGACTTCTGGCTGCTGGCGTCGCCGACGATGCAGACGGTCACGGTCACCGGGGGCGCTGTCACGTTCCCGTTCCTGCGCCGCGAGCGAACGACCACGATCCAGGGCGACCCCGGCACACAGCTCCAGAGCTATATGTCCAGGACCGTCACGGTGCCGTCGGAGACGATTGCGAGCTCGCAGTCCGACTCCTTCGCGCTGCCGCCGCAGCAGAAGGGCGACACCACGGAGGACCCCGTTCCCGCCGGTCCGGCACAGTCTCCGGTCGAGGGGTCAGTCACCACGAAGGCGCCGGGCGTCGGCGAGCGCATTCCAGGCGTGACGAGCGAGTACTTCGAGTTCGACGTAGATGGCGTGCACGACAACGCCAGCATGCAGGGTCGCGTGACGCCGACCCTGCCGGCGGACATCGACCTGTTCCTCCAGCGTCGGAACGACGACGGGACCTGGTCGGAGTTCGCCACCGGCACCAACGGCGGCGACCTGGATGGTGAGACGATCGGCACGAACAACCTCACCCCTGGCCACTACCGACTCGAGGTCCACAACTGGGCAGGCCCGGCCGGGAATCCGATCGCGATCAAGCTCACGTTCCTGAACTCAGCCGGCGAACCGGGGAGCTGAGCCGGAGCGCGGCTGGGGCACTACATCTGTCAGCAGGGCTTTCAGTGGGCGCGGCTGGGTTCGAACCAGCGACCTCTCGCGTGTGAGGCGAGCGCTCTCCCGCTGAGCTACGCGCCCGGGAGAGGGGACATTGTAGGCGGCTCGCGATACTGCTCGGCATCGAGTCGCGGCGGCACAATTACGGCGAGCGGCGGGATCAGTTCGGCGAGCTGACCACTCCGGATGACGGCGCCTCGCCCTGGCCCGTGGCGGTCTTGATTCACGGTGGCTTCTGGCGGGCTCGCTACGACCTGCGGCTGGAGGACCGGCTCGTAACGGACCTCGCAGGGCGCGGCTTCGCGGTGTGGAACCTCGAGTACCGCCGGCTGGGCTGGCGGAGCCGCGGCGGCTGGCCGGGGACGTTCGAGGACGTGGCGGCAGGGATCGACCATCTCGGGCGGCTCGACGAGCCGCTCGACCTGAGCCGCGTCGTGGCCATCGGCCACTCGGCCGGCGGCCAGCTTGCGCTCTGGGCGGCCGCTCGTCCCGGCCTGCCGGAGGGTGCGCCGGGCGCCGAGCCGCGCGTCCGCCTCAGCGGCGCCGTCTCCCAGGCGGGCGTCGCGGACATCCGCGAGGCCGCCCGCCTAGAGCTGTCGCGCGGCGCCGCGGAGACCTTCCTCGGTGGCGCGGCGGGGACACTGCCAGATCGCTACGACCTCGCCTCGCCGATCGAGCGCCTCCCACTGAGCGTGCCGCAGCTGCTCGTGCACGGCGAGGACGACGAGGTCGTGCCCATCGACCTGTCCCGCCGCTACGTCCGGCGCGCCGCTGAGTGCGGCGATTCGTGTGAGCTCGTCGAGCTTCCCGGTATCGGCCACGACGAGCACCTCGAGCCGGACTCCGGGGCCTGGCGGCCGGTGACCACGTGGCTGGGGGAGCGGTGACCGACCGCGCGGATGCCGAGCGCCTCGACGCAGCGGACCCGCTTGCGCCGTTCCGCGAGCGCTTCGTGATCGACGATCCCGAGACGATCTACCTCGACGGCAACTCGCTCGGCCGGCTGCCACTTGCCACGCGCGACCGCCTCACAGAGCTGACCGCGGAGTGGGGATCGGCGCTCGTGCGCGGATGGCACGAGTGGATCGACCTGCCGGAGCGGATCGGCGACCTGCTCGCGACGGGCGTGCTCGGCGCCCGCCCGGGCGAGGTGATCGTGGCCGACTCCACCACGGTCAACCTCTTCAAGCTCGCCGGGGCGGTGCTCGACGGGCGCCCGGGCTCGATCGTGACCGACGCCGAGAACTTCCCCACGGACCGCTACGTGCTCGACGGCCTCGCCCGCCTGCACGACCGCGAGCTGCGCGTGTTCGAGGCCGATCCGGTGGAGGGGCCGCAGCCGGACGACGTGGAGCGCGCATGCGCGGGCGGCGACGTCGCGCTCGTGGTGGTCTCACACGTCGCGTACCGCTCGGGCGCGCTCGCCGACATCGAGGCGATCAACCAGGCCGCCGCTCCCGCCACGGTGCTGTGGGACCTCTCGCACTCCGCGGGCGCGCTGCCGATCGAGCTCGAGCGCCGAGGGGTGGAGCTGGCCGTGGGCTGCACCTACAAGTACCTGAACGCAGGCCCCGGCGCTCCGGCCTTCCTGTACGTGCGCGAGAAGCTCCAGGCGGATCTGCGCACCCCGATCCAGGGGTGGTTCGGCCAGCGCGACCAGTTTCGCATGGAGCGTCCCTACGACCCGGCGCCTGGCGTCCGCGGCTTCCTCGCGGGCACGCCGACGATCCTCGCGCTGGGGGCCGTCGAGGAGGGCGCGAAGCTCGCCGCCGAGGCGGGGACCGAGCGGCTCCAAGCAAAGGCCTCGCAGCTGACGGAGCTCATCGTGGCCGTGCACGACGAGCGCCTCGCCGAGCTCGGATTCAGGCTCGGTAGCCCTCGCGACCCGGCCCGCCGCGGCGCCCACGTGAGCCTCGCCCACGACGAGGCCTGGCCGATCTGCCGGGCGCTGATCGAACGCGCGCGCGTGATCCCGGATTTCCGCGGACCGGACTCGATCCGCCTCGGCGTGCCCCCGCTCTACACGCGCTTCGTCGACGTCCACGACGCCCTGGAGCGCCTGGCCGGCCTCGTCGATCGCGGCGAGCACCGCGATGTCGACAGCGGGCCGCTGCGCGTGACCTGACTAGAGCGCGACGATCGCGTCGATTTCGATATCGGCGCCCTTTGGCAGGGCCGCCACGCCGATCGCCACGCGGGCCGGTGGCTCGGGCCCCTCGAAGAAGGATCCGTACGCCTCGTTCACGCGCGCGAAGTCGCCCATGTCGGTGAGGTAGACGGTGCAGCGGACCGCGTCGGCGAGCGAGCCGCCGGCCGCCTCGCAAACGGCGGCGAGGTTTTCGAGGCAGCGGCGCGTCTGTGCCTCGATGTCGTCCTTCACGATCTCCCCGGTCGACGGGTCGAGCGGAATCTGGCCCGAGCAGAACAGCAGGCTGCCGCTTCTCATCCCCTGGCTGTACGGGCCGATCGCTTCGGGTGCCTGGTCGGTGGAGACTGATTGTCGTAGTGCCATTGCCACAGCCTATGCCGGAGGCGCTAGCCTGTGCCGTGGACCGTGCTAGGCGGGGAATTAGCGGTGCCCTATCACCTGCAATCCGCTCTAGCAGGGCTGAATTCCCGTTCGAGGGGCTTCGGTTCTCGGGGCCAGTACGCCGGACTGAGGCGTAGATGGCCGGGTCCCGCGCGGCGAGCGCTCGCGAACCAGGTCAGATCCGGGAGGAAGCAGCCTTAAGCGATACCGCTCGTGCGCCGCGGGCAAGCCTGGCCGGAGCCGAAGATCGGCGGGCACGCCCGAGATCGAGCAACAGAGACGGGTGCACGGTCCACTCTGATCGATGGGCCCAACCGACCTCGTACTCGAGATGGCGCAGCGCTGGAACGATGGCGACATCGAGGGCATGCTCGAGCTGTACCACGAGGACGTCGTGATGACGCCATCCCCGGATTGGCTGGAAACCGTGCAGCTGAAGGGAAAGGACGCCTTTCGGAAGAACACCGAGGAGTGGCTCGGCGCATGCCTTGGGCGATCGCGTTGTCGCACAAGGCCATTGGCGCACGACCGGCCGCATGAGTGGGCTCGAGGGACGTATGGCGATCCACATGGTGTTCACGGTGAGGGATGGGAGAATCGCTCACCTTGAGTGGTGTGCCGATCACGAAAGCGCCGTCGCCGCCGCCCGCGACGCCTGATCTCGAGACACTAGAGGTCGTACAGCGGCGCGTGCTCTGGC
Organism: uncultured Thermoleophilaceae bacterium; assembly: GCA_963825345.1. Classification (GTDB taxonomy): domain Bacteria; phylum Actinomycetota; class Thermoleophilia; order Solirubrobacterales; family Thermoleophilaceae; genus JACVRW01. Next base: position 103,891 of record CAWGSQ010000007.1, on the reverse strand, counting down.
TCGCCACCGCGATCGTCCACCACGCGAACCGCGTGCGCGAGAACAGCTCCGGGGTGAAGGTCGGCGGCCACCAGGCCTCGAGCGCATCGATGGTGAGCCTGATGACGGCGCTCTGGTTCTCCGAGCTGCGCGCGGAGGACCGCGTCTCGGTGAAGCCGCACGCCTCGCCCGTGCTGCACGCGATCAACTACCTGCTGGGCAGGCTCGAGCAGCCGTACCTGGAGTCGCTGCGGGCGTTCGGAGGGCTCCAGAGCTACCCGAGCCGGACGAAGGACCCGGACCCGGTGGACTATTCCACTGGCTCGGTCGGCATCGGCGCGACGGCGCCGATCTGGGGTGCGGTGGCGCGCCGTTACCTCGAGCACCACCGCTTCGAGGCGCCCGCGCGCGGCCGGCAGATCGCGCTGCTCGGCGACGCCGAGCTCGACGAGGGCGCGGTCTGGGAGGCGATCGCCGACCCGTGGGTCGCCCGTCTCGGCGAGGTGCTGTGGGTGGTGGACCTGAACCGCCAGTCGCTCGACCGCGTGGTGCCCGACATCGCATTCGGCCGCCTGGCCGGGATGTTCGAGGCGGCCGGCTGGCAGGTGCTCACGGTCAAGTACGGCCGAAGGCTCGAGGGGCTGTTCAAGCGGGACGGCGGCCACGCCCTGCGGCGTCGCATCGACGAGATGCCGAACGAGGAGTACCAGCGGCTGCTGCGCGCAGAGCCCCAGGAGCTGCGCGAGCGCCTGCCGGGACGGAGCGCCGAGCTCGGCGCGCTCACCGGCGAGCTCCGCGACGACGAGCTGCGCGCGGCCTTCCGCGACCTCGGCGGGCACGACATCTCCAAGCTGGTCGAGGCGTACCGCGACGTTCAGCACGACCGCCCGACCGTGATCTTCGCCTACACGATCAAGGGCTGGTCGCTTCCAATCGAGGGCCATCCGGAGAACCACTCCGCGCTACTGACGAACGAGCAGTTCGCGGAGTTGGCGAGCGGGCTCGGCACCGACCCGGACGACCCGTGGGCGCCCTTCGACCCGGCCAGCCCAGAGGGCGAGCTGGCGGCCGCGGCCGCCTCCGCGCTCGCCCGCGACGATCCCGAGCCGCGCACGCCCCCCGAGGTCCCGGCCACACTCGGCCGCACGCACCGCGGGAAGGAGTCGACCCAGCAGGCGTTCGGGCGCTTCTTCGTGGACCTCGTGCACGACGCCCCAGACGTGGCGGAGCGGGTGGTCACCGTGAGCCCCGACGTGGCCAGCTCCACCAACCTCGGCGGCTGGATCAACAAGTCCGGCATCTGGTCGGTGGGCGAGCGCCGCGACTGGTTCGCGGACGACCCGCAGACGCTCGTGCACTGGCACGAGACCACTGGCGGCCGTCACATCGAGCTCGGCATCGCCGAGACGAATTTGGTCGGGCTGCTCGGCGAGCTCGGCGCCACCTGGAGCCGCTACGGGCAGCCGCTGCTCCCCATCGGCACGATCTACGACCCGTTCGTGGGGCGCGCGCTCGAGCCCTGGTCCTTCGGCATCTACGCGGGCGGGCAGTCGATCCTGATCGGCACGCCGTCGGGGGTGTCGCTCGCGCCCGAGGGCGGCGCGCACCAGTCGATCGTCACGCCGTCCATCGGCATCGGCCAACCGGGCTGCACCTTTTGGGAACCGGCCTTCGGCCAGGATCTCGAGTGGACGCTGCTCCACGCCCTGTCACGCCTGGGCCGTCCGGATGGCGAGTCGGCCTACTTCCGCCTGTCCACGCGCCCGCTCGACCAGGCGCTCGCCGGCGGCGACAGCTCGGACGAGCGCCGCGAACTCGTGCTCGCCGGTGGCTACCCGTTGCGGCGCGCCAAGGGCAAGCCGGCGGTTGTGCTCGCCGGAATGGGAGCCGTGATGCCCGAGCTGCTGCGCGCGACGGACACCCTGGGCGAGGATGCCGAGGTGATCTGCATAACCAGCGCCGACCTCCTCCAGCGGGCCTTCCGGGCGCGCGCGGGCTTCGGCGAGCACCCCACGGGGATACTGGACGAGCTGTTCCCGGCCGAGCGCTCGGCGCCGATGGTCACGGTCCTGGACGGAGATCCGAATGCGCTCTCGTTCCTCGGCGGCGTGAACGCTGTGCCTGTCACGACGTTGGGCGTGACCCGCTTCGGGCAGTCCGGCGACCTCGACGACGTGTACCGCCACCACGAGATCGACGCCGAGACGATCGTCGGCGCGGCGCTGGACCTGCTGGGCTAGCGCCCGGCCACGTCGAGGAACGCCTCGACGACGGTCGGGTCGAATGCGCTCCCTGCGCCGTCACTGATCAGGTCGATTCCGTCCTGGCGCGACAGGGCCTTGGCGTGGAAACGCTCGCGTGTGATGGCGCCGAATACGTCGGCCACCGCGGCTATGCGGGCAAAGAGCGGAATCTCCTCACCGATCAGCCCGCTGGGATACCCGTAACCGTTCCAGCGCTCGTGGTGAAAGCGCACCACCGACTTCGCCCGGGAAGAGACGGTGTCGTCGCGCAGGAACTCGAGGCCGAGCAGGGGGTGCTGCATCATCAGCTCCCACTCATCCGGTTCGAAGGGTCCCGGGTGATAGACCAGCCGCGCCGGCAGCGCCAGCTTGCCGATGTCCTGGAGGAACAGCCCGGTGCCGAGATCCTCCAACTCGTCCCGCGGTACCAGCCTGCGGCCGATCGACACGCCTAGCGCGGTCGCGTCGATCGAGTGCTCGACCAGGTAGAGCGCCGGTCCAACGGTGTCGCCGGCGAGCGGGTCGCCGTTCTCGGACGCGAGCACCTCGTCGAGGATCCGGCCGGCCGTGGCGGTGAGCTCGGTGAGGACCTCGTGCGGGAGCAATGTGCCCGGCATGACGGCGGCCTCTTCGAACGCGCGGGCGAGGGCGGCGCGTGCGTGATCACGCGTCGCGAGCGACAGGGGTAGCGGAGTCTGGGCCTCCACACCTCTGTTATCGGCATCCCCGCCTCCAGCCCAAGCGGTGGTTAGCATGGAACGACCGATGCTCTCGCTCTACCGACGCCACCGCCCGAGGACTTTTGACTCGGTGATGGGCCAGGAGCACATCGTCAAGACGCTCCGAAACGCGATCGCGCTGGACAAGGTGCATCACGCCTATCTGTTCGTCGGATCGCGTGGAACGGGGAAGACGTCGATGGCGAAGCTGCTGGCCTGCGCCCTGAACGCCGAGGGCGGCGCGAACGCCGATTTCGACCCCGAGTCGCCCACCGCAAGGGCGATCCTGAACGGGACCTCGCTCGACGTGGTCGAGATGGACGCCGCCTCGAACAACTCGGTGGACGACATCCGCGAGCTGCGCGAGAACGTGGCGCTCGCGCCGATGCAGGGCGGCAAGCGCGTGTACATCCTCGACGAGGCGCACATGCTCACCACGGCGGCGTGGAACGCGTTCCTGAAGACGCTCGAGGAGCCGCCGGCGCACGTGGTGTTCGTGCTCGCCACGACCGAGGCGCACAAGGTGCCCGCCACGATCATCGACCGCTGCCACCGCTTCGACTTCCAACGCCCGTCGCTCGAGCAGATCGCCGGAGTGCTGCGGCGCGTGGCGGCGGAGGAGGGGATCTCAGTTCCCGATCCCGCGGTCGGGATGCTGGCGCGGGCGGCCACGGGGTCGTTCCGGGATGCCCTCGGCACGCTCGAGCAGCTCGTCACGTACGGCGGCACCGAGGTGAAGCTCGACGACGTGCTGGAGATTCTCGGCGTTGCGGATGCCGAGCTTGTGCTCGCGGCGGGCGAGGCGCTGGCGGATCGCGATCCGCGCGCGGCGCTGCTCACCGTGCAGTCGCTGTCCGAGTCGGGGCGTGACTTCACGCAGTTCATGCGCGATTTCTCGGCTCACCTGCGCCATCTCTTCGTGGTCCAGACGCTCGGGCACGTGCCGGACTCGTTCTCGGTCGCGGCCGAGCAGACCGATCGCATGGCGGACCAGGCCGCGCGGATGTCCCAGGGCGAGATCCTGCGCGCGATCGACTTCCTCGCGGGCGCCATCGCCGCCGTCAAGGACGGCAGCGAGCCACGCCTCCAGCTCGAGATGGCGCTGCTGAAGGCCACCCAGCCGCAGGCGGACCTGTCGCTTCAGGCGCTGATGTTCCGGATCGACCAGCTGGAGCGCGCGGCGGGGGTGGCCCCGGTCGAGGCGCCTCCGGTCGATGCGCCTCCTGTCCAAGCTCCGCGACCTGCACCAAAGGGATCCGCCGCAGTTGCGGTCCAGCCTCAGGCGGTGGAGTCGATCGAACTTGGAACGATCGTCTCCCTGTGGCCGGCGGTCGCCGAAGCTGTGGCGGAGGAGAACGGCATGCTCAGCGCGGCACTCTCCGCCGCCACGCCCACCGCCCTCGAGGCCGACCGTCTCACGATCGCCTTTCCCTCCGACGCCGCGTTCGTGAAGAAGAAGGCCGAGCAGGGCCGTGACCTCGTTGCGGGCGCGGTGCGCGGGCTGACGGGCCACGCCGTCTCGCTCAACTTCGAGCTAAGCGATGCCGTCGCGCCCCCCGCCGGGGCCGCGACGCTCGACCACGAGCAGCTGATCGAGCGCCTCCGTGCCGAGTTCGGTGCCGAGGAAGTCTTCGAAGAACCCGATGAGGAGAGCAACTGATGGGTCAGCCGAACCTGAACGAGATGATGAAGCAGGTCCAGAAGATGCAGGCCGACATGGCCAAGGCTCAGGAGGAGCTGAAGAACGAGATCGTGGAGGCCAGCGCCGGTGGCGGCATGGTCACCGTGAAGATCAGCGGCGAGCTCGAGCTGAAGGAGCTGCGGATCGACCCTGAGGCCGTGGATCCCGAGGACGTCGACATGCTCCAGGACCTGGTCCAGGCCGCGGTGAACGAGGCGCTCCGCTCCGCCCAGGAGCTGGCCGCCTCGAAGATGAACGCGGCAGCCGGCGGCCTGGGAGGCCCAGGAGGCCTGGGCGGGCTGGGCATCCCCGGTCTCTAGGCCGGATCAGCCGCCCCCGCGGCTAGCCTCTGTCCGTCCTTGTTCGCGGCACCCGTCAACCGGCTCATCACCGAGCTCGCTCGCCTACCCGGGATCGGGCAGCGGACCGCGCAGCGGCTGGCTTTCCACATCCTCAGCGTCTCCGAGGAGGAGGCGCTCGGGCTGGCCGACGCCATTCGCGAGGTCAAGGCCACCGTGGGCAGCTGCGAGGTCTGCTTCAACCTCGCCACCGAGTCCACCTGCCGCATCTGCCAGGACGAGCGGCGCGAGGCGGCCACGATCTGCGTCGTGGAGCAGCCAAGCGACGTGATCCCGATCGAGCGCTCCGGGGAGTTCCAGGGCCGCTATCACGTGCTCGGCGGCGCGCTGTCGCCGATCGACGGCGTCGATCCGGAGGATCTGCACGTGTCGGAGCTGCTCGGCCGCGTGGACAACGGCGCGGGGATCAGCGAGGTCGTGATCGCCACCAACGCGACCACAACCGGCGAAGCCACCGCTCTCTACCTCGCCGACGCCCTGCGCGAGCGCTCTCCCGATGTGGTGGTCACGCGCCTGGCGAGCGGGCTGCCGGTGGGCTCCGACCTCGAGTACGCCGACGAGATCACGCTCGGCCGGGCGCTCCGGGGTCGTCAGGCGATCTAGCGGCTTGCGCCGCGGCACCCGCCGCGCGAGGATGGGCGGCATGGCCACCCGCCTCGTCCGCGGCGCCTGCCCGCACGACTGTCCCGACACCTGCGCCATGCACGTGACGGTCGAGGACGGCCGCGCAACGCACGTCACCGGTGATCCCGACCATCCGATCACCGTCGGCTTCCTCTGCGGCAAGGTCTCGAACTACCTCGACCGCGTGTACTCGGACGAGCGCATCCTGCACCCGCTGGTGCGCGACGGGGGCGAGCTCCGGCGCGCCTCGTGGGAGGAGGCGATCGGGATCGCGGCCGAGGGGTTGCTGCGCGCGCGCGACGAGTTCGGCGGCGAGTCGATCCTGCCGTACAGCTACATGGGCACGCAGGGGCTGATCCAGGGGAACGTCATGTCCGCCCGTGTGATGAACGCGCTCGGCGCCTCGAACCTCGAGCGCACGATCTGCGCGACCGCCGGCTACGTGGGGACCGCGATGGCGCACGGGATCTCGCCCGAGGTGGATCCCGAGGAGTGGCCGAACGCCCGCTACCTGCTCGTGTGGGGCTGGAACCCGCTCTCCACGGCGCCGCACCTGTGGCGAAAGCTGCTCGACGCGCGCAAGCAGGGCGCGCGGCTCGTGGTGGTCGATCCTTTCCGCAGCCGCACCGCGCGGGTGGCGGACGAGCACCTGCGCCCGCTGCCGGGCACCGACGCCGCGCTCGCCATCGGGATGATGAGGGCGATCGTCGATGCCGGACTCCACGACGAGGACTGGTGCCGGGCCCACGCCGACGGGTACGACGAGCTGCTCGCGGAGCTGGACCGCACGAGCGTGGAGGACTGCGCCGCCACCTGCGGCGTCGATGCGGAGACCATCGCGCGGGTGGGTCGAGAGTTCGCCTCCACCCGGCCCGCTCTTCTGCGACTCGGCGTGGGCGCCCAGCGCCACGCCGGCGCACCGGCCGCCTACTCCACGATCGCGTCGCTGCCAGCGCTCACAGGGGCGTGGAAGGACCGCGGCGGCGGCTGCTCGTACATCCCGCTCGCCACCGCCGGGGCGATCAGCTCGCATCCACTCGAGCGCGAGGACCTGCGCGAGCGACCGGGACGCACCATCAACATGTCGCGGCTCGGCGAGGCGCTCACGGATCCCGGTCTCGACCCGCCGGTGAAGGCGCTTGTGTGCTGGAACTCGAACCCTGCGGCGATCGCACCTGATCAGGAGCGAGTGCTAGAGGGCCTGGGCCGCGACGACCTCTTCACCGTCGTGCTCGAGCAGTTCATGACGGACACAGCGCAGCACGCCGATGTCGTGCTCCCGGCCACCACGCAGCTCGAACACGTCGACGTGCTCTTCTCATGGGGTCACCACTACGTGACCTGGAACGAGCCCGCGATCGAGCCCGTGGGCGAGGCGAAGCCGAACACCGAGACCTTCCGCCTGCTGGCCGAGCGCCTCGGGCTCGAGGATCCCTGCTTCCGCGAGAGCGACGCCGAGCTTGTGGACGCTCTGCTCGAGAACTTCACCGAGAACGGCCTGCGCGAGCGTGGCTGGACGAAGGTGGACCTCGGCCAGGGCCCGGTGCCGCACGCGGATGGCGGCTTCGGCACGGAGACCGGTCGCGTGGCGCTGCACGCGCGCTACGAAGCGCCCGCCGAGGTGGCCGACCGCGCGCTGGCGGAGCGCTTCCCGCTCGCGCTGATAACGCCGAAGACCCACCTGTTCCTCAACTCGACCTTCGCGAACCAGCGGCGCCAGCACGCGGCGCAGCCGAAGCCCGAGCTCGTGATCAGTCCCGAGGACGCCTCGCCGCGCGGCATCGAGGACGGCGGCCGGGTGCGCGTGTTCAACGATCGCGGCGCGTTCGAATGTGCCGCACGGGTGTCCGACGATGCCCGCCCCGGGGTGCTCGTGGCGCCGATGGGCTGGTGGAACCGCGACTACGCCGGCGGCCGCAGCGCGCAGGCCACGACGCCGCAGCTCCTCACGGCGGAGGGAAACGCGCCGACCTTCAACGACAACCGGGTTGAGTGCGAACGACTCAAGGGGTCAGACCCCTTGAGTGCCCCCGACTAAAGGGGTCTGACCCCCTAGCGGATCAGGTCGTAGTCCTGCTTTGCCAGCAGGATGCGGCCGATTGCCTGGTCGAGCCGGCGGCGCGGGATGCGGCCGCGCTGGACCGCCCGCAGCACGGCCACGTAGGCCGACTGCTGATCGCCCGCCCCACCCGAGATGTAGAGCATGTCGGCGCCCGCGCGCAGGGCCTGGACGGCGGCGTCAGGCACCGTGTGGATCGCCGTGATCGCTGGGTCGGCGAGATCGTCAGTGACCGCGACGCCCTTGAAGTGCAGCTCGCGCCGAAGCAGATCCGTGGCGACCGCCCTGGAGAGCGATGCCGGAACGGTGAAGTCATTGATCGCGTAGAGCGCGTGCCCGATCACCACGCCGGGCACGCCCGCGTCGATCGCCGCGCCGAAGGGGATCAGATCGCGCGCCCGCAGCTCATCCAGGCTGAGCCCCACGGTCGCCGGGCCCTCCTCGGTCGACTGGTCGGTGGCCCCGAGCCCCGGGAAGTGCTTCACCGCGCTGAACACGTGCTCCGCGCGATAGGCCCCGACCGTCTCCTCGGCGTACGCCGAGACCTGGTCCGCCTGGTCGGAGTAAACCCGGGCGCCGAGCGACGAGCCGGTCTCCGCGCCGCCCACGTCCACGACCGGGCCGAGCACGCCGTTCAGGCCGAGGCCATGCAGGGTGGACGCGGACTCCCTCGCCATAGCGCCTGCCTCGGCCGCGGAACCGAGGTCCGCCGGAAGCGCGGCGGGAGGGAGGTCGGGGAACGAGTTCAGCTCGCCGCCCTCCTGGCTCGCCATCACCCACGGCTTCACGTGCCGCTCCTCGCTTGCGATTACCGCGGCCTCACCGGCCAGTCCGCCGAGCTGCGTGACGTCCGTGTAGTTCTGGTTGGCGATCACAATCCCGCCGAGATCGAGCCGCCGCAGCCGGCCGAAGATCTCGGAGGTGAGGTCGCTACCGCGGAAGCCGAACAGGAACAACTGGGCCACCTTGCGCTCCACGGGCAGCCGGCGCGCCAGATCCGCCACGCTGTCCGGCACCGCCGCTCCGCCGCCTCCCCGCTCGCGCTGCGCCGGCGGGGGCACGATCCGGGCAAGGAACGACACCCGCTCCTGAGGCGCGCCGCGACCCGGCGTCGGGACGTTCGAGGCGGTGTCGCCGCCGTCGCCGTCGTGTCCGGCGCCCACCACCACACCGGTTACACCCGCGGCCAGCGCCAGCGCCGCGACCACGGCGATCAGGAGCCGGCGCCGGGCCGGTTCAGCTTGCACCCGGCGAACGCTACCCGGCCGGGAGGCCGTGGCTGCGGCGCCTGCGCCACGGCTATCGTTCGACGCCCATGCCGATGAGCGGCACAGACACCGTGGTGATGAAGTTCGGCGGCACCTCCGTGGCCGATGCCGAGCGCATCAAGCGCGCGGCAGAGCGCATCGTGACCGCCAAGGAGGCCGGCACCAACGTGGTGGCCGTGCTGTCCGCGCGCGGGAAGCACACCGACGAGCTGGTCTCCCTCGCCTACGAGGTCTCCGAGCGCCCCGATCCGCGCGAGATGGACATGCTGCTCTCCACCGGCGAGCGCGTGACCTGCGCCCTGGCGGCCATGGTGATCAACGACCTCGGCCACGAGGCCATCTCGCTCACCGGCTCCCAGGCCGGGATCGTCACGGACAGCGGCCACACCAAGGCGCGCATCCTCGAGGTGAAGGCCGACCGCATCCGCCGCGGCCTCGAGGACGGCAAGATCGTGCTGGTGGCGGGCTTCCAGGGCGTGTCGCAGGAGTCGCTCGACGTGACGACGCTCGGCCGCGGCGGCTCGGACACCACCGCCGTGGCGCTGGCCGCCGCGCTCGGCGCCGAGGTCTGCGAGATCTATACCGACGTGGCCGGCGTGTTCAGCGCCGACCCCCGCATAGTCCCCGAGGCGCGCAAGCTGCCGGTGCTCACCTTCGAGGAGATGCTCGAGATGTCGGCGAGCGGCGCCGGCGTCCTCCAGCTGCGCTCCGTGGAGTACGCGCGTAACCACGGGGTGACCATCCACTGCCGATCAAGCTTCGATGATGGACCCGGTACGGTGGTCCAGGACGAGGAGCAGACCATGGAACGACCGCTCGTCACAGCCGTGACCCACTCGACCGCGGAGGCGCGGATCACCCTCACCGGACTTCCGGACGAGCCGGGCATCGCGGGCCGCGTGCTCACCGCGCTGGCCGAGGCGAACATCAACGTCGACATGATCATCCAGAACGAGCCCCAGTCCGAGGGCCACCTGGCCGACATGTCGTTCACAGTCCCACGCGAGGACGTCGCGACGGCGCGCGAGTCGCTCGAGGCGCTTCAGGCCGAGCTCGGCTTCGGCGGCGTGCAGTCGGACGACCGCATGGGGAAGGTCTCCATCGTCGGCGCGGGAATGAAGAGCCATCCGGGTGTGGCCGCGAAGACGTTCACGGTTCTGGGCGACGCCGGCGTGAACATCGAGATGATCTCCACCTCGCCGATCAAGATCTCCTGTGTCGTGCGCGAGGAGCACGTGGAGGACGCCGTGCGCAAGCTCCACACCGCGTTCGAGCTCGGCGCCGACGCCGTGCTGCCCGAGGACGTTGCGGGCGTGCACCGCCCGAAGGTGGCCTAGGCGGATGCGGGTCGCCGTGGTGGGCGCAACCGGCGCCGTGGGATCGACGATGCTCGAGGTGCTGCGCGACCGTTCCTTCCCGGCTGACGAGGTCGTGCCCTTCGCCTCGGAGCGCTCGGCCGGACGCAGCCTCGACTGGGGTGACGCGAGCCTCACCGTGCAGCCCCTGAACGACGAGTCGATCCAGGGCTTCGACATCGCGCTCTTCTCGGCGGGCTCCGGCGTGAGCGCCGAGTGGGCGCCGCGCTTCGCGGACTCCGGTGCCGTCGTGGTGGACAACTCGTCCCAGTGGCGAATGCACGAGGACGTGCCGCTCGTGGTGTCCGAGGTGAACCCCGAGGCGCTCGACGGCCACAAGGGCATCGTGGCCAACCCGAACTGCACGACGATGCAGACCGTCGTCGCGCTGGGGCCGATCCTGAAGCGCGCCGGGATCCAGCGCGTGGTCATGTCGAGCTACCAGGCGGTCTCGGGCACCGGCCAGAAGGCGGTCGAGGAGCTGCACGACCAGGCAGAGGCGCAGATCGCCGCCAGGGAGATCCCGGCGCCGGTGGTCTACCCGCACCAGATCGCGTTCAACGTGCTCCCTCAGGTAGAGACCTTCAAGGACGGCGACGACTACACGACCGAGGAGCGCAAGTGCATGCGCGAGACGAGCAAGATCCTCGGCCGCGACGACATCGGCGTCTCCGCCACCTGCGCGCGGGTCCCGGTGTTCACGGGGCACTCGGTGTCCGCGAACGTGCAGACCCGCGAGCCGCTCTCGCCGGACGAGTGCCGCGAACTGCTCGCCTCGTCACCGGGACTCACCGTGATCGACGACCCCGGCAACGGCCTCTACCCGACCGCCCTCGACGCCGCGGGGCGCGATGACGTGCTGGTGGGACGGATCAGGCGCGACCCCTCTCACGAGCTCTGCCTCAACCTCTGGATCGTCGGCAACAACCTCCGCAAGGGAGCGGCCACGAACGCCGTGCAGGTGGCGGAGCTGCTGAACGTGCGCGGCCTGCTGCGCGCCGCCCGCGCCGCCTAGCGTCGCTTGCCGACCGGCCGCCCTACGTAGCCGGGACCGGGCGCCGCTCCTCGTCCACCACCACCGGCTCCTGGCGCGCGAGCCGCGCCAGCTCGCGCCGGGAGGCGATGCCGAGCTTCCGGTAGATGTTGCGCGCGTGCGTGCGCACGGTCTCGATGCCGATCGAGAGCTCGTGCGCGATCGCGGCGTTGGTCGAGCCGTCCTGGAGTAGCTCGAGCACCTCCGCCTCGCGCGGGGTAAGCAGCTCCGCACCTTGGGACCCGAGCCTGTCCACGCCTCCGCCGGCCGCGGCCGAGCGCGGCAGCACGTGCATGCCGCGCGAGGCGAGGTGGATCGCGCTCACGATGTCGCGGGCCTCGGTCTCCTTCGAGAGGCAGGCGGTGGCACCGAACGAGAGCATCTGGTTGCACTCGCCCGAGGTAGGCCTGTTGGCAAGGACCACGATGCGCGTCTCCGGATGCGCCTGGTGGAGCCTGAGGACGTCGGCGGGCGAGGGCAGCGTGCCGAAGTTGAGCAGCACTACCCCCGGGGTGTGCCGCCCCACGGCCGCCTCGATCTCGTCCATCGGGACGTCGCGCGCCACCAGCTCCAGGTGCGGATCCTCGCCGATCACCACGTCGAGCCCGACGGAGACCAGATCCTCGAACTTCCCGGTGACTACGGTCGGCATTGGGGTGAGAGAGGGTGAGTCATCGTTCCCCCGAGGGTTACCCACTCATGCACGATCCCATCCCCCAAAGATCACTCGTGGCGGGTGGCGACGCGCTGGCTTCCATCGGAGAGGATCTGAGCGACGCGTTGAGAGCAGGGGTACGCCACAAGCGTAGAGCCGGCCACGCCACCGGGGCCGGCTCTTCGCGTTCTGGACCCGCGCGCGTAAAAAGTAAGCGGTCTACTTGATCAAAACCGGCGTTCCGACATCGATCCGACGGCCGAGAGCGAGGATGTCAGCGTTCTTCAGCCGGACGCAGCCGTTTGAAATGTGTCCGGGGATGAGCTCGGGCTGGTTCGTGCCGTGGATCCCGACCTGTCCACCTCCCGGCCAATCAGTCCGATAGCGCGAGAAGGCGCTTGTGCCGAACGCGAGCGCCCCGTAGATCGAGTTGCTGCTCGCGAGGTCGAGCCGCTCGCGGATGTAATAGTGCCCAGGCGGACTGGGTGACGCGCTCGCCCCGACGCCCACGGGCACCCGCAGAACAACCCTTCCATTGCGGAGCAGGCGCAGCTCTGTGGCATCGCGATCGACGATTACGAGTGTCCGGTGCATGCGCGGGCCGGACAGCACCCGCGGTGTGACCCAGCCAATACGTCGGCCAAGGCCGGGGTAGCGGATCCGGAGCCAGATTCTTCCGCCGACCTCTCGGCTGCCCAGCACGAGTACCACCTCGGGGCGGCCGTGGAAAGTCTGTGGGCGCAGCTCAGCGACCTTCGCCGCACCGACTTTCGGCGCGGCACGCACCGGCGTGGCGAAATCGACGAATGCGGAGCGCGTCCAGGTGCGCTCGTCCGAGAGGCGCGCATAGGGCTCCGCGGACGCGGATGCGGGGATCGCTATCAGTGCGACCGTGACGGCGAGAGCCGACAGAAGTCCACTACGGCGCAGCACGGCTCCACCATAGACGCGGCTCGCCGTTTGGACATGAGTTTGCAATTCGGAAATCACCCCTATCGTCCGATTGGCCAGGGGGCGAGGGGTCTTTTCACGTTGTGCGCCGGGCCAGACGACATAGCGTCCGATGGCCCTCCAGCGCTCCGCTCTCTGGGCGGTCGCGCTCGCCGCGGTCGCCATGGCTCTGCCATCACAGGCACGAGCCGGCGATGGCGCCCCTCTGCTCGACGACGCACTGGCGAACTACTTCGCGGCCGCGCAGGCCCACTGGGGCGGTCCGCTGCCGACCTGCGTGGTAAACGGCACGACGCCCATCGCGGTACACGCGATCCTCTACGACGACCCGGACCCTGAGGTCGCAGCGCGGGCCGAGCAGCCTGGCTGCAGAATCTGGCTCGACCGCCAGCTTTGGCGTGACATGCGGCCGCTCGAGGCGTGCACGGTGGTGGTCCACGAGTGGGGGCATCTGCTGGGTTATGGCCACGTGGAGGACCCGCTCAATCTGATGGCCGACTTTCCCACTCGCGCCCCAAAGGAGTGCTCGGCCATGGAGCGCCAACGGCGCACAGCGCGGGCAAGCGCAGGCCGCGCACGGCCATGCGGCTGGAGCCGTCATAGGATCCGCCGGATCGCCGCTCGCCGCCACGGCATCGCCAGGTTTGCCTGTATTCGCTGAGCGGCCCGCCGCCTCTTCTACGCAAGGTCGGTACAGATTTCCGCTTGACGTTCGCGCGAAGTGCGTATCTAATGGACCGCCTTCTAGACCAATGTCCCCGGGATGGGGACATAACTTCACCGGACTCGCACTTTGCCGGATCGAGGAGGACCCATGCGGCGACTACGAATTGCGGCGACCCTGATTGGGGCGCTAATCGCACTTTTGGCGGTTTGGACCCCGGCGGCCGGCGCTGTTGGCGGCCCCGTCATTTTGGGGGGCGATGACCTGACTGACCACGGTTCAACGGACTCCGCCGGCACCTCCGAGGACGGTTGGCTCTACATGGAGCGGGCCATTGGAAACATCAAGGCGAAGGTCGGCAGGGCGAGCGACAACAGCATTGCGGCATTCGGGTCAGAGGACGAGGGCCCGGTTGTCCACCCTTCCGGCGGCAATGCCGGCCAGGGCATAAGGAACGCGGCCGACAAGAACGGCATGAGCGTCCGGTACTTCGAGACGCCGACGGAGATCGCGGATGGCTTCGCAGCGATTTCTAACGGTTCGTACACCCCGGCAATCATCTGGGTGGCGGGCACCGGTGCCAGTAACAATCTGGATGACTGCGAGGGTCCCGGTACGGATGGCCAGGCCATCACCGACAACGCGGGCGTGATCAACAGCTTCGTCAACTCCGGGGGCGGCCTGTTCGCCCACGGCACCTGCTACGAGTGGCTGTCGGCGCTTCTCCCCGCACTCACCACCGTGGACGGCGGAAGCAGCGGTGACCTGTTCCGCACGCCGGCGGGCCTGGCGGCCTTCCCGGATGTGACGGACGAGAACTTCAACGCAGGCCCGTGGCATAACCACTTCGAAGGCGACTTCGGGGGCCTCGACGTGCTGGTCCGTTCGAACCAGGTCAAGGACGCCGCCCAGCAGGACGCGGCGGTGGTGATCGGCGGAGGCCAGGTGTCCTTGACCGAGAAGCCGACGGACCTTGGCGTCAGCAAGGTCGACTCGTCCGACCCCTCGCGGGCTGGGCGCGACCTCACGTACACGCTCACCGTGACCAACAACGGGCCCAACCCGGCGACTGGCGTAACCGCGACCGACACGCTCCCCTCGGGGCTGGCTGCGCGGTCATCCACGGCGAGCCAGGGCACCTGCTCGGGCACCACCACGGTGACCTGCGCGCTCGGCGACCTCGCTAGCGGGGCATCGGCCACCGTGACCATCGTCATCCGGCCGACCGCGGCGGGAACGATCACGAACACCGCGTCGGTTTCGGGCAATCAGCCGGATCCGAACAGCGCCAACAACACGGCCACTCAGGACACGACGATCAGCGCGGCCCCCGCGGCAAGGGTCGATCGACGTAAGCCAACCGTCGCGGTTGGCGGCGTTCAGGCTGCCGGCTGCACGCGGACGGCATTCAGCGCCCGCGTCAGAATTCGCGACGCCTCTGCGCTGCGCCGTGTGGTCGTGACCGTTGACGGGCGCACGGTGAAGCGCACGAAGAGCAAGCGGTTCAGGATCAGCGTCCGGGCGGCCGACATGCGCGCCGGTCGGCACACCATCCGCGTGCTCGCGATCGATGTCCGCGGCAACCGCCGCGCGGTCAGCAGGTCGTTCCGTCGCTGCGCCCCGCCGGTGATCGCGCCGGTGTTCACGGGCTGATCTGAAGGCTCTGCGGACCTGGTCGCTACGCGGCGGCCAGGTCCGCGACCTTACGCTGCACGTCGTCGGTGGGCACCACGTGCTTGCCCATGCCGAGCTCCTTCGGCTCGAGACCGAGCGCGAGCCCCACCACCTGCGGCAGGTGCAGGACCGGGATGCCGAGGTCGCGCTCCACGTACTGCTGCGCGGCCGGCTGCTGCAGGTCGAGGTTGAGGTGGCAGAGGGGGCAGGGGGTCACGAGGCAGTCCGCGCCGGCGTCGATCGCGTCCGCCAGATGTCGGCCGGCCTGCCGCAATGACGTGGTGCGGTTCATCGTGATCACGGGGAAGCCGCAGCACTTGCGCGCGCCCGCGTACTCGACCGCCTCGCCGCCGAGGGCCTCGATCAGCTCGTCGAGGTAGGAGTCGCGCCCCGGGTGCTCGTCGAACCCGAGCCGCTTCGAGGGCCGCACGATGTAGCAGCCGTAGAAGGGGGCGAGGCGGAGCCCGGTGAGCGGGCGCTTCACGCGCTCGCGCAGGGCGTCGAAGCCGATCTCCTCGGCCAGGATCCAGAGGAAGTTCTTGTTCCACCAGTCGCCGCTCGTCTCGTATGAGAGGCTCTCGGCCTCGAGGTGGCTGTTCACCTCGGCTCGGTAATTGCCGCTGGCGTCGAGGCGCTCCTGGCACTCCGACTGCGCGCCCTGGCACGTGGAGCAGATGTTCATCATGCCCGCGGCGCCCTCCACCCGCTGTGCCATCGCGAACGTCCGTGCGTTCAGGGTGTCGGCCAGCTCCTGGTTGTGCTCGGCGATCACGCCGGCGCCGCAGCAGTTCGCGCGGTCCAGCTCGACCAGCTCGAGGTCCAGCAGCGGGGCCACCTTCGCCACGGAGCCGTGCAGCTCCGGTGTGAATCCCCGGGACACGCACCCGGGCCAATACGCCAGCTTCACGCTTCCTGACTCCCCTCAGCCATCGCGCCTTCCTCCTCGCCGGCCATCTCGCCGATGATGTAGAGGTTGAGCTCGACGCGCTCGTCCTTGGATTCCACCTCGTCGAAGATGCGCTTCACCTGCTTCTGGTCGGGCAGCTTCTTGTGCACCAGCGCCTTCTTCGGTGAGACCTTGCCGGACTTGAGGCCCTGGATGATGGTCGGCAGGTTGTCCACCAGCTGACTGATCGCGCTCGGTCGGGTCTGGCCCTTCACGAGCGAGCCGTCGCCGAACGAGCGCGGCAGCAGCTGCGCCTCGTGGAGGGTGCCCCAGCGCTCGATGATGTTCACGAACGCCTTCTCGTGTCCGTAGCCGTTGTTCGAGTCCTTGATGCCGTAGTCGTCGCTGGCCTTTCGGCGCAGGCGCATGATCTGGTTCATGGGCGCCACGTCCTTGGGGCAAACCTCCACGCATGCGAAGCAGTGCGTGCAGTCGTAGATCCCGTGCGGGTCCTCGGCGAGGTCCTTGAGACGCGCCTCGTGCTCGCCATCGCGCGGGTCGCCGACGAAGCGGTAGGCCTTGGCCAGGGCGGCCGGGCCGATGAAGTCCGGATCCACCTCGAGCGAGAGGCACGCGGACACGCACACGCCGCAGTGGATGCAGGCCATCGCCTGGGTCACGTCGAGCATCGCCTCGGCGGGCACGATGTACTCCTGGCCCTCGGGCGGCTCCTCGGCGGGCACGAGCCACGGCACCACGCGGCGGACCTTCTTCCAGTGCACGGCCTCCATGTCCGTCACGAGGTCCTTGACGACCGGCATGTTGCCCATCGGCTCGACGGTGATCACGCCCTCGCGCCCGCGCTCGCTGGCCTCGCCGATGCGGGTGTTGCAGGCGAGGGCCGAGCGGCCGTTGATGCGCACGCCGCAGGATCCGCAGATCGCGGCACGGCAGGAGCAGCGGATCGCGATAGACGCGTCCTCGCGGTCCTTCACCTGGAGGATGCCGTCGAGCACGGAGCGCTCGGGCGGAAGGTCGACGTCGAAGTCGGCCCAGTAGGCGGGCTCGCCCGATTCCGGGTCGAAGCGGCGGATTTTCAGCGTGTAGTCGGCCACTTCAGTAAGTCCTCTCCTGCGGCTCCCACTGGGTCATCGTGACGGGCGAATAGGAGAGCTCGGGCTCCGAGCCGTTGGCGGCGACGTTGATGTGCTTCAGCCACTCCTCGTCGTTGCGCTCCGGATAGTCGGTGCGGAACTGGGCCCCGCGGCTCTCCTTGCGCTCGATCGCCGAGACCACGATGGCCTCCGCGTTGTCGAGCATGAACTGGAGCTCGAGGGCTCCCAGCACGTCCTGGTTGAAGACCGTGCCCTTGTCGTCGATGGCCACGTTCTGAGCCTCGTCCTTCAGACGGCGGACGATCTCGAGGGCGCTCCGCAGGCCGTCCTCGTCGCGGAACACCGCCACGTACTTGTCCATGGTCGCGCCCAGCTCGGCCTTCAGCTCGGACACGCGCCGGCCGCTGCCGTCGCGGTTCACGATTGCCTGGATGGTGCTCTCTTCCTCCTGCAGCGAGGAACGCGCCGGTTCCGGCATGGCCAATCCCCTCACCGCATTGGCCGCATGCTCGCCCGACCGGCGTCCGAAGACCAATGTGTCGAGCAGCGAGTTCGCGCCGAGGCGGTTGCCCCCGTGTACCGAGACGCACGCGCACTCGCCGGCGGCGTAGAGCCCCGGGATCGGCGTCTGGCCGTGGATGTCGGTCTTCACGCCGCCCATCACGTAGTGGTTGCCCGGCTTGATGTGGATCGGCTCGCGCGTGATGTCCACGCCGGCGAAGTCGCGGCCCACGTTCACGATCTCTCGCAGCGCCTCATGGATGCGCTTGCGCGGCACGACCGTGATGTCGAGCGCCACCGTCCCGTCCGGGAAGCCGCGGCCCTCGTTGATCTCGGTCTGCTCCGCGCGCGAGACCACGTCGCGGCTGGCCAGCTCCATCTTGTTGGGCGCGTACTTCTCCATGAAGCGCTCGCCCTCCGCGTTGTAGAGGTGGGCGCCCTCGCCACGGGCTCCCTCGGTGATGAGGAGGCCGAGGCCCGCCAGCGTGGTGGGGTGGTACTGGATCATCTCCATGTCCATCAACGGTGCGCCGATCCGGTACGCCATGGCGATCCCGTCCCCGGTGCAGATGAGCGCATTCGTGGTCGGGTCGTAGATCTGGCCGTTGCCGCCGGTGGCGAGGATCACGGCCTTCGCGGCGAACAGCTCAGTCGCGCCGTCCTTGATGTTGCGCGTCACGACGCCGGCGATGCGGCCCTCGTCGTCCTGAACGAGGGCGGTACTGAACCACTCCTCGTAGCGCGTGACCTCCTCGTACTTCATGAGCTGCTCGTAGAGCACATGCAGGATCGCCTGGCCCGTGATGTCGGCCACGTAGTACGTTCGCGCCGCCGACGCGCCGCCGAACGCCCGCTTCCCAAGCCGCCCACGCTCGTCCCGGTGGAAGGTCACGCCGAGGTGCTCGAGCTCGAGCAGCTCGTGCGGCGCCTCCCGGCACATGATCTCGATGGCGTCCTGGTCGCCGAGGTAGTCAGACCCCTTCACGGTGTCGAAGGCATGCGACTCCCACGAGTCCTGCGGGTCGAGCGCCGCATTGATCCCACCCTGCGCCGCATTCGAATGCGAGCGCACCGGATGAACCTTCGAGATGATCCCCACGGACGCCCCCGTCTCCGCCGCCGCCAGGGCGGCCCGCTGGCCGGCCAAACCGGCGCCAATCACCAAAACGTCATGCTGGGGCATCGGGCGCGGAGTCTATTCACGGCCCGAGCCGGGCCACTCTCCGGGGGCGAATTGAGGTCCGCCGTCACTTAGTCCGCCTATGACGGATCAAGTGACGACGGATCCACTGGATCGGCGGCTTTCGGAGCTTGCGCGGCGGCAGCACGGAGTCGTAACGCACGCCCAGCTCATCGAGCTTGGCCTAGGGACGAGTGCGATTGGCGCGTGGGCGAAGCGAGGGCGCTTGCATCGCATTCATCGCGGTGTGTACGCACTCCGCTATCCGACCCTCACGAGGAACGGGCACTTCATGGCCGCCGTGCTCGCATGTGGAGACAAAGCCGCTCTGAGCCACTTCAGTGCTGCCGTTCTGTGGGGCATGCTCAACAGCGGCGGCGGGAAGATCCACGTGACGGCAGACACGCGCAGGCGGCGTCCGGGGCTGATCGTGCATGAGATAGGTCTGGACGACGAAGTCACCAAGCGCGCCGGCATCCCCGTCACGAAACCCGCGCGCACCCTCATTGACCTCGCCGACGTGGCCCCGCGGCGCACCCTCGAACGCGCCCTCGACGAGGCCGAGTTCCTCCGCCTCGACTGCACAGGCCTAGCCCCGAAACACGGCCGCCGGGGCAGCGGAGTCCTGGCCTCAGTGCTCGACGTGCACCGCCCCGGGAGCACACGGACCAGGAGCCATCTCGAGGAGCTCTTTATTGCTCTGTGCGATCGGCACAACCTCCCGCGCCCGGAAGTAAACGTCTACGTAGAGGGCTACGAATGCGACTTCGTCTGGCCCGAACACCGCCTGATCGTCGAAACCGACGGCGCGGCCGCGCATGGCGCGGCGAGGGCAATGAGGAGAGACCCGATCCGGGATGCGGAGCTGATGATCGCCGGGTGGCGGGTGTGGCGGGTGACCTACGAGCGGCTGTTGCGAGAACCGGACGCGGTGGCGGAGCAGCTCGTCCGGCTCGGCGTTACGCCGTCACGGCTCCCTGCAACGCCCGCCGCACGGCGTTGATCGTGACCACGCCGCGCAGCACTCCCTCGCCGTCCACGGCCATGATCGCGCCCAGGCGGGAGAGCCCCTCCTGGCCGAGCAGGTTCTCGAGCGGCTCGTCGAGGCCCACGCGCAGGCCGCTCGATCCATCGTCGCGAGCCATCACAGACCTCACCGGCTGCAGCGACCGCTCCGCGGCGGGAACGCTCTCCACTGCCTCCCGTGACACCACTCCCATGAGCCTGCCGCTCGAGTCAGTTACCGGAAACCAGGGCCAGCCATATCGCAGGAAGAAATCGTGCTCAGCGTCAGAGAGCGATGCCCCGTCCGGGATCGCCACCGGCTCATGGTCCATCACATCGGCCACCCGGATGTGCTCGATCCGTCCCGAGAAGTCCGCGTGCGCCTCGGCCGACCGCGCCGCGCCGGCCAGGAACCAGCCGATGAAGGCGAGCCAGATGCCGCCGACGACGTCATCCGTGAGCGCCCACAGGGCCACTCCGCCGGCGATCATCAGATAACCGCCGAGCCGTCCGAGCCTGGCCGCGAAGCGTGTGGCCCTGTTGCGGTCCCCGGTGAGCTTCCACGCGATGGCCCGTGCGATGCGCCCCCCGTCGAGTGGGAACGCCGGGATCAGGTTGAAGCCGAGCAGCAGGATGTTGATCGAGGCGAGGTAGCCGAGCACCGCAGTCGTGGCGCCCGACACGTTCCGGTCGAACTGGGCGCTCTGGAGCGCATCGGACCCGCTAGACACCGCCGCGCCGAGCCCCAGGCAGGCGACCGCGATCACCGCCGTCACGAGCGGGCCGGCCGCCGCAATCCGGAACTCCACGCCTGGTGAATCTGAGTCCCTGCTGAGCTTCGCCACACCGCCGAACATCCACAGGTCGATGCCCTCGATCGAGATCCCGTTGCGGATTGCCACCCACGCGTGCCCCAGCTCGTGCAGCAGGATCGAGAGGAAGAACAGGAGCGCGCTGATGACCGCCAGCACAAACGCGTTCGATCTCGTCACGTCGTCGTAGTAGCCCGACAGGTTCCAGATGATCAGGAACAGGACGATGAACCAGCTCCAGTCGACGCCTATGCGGATTCCAAAGACCCGGGCCAACTGGATGGAGCCACCGCCGAACATTCGACGGGATGGTGTCAGACCGCCGTGGGTACCGTGAGGCGATGGCATCGAAGTGGTGGACGCTCCTGGTGGTGTGCCTGGCGATCTTCATGTTGCTGCTCGACATCACGATCGTGAACGTCGCCTTGCCGAGCATCCAGCAGGATCTGGGTTCGAGCTTCGAGGACCTGCAATGGGTCGTCGACGCGTACGCGCTCGCCCTCGCGGCGCTGCTGCTCGCGTCCGGCTCGATAGCGGACCTGCTCGGCCGGCGCAGGATCTTCGTGGCCGGACTGCTGCTCTTCGTCGCGTCCTCGCTTCTCTGCGGGCTGGCGGGATCCCCGACGACGCTGAACGTCGCACGTGGCCTACAGGGGATCGGCGGCGCGATGATGTTCGCCACCTCGCTGGCCCTGATCGCCCAGGAGTTCGCGCCGGACGAGCGCGGCACCGCCTTCGGCATCTGGGGCGCCACGACCGGCTTCGCGGTGGCCGTCGGGCCGCTGGTCGGCGGTGTGCTCACCGACGGGCTCGGCTGGGAGTGGATCTTCCTGGTGAACGTGCCGATCGGCCTCATCACGGCCGCCATCACCGTCGCACGCGTGCCCGAGTCCGACCGGGACCCGAACTCGCGCATCGACTGGGCCGGCCTCGTGACCTTCAGCGCCGGCCTCTTCTGTCTGGTACTCGCGCTCATCCGCGGCAACGACGAGGGCTGGACCAGCGCTCAGATCGTGGCCCTGCTGGCTGCGGCGGTGGCGCTCATCGTGGTCTTCGTGACCGTGGAGCTGCGCCGCAGCCAGCCCATGCTCGACCTTCGCCTGTTCCGAAAGCCCGCCTTCACAGGCGCCCAGATCGTCGCGTTCACCCTGCACGCGTCGATGTTCTCGATGTTCCTCTACATCGTCCTCTACATGCAGAACGTGCTCGGCTATTCGCCACTCGAGACCGGCGTGCGCTTCCTCCCGATCTCGGTTCTGTCCTTCCTGGCAGCGCCGCTCGCGGGCAAGCTCGCCGAGCGCTTCCCGATACGCCTATTCCTGGGCGCCGGCCTCGTGCTGGTGGGCATCGGCCTCCTCCTGATGTCCGGAATCGACCCCTCGGACGACTGGACCACGCTGCTCGCCGGCTTCCTCGTGGCCGGCGTGGGCATCGGCTTCATCAACCCGCCCCTCGCCACCGCCGCGATCGGCGTGGTGGAGCCGCGCCGCGCCGGCGCAGCCTCCGGCATCAACAGCACGTTCCGCCAGGTCGGCACGGCGGTTGGCATCGCCGGGCTGGGCGCGCTCCTCCAGTCCAAGGTGAGCGACAAGCTCGACACCGCCCTGGCGGGTACGCGGCTCCCGCGCGGAGCGTCCGACCACATCGCCGAGGCGGTTTCCTCTGGCGGAGCCTCGGCCGCCGCGCGGGCGGTCCCGCCACAGGCGCGTGACCTCGTGGAGACGGCGGCCCGGAAGGCCTTCATCGATGGCTTCAACGAGATCCTGGTCGTGGCCGCCGTCCTGGCCTTCGTAGGAGCCGTGCTCGCCCTGCTCCTCGTCCGCCGGCGGGACTTCGTTGCGGCAGCACCCTGACCGCGGCTGCTAGTAATCCGCCCCGCTATGACCACTCACAGAGTCACCTTCATCCCGGGCGACGGCACCGGGCCCGAGCTCGCCGAGGCCACACAACGAGTACTCGAGGCCACCGGAGTCGAGTTCGACTGGGACTTCCAGGATGCCGGGGTCGACGTCTACGAGTCGGAGGGCAACCCGCTCCCCGACCGCACGCTCGACTCCATCCGCGAGCGCGGCATCGCCATCAAGGGACCCACGACCACGCCGGTCGGCTCCGGCCACCGCTCGATCAACGTCGCGCTCCGCAAGGAGTTCGACCTCTACGCCTGCATCCGGCCCTGCAAGGCCTACGACGGCGTCCGCACGCGCTTCCCCGAGACGGACATCGTGATCGTCCGCGAGAACACGGAGGACCTCTACGCGGGGATCGAGTTCGAGAAGGGCTCGCCCGAGGTCGAGAAGCTGCGCACGTTCCTGGCCGACGAGCTGGACTCTCCCACGCGTGAGGAGTCCGGCATCTCGATCAAGCCGATCTCGGTCTTCGGGTCCGAGCGGATCGTCGAGGCGGCCTTCAAGTACGCGGAGGAGAACGGCCGCAAGAAGGTGGTGGCCGCCCACAAGGCCAACATCATGAAGTTCTCCGACGGCCTCTTCCTGGAGGTGGCCCGCCAGGTTGCCGAGCGCCATCCCGACATCGAGTTCGAGGACCGCATCATCGACAACCTCTGCAACCAGCTCGTGTCGCGGCCCGAGGAGTACGACGTGATCGTGCTGCCGAACCTCTACGGCGACATCGTCTCCGACCTGGGCGCCGGCTTGATCGGCGGCCTCGGCCTCGCGCCGGGCGCCAACATCGGGACCGAGGGCGCGATCTTCGAGGCCACGCACGGCTCAGCGCCCAAGTACAAGGGTCAGAACAAGGTGAACCCGACAGCGCTGATGCTCTCCGGCGTGCTGATGCTCCGGCACCTCGACGAGACCGAGGCGGCCGATCGTATGGAGAAGGGCATCGCAGAGGTGATCCGCAAGGGCGACAAGGTCACCTACGACCTGAAGCCATCGCGTGATGATCCCAGCTCAGTGGGTACGAGCGAATTCGCTGACGCGGTTATCGAGGAGATGAATTCGTAATGCCAACCACCGTCACAGTCACCGGCGCCGCCGGCCAGATCGGCTACGCACTGCTGTTCCGGATCGCAAGCGGCCAGATGCTCGGTCCGGACGAGAAGATCAACCTGCGGCTGCTCGAAATCCCGGATGCCGTGAAGGCGGCGGAGGGCACGGCGATGGAGCTCCAGGACTGCGCCTTCCCGCTGCTCGCCTCGACGGAGATCTTCGACGACGCGACCAAGGCCTTCGACGGCGTGAACGTTGCGATGCTCGTGGGAGCGCGCCCGCGCTCGAAGGGCATGGAGCGCGCCGACCTGCTCGAGGCCAACGGCCAGATCTTCAAGCCTCAGGGCGAGGCGCTCAACGCTGGAGCGGCCGACGACGTGAAGATCCTCGTGGTGGGCAACCCTGCCAACACGAACGCCCTGATCGCCATGAGCAATGCGCCCGACATCCCGGGCGAGCGCTTCACGGCGATGACGCGCCTCGACGAGAACCGCGCCGTGGCGCAGCTTGCGGACAAGCTCGGCGTGGGGGTGGAGGAGGTGGAGGACCTCGCGATCTGGGGCAACCACTCACCCACGATGTTCCCCGACCTCTTCAACGCCAAGGTGAAGGGCCAGCGCGCCGTCGACCAGGTGGACATGGACTGGTACGAGAACGAGTACATCCCGCGGGTGGGAAAGCGCGGCGCCGAGATCATCGACGCGCGCGGCGCGTCATCGGCGGCGAGCGCCGCGAGCGCCGCGATCGACCACGTGCGCGACTGGGTCCAGGGCGCCGACGGGCTGCGCTCGATGGCGGTCCGCTCGAACGGCGAGTACGACGTGGACGAGGGGCTCATCTCGAGCTTCCCATTGCGCGTGAGCGGCGGCTCCTACGAGATCGCGGAGGGTCTCGAGGTGGACGAGTTCGCCCGCGGCAAGATCGACGCCACCGTCGGCGAGCTGCGCGACGAGCGCGACAGCGTGCGCGAGCTCGGGCTGGTCTAGCGCGCGAGCCGGGACCGGCCCGACCGGGGAGCCCGGCTACCGACCGGGAGCCCGGCTAGCTCGGGTGCCAGCCCTTGTCGCGCTTCACGACCTTGCCCTCTGCCTCGAGGGTCGGCATCACGCGATATAGGTAGTTGGCGTGGATGCCCATGGCATCCGCCATCTCCGAGATCTTGATGCCGGGGCGGGCGCGCACCAGTTCGAGCGCCTGCTTGGAGCGGGTGCCGCTTCCTCGCGGGCGCCCGCGTCCGCGGCGCCGTGTGGCGCGCGCGGCTCGTGTGCCGCCGCCGTTGCCCACGCCCGCCAGGGCTGCCGACGCCTTCTGGAGGCGGTTGTACTCCTCCACCAGCGGGCGCAGCTCCTTCAGTCGCTCATCGATCTCTCGGCGTTTGTCATCTAGAAAGTCAGCCATTAACCGGTAAGAGTAACAATTACTCGGTAATCGACTTCAGTTTCTGCAAGGTGTCATCCAGTTCCTTTTGAGTGACACGCGCCACCCCGCGTCCGGCAATCCGCCCCAGCGGGCCGCCGGGAAGGTCGTACTCGTTCATGTAGTGGAAGTCGGTGCAGTCGCCGCCTGACGAGTCGCCGAACGAGTAAGACACCCGCGCATGCGAGCCCACCGGGCCCTTTCCCTCCCACACGACGAGCTTGCAGGGATCGTTTTCCACCACCGTCCAGTGAACGTTGAACTTACGTCCTGCGAGCTTCAGACACTGTGTGAGCTTGGAGCCCTTCTTCAGAGACCCGTTGGGTGCATCCTCGAGGTGGTGGTGAATCGTCACCCAGTCCTTCAGGCGGCCGGGGTCCATGACCACGTCGTACACGCGCTGCGGCGGCGCGTCGATCCGGATCTCGCGCTCCACCCTCATCGCGCCCCCAGCGGCTCGAGCGTCTCCCACTCGGCGAGCGCGTGCTCGACCGCCCGTTCGAACCGGTGCGGGCGCAGCCCGTAGAGGCGCGGCGCCTCGTCCGGGTCGCGCGGCAGCAGGTCCGTCTCGAGGCTCTCCATCAGCGGCCGCACCAGCTCGATCGGCAGGCCCGTGACGGCTGCCACCACCGCGCTCGCGGGCGGCGTGAGCGAGCGGCCGAGCGCCAGCGGCAGGCGTCCGACCCCCATCTCGTCGGCAATTCCCTCGATCATCCGGCCGTAGGTCATCACGTCGGGCCCCGCCACGTCGAGCGAGCGCCCCGCGGCGTCCGGCACGGACGGGGTGCGGGCGAGGAACTCGATCACGTCGCGCTCGTCGATCGGGGCGGTGCGGTTCTTGCGCCAGCGCGGCATCGGCAGCACCCGCAGTCGCTCCACGAGCCGGACGAGCAGCCGGAACGACGAGGACCCGGCGCCGATCACGATCGACGCCCGCAGCGCGGTCGAGCCGGGCACGGCGGCGAGCAGGGTGTCCTCGACCTCGAGGCGGGAGCCCAGGTGGGGGGACAGGGGCCGGTGCGGCGGCACGATGCCGCCGAGGTAGACGATCCGCTCCACCCCGGCGCGAGCCGCCGCCTCGCCGAAGGCCTCGGCCATGCGCCGGTCGCGCCCCGCGAAGTCGCCGTTCACCGCTGGCTCCATCGAGTGAACGAGGTAATAGGCGGTGGAGCAGCCGTCGAGCGCCTCCTCGAGCCCCGCCCCGGTGAGCAGGTCGCCGCGCACCGCCTCCACGTCCGGCAGCAGCTCTGGTCGCCTGGCCAGCGCGCGCACGGGCCTGCCCTCCGCCGCGAGGCGGCGGAGAAGGCGATTTCCCACGTATCCGGTGCCACCGGTGACGAGCTCCACGAGGCCGGACGTTACTTCCCCGAAAATCGCCCCCCTGAAAAATGCGGAGCTAGCGGGGCTTCCTCAGACGACCCTGCAAAGTCCGGAAAACGGAGGATGGCGCGAACGGCGCTCGTGTTGTTGAGTGGGGATAGATGCCGAAGACGAAGCCCGCCCGCTGCGAAGACTGCTACTTCCACCAGAACATGCTCTGCGCGCTGAACCTCGACAAGCCGTGCACGACCTTCCGCCCGGCCGACCGCGGGCTCGCTCCCGAGCGCCAGCTCGCGTTCGTCTTCCGGACCGAGCGGACCACGGCGGCCTACGCGTTTCCGCAGCCGAACGCCTAGAGTCCGCTCATGCGGCTCACGGTGCTCGGCAAGTCGCCGTCCTGGCAGGACGCCGGCGGTGCCTGTTCCGGCTACCTGATCGAGGAGGACGACACCGTGGTCCTGGTGGACTGCGGCAACGGGGTGTTCGCGAAGCTGCGCGAGCGGATCGACTACGTGGACGTGGACGCCGTGGTGATCTCGCACCTGCACGCCGATCACTTCCTCGACCTCGTCCCCTACTCGTACGCGCTCACATACGCGCCACGCCAGCAGCCCGTGCCGGTGGACCGCTGGCCCGGCACGGACTGCCCCGCCTGCCCCGTCCTCCACGTTCCCCCCGGCGCTCGCGACCTGTTCCGCCGGGTGGTCGGCGCCTGGGGCAACGAGGACCTGATCGAGAAGGCGTTCGAGCTGCGCGAGTACGAGGCCTCCAGCGAGATCGAGATCGGCCCGATCCGGATCCGCTTCCAGCCGGTGCCGCACTTCACCGAGACGTTCGCGATGAGCATCAGCTCCACGAACGGCTCCGGCCGGATCCTCTACGGCGCCGACTCCAGCCCCACTGAGGCGCTCGAGGAATTCGCGCGCGACGCCGACCTCATGCTGGTGGAGGCCACGCTGCCGCGCCCCGAGCGCACCGGCATGCGGGGGCACCTCACGCCCGGAGAGGCTGGGGAGCTCGCCCGTGCCGCCGGCGCCAAGCGGGTGCTGCTCGTGCACATCTCGGACGAGCTCGACTGGCACTGGGCGCGCGACCAGGCGGCGGAGACGTTCGGCGGCCCGGTCGAGGTGGCGCTCGAGGGCTCGGTCTACGAGGTCTAGGCCGCGGGCGGCGGTCTATCCTCGAACGCCGTGACCTCTCAGCGAGATCTGTTCGCGAACTTCGACCGCATGCGCCGTGAGATGGACGAGCTCTTCGGCGACGTCTTCGAGCGCCGGCCCGGACTGCGCGGGCGCGGCTTCTCCCCGAAGGTCGACGTCTACTACGCGGACAACCCGCCGCGTGCGGTCGTCAAGGTCGACCTCGCCGCGGTCGACCCCGCGGACGTGGCGCTCGAGATCCGCGGCCGGCAGCTGATGATCGCCGGCGAGCGTCGCCCGGCCGAGAGTGGCGGCCGCCTCTACCAGCAGATCGAGATCGAGAACGGGCCGTTCAAGCGGCTGGTCGAGCTGGGCGCTGACGTGGTCGCGGAGCAGGCCAGCGCCTCGTACGTGGACGGCGTCCTCAGGGTCGAGATCCCGCTCGCCGCCCCCGACCAGTCCGTGCGGCGGGTGCAGATCTCGGACCCATGACGATCCACATCCCATCCGTGAACGGCGACCCGACCGAGGTCGAGGTGCAGGTGACCCTCCCGGAGGCGCTGCCCGTGCTGCCGCTGCGTGACAACGTGGCGTTCCCGGACACGGTGATGCCGCTCGCGGTCGGGCAGGAGCGCTCGATCAAGCTCGTGGACGACGTGCTCGGCGGCAACCGGATGCTGGTGATCGTCGCGTCGAAGGACGCGGATAACGAGGAGCCCGGCCCGGACGACCTCTACCGCGTGGGAGTCGTGGGCGTGGTGGCGCGCATGCTCAAGGTGCCCGACGGCACGGTGCGCATCCTCGTGCAGTGCGCGCAGCGGGTCGAGCTCGGCGACTTCGTGGCCACCGAGCCCTACCTGGTCGCCCGCATCGAGGAGACGCCCGACGAGGTGATCCCGTCAGCCGAGCTCGAGGCGCTCGTACGGAACGTGCAGACCACGTTCTCGCGGATCATCGCGGAGCTGCCGTACCTGCCCGAGGAGCTCCAGATGGCCGTCGCCAACATCGACGACCCGGCGGAGCTCGCGCACATGATCGCCGCGTCGCTCCGGATCAAGACCGAGGACAAGCAGCGACTGCTCGAGGAGCGCGACGTGACCAAGCGCCTGCGCCTCCTCTCCGAACTCCTCGCCCGCGAGCTTGAGCTGGTGGAGATCGGCAGCCGTATCCAGTCGCAGGTGCAGTCCGAGATGGACCGCGGCCAGCGCGAGTACTTCCTGCGCCAGCAGCTGAGGGCGATCCAGGAGGAGCTCGGCGAGGTTGACGAGCAGGAGGCGGAGGCGCAGGAGCTCCGAAAGCTGCTGGAGGAGGCCAACCTCCCAGAGCACGTCTGGAAGGTTGCCGAGCGCGAGCTGGGGCGCTTCGAGCGGCTGCCGCCGCAGTCCGCCGAGCACGGCGTGATCCGCACCTACCTGGAGTGGCTCGCCTCGCTTCCGTGGTCGAAGTCCACCGAGGACAACCTCGACCTCAAGCACGCGCGCACGGTGCTCGACCGCGACCACTACGACATCGAGCGTGTGAAGGACCGCATCCTCGAGTTCCTCGCGGTCCGGAAGCTCAAGCCCAGCGCCCGCAGCTCGATCGTCCTGTTCGTGGGACCGCCCGGCGTGGGCAAGACGTCACTCGGCCGGTCGATCGCGGCCGCCATGGAGCGCGCGTTCGAGCGCATGTCCGTGGGGGGCGTGCGCGACGAGTCGGAGATCCGCGGCCACCGCCGCACCTACATCGGTGCGATGCCGGGAACGATCGTCCGCGCACTGCGCGACGCCGACTCGAACAATCCCGTCCTGATGATCGACGAGATCGACAAGATGGGAACCGACTTCCGCGGCGACCCAGCGAGCGCGATGCTCGAGGTGCTCGACCCCGAGCAGAACTCGAGCTTCCGCGACCACTACCTCGACGTCCCGTTCGACCTCTCGAACGTCTTCTTCATCTGCACGGCGAACCAGGTCGACACGATCCCGCCGGCGCTGCTCGACCGCATGGAGGTGATCGAGCTCTCCGGATACACGCACGAGGAGAAGCGTGAGATTGCCGTGCGCTACCTGGTGCCTCGCCAGATGGACCTGAACGGCGTCGGCCGCTCGAGGATCGAGTTCACAAAGCCGGCGCTCGACCTGCTCATCGAGGGCTACACGCGCGAGGCCGGCGTGCGCAACCTCGAGCGCCAGATCGGCTCGATATGTCGCAAGGTCGCGCGCGAGTACGCCGAGGGCACGCGCCGCTCGAAGCGCATCGTCCGCCCCGAGATCGTGACCAACCTGCTCGGCAAGCCGCGCTTCTCGGCGGAGGTGAAGCGGCGGACGAGCGAGCCGGGCGTGGCCACCGGACTGGCGTGGACGCCGGTGGGCGGGGACGTGCTGTTCGTGGAGGCGATTGCGTACCCCGGCGAGGGCAAGCTCCAGATCACCGGCCAGCTCGGCGACGTGATGAAGGAATCAGCCGCCGCGGCCCTCTCCTACGTGAGGGCGCTGGACGGCGACCCACCTGACGACTGGTTCCGAGAGCACGACATCCATGTGCACGTCCCGGCCGGAGCCATCCCGAAGGACGGCCCAAGCGCGGGCGTGACCATGGCGACCGCGATCGCGTCGTGCGCCACCGGCCGGCCCGTGCGCGCCGACGTGGCGATGACGGGCGAGATCACGCTCACCGGAATGGTGCTCCCGATTGGCGGGCTGAAGGAGAAGGCACTAGCCGCGCAGCGCGCCGGCATCAGGCGCATCGTGATCCCCCGCCGCAACGAGCCGGACATCGACGACATCCCGGAGGTGCTCCGCCGCAAGATGACCTTCCTGCCCGTGGACCACGTGGACGAGGTTCTCGACATCGCTCTGCAGAAGCGTGCAAGGCGTTCGCGGGTGGCGTGACCGGGTAGAGTGCCCGCAGCAAGCGGATCGAGGAGAGCAATGGCAGCGAAGAAAAAGGCCGCGAAGGCCGGGGCCGGAGCGTACGCCGCCGGCAAGGCGGTCCGCTCGAATACGTACGTTCAGCGGCTCGTCGAGGATGACGAGCTGCGGGACAACCTACGCAACGCGTTCGAATCAGCGCGGAAGGCTTACTCGCGCATGTCGAACGGCAAGGGCCCGGTCAAGGCCGTCGCGGAGAACAAGAAGGTTCAGCGCGACCTGCGCGAGGCTGCGACGTCCCTCAAGGACGCCGCCGAATCGCTGCGCGACGGAAAGAAGAAGAAGAAGCGCAAGGGCCGGTTCCTTCTGATCGCGATCATCGGCGGGGGCATCGCTCTCGCCGCGAGCGAGGGCCTTCGCAAGAAGGTGCTCGACGCGCTCTTCGGCGCCGAGGAGGAGTTCGAGTACACGGCGAGCACCACCCCGGAGCCGAGCAGCACGAGCGAACCGGTGGGAACCGCCTAGCGCGGTCCCAACCAGAGCTTTGGAAAAGGGCGCCTGCGGGCGCCCTTTTCGTTTGGTGTTTCAAGGGCCGGGTAGCGCTTCTCCCGAGGGAGGGAGAGAGATGCGCTACTGGTATCTGCTGCTGCTGATTCCGCTCGCGGGGCTTCTGTATCCCCCGCTGTACGCGACGGACGACCCTGAGCTCTTCGGGTTCCCGTTCTTCTACTGGTACCAGTTCGCCTGGGTGCCGCTGACGGCGGGCATCACCTACTTCGTGTACCGCATGACGAGGCCCACGTCATGATCGAGAGCTTCGACACCGATTGGGTCGCGCTGTCGGTCTTCATCGCGCTGTTCGCATTCGTGACCGTGCTCGGCTTCGTCGCCGCGCGCTGGAAGCGCGGCGACCTCGACCTGCTGGACGAGTGGGGCCTCGGCGGCCGTCGCTTCGGCACGGTCATCACCTGGTTCCTCCTTGGCGGCGACCTCTTCACCGCCTACACGTTCATCGCGGTGCCGGCGCTCGTGTTCGCCGTCGGCGCGGGCGGGTTCTTCGCGCTGCCCTACACGATCATCGTCTTCCCGCTCGTCTTCCTCGTGATGCCGCGGCTGTGGTCGGTGGCGTCGAAGCACCGCTACGTGACGGGCGCGGACTATGTGAAGGGCCGCTACGGGAGCCGTTCGCTCGCGACCGCGATCGCGTTCACCGGCCTGCTGGCGACGATGCCGTACATCGCGCTCCAGCTCGTGGGAATCGAGTTCGTGCTGAAGGGCCTCGGCGTCAGCGGCGAGTGGCCGCTGATCGTGGCGTTCGTGATCCTCGCCGCCTACACGTACACGAGCGGCCTGCGGGCGCCGGCGATGATCGCGCTCGTCAAGGACTCGCTGATCTACCTGACGGTGATCGTGGCGATCATCTACATCACGTCCGAGCTCGGCGGGTTCGACGACATCTTCAGCGCGGCGGCCAATGCGCTGCCGGAGCGCGACACCCCCGGCGCGCTGATCCCGTCTGGAGCCGACGCGCAGGTGGCCTACGCCTCGCTGGCGCTCGGCTCGGCGATGGCGCTCTTCCTCTACCCGCACGCGATCACGGCCGTGCTGAGCTCGCGCTCCCAGGACGTGGTGCGGCGGAACATGTCCCTGCTGCCCACGTGGACGTTCCTGCTCGGCCTGATGGCGCTGTTCGGCTACATGGCGATCGCGGCCGGCATCAACGTGGCCGAGCCGAACCTGACCGTGCCTGCGCTCTTCCGCGACATGTTCCCGTCGTGGTTCTTCGGCGTGGCGTCCGCGGCGATCGCGATCGGGGCTCTCGTGCCTGCGGCGGTGATGTCGATTGCCGCGGCCAACCTGTTCACGCGCAACATCTGGACGGAGTTCGTGCGCCCGAATCCGACCGACCGTGAGGAGTCGCAGGTCGCGAAGATCGTGTCGCTGGTGGTGAAGGCGGGTGCGCTCGCGTTTGTGCTCTTCCTTCCCACGAAGTTCTCGATCGACCTTCAGCTCCTTGGGGGTGTGTGGATGCTCCAGACGCTGCCCGCCGTGGTGATCGGGCTGTACACGCGCTGGTTCCACCACTGGGCGCTGCTTGTCGGATGGCTCGCCGGCATGGTCGCCGGCACCTCGATCGCGGTCTCGCAGGACTACACGCCCGTGTGGGACACGCCGATCGTAGGGGCCACGGTCTACACCGGTCTCGTGGCGCTTGCGCTCAACCTCGTGATCGCGACGGTGCTCACCATCCTTCTGGGAAGCCGTGGCCGCGCGGACGCGCTGGACGAGACGAGTCCCAGCGACTATGACGAGCTGCACGAGACGCATGAGCCGGCGCCCACGGTGAGCGCGGGCGTCGCCTGACTGGCTGGCCAACTA
Source organism: uncultured Thermoleophilaceae bacterium (assembly GCA_963825345.1). Taxonomy (GTDB): domain Bacteria; phylum Actinomycetota; class Thermoleophilia; order Solirubrobacterales; family Thermoleophilaceae; genus JACVRW01. Next base: position 71,071 of record CAWGSQ010000007.1, on the reverse strand, counting down.
AGATCCCGGCCGGGATGGAGGCCGCGACCAGCACGGACGCAGCGCGCAGGCTCGAGGGCGACAAGGCCCAGCGCATAATCGCGGCGATGCGCGCGAGCGTCGGCAAGCGCGGCGCAGCGGGCTCCACCTTCGACCACGTGGCCCGCGAGGCGGGCGTGTCGCGCGGGCTGCTGCACTACTACTTCGGCTCGAAGGAGCAGCTGCTCGTAGAGGTGGTGCGCCACGACTGCGAGGTGCGCAACCGCAACATGGACGAGCGCCTCGAGAAGGCGCACAGCGTCGACGAGATCCTGGACGCGCTCGTGGTCGGGCTCGAGGAGTTCCTCGAGGATGACGACGGCGGCCAGGCCGTCATCTACGAGATGCTGAGCGCCTCACGCCACTCGGAGGAGATCCGCGCCGAGCTCGCGGAGCTCTACCGGCAATGGCGCGAGCGCCTGGCGGGCTGGCTGCGCACGAAGGAGCGCGAGGGCGTGATCCGGCTCCAGGCGGACGCGGAGGCCGTGGCGTCGATCCTGTTCTCACTCGGCGACGGCTTCGGCATCCAGGTGCTGGCCGACCCGGACTGGGACCAGCAGGCGGCGTTCGACCTCGGGGTGGCCACCGCGCGCCGCATGCTCGGCGCCTCGGCATAAGCACCGTCCCGGGCGTATCCTTGCGGCAGGCTCGTGGCTGCCGCCACACAAACGTCGGTCGGTTGGACCGAGGTCGTTCTTGCGGCGCTTGGAAGCAGCGCCATCGGCGCGATCATCGGTGGATCCCTCACGACGTGGCTCCGTGGCCGCATCGAGAGGGGGGAGGCATGGCGCACGCGGCTGATCCAGGCGGCCGATGACTTCCAGGAGCCACTCACTCAGGCGTTCCTGGATCTCAAGACGTCCTGGCTCCGGGATGCAGCCGACGGCACGCGCCCACTTCACACAGCTGGTGGCGACCTGATGGAGGAAGCCGCTCAAGACGTGGCGCAGGCTCGCCAGTCTGCCGAGAAGGCTCAGCAGCTGGGCGCGCGTATCTCGCTGCTCTACGGCCCAGCGTCCGCAAGCCCGCCAGACTCCGCACACATGCGCGCCCTCGAGTCGATCGACTGCCTCAACGGCGCCCTGAGCCTCCTCGAGGGCAGGACCCGCCCCCGGCTCGCCATCCAGGCGGTCCTCGCCGCGCAGGCTGGGGAGACGCCGTGGGCGGACGTGTACGACCTGACCGGCGCGGACATTCGACGGTTCGAGGCGCTGAGAGGTCGATTGGACCTCCCGCCGAACTTCGACCCCCTCGATGACCGCTCCGTGGCCGGCTGGGCGCTTGCCCACCGCTACGCAGCCACGGATGCGTTCGCGAAGTTCGTCGAGGAGTGCGTCAGGGTGATTCACCAGGATCACCCTGGGCGTATCCCGCGGAAGGGGTATGCGAAGCCGTGGCGTCTGCAGCGATCGTGATCACCATCACATAAGCGCCCGCCGAACTTGGGTAAGCATCGAGGCGTGCAGGGTCTGATGGACAGACTTGCCGCTTTCCTCGAGCGGCGCCGCTGGTTCGTCCTCGTCGCCTGGGTTCTTCTTCTGCTCTCCGCTCTGCCCGTTGCCGCGCGGCAGACCGAGCACCTCACGAGCGGCGGGTTCGAGGTGCCCGGCTCGCAGTCGCAGGTGGTGAGCGAGAACATCACGCGCTTCGAGGGCGCTCAGCGGGACAACCTCGCCGTTGTGCTCGCGCGGCGAGAGGGAGCGAGCGCCGCGGCCGTTCGCGCGGAGGTGGACCGGGTCGAGCGGATCGCCGACCGACTGCCGCACGCGGAGGTCACACCGCGGGCCGCGGCGGGGGCGAAGCGCGACGCCGCGACGGCGTCGATCACAGTCGTCTCACTCAGAGTGGAGGGCGACAGGGACCAGACCGCCGACCTCGCGGTCGACTTCCGCGACGAGCTGGGTACCCAGGTGCGTGGCGGCGTCGAGCCTCACCTCGTCGGCCAGCAGGCGCTCTGGGCAGGAATGCAGGACCTCACCAAGGAGGACCTCGAAAGCGCCGAGAAGATCGGCTTTCCGATCGTGCTGCTGATCCTGCTCGCGGTGTTCGGATCCCTGGCGGCAGCGGCCCTGCCGCTCGCGCTCGGTTTCGCCAGCGTCTCGATCACCGGGGCGGCCGTCTTCTTCCTCTCGCAGGCCACCCCGATGTCGGTGTTCGTGACGAACATCGCCTCGATGATCGGGATCGGCGTGGCGGTGGACTATTCGCTGTTCGTGCTCGCCCGCTACCGGGAGGAGATCCGGGGCGGGGCCGAGCGCACAGAGGCGCGCAGGGTCGCCCTGCGCACCTCCGGCCTGGCCGTGACCTTCTCCGGCATCACCGTGATGCTCTCCCTGGCCGGCCTGTATCTGGTCGACTCCACGACGATCCGCTCGATGGCGATGGGCGCGATCATCGTCGTGGCGGTTTCGATCCTCGCGGCCGTCACGCTCCTGCCCGTGCTGATGAGCGTGCTCGGCCGTCGCGCCTATGCGCGCGGGCGGCTTGCGATGATCGCGACGCTGCTGGTGCGGATGGCTCGCACGCGCCGACGCCGCCCGGGCTCGACCGCGGAGGCGAACCGCAGGGCCGGGTTCTGGGAGCGCTGGACGAACGCCGTCACGCGCCGCCCGTGGGTGGCGGCGCTCGCTGCCTCCGCCGTGTTGCTCGCGCTCGCCATCCCGGCGCTGTCGCTCGCCTTCGGCAACGGCGCGCTGCGGCAGTTCCCGCCGGATCACGAGACCCGCGTGGGGGCAGAGCTGGCCGCGCAGAAGGCCGGACCGGGCGCCACGGGGCCGACCCAGGTGATGGCCGAGTTCCGCGACGGGCGCGCGACCGACTCGGCCAACCGCGAGGCGCTCAGCTCCTACGTGAGCGAGCTGCGGCGCGACCCCGATGTGGCCCAGGCCTCGCGGCCCCAGCCCTCGCGTGACGGGCCTGCGGCGCTGATCACCGTCGCGCCGCGCCACGATCCCGAGAGCCCAAGCGCGGACGCGCTCGTGCAGCGGCTGCGCGCAGATTCGGGCGCCCTCGCCGGCGTGGCGGAGGTGCACGTGGGCGGCGCGACAGCGTTCAACACGGACTTCATCGAGCTGGTCTCAGGCTCGATGTGGAAGATCCTGCTGTTCGTCCTCGTGTTCAGCTACCTGGTGCTGTTCCTGCTGCTGCGCTCCGTGCTGCTGCCGCTGAAGGCGGTGGTGATGACCCTGCTGTCGGTGGCCGCCGCGTACGGGGTGCTCGTGATGGTGTTCCAGTACGGCTGGTTCGACGGCGTGCTCGGCTTCGACTCGCTCGGCTACGTCAACGCGATGACGCCGCCGTTCCTGCTGGCGATCGTGTTCGGGCTGTCGATGGACTACGAGGTCTTCCTGCTCTCGCGCATCCGCGAGCGCTATGACGCGACGGGGGACACGAAGGCCTCGGTTGCGCAGGGCCTGAGGGCGAGCGCCGGGACGATCTCGAGCGCGGCACTGATCATGGTGGCGGTGTTCGCGGTCTTCGCGGGCACCGGCACGCCGTCGATCAAGGAGATCGGCGTGGGGATGTCCGTGGCGATCGCCCTCGACGCCACGCTCGTCCGGCTAATCCTCGTTCCGGCCACCATGGAGATCATGGGCCGCTGGAACTGGTGGCTCCCGCCCCGCCTCGACCGCGTGCTGCCGCACGCCGGTTTCGAGAGCGGGAGCCGCTCAGCCGAGCCTGCGCTCGACCTCGGCCGCTAGCTCGGTCACCGGCACGCGCTCCTGCTCGAGGGTGTCGCGGTCCCGGAGGGTCACGGTGTCGTCCTCCATCGTCTGGTGGTCGACGGTCACGCCGAACGGCGTGCCGATCTCGTCCTGGCGGCGGTAGCGCTTGCCGATCGAGCCGCCGCTGTCGTACTCGGTGGGCCAGCGCGCGCGCAGCTCCTCGTAGATGGCGCGCGCCTTCTCCGGCTGGCCGTCCTTGTTCACGAGCGGCAGCACGGCCACCTTGATCGGTGCGATGTGGGGAGCCAGGCGCAGGACGGTGCGCTGCTCGCCGCCGATGTCGTCCTCGTCGTAGGCGTCGCAGAGGAGGGCCAGCACGGTCCGGCCCACGCCGGCGGCCGGCTCGATCACGTGCGGCACGTAGCGGTCGCCGCTCGCGGTGTCCACATACTCGAGCTTCGTTCCAGAGAACTCGGCGTGCTGGGTGAGGTCGAAGTCGCCCCGGTTCGCGATGCCCTCGAGCTCGGACCAGCCGATCGGGTAGAGGTACTCGATGTCGCTCGTCGCGCTCGAGTAGTGCGAGAGCTCGTCCGCGTCGTGCGGGCGCAGGCGCAGCCTTTCGCGCTCGATGCCGAGCGCCACGTACCACTCCATGCGCTGCTCCATCCAGTGCTCGTACCAGCTCTCGGCCTCGGCCGGCGGCACGAAGAACTCCATCTCCATCTGCTCGAACTCGAGCGTGCGAAAGATGAAGTTGCCCGGGGTGATCTCGTTGCGGAACGACTTGCCCACCTGCGCGATCCCGAACGGCGGCTTCTTGCGCGCGTACTGGAGAGTCGTCTTGAAGTCGAGGAAGATGCCCTGCGCGGTCTCGGGCCGGAGGAACACGGTCGAGCCGGCGTCCTTCACCGGGCCGATCGAGGTCTCGAACATCAGGTTGAACTCGCGCGCGTCGGTTAGATCGCAGTCCGGATGGTCGCCCGGCAGCTTCGAGGGGGCATGCCCGCAGCGGATGTCGGGATGCTCGGCCACGCCGTCCCGCAGCTCCTGGAGGTGGTCCGCGCGGAAGCGCTTCTTGCAGGCGCGGCAGTCCACAAGCGGGTCGGTGAAGCCGGCCAGGTGACCCGAGGCCTCCCAGGCGCGCGGGTGCTGGATGATCGCCGAGTCGAGCGCCACGATGTCGTCGCGCTCCTGGATCATCGCCTTCCACCAGGCGCCGATCACGTTGTTCTTCAGGAGGACGCCGTAGTGGCCGTAGTCGTAGGTGTTGGCGATCCCGCCGTAGATCTCGGAGGCGGGGAAGATCAGCCCACGCCGCTTGCAGAGCGCGACGATCTTGTCCATGGTCACCGGGTCGGCCATCGGCCGAGCAGGCTACCTACCGGCCCGCCTCGCCCCGCGATCAGGCCGGACTTTCCGCGACTTCATGGGAACACAATGTGACCATTTGTTCAGTCTTGGGGTACGGTCGCGGGGATGGTCGGAACGGCCCTTCGCCCCATCTCGCACCTGACGGCCTGGTTCGTGTGGCATGCGATGCGCGTGTCTCTGCTGGACGACCTCGAGCGCCCAAAGCCGCCACGCTCAGCCTGAGGGCTCCCCTTCTGGCACTCCTATACTGAGAGTGCCATGCCTATCTACGAGTATCGCTGCGAGCGAGGTCACACGTTCGAGGTGATGCAGCGCATGACCGATGACGCGCTCACGGTCTGCGACGAGCACGGCACCCCGGTTCAGCGCGTCTTCCACCCGGTGGCCGTGCACTTCAAGGGCTCCGGCTTCTACAACACCGACTACGGCAAGCGGAAGTCGGGAGCGGCCGGCGCCTCGTCGGAGGGCTCCTCGTCTGACGGCTCGTCGTCTGACAGCTCGTCGTCTGACAGCTCGTCATCGAAGTCCGACTCGGACTCCTCCTCAGGGTCGTCGGACTCGAAGAAGAAGGACTCGAGCTCCTCGAAAAGCTCGTCCGGCTCCGACTAGTCGCCCTCCTCGAGCTTCCGGACCGCGTCCGCCTTCGCGCCGTCCGAGACGAACAGGTTGCTGCCGCGGCAGCAGGTGGCCTCCAGCACCTCGGTCTTGTCCGACGAGCCCGTGGCCATGTCGGCGAAGAGGCCCATCAGCTGGAAGCCGTTCATGTCGGTGCGCAGCGTGCGCGGCGCGTGCCAGCTCACCCACGGGAGCCGGGCGAACGTGCTCGGCGACTTCACCTGCGACCCGATCGCGCTCAGCACCTGCTGCTGGCGCGCCGCGCGGTCGCGGTCGTCCTCGGCTGGGTTGCAGCTGTTCTTTCGCACTCGTGCGTAGCCAAGTGCGCGCGTTCCGTTGAGATCGATCTCGCCCTTCTTGAAGTGGAGGCCCTTCCAGAAGTTGTCGAACGGGGGCGAGCAGATGCGCGTCTTGTTGTTCACGGTCACTCCTCCGAGCGAGTCGATGAAGTCCGGGAAGTTCTTGAAGTCCACCTCGACGACGTGGTTCACCTCGAGGCCGTTCCCGAGAAACGACTCCACGGTCTCGATCGTGAGCGCGGGCCCGCCGAACGCGTAGGCGGCGTTGATCTTGTTGATCCCGTGGCCGGGCACGTCGACCTCGACATCGCGCGGGATCGACAGCTTGCGGACGCTTCCGAAGGCGGAGTGCACGAGCATGATCGTGTCGGACCGGCCGGGGCCGGATTGGGACTCGTCGATCGATTCGCCGGTGCGCACGTCGGAGCCCAGCACGAGGATGTTGCTGCCGGTGAACAGGCTGCCCTTCCCGGACAGCGCGCGCTCGGTTGCGGGGGAGACGCCTTTTTGGGTCTGGGCGCTGATCAGGAAGAGGACGAGCGAGAGCAGCAGCCAGCCGGCGATCGCGAGCGCCACCCACTTGAGCACCCGCCCAGGGGTGATCGGCGGGCGGTCGCGCGGGGCACGCGGCTCGTCGCCGTCGCGGTTGCGAGAGAGCCTGCGGCGGAGCGCATCGAGGTCGCCGCCGCGCGCCATCGGCTTGCGGCGCGAGCGGTAGACCTTGTACTCCGGAGGGCCGGGGGTCGGGTCATTCACTCCCCTCTGTATATCTACTGCCCATGCCGCCAAGGCGCGTGATCGGGATCGACGCGGGGGGCACCAAGCTTCTCGGCGGGGTAGTCGACGAGCAAATGGTGGTCCATCACCGGGTTCACAGAACCTGGCGGGGCGCAGCCAGCCAGGAGACGCTCGACATCTTCACGGACGCCGTCGAGGAGGTGCGGGCGGCCGCATCCGACGTCGAGGCGATCGGCTTCGGCGTGCCCGCACTGGTGGAGTCGGAGACGGGCGTAACGCGCTGGTCGAACCACCTGCCGACCCTGGACGGCGTGAAGTTTCGCGATCTGATGAGCGAGCGGCTCGGGCTGCCGGTGGTGGTGGACAACGACGGAAACGCGTCGATGCTCGCTGAAGCCCGCAGCGGCGCGGCCGCGGGCGCCCGCCATGCGGTGATGGTGTCGCTCGGAACGGGGATCGCCGGCGGGCTGCTCGTGAACGGCGAGGTGTACCGCGGGGCGACGGGGGTCGGCGCCGAGCTCGGCCATGTGGTGCTCCAGCTGCATGGACCGGACTGTCCCGGCGGCTGCCCGGGTCAGGGCTGCTTCGAGGCGCTGGTGTCTGGCAACGCCATCGGGCACGAGGGGATGCGCGTGGCCGAGGAGCAGCCGGACTCACAGCTCGGCCGGAGGCTTGCATCGGATCAGGAGATCAGCGGCGGCGTGGTCACCGAGCTCGCGCACGACGGCGATCCGCTCGCGCGCGCGGTGCTGGAGGAGATCGGGGGCAGGCTCGGCCACGGGCTGGTCGGGCTCGTGAACACGTTCAACCCCGAAGTGATCGTGATCGGCGGCGGCGCCGTGCGGGGCGGCGACATGCTGCTCGACCCGGCGCGGGCGGTGGTGGCCGAGCGGGCGCTCGAGCCCGCGCGCGACGTCGTGCGCATCGTGCCCGCGCACTACGGGGATGAGGCCGGGATGATGGGCGCAGCCCTGCTCGCGTTCGACCATCTGGACGGGGCCTCTTGAGCGCGGGTCGGCTCGTGGTCTGCCCGACGCCGATCGGGAACTTCGAGGACATCACCCTGCGCGTGCTGTCCGCCCTGCGGGAGGCGGACGTGGTGGCCTGCGAGGACACGCGCCGGACGGGGATGCTCCTGGACCGCTACGGGGTCAAGGCGAAGCTCGTCTCCTACCACGAGCACAACGAGGCGGCTCGGGCGTCGGCGCTCGTGGGACAGATGCGCGAGGGCACCGTGGTTGCGCTGGTGTCGGATGCCGGGATGCCTCTGGTCTCCGACCCGGGCTACGTGCTCGTCCGGGCCTGCGTGGCCGCCGGGCTGCCCGTTGAGGTGCTGCCGGGGCCGTCGGCTGCGATCACCGCTCTGGTGGCATCCGGCATGCCCGCCGACGAGTGGCACTTCCACGGCTTCCTCCCGCGCAAGAAGGGGGAGCTGCGCGAGGTCCTCTCCCATGGCGAGGGAACTTTGGTGGCGTTCGAGTCCCCACGGCGGCTGCCTGCGACGCTCGAGCTTCTGGCCGAGCTCGACGGGGAGCGCGAGGTCGCGGTCTGCCGCGAGCTGACGAAGACGCACGAGGAGGTGGTGCGCGGCACCGCGGCCGAGTTGGCGGCCCGCTACGCGGCGACGCCGCCGAAGGGGGAGATCGTTCTCGTGCTGGCGCCGCTCGGCCGAGCCGCCTCGGACGCGGTCGATCCCGCAGCGGTCGATGCGCTGCGCCAGCTCGTGGAAGCGGGGGCGCACCCGCGCAAGGCCGCCGGAGTGGTGGCCGGTCTGACGGGCGGCAGCGCTAACGCGCTGTACCGGGCCCTGATTTCCGAGTAACGAACCGCCACAACCTGCAACCGCGCCGTCCCCACCACGAGCCTTTGCCCGCACACTCGCGCGATGCGCCGACTCCTGCTCACGCTTACTCCCTTCTTGCTCCTCGCCGCGCCCGCACACGCTTCGTGGAGCTGGCCGGTCCACGGGGAGGTCATCACGCCGTACCGAAATGGCGACGACCCGTATGCCGCTGGACAACACCGCGGGATAGACATTGCGGCGGCGGTGGGCGCGCCGGTCGTGGCGGCGGCCGCTGGTGAGGTGCGCTTCGCGGGCACGGCCGGGTCGTCTGGTCTCACCGTGAGCGTGCGAACCGCCGACGGCTTCGACAGCTCGTACCTGCACCTCTCGTCGCTTGCGGTCCGGGCCGGCGCGCGGGTCTCGGCGGGCGCGCGCCTGGGTGCAGTCGGGACGACGGGCACACGGTCGGCCGCCCAACCGCATCTGCACTTCGGCGTACGCGAAGTGGGCACGCGGCACGCGTACGTCGACCCGCTGTCGATGCTGCCGCCCGCAGCGACACCCCCACCGAGCGAGGCGCCACGGCCGGCACCGGCACCGGCGCCGCTGGCGCCGGCGCCGAGCCCGGCGCCTGCGCCCGCCCCACGCGGTGCCCCGAGGCCAGCGCCGGCTCCACGCCGCGGCCCACGGCCGGCGCCGGCCCCGCGCCCAGGGCCCGCCCCCCGCACCGCGCCCCTGCCGAAGCCCGCCGGGGCGCCACGCCCGGCGACCGCGCCGCGGTTGGCGCCCGCCCCTCGATCCGGGCCCGCACCCCAACTAGCACCGAGGACAGGGCCAGCGCGGGCACCCGCTCCCCTGGGCGGCCCACAAGCGACCCCCCTTGGTGCTCCGGCGCCCCCTCTTGGCGATCCGGCGCCCTCACTGCTCGACGTTCCGCGCCAAGCGTCGGCTCCGGACCGACCTCGTTCGCAGCCGGGTGCACCGAGCGGGACTCGGGCGCGTTCCGCTCCCCTCCCACCCGGCCCGGACATCGGCTGGGCAATCGCGTGCATGGGCCTCCTGCTCGCCGCAGGCATCCTCGGCCTGACCGGCGACGGTCGCGGCGGAACCGCCAGCGGCCGCTCGCGGCTGAGAGCAACGCGTGCCCGCCTGGTAGTCGCGCTGCGGCCTCTGCTCGGCCGGCGCTGAGCCGGGACCCCGGCGCTGAGCCGGGACCGCCGTCACTTCTCCGCGATATACGCGGCAAAGTGACGGAGGCCGGGCGGGTAGCATCGATGGGGATGCCGTATTACGTGACCACGCCGATCTACTACGTGAACGGCGAGCCCCATCTTGGGCATGCCTACACGACCATCGCCGCCGACGTGCTCGCGCGGCACATGCGGCAGCGAGGCGAGGACGTCTTCTTCCTCACGGGGACCGACGAGCATGGCGAGCCCGTCGCCCAGGAGGCCGAGCGGCTCGGGATCACGCCGCGCGAGCTCGGCGACCGGAACGCCGTCCGCTTCAAGGAGCTCGCGGCGCGGCTCAGCGTCACCAACGACTTCTTCATCCGCACGACGGATCCCGAGCACATGACCAAGGTGGCCGAGGTGGTGCAGCGGATCTACGACAACGGCCACGTCTATGCCGGGACCTACGAGGGCTGGTACTGCCCCCGCTGCGCGGACTTCAAGACGGACGCCGAGCTCGAGGACGGCAATCGCTGCCCGATCCACAAGATCGTGCTCGAGAGGGAGAAGGAGGACAACTGGTTCTTTCGCATGTCCGCCTTCCAGGAGCCGCTCGAGAAGCTCTACGCCGAGCGCCCCGGGTTCGTCACCCCGCAGAACCGCTACAACGAGGCGCTCTCCTTCATCAAGGGTGGCCTGCGCGACGTCTCGCTTTCCCGAGCCCGCCTGAAGTGGGGGGTGCCGGTGCCGTGGGACGAGTCGCAGGTGGTGTACGTCTGGATCGACGCGCTCCTCAACTACTACACCGCCCTCTCCTACGCCCGCGAGGGCGAGGACCTCACCGAGAAGTTCTGGCCGGCGACGGTGCACCTGATCGGCAAGGACATCCTCAAGTTCCACGCGGTCATATGGCCCGCGCTGCTGATGGCTGCCGACATCGAGGTGCCGCAGAAGGTGACCATCCATGGCTACCTGCTGCTCGGCGAGCACAAGATGTCGAAGTCGCTCGGCAACGTGATCGAGCCCTTTCACGTGAGCGACGTCTACGGGCCGGACGCGCTGCGGTTCTACGTGCTCCGCGAGGTGAGCTTCGGCTCCGACGGCGAGGTGTCGACCGAGGGATTCGAGACGAGGTACAACACCGAGCTCGCCAACGAGTACGGCAATCTCGCGAGCCGCACGCTCGCGATGATCGAGCGCTACCGCGACGGCGTCGTGCCCATCGCCGAGGCACCGGCCGAACTGGCATCGGAGTTCGAGGGGCTGTTGGACGCCGTGCGCACGCGGGTCGACGAGGTGGAGCTCACGGCGGCCCTCGACGAGGTCTGGCGCCGCATCAAGCGACTCAACCGCTACGTGCAGGACGAGGAGCCGTGGAAGCTGTCGAAGGACGACGCCGAGGCCGAGCACCTCGACCAGGTTCTGTACTCGCTCGCGGAGGGCCTGCGGGTGGTCTCGGTTTTGCTGCACGCGTTCATGCCAGCCTCCGCCGAGCGCCTGCTCGCCGCCCTCGGCCGCCCCGGTCTCTCGCTCGACGAGGCGCAGTTCGGCGCGGTGGAGGGCGGAGCCAAGGTCGGCGACCTCGGGCAGCTCTTCCCGAGGGTCGAGGCCGAGACGCCGGTCGCCTGAGGCGCCAGCGGTGATCGACACCCACTGCCACCTCGACTCGTGCGAGCCGCCCGTGGCCGAGCTCGTCGGCCGAGCACGGGCGGCGGGCGTGACCCGCCTGGCCACGGTGGGGATGAACGGCGCTTCGATGAAGCACGCCCTCGCCGCGGCCGAGGATCACGACGAGGTGATCGCGATCGTGGGACGCCACCCGCACGAGACGGCCGGCTTCGACGAGCTCGGCCTCGAAGAGATCGAGCGCGCCTCGACGCACCCGCGCGCCCGCGCGATCGGGGAGACGGGGCTCGACTACTACCGCGATCACGCTCCCCGCGTCGATCAGCGCCGCGCCTTCGAGGCGCAGCTCGAGCTGGCCGCGCGGACGCAGCTCCCGGTGGTGATCCACACGCGGGCTGCGGAGGACGACACCTTCGCGCTGCTGCGCGAGCACGCCGGCTCGCTGTCGGCCGTGATCCTCCACTGCTTCTCGGCACCCGACAGGCTCGCCGAGTGCGTCGAGCAGGGCTTCCTCTGCTCGTTCGCCGGCAACGTGACCTATCCCAAGGCAACCGACCTCCAGGAGGCGGCACGCGAGGTGCCTGCCGAGCTCCTGCTGGTGGAGACCGACTCGCCGTACCTGTCGCCGCAGCCCGTGCGCGGCAAGCCGAACGAGCCGGCGAACGTGACCCACACCGCTCGCTTCGTGGCGGAGCTGCGCGGGATCGACTACGAGGAGCTCGAGCGGACCGTGGACGCGAACGCCGCGCGCGTGCTCGGGCCGTGAGCCAGGCCAGCCTGCGGCGGCTGCGAGCGTTCGGCATCCACCCGAACCGCGAGCTCGGCCAGAACTTCCTGATCGACGACAACATCCTGCGCGTGATCGGGTCGGCCGCGGAACTGGACTCGAAGGACGTTGTGCTCGAGGTGGGTGGCGGACTCGGCGTGCTGTCGGAGTTCCTCGCGTCGCAGGTGTTCCACCTGCACGTGGTTGAGGTGGACCGGTCGCTCGAGCCGCCGTTGCGCGACGCGCTCGACCCCTTCGAGAACGTGACGCTCCACCTGGCGGACGCGGTGAAGCTCGATTTCGGCTGCGCTCGACCCGCTCCCCGACAAGGTGGTGGCGAACCTTCCCTACGGCGTGGCGGCAACCGTTCTGCTGAAGTCGATCGCCGAGCTGCCGGGCGCGCGGCTCTGGGTGGCGATGGTGCAGCGCGAGGTGGCGGAGCGGCTCGCCGCGGCACCCGGGGGGAAGAGCTACGGCGCCACGTCGGTGCTTGCCCAGCTGGCCTGCGACGTGCGCCTGCTCCGCAGGGTGTCGCGTACCGTGTTCCATCCCGAGCCGAACGTGGACTCAGCGTTGGTGCTGCTGCGCCGCCGCGGGCCGGCGCCTCCGGACGAGCTCGTGGCGCTGGTTCACGCGGGCTTCGCCCACCGCCGCAAGGCGCTCGCCGGCTCGCTCGCGCTCACACCCGGCGCGCCGGACGACATCCGCGACGCCACCCGCGCCGCCCTCACGCAGGTCGGCCACCCGGCGGACGCGCGCGCCGAGCGGCTGCCACCGGAGGATTGGCCGCGGCTGGCCGATGCGATCGGCCGCGGCCGGCTCGCGGCGCTGCGACCTCGCGCGTAGCCTCACGACCGTGCCCCGCGAGCTCGCCTACGCCAAGCTCAACCTGGTCCTGCACGTGGGTCGCCCGCGCGAGGACGGCATGCATCCGATCTGCTCGCTGATGGCGTCGATCGACCTCGCCGACGAGCTCACCGCCACGGAGCGCGACTCAGGCTCCGACAGCGTGATTTGCCCCGGCGTGCCCGGCGACAACCTCGCGGCGCGGGCGCTGGCGGACTTTCGCTCGCGCGCCGGTGGCGAGCTTTCGCCGCTCGAGGTTCGGATCGAGAAGAGCATCCCCGTCGCGGCAGGTCTCGGCGGGGGGAGCGCCGACGCCGCGGCGGTGCTTCGCATGGCCAATGACCTGGCGGGCGGCCCGCTGACCAACCAGGAGTTGCTGAGGCTCGCCGCCGACCTCGGCTCCGACGTGCCGAGCCAGCTCGACCCGCGCCACGCGCTCGTGCAGGGGGTCGGCGAGCAGCTGGAGCCGGTCGAGCTGCCCGCATTGACCGCGGTGCTCGTGCCGGACCCCGAGGGACTATCGACGGCGGACGTCTACGCGGAGCTCGACCGGATCGGCGGGGCCCGCGAGCAGCTCGATCCCGAGCCGCTGCGCAGCCTCGCCGCAGCGGATCCGGCCGAGCTGGCCGCCGGGCTCTCGAACGACCTCCAGCCAGCGGCGCTCTCCCTGCGCCCCGGCCTGGCTGAAGGCGCTCGAGCGCCTCCGCTCCGAGGGCGCGCTCGGTGCCGCGGTGAGCGGCTCGGGCCCCACCTGCTTCGGCCTGTTCGACGACGCGTCCGCCGCCGAGTCGGCGGCCGGGTCGATCCAGGGCGCGCTCGTGAGCCGGCTTCGCTGACGTACCCTCCCGGCTCATGTCGGCCCGGGAGATCATCGCTGCGGCGGCCGCCGTGCTCGTGGCGGCGTACGTCGTCTGGCGCTGGCGCAAGCTGAGTCTCGAGCGCCGCGCGCTGGGGGTGGTCCTGGTGCTCGCGCTCGGCGTCTACGCGAGCGGCGTGCTCTCGACCCTGCCCGACCCGAAGGCTGTGATCGAGGACATCGCCGAGGCGCTCGGGGCGTGGACGTACGCGGTCGTCGGACTCGCGGCCTTCCTGGAGACCGGCGCGTTCGTCGGCCTTGTCGCTCCCGGCGAGACGATCGTCATGGCGGGCGGAGTGGTTGCGGGACAGGGCACGATCCAGCTGCTGCCCCTGATCGGCGTGGTCTGGGCGTGTGCCGTACTCGGCGACACCACCAGCTTCTACATCGGCCGGCGGCTCGGCCGCCGCTTCCTCGAGCAACATGGTCCCCGCTTCAAGATCACAGAGGCGCGCCTCAAGCAGGTGGAGTCGTACTTCGACCGCCACGGGGGCAAGACGATCCTGATCGGGCGCTTCATCGGCCTGGTCAGGGCGCTGGCGCCGTTCATCGCCGGCTCGTCGGGCCTCCCGTACCGGCGCTTCATCCCTTACAGCATCGTCGGCACCGGCCTCTGGGCCACGCTCTTCTGCACGATCGGCTACCTGTTCTGGCGCTCGTTCGACAGGGTCGCGCACCTCGTGGGACAGGCGATCTTTGGGTTCGGGTTGACGGTGGCGGTGATCGTCGGCGTGGTGATGGCGTACAGGCGCCGTCGCGAGATCAGCGACTGGTTCGTCGCGCACGAGCGCCACCCGCTCGTGCGGCCGCTGCTGGCGGTCAGCAGGCCGCTCCACCGCCACGTCGTGCGACCCGTCACCCACGTTGCCATGCCGTACCTGCGCTTCATGTTCGACCGGGTCTCACCCGGCACGCTCGGACTCGAGCTCACCACGCTGATGGCGATCGCGGGCGTCGGGATCTTCACCTTCGTGGCCTACCTGACGGAGATCCACCGCAACCCTGGGCCCACGCCACTCGACACGGAACTGCTCGATCTGAGCGACCGCATCCGCAACGACATGCTCGTGGACGTGGCGAAGATCGTGACCTCTCTGGGCGCGTTCCCGACGGTCGCGGCCCTCGTGCTGGCCACCGCGGTGTTCCTCGTGGTGCGCAAGCGTTACGCGGAGGCGCTCGTCCTGGTGGCCGGGCTCGCCCTCATTTACGTGGCGGTGACCATCACAAAGGAAGCGCTCGGGCGGGAACGGCCCGGCGGAGCGTTCGTCGGCACGTCTGGTCATGCGTATCCGAGCGGACACGCGGCGTACTCGACCGCGTGGATTGCCGTGGCCGTGGCGCTCACCCGCCGCCTGCGATGGGTGACGAGCGGGGTGCTGGTGTTCATCGCGCTGGCGATCGCCGCCGCGGTCGGGGCCTCGCGCGTATACCTGCGCGCCCACTGGGCCTCCGACGTGAGCGGGGGCTGGGGCCTTGGGGTCGGGATATTCGCGACCCTTGCCGCAATCACGGTCGTCGTCGAGTACATCCGCCACAATGGGGGCGAGCAGGCGGCCGACTCACCCGAATCCGCGGCCGCGCACGGGACGCGATGAGCAACCTGGACCTCTCCAGCACAGAGATCGTCATCGCCCTGGCGAGCGCGTTGGTGCTCGTCTGTTTCGTCGTGCTCATAGTCCTCCCGGCCGCGCGCTGCTACGGCCGCGTGTGGGAGAAGCTGGCCGCGGCCGTGCTCTCGCTCTACGTGCTCGCAACGCTGCTGGGCATCGGTGCGGCGATCGGCTTCGCGATCGTCTGGACCTACGACACCTACGCAGGCTGATGCCCGAGCAGACGCGTTCCTTCCTGGAGGCCCTCGACGAGGTCTCCGATGCGGTCGAATCCGGCGCCGGGCTGCCGGCCGTGGCGCGCGCGGCGGGCCGCGCCCTCGAGGCGAGCGTGATCGTGCTCGACTCGAGCAGCAGCGTGCTGGCCGTGGCGTGCGCGTCGCCCGAGGACGAGCGCGCGGTGATGGCCGGGGAGGCCGGGACCGAGACGGTCGCGCTGCGGGTGGCGGAGTCGGAGGTCGGGCGCCTGCGCTACCGGCCGCGCGGCGAGCAGCCGCCGGGCGCGCTCCTGCGACTGGTGGCGAACCTGATCGGTTTGGAGCTCGAGCGCTCGCGCGCACCCGAACGAGCCAGCGAGGCGGCGGTCGGCGACTTCCTCCAGGACCTGCTCGCCCGCCGCGTGACCGACCGCGAGAACATCCTGGCGCGCGCGGCTGAGCTGGGTTGCGACATCGCGGGGGGAGCCACGGCGGTCGTGGTGCGCGCGCGCCCGCAGGGCCCTGAGGAGGGCGACTGGCGCGCACGCGTCCTCACGCTCGCCGAGCGAGGCGCGCGGGCGATCGAGCGCGACTCGCTGGCCGCGCTGGCCGAGGCGGGATGGTCGCGCCACGGCGCCAGCGGCCCGAACGAGGACGCCGGTCTCCTGGCCCAGCGCGAGCTTGTGATCCTGGTGCCGGGCGCCGACCCGGCCATCGGCCTGCGAGCGGCCACCGCCGTCCTTCACGAGCTCGAGGCGAGCCTGCCTGGCTTCGTGCTCACGGTGGCGCGCAGCCGCCACACGGCGGAGCCGGCGGACATGCACCGAGCGGGTGCCGAGGCGCTGCTCGCGGCCAACGTGGCGGAGGCGCGCGGGCTGACCGAGCTGTCCTTCGAGGAGACGGGCGCCTACCGACTGCTGCTGCCGGCGATGGCCGAGGATCCCCGGGAGCTACAGGGCTTCTTCGACGAGACCGTCGCACCGCTCGTGACCTACGACGAGCAGTACGAGACCGAGCTGGTCCGCACGCTCGAGACCTTCCTCGACGCCGACGGCAACGTAGCCCGAACCTCAGAGAAGCTCTTCACGCACCGCCACACGATCCGCTACCGCCTCGAGCGAGTAAAGGAGCTCACGTCACTGGACGTCTCCTCCACCGACGGCCGCGAACGCCTCTCACTGGGACTGAAGGCAATGCGAGTACTCGGCATAGTCCCCCCAGGAGGCCCAGCCCACGAAAAGGGCAGCGAAGCAGGCCGCGTGCCGAACCAGCACAAGCACCGCTAGAGGAGGCTCAACACATTGGTCGCGTCCTGGTTGCCCAATGTGTTGAGCTAGCTGGGGGGGAGGGTCTCGAACCCCCATTGCCGGGACCAAAACCCGGAGTCCTGCCGATTGGACGACCCCCCATGGGCGGTGCGTGCTCAGCATAGGTCGTCGTACGCGGCGCCCGGTACCCTCATCACCCCATGGCCGCGCCTTTCACGGTCCTCATCATGGCCGCCGGCCAGGGCACTCGCATGCTTTCGGATACTCCGAAGGTTCTTCATTGCGTTGCCGGTAAGCCGCTCGTGGAGTGGGTTGCCGACGCCGCGCGGGCGGCTGGTGCCGAGCGTGTGGTTGCCGTGGTGCGGCCTGGTGATGGCGTGGCGGAGGGCCTCCCTGACGGCATCGAGGTGGCCGAGCAGCGTGAGGGCGAGGGCACAGGGGCCGCCGTTCTGGCGGCCCGCGACGCGGTCCAGTCGGGCCCGGTCGTGGTGCTCTCCGGCGATCACCCGCTCATCACGCCCGAGCAGCTCGAGGGGCTGCTCGCCGAGCACGAGGAGCAGGGCGCCCGCGCGACCCTGCTCACCACGGACCAGCTCGACCCCGCGGGCTACGGCCGGATCATGCGCGACGGATCCGACCAGGTGGACCGCATCGTGGAGACCAAGTACACGGACGGCCTCTCACCGGACGAGCTGGCCGTGGACGAGGTCAACCTGGGCGCGTACGTCTTCGATGCGGAGACGCTCTTCGACGCCCTCGACAAGGTCGAGATCGTGAAGGGGGAGCGCTACCTCACGGGCGTGTTCCCGATCCTCCGCGAGCAGGGCGACACGATCGCCGCGCACATGACCGACGACGCCGACGCCGCCCTCGGCGTGAACGACCGCGCCGGCCTGATGGTGGCCGAGGAGGCCGCGCAGCGCCGGATCATCGAAGGCCACGCGAAGAGGGGTGTCACCTTCCTGCACCCGGGCACCACGAGGGTGGAGGCAGGGGTGACGATCGGTCACGACACCACCATCGCTTCGGGCACGGTCCTGGAGGGCAGCACGGCCATCGGCGAGCGCTGCGAGATCGGGCCGCACACCACCGCACGCGGCGCGACGATCCGCGACGGCGCCACCGTGATCCATTCCTTCATCCTCGAGGCTGAGGTGGGCGCCGACGCGAAGGTCGGCCCGTTCGCCTATCTGCGCCCCGGCACGGTCATCGGCGAGCGCGCGAAGGTGGGCACGTTCGTGGAGGTCAAGAACTCGCACGTCGGCGCCGGCGCGAAGGTGCCGCACCTCTCGTACATCGGTGACACGGACGTCGGCGAGGACAGCAACCTCGGCGCCAGCACCATCACCGCGAACTACGACGGTCGCAAGAAGCACCGCACGAAGCTCGGAAAGAGCGTGAAGACCGGGATACATACGTCGCTTGTCGCGCCTCTCGCCGTCGGCGACCGGGCGTACACTGGCGCTGGCTCGACGATCAACGAGGACATCCCGGATGGCGCCCTGGGAATCGAGCGTGGAAAGCAGAAGAACGTCGAGGGTTACGCGGATCGCGTGGAGGAGGACTCGCAAAAATGAGCAAGCCCCTCGAGACGGCTGAGGCACCGTCGCCGGTGCGAGACATCAAGGCCAGCTACGAGAAGCGTCTGATGGTCACCGCCGGGCGCGCGAGCCGCGAGCTGGGCGGGAAGATCGCCGAGAAGCTCGAGGTCGAGCTCACCGACGCCGGCCTCAAGACCTTCGCGGACGGGGAGGTGTACTGCCGCTACGCCGAGTCGATCCGCGGCGCGGACCTGTTCATCGTCCAGTCGATGTGCGGCTCCGAGCGCGAGGGCATGACGCCGAACGACTCGCTCTGGGAGCTGCTCCTGATGGTCCACGCGGCCAAGCACGCCTCGGCCCACCGCATCATCGCCGTGAGCCCTTGGTACGGGTACTCGCGACAGGACAAGAAGTCCGCGCCGCGCGAACCGATCTCGGCGCGCCTCGTGGCGGACACGCTCGAGGTGGCCGGCATCGACAGGCTCGTGACGATGGACCTCCACGCGGGCCAGCTCCAGGGCTTCTTCTCGAAGCCGGTGGACCACATGACCGCCATGCCGATCCTCACCCAGTTCGTGATCGACCGGCTCGGCAGCGAGAACCTCGTGATCATCGCCCCCGACGCCGGCCGCGTGAAGCTGGTGCGCAAGTTCGCCCAGAAGGTGGGAGCGCCCTACGCGCTGATGGAGAAGGAGCGCCCCGCCCAGCAGGTGGCCGAGATCGGCTACGTGATCGGTGACGTGAAGGGCAAGACCGCGGTGATCGTGGACGACATCATCGGCACCGGCAGCACCCTCAGTGCAGCCGCGCAGACGGTGCTCGACGAGGGCGCCGAGCGCGTTTTCGCGGTCGCCACCCATGGGCTCTTCTCGGGCGACGCCTTCAAGAACCTCCGGGAGGGGCCACTCGACGGGATCGTGGTCACGGACACCGTGCCCTTGCGCGAGGGCGCTCCCGCCGACCTGATCACCCAGCTCACCTGCGCCGACATCCTCGAGGACTCGATCCGGCGCATCTTCACCGACGACTCGGTCTCCGAGATCTTCGCCGGCGAGAATCAGCTGTTCTGAGCCCAGGCGCGCTCCTGCTCGCCGAGCTCCGTGGCCGGCGCCTCGCCGAACCACCACTCCCGCCCGATCCGATACCAGTTGCGGGTGGCGTTCAGCTGACCCAGCACGGCCAGCACGCCTGACTCCATGCGCCGTCCCATCAGCTCGTTCGCGGGCAGGTTCTCGCGCCGCATGACGCGGTAGAAGTCCGAGCGCGGATCCGACACCGCCGCGATCGCCTCCATTACGCGCGTGGAGTCGATCGTGACCTCGCGGTCCTCCATGTACCAGCCGCCCACGGCCCGCACGTGGTCCATCAGGAGCTCGGCGTCGACCTTGCGCGGGTCCTTCAGGAAGCCGAGGTCGTGGAGCGCGACCCGCAGGCGCTCGGGGTCGTCGTCGAAGATCGCCTCGAGCGCAGCGATCTCGAGCTGGATCTGGTCCTCGTCGAGGTGCTTAGTCATCCCGAAGTCGAGGAACCCCACGCGCCCGTCATCGAGCAGGAGGTAGTTCCCGGGATGCGCGTCTGCGTTGAAGTGCTGGAGGTGGTAGATCGAGCCGAAGCAGAAGCGGAACACGATCTCGCCGAAGCGGTCGCGCTCGGGCTGGGGCAGCTCGCGGACCTCGTCGAACCCGGCGCCGTCCACCCACTCGCTCACCAGCACTCGCTCGGTGGAGAGGCGCGTGACCACGTCCGGCACGTGGATGAACGGATGGCGCCGGTAACCGCGGGCGAAGGCGCGCTGGGACTGCGCCTCGAGCTCGTAGTCGAGCTCCTCCATCACGCGCTCCTTCAGCTCCGCGGCGGCGGCCTTCGCGTCGAGCCCGGGCGCGAACGCCTTTGCGAGCCGCAGGATGAGCCCGGCGTTCTGCATGTCGGCGGCAATGGCCGAGGCCACGCCGGGGTACTGCACCTTCACGGCCACCCGCCGCCCGTCCGGCAGCACCGCCCGGTGCACCTGGCCGATCGACGCTGCCGCCGCGGCGTCGTGGTCGAAGTCCTCGAACAGCTCCTCCACGGGCTCCTCCCACTCCTCGTCGAGCACCCGGCGGACCTTCTCCCACGGCATCGGTGGCGCCGTGGAGCGCAGCGTGGCGAGCTTGTCCTGGTAGAGCTCGCGGTATTCGGGAGGCAGGAACTCGGTGTCGATGAACGACGCGAGCTGACCGACCTTCATCGCGGCCCCCTTCATCCGCCCGAGCGTCTCGACCATCTGCTCGGCGGCCGCGAGGTGCCGCTGCTCGAGCGCCTGCGCGGCCTCGTCGGGGTCGCGCGCCAGATTGCGGGCGCGCGTGCCGGCGTAGCGGGCGCCCTGGGAGCCGACCACCGAGCCCACCTGCGCGGTGCGCCGGATGCGTCCCTTGGGAATGTCCGTGTCGTCGCCCCGCGCCACCGGGCTACAGGGTAGGCCGCTACACTGGCCAGCCGTCATGGCAGATCCAAAACGACCCACTCTCGACGTCCAGGAGCGCTCCGAGCGCGGTACGCGCACGATGAAGCGCCTGCGCCGTGAGGGCTTCGTGCCCGGGGTGGTCTACGGCGGCACGGACGGCGACTGCACCTCCTTCAAGGTGGAGACCCGGGCGCTGCGCCAGGTGCTCGTGCAGGGCCAGGCGCTGATCGACCTGAAGGTCGGGAATAAGACCCGTCCCGTGATCGTGAAGGACCAGCAGCTGCATCCGGTCCGCGAAGAGGTCATGCACATCGACCTGCTCGAGGTCCGCCTGGACGAGAAAATCCAGACGACCGTTGCGGTGCACGTCGAGGGTGGCGAGGAAGCGCCCGGCGTGAAGGAGGGCGGCGTGCTCGAGCACGTGACCCACCAGTTGAACATCGAGGCGCTGCCGACCGCGATCCCGGACTTCATCTCCGTGGACGTGTCCGGTATGGCAATCGCCGCCACGATGCACCTCTCCGAGCTCACGGCGCCGGAGGGCGTCGAGTTCCTCGACGACCCCGAGGAGACGATCATCGCCACGGTCGTCGTCCCGACCGAGGTCGAGGAGCCGGAGATCGAGGAAGAGACCGAGCTGATCGGCGAGGACGGCGAGCCGATCGAGCCCGAAGAGGGCGCCGAGCCTGTGGAGGGCGAGACCCGCGAGGAGGCCGAGCAGCGGGTTGCCGAGGCCGCCGAGGGGGCCGAGGACTCCGAGTGAGCCTCTTCCGCCGCGGTGGCGGGAAGGCTGACTGGCTGGTGGTGGGGCTCGGAAATCCGGGCGACCGCTACGCCCGCACCCGACACAACGTCGGCTTCGAGGTGGCGAAGCTGCTCGCCGAGCGCCTCGGGCTGCCGAAGTTCAAGAACAAGTACGGGGGGCTCTACAGCCAGGGCGACCGGGTGGCGGTACTGCTGCCGCAGACCTACATGAACGAGTCCGGGAGCTCTGTCGGCCCTGCCCGCGGCGCGCTGGGAGTTGACCTCGACCATGTCGTGGTCGTGCACGACGAGATCGACCTTCCCTTCGGACGGGTCGAGGCACGCACCGGTGGCGGCCTCGCCGGTCACAACGGGCTCAAGTCGTTGAAGCAGGGTCTGGGTAGCGGCGATTTCACCAGGATCCGCGTTGGAGTCGGACGACCGGACAGCAGCGACCCCGAGATCGTGTCGAGGCATGTGCTCGGCCGCTTCTCTGAAGACGAGAAGGACGTCCGCGCGCTGGTCGAAGCGGCCGCCGATGCGCTGGATCGCTGCGTAAGCTTGGAATAGAGCCGCGCGGGCCTCCGCGCGGCCGTTACGCGTGGCTGCGGCACCGGGCAGCGCCTGGTGCTTGCCCAAAGCGCATGCTCAGAAGCCTTCTCACCTACGCCCAGCACGACGATTCCGTCGCGAAACTCGCCGCCGACGCGCGTGAGGAGCCTCAGCGCGCTTTCGTCTCCTCCAGCCTGCGCCCGTACCTGCTCGCCTCGTTGATCGACGCGGAGCCCGAGCGCCCCGCGCTGATCGTGGCGGGAGACGACCGCGCCGCGCGTGACCTCGCCGCGGATCTCAAGCAGTTCCTCGCGCCGCGGCCCGTGCGCTTCTACCCGGCGCGGGGCATGCGCTACGAGTCGCATCTCGCACCGCCGCCGCACCTCGTCGGGCTTCGGATAGCGGCGCTCGACGCCCTGCTGGGCGAGCAGCCGGCCGTGCTCGTGACCTCCGCGGTCGCCTTGGCGGAGAAGGTGCCGGACCCGGCGCTGCGGCCACGCGGCTTCGAGATCGAGAAGGGCGGCCTCGTGGACCTGGACGAGACCGCGGACCAGCTCGTGGCGTGCGGCTACGAGCGGGTTGAGCAGGTGGAGGACCGCGGCCAGTTCGCGATCCGCGGCGACATCCTCGACGTGTATCCCGCCACCGAGGAGCGCGCGGTGCGCTGCGAGCTGTTCGACGTCGAGGTGGAGCGGCTCACCTGGTTCTCCACCTTCACGCAGCGCTCGCTGGAGGAGGCCGAGCGGGTGGAGATCGCGCCCGCCGCCGAGCTGGCGCCCGAGCACCGGGAGCTGGCCGAGATCGCGGCCGCTAGCGACGAGGACGACCGCCCCGATGTGGCCGACGTCCTGCCCGTGGACCGCTTCTGCGAGCTGCTCGACCTCGTACCGGACGACGCCCTCGTGGCGATCGCCGCCGAGGAGGA
This sequence comes from uncultured Thermoleophilaceae bacterium, assembly GCA_963825345.1. Lineage (GTDB taxonomy): Bacteria > Actinomycetota > Thermoleophilia > Solirubrobacterales > Thermoleophilaceae > JACVRW01. The sequence continues at coordinate 48,039 of CAWGSQ010000007.1, read as the reverse complement.
GCTGGCGCCGGCGCTGCGCGACTACTGGGAGGACGTGACGACGAGCTTCCACGACGAGGACGCGCACCATCTCTACGTGAACCCGGAGGCGCTCGACGGCGCCCTCGAGAAGCGCGCCCAGCTCCGCCTGTCGAGCATCTCGCAGGACCAGCCCCACGAGTTTCGGGCGCAGGCGGCGGACACGGCGGCACGCTCGCTGAAGGACGCCGAGCCGGAGCTCGAGAAGCTGGTGCGCGGCGGCTATCGCACCTTCGTTGCCTGGGCGCGCCGCGGCGAGGCCGAGCGTGCCCAGCTGAACATGGCTCGCATGCAGCCTGCGTTCCTGGACGGCAGGCCCGCTCCCGAGGACGCCTCGCTCACGTTCGCGCACGCCAGCCTGCGCGACGGCTTCATCGCACCCCAGCTCAAGCTCGCGGTGCTGCCCGAGCACCGTCTGCTTCGCCGCCGCCGGGTCGAGCGCCCCAGCGGGCCCGGGCCGATCGCCTCGTTCACGGACCTCCGCGCCGGCTCGCCGGTGGTCCACGAGGACCACGGCATAGCGCTGTTCACCGGCTTCGAGACCAAGACTGTGGGCGGCGTGACGCGCGACTACCTCGAGCTCGAGTACCGCGAGGGCGACCGCGTCTTCGTGCCGAGCGACCAGCTCCACAAGATCAGCCGCTACGTGGGGGCCGACGCCGGCGATCCGCCGCTCTCGAAGCTCGGCGGCAAGCAGTGGGAGCAGATGAAGCTGAGGGCCCGCCGGGCCGCCCAGGCGCTGGCCGGCGAGCTGATCAACCTCTACGCCGAGCGCAAGCGGCGCGCCGGCCACGCGTTTCCCACCGACAGCGAGTGGCAGCTCGAGTTCGAGGGCCGCTTCCCCTACCGCGAGACCCCCGACCAGCTCGAGGCGATCGAGGCGGTGCGCGCGGACATGGAGGAGGCGCGCCCGATGGACCGCCTGATCTGCGGCGACGTGGGCTACGGCAAGACCGAGGTGGCCCTGCGAGCGGCCTTCAAGGCTGCCGAGGACGGCAAGCAGGTGATGTTCCTGGTGCCCACCACGGTCCTCGCGCAGCAGCACTACGGCACGTTCGTGGAGCGCCTGCGCGACTACCCGTTCACGATCGAGATGGTCTCCCGCTTCCGCTCGCCAAAGGTCGTGCGCGAGTCCCTGAAGGGCTTCCAGGAGGGCCGCGTGGACATCCTGATCGGCACGCACCGCATGCTGTCGCGCGACGTTCGGCCGAAGGAGCTCGGCCTGCTGATCGTCGACGAGGAGCAGCGCTTCGGCGTGAAGCAGAAGGAGCTCATGCGCCAGCTGCGGCTGAGGGTCGACGTGCTCTCGCTGTCCGCCACGCCGATCCCGCGCACGCTCCAGATGTCGCTCGCCGGCCTGCGCGACATCTCGGTGATCGAGACGCCGCCCGAGGGGCGCCGGCCGGTGAAGACCTACGTCGGCGATTACGACGACGACCTCGTTGAGAAGGCGATCAAGCGCGAGCTGGCCCGCGGCGGCCAGGCGTTCTTCCTGCACAACCGCGTGGAGACGATCGACGAGACCGCCGAGCGCGTGCGGGCGCTCGTGCCGGACGCCCGCGTGCTCGTGGCTCACGGGCAGATGGCCGAGGGCCAGCTCGAGAAGGTGATGCTGAGCTTCCTGCGCGGCGACGCCGACGTGCTCGTGTGCACCACAATCGTGGAGTCCGGGCTCGACATCCCGAGCGCCAACACGCTGATCGTGGAGCGCGCCGACGAGCTCGGCCTGGCGCAGCTCTACCAGATCCGCGGGCGCGTCGGACGCTCTCGCGAGCGGGCTTACGCGTACCTGCTCTACCCCTCGGCTGCGGCGCTGTCGGAGGAGGCGGGCCAGCGCCTGGCCACGCTTTCCGACTACACGGAGCTCGGGTCCGGCTTCAAGATCGCCATGCGCGATCTTGAGATCCGCGGCGCGGGCAACCTTCTCGGTGACGAGCAGTCCGGCCACGTCGCGGCCGTCGGCTTCGAGCTGTACGTCGGGATGATCGACGAGGCGGTGCGCCTGCTCGCCGGGGACGCCGCCGAGGAGACCGCCGAGCCGGTGCGCATGGACCTGCCGGTGGATGCATACGTGCCGGGCGACTACGTGCCGTACGAGGCGGCCAAGATCGAGATACACCGGCGCGTGGCCGGCGCCCGGGAGGTGGCGCAGCTGATCATGCTGCGCGAGGAGCTGGCCGACCGCTTCGGGCCGATCCCGGAGCCGCTCGAGAACCTGATCCGCCTCCAGGACGCGCGCATCAAGCTGGGCCGCGCGGGCGCCCGCTCGGTCGACTTCGCGGGCGGACGGCTGTCGGTCACGCCGATCGAGCTGGACTCCCGCGGGGCCAAGGCGCTTCGCGAGCGCGTGCCCGAGGCGCTCTACGAGTCGGGACGCGAGACGGTGCGCGTGCGGTTGCCGGACGAGCCCTCGGAGCGCTTCAAGGCCGTCGTGACCGCTGCGGAGGCGATTCTCGAGGTCGCCACCGAACCTCCGGGCGACTGAAATGTCTTTCGCTACCCTTCGCCGCCGTTCGCGATGACCCACGCTTTCAAAAAGTCAATTCTCGCCCTCTCCGCCGCAGCACTCGGCGCCGCCGCCTTTGCCGGCTGCGGCGGCAACGACGTGCCGTCCGGCGCTGTCGCCAAGGTCGGCGACGCCACCATCACTCAGGACGAGTTCGACAAGTGGCTCGCCACCGCCGCCAAGGGCAACGCGCAGGGTGGCGCGGCGGCCGTCCCGGATCCCCCTGACTACGAGAAGTGCGTCGCGGCCAAGTCGAAGACGCCGGTGCCGAAGGGTCAGAAGAAGCCGTCGGACGACGCTCTGAAGAAGCAGTGCAAGAGCGAGTACGACGCGCTCAAGAAGGAAGTCATGCAGTTCCTGATTCAGGCCGAGTGGGTCCAGCAGGAGGCCGCCGACCAGGACATCAAGGTCACGGACGCGCAGATCAAGAAGTCGTTCGAGGACCAGAAGAAGCAGGCCTTCCCGAACGACAAGCAGTACAAGGCGTTCCTCGCCAGCTCGGGTATGACCGAGGACGACATCCTCTTCCGCGTCAAGCTCGACCAGCTTCAGCAGAAGCTCACGCAGAAGGTCACCGAGGACGCCAAGAAGGTCTCGGACGCCGACCTCGAGGCCTACTACGAGAAGAACAAGAAGCGCTTCGCGCAGCCGGAGCGCCGCGACCTTCGCGTCGTCCTCACGAAGACCGAGGCCAAGGCGAACCAGGCGAAGCAGGCGCTCAAGTCCGGCCAGCCGTGGAAGAAGGTCGTGAAGCAGTACTCGATCGACGAGGCCTCGAAGTCGCAGGGCGGCCTGCTTCCCGCGGTCACCCAGGGCCAGCAGGAGAAGGCGTTCGACGAGGCGATCTTCGATGCGAAGAAGGGCTCGCTCGAGGGAGCGGTCAAGACGCAGTTCGGCTGGTACGTCTTCAAGGTGGTGAAGGTCACGCCGGCCTCGCAGCAGACGCTTGAGCAGTCCAAGGAGACGATCAAGAACCTGCTGCGCTCACAGCGCCAGCAGAAGGCGCTCGACGAGTTCATCAAGTCCTTCCGCGAGGACTACAAGGACCAGACCGACTGCGCTGACGACTACCGCGTGGCTGAGTGCAAGAACGCTCCGAAGGACGAGACCGACACCGGCCCCGCCTCCGGCGGCAACCCGGGCGGGCAGCCGCAGCAGCCGGCCCAGCCCGCGCCGACGCCCACGCCGCCGGAGACCCCGCAGCAGCCCTAGTGACGGACCTGTCGGCCGCGCTCGAGCGGCTGGACGAGATCACACGCAGGCTTCGCCGCGAGTGCCCCTGGGACCGCGAGCAGGACGAGCGCTCGATCGTGCCGCACACGGTCGAGGAGGCCTATGAGCTGGCGGACGCCGCCCACTCGGGCGACGACGCCAAGCTGCTGGACGAGCTCGGCGACGTGCTCTTCCAGGTCTACTTCCTCTCGCTCCTCATGGAGGAGCGCGGGCAGGGCGGCCTGGCCGAGGTGGCCGAGCACTGTCGCCAGAAGCTGATCCGCCGCCATCCGCACGTGTTCGGCGATCGGGCTGCGGAAACGGCCGGCGACGTGGTCCGCAATTGGAACCAGATCAAGCGCGACGACGAGCGCGGGGGCGAGATCTTCGGCGAGATCCCCGAGACTCTCCCGTCCACGCTCTACGCCAAGAAGATCCTCAAGCGCGCGGCCGACGCCGGATACGAGTCCCGCCCGGACGACCGCCTCCTGGCAGCCGTGCAGGACCTCGTGGCCGCGGGCGAGGATCCCGAACTCGCGCTACGCAGGGCGGCCGACGACTACAGACGAGAGGTGGAGGCAGAGTGAGCAGCATCGAGAAGGTCCACGCCCGCCAGATCCTCGACTCTCGCGGTAACCCGACCGTCGAGGTGGACGTGCTCCTCAAGTCGGGAGCGGCAGGGCGCGCAGCCGTGCCTTCTGGCGCCTCCACCGGGGAGTTCGAGGCAATGGAGCTGCGCGATGGCGGCGATGCCTGGGCCGGCAAGGGCGTCTCGACCGCGGTGGGCCACGTAAACGGGGAGCTCGCCGACGCGGTCACCGGCCTCGACCCCGCCGACCAGGCCGAGCTCGACCGCACCATGATCGAGCTGGACGGCACGCCCAACAAGGCCCGCCTCGGCGCCAACGCGATCTTGGGCGTGTCGCTCGCCGCGGCCAAGGCGGCCGCGGCGGAGGCCGGCTCGCCGCTCTGGAAATACCTTGGCGGCGAGGCGGCACACGTGCTGCCGGTGCCGATGATGAACGTGCTGAACGGCGGTGCGCACGCCGACAACAAGGTCGACTTCCAGGAGTTCATGATCATGCCCGTGGGGGCGCCGAGCTTCTCGGAGGGACTCCGCATCGGCGTGGAGGTCTTCCACGCGCTCAAGCGCACGCTCCACGACCGCGGGCTCTCCACGGCGGTGGGAGACGAGGGCGGCTTCGCGCCGGACCTCGACTCGAACGAGGCGGCGCTAGAGATGCTGATCGCGGGCATCGAGGCGGCGGGCCACCGCCCGGGCGACGACGTGGCCATCGCGCTCGACCCGGCCACGAGCGAGATCTTCGCGGACGGGTCCTACGCGCTCGAGCACGAGGGCCGCACGCTCTCCTCCGAGGAGATGGCGGACTACTGGGCCGACATGGCGTCCCGCTACCCGATCGTGTCGATCGAGGACGGGATGGACGAGGAGGACTGGGACGGCTGGAAGCGGCTCACCGAGGGGATCGGCGATCAGGTCCAGCTCGTGGGCGATGACCTGTTCGTGACGAACACGGAGCGCCTGAAGCGCGGCATCGACCTCGGTGTGGCCAACTCGATCCTGATCAAGGTGAACCAGATCGGCACGCTCACGGAGACGCTCGCAGCGATGCGGATGGCCGACGAGGCCGGCTACACGGCGGTGATGTCACACCGCTCCGGCGAGACCGAGGACACCACGATCGCCGACCTTGCGGTGGCCACCGGCTGTGGCCAGATCAAGACCGGCGCACCCTCGCGCTCGGACCGCGTGGCGAAGTACAACCAGCTGCTGCGGATCGAGGAGGCGCTCGGCGCCGACGCGACCTACGGCACGTTCTCGATCACGTAGGAGCGCTCGCCCTGCCGGACCATGCCGAGGCGGCGCGCCTCGCGCTCGAGCGCGCCCGGATCGCGAAGGGCGCGGAGCCGATGCTTCAGCTCCCGGTTGTCCTTCGTCAGATCGCTCAGCTCCTGCTTCTGGTGCCCAGCGGTTCCGGATTGCTTGATCCACTGCCGAGCCGGCGAGGCATAGGCGAACAGGATCATCAGGAGCGTGCCGAGCAGGGCCACGCGGCCAAGGCGATCCCAGCGAATTCCGGTGCGGCGGCGGACTGCCATCCGGACCGCCTTCGCCGCCTGGCGGCAGAGTCCTACTCGGGCTTCTGGTGCTTCTCGCGCGGGCGGCCGCCGGCGAAGTCCTTCGCTTCGCGCAGGTAGCGGGCGAACGCGGCGTCCACGACGCTCGCGGCGTCCGTGCCGGCCGCGTTGCGGCGGGCCAGCTCGAGCGCCCAGTCGGTGTCCTTGCCGTACAGGTCGGCCAGCTCATCGACCACGAAGCTCGACCCGAGGCGGCGGCGGAGCTCCTCGACCACCGCGTCGGCCGCGCGGTCGAGGTCGGCCTGCGCCGGCTCGGGCGTGCCGGAGATCCGGCGCTCGCCCTCGCGCCACTGATAGAGCGCATTTTCGACCGCGTAGGCCATGGCGGCCGAGGCTAGCGCGTCAGCGACTAGTCGTCGTCCTCGGCGTCGCCGGCGTCCTCGCCGGCGCGGCTGATCACGATGCGATCGGTCTCGATCGTCACCGTCACGGGGCGGTGGCCCGCCCAGTGCTCTGCGTAGGTGGGGTCGTCCTGCACCGCAGGGTCGAGCCAGAGCCCGTAGCCCTCCTCGCCGTGGTCGAAGGTCCCCTCGAGGGCCTTCGGCTTGCGAGTGCGGCTGCGCCCGCGGCCGCCGCGACGCCCACGGCGCCTGCGTGCCGGAGGCTTGCCAGCGCCATCGCCGTCCTCGGCGTCTCCCTCCTCGGGGCCGGCGTCGGCGGCGTCCTCGTCTGTGTCCGCCTCCTCCTCCGCCTGGCGCTCGGCCTCGAGCGCCTCTGCCACGAGAGCGTCGTCCTCGGCGCGCAGGTCCGGCTCCTCGGCCTCGGTGCCGGGGACGAAGGTCTCGCCCTCACCCGCCTCGGCCGGAGCCAGCTCATGCTCGCGCTTGAAGGCGCGAATGTCGCCTACGGAAACGTCGAGCTGATGGGCGATCCAGGCGTCGGTGCGGCCCTGGCGCACCCATGTGCGGATCTGGTTGAGCTGCGGCTTCAGCGATCTACGTGCCAAACGGCGGCGGACACTACCAACCTGAGACCTGAAATCGACATGCATCCTTACCCCGAACGGTTGCCCATTGCGCACGATGGCCCACCCTGCTTTATTGGGTGAGGGAATTCCTTCGGCAGGGGAGATGTCCGGCGTGCTCGTTCTCACGCGCAAGTCCAACCAGAGCATCATGATCGGCGACGACATCGAGATTTCGGTGCTCGCGATCATGGGCGAGAAGGTCCGGATCGGAATCGAGGCGCCGCGCTCCGTGCCGGTCTTCCGGCGTGAGGTCTACGTCGAGATCCAGGAGGATCAGGAGACCGACGAGGAGAGCACGGACGTCGATAGAGCCCTCGAAGGGCTCAAGTCCGACACCGGCTAACGCGGCGCCGGGCGGCGGCCTAGCCGCCGGCGAGCATCGCCAGCGTCTCGAACATCACGATCGTGACGATCACGGCCGTCACGACGATGCTGAGGGCGAGGAAGGCGAAGCGGAAGGATCCCTGCTTGCGCGTGCGCTCCACCCGGCGGACCCGGGAACGCTGGGCGGACTCCTTGCGGAGCCGCTCCCTGCGCACGATCGACTCGGCCGCTTCCTCGCGGAAGGCCTCCTCGAACTGCGCCAGTGACTGCCTCATGCGCATGCTCGGCGGAAGGCTACCAGCGGGCTTATCGGCGAGCGCCCGGCGCTCGCGTATACGTAACAACGCGCTCATGCGTTCGCGTGCTCCCGCGCAGCCTCGCGGTACACCTGCACGAAACGCAGGTATTTCTCGGCGATCTGGTCCACCGCGTCGCCCCGCTCGAGGTCTCCCTCGAGGAAGCCCTTGAGGGAGTCCCACCAGATCGTGCGGCCGATCGCGAAGCCGGCGTAGCCCTCCACGGGGGCTCCGGTGCGCAGCCAGTGGTCGACCTTGTCGTCGTTGGCGCCGCGGCCCAGCACCACGCAGATGACCCCGTCGCGGCCGTCGCGCCGGGCGGTCTCTGAGATGCGCTCGCAGTCCTCCTGCGAGTCGATCCCCTCGATCTTCCAGATGTCCGCCTCGATGCCGTGGTCCTGGAGCTCGATGATCGCCTGGCGCATCAGCTCGGGGCGCAGCTCGCCGTCATAGCGCTCCTCGTCCCCGTCCACCTTCTCGAGCTGATGGTCCTCGGCGGGCACGAGCAGCTCGAAGAGGAACTTGCGATCGTGCTCGTGGAGCCAGTCTGCGAGCCGCTTCAGCTTGTCGGCCTGCGTCCGGTTCATCTCCTCGTCGCCCTCGGGGTTGTAGCGCACGAGCACCTTCGAGAAGTCGGGGTCGAACTGCTCGATGTGGGCGCCGAAGTCGTCGCCGTACTCGAAGTCGAATTCGTTCTGCCCGGACTTCTCCACCGGCATCGCCAGCAGCAGGCTGCGCTCCTTGGCCTGCTGGGGAACGCCCTTGGGAGCGCCGAACTGCTCGTCCACGAGACAACCGGTGGCGTGCGGGTCCACGCCCTCCTCGGTCGCCTTCAGCAGGCCCTCGAAGATGAGGTGCTTCGCGTCCGCGATGGTGTCCGCCTGCTCGGGCGTGGGGTCGCCCTCGATGCCGAACATCTTCTTCTGGAAGGAACCGCGGTGGTCGAACGCGAGGATGTAGAGCTTGCCGTCGTAGCCGAGTGCCATGTGGGTACTTCTCCTTGTCGTGTCCCGTGGGTTATACCCTGCGCGCGATGGAGCACCGCTTCTCGGGCCCCTCCTACACCCTCGGGATCGAGGAGGAGCTCATGATCGTGGACGAGCAGACGCTCGACCTCGTCAATTCCATCGAACGGCTCCTCTCCGATTTGAGTGATGTACCCACCGACGGCGAGGTCAAGCCGGAACTGATGGAGTCGGTCTGCGAGATCGCCACGACCCCGGTGAAGAACACGGTCGAGGCGGGTGCCCAGCTGCGCGCGATGCGCCGGACCGTGAACCAGGTGGCGCAGCAGCACGGCCTCAGGATCGGTTCCGCGGGGACGCACCCGTTCGCGCTCTGGGAGGACCAGCGGATCGTCGCGCGGCCGCGCTACCGCGACCTGATCTCCGGGCTCCAGTTCGTGGCACGCCAGGAGATCATCTTCGGCATCCACATACACGTGGGCGTGGACCATCCGGACAAGGCGATCCACGTGACCAACGGGATGCGCGTGCACCTGCCGCTGCTGCTGGCGCTGTCGGGCAACTCGCCGTTCTGGCGCGGCGACAGCACCGGGCTCGACTCCACCCGCACGCCGATCTTCCGTGCCTTTCCGCGGGTGGGGATCCCGCCGCGCTACGACGACTTCGAGGACTGGGCGCGCCGGATCGAGTTCATGATGGGGTCGAAGGTGATCGGTGACTACACGTACCTCTGGTACGACGTGCGCCCGCACCCCAACTTCGGCACCGTCGAGGTGCGCGTGATGGACTCCCAGACGCGCGTGGAGCACACGCTCGCGCTCGCTGCGCTGGTCCAGGCGATGGTGAAGGAGCTTGCCGAGCACTTCGACGAGGGCAAGAAGCTCTCGCGCTACCCGTACGAGATGCTCGACGAGAACAAGTGGATGGCGGCCCGCCATGGGCTCGGCGCGCAGCTGGTGGACCTGCCGGAGAGGGAGCGCGTGCCGGTGCCGGAGCTCACGAGACGCCTGATGGAGCGCCTGCGCCCCCACGCCGAGCAGCTCGGCTCCGGCGAGGACTTCGACTGCGTCGAGGACATCCTCGACAACGGCAACGGGGCGTCGCGTCAGGAGGTGGTCTACGAGGCCAACCACGACCTGCGCGAGGTCGTGCGGGAGATCCTCGACGCGACGGTGCCGGAGGCCGCGGACGTCAGGGACGAGTAACGGCCGAGTGTGCGTGCGGCGCCGGGTACTCTGAGAGGCACCGTGTCGCAGCCGGACCTGTTCGTCGTCTGCAAGAACTGCGGCTCCGAGGTGAGCCCGTACGTGACCGAGTGCCCGTACTGCGGGCAGCGGGTCCGGAAGCGTGCGCCGAAGCTCGACCGCTCGAGCGGCGAGCCGGAGCAGAAGCGCCGCAAGCGCCAGCGGAAGCTCCCGCGCCTGCGCGCCGAGGAGATCGCCGGCATCGCGCCGGAAACCAGGCCGTACGCGACGTTCGGCCTCATCGTGGCGTGCGTGGCCGGCATGCTGGTCGACGCAGCTGCTCCGCTCAGGGACATCGGCGAGCTGATCGTCCCGGGCTCCACCCACAACGAGATCTGGCGCTGGTTCCTCGCGCCGTTCCTGCACGGGGACCAGCTTGGATATGCCTTCGTCGCGCTGGTGGCCGTCGGCATCTTCGGGACGCTGCTCGAGCGGCGCTTCGGCGCCGTGGCGGTGGTGGCCACCTTCATCCTGGCCGGCGCCGCCGGCGCGGGGCTGGCCGTAATGCTCGAGACGCCGCCGCTGCTCTCCGACGCTCCCGTGTGGGCGGTGGTGGGCGCCAACGGCGCGGCGCTCGGCTTGCTCGTGGCCTGGCTCGTGGACGACAGGCTCGCGGCCCGTCGCGGCGATGACCGCGAGAACGACCTCCTGGGCGTGTACGTGATCGCCACCGTGCTGGTGCTCCTGTCGCTCACCACCGAGGAGGCGAACATCTCCGCGGCCGTGGGCGGCGCCCTGGTGGGCGCGGTGATGGGGCTGCTCCTGCCACGGGTCACCCGGAAGGCCTGATGTTCTCGGACGAGCAGGTGGAGGCCGCGGTTCGCGCGCTGTCGGATCCCGAGCGCTTCGCCGACGCGGAGCGCCTCGTCACCGCCGCGGCGCCCCAGCTACACCGCGTGCTCGCGCATGCCCTGAACCAGGGCGGCTGGTTCGGACCGGCGCACGAGTCGGAGCTACGCTCCGCGATCGCCGAGCCCGATGAGACCACGCGGGCGACCCGGGTAGAGACCCTGTTGGCCGAGGAGACGCGCCTGGGCATGATGGTCGGTGTGGCCGTCGGCTGGGAGCTGGCCCGCGAGCTCGGAAATACCACTGAACCCGGAGGAGATTGAATGGACATCCGCTTTCTAGGCCACGCCTGCTTCGAGCTGACGGACGGCGACACCCGCGTGCTCGTGGACCCCTTCCTGAGCGGCAACCCCAAGGCCGCCGTAGAGGCCTCCGAGCTCGAGCCCACCCACATCTTCCTCACCCACGGCCACGCCGACCACTACGGCGACATCCTCGACATCGGCAAGCGCACCGGCGCGCAGATCGTGGCGAACACCGAGCTGGCGGACGAGCTCGGCGAGCAGGGGCTCGAGAACGTGGCGGATCCGAACATCGGCGGCACCGTGGAGTTCGATGGCTGCTGGGTGCGGCTCACCCCGGCGTGGCACACGGCCACGTCTCCGAACGGCACGGTCCACACGCCGGCCGGTCTCGTGATCAACCTGGGCGACAAGACCGTCTACCACGTGGGGGACACCGCGCTCTTCTCCGACATCCGGCTCCCCGGCGAGCGAGACGACCTCGACGCGGCGATCGTGTGCATCGGTGGCCACTACACGATGGACCGCCACGACGCCGCGGTTGCCTGCGAGTTGATCGGCGCCCCGGTGGTGATCCCGTGCCACTACGACACGTTCCCTCCGATCGAGACGGACGCTCAGGCGTTCAAGCAGGACGTGGAGCAGCGCACGGGGGGCAAGACGACCGTCGAGGTGCTCGACCCCGGCGGGACGGTCAGCCTCTAGTTACGTCCTGGGCGCCGCGCGTGAACCAGACCGGTCGGTCCTTCCAGTCGTGCGCGACGAGGGCGGCACCGAGCGCCGCCAGCATGATGCCCGTGGCGCCGTGGTGGACCCGCTGTCCGCAGATCCAGACGCGCCGCCGCATCGGGTCATAACCGAGAAGACGATTACCGTGTGTCCATGGTGTCCGCATTGTGTGACTCCGCACTATCCATGATCGGCATTTTCACGCAGAAATCCAGTCGGATTTTCGTCCTGATCGCCGGAATTGGCCTGCTTATCGCGCTTTCCGGCTGCGGTGGCGACGACGAGGAGCCCTCCTCGGCGCCCGAAACGACCGCGGCGACGGAGACCGCCGCGACCGAGAGCATCCCCGCGGAAACCCTGACGGAAGAGTCGCCTGGAGCCGAGACCGAGACCATGCCCACCGAACCGACGCCGGAGGACGAGCCGGGCGGCGCGGGCGACGAGGAGCCCGCGCGGACGCTTGCGCTATTCACGGCCGAGGACGGGCGCATCACTCCGCGCGTGGTGCGCGTCCCCGCGTTCATCTCGATCGAGGTGCAGCTGCGCTCGGCGGACGGCGCCAAGTACCGGATGCGCTTCGGCGACACGACGATCAGCGTGGGCGGCTCGCTCGGCTCCGTCTCGACCACGATCGACGGACTGCGGCCGGGCAAGGCGATCGTCGGAACGCCGGAGGGGCCGGGCAACCGCGTGCGCATCGAAGCGACGGCCGAGCCGGGCCCGTAGGCCCCAATGCCGGCATCCGCCGCATTGGCTGGCCAGCCAACCATGGGGTAATCTGCGGCTCCATGAGCGAATCAGCCACCGATCGCACCCTTCGCGACGACTTCCAGGCCACGAGCGATCCCGGGCTGATGGAGTCCGCCGACCGCGGCGAGGTGAACCTGCTCAGCTACCAGCAGCTCTACCTGCTCTGGGAGCGCCAGCAGTGGGCCACGCAGGACATCGACTTCACGCAGGACCGGATCGACTGGCACGAGCGCATCCCCGAGGAGGAGCGCTTCCAGCGCATGTACGGGCTCAGCTCGTTCTTCATCGGGGAGCAGAAGGTCGCCGAGGAGCTCGGTCCGATGATGCGTGCTGCGCCCACGGAGGAGATGCGCGTCTTCCTCTGCACACAGATCGCGGACGAGGCGCGCCACGTGCAGTTCTTCAACCGCTTCTACGAGGAGGTGGGCGTGCTCGAGGCCGACTCGCTCCAGGGCCGCCTCGCCGAGACGAACGAGCACGTGAACCCCGAGTTCAACGAGCTCTTCGACGAGATGCTGAAGAGCCGGGTGGACCACCTCGCGCGCCAGCCCGAGGACCTCGAGAAGCTGGTCGAGGCGGTCACGCTCTACCACATGGTCATCGAGGGAATGCTCGCCCTCACAGGCCAGCACTTCATCCTCCAGTACAACGAGGAGCAGGGCACGCTGCCCGGCTTCGTGGAGGGCTTCAACAAGATCGCCCGCGACGAGCATCGCCACGTGGCCTTCGGCGCCCGCTTCCTGCGCGAGATGGCGCAGGAGGACACGCGCTATGGGGACGCGATCACCCGCACGCTCGCCGAGGTGGCGCCGATCGCCGACGCCGTGCTGCGACCCAAGTGGTACGTGGAGGGCGAGACCGAGCTCTTCGGAACCGACCTCGAGGAAACCCGCGCGTTCGCAGCAAAGGCGCTGGAGCGCCGCCTGAAGGTAATAGGGCTGGCGCCAGTGGCCTAACCCTCAAGGGGGTCAGACCCCCTTGAGGGTTGAGTGGCCAGCGCTCAAGGGGTCAGACCCCTTGAGTCCGGGGGACTTAGAACATCCGGCCGCCCACGGGCACGTCGTGGGTCGGGCGCAGCAGGATCACGTTGCCGTTCTCGTCGGCCACGCCCAGGGTCAGGACCTCTGACATGAAGGGGCCGATCTGGCGGGGTGGGAAGTTCACGACGGCCATCACGAGGCTGCCCTCGAGCTCCTCGCGCGAGTAGTTCTTGATCTGGGCGGAGGAGCGCTTCTCGCCGATCTCGGGGCCGAAGTCGATGAACAGCTTCCACGCGGGCTTGCGCGCCTCGGGGAAGTCCTCGACTCGGGCCACGCGGCCGACGCGGATGTCGACCTTCATGAAGTCGTCGAAGTCGATCACGGCGGGCAGCGTAGCTGCCCGGGCGGGGCCTACGGAGCGGGCGGAGGCGGAGGCGGCGGCTGGCTCGTGCCGTCGGGCTCGCCGGCGGGTGGCGCGGGCGGCGGGGAGTCGCTGCCCGTGCCCTCCTCGCCCGGCTGGGCGGCGGGGTCGCTTGGCTCGCCGGGCGGCGTGGTGGAGTCCGCGGGCTCCTCCTCGGGTGGAAGCGTCACGGTCGAGCTGTCCTCCTGGACCGGCGCCGGTGCGGGCGCGGGCTCCACCGGCTCGGCGGGCGTCGCGGGCACCACCGGCACCTGCGCCGGCTCGGCCGCCACGGTCTCGACGACCGGCTGAACCTCTGCCTGAACCTCCTTCACCGGCGCCTCGTGGCGCGCCACCGGTGCGGGGGGCTCAGCAGCGGGCCTGGGTGCCGGCGCGGCCGCGACCTGCGGGACGGGCGCGGCGAAGTGGCGCTCGCTCACGTTCCTCACCTCGACGGCTCCGGCGGTCACGATCACCGCCGCAGCCATCCCGGCGGCAGCCTTGGAGGCGAGCGTCGAGACGCCGGCGGACACGGCGCCGCTCGCGGTGATGCCGCCCGCAGCGGTCATGGCGACACCCGCCACGCCGCCGCCGCCAGCGGCTCCGCCCGAGGCGGCCGCTCCGGCAGCGCTTGCGCCACCGACGCTTGCCTTCGCCACCCACAGCTTCTTGATGAAGATGAGCGGCCCGATCGGATAGATGGCCGCCAGCGCCCGCGTGGTCTTGCGCAGCTCGCCGCGGAAGCTGCGGCAGCGGTCGCAGGCCTTGAGGTGGCGCCGCACAGGCGCGGTGGTCCGGGCGATTCCCTCGGCCACCTGGCCGAGCTCGAACCGGACCTCCTCGCAGGTGAGCAGGCGCGACTCGGCGGCCTCGGCCAGCGACACGCGCGCGCGCACGAGCAGCGACTTCACGCTCGGGATCGTGGTGTCCATCGCCTCGGCGATCTGGTCGTACGAGAGCGCGTCGATCTCGCGCAGGAGGAGGGCGGTGCGCTGCGTCTCCGGCAGCTCGTGAACGTCGGCGACGATCTGGCGGAACTCCTCGCGCTTGTGCACGGTGTCCGCCGTGCTCGCACCGCCGTCCCGCTCGAAGATGTCCATCGAGTCCTGCCCCGACGGCTGCGGGCGCCGCAGGTGGTTCAGCGAGCGGTTGCGCGCGATCCGGTAGAGCCACGGGCGCGCGTTGATCGGGCGGTCGTCCGCGCGCATCGCGTTGAACGCCGCGGTGAAGACCTCCTGGAGGACGTCCTCCGCATCCTCCTGCGAGCCGAGCATGTGCCGGCAGAAGGCGAGCAGGCGCGGCTGGTAGCGCTGCACCAGCGCCTCGAACGCGCCATGGTGGCCGCGCCGCGTGAGGGCAATCAAACGCTCGTCACTCTGCAGCCGCAGGAGCGGAGAGCGCCCGGCAAAAGCCGGCAATGCCGCGGACTGTCTGAGTGCAGAGGCTTCCATGGGTCAGCCAGGGGCACCGAGGTGTCCCGCCTCGAAGACACCGTAGCAGTGCCAAAGTTGCGCGACCTAAGCCTCGCGGTGGAGCTCTTCCAGGCGCCGTAGGCGAGCGAGACCGCCATCGCGCCCTCTCCAACCGCGCCCGCCACCCGCTTCGTGGAGCCATGGCGGACGTCTCCGGCAGCGAACAGGCCCGGGACGCTCGTCTCGAGCGCGAGCGGATCGCGGTCGAGCGGCCAGCCCTCGGGGCGCCTGCCGTCCTCGAGCAGGTCCGGACCCGTGAGGATGAACCCGGCCCCGTCGGTCCGCACGTGCCGGCCTTCCGCCCACTGCGTGCGCGGCACGCCGCCGATACACAGGAAGAGCGACGTCACCGCGATGGTCTCCCGCTTGCCGCCCATGGCCTCGATCGTCACGTCCCTCAGGCGGCCGCCCGCCTCGTGGAGTTCGGCCACTCGAGCGCCCAGCCGGACGTCGATGTTCGGGTGATTCTCCACCCGCTCGACCAGATATGCGGACATCGACTTCGAGAGGCTGTCGCCACGCACCACCATGCACACGCGCGCTCCCGCGGTCGCCAGGTTCATTACGGCCTGGCCCGCGGAGTTGCCGGCGCCCACCACCATCACGTCCTCGCCCGAGCACTGCACAGCCTCGCTGCGCCCGGCGCCGTAGTAGACGCCGTGGTTGAGCAGCTCCTCGACACCGTCGAGCTCGAGCCGCCGCCACTGCATTCCGCACGCCACCAACACGATGTCGGCGGTCACCTCGTCGCCGCTCGAGAGCTTCCCGCGCGCCGGCTCACCGGGAGCGAAGTGGCTACCCACCATCCCATTCAGGATCAGCAGCTCGGCGCCGAATTTCTCGGCCTGTCTGCCCGCCTTCCGCGCAAGCTCCGCCCCGCCGATCCCGTCGACGAACCCGAAGAAGTTCTCGATCATCGACGTGTGCGAGGCCTGGCCGCCCGGCACGTCCTCCTCCGCGACCGCAGTGGAGAGGCCGTCGGAGGCGCCGTACACCGCCGCCGCCAGCCCCGCTGGGCCGGCGCCGACGATCATCAGGTCGTAGTGCGACTTCTGCGGCCCGGCGTGCACCCGCCAGGCATCGGCCAGGCTTTCGACCGTCGCATGCGTGTGGACAATGTCGCCGTCGATCACCACCGGCAGCGGCGCGTCGAGAGCGCCGGCATGGGCCAGCACCGCGTCAGCATCGGGCATTCCGGCTTCGTGGAACTCGTGCGGCTGAGCGATGCGGGTGAGGAAGTCGCGCAGCCGGTGGTCCTCAGGATCCAGCCGGCGTCCCACCACCTGCAGGCTGGGGCGAGGAGGGCTCACACCCGAAGTCTACGCGGCCATACTTGTGGAGCCCGGGTGGCGGAACTCGGTCAGACGCGGTCGGCTTAAACCCGATTGCCCGAGAGGGCGTGTGGGTTCGAATCCCACCCCGGGCACCTAATTCCGGTCAGGCAAAAAGGTTGCAACTGACGGGACCTTCAGGGACACTCGTGACGTAGTAGGTCTGCGGGACGTACTAGGTCTTGACGACGTATTAGGTCTGGAGGACCCCATGTCTGGCTCGACGACCATCGCACGCGCCGCCTTCGTGGCAGCTCTCGTGCTCGCGGCAGTCCCGGGGCAGGCACTCGCCCAGGGCGAGTACTACGGGCCATTCGGCCCGCAGCAGGAGGAATACGGTCCGGGCGTGACCGTGTCTGGTGCAGGGCTCGCGCGCGTAAAGGCGCCGTCGCGGGTCACCGAGGAGTCGGTCGGGCAGGCGGTGGCCACCGCGCGGCGCAGGGCGGTCTCGCGCGCGGTGGCGGACGCTCGCCGGCGCTCCGAGGGCATTGCCAGCGCGGTGGGCATCAGCCTCGGCCCGGCGCACGCGGTCGAGCTCAATCCGGGCTTCCGGGAGCGCGAGCCGTGTCGCCGCTCAAGGCGGACGGGTGAGATTCGCTGCTCCGTGCCCGCGTTCACGTCCGCATCCGCGACGGTGACCTTCGAGATGGCCGGAGGGGCAGCCACGGACGAGGGAGCCCGGGAGCTGAGCGCATCGGGCAGCGAGTCCGTGGTGGTCGGCGCCAAGCGCAGGACCAGCCCGGCCATACGGCACGCGCTCTTCGTCGCGCGCGACGCCGCCACTCCCGAGGCCGCGAAGGAAGCGCGCGCGAACGTCGAGCTCGCGGCCGAGGGAGCGGGGCTCACGCTCGGCCAGCCGTTCTCGTTCGTCGAGCCTCAGAGTCCTTACGGCTACGACAGGCTGCTCGGGGCGTTCGCGCCGGGCGTCTTCTGCGGCACGGTCACGCGCAGGATCTTCCGACGCGATCCCGAGACCGGGACGCCGCAGCTGGTGAGCAGGCGGCGCGTCCGGCGCTGCTACTCGCCGCGGAGCCTGCCCGTGACCCTCGAGGCCACGTACCTGGCCCAGGGCAGCTGACATACGAGCGGCGCCGTCGGGTATACAGCCCGCATGGCGAAGGTGCTCTTCATCCCCGTATCCGTGGGCGGCGGGCTGCTGGCGGGCTTCGTCGGCAAAAAGGTCTTTGATCAGGTCTGGGGCCTGATCGACGACGAGGAGCCGCCCGACTCGAAGCACCGCGACATCACCTGGGGCCGGCTGCTGCTCGCGGGAGCCATCCAGGGCGCCATTTTCCGCGCCGTGAAGGAAGCCACGGATCACGCAGCGCGGCGCGGCTTCTACCGCACCACCGGCACCTGGCCGGGCGAGAAGCATCCCGATCCTGAGTAACGACCCGCACAAGCGGGCATAGCAGGGCGCAAGAACTGGCGCATTGCTGCGTTACAGCCGGTAAGAGTTCACGGCCGAGCTCGGATTCCGGCTTTGGGAGATCCGCCAAATGGGAGGGCGGAGGGGTCGGAACAATGCGAGAGGAGTAGGGGTGTAGGTGCGATCACTGAGCGCTATCGGACGCGTAGCTGCCGTCGGTGCGCTGATCGCTGCCGTGGTACTGGTCTCCCTGCTCTTCTTCGGTGGCGGCGGCGGCGGGTACAAGGTCAAGGCGCGTTTCCTGAACGCCGGTCAGCTGGTGAAGGGCAACCCCGTCCAGGTGGGCGGCGTGCCGGTGGGCTCGGTGAAGGCCATCAAGATCACCAGCGACGGCCACGCCGAGATCGAGATGTCGATCGACGGCGACCACTCGCCCCTGCGGCGCGGCACGCGCGCCGAGATCCGCCAGTTCTCCCAGTCCGGCCTCGCCAACCGCTACATCGACCTGAAGCTCCCGCCGGACACGGACGACACGATCCCCGAGGGCGGTGTCATCGACACCGACAACACGGTCACCCAGGTCGACCTCGACGAGCTCTACAACACGCTCGACCCCGAGACTCGGCGCTCGCTCCAGGGCTTCTTCAAGAACTCCGCGGACCAGTGGCGCGATGTGGAGCGTGAGGCGAACGTCGGCTTCCAGTACCTGAACCCGGCGCTGTCCACCTCCAGCCGGCTGTTCAACGAGCTCACCAAGGACACGCCGGTGCTCGAGCGCTTCCTCGTGGACAGCTCGCAGCTTGTCACCGCGCTCGCGGAGCGCCGGGACGACCTCGCAGGCCTGATCGGCAACCTCAACGAAACCACGCGCGCGCTCGGCAGCCAGAAGGAGGCGCTCGCCGAGTCGATCGGCCGTCTCCCGCCGTTCATGCGCCGTGCCAACACGACGTTCGTTGACCTTCGCTCGACCCTCGACGAGGTGGATCCGCTCGTCGAGGCCTCGAAGCCGGTGGCGAAGCGCCTGCAGCCCTTCCTCTCGCAGGCTCGGGCCTTCGCCGCCGACGCCGAGCCCACGGTGCGCGACCTCAGCATCACTATCCGGCGCAAGGGCGGCTCGAACGACCTGATCGACCTGCTCCACTCGTTCCCGCCGCTGGCCGAGATCGCCACGGCCACGCAGCAGCGCAGCTACGCCCCGGGCGGCCGTAAGTTCGACGTGGGCGAGACGCGCGGCGCCTTCCAGGAGACCGTCGACGCGCTCAAGGGCGGCGCCGGCGAGATCGGCTTTGCCCGCCCGTACACGACCGACTTCCTCGGCTGGTTCGACGACTTCTCCACGACCGGCGGCGGATTCGACGCCCTCGGCGCCACGGCGCGCGGCATGGTTTCGGGCGCGCCGATCCTCCACCCCGACTCCCTGGCGACGAAGCAGTACCGGCGTTGCCCGGGGTCAGCCGAGGCGCCCGTGAAGGACGGCTCCAACGTGCTCTCCCAGGCCGAGCAGGACGCGCTCGGCTGCACCGAGGAGCACAGGGCGGTGCCCAAGTGAGGCGCGTGCTCGTGGCACTCGCGGTACTGGGCGTATGCGCCGGCGCGTTCATGGTCGCCGGTGCCTCCGACCCGGGCTCCCAGGGCAAGACCTACAGGATCATGTTCGACAACGCGTTCGGGCTCGTCAAAGGCGGCGACTTCCGCGTGGGCGGCGTGAACGCGGGTCAGACCACGGGCTTCGAGGTGGAGAAGAAGAAGGGCGAGTCGCCCAAGGCGGTCGTGACCGTTGAGATCTCGAAGCCCGGTTTCGGCGACTTCCGCAAGGACGCGAGCTGCGAGATCCGGCCGCAGTCGCTGATCGGCGAGTACTACGTGGACTGCCAGCCAGGCAAGTCGGACGAGCGGCTCCCGGACAAGGGCATCGTGCCGGTGGAGCAGACCTCCTCGACGATCCCCACGGACATCGTCAACGACATCATGCGCCGGCCCTATCGCGAGCGCTTCCGGCTGATCGTGACCGAGCTGGGCACCGGCCTCGCGGGACGCCCGGACGACCTCCAGGAGGTGCTGCGGCGCGCGCACCCGGGCCTGCGCGAGACCTCGAAGGTGCTTCGCATCCTCGGCGACCAGAACCAGGTCATCAAGAGCTTCATCACGGACTCGGACACCGTGATCACCGAGCTCGAGAAGAACAAGCGCGACGTGGTGCGCTGGGTGCGCGAGGCCGGCGACGCCGCGGAGATCTCGGCCACCCGCCGCAACGAGCTGCGCGCGAACTTCCAGCGCTTCCCCGAGTTCCTCGACGAGCTGCGTCCCACGATGGCGCGCCTCGGCGAGCTGGCGGACGAGCAGACCCCGCTGATGGCGGACCTCCGGCGCGCTGCGCCCGACCTCGACACCTTCTTCACGCGCATCGGACCGTTCTCCGAGGCGAGCCGGCCGGCCGTTCGTTCGCTGGGCGAGGCCGGCGAGGTCGGCACGCGCGCGTTCCGCGAGGGCCGCGAGGAGATCGCCGAGCTGCGCAAGCTCGCTGCTGGCGCTCCGGCGATGGCCAAGCCGCTGCGCCAGTTCCTCCAGACGATCGACGACCGCAAGCGCGCGATCGAGAACGATCCGCGGGCGAAGGCCACGGCTCCGCCCGCACCGGATCCCACCGCCATCCCCAACGAGGGCGGCTTCACGGGCATGGAGGCGATCTGGAACTACTTCTTCTGGCAGACGCTCAGCATCAACATGCTGGACGACACGGCGCACATCCTGCGCGCGTCCCTCACCGCCGAGCCGAACTGCATGGAGTGGCACAACGAGCCGCCCAAGACGCCCGAGGACGAGAAGATGTTCGAGCGCTGCAACTCCTACCTCGGACCGAACCAGCCCGGCATCTACAGCCCAGACCCGCTCGACGACGGCTCCAACCCGTCGGCCGCGCGGCTGCGCGCCCAGAGCGGCAAGCCGGCGTCGAGCGTCGGCGAGCAGCGCGGTGAGGGCCAGCCCGAGGCCGGCCCGCTGCCCGGGCAGCCCGACCTCTCGAAGCCCCAGATCGTCCTTCCGCCCGGCGTGCAGGACCTGCTCGACTCGATGACCCCGGAGGAGCAGCGCCAGCTCGACACTGACGACCTCCAGCAGCTCGGCGTGCCCGCCGACGACCAGACCGCCGGCCAGCTCCTCGACTACCTCCTCGCGCCATGAGCCGCCGCCGCGGAACAGCCAGCGTCGGAGCCAGCCCGGTCCTGATCGGCGCGGCCACGGTGCTCGTCGCGCTCGTGGCGGTGTTCATCGCCTACAACGCGAACGCCGGCCTGCCGTTCGTCCCGACCTACGACCTGAATGCCCAGCTCCCGTCCGGCGGCAAGCTCGTGAAGGGCAACGAGGTCCGCGTCGGCGGCTTCCGGGTGGGCGTCGTCAAGGACGTCAAGCCGCAGGTCACGATGGTGAACGGCGAGCGCCGCAGCGTGGCGGTTGCCGAGCTCAACCTCGACAAGAAGATCGAGCCGCTCTCCAAGGACACGCAGTTCCGCGTGCGTCCGCGCTCGGCGCTCGGACTCAAGTACATCGAGCTCCAGCCCGGCACGGGCAAGGCCACCTGGCGGTCCGGCGACACGGTGCCCGTCGAGGAGTCCTCCGAGCCGCTCGAGTTCGAGGACCTGTTCTCGACGTTCGACCGCGAGACCCGCCCCAACATCCAGCGGGCCACCGACGGCTTCGGCAACGCCTTCGCCGGCCGCGGCCGGGCCATCAACAGCTCGATCGAGGCGCTCAACCCGTTCTTCAAGGCGCTCACCCCGGTGATGCGGAACCTGTCCGATCCGGATACGGAGCTCGACCAGTTCTTCCTCCAGATGGGCCGGGCGTCCGAGCAGGTTGCCCCGGTGGCGCGCACGCAGGCGCTGCTGTTCACGGACATGGCGGACACGTTCGCGGCCATCTCGGCGAACCCGCGCGCGCTCCAGGACACAATCGAGAAGGGCGCGCCGACGATGGAAGTCTCGACCAAGTCGTTCCGCGTGCAGCAGCCGTTCCTCGTGGACTTCACCGATCTCTCCGCTCGGCTGCGGCCCGCGGCGGAGGAGCTGCCGCGCTCGCTTCCCGCCATCAACAGCGCCTTCAAGGTCGGCACTCCCGTCCTGCCGCGCACGGTGGAGCTGAACGAGAACTTGGAGAAGGCATTCGGCGAGCTGGACGACCTGTTCCAGAACCCGAACACCCTGCTCGCGCTGAGGGACCTGACCACCGCCATCACGGTCACGCGTCCGGCGATCGAGTACATCGCGCCCTACCAGACCGTCTGCAACTACCTCAACTACTTCGTCCACCCACTGGGCGAGGCGCAGTCCGTGGTCCAGTCCGGCCCAACCGGCGGCGGGACCGTGCTCAACCAGAACATGAAGGAGGTCAACACAGACCAGCAGAACAACTACGCCACGTCGTCCAGCTCGCGTCCGTGGGACATCCTCGAGGGCCAGAAGCCGCAGGGCGCACACGACTTCCAGGGCAAGCCGCTCTTCCGCCTCTACGCGCCCGCGTACAACCCGGCGATCGACGCGCAGGGGAACGCGGACTGCCAGCTCGGGCAGACCGGATATCCGAACGGCACCCTCGGCCCGGGCCGCTACAAGCGCGGCAACATCCAGGACGGCTCGAACGCCCAGGGCCTCCCAATCCCCGGCCAGTTCGGCACCGGTACCAACGGCTCCATCACCGAGAACAACCTTCCGGGCCTCTCCGGCGGCACGTACAAGACGCGTGAGCTCGGCATCGACAACCTGAAGGACGTGCCATGAGCGGGCGCTCGAACGGCATGAGCCCCTTCCGCGCAGGCATCCTGGCGCTCGTCATCGTCGGGCTGTTCACGTACTTCGGCTTCACGAAGGCGAACCCGTTCGCCAACCCGTACGAGTTCAAGGCGGCCTTCAACGACGTGAACAACCTGAAGCCGAAGTCGCCGGTCCGGATCGCCGGCGTCGAGGTGGGCAAGGTGAAGAAGGTCGAGCCCATCGAGGACGAGGGCGAGGGCGCCGCCATGGTGACCATGGAGCTGAAGGACGTGGCGCTGCCGATCAAGGAGGACGCGGAGCTGAAGATCCGCCCGCGCATTTTCCTCGAGGGTAACTTCTTCGTAGACCTCGAGCCCGGCTCTCCGGACGCCGACGAGCTCGACGACGGCGAGACGATCCCGGTCACGCACACGGCGGCCCCCGTGCAGCTCGGCGACGTGCTCACCGCGCTTCAGAGCGATACCCGGACCGACCTTCAGACGTTCCTGCGCGAGTACTCGAAGGGGCTCGACGAGGGCGGCGCCGAGGGCTTCAACCAGGCGGTGAAGTACTGGGAGCCCGCCTACCGCAACTCCTCGCTCGCGAACGACGCCACGCTCGGCCAGGACCCGGATCACGACCTCCAGCGGGTGCTGAAGGGGCAGGCAAAGACGTTCGGCGCGCTCGTGCGCGACGAGCGCGCGCTGAAGGACCTCGTCACCAACTTCAACGTGACCGCCGCCGCCTTTGCGCGCGAGGATGAGGCATTGGCGGCGTCGATCCCGGCGCTGCGCGACACGCTCAGGATTGGCCACCCGGCGCTGGAGTCGCTCGACGCGGCGCTGCCGTCGCTGCGCGCCTTCGCCCACGACGCGCTGCCGGGGGTGCGCTCCTCGGACGAGACGCTCGAAGCGTCCCTGCCGTTCATCACCCAGGCGCGCCTGCTCATGTCCGAGGACGAGCTGCGCGGCACGGCGCGTGTGCTGCGGCAGACGATTCCGGACATGGTCGCGTTCAACCGCACGTCGGTCCCGTTCCTGCGCGAGAACCGCGCGCTGTCGGCCTGCACGAACAACGTGCTCGTCCCCTTCATGCACCAGAAGATCCCGAACCCGGAGACGGGCAACGAGGCCGAGAACAACAACCAGGAGGTGCGCTCGCAGCTTCAGCGCGGGTTCCCGGGCCTTTCGGGTGAGAGCCGTCTCTCGGACGGCAACAACCAGTTCTTCCATGCCGGCCTGACCCCACCCGGAAACCGCGTCCGGCCAGGCCCGCCGCCCGATGGCGGCAGCCAGCCGATGCCGCACCGCCCGGACGTGCCGTGCGAGGAGCAGGAGCTTCCGAACCTGCACGCGCCCGGCGGCCCGATCCTCGCCTTCCCGATTCTCGAGAACCACGATGGCGCGGTGGTGAAGCCGCCCGCCCCGGTTCCGGCGCCCGGCCAGTTCGTCGACGCGATCGGCGACTTCGTGGACAACGTGCTGCCGGTGGTGGCCAAGGAGCGCGCGGCGTACGACCGCCGTCAGGCGCAGGTCCTGAAGCTGGGGGCCGGCCGATGAGGACCGCGATCCGCAAGAACCTCGCGGACTTCCTCGCGATCCTCGGCGTGGTGCTGCTCGGCATCGGTGTCGGTGCATATGTCCTGTCGCAGCAGCGCCTGCGCTTCCCGCTCGTGGAGGACAAGCCCTACACCGTGAAGGCTGAGCTGTCGGACGCCCAGGCAGTCACGCCGGGGCAGGGGCAGACCGTGGTGGTGGCCGGCGTGCGCGTCGGCGACATCGGGAAGGTCGAGCTGGAGGACGGCAAGGCCGTCGTGGAACTCCAGCTCGAGCCGAAGTACCGCGGGTTCCTTCGTCAGGACGCCAGCGCCCTGCTGCGAGCCAAGACGGGCACCAAGGACATGTTCCTCGAGGTCGATCCCGGCGAGGGCAAGCCGCTGGACGACGGCGAGCACATCCAGGTGTCGAACACGCTGCCCGACATCGACCCCGACGAGTTCCTCGCTGCGCTCGACTCGGACACGCGCGACTACCTCAAGCTGCTGATCTCCGGTGCGGGCAAGGGTCTCGACGGCCGCAGCACCGACCTCCGCGAGGTGCTCAAGCGCCTCGGCCCCCTGCACAAGGACCTCGCGCGCGTGAGCCGGGCGGTGGCGGACCGGCGCCAGAACATGCGCCGCCTGATCAATCGCTACGGCCTGCTGATGGCTGAGCTCGGCAAGAGCGACAAGGACATCACCCGCCTCGTGCGCAGCTCGAACGTCACGCTCGGCGCGTTCGCGGACGAGGACCAGAACATCTCGGCACTCGTGTCGAAGCTGCCCGGCACGCTGAATCAGACGGCCAGCACGCTCGGCAAGGTCGACACGCTCTCGAAGCAGATGGGGCCGGCGTTCGAAGCCCTGCGCCCGCCGTTCCGCAAGCTCGACGAGGCCAACGCCGCGGTGCTGCCGTTCGTGAAGGAGGCCGCCCCGATTCTCGAGAAGAAGGTGCGGCCGTTCGCACGTGAGGCGCAGCCGTTCCAGCGCAACCTCGGTGCGGCGTCGAAGGACCTCGCGGAGGCAGGGCCTGACCTCACCACCTCGTTCCGCGGGCTCAACCGCCTCTTCAACATAGGCGCGTACAACCCCGGCGGCACGGAGGGCATCAGCGAGAACTGCGAGACCAAGGGCGCCTGCACGAGGGATGAGCGTGCGCGCAACGAGAGCTACCTCTACTGGCTTGCCTGGGTCGGCCAGAACACCGTTTCGCTCTTCTCCACGGCTGACGCGCTCGGCCCGCTCCGCCGCGCCTACTTGCTCAACCTCAACTGCGACGTCTTCACAGCCGGGGCCAAGAATGTCGGCGTGCCGGACGCGGAGGCGGAGGGCCTGTCCGACCTCTACAGCGGAATCGGGGCCTGCGCGAACCCATGATCAAGCAGACCCCCAGCATCGGCCGCATCATCGCGATGGTCGCCTTCACGCTGTCGGTGTTCGCAATCCTGATCTTCCTGTGGCTCGCCTTCGGCGGCTCGGTTCCGCTCCAGGCCCAGGGCTATCGCTTCACCGTGCACATGCAGGAAGCGGCGACGCTGGCGGAGGAGGCTGACGTCCGGATGGCGGGCGTGAACGTAGGCAAGGTGAAGACGAAGGAGCTGGACACGGGCGGAGCACGGACGATTGTGGAGGTCCAGCTCGACGAGCCGTACGCACCGATCCCCAAGGATTCGCGCGCGATCCTGCGGGCGAAGACGCTGCTGGGGGAGACCTACCTCGAGCTGACGCCGGGCAACAAGTCGGCCGGGATGCTCGACGACGGCGGGCGGCTGAAGGATGCTCAGGTGCAGGACACCGTCGAGCTCGACGAGATCTTCACCGCCTTCGACCCGGACACCCGCCAGGCGTTCAGAGATTGGGTCAAGGAGCTCTCGGGCGCGATCAAGGACGGCCGCGGGCAGGACCTGAACGACGCCTTCGGGAACTTCGAGGGCTTCGCGGTGGACGGCGCGAAGCTGATGACCGTTCTCGACCAGCAGGACACGGCAGTTCACCGCCTCGTGCGGAACACGGGCCAGGTGTTCGGCGCGATCAACGAGCGCCGCGGCGCGCTGCGCGAGCTGGTCGTGAACTCGAAGCGCACGTTCGAGGCCACGGCCTCGCGCGACGAGGCGCTGGCCGAGACCTTCGAGATCTTCCCCACCTTCCTTGATGAGAGCAAGGCGACGATGGCCCGGCTCGAGGACTTCTCGCGCTCGACCCACCCGCTCGTGAACGACATGAAGGGTCCCGCCGACGACCTCGGGCCGACGGTCCGCGACCTCGGCGATCTCGCCCCGGATCTCGAGCGCCTGTTCCGCGACCTCGGGCCGCTGATCCGCGAGAGCCGCACGGGCGTGCCGGCGCTGACCAAGACGCTCCAGGAAGCCGAGCCGCTCACCGAGGCGCTCCACACGTTCTTCCCGGAGCTGAACCCGATTCTGTCCTACATGAACTTCCACCAGCAGACGATCGCCGGCTTCATCACGAACGGCGGGTCCGACCTTGCGGCCGACTACGGCACCGGGCAGCGCGGTCAGACGCAGATCGGCATCACCTCCGACAGCCGCAACTTCACGGCGTACCCGTGGGGCGAGGAGCCGCCTAACTGGGCGCGCGGCAACGCGTACCTGCAGCCGAACGCCTACAACCGAGCGCTGTACTTCGGCGGCATGGAGAGCATCAACTGCCCGGGCGGGGAGCGCAAGTACCCGCAGGATTCGGTGAAGCCGGGCGAGGATCACGACGACAAGCGACCGCCGTGCTTCGAGGCGCCCCCGTCGCTCTACGACGGCCACCTCATCGAGCGCCCGCGCAAGGGCTTCGCCCCGCTGCGCCCGGCACCGCGCGGGAACGCCGGCAACCCGCCGGCCACGGACCCCGACCCGAACGACTAGAAACCGGGACAATCCTCGCCATGCCGTTGCTCTTCGGCAGGGCCTATCGGCGGCTCGGGAAGAACTACTTCCTCCTGTACGTGGCGTTCGAGTTCGTTTCCGCGTTCATCGTCTGCCTCGCCACGGTCGGCCTGTTCGCGCTCTACACGGACCTCTCAGGCGCGAGGTTCTGGACGATCGCCGCGTTCGCCGAGGTGTGCGTGGCACTAAGCACGGCCTTCATGCTGTGGCACGGCTCGAAGCGCGTCCGCCCGATCATCGACTGGATGGAGGGCGGCGACGATCCGCTCGAGGCCTGGCGGGCGGCCGTGGAGGTCCCGCGCGAGCTGACGCTGAAGGTCGGCTGGCAACCGTTCCTCCTGATCGGCGCCCCGGTTTCCGTCTTCGCAACGATCGAGGCCGGCCTCGAGCCCTACAGCGCGCTCATCATCTTCGCCGGCACCGCCGTGGCCGTGGCCTACGCGGCCGTGCTCCACTTCTTCTCGTACGAGCAGTTCCTGCGCCCGGTCGTGGAGGACATCGCCGGCGAGCTCCCGGCCGACTTCAGCGGCGCGCCGGTGGGTGTCCCGCTGCGCTGGAAGCTGCTCGGCGCGCTACCGCTGATCAACGTGATCACCGGTGTCGTGGTGAGCGGCCTGTCCACCGACGGAAGCGCGCAGCTCGAGGACCTCGGATGGGACGTGACGGTGGCCGTCCTCGTGGCGTTCACGATCTCGCTCGAGTTGACGCTGCTCGTCACGCGCTCGGTGATCCAGCCGGTGGACGCGCTGCTGAAGGCCACCGAGTCTGTGAAGCGCGGCGACCTCGATGCACGGGTCCCGATCACCTCAGGTGACGAGATGGGCCAGCTCGCCGGGAGCTTCAACGAGATGATGCAGGGGCTCTCGGAGCGCGAGGCCCTGCGCGAGGCGTTCGGCGCCTACGTCGACCCCGACGTCGCGCAGCGCGTGCTCGAGCAGGAGGACGAGCTGATCGAGGGCCAGGAGCGCGAGGTCACGGTGATGATCCTCGACGTCTGCGACTTCACCGAGTTCGCGCAGCGCTCGAGCGCGCGCGAGACGGTCACATTCCTCAACGACCTGTTCGACATCGCGGTGCCGTGCGTGATGGAGCACGGCGGCCACGCGAACAAGTTCCTCGGCGATGGCCTGCTCGCCGTGTTCGGCGCCCCGGACCGGCTGTCCGACCACGCCGACCGTGCCGTCGCGGCGGCCGATGACATGGCCCGCCAGCTCGAGGAGCGCTTCGGCGACGAGTTTCGGTTCGGAATTGGAATCAACTCCGGGCCCGTGGTGCTTGGCTCGGTGGGAGGGGGTGGCCGCCTCGAATTCGCGGTGATCGGCGATCCGGTGAACGTCGCCGCGCGCGTGGAACACCTCACCCGGGAGACCGGCGACATAGTCCTTTTGACCGAGGCCACGCGCTGTCTCCTGTCCAATGGTTCGCGAAGACTCGAACCTCGGGGTAGGTTTGCACTGAAAGGAGTGGCAGATCCCGTGCCGATCTCCGCCCTGGCCCTTCAGATGGACAAACGTTTGAGACGGTCTTCAAAGACCGCTCAAGCTCAAGCCTGATCCTGCCGAAGAAGAACACGTGGCCCCCTTCCACCCGCTTCCGTACGAGGCGCGGGCGCTTGCAGCCCGCGCACTGGCGGCCCTTGCCGTTTTCTGCACAATCGCAGTCGTGCTCCTGGCAGGCAGCGCGGGGCCCATCGCAAGCGCCGAGGCCAAGAAGGACAAGGACGTCGGCTGGCAGGGCGGCAACAACTCCGCGCAGGAAGTCGTCAACCCCGAGCCTCAGGGGAACGGCAACGGGAACGGAAATGGCAACGGCAACGCCTGGGGCAAGGGTGGTGGCGGAGGCAAGTGGGACCCGCCGGATCCCGAGGAGCCGGTAGAGCCGCCCACGAGCACCACGCCCGCACCGACCCCTGAGCCCGATCCCGCCCCGACCGGGAACAACGGCAACGGCAACGGGCACGGCAAGCCCGACACGGGCAATGACACTCCCGAGCAGACCGGCGCCGGCGGCAAGGGCAACACGGCCGACCCGGATCCCGCTCTGCAGGGGAACACCCAGACACCCCCCGCGACGGAGACTCCAGTCGACAACAGCTCGACGCCCCCGCCCGACACGAGCACTCCGCCCGCGTCGGTGACGCTGCCCGCCGAGGCCCCGAGTGCCAACCAGAGGCCCGTCAACAACCGACTTCGCCTGCAGCGCTCCAACGGCAGCAGTCAGACCTTCACTCCGAACCCGGGACAGGTGGCCGGAGTGGGCGGCACCGAGGCCCAGTTCCAGCCGGCTCCCGCCGCGGGCGCCGGGGCCTTCGACCAGGTTGGCCGCTCACGCAACGGCGGTGACGGCAGCGCGAATCCGAAGGATCGCCGCGCACGCCCGACCGAGGCCACGCCCACCAAGCAGGGCCCGCCGATCATCCGCGAGATCCCGCAGTTCGTGAACCAGGTCCCGTCCGCGCTGAAGTTCGCGCTCGCGGTCACCGGTGTCCTCTCCATTCTTCTCGCACTCGCCGGCCTCGTCACCACGATGCGCAACCGCTCGCTGGCTCGCCAGCGTCGCGACCTGCTTCAGGAGGTGGGCCTCCTTCAGAGCGCGCTGCTTCCGCCGGTGCCTGACCGCGTCGGTGGCCTGCGCACCTCGGTCGCCTATCGCCCGGCCGACGGCCCTGGCGCGGGCGGGGACTTCTACGACGTGCTGCCCCTGCCGGGCGGCCGCGTGGGCTTCATCCTTGGCGATGTGTCCGGCCACGGCCGCGGCGCGCTCGCCCGTACAGCCTTCATGCGCTACACCCTGCGCGCCTACCTCGAGGCTGGTCTCGAGCCGCGCGTGGCCCTCCAGGTCGCCGGCCGCGTCATCGACGACAACCTGGGTGGAGACTTCGCAACCGTGCTCCTGGCCGTGCACGATCCGGAGACGGGCTCGCTTACGTACGCAACCGCCGGGCACCCCGCGCCGCTTGTGGTCGGCCCGCAGCCGCACGATCCCGTCACGGCCGGCTCGTCCCCGCCGATCGGCGTGGGCGTGCGCACCGGGCTGCGCCAGACGACGGTGCCGCTGGTGCCCGGCTCGGTTGCCGCCATGTTCACCGACGGACTGCTCGAGGCCCGTACCGAGGGTGGCCTGCTTGGCCGCGACCGGCTCGAGGAGCTGCTCGACGAGCTCGGCGACGACGCCACCGCGCGCGGGCTGGTCGAGGCAGTGAACAAGGAGGCACGCGTGATGTCCGACGACATCGCCGCGGTCGTCATCCAGCCGACCAACGCCGCCACCGCCGGCCTCTTCCGCACCGAGCAGCTCGAGCTGACCGCTCGCGAGCTCGACGGCACGATCGCTGAGCGCTTCCTCGAGGCCTGCGGCGTGTCCGACCGTGAGGTGCAGGCCGCCATCTACGACGCGCGCATGATCGCCGACCGCTTCGGCGGAGTGATCCTGCACGTGGTCTTCGGCAACCGCCTCCGGGTCGAGGTGCTCCCGCGCAACGTGGAGAGCATCGAAGCGGCCTCACGCCGCGCAGCCGCAGCCCGCTAGGCGGAAGCACCCGGCTCGGCCGGGTGCGCACCGTTGTTCTCAAGGGCCTCGACCACAGCGTCCGGGCGGTCCTCCGGAACGAAGTGCGCCGCATCCGCGAGCTCGATCACCTTCGCGTGCGGGAACAGCTCGCGCCACTGGTCGAGGAACACCGGCTGGAAGACGCGGTCGCGCATGCCCCAAACGAGCGTCACCGGCACGTCGAGCTCCTGCAGGCGCTCGTGGATCGTGCCCATCAGCGCGGCGCTGCGGTCACGCTCCGTGAGTGGGATGTCGCGCTGGAACGCGAGTGTGCCCACGCGCGACCAGTAGTCCGGGAACGGCGCGCGGTAGGCCTCCATCATCACCGGGTCGGTGTCGCGCCGGGCCATCCCGCCGGGGATCGACTCGACGAAGAGGTTGCCGCCAAGAGCGAGGATCTCGCCGAGCCCCTCGGTGCGAAACTCGCGCACGAACGGCGGCAGGAAGCTCGGCAGCTCCCATGCCCAGGTGTTCATCAGGACGAGGCCGCGCAGCCGGTCCGCCCGCTCGAGCATCGCTCCGAGGCCGATCGGCCCGCCCCAGTCGTGGGCCACCAGCACCACGTCCCGCAGATCGAGCTCGTCGATCAGCGCCAGCGCGTTGTCGATGTGCGTCCGGAGCGTGTAGGGCCCCAGGTGCGCCGGCTTGTCCGAGCGACCGAAGCCCATGTGGTCGAACGCGACGCAGCGGCGTCCCTGCGCCGGCAGCTCCGCGAGCGGCTTCCGCCACAGGTAGCTCCAGGTGGGGTTGCCGTGCACGAAGAGCAGCGGAGGCGCGTCGCGCGGCCCCTCGTCGACGTAGTGGAGGCGGACGTCGCCCGCCTGGACATAGCGGGGCTCGAACGGGAAGGTCCCGTTGAAATCCCCCGCAAGCCCAACGCCATCCATGCGCCTCGGCTTATAGCTGATCCAGTAGCCTCACGCTCCCTCGTGAGCACCGAAACCGAGACTCAGCAGTCCGACCGCCCTCCACGGCGGGCGCCTGGTGGCGAAGCGCCTCAAGGCGCACGGCGTCACGAAGCTGTTCACGCTCTCCGGCGGTCATCTGTTCTCGATCTACGACGGCTGCCGCGAGGAGGGCATCGACATCGTCGACGTCCGCCACGAGCAGTCCGCGGCGTTCGCGGCCGAGGGCTGGGCCAAGGCCACCCGCGAGCCGGGCGTGTGCGCGCTCACGGCGGGCCCGGGCGTCACGAACGGGATGAGCGGGATGGCGTCCGCGCTGATGAACGGTTCGCCGATGCTCGCGCTCGGCGGCCGCGCCCCGGCCGCACGCTGGGGGATGGGCTCGCTCCAGGAGATCGACCACATCCCGTTCGTCGCGCCGCTGACCAAGCTGGCCCGAACCGCCGAGGCCACCGCCGACATCCCCGCGCTCGTCGACGAGGCCCTGCACGCCACGCTCGAGCCGCCCACCGGCCCCGCCTTCCTCGACTTCCCGATGGACCAGGTGTTCATGGAGGCGTCGGTGGACGCAGACGCCCCCGCCTCGCTGCCTGACCCGGCGGGCCTGCCGATGCCCGACGGCGACGCGCTGGACCGCGCGGCCGAGCTGTTGCGCAACGCCGAGCGGCCCGTCGTGATGGCCGGCACCGGGCTCTACTGGGCGCACGGCGAGAACGCCCTGCGCGCGCTCTGCGAGGAGCTTCAGGTCCCCGTCTTCCTGAACGGCCTGGCGCGCGGCTGCGTGGCGGCCGACCACCCGATGTTCTTCTCACGCGCGCGCGGGAACGGCCTGAAGGGCGCCGACGTGGCGCTCGTGGTCGGCGTGCCGATGGACTTCCGGCTCGGCTTCGGAGGCTCGTTCGGGGACGAGACGAAGCTCATCGTGATCGGGTCGTCTCCGCCCCCGGCCAAGCATCCGCGCGAGGTGGCGGCGGAGCTGTACGGCAGCGTCGCGGGCTCGCTCGACTCTCTGCGCTCCGCCGGTGGCGGGCCCGACCGCTCGGGTTGGGTCAACGAGCTGCGTGCCGCCGAGAACGAGAAGCGCGCGGCCGAGCAGGACGACCTGACCGACGACCGCTCGCCGCTCCACCCGATGCGTGTGTACGGCGAGCTCGCGCAGGTGATCGACCGCGACACAATCGTGATCGGCGACGGCGGCGACTTCGTCTCGTTCGCCGGCCGGATGATCGACACCTATGAGCCCGGCTGCTGGATGGACCCGGGGCCGTACGGCTGCCTCGGCGCCGGCCCGGGCGCCGCGCTCGCCGCCAAGCTCGCGCACCCGGAGCGCCAGGTCTGCCTGCTGCTCGGCGACGGCGCGTTCGGCTTCGCGGGGATGGAGTTCGACACGTTTGTCAGGCACGGCATCCCGGTCGTCGGCGTGATGGGCAACAACGGGATCTGGGCGCTCGAGAAGCACCCGATGGAGTTCCTCTACGGGTACTCGGTCGCCGCCGATCTCCAGCCGGGGCTGCGCTACGACGAGGTCGTCCGCACGCTCGGCGGGCACGGCGAGCTGGTGGAGAGGCCCGACGAGCTGCGTCCGGCTCTGGAGCGCGCATTCGCGAGCGGCAAGCCGGCGCTCGTGAACGTGCTCACAGACCCGACGGTCGTGTATCCGCGTAAGGCAAATCTCGCCTAGCAATCTCGCCTAGCGATATCGCCTGACCTGGGTTATAGTGGCTCCGCTGGGTGGTCATGCCGTGCGGCAAACCCGCATGGTCCCCACTTGGTACATAGGTTCGGGCGAAGCCGCATCGTATCGGCGCCTCCCGCCGTCCGAACCGCAAGGCCCTTTCAAGGCACGTACCCCTGCCCGTCCTGTTAGGGCCGTTTCAGGGAATCGCCCGCATGATGCGGGCGGTTCTCTTTCTAGAGGGCCGCGCCGTGCAGGATGTCGCGAACGCTGACCTCGATCTCCGCGAGGCCGAACGATCGAATCGACTCGGTGAGGATCACGGCGCCGGCCACGATCGTCGGCGCACGGCCGGGATGAAGACCCCTCACCTCGCGCCGCTCCTCGAGCGGTAGCGCGGCGAGCATCGCGACGAGGCGCTCGCATGTGGCGAGCGGAAGCCGGTAGCCGTGCACCTCCTCGGCGCCGTCGATGGCCGCGAGCGATGTGGCGGTGCCGGCCACGGCGATGCCCTGCCCGGCGGACACGTCCGGGACGATCTCGCGCACGGCGGCCGCCATCTCGCTTCGAGGTCGCTCGAACCGCTCCGTGAACCGCACGGAGCCCATCTGAGTCGAGACGTGGAAGCTTGGGTCGTGGCTCGGTCGCCCGACCACGTACTCGGTCGACCCGCCCCCAATGTCGATGACGACGGACTCGCGGTCATCGTTGCGCTCGCTCGTCGCGCCCAGGAAGGTGAGGCGAGCCTCCTCGTCGCCGGAGATCGTGCTTGCGTCGATGCCGAAGCGTTGCTGGAGGAAGTCACGGAACTCCGGGCCGTTCTCGGAATCCCGCATGGCACTCGTCGCGACGGCCACCACACGCTCCGCGCCTAGCCGGTCGATCACCTCGCGGTAGACGGCGATCGCCTCGGCCACCCGGTCCATCGCCTCCTGGGCGAGCCGGCCAGTGGCGTCCACGTCCTGCCCGAGCCTCGTGATGGTCGTGCGCCGCTCGAGCTCCACGACCTTGCCGTCCTCGACTTCCGCCACGAGGAGCCGCGTGGTGTTGGTGCCGATGTCGATGACAGCGACGGGCACTCGGCTAAGAGTCCAGCAGTTCGAGCACGCGCTCAACCGGCCGGGCGAGCACCGCGCGGTCGCCGCGAACCACCACCGGCCGCTGCATCAGCTCCGGGTGCTCGGCCATCAGACGGATCGCCTCGTCGTCGTCGGGCTCCCGCTCGGCAAGCCCAAGCTCCTCGTAGACCGGCTCCCGCACGCGGAACAGCTCCCGCGCCGGGCGCCCCGTCTTGGCCACAAGCTCCCGGATCTCGTCCTCGGAGAGCGGCTCGACGTGGTAGTCGACGCGGTCGAAATCGATGCCGCGCTCCTGGAGCAGCACCGCCAGGTTCTTGCACGTGGTGCAGGTGCGCTTCTCGTACACCATCAGCTCAGCCACCGCGTTGACGCTACCGAACGCCTTCACTAACCTCCTACGTCGCGTCGCGGGGTGGAGCAGTCAGGTAGCTCGTCGGGCTCATAACCCGAAGGTCGCGGGTTCGAATCCCGCCCCCGCTACCTCGAAAGCCCGTCTCTCGCCAGGCGGGCTTTCGGCTTTCGGGGGCCGTCAGTAAATCAGCCCGTGGCGGATGCCGTGGGCGACTGCTGCGGCGCGGCCCTTGACGCCGAGCTTCGTGTAGATGCGGTTCATGTAGGTGCGCACAGTTGCAGGGCTGAGCCAGAGGTCGGCGGCGATTCCCTCGCCCGTGCGGCTGCTGGCGGCCAGCTCGAGGATCTGTAGCTCGCGCGCCGAGAGCGGGCAGTGGAACGGGAGCGCCCGTGACGTGCTGGAACTGAGGCTGTCGCAGCATCCGACGCCGAGCAGGGCCATGCAGATGTCGCTTTCGTCTGAGTCGGTGGAGATCCAGCCGGACGCTCCGGCGGTCAGTGCTGCGCTTGAGTGGGCCTTGGCGTGGCCGGTGAGGAAGATGACTTTGGTGTCGATGTCGCGGGAGCGAAGCGCGTACAGGACAGCTTGGCCGAATCGTCGAGGTAGCCGGGCGTCGATCAGGGCGACGTCGGGCAGCGTGGCGGCGATCGCGGCAAGGGCTTCCTCGCCATCCCGGGCCGTAGCATCGAGGCGCAGGCGCGGGTGCTCGTCGATCAATCCGGCGAGCGCGCGCCGGATCAGCGGCTGCTGTTCGGCAACGACGACGCGAGTGGGCGGGTTCCCCACACGCACACTATTCCCCAAACGGCGACAGAAATCACACCGCTTGTTGAACACTCGGGGAAGGTGCAAAGAGTTGACAAATTGAGGACAGACAAGTAGTGCGCTAAGGACGATGATGGGGACGCTTCGGACGCTCGAGCAGGGGCGCCGGGTCCTGGGCAGCCACTCGATCAATACGGGGGTTTTCGGATGCATCGCCCGGGGCGTCGTCAGTCTCTACTGCTACACGTCTTCGCTCGCTTAGTCGCTGCGTCGCTTGCGGCGATCGGCGCACTCGTGTTGATAGGCCCCGGGCTTGCCCTCATTGCCCCAGACGCTGGCGCCGCGGCGCCTGCGCGAGATGTTCCCAGCCTGGCCGAAATCGACGGGCTTCGCACGGAGACATCGCGGACCTTCGCCGCAGGCGGAACTCGGGTCGCGAAGCTGTACGCCAGCCCAGTCAACTTTCAAGACGGCGATGGGACCTGGCGCCCGATCGACAATGACCTCGTCCCGGCAGCGGGGGGCTTCGAGAACCAGGCGAACGACTACAAGGTGGAGATCCCCCACTCGCTCGCGTCGAAGCCGGTAACCGTCCGTGACGGTGATGTCTGGGCGAGCTTCGCGCTCGAAGGCGTACGTGCGGGCGTCGGGGCTCAGATCAGAGGCAGCACGGCGCAATATGCCGATGTCCTTCCAGGGGTCGACGCCCACTACAGCGCGGAGACCGAGTCGGTAAAGGAGGAGCTGATCCTTGAGGGCCCTTCCGCGCCGACGACCTACCGCTACCGCCTCGAAGCGAGCCCGGGCCTCGAGGCCCGCCAGAACGGTGCCGGCGGCATCTCGCTCGTCGATTCCAAGGGCGCGACGCGGCTCGTATTCGAGCCGCCCTTCATGTTCGACAGCTCGGGCACCACACAGGGGTACTCGGACAAGGTTTCGCTAAAGCTGGCCGGTGAACCGGGCGCAACCAGGATGGTGATGACCGCGGACGAGGGCTGGCTAAGCAGCCCAGCACGGCGCTGGCCGGTCACGATTGACCCGACGCTGACGGTGAACCCGACGAAGCAATGCAAGCTTCAGAGCAACTCAACGGTCGCAGCCTGTGCCCGTACGTTTTTCGAGGTCGGGAACACGACGACTGCGGAGTACCGGGAGATCTTCCAGTTCGACGTCTCGTCCATCCCGGCGAACGCGTACGTGCTGAGCGCACGTTTCGGTGTACTCATCGGCGATGGCGGCGGCGGCAGCGCGCCGATCGACTTGCACGCGTTAACGCGCGCGTGGACGACGGCGGCTACATGGGCGCGCTACGACGGAGCCAACAGCTGGACGACTCCGGGAGGCGACTTCAGTTCTACCGTCGAGGCGAGTCATCCCAACCCCGCCACCGCGTTGAGCGGCTGGGACTACTGGTATCCGCGGGACTTGGTGCAGCGCTGGGTCGACGGACGTACCCCCAACAACGGCCTGATCATGCGCAAGCGGGGCGGCACGGCAACCGTCCTCGTAGGAGACTGGTACGGGAGCGCCACCGGGACCGTCGCCAACCGGCCGCAGCTCGTCGTGGAGTACGTCCAAGACCTGACCAACCCGGTCGTGAACAACGTCACCCACAGCGGGCTCGGTGCGTTCAACCGCGGCGATGCCGCGTTGTCCGCGACCGTCGCGGCAAGTGACGCCGGCAGTGGGATCAAGTCCTTCGCGCTCCGCTTCCCTGCGGGACCCGATACGACGGCCGTGCGCACTTGTGACGGCACGTCAGCCAACCCGTGCGCGGCGAGCGACCAACAACTGCTCAACTACACGACCAACGCGACGAACTTCCCGAATGAGGGCCGCTCGACCGTCAGCGCGACGGTGAAGGATGTCGTCGGCCGGCAGTCGGCGCCGTTCACGTGGCCAGTGGGCGTGGATCGCAGCCCGCCGGTCATCTCTACCGCGGGTTCGACGCTGAACCAGGGCGGCGAGGCACTGGACGGCTCCTCCTACACGCTGAAGCTGAAGGCGACCGATGGCGCCCGGACGAGCGACCTGACCAAGCGATCGGGCGTCGTGCGGCTCCAGATCGAGACGCGGCAGATGACGAGGATCGGAGACTCGCTGTTCTCGCCTCCGCCGGGGTACACCACGCGCTACGACTCGCAGACTGACGGGGCCGACCCCTGCACGCACGCCGACGCGAGCTGCGAGATGTCCTACGACTGGATCACCGCGCCCACCGACTACGACCCGAGTGGCGGCGAGTACATCGTCAAGGTCATCGCGACCGACGCGGTTGGGTACTCGAGCGAGAAGAAGTTCTCCATAATCGTGCCGCCGCGCACGACGATCACGGACTCGGCTGACTTCATTGGGCTCGAGGACTGGTGGCAATACGAAACCGTCGAGACGGGCGCCGGCTCAAAGGCGCACGTGAACGTCGCGAATGGCAACCTTGTCTGGAACTTCATGCCGATCACGAACCGCGGCCGCGGCCTGTCGACGGTTGTGAACCTGACCTACAACTCGTTCGTGCCGAAGCCGAAGCCGCTAGTCGAGACGCCAGCCGAGGATGTCGCGGGCTATAACCAGCTCGGGCCGGGGTTCTCGCTCGGCATATCCGGCCTGACCCGGGTGAACGAGCGCCTCAACGTCGACTTAGCGGCGACCGGGCGGATCACGCTGACAGACCGTGACGGCACCCGCCACCACTTCAAGGGGGAGACAGGCAACCAGGTCTTTAAGCCACCGCCGGGCGTGCAGCTCCACCTCCGCCGCTTCTCGAAGGCGAAGACGATCGTCGAACCAGTGCTCGGCTTTGGCCAGCTCGACAACAACGACAAGGCTTGGGCCGCGACCGAGCCGGACGGCGTCACCCACTACTTCGACCGTCGTGGGTATCAGACCTCGGTCGAGGACCGCAACGACAACAAGCTGGCCTACGTCTACGAGTACCGCTCCGCGACCTACCAGGCCTGCGAGGCCGCCGCCGGCTCGAGCATCTTCGTGCTGCCCGAGACGCTCTGCCCGCGCAAGCTCGTGACCGTTACCGACCCTGCGGGCCGACCGCTGAGGCTGCGCTACAACGCGAAGGCCGGCGAGATTGCCGACGACGGCGCCCCCGGCGTGCGCCCAACCGCCTCGGGGACGCTCAAGGAAGTCATCGACCACGCCGGGCGGGTGACGAAGTTCACTTACAGCCCAGACGGACTTCTGACCCAGGTACAGCAGGCGTTCGGCAGCGCAGACCAGCGCCAGTTCGACTTCACCTGGGAGGCGACCGGCACCTACCGCGGCATTACGGAGATCACGGAGCCGGGGCACGGCTCACCGGCGGGGCGATCGAAGACCGTCATCGGGTACGAGCCGACCGGCATCGGGACGGAGCTTCTCTTCAGCAAGCGTGTGGATTGGATTAAGGACCGCAACGAGTCCGGCGGCAGTCTCTACAGCCGCGATTTTTTGTACGCCTCCCCGAGCCCCGGCAGAACACGAGTCCGCGATTCGCTTAACCGGGTTTCCGAGTACGCCTTGGATGCGCGCGGTCGCCCGACCGAGGGGATCGACGCGCGCGGTACCAAGACCCTGGTCGCATGGGACGACGCGACGACCAACGACAACAACTTCGCCCAGATAACAGCAGCGGCCGGGACGCCCGATCAAGCGCTCACCAAATACGCCTGGAACCCGAACGGCATGCTGCTGACCAGCGAGGACGGCAACTCCCACGTCACGACCCTCACCTACGCAAACTCGGACGGGTACTCGGCTCACCAGAGCCCTCGCATCGTAAGTGGCGGTACGGCATCGATCGACGCTGGTCGCGGCTTCGTCTCCGACCTGTCCACGTCCAAGCGGCCGAGCGGGGCGACCACCAGCTATTCCTACGACCCCCCGGTCGACGGGCGCGGCAACGTGCGCTTCGTCAACAACACGGTCGGCGGGGTGTTCGAGATCAGGTACGGATCGTTCGGACTGGTCACGTCGACGCATGACGAGGTCGGCAGCCCGCCCACGCAATTCGCGAACTACGACGACAACGGGCTGCCGCGGACGATCACCGATCCGCGCGGCAAAGTTTGGCGCAACTGCTACGACGAGCGCGGAAACCTGACGCGCGCCACGGACCCTCGCGGGTTGATGCATACCTGCGCAGCCGGGAACCAGCAGTTCTCAACCGAGCTCTCATACGACCGCCTTGACCGGCTCGTCCGTGAGACCACGCCGAAGCTGTCCGGTGCCGGGCAGTACATCACGAGGTGGTCCGAGTACGACCCGAACGGGAACCTTTCGAGGCGGCAGGACGGCGCGGACCGGATCTGGACGCGCTCGTATACGCCGATGGACGACGTTGCCTCAGAACAGGCGCCGTCCACCGCGCACATCGAGGGCGCCGGTGCCGAGGTCACGAGCTACAGCTACGACAGCGAGGAGAACCTCGTCAAGCGGGAGTCCCCACGCGGGACGCGGACGGCGACGGTCGACGATTTCGCCACCAAGTACAGCTACGACGCCGTCGACGAACTCGTCGCTGAGCACCGGCTTGGCAATGCCCAGGCGTGGGCGGCGCGGTCGTTCGCCTACGATCGCCGCGGCAACGTCGTCGGGGTCGCGGATCCCAACCACAACTTGGACAACGAGGACTTTGCCGCCAACGCCCAGCTGAACTCGAAGCGGCGCTTCACCTACGAGTACGACAAGGCCGACAACCGTACGGCGGTGGTCGAAGACCCCAGTGGCTTGGTGCTGCGAACGGCGTTCGCCTACGACCTCAACGACAACCTCATCTCCGAGACCGATCCGCGGGGCACCGCGACCCCGACCGCCGGCGACTTCACCGCAACCCGCGAGTACGACGCCCAAGACCTTCCTACTGCGACAGTGGACGCGCTCGGGAGGCGCACCGAGATCACACGCCGCAACGACGGCCGAGCCGTCAAGATCACGGCACCGAAGGGCGTGGCGTCGGCGTTCGCGGGCGACTACGAGACCAGCTTCCAGTACGAGCCTACGGGGGAGCTGAAGTCACGAACGGTCCCCTTCGACCAGCGCCAGTACGGCTCGAAGAGCCTCAGCATCACCTACGCGCGAAACGAAGTTGGCGACCCGGCCACCATCACGGACGCGCGCGGCAAGCAATTCACGAACACCTTCCTCGACTCCGGCGAACTGCTCACCACGACCAGACCGTCCTGGTGGGCGGCCGACGCCAGCGGCCTACGGGAGCGCTCGCCGGAGGAGACCGCCGGCAGCGGCCAGGCGCCCGATCTTCCTTCCACCGAGGGCGGGGGCGACTTCGGAACGGTGCGGCGTCAGGAGACCGACCTCCTGCCTCGCGCCGGAACCACGAGCTTTGGGTACGACGGCGAGCTCCGACTGACCACCGTGACCGACCAGTCCAACAAGACCGTCACGCTCACGAGGGACGCCGTCGG
The DNA here is from genome assembly GCA_963825345.1 of uncultured Thermoleophilaceae bacterium. Classification (GTDB taxonomy): domain Bacteria; phylum Actinomycetota; class Thermoleophilia; order Solirubrobacterales; family Thermoleophilaceae; genus JACVRW01. The sequence goes on along the minus strand of CAWGSQ010000007.1, from coordinate 7,307 downwards.
GCGGGTGAGCGGTATGCACAGGCCCATCGACGCCACGCGTCAGATGTCCGAGTCGTACGTCTACGACTTCAATGGCAACCTCGCGCGCGTCACCGACGCGGAGGGCCATGTCACCTCGCTCGGATACGACGCCCTGGACCGGCGCGACGTGCACAATGACCCGAACCGGGTCGCCGAATACCACTACGACCGCAACAGCAACCTGACCGGGGTAGACGTCCTTCCCGGCCACTGGGATTGGACCTACGACGCGCTCGACCGGCGGGTCACTCAGACCGACGGCGCGCGCAAGGTCACGAGCTGGGCGTACGACGCCGCGGGCAACCCGACCGTCGAAACGTCCCCGCGCGGCATGGAGAAGCCCGCGGCCGAGCGGCCCCCGTTCCAGACGCGCCACGACTACAACGCCGCCAACGAGCTCAGCAAGATCACGAACGGGCTCGGGCACGAGTGGCGCTTCGAGTACGACCGCAACGGCAACCAGACGAAGGTCGACGCCCCGGGCAGCGCCCGCGGACCCGGCGACCCCGAGATACGACAGGTCACCGAGCGCACCTTCGATGGACGCGACCTGATCTGGACGGAGACGACGGGCGCATCGGGCAACGGCCCCGACATGCTGCGCACGCGTGTATTCGAGTTCGACCCGAACGGGCTGCTGCGCCGCGTGGTGCGCCCAGCGGGGGTCGACCCCGCCACCCGCCTACCGAACTTCACATACGCGAGCGACCCCGAGGTCACGACCGGCCCGGACGCCGCGAAGAACGCGACCGTATACGAGTACGGAGCGCCGGACCCGACGCTGCGCACCAGCACCCGCCTTGCCTGGAACACCGACGACGGGGCCAAGCGGTACAGGCAGGACTTCGGCTACGACGCGCTCGGCCGCTTGGACAAGATCGACGCCCCCTACGACGGCGCGGCCGGGGCGGCGCCGGCCGCCGCCCGAACCGCGTACACGTACCTCGACACCGGCTGGCCTAAGACAGCGACCGACAACTGGCAGACGCTGACCTATGACTACGACCGGCGCGGGCTGCAGACACTGTGGGAATCGAACAAGGGCCGGAAGATCACCAGGACCTACTGGCCCTCCGGAATGCCGAAATCGCGGCTCGGCGAGGTACGCCCCGCCACCACTTGGACGACCAAGCACAACTACACATACACCGAGCGGCCCGGCTACCTGCTCGCCAAGATGGTGGACGTCAGAACGGGTGGAAACCGCGAGACGACATTCGACTATGACGGCATGGGCCGCGAGGTAAAGGTCGACGAGGCATCGTTCAATCTCGCCGACCAGACACGCCGCGGAAAGGACAGCAAGCTCACCTACGACGCGGACGGGAACGTGACCGAGCGTCTGACAGACGGACGGTTCCAGACCGACGGGTCGTACACCGGCGGCAAGCGGACCACGTCGACGTACGACTCGATTGACCAGGAGACGGAGATTCTCGTCGCGGCGCCGAGTGAGGCCACGCGGAGGACGCTTACTGACTACTGGCCCTCAGGCGAGCGCAAGTCGCGTACGACGAAGCGCTCGACGGCCGCCGACGACACCGTCGAGCGCACGTTCTCGTTCTCGGACGGGCGTTTGAGCCGCAAGGACCGAAAGCGCGAGGGCGCGGCCGTCTTTGCGAAGAACCAGGCCTACGCATATGGGATCAACGGCAACCGCATCACGGACGAACGCGGCAGCTACTTGTTCAACGCGCGCGAGCAGGTGACGCGCTGGACGCGCCCGAGCGGCGTTGTGACGGACTACGGCCTGAACGGCTCCGGCGCGGTCTTGACGCAGGCGACGACGGCGCAGCCGACGATCACCTACGAGTACGAGCCGGACGGGCAGCGGTTGAAGGCGGCCGTCTCCAGCGGCGTGAGAACCGTCTATGCCTACGACGCCTTCGGCAGCATGACCGGGTACGCAGTCGAGGGTCAGACGCCGCCGCTGATGTGGGAGCATGACGAGTTCGGCCGCATGATCAAGTCGAACCGGGGCGGCATCCAGACGACGTACACCTACGACGGACTCGATCGGCGTGACACGAAAATCGAGGCCGGGCGCACTTTCGACCTGTCGTATGTCGGCGCGTCCGAGGCGCTCTCGCAGGAGCAGGAGTTCGGTGGGCAGGGCGAGTTTCGCTCCTACGACTACACGGGCGGCGGGCTCGAGCGGCTCGGGACTGCGCGTAAGACCAGTGCGACGCCGACGGCGCCGTACCGTGCTTACTCGACGGACGCGGCCGGATCGGTCGAGGGGCTCGAGGACGACCAGGGCAATCTGCTCGGCGCGGCGTATACCTACGACCCGTACGGGACGCAGCTGAACAGCGAGAGCGCGCTGGCGGCGGACGCAAGGGAGAACCCGTTCCGCTTCGAGGGCCACTACTACGACAGCGCGGCGAAGAGCTATGACATGCGCGCCCGCTCCTACCTCCCAGAGCTCGGTCGGTTCCTCGGGGAGGACCGCTACGAGGACCCGCCCGCCGACCAGGCGCTCGAGTCCGACGCGCTGACGCAAGACCGCTACCTGTTCGCCGGCGGCAACCCCGTCGACAACATCGAATTCGACGGGCACGAGCCGATCACGACTTACAATCCGCGCGGCCGCCAAAAGATGGTCGACCGCAGCGGCAGCTGCTATCGCGACTGCGACGGCGACGACTTCAAGGGTTCGGTGTCGCCGCCGGCGACCAGGGGCACGAACACCTATGCCCAGTGGGAAGGACAGCGCACGCCGTCAGGGCAACACACCTTCCGCCGTTCCACGCGTCCCAACGTCGCACCGCCGCCCGCCGGCCCGCAGCGGAACGCGGCGTACCCGCCGTCGTGCCCAGGCTGTGGCGACAAAGAGACCAACCGCAACCCGTTCGGCGGGCTCAACGATGCGCTGCACGGCCTCGAGGTCGGCATCACGTGGTACGTCGGCAACCCCGGCGAGAGTTGGGTTGACCGCATCGCGCTGATCCCCATCCCCGGGGCCGGCATCGTTGGGAAAGGCGTCAGAGGCGGACAAGCCGGCATCGACCTACTCAAGGGAGCGGACGCAGCCGCGGGCGCGGCAAGGGGCGGCTCAACAATTGTGGCCAACAAGGCACGCGGCGACGCCGCAGCAGCGGCCGTCGCGCGGCAGTTTCCCGGTTCGCGGGCGGCTCCCACCCTGCAGACCCCGCGGGGTGCGCGGCGGCTCGACTTCGTTGCACCCGGTGGTCGAGGATTCGAAGTCAAGCAGGGCTACACGTCCTACAGTGCTCGGATCCGCGAGCAGGTAGCACGCGACGCGGAGTTGCTTCGTAGCGGGCAGGTGCAAAGCATCGAATGGCAGTTCGTGCGAAGCCCAGTCACCGGCCGGGTCGGACCGAGCGGGCCTCTACGCGACGCTCTCGACCGCGCCGGCATTCGTTATGGCCGAGGGTAATGCAGTGGAGTGGGGCAATTATCAAGTGACCCAGCCGGTTGTGGATCGACCCTTGCACAAGGTCCCACGGGCTGACGCTGAAGCTGAGTTCGAGCACCTTATGGCGACAAAGGAAGCGCGGAAGCAGGCGATCCGCGACCTCCTAGCACAAAACGGCGTGCATTTTGAGGAGACCAGGGAGGGACTAGAAGCCGTGGGCCGGTGGCTCGCGGGGAACGTGGAGCCTCGTCCCGGCGGACGTGGCGACATGTCCGACATTTGGTACGGGGTTGCTCAGGATCTTGGGCTCTTGATCGGCGACATGCTGATTAATTGCGCGCCTGACGACTCGCTGCGATGGGAACTCTTCACGAACGGGAAAGGCGACATGGCCTACCAGCGGCCAGTAATCATGGGCTTCAGGGAGGCCGCGAACTCGCGCTACAACGTCGATCCCATCTTGATGGTCGCCAACCTCGGGATCAGAGCGGTCCAAGGCGACGAGGTCGACCTAGCTCGCTTTGCCGGGGCCGTTGACTACGCGCTGAAATACGCGTGAGGTTGTGAGTGCTCGTTTCGGCGCAGCAGGTCCAAACGACCTCATGCGTCGAGGGCCCGATCACGCGCGCGACCCAGAGCTAGGCAAGTACGAGTTCGGGCCGAGATCCGGACCGACGACTACGCCACGGAGCGCGGGCTTGAAAGCTCGTCCATGACGAGTTCCTCCCTCCGCTCAACAAGCTGAACTCGATCAACAGATTGAATCCGCGCCGCGGCCGCTACCTCGAGTCCACTAATGACTACTTGCGGAGGTCGCGCTGATGGGTGACCGGGTTTCCTACCGAGAAGGCGATCCATTCGCAGTGCCCGCTGGAGGATGGTGGTTACGGTGTGGGCATCCTCGCGCGGGCGAATCCGGACGGCGTCGGCGTGGGTGTGCGGAGAGTGGCCCGTAATCAGTCACCTCGCGGGATGGTTTCGGGAGGATTGGCCTATGCCAGCCTTCGGCCGTCGGGAACGTACGGTTGCTCCGCATGGAGTACAGCGACGATGATCCGAACAGCCAACCGCGAGAGGTCGAGGTGTCACAGGAGGAGTTTGAGGGCTCGCCGGAAGAAGGGTTGGCCGGCTGGGAGCTCCTGCAGGCAGGCTCCTGAGCCACTACCCATAGCCCAGGTGTTGCAGCCGCCGCATACGGCACGGGCCCGACGGCGGACGTGATGGTGCCTTACACGCTTGCTCGGCGAGTTCGAGGCACGCCCCAGTTCGTACGGAGGGTCATCATGCTTCGCCGGGCGCCATGGTTCCATTCGTGGTTCCATGTTGAGCGGACATGGGCTGATCTGAGAGCACCTCAGCCGGGCTGTCGTGCGCTGACAGGCTTGAGGTGAGGCGGTTCGAGCGATCTCATAACCCGAAGGTCGCGGGTTCGAATCCCGCCCCCGCTACCTCGAAAGCCCGTCTCTCGCCAGGCGGGCTTTCGGCTTTCGGGGGCCGTCAGTAAATCAGGCCGTGGCGGATGCCGTGGGCGACTGCTGCGGCGCGGCCCTTGACGCCGAGCTTCGTGTAGATGCGGTTCATGTAGGTGCGCACAGTTGCAGGGCTGAGCCAGAGGTCGGCGGCGATTCCCTCGCCCGTGCGGCTGCTGGCGGCCAGCTCGAGGATCTGTAGCTCGCGCGCCGAGAGCGGGCAGTGGAACGGGAGCGCCCGTGACGTGCTGGAACTGAGGCTGTCGCAGCATCCGACGCCGAGCAGGGCCATGCAGATGTCGCTTTCGTCTGAGTCGGTGGAGATCCAGCCGGACGCTCCGGCGGTCAGTGCTGCGCTTGAGTGGGCCTTGGCGTGGCCGGTGAGGAAGATGACTTTGGTGTCGATGTCGCGGGAGCGAAGCGCGTACAGGACAGCTTGGCCGAATCGTCGAGGTAGCCGGGCGTCGATCAGGGCGACGTCGGGCAGCGTGGCGGCGATCGCGGCAAGGGCTTCCTCGCCATCCCGGGCCGTAGCATCGAGGCGCAGGCGCGGGTGCTCGTCGATCAATCCGGCGAGCGCGCGCCGGATCAGCGGCTGCTGTTCGGCAACGACGACGCGAGTGGGCGGGTTCCCCACACGCACACTATTCCCCAAACGGCGACAGAAATCACACCGCTTGTTGAACACTCGGGGAAGGTGCAAAGAGTTGACAAATTGAGGACAGACAAGTAGTGCGCTAAGGACGATGATGGGGACGCTTCGGACGCTCGAGCAGGGGCGCCGGGTCCTGGGCAGCCACTCGATCAATACGGGGGTTTTCGGATGCATCGCCCGGGGCGTCGTCAGTCTCTACTGCTACACGTCTTCGCTCGCTTAGTCGCTGCGTCGCTTGCGGCGATCGGCGCACTCGTGTTGATAGGCCCCGGGCTTGCCCTCATTGCCCCAGACGCTGGCGCCGCGGCGCCTGCGCGAGATGTTCCCAGCCTGGCCGAAATCGACGGGCTTCGCACGGAGACATCGCGGACCTTCGCCGCAGGCGGAACTCGGGTCGCGAAGCTGTACGCCAGCCCAGTCAACTTTCAAGACGGCGATGGGACCTGGCGCCCGATCGACAATGACCTCGTCCCGGCAGCGGGGGCTGGGCCGGGGTAGTTTTTGGCGATAGCCCACTCGAAGTCGCGATCAACATCATCCCCCTTGGACGCGGGGCGAACTTGGGGCGTCGGCTCGGGACCGGCGTGTTTCGCGCCATCAGGGGCTCCGACAAGGCCAACAAGACTGCAAAGGCCGGAGGAAGCGGACGTACGACCGTCCTCGGCGAGAACATGGCAGACCGAGTGACCCCGTACGCCGAACGGACGGGCGGTCGAACAGTCGACATGACGCCGGCGGACGAGTGGGCTCGGATGACGCCGCGGCAGCGCTGGAAGGCGAACGCCGGCGCACCCCGCCGGCGTATTCGGGAGGGCGACTCGTTCAGCTACATCGGACGCGATCCCGATCGGCCAGCCTGGGTTCGGCGACGGTTCGACCTGACCGGATCTGAGCTGCTACGGCTGGGCGATCGAGGGATTCCATTCGAGATCGTTCCGCGCGGTCGGGTCAGGCAGGTGATCGGCAGACCATGACTGAGCGGATCGCTGAGTACGAGGCGGAGTACTTCCTTCCTGCCGTGAGAGAGGTTCTCGACCCGCTTCTTGGGGACGAGGGGTTCCGCTACGCGGGTGACCATCGAGAGGTCACGGCGTACTGGACGGCTGGCGACCGTTTCTTCCGAGTCGGCTATCTCCCCGAAACGAAGCCGGACTACGAGCTGGTGATCGGCCTGGGGCAGTCTGAAGGCTCGCCTCTGCAACCGAAGTCATCCACCAACAGCGTTGGCGTGTGGCGACTCCTACCTCGTGACGTTGCGCCGCAGATAGCGGACTGGCGATTCCACAGTCCAGAGTCGCTCAGCCAAGAACTCCGCCGGGCATGGAGGGAAGCGGTGGCTCCTTATGTCCTTCCGTTGTTGAGCGAGGGCAACCGGCTCGGCCGCATCATCGAGGAACACAACGATGAGCTGACCGAGGACGATGAGAACCTGATGGAGGATCGTCTGCTCGCCCATGCACGGGCGCAGTTCGAGGCGGGCAACTTCGCTGAGGCAGTCCATGCGTATGACGAGCTGGGCGAAGAGCCGTTGACGCGGGCGGACCGAAAACGTTTGGAGATAGCTCGCCGACGGCTGTAACGATGCGCCTGTGCCTCCTGCTGCTCAGCCTCCTTGCGGCCCTCGGCTGGGTTCGAGCATCGGGTTGGGAGGTCGTCTACCGGTGCCCGGAGACCGGACGCACGTGGCTCGAGGACTACCCACGGAGCGGCGAACACTGCGGTGGACCCGTGCGACTTCGACGGGTCGACCGCGATGGGACCGGTCGTGACTAGGGACGGTCGC
>CAWGSQ010000006.1:0-298995 GCA_963825345.1 uncultured Thermoleophilaceae bacterium | reverse complement strand
CGAGACGGTCCCGAACGTCGCGGAGATCGACGGCGACAGCGCGCAGTTCGACGCGAAGGAACTGACGACGCGCAAGATCAATGCGGAACTGCGACGGCTCGTCTACGAGCTCGGCATCAAGGAAGTGACGATCCTGAACCCGAGCGCGAGGCACAGCCTCGGAACCGGGATCCTCACGCGCTGCAAGATCACCTTCGAAGGCAGTCTCGGCTACTTCGGCGTCGGCCTGATCGACGGCCCCGAGATCCAGATAAACGGACGAGTGGGCTGGTCGGTGGCCGAGAACATGATGTCCGGAGTAGTCGTCATCGAGTCCAATGCCGGATCGTTAGCGGGCGCCGCCCTAAGGGGTGGGGACCTCGTGGTGAAAGGCCAGGTCGGCGCCCGCACCGGTATCGATCAGAAGGGCGGCACCATCGTCGTGATGGGCGACGCCGGCTCCATGACCGGCTTCATGATGCAGCGCGGCCGCCAGATCATCTGCGGCGACGTGGGCCCCGGCCTCGGCGACTCCATGTACGACGGCACGCTGTATGTGGCCGGCAAGGTGAAGGCGCTCGGGATCGACTGTGTCGAGGGCGAGTGGGACGACGCCGACACCGAGCTGATCCAGCGCAAGTTCCGCATCTACGGGCTCGGCGACCCGCCGCAGTTCCAGAAGTTCGTATGCGGAAAGAAGCTCTACAACTACGACAGCCTCGAGCCGAGCGAGCGGAAGCTGGTGCTGTGATGGCCGACCGCGCAGACGAGAACGCACCCAGCCAGAAGACTGTCCTCGGCCGCTCGAAGATCTTCACGCCGGAGGTCATCGACGACATCCACATGAAGGCCGAGCTCGGCCGCTACCGGATGCGCGGCTTCTCGATGTTCAAGAAGATCCCGCACTGGGACGAGCTGATCTTCCTGCCGGGCACGCTCACGCGCTTCGTGATCGAGGGCTATCGCGAGAAGTGCGTCACGAAGACGGTGCTCGGCTCGCGCTTCGCCAAGAAGCCGATCGAGCTCGACATCCCGATCTACATCACGGGGATGAGCTTCGGCGCGCTGTCGCTCGAGGCGAAGATGGCGCTCGCGAAGGGCGCGTCGATGGCCGGCACCGCCACCTGCTCCGGCGAGGGCGGAATGATCCCGCCGGAACGCGACCTCTGCACCAAGTGGTACTACCAGATCATCCAGAGCCGGTACGGGTTCAACCCGCACCACCTGATGCTGGCCGACGCCGTGGAGTTCTTCATCGGCCAGGGATGCAAGGTCGGCCTCGGCGGGCACCTGATGGGCCAGAAGGTGACCGAGCAGGTTGCAGAGATGCGCTCGCTCCCCGCCGGGATCGACCAGCGCTCGCCGGCGCGCCACCCGGACTGGCTGGGGCCGGATGACCTGTCGCTCAAGGTCCAGGAGACCCGCGAGGCAACCAACTACGAGATCCCGATCCAGCTGAAGCTCGGCGCCGCGCGCGTGTATGACGACGTGCGCATGGCCGCCAAGTGCGGCCCGGACATCATCTACCTGGACGGGGCCGAGGGCGGCACCGGCGCCGGCCCGCACACCGCGGCCGAGGAGACCGGCATCCCGCTGATGGCGGCAATCCCGGAGGCGCGCCGCGCGCTCGAGGACGTGGGCCTGGCCGACGAGATCGACCTGGTCGTGGCCGGCGGCATCCGCAACGGCGGCGACGTGGCCAAGTGCATCGCGCTCGGCGCCGACGCCATCGCGATCGGCCACTCCGCCCTGATGGCGCTCAACTGCAACAAGGAGATCCCGGGCGTCACCGACTACGAGGGCACGATCGGCGTGCCGGCGGGCCAGTGCTACCACTGCCACACCGGCCGCTGCCCGGTTGGGATCACGACGCAGGACCCGGAGCTCCGCAAGCGGCTGAACGTGGAGGAGGCGGCGGGCCGCGTCTACAACTTCCTCCACACGCTCACGCTCGAGGTGCAGATGCTCGCGCGCGCGTGCGGGAAGACCGACGTGCATTCGCTCGAGCCCGAGGACCTCGCGGCGCTCACTGTCGAGGCGGCGGCGATGGCGAAGGTGCCGCTGGCCGGCACGAACTACGTGCCCGGAGTGTCCGAGGAGGCGGCGCTCGCCCGCATCGAGACGCTGCTCGACCGCTACCTCGAGAACCCGATTGACGAGCTGCCCGCGGTGCGGGCGCCCGCCGGCGCGGAGGAGCGCCGATGAGCGACGTCGAGAACATGCCGCGCGGCGAGCCAGAGAAGATCTTCTCGATCGACTCGGAGTACCTGTCCGGGAAGCGCTACCCGTACCAGGAGGACATCTCGGCGATCGAGCACATCGACCTCGAGGCGTCCACGCCCGGCCAGGACCTCAACTGGCTCGAGGACATCGAGCTGCTGGAGGAGGAGGGCATGCCCGCCGTCTTCGACCGCTACTCGAACTCCTTCCTGAAGCTCTACTTCGACATCCCCGAGGGCCGCGAGGACGAGATCGCGCGCAAGGTGCTGATCGCCCACCTCCAGTCGGGCAACTCCTACGGCATCCGCCTGAAGGAGAAGCACTGCAAGTTCCCGCAGCCCGAGCTGGGGCCGTGGGTGGAGGGGTCGCGAACGGTCGGCGAGAACTGGAAGGCGCCGGTGCTCGAGGGCTGGGAGCCGCCGCTCCACTGATGCCGGGGTCAGACCCCCTAAGTCCCCACGACTCAAGGGGTCTGACCCCTTGAGTCGGTCTGTGTCATATCTCGTGATCGGGGCCGGCGTTCACGGCCTCTCCACCGCCTGGCACCTCGCCGAGCGCGGCGAGGAGGTGCTCGTGGTGGACAAGACCGGCGTGGCGGCCGGCGCCTCCGGGATCGCCTGCGGCGTGGTGCGCAACAACTACTTCCAGCCGGCGATGTCCGAGCTGATGGCGGCCTGCGTGGAGATCTGGGAGTCCGATCCCGAGACCCTCCACTACCACGGCTCCGGCTACATCGCGCTCGGCGACGGCGCGCAGGTGGACGACCTCACCACGGTCCACGAGCGCCAGCAGCGGATCGGCTACGAGTCCGACCTGATCCTGGGGGAGGCCGAGGTGGCCGACCACATGCGCGCGCTCTTCCCCGACTGGCGCGCGCCCGGCCTCAGCGTCTGCCTGCACGAGCACCGCGGCGGCTTCGCGTTCAACAAGGAGTCGATTTTCGGGCTGGCCAAGAAGGCGCTCATTGCTGGCGCGGAGATCGCCGAGGGCGTGGAGGTGACGGGCTTCGACCTCGACGAGTCGGGCGCCGTCACGCGCGTGCAGTCGAGCGAGGGGCCGATCAACGTCGAGCAGGTGATCGTGGCCGTGGGGCCGTGGGTGGCGAACATGTGGAGACTGCTCGGCCTCCCGCGCCGCCTCGAGGTGGCAGGCGAGCAGCGCGAGATGTGGACCTACTGGTACCTCCAGGAGGGCGAGATCGACGTGGACCCGAACGTCTTCGTGACCTTCGACGGCGAGCTGCCCCCGGTGCTGCACGTGGACAGCCACGCGCCGCTCGAGGCCGACGACGGCACGCTGATCACCGACGAGCAGTGGGGCGTGTACTTCAAGCAGGACAAGAACGGCGTGCAGGGCGGGGCGTCACCGCTGCCGAAGGGCCACGACTTCCAGGTGGACCCGTACCCGACCGGCTCGGCCGAGGACAGCTTCCCCGACCTCTGGTGCGCGGCGCTATCCCACTGCATGGAGCGCTTCGAGGGGGTGCGCCCGAAGTACCACGCGGTGCGCTCGGGCGGCGTGGGCGCCTTCACGGCCGACAACTTCCCGGTGTTCGACTACATGCGGCCGAACGTGTTCGTGGTGGCCGACTCGAACCACGGCTACAAGATGATCGCGGTGGGCCGCGAGGTGGCGAAGGTGGTGCTCGGCGAGCACTCGAGCCTGCTGCATCCCTTCCGGTACGAGCGCTTCGCGACCGGCGACCTCCACCCGGTCTCGAACAGCCCCTATCCCTGGAGCTGACGCCGCCGCTCACATCACCTCAGGATCTGGCGGAGCGGCCTCAGCTTGGGCTTCTTCGGAGCTGGGACGATCTTGGTGGAGAGTGCCTTGAAGAGCTCCAGCTCGCCGGCCCTTTCCACCCTCATGGCGATCAGGCGCGCGTTCGAGATGCGTGCGGGCCACTCACCTCCGGCGTACTGCAAACAGCGGAGACGGATCGTGTTCACGGCATTCGGGAAGGTGTGCAGCAGCTCGGCGCCGACGGTCTCCAACGCGGAGAGCGCATTGGCGCCCGCAATCAGGTTGGCGCGTCCCAGGTCGCTCGAAGCGCCCGCCTGGATCACGCATCCGAAGGCGGTCGACGCCAGCCTGCGCTCGTTGTGCAGCATGTTGCAGTAGATGACGTCGGTACCGGGTGCGCACGAGAACCCGGGCACCGTCAGTGATCCGACGGCCTTGGCGAAGATCGCATAGGAGCCGCCCGGGACGACGAGCGTGGCGATCGTCTTCAGCTGTCCCGGGCTGGGCAGCGCCACGGGCCCCGACGCAGACTTGCCGTAGGTCAGCGCAGCGCCGGGTGGCCCCGCCGGGCCGGGGACGCCGGTGTGGCCGGTGGGCCCGGGTTGGCCCTGCTGGTTCCAGTCGAGCGCGGTCTCACCGCCCCGGCATATGCCGCTTCCCGCGGTATCGATCACGCGCACCGCTCCGGTGCTGTTGTCGTAGCAGCCGTGGATCACGCCCTGCGCGTCCGGAATCGAGCTGTACGCGACGCCGCCCACGGCCCCGAGTGCGACCCCCAGCGCCAGGTAAGCGACCACATTGCGTCGCGCGTGAGATGCGAGCCTCTGCAGCATGTCCGGCCTCCTCGTGCGTGTCCCCGGCGATGCTCTCGCGTCGAGGGCGCGGCGTCAACGGCGGGGGCGCTTGAGCGTGCCCTTCCGGGTCTGCTTGGCCCTGTTCCCGGCTGCGTCGGTGAACGTTGCGGCCAGGCTCAGCTTGAGCGCGTTGCGCCGGCGCATGGCGCGCCGCGCCTTGCGGGTGAGCTTGCCGCGCAGGGTCTTCCTGGCGCCGGCGTTGACGGAGCCCTTCGCCTTCGCGATCACCGTCTTCCGGCGCAGTCCGAGCGCCTTCGCCAGCTTCCGCGTTACGCGCACCTGGACCACGGCGGAGCAGGTCTCGTCGCAGGTCACCTTCACCGGGATCCGGCCGCTCTTGACGATCTTGGCGAGGTTGCGTGACCCGAGCCGGATCGTCCCCCTTGGAGCGGTCCGGTCGAGCGGCGCTGCTGCGATCAAGCCCGTCGGTTGCGAGTCCGACGAAGCCGACCGCCCGGCCCGCGTCGCCGTCACTCGCGCCCTCAGCGTGGAGCCCACGTCCTCGCCGGTGGGCGTGTAGGCCGGTCCGTTCGCGCCGCCGATCGGGACGCAGCCGCCGCCGCCCGCGTCGCACCGCTGCCAGCTGTAGGCGAACGCCGGCGCTCCGTCCCAGGCGCCGTTCGTGGTGGTCACCAGGGAACCTGCCGTCGAGCCGCCCGCCAGCTCCGGCCGGCCGGTCGCGAAGGGCGCATCGGATCCGATCATCAGCCCGTAGTCGCCACACATGTGGAACATGCCGTCGTCGAAGATCACGGCCTGCGCGGATGCGCCGGGCGCGAGCGTGGCCGAGAGTGCCCCGTTGAGGGCGTCGTCTGCGACGTAGTTGGTCGTCAGATCGGCGGGGTCGACCGTCGGTGAGTAGAGCACGAGACCCGATTGAAAACAGAAGCCGCCGCTCGCGCGCGGAATGTGGGCAACCCAGACGCAGGCGGGCTCGTTGATCAGGCTTCTCACCGCGAAGAAGTCGTAGAAGCGGATCTCATTGCCCGACGTCGTCGGCGCCGCCTTCGGCGCCGCGCAGCTGCTTGGGGGGTTCGCGACGGCCAGGTGCCCGGACACTGCGGGGTCGCCCGCGGCGAGCGACTGGCCCTCGATGGTCACAGCCGGGATGAAGACCGGCCTCGCCGTGGAGCGCCCGTTCACCGTGCTGGTCAAGCCGCCCTCCGTCGCGCTCTCGTCCACGCGAATCGTGTGGCCGATGTCGTCGTCGGTCGGCACGTAGTTCTGACCGGTGGCGCCAGGGATATCGACGCAGCTCCCGCCGGCGGCGTCGCAGCGCTTCCACTGACGGCCGACGGCGGGGTTGCCGGGCCAGACGTCGAACGTGCTCGAGAGCGTCTGGCCCACAGCCGCGAGGCCCGAGACGAGCGGCCGCGCAGCGGCCCACGGGCGGTCCGAGCTCCAGGTGACGTTCACCCCGCCGCAGCTGGCAGCGGTGTTGACCTCGTCGACCACCGTCTCGAAGCTTGCGCCCGCCGGGACGACGACCGAGTAGGAGCCCGGCGGGTAGTTGCCGAGATCCCCTATCCAGTTGGCGGTGATGCTCGCAGGGTTGTACGCCGGCGAGTATGTCTCGCTCATCAGCTCGCCGTTGGTGCCCGTGCACGTGGGAGCGCTCACCGCCATGGTCACGCACACGGACTCGTTCAGGACGCTCGTGAAAGCCCGCGACTTGTAGGCGAAGGGGCCCGGCGTCATGATCGCCCCGCCCCCGATGGACATGCCGTCATTGCACTGGCTCGCAAATCCGTCGCGCGGAAACGCGTTGGCGTGCCCGGGCAGATTCCCGGTGCCGGCGGTGCCAGCCAGGCCGAACCCCTCGGAGTGGAACTGCCCGGCCATCGCGTTCGGCGCGGCCACGGCCAACATCACCGCTGTCGCCGCGAGGAGTAGTCCACACCGGGCCATGACCGCGAATCCAGAGGACCACGGCCCAGCGCTCTTGTCAACTCTGGAGCTGAGGAGACCGTCCGGGCTCGAATGCCGCCCGCGCGATAAGGCCGTCGACCAGGTCGTAGAAGACGGTGAGCTCTGAGGTCACGGGAGTCCCGCTTCCGCGTCCCTCGGCGTTCAGTTGCACGAGCACCGCGTATTTGCCCTTACCGAGCTCCGCCATCTCGCAGGGTGTCCAGCCGAAGCCGGACCAGGTCTCCCACAGCCGGTCGTAATAGGCGCGAATCTGATCGCGGCCGCGCAGGACGTTCTCGTCCGGGAGGAGGCGCGACACGTCCACCTCGGCGTCCGCCGTGTACATGTCCATCATCTCGTCGATGGCACCCTGGTTCCAGCAGTTGAACCCGTGCCTGAGGTACTCCATGACGTCTGGGCTGACGGCGCGCACCCCGCCATGTTCGCACGGCCCTACCCCTGCGGCTGAGCGGCCGCTGCGAGCGCGTCGTCGCGCGTGGAGAAGTCGTGCATGCGCACGAGCTTCCCGTCGTGCACGGCCACGACCTGGAAGATGGCCAGGTCGACCTCGACGCCGCTGTCCCTGCCCCGGCCGCGCATCCTGTGATGGACGATCACGTTCTCTCCGGTGTCGATCATCTCCTCGACCTCCGTCGTGACCTCCTCGAAGGCGCTTGTCCACTCGTCCATCCCGCGAAGGAACTCGTCGAGGCCCACGTAGTTGCCCATGAACGGCACCTCTGGGGTGGTCCGCCATTCGATGTCCGGAGCGAGGAAGCTCCTCAGCGTCTCGAGGTCGCCGCGCGCAAAGGCGTCGTAGGCGCGGCGGACGACTGCGAGATCCTCAGGCGACATCGCCTATAGCATCGCGCGTCATGCCGCTCGTCGCCCCCTGGAACCGCAAGAAGCGCGCCGAGCGCGAGAAGATCGGGCACGAGGCGCCGGGCAGCGTCCTCCGCGGCCCGCCCATCGCGATCACATGCGAGTGCGGCGAGAGGCGCGACCTCCGCTACGGCGAGGAGTGGACCTGCGAGAAGTGCGGGCGGCGCTGGGACACGAACCAGATCCCGCAGGAGCAGTACGAGGCGATTCGCAGGACGCAGCTTCGCTTCCGCGTGCTGCCCGTGGTCTACGGGCTCGTGATCCTCGCCCTGGCGATGTTCTTCACCCTGACCGGCAACATCTTCTCGGTCTTCATCCTGCTGCCGCTCGGGCTGATGCTCTGGTTCTACTTCGTCCGGCCGGCGCACCGCAGGCGCTACCGCCGGGCGGTGGCCGACCTTCCGAAGTGGGAGCTACGCCCGCAATGAGCTAGGTGGTGGCCGTCGCCGCCGTCTGCCGCTCGCTCGCCGGCGGCATCGTCGGGGTCTCCTCGCGGAACGGCACGCCCGTACGGTCCTCGACCACCTTGCGCCAGACGTAGAGCAGCAGGCCCACGGCGAGCACGATCAGCCCGATCCGCGTCTTGTCCCAGCCGTAGCCGTACTCGTCCGCGTAGATGAACCCGCCGACGACGATGAACGCCAGGTTCACCGCGGCGAGCAGCGCCGCGATCGGCGCCCAGGCCGCTGCCAGCCTGATCGGCCGTGGCCAGTCGGGCCGGTCCTTGCGCAGCAGCAGGAAGCCGCTGAGCGCGAACACGTGCGCCAGCATGTAGCCGAGGTTGCCCGCGGCGAGGATGTCGAGCGGGTAGCCGAAGTAAGAGATCAGCAAGAGGTTGAGGATCACGTCTGCGGTCATGGCCACGCCCGGCACGCTGTAGCGGTTCAGCCGGCCCAACAACTTGGTGGTCATCCCGTCATGGGATATGCCGTAGAGCGCGCGCGAGCCGTCCATGGTCGCGGTGTTCATGGAGAGCAGTAGTCCCGCGATCAGGCATGCGATCAGGACGTGCCCCAGCGCGGTGCCGACGATTGCGTTGAAAGCATCCGTGTAGAACGCGATCGCGGTGGCGTCCTCCGCGATGGCCGCGGTCCCGAGTGTTCCGCCCACCCCCAGCGGAAGCAGCGCGTAGACGACCACAGAGAACGCGGCCGAGGCGCGCAGAGCCCTCGGCGTGTCGGTCTCTGGGTTGTGGTACTCCGGCGCGAACGCGGCCACGGCCTCGAAGCCGTAGGCCGACCAGCCCATGAAATAGAGCCACGTCATCGCGAGGCCGAGGCCGCCGCCGGTGCCGATCTCCCACGTCATGTTGTCGCTCGACCAGTCCCCCGTGATGTAGGGCAGGAACATGAGCGCGGCAGCGGGGAGAATCAGCATCCCGCCTGTGACGTAGCTCAGCCAAACCGCGGGCCGTACGCCGAAGATGTTGAAGAGCCAGACGGCGAGGATGCAGCCGATGCCGATCCAGACCGGCAGGCTCCACTGGAAATCGCCGACGTCCTGGGTGAAGGTCGTGTCCGAGAACCACTGGGCCTGTGCCAGGGTTCCGATGACGTAACCGTTGATGGCGAGCACGCTCGACCACGCGAACCAGTAGCCGAACGTGGCGATCGGTCCGATCCAGGCGAAGTACTTGCGCCACGCCTCGTGCGCGTACAGAGAGATGCCGCCGGCCTTGTTGGGGAACATCGTCGCCATCTCGGCGTAGACGTTGTTCTGAAGCGCGCCGATGCAGACCGAGATCGTCCAGAGGACGAAGGCGCCGGTGGTGCCGAGCACTCCGATCGAGGCGCCGAGCGCCGCAATCAGGAACCCCGGATTGGCCAATGCGATGACGAACCCGTCCCACCAGGTCATCGCCTTGAGGAGTTGCCTCTCCTCTACCTCGGCATGCGCCATGGACCCTTCCTCCCCCTCGAGTAGTCAGCGACCAGCGGACGTACCAATTGGTACAGCGCCCCTTGTACCATGCGTTACGGACGGCCGTCAACGATTTGGGTCCCCAATTTGGGCGATATGGCGAAGCTCAGGGATCGCCGAGAGGACATCACCGGCGCGTCGGCCGCACCCACGGCGGCGCGGCCGGTGCTGCTGGCCACGCTGTCGGTGCGCGTGGACCCGAGTGCCGAGCGCATGGCGATCGACAGCGCTCTTGAGGCGAGCGTTCCGCTCCTGATCGTGAACCTGATCCGCCTGCCGCCCTACCCGACCACGATCCTCCTCGTGGGGCCCGAGCACACGACGCTGCCCCACGAGGAGGACCTCGACGCCGTGCGTGCCACGGCGAGCCGGGCGGCGGAGCTCGGGGTGAAGACGGAGCTCCTGCGCGTCAGGACGAAGCGGCCGGTCCAGGCCCTGCTCGAGGTGGCGAGCGAGCGCGACGCCGGCCTGATCGTGTTCGGCCCGCACCTCGGGCGCGTGGGGAGGATGCGCTTCCGGCGAGCGGCGAAGCGCATCCGGCGTGACGCCGCCTGCCTCGTCTGGGTTGCGCCCGACGGGTAGGCGCGCGCCGGACTAGGCTCACCGTCATCCGGGTCGAGGAGTCCATCGAAATCGAGCGCCCACCCGAGGCCGTGTGGGAGTTGGTGTCCGAGCCGGTCAACGACCCGCATTGGTGCCCGAAGGTGAAGTCGGTCGAGCCGGCGGACGAAGGTCGTTGGACCGTCCTTCACAAGCCGGTCCCGCTGCGAAGTCCGATGGAGCTGAGCCTCGAACAGCTCGAGGTCGAGCCGCCGAACCGGCTGACCCTCCGCCAGGAGGATGAAGCCTCGGTCTTCCAGGTCGAATACCGGCTCGAGCCCACCCAAACCGGCACGCGGTTCACGCAGATCAGTGAGTTCGAGTGGAAGAAGCTGCCCCGGGTCCTGCACGGGACGTTCGCACGCGGGGTCCGGCGCGACATCCGCGGCCAGCTCGTTCAGCTCAAGCGGTTCCTCGAGCGACGCTAGGCGTCTCGAGCGGCTTTCAACGAGTCAATCGCCCGCTTGGCGGCACCCTTCGCCGCGGAATCTCGCTCGCCGCGATCGAGCATCGCAGTGAGCGGATCGATGGCCCGGGGGTCGTTCTGGGTGGAGAGGCCCAGCGCTGCTCCTTCGCGCACGTAGCCGTCGTCGTCCTCGAGGAGCTCGATCAACCGATCCACGATGCGCGCGTCTCCGGTCGGTCCGAGTCCGGCAGCAACCGTGGATCTCGCCGTCGGATCGGGGTCGCGTAGTGCATTCAGCGCCAGATCCGCGGCACCCGGCGCCTCCAGGCGGACGAGCGCGAGGACGGCCTGGTTTCTGACGGCTTCGCTCTCGTCGGCCGTGGCCAACGGCTTGAGGCCGTCGATCAATTGCGTCCGCTCCTCGTCGGAGAAGTGTCCGGCGTCGCGCGACCAGACCCAGATCGCCGCGTTGAGTCGATGTCGTTCCTTTTGGTCCTGCAACTTGGCGATCGCGGAGTCGATCCTCATTCGCTCGCCACGTCGACCGTGATGAGGCCGCGGTGGTCGTCGCCCTCGTCTGAGAGCGTGAGCTCCAGGTCGCGGTCGTAGAGGCCGTCCGTCTGATTGAAGCCGTCGCGGTTGGACTCGCCGGGGTAGGGATCGTTCACGAACACGTGCGCGCTGACCGTGTCGTCGAAGTAGAACTGCGTGGTCAGGACGGTCCGCTTGTCGAGATGCACCTTCGCGTGGATGTGCACCGTGCGGCCCGGATACCAGCCGGGGTACACGGTGGTGAACTCGACGATCCCGTCGGCATTGGTGACCTGCGCTCCGCGCAGGTAGGTCTCGCCGGGCTCCGAGTAGCTGCCCTCTGCGTCGCAGTGCCAGATGTCCACGACGGCGTTCCCGATCGGCTCGCACTCCGCGGCATCGCGCACGCGCACGCCGAGACGCAGCAGCGCGCCCTCGCGGTCCTCGCGGATGTCGCTGCGGATGCGGTCGACGTCGAAGTAGAAGGGGCCCTCGGTCTGCTCGGCCGTCTGCGTGCAGGTGGCGGCGTCGTCGAAGCGCGAGGTCGTGCCCTCGGAGGTCTCCACGCGCGCGGTGGGTTCGTCGTCATCGCCGCTGCACGCCGCGATCAGGGCGCCGAGGCTGACGCTGCCAAGGCCGGCGAGCGCCTGACGTCTGCTGAGGCCGCTCACGGCCGGGACGCTAGCGTCTGCATGGACACGATTCGCCGAATACGGTAGAACCGGTCTGTACATATTTGTACGAACGCGCCCGACCCGGGGAGAGAAGATCGTGGAGAAGACGTGGGGAGACGAGCCCTTCTGGGGCCTCGGCTACGAGTGGGACCCAGACTGGTTCCTGACTGAGCGCCAGAAGGAGCTGCGCGCCAAGCTGATCGAGCTCTGCGAGTCCGAGATGCGCGCGAACGCGAAGCGCTCGGACGACGAGCTGCTCTATCCGCGCCGCAACTTCGAGATCCTCGCGGAGCACGGCTTCCTGGCGCTGACCGTGCCGGAGGAGTACGGCGGCCTCGGCGAGAATCACGTGGCCTTCACGATGGTGTGCGAGACGCTCGCCCGCTACGGCTGCGCCTCGACCGCCATGTGTTACGTGATGCACATGGCCGCCGTGGCCACAATCATGCTGCGGCCGACCGACGAGCTCGTCGACAAGTACGTCCGCCCCCTGAACAGCGACGTCAAGATCGGCACGCTGTCCTACTCGGACCCCGAGACCGGCTCGCACTTCTGGTACCCGTTCTCCTCCAAGGCCGAGAAGTCGAACGGCGGCTACAAGGTGAACAAGAAGGCGTCCTGGACGACCTCGGGCGGCTTCGCCGACTTCTACGTGGTGCAGACCACGAGCCCGGACTTCAAGGGCTACGACGACCTATCGGTGTTCGTGATCGACGGCGAGGACGTGAAGGCGCAGCCCTCGCTCTGGGACGCGCTCGGCCTGCGCGGCAACCAGTCCGGCCCGATCCAGGTGGAGGACGTGGAGATCCCGGGCGAGCAGATCGTGGGCCCGCTCGGCGACGGCGCTGCCTCGAACGACGAGGCCGTGGACCCGTGGTTCCTGATCGGCTCGTCGTCGGTCTGGAACGGGATCACGATGGGCGCGATCGATATCGCGAAGCGGCACACGACGCGCAAGCGCCACGTGGACGTGGGCATGCGCGTGGCCGACTACCCGACGATCCAGGATTACGTGGGCGAGGCCGTGATGGACACGAACGCGTGCCGCGTGTTCGTGATGTCGGTGGCGCAGGCGATGGACCGCGTGACCGACGACAACCGGCGCATCCTCGAGCCGGGGGAGACGGCGCGCGCGGACTACCTCCACTGGGCCTGGCAGATCAAGTTCGAGGCGGCGAAGAACACCGCGTACCACGTGGACAAGATGCTCCACGCGTGCGGCGGCTCGGGCTACAAGCGCGACATGGAGCTGGAGCGCTACGTGCGTGACGCCAAGGCCGGCTGGGTGATGGGCCCGACCAACGAGGTGCTGCGGCAGTTCGTGGGCAAGGCCGTGCTGCTCGGCTTCGACGCGCTCGACTACTGGAACCAGACCTACAACCGCAGGGTCGTCGAGAACGAGGTCAAGAAGCTCGACGCGGCGGCCAAGCGCGATCTCGCCAAGGAGCTCAACGAGCAGGCGGACAAGGACGAGGCGAAGGAACCAGCCAAGACGTGACGATCCAGCGCACTCCACCCTCGCTCGTCTCCGGTCTGAGGCCGATCGACCGGGGCTTCGAGACGTGGTGGGTGCGCCCGGGCTCGGCCACCGTGGTCGAGCTGCACGGCGGGGACCGGGTGACCGTGATCGACCCGGAGGGCGGCCAGCCGGCCGAGCTGACGGTGCTGTCGCCCGACGGCCGCGACGACGGCGGAGCACTCGGCGTGAGCGCCGATGCACCCGCCACGGTGCTGCGCGAGCTGGTGGCGAGCGGCGCGGACGACGGCTTCCTCGGCGTGCTGCACGCGCGCGGCCTGCGCCCGCACGACGCGATGGCGCTGCTGCTGTTCGGGCACGAGGGCGCGCCCGGGGCGTCGCAGGCGTTCGCGTGCGAGCGGGACGCTCTGCTCGTGGTGGCGGCGCCGGGCGGCCGGCTAGTGGACGGCGATCCGCCGGCGTCCGCGCTGGTGGTCGAGGTCAAGCGCGACACGCCGCGAACCGAGGCCGAGGCGGAGCTGCCGGCCCCGCTGGCCGAGCCGCGGCTCGACTTCCGCGTGGACCGCGCGAGCGCGCTCTCCTACGAGGTGCGCGAGGGCGAGTACATCCAGGTGATCGACGTGCGCGGGCGCCAGTGCTCGGACTTCCTCGCCTTCCACAAGCACAAGCTCGAGAGCGGTCTCGAGCGCGGCATGGACGGCGTGACCACGCGCACGCTGATGGGCGCGGCCTACCCCACGCCCGGGCTGTACGCGAAGTTCTTCGACGTGGACATGGATCCGCTCGTGCAGGTGGTGCGCGACACGGTCGGCCGCCACGACACTTTCGGCCTCGCATGCACGGCGCGCTACTACGAGGACATGGGCTACCCCGGCCACGTGAACTGCACCGACAACTTCAACGGGCAGGTCGCGTCGTACGGGATCGCGGAGCGGGCGGGCTGGGAGGCGGTCAACTTCTTCTTCAACACGCGCGTGGAGGACGACAACGTGATCGTTTCGGACGAGCCGTGGTCTCGCCCCGGCGACTACGTCCTGATGCGCGCGATGACGGACCTGGTATGCGCGTCGTCCGCATGCCCCGACGACATCGACCCGGCCAACGGCTGGGACATCACCGACATCCATGTGCGCGTCTACTCGCCCGAGAACCGCTTCTCGACGGCCATCGCCCACCGCGTGACCCCGGAGGCAGAGCCAGTGCTGACCAAGGAAACGGCGTTCCACCCGCGCACCAGCAAGCTCACGGAGAGCTTCGTGGACTACCGCGGCTACTGGCTCCCCCAGTGCTACAACACCGAGGGCGCGATCAATCAGTACTGGGCGTGCCGCGAGAAGGCCGTGATCATGGACCTCTCGCCGCTGCGCAAGTGGGAGGTGCTCGGCCCCGATGCCGAGGCGCTGATCCAGATGGCGATCACGCGCGACGCGCGCCGGCTCGCGATCGGGCAGGTGGTGTACACCGCGGTCTGCAACGAGACCGGCGGCATGATCGACGACGCCACCGTCTTCCGGCTCGGCGACAACAACTTCCGCTTCATCGGCGGCGACCCCTACACGGGCGTGTGGCTGAAGGAGCTGGCGGAGCGGCTCGACCTGAAGGTGTGGGTGAAGCCCTCCACGGACCAGCTGCACAACGTCGCGGTCCAGGGCCCCGAGAGCCGCGAGATCATGAAGAAGCTCATCTGGACGCCGCCCACGCAGCCGGGGCTCGAGGACCTGAACTGGTTCCGCTTCCTAGTCGGGCGGATCGGCGACTACCAGGGCATCCCGGTGGTGGTCTCGCGCACGGGCTACACGGGTGAGCTCGGCTACGAGGTGTTCTGCCATCCGGACGACGGCCCAGCCGTTTGGGACGCGATCTGGGAGGCGGGGCAGCCGCACGGCATGACCCCCCTGGGCCTCGACGCGCTCGACATGATCCGCATCGAGGCCGGGCTGATCTTCGCCGGCTACGAGTTCGACGATCAGGTCGATCCGTTCGAGGCCGGAATCGGCTTCACGGTGAAGCTCGACAGCGAGGACGACTTCGTCGGCAAGGAGGCGCTGATCGAGCGCTCCGCGCATCCGCAGCGCAGGCTCGTGGGGCTCGAGCTCGAGGGCAACGAGACCGCCGGGCACGGCGACGAGGTCTACGTGGGGCGCCAGCGCGTGGGCGTGGTCACGAGCGGCACCCGCAGCCCGTTGCTGCGGAAGAACATCGCGATGTGCCGCATGTCCGTGCAGTACGGGGAGGAGGGCACCGACGTGGAGGTCGGCAAGCTCGACGGCCTCCAGAAGCGCATCCCCGCGAAGGTGGTCGGCTTCCCGTTCTACGACCCGAAGAAGGAACGCCCGCGCTCGTGACCGACGCGCCTCGCCCGCCCGAGTTCAACTTTCCGGTCAGCTTCACCGGGCCGGACGGAATTGGCGCGAGCCCCTACGACGAGTACGGCGAGGCGGAGCGTCCGGACGTTTGCGACGACGATGACGGCCAGGACCCCGCCGTCGCGCTCCGCCGGACGCTCGGAATGTTCGCCACCGGCGTCACGGTGATCACCGCGCTGAAGGGCGAAGAGGTTCACGGGATGACGGCCAACGCCTTCATGTCAGTCTCGCTCGAGCCGCCCCTGGTCCTGATCTCGGTCGACAGGCGCACCAAGATGTGTGCGTTGCTTCACGAGGGCATGCACTACGGCGTCAGCGTCCTGTGCGCGACCCAGGCAGAGCTCTCGGACCGGTTCGCCGGGCGCTCCACCGAGGCGGAGCCGCGGTTCGCGATCATCAAGGACACGCCGCTCGTGGACGGCGCGCTCGCGCACTTCGTGGCACGCGTGGAGAAGTCGTACTGGGGTGGCGACCACTCGCTTTTCCTCGGCCGCGTGGAGTACGCGCGCCAAAACCCGGGCACGCCGCTGCTCTTCCACGGCGGGCGCTACGAGAAGCTCGGTGCCTAGAGCGATCGTCGTCGGGGTGGTCGGCGACTCGGGCGCGGGGAAGACGACCGTTACCCGCGGCCTAACCCGCGTGCTGGGCGACCACCACGTCACTCACATCTCCGCGGACGACTATCACCGCTACGACCGCAGGCAGCGCCGCGAGCTCGGTGTCACGCCGTTGCACCCCGACTCGAACCACCTCGACATCCTCACCCAGCACCTCTCCCACCTGCGGCGGGGTGAGCCGGTTCTGAAGCCGGTCTACAGCCACCAGACGGGCGAGTTCGAGCCGCCGGCATACATCCGTCCGTCGAAGTTCCTCTTGGTCGAAGGGCTGCTCAACTTTTACACGGAGACGTTGCGCAGCCTCCACGACATTCGCGTCGCGCTGGCGCCACCTGAGGACTTGAGGCGGGCGTGGAAGTTGAAGCGGGACTGCACTCGCCGCGGATACACCACGGACGAGGTTCTGGCGGAGCTTGATGCGCGGCAGGGGGACGCCGAAACGTTCATCCAACCGCAGCGCCAGTACGCCGACATCGTCGTGGCGTTCACGCAAAACAGGTCGGACGACCCTGCACAGCTCGACGCAGACGTGATCCTGCGCGACTCGCTTCCTCACCCGGACCTATCGCCCCTGCTGGACGCGACCGCGCTGATCAAGCGCGAGCGCGAGTGGCTCCTGCGGATCCCAGGGAACCTCGATCCGGGGCACGCGGCCGAGCTCGAGGAGGCGGTCTGGCAGCGGATGAGCTTCGCGAGCCATCTGCGCATCCGCCGGCTCGGCGAGTTCACGGTGGGCATGGACCTTCACCGCTCCGACTCGCTCGCGCTCGTGCAGCTGCTGATCCTCTACCACGTGGTCACCGCCCGGGCCGCGCTGGCGATCGGCGGCTCCCCGCCGCGGGGGGATCCGCGCTTCCCCACCGGTGCGGACTCGGCGTTGCACGCTTAGACCGCGATCTATACGTTCCTCGTTGGTCATGGCCGTGACTCTCACGCAGCTGGTGGCGTTCCTGACCGTCGTGCGGCGCGGGTCGGTGACTGCGGCGGCGGAGGAGCTGGTGGTGACGCAGCCGTCGGTGTCCGCCGCTGTGTCCGCACTCGAGCGGGAGCTGGGCGTTCAGTTGACGGAGCGGGCGGGGCGGACCGTTAGGCCCACCGCGGCGGGGGCCGCGTACGCGCCGTATGCGAGCGACGTGCTCGGCCTGCTCTCGCAGGGAGCCCGCGCGGCGCACGAGGCGGAGGAGGCGCGGCCGAACACGCTGCGGATCAGCGCGGTCACGACGGCCGGCGAGTACCTGGTGCCGCAGCTGATCCAGGCGTTCCGCGAGCGGCGGCCCGACCTCGAGATCAGCCTGGACGTGGGCAACCGCGAGCTGGTGTTCCAGCGGGTGCTCGACCACAACGTGGACGTTGCGGTGACCGGTCGGATCCCGGACGACGAGCGATTCGTGGGCGTGGACTTCGCCGACAACGAGTTCGCGCTGGTCACCAGCGCCGGCGACCCGCTCGCCCGGCGGCGCTGGGTTGCGATGGAGGAGCTCGCCACACGGCCATGGCTCCTGCGCGAGCCGGGCTCGGGCACCCGCACCCTGTGCGAGGAGTTCCTGGCGTCGCGCGGTATCGACCCGAAGCTGCTCACGCTCGGCTCGAACGGCGCGATCAAGCAGGCGGCCCGCTCGGGTCTCGGGATAGCGCTTCAGTCCCGGGCGGCGGTGGAGCTCGAGCTGGAGCTGGGCCTGCTCGACACGATCAGCCCCCGAGGCGGCCTCCCGGAGCGCCGCTGGCACGTGGTCCGCTCCGCCGTGGGCCCGGTCCGCGAGGACGTGGAGGCGTTCATGAGCTTCTGCACCTCACCGGCAGCACGCCTCGCCCTCGCTCCGTAGGCCCTGTCCCCTGAGTTATACCCCAGGTGGGAGTCACATGACCCTAAAGGGGGGACATAAGCTGCCGATAACCGTCTGATGGGCGATCGCCGAGCCGTGAGGGCCGTCTGTGCCTGGGTCGCCGTCGTTGTGGCGGCCCTCTCTTTGGCTGCCGTGACAGCGGCTCCAGCGTCCGCCGCGGACCGTGCGTACACGAAGCGCTTCGGCATCGGCGACACCGGCGACATCCGCATCGTGGGCAACACGTCGATGTCGTGCGTGACCTCGGCGACCTGTACCGCGGCCAGGGGCGGCACCGGCGTCGCCGCCAACTGGAACAACGACGCGTGGAACATGGCGTACGTCGACGTCGACGCAGACGGCACAACGTTCAGCTCGAGCCAGGCGACCCTTGACCTGCCGGCGGGCGCGACCGTCCTCTTCGCTGGCCTGTATTGGGGCGGCGACGCGCCCGCGGCCGCCCAGCGCGACCAGGTGAAGTTCGATACGCCCGCGCCCGGCGGCTACCAGGACCTGGTGGCCACCACGTTCGATACCTCGACGACGACGCCGACCGCTTACCAGGGCTTTCGGGACGTGACGGGCCTGGTCGCCGCGGTCGGGGCTGGCAGCTACTGGGTCGCCAACGTGCAGGGAACCCCGGGCTCAACCGGCAAGCACGCCGGCTGGGCGCTGGTCGTCACCTACCGAGACGCTGCGAGCCCGCGCCAGAACCTCGCCGTGTTCGACGGCTTCCAAGACGTCAAGGCCGGCGATCCACACTCGGCCACGCTGACCGGGCTCACCCCCCCGGCGAGCGGCACGATCGACGCGACCATCGGCCTGTTCGCCCATGAGGGCGATCTCGGCATCACCGGCGACGTCCTCGCCGTCAACGCGACAACGCTCTCGGACGCGCTCAATCCGGCTGACAACGCCTTCAACTCCTCGATCACGCGCCGCGGCGTGCGCCTCAGCGCAAAAAACCCCGACTACGTGAACCAGTTCAGCGTCGAAATGGACGCCTTCTCCGCTGACGCAATCGTGCCGATCGGGGCCAACAGCATCACCGTCAACATGACCTCCACCCAGGATCGGTACTACCCGGGCGTCATCACCTACGCCGTTGAGGCCGAAATGGTGCCGCCGGTGACGACGATCGACAGCGGCCCGTCCGGCTTCACGAACGACCCGACGCCGACGTGGGCGTTCTCGTCCAACGAGGCCGGCTCGACCTTCGAGTGCCGCGTTGACGGAGCCGCTTGGACGTCGTGCACCTCGCCAACCACGACGGCTTCGCTGGCCGACGGCTCGCACACCTTCGAGGTGCGCGCGATCGACGTGGCCGGCAACATCGACCCGACGCCGGACACTCGGACGATCACGGTGGACACCGTCGCGCCCCAGACGACGATCGACAGCGGACCGTCGGGTCCGACGAGCGATTCGACGCCGACGTTTGCGTTCTCTGCCGACCAGGCGGGCTCGACATTCGAGTGTCGCGTTGACGCTGGGGTGTGGGCTTCCTGCAGCTCGGCCCACACGACAGCATCGCTGGCGGACGGCGCGCACACGTTCTACGTGCGGGCGACAGACCCGGCCAGCAACGTCGACCCGACTCCCGCGTCGCGCAGCTTCACGGTCGACACAGCCGCTCCGGACACCACGATTGACAGCGGCCCGTCAGGCCCGACGAACGATGCGACGCCGACGTTCGCGTTCTCGGCTGACGAGGCGGGTTCGACGTTCGAGTGCCGCGTTGATGGTGGCGCGTGGGGTTCGTGCTCGACGCCGGAGACCACGGCTTCGCTGGCCGACGGTGCGCATACCTTTGAGGTTCGCGCTTCCGACGCGGTCGGCAACGTCGACGCGACTCCGGCCTCGCGCAGCTTCACGGTCGACACGGCTGCTCCGAACACCACGATCGACAGCGGCCCGTCGGGTCCGACGAGCGACGCGACGCCGACGTTCGCATTCTCGGCCGACCAGGTCGGCTCGACCTTTGAGTGCCGCGTTGACGCTGGGGTGTGGGCCTCCTGCAGCTCGGCTCACACGACCGCACCGCTGGCCGACGGTGCTCATACCTTCGAGGTTCGCGCTGCGGATCCGGCCGGCAATGTCGATGCGACACCGGCGTCGCGCAGCTTCACGGTCGACACCGCCGCGCCTCAGACGACGATCGACAGCGGCCCCTCTGGCCCGACGAACGATGCGACGCCGACGTTCGCGTTCTCGGCCGACCAGGCGGGCTCGAGCTTCGAGTGCCGTGTAGACGGTGGCGCATGGGGTTCGTGCTCGACGCCCGAGACCACCGCGTCGCTGGCGGACGGAGCGCACACCTTCGAGGTGCGCGCAACTGATCCGGCCGGGAACGTCGACGCGACGCCCGCGTCGCGCAGCTTCACGGTCGATACGGCAGCTCCGCAGACCACGATCGACAGCGGCCCGTCGGGCCCGACCAACGATGCCACGCCGACCTTCGCGCTCTCTTCCGATCAGCCTGGCTCGAGCTTCGAGTGCCGGGTGGACGGCGGCGGCTGGGGTTCGTGCTCGACGCCTGAGACCACCGGGTCGCTGGCGGACGGCGCGCATACGTTCGAGGTGCGCGCGACGGATGCGGCCGGCAACGTTGATCCGACACCGGACTCACGCAGCTTCACGGTGGACACGGCTGCGCCGCAGACGACGATCGACAGCGGTCCTTCGGGCGTGACGACCGATGCGACGCCGACGTTCGCTTTCTCGGCCAGTCAGGCGGGTTCGAGCTTTGAGTGCCGGGTGGACGGCGGCGCGTGGGGTTCGTGCGCGACTCCGGAGACCACCACCTCGCTGGCCGACGGTGCACATACGTTCGAGGTGCGCGCCACGGACCCGGCCGGGAACGTCGATTCCACTCCGGCTTCACGCAGCTTCACCGTCGACACAACTGCTCCGAACACCACGATCGACAGCGGCCCGGTGGGTCCCACGAACGATGCGACGCCGACGTTCGGCTTCTCAGCGGACGAGGCGGGCTCGACGTTTGAGTGCCGGGTGGACGGCGGCGCCTGGGGCTCGTGCTCGACACCCGAGACAACCGCTTCGCTGGCGGACGGCGCGCATACCTTCGAGGTTCGAGCATCGGACCCGGCGGGGAACGTCGATTCGACACCCGCGTTGTGGGCGTTCGCCGTCGACACCGGCGCCCCACAGACGACCATCGACAGCGGCCCTTCCGGCGAGACGAGCGACGCGACGCCGACGTTCGCGTTCTCGGCTGACGAGGCAGGTTCGACGTTCGAGTGCCGCGTTGATGGTGGCGCGTGGGGTTCGTGCTCGACGCCGGAGACCACCGCGTCGCTGGCCGACGGTGCACACACCTTCGAGGTTCGCGCTACGGACCCGGCGGGCAACGTCGATGCGACTCCGGCGTCGCGCAGCTTCACGGTCGACACCGCCGCGCCTCAGACGACGATCGACAGCGGCCCCTCTGGCCCGACGAACGATGCCACGCCGACCTTCGCGCTCTCTTCCGATCAGCCGGGTTCGAGCTTCGAGTGCCGTGTTGACGGCGGCGGCATGGGGTTCGTGCTCGACGCCGGAGACCACGGCGTCGCTGGCGGACGGAGCGCACACGTTCGATGTGCGCGCCACGGATCCGGCGGGGAACGTCGATCCGACTCCGGCGTCGCGCAGTTTCACGGTGGATACGGCTGCTCCGCAGACCACGATCGACAGCGGCCCGTTTGGGGCGACGGGCGACGCGACGCCTACGTTCGCGCTCTCTTCCGACCAGGCCGGCTCGACGTTCGAGTGCCGGGTGGACGGCGGCCCGTGGGCTTCCTGTAATTCGGTCCACACGACCACCGCGCTCGGTGACGGACCCCACACCTTCGAGGCCCGCGGCACGGATCCGGCCGGGAACGTCGACTCGACACCCGCGTCGTGGGCTTCACGGTTGATACGGCCGCGCCGCAGACCACGATCGACAGCGGCCCGTCGGGGCGACGAGCGACGTGATCCCGACGTTCGCGTTCTCGGCCGACCAGGCGGGTTCGACGTTCGAGTGCCGCGTTGACGGCGGCGCATGGGGCTCGTGCTCGACGCCTGAGACCACCGCGTCGCTGGCGGACGGAGCGCACACGTTCGATGTGCGCGCCACGGATCCGGCCGGGAACGTCGATGCGACACCGGCGTCGCGCAGCTTCACGGTCGACACGGCTGCGCCCCACACCACGATCGACAGCGGCCCGTCTGGGCCCGACGAACGACGCGACGCCGACGTTCGCGTTCTCGGCCGACCAGGCGGGCGTCGAGCTTCGAGTGCCGGATGGACGGTGGCGCATGGGGTTCGTGCTCGACGCCCGAGACCACGGCGTCGCTGGCGGACGGAGCGCACACGTTCGATGTGCGCGCGACGGATCCGGCCGGGAATGTCGATCCGACGCCAGCGTCGCGCAGCTTCACGGTCGACACTGCCGCGCCTCAGACCACGATCGACAGCGGCCCCCCGGATCCCACGGCCGATGCGACGCCGACATTTGCATTCTCGTCAGACCAGCCGGGTTCGACCTTCGAGTGCCGAATCGACGGCGGCGCGTGGGCATCATGCAGTTCGTCCCACACCACCGCCGCGCTCGGTGACGGACCCCACACCTTCGAGGTGCGAACGACCGACCCGGCCGGGAACACCGACGCTACCCCCGCCCAGCACGCCTTCGTCGTCGAGAGCGGCCCGCCCGACACCACGATCGACTCGGGTCCGGCCGGCGCCACCAGCGACTCGACCCCCACCTTCGGCTTCTCCGCCAACGAGCTCGGCACATTCGAGTGCCGCGTTGATGGTGGCGCGTGGGGTTCGTGCTCGACGCCGGAGACCACCGGGTCACTGGCGGACGGGGCGCATACCTTCGAGGCGCGCGCGACCGATCTCGTAGGCAACGTCGACCCGACGCCGGCGTCGCGGAGCTTCACCGTCGACACGGCCGCGCCCGACACCACGTTCGACAGCGGGCCGTCGGGCCCGACGAGCGACGCGACGCCGACGTTCGCGTTCTCGGCCGACCAGGTCGGCTCCACGTTCGAGTGCCGCGTGGACGGCGGCGCCTGGGCTGCCTGCAGCTCGGCCCACACGACCGCGCCCCTCGCGGACGGCGCGCACACGTTCGAGGTGCGTACGACCGATCCGGCCGGGAACGTCGACGCGACGCCGGCGTCACGCAGCTTCACGGTCGACACCGCCACGCCTCAGACGACCATCGACAGCGGCCCGTCGGGCCCGACGAGCGACGCAACGCCGACCTTCGCTTTCTCGGCCGACCAGGCGGGCTCAACCTACGAGTGCCGTATCGACGGCAGCGCGTGGAGCTCATGCGCGGCTCCGGACACCACGGCCTCGCTCGCTGACGGCTCGCACACCTTTGAGGTGCGCGCTACGGATCCGGTTGGCAATGTCGATCCGACGCCGGCGTCGCGCAGCTTCACGGTCGACACGGCTGCTCCCAACACCACGATCGACTACGGCCCGTCTGGCCCGACGAACGACTCCACGCCGACGTTCGCGTTCTCGGCCAGCCAGCCGGACTCGACGTTCGAATGCCGGGTGGACGGCGGCCCGTGGGCATCCTGCAGCTCGCCCTACACGACAACCGCGCTCTCTGACGGGCCACACACCTTCGAGGTGCGCACGACCGATCCCGCCGGAAACGTCGACCCGACGCCCGCCTCGCTCAGCTTCACGGTCGACACGGCCGCGCCCAATGGCAACCCACCGACGGGGACCCCCAACAATCCCCCGCCAAACATCACCCCCTCGGGCGACCCGCCGCCCTCGACCTCGGACCTGAGCGCCCTTGTCGGCAGCCTCGTGGGCGAGAGGTCATGCCAGCGGCTGGGCGCCGGGCTGCGGACCAAGCGTCTAAAGGTCCGCGGCATCGGGCGCGTGACCGTGCGCATCCAGGCCAGCGCCATCGTGTTGGCGGATGCCTCGCTCACCTTCCGTGTCACCGGCCCGCGGGCCGGCAAGGGCCGACTGCGTTCGGTCGGCTACACGCTCGACGGGCGCCGGATGCGCGGTTCGCGCAGGCAGCCGTTCACCCTCTCAATCACACCGGCCGCTCTGGCGAGGGTCGGGCGCCACGCCCTGACGCTCAAGCTGAAGCCGCGGCGCGGCCGCGTGGGCAGGGTCAAGTTGGGCATGCGCACGTTCCCCTGCAAGACGGTCTTCCGCGCCTACCAGAGGCGCACGCCAGGCGGCTCTCAACTCAAGCTGCGTATCGACGCGCGCGACGCCATCACCGGTGCGACCTTCAGCGTGCCGAGCAAGATGCTGCCCAAGCGCAAAGCCCGCCTCAAGGTCGGGACCCTCCGTGTGGTCTCGGCGAGCAGCGGGTCGCACTCCTGGAGTCTCGCCTTCGGAGCGAGGCCCGCAGCGCAGCTGCTTGTCGGCGGGGTGGGGGCTCCGTCGGTGACCCTGCGCGGCCGCCAGGTGATCGTAGGAGGCCTACCCGCAGGGAGCGGGATCGTCGAGGTCCTCCTCAACACGAAGCGGTCGACACGGCCCGCCGCTCTTGTCAGCCCCCGCCGCTCCGCCGGGCTTCGCGCCATTGTGACCGGACCGTCCGCGCAGCGCCTTTCGTACAAGCTGCGCGGCCGCCGCTGAGAGCCCGGCAGCCCGGGCACGCGCTCAGCGTGTAGCGCCATTCACCATCGCGCACATAAGGGCAACCGCCTGGTCGTCGGTCAGCCCCTGCTCGCGCGCCAGCGACTTCCATGTCGTGTACGCCAGTGCGTGGCCAGCCGCGGCGCGCGCCTCGTCGCGGCGGCGGCCGCGCAGGGAGCGGCCGCGCATCATCAGGTCGCGCACGGCGGCGATGTACCCGTGGTATCCCGCGAAGCGCTCCGCGACGAGCGGCATCGTCAGCTCGTCACGGTGGAGGTTGTCCATCATCTGCTCGGTGCGCCGGTAGTAGGCGTAAAACGCTTCGAGCGCCGTCCGGAGCCGCTCGTCCGGGTCCTCGATCGACTGCCAGGCCGTCATGTCCGGCGCCGGGTTCGCCGCCTCCCAGTGGGAGCTGCAGGCGTCGAACAGGGCGGCTTCATCGGGGAAGTGGCGGTACACGGTCGAGCGCCGCACCCCTGCGCGCTCGGCGATCGCGCTGATCGACGTGCGTGCGGGGCCGAGTGTGCCGTGCAGCTCGACGGCCTTCTCCGTGATGCGCCGCCGGGTCTCGGCCTCGAGCTCGGCGCGGCGCTTCTTTTCGTATCTCCGCGTTTCAATGGACATCGGTGTCTCGTGAATCTTGACAGATCGGTGCGAGCTGTGTTAGAAATTCACGAGACACCACTGTCCAACCAAAAGGAGAGCGAGATGGAGACGACAATCGCAGGCCCGAAGATCGTCAGCCCGTACGACGCGCAGGAGGGCTTCCTCGGAAGTGTCGCCGTCCGCTGGTTGATCGATGGGGCCGAGGCGGATCAGCGCTTCTCGCTCGTCGACCACGCGATGTCCCCGCGCGCCCTCGCGGCGCCGCTCCATCTGCACACGCGCGAGGACGAGTACAGCTTCGTCCTCCAGGGACGCATGGGGGCGCTGCTCGGCGACGATGTCGTCGAGGCGGGACCGGGCGACCTGGTCCACAAGCCGCGCAACCAGTGGCACACGTTCTGGAACGCCGGTGACGAGCCCTGCCGGATTCTCGAGATCATCTCGCCGGCCGGCTTCGAGCAGTTCTTCCGCGAGCTGGATGCCATGGGCGGCGCGATCAAGGCCGATCCCGAGGCGCTCCAGGCCCTCAACGAGAAGTACGGCCAGGAGATGCAGCCGGACTCGGTCCCCGAGCTGCTCGAGCGCTTCGGCCTCCAGATCGGCGAGCACCTGACCGGCGGCTGGACGCCGACGGTGCGTTAAAGCGGACCGCCTAGCCGGCGAGCGCGGGCGCGGCCTCCTCCGCAAGGGCCGCGTCCAGCGCCGTCAGCACACGGTCGGCCGTCTCGACCGTGGCATTCTGGCCCATCAGACCGATCCGCCACATGGCCGGCGCATCCGGTCCCAGTCCTCCGCCTATCTCGATGCCGTGGTCACGGAGCATCCGGCCCTGCACGGCCTTGCCGTCCACGCCTTCTGGCACCCGCACGGCGGTCAGCGGGGCAAGGCGGTGGTCGACGTCCGCGAGCAGCTCCAGGCCGCGGCCCTCCAAGGCATCCTGCAGATGCGCCGCCGCCTCGGCATGCCGCAGCCAGCGCTCCTCGAGCCCCTCGCGCAGCACGCCGCAGAGCGCCTCGTGGAGCGCGTAGATCGCGAGGATCGGCGCGGTGTGGTGGTAGGTCACCGGGCGCTCTACCCAGTAGCGCTCGAGGAGCTGGAGGTCGAACGTGAATGGCACCGGCGTGCGGCGCGTGCGCAGCCGCTCCATCGCCCGCTCGGACACCGCCACCGGCGACATGCCGGGCGGTGCGGCCAGGCACTTCTGCGTGCACGAGTAGGCGAAGTCCACTTCCCAGGCGCCCACGTCGAGCGGCACGCCTGCCAGCGAGGTGACGCAGTCGGCCATCAGCAGCGTGTCGCGGTCGCGCAGCAAACCACCGAGCTCGGCCAGGGGATGCTCCACACCGGTGGACGTCTCCGCGTGCACCACGGCAACCATTCGGGCGCCCGGATGCCGATCGAGCGCCTCCATAACGGCGGCGTTGGAGACCGACTCCCCCCAGTCGGCCTCCACCGTCACCACGTCGGCGCCATGGCGCCGAGCAATCTCAGAGATCCGGCGGCCGAAGAAGCCGCACTGGGCGACGATCACCGTGTCGCCCGGCTCCACGAGGTTCACGATCCCGGCCTCCATGCCGGCCGTGCCCGTGCAGTGGAGCGGGAGCACCAGTCCGTCGGGCATCCGGTACACGCGCCGCAGCAGCGCCACGACGTCGAGGAGGATCTCGTGCATCTTCGGGTCGAGGTGGCCGAGCATCGGCCGCGTCATCGCGTCGAGCACGGCGGGGTCCACGTTCGTGGGTCCGGGTCCGCAGAGCAGCCGCTCCGGCGGTCGAAGCGTCGGGAGAGCGTCTTCCATCCTCCAAGCCTGGCGCACCATCACCGTGACTGCAAGCTAAGAGTTTTGCGTAACACATAGACAAATTCCTTTAATCGAGCTTGCCGAGGACGCGGCGCGCGGTTCTACTCCGGGCATGACGCCCACGAAGACCCGACTTCACCGCAGCGAGCTCGCAGTGCCGGGCAGCAACGTACGCATGCTCGAGAAGGCGCCGTCGCTCGGCGCCGACGTCGTGATGCTCGACCTCGAGGATGCGGTGGCGCCCGACGACAAGGAGCAGGCGCGCATCAACCTGGTGGATGCCCTGCGTGAGCAGGACTGGTCGCGCTGCTCGGTGTCCGTGCGCATCAACGGCCTCGACACGCACTGGTGCTACCGCGACATCGTCGACGTGGTCGAGCAGGCCGGCGAGCACGTCGACGCGATCGTGATCCCCAAGGTGAGCGGCGCCGGCGACGTGCACCTCGTGGCCACGCTCCTCACGCAGATCGAGGAGGCCATGGGGTTCGAGCGCAGGATCGGCCTCGCTGTGCTGATCGAGACCGCGATCGGGATGGTCAACGTGGACGAGGTCGCGCAGGCGTGCCCGGACCGGATGGAGGCGATGATCTTCGGCGTGGCCGACTACGCGGCCTCGATCCAGAGCCACACGGCGTCGATCGGCGGCGTGGACGAGAACTACTCGGTGCTCACCGACGTCAACGGCTCGGAGGAGCGCGACCGCCACTGGGGCGACCAGTGGCACTACCCGCTCGCCCGCATCGCGGTCACCTGCCGCGCGTACGGGCTGCGGCCGATCGACGGCCCGTACGGCGACTTCACCGACCCCGAGGGCTACATCGCGGCCGCGCGCCGCTCGGCGGTGCTCGGCTACGAGGGCAAGTGGGCGATCCACCCCTCGCAGGTGCCGCTCGCGAACGAGGTCTACACGCCGGCGCCGCGGCTCGTGGAGCGCACGCGCCGCATCATCGAGGCGATGAGCGAGGCCGCCGCGGAGGGGAAGGGTGCCGTCTCGCTCGACGGCCGGCTGATCGACGCCGCCTCGATCCGGATGGCCGAGAACCTGCTCGCGAAGCTCGAGCAGATCGAGGCGCGCGACCCGGTGGAGATCGTGCCGGAGCCGGCCCAGCTCGCCGAGGCGCCCGCGTCAGCGGCCTCCTAGTGGAGAGCGCGCCGGACCTCCAGGCGGCCTGCGCGGCGCTGCTCCCGGGGTACCCGGGGGCGCGCCGCGAGCCCGAGCGCTGGGCGGTGCTCACTCGTGCGTGCCTCCAGCGGCGGCCGGTGGCCCGTACGGGCGAGCTGGGCCCGGCGCCCGCGGAGCGCTTCGACGAGATCGCGCTGCAGCTCCTGCTCGATCCCGACGACGATCCGTGGAGCATCGTGATCGCGGAGGTGCAGCAGGCCTCAGATGTGCTCTGCGCTCTCTGGCTGGCGCGGCGCAGCGGCCTCTTCCGGCCCGGCTCGACCATGCGCGACTCCGCCGGCACGTGGTCGAGGCTCGGCTTCGTGCCCTCGTTCAGGGCGGCGTCGCTCGGTCACGCCACCTACCTGCTCGCGACGCTCTACGCGAACGCCGCCTACAAGCGCCACCTCGCCGCCCGCGGGAACACGCAGCACGTGCGTCTCGATCCCGCGGACGGCGACACCCACGAGCGGCTGGCCCGCCAGGCGCGCTCGTGGGGAGTGGTGCTGTCCGCCTAGGCCTTCGGGGCGTAGCGGTGGTGCAGCATCAAGGCGTTGCCGTCAGGGTCCTTGAAAGAGGCCATATGGCAGACGCCGCTGTCGATGTCGTCGGCGACGAACGTCACGCCGCGCGATTCGAGCTCCGCCCGCGCGGCCTCGACGTCGTCCACCTGAAACGCGATCGGGGCGGTGTTCGCCTGGAACTCGATGCCGAGCTTGCCTGTGTTCAGCAGAGCGATGGTCACGGTGCCCGGCTCGTACTCTGCGCCCATGGGGTCGTCGTCCTCGTCGCGCTGCCAGCGCTTGGACGGTTCGAGGCCGAGCATGTTCTCGTAGAAATCCATCGCCGCGGCGATGTCCTGCGTGGGCACGCAGACGAAGTCCACGCCGGTCACGAGCTTCTTCGTCTCGACGCTCATGCCCCTGCCTCCGAATAACGCAGGGAGCCGGGCGTGGTGAGGAGCTCTCCGGTCTCCAGCAGGGTCTTC
This sequence comes from uncultured Thermoleophilaceae bacterium, assembly GCA_963825345.1. Classification (GTDB taxonomy): domain Bacteria; phylum Actinomycetota; class Thermoleophilia; order Solirubrobacterales; family Thermoleophilaceae; genus JACVRW01. Next base: position 269,819 of record CAWGSQ010000006.1, on the reverse strand, counting down.
AACCCGGAGAGGATCATCGGCCAGCCACCGTAGATCTCGTCGTTGGCGCCTTCGCGCAGCTCGTCATGGGTCACGGTCAACCGGCATGAGTCGCCGACCGGCTCGATGTCCCACGTGACCCTCGACGTTCCCTCGCTCTGCACGTCGTCGCTCCAGAGGGCATTGAAGCTCTGGACGAGCCGGTGGGGCGGATCGACCTCGAGGTTCTCGCCCTCGGAGATCCGGATGCCGGCTCCCGCGTGGACGGCTTCGTAGCCGGAACCGGTGGTCCAGTCCGAGCGGATGCCCACCCCGAAGGTGTACTTCTGCCTCATCTCGCTGTCGGTGATCGCCTCCCAGAGGCGCTCCGGCGTGGTCTTGATGTAGATCTCGAAAACCTTCTCCATCGTTCTGTCCTCCAGTTGATGCTTGAGGCCCGTGAGCGTGGCCGCCCAGGGCTCCGCGTACTTGCTCACCCACCTGTCGTGGACGAGCCGGATCGGGACGGGGTTCAGGAAGTGGAGCTTTTCGCGCCCACGTCGCTTTGTTGTTACGAGGTGTGCCTCCTCAAGCACCCGCAGGTGCTTCATCACGCCGTAGCGCGTCATCGGGAGGCGCTCCTCGAGCGCGCTCAGCGTCTGCCCGTCCTCGCGAAAGAGCTCGTCGAGCAGGCTGCGGCGCGTGGGGTCTGCGAGTGCCTTGAAAACCTCGTCCATCGCCGGTGAAGCATAGGTGACCAAACGGTCACATGTCAAGGCAGGGCGGGCAGCACCTCCAACCAGCTGGACCGGCCGCCGTCCTCGTCGTACAGCACGGGGAAGAACGACTCGTCGAGCGAGAGATCGCCGCGGCGGCGGTAGCGCGAGTAGATGAGGTCGGTGTTGGTCGGGTGGAAGCGGGTCTCGACCGGCACCAGGTGAGAGACGAGCGCCCGCCGCTCGACCTCCGACTCGTTTGGGCCGGAGCCGTGGAAGGTGAGCGAATGGTGGAACGCGCAGCCGCCAGGCTTCACCACCACCGGCACGCGCTCGGCGGTGACGCCCTCTGGAGTGGCGCCGTCGAGCGGCGCGAGCCAGTTGTCGGGTGCGTGGAAGCTGCCGCGGTCGGGCGGGGCCTTCGGCCAGAGGTGCGACCCGCGCACGTACTCGATCGTGCCGCCCTGGGCGAACGTCTCGTCCAGTGCGACCCAGCAGGTGATCATTTCCGGCGGGCTCAGGTAGCCGGCGTAGGACCCGTCCTGGTGCATGCCGAGCGACTTGGTGCCCGGCGGCTTCCAGAGGCAGTTGTCCTGAAGCATGCGGGTGCCGCGGTAGCCGCCGAGGCGGGCGGCGATGCGACCGGTCTTCTCGCTCAGCACCTGGGCGGCGATCAGGTCGTCGGAGCGCCAGCCGTTGCAGATCTGCCGGGTCACGTCATCGCGATCGCGGCCTCGCTTCCAGTTCACCTCGTCGGGGGCGATGCCGGTGGCGTAGTCGCCGTCGAAGAGAGCGGCGAAGCGCTCGCGCAGCAGCTCGACGGCGGCCATCGACAGGAGCCCCTCCTCGATGATGAGGAAGCCGTCTCGGCGGAAGCTCTCCACCTGCTCCTCGGTCACCACGCGGGTACGGTATCGGCGCATGGACGAGCTGAGCAAGCAGCCGCTGGACGAGTTCCTCGCCGCGGTCGCGGAGGCGACGCCCGCGCCCGGGGGCGGCAGCTCGGCGGCCGTGGCCGCCGCCCTCGCGGCCGCTCTGGTGGAGATGGCGGCCTCTCTCCCCTCGTCGCGCACGGGCGGCCCGGCGCCGACGCGAGCGGCGCTCCTCCTTCTCGCGCGGCCGACCAGGCGCGCGCGCTTCGTGCGCGGGCATTGACGTTGGCTCAGGAGGAGATGTCCTCCTACGCGCCGGTGTTGGAGGCGCGCGATGAGCGGGAGCGCGAGCTCGCACTGGCCGCGGCGAGCGAGCCGCCGGCTCAGATCGCTGAGACGGCCGCGGAGGTCGCGGAGCTCGGCGTGGAGGTGGCGTCTTCCGCCTCGGGCGCGGTCCGTGGCGATGCGCTGACGGGCGTGACGCTCGCGGAGGCCGCGGCGTCGGCGGCGTTCCGGCTCGTCGAGATCAACCTTGGCGCCGGACCCGTGTTCGAGCGCGCCCGCGCCGCCGAACTGCGAGCAGTGAGGGCCCGCGTTTCCGCCACCGGCCGGCCTCCGCCGACCGCGCACGCGCCCACGCCGAACTGACCGTCCGCGTCAGCGGATCTGGCGGCCCATTTCGGTGGTGTCGTAGCCGCCTAGTTCCTCGACTGCCCGGCGGAATTCCTCCGATTCGAGCAGGGTCCAGAGCGGATCGAGGATCGGGTCCGGCTCGAAGACGAGGTCGTACGGCTCCTGGGCCACCGGCACGAAGTCGAGCCCGAACGCGCGTGCTGCCGCCAACAGGCCGAGCCCGCAGTCGGCGCGTCCGGCCGCCACGGCGGCAGCCACCGCGAAATGGGTGTGCTCCTCGCGCTCGTAGCCGACGATCGCCTCCGGCGAGATGCCGCGTCGCGACAACTCGAAATCAAGGAGGACCCGCGTGCCGGCCCCGCGCTGCCGATTCACGTAGCGCAGCCCGCGGTCGGCCACATCTTCAATGCTCGCTGTTGCCGGTCGGATTCCCGGGCGCCACGATCAACCCCTGCTCTCGATGCACGAGCCGCACGACGGACACCTCCCGGCCCGAAAGCAGGCGCTCGACGTAGGGCAGCGTGTACTCACCGCTCTCCGGATCGAGCAGGTGCGAGCCGGCCACGTGGCAGAGCCCGTCCCGCAGCGCGGTCAGCCCGCCGAGCGAGCCGACGTTCGACGACGCGAGCGTGAGTCGCGGGTCGCGCTCCCGCAGCGCGGAGGCGGCGAGGTCGAGGACCAGGTCGTGCGAGCCCGTGGCCACGATCGTGCGCTCGATCTCTCCCACGCCCCGCAGCAGTCGCACGGAGACCTCCTCGCCGGCGTGGTGGCCCTCGAGCTCGGCCGGGACCACGAGCAGGCCGTCGGCGCGCACCAGTGAGGTGAGCACCCCGGCACCGCGCGGGAGCGGTGTGGCCACGAGCCGGCCGCCGACCCGGCCGAGCCGCACGCGCACCCAATCGTCCATTCCCATGGTCGAGGCGAGCTTGCGGGCGAGCCGCGCGGCCGCAACCGGAGACTCGGGCGGTGGGGCGCCTTGCAGCCGGGCGAGCAGCGGCGCCGCGAAGATGTCGAAGGTGAGCGACGCCGAGACGGGGTAGCCGGGCGCGCCGAGGACGGGGGTCGCCGGGGCGCTTGCTTCGCCGTGCACCACGCCGAGCACCACCGGGTGCCCGGGTCGTACCGCCACACCGTGCACAGCGAGCGTGCCGACCTCGGCCACCACCGCGGCGGTGTGATCGTCGCGGCCGGCGCTCGAGCCGGCGATCACCACCACGAGATCGGCCTCCGCGGCGGCCTCGCGCACCTTGGCGGCGATCTGATCGGGCACGTCGGGCACAACCTGGTGGCGGAGAACCTCAGCACCCACGGCCTCGGCCTGGGCCGCGATCATCAGCGAGTTCGTGTCCGGCAGCTCGCCCTCGCCGAGCTCCGAGCCGACCGGCCGGATCTCGTCGCCTGTCGGGATCACGGCCACGACCGGGCGGCGTCTCACCACCAGCTCCGTCGCTCCCGCGGCACCCGCGGCGGCCACGTCCACGGGCCGCAGACGGTGGCCCGCCGGCAGCAGCAGCTCGGCCGCGCTCACGTCCTCGCCGATCGAGCGGACGTGCTGGTACGGCGCGGCGGCCGCGCGCAACTCGACCGCGTCGTCCTCGGTGTGAACGTCCTCGCGCATGACGACCGCGTCGAAGTCTCCGGAAATCGGGTCGCCTGTGTCCACGACCTCGAACGCCGCGGCGGCCAGGCGGATCGGACTCGTCTCGCTCGCCCCGACCGTGTCCGCGGCGCGCACCGCGATGCCGTCCATCGCGGCGGCGTCGAAGGGTGGCGACGAGGTCTCCGCCCAGACGGGCTCGGCGGTCACGCGCCCCACCGCGTCTTCCAGCGGGACTCGCCCGGTGTCGAGCCGCTCGGGGCAGCCGGCGGCCGCGCAGGCCTCCTCCCAGGCGGCGAGCGCTTCGGCGGCCGGGCGGTCGTGGATGAACGGCGTGGAGCGGGCCACTACCGGTACAGCATGACCTCTACTTCAGTGCCGGCTGCCAGACCCGTCGCGGCCTCCGGCACCACGACGTAGCCGTCGGCGGCGGTGAGGATCGACAGCAGTGAGGAGCTTCCGAAGAGCGGCACGGCCTCGCCGCCGTCAACGCGGACCTGCACCACGTCCAGGCGCCCGGCCGCCGATGGCAGGTCGCGCGCGAGCCGGGCGCGCACGGTGGGCTCCGATGGCGGGTGCGTGCAGCCGCCCACCTGCCGCACGATCGGCATTCCGATCAGGCGGAACACAACGAGCGCCGAGCGCGGATTGCCGGGCAGGCCGATCACCGGCACGCCGCCGCAGTCCGCGAGCAGCGTCGGTTTACCGGGGCGCAGCGCAAGCCCGTGACACCAGATCCCCGGCTCGCCCAGCGACGCAATCGCAGCCGCGGTCTCGTCGCGTGCGCCAACCGACGAGCCGGCGGACACGACAACCACGTCACTCTCCGGCAACAAACCCTCAACTGGGCTCTCAAAGGGGTCTGACCCCTTTCGGAGGGAGGTTGAGGGTTCGCTCTCAAAGGGGTCTGACCCTTTTCGGAGGGGGGTTGAGGGTTCGGCCCGTTTCAGGGCGGCGCGGAGGGTGTTTGCCAGCGCCTCGCGGTCGTCGGGGACGATTCCGGCGAAGTGGGGGTCGCCACCGGCCTCGCGGACGAGGGCGGCCAGCGCGGGCGCGGTGGCGTCGCGGACTCGGCCGGGTGGTAGGTCGGGCGTATCCGGCGGCATGAGCTCGTCGCCCGTTGAGACGATGGTCACGCGCGGGCGGGCGTTCACCGGGATCTCGGTCAGCCCGGCGGCGGCGAGCATTCCGAGGTCCTGGGGCCGCAGCGGGCGCCCGGCCGGGGCCAGTTCGGCGCCGGCGGCGGTGTCCTCATCGGCGCGGACCATTCCCTCGCCCGGGGTGGCGGGTCGCAGCACCTCGAGCAGCTCGGCGGTGGCCGCCTGCGTGTGCTCGATCTTCACGACCGCGTCGGCGCCCGGGGGCAGCGGGGCGCCGGTTGCGATCGCCACCGCCGCGCCGGGCCGCACCTCGACCTCCGGCAGCTCGCCCATGCGCACCTCGCCGGCCACGTCGAGGTAGCTCGGGAGACCCTCGGACGCGCCGTAGGTGTCCGCGGCGCGCACCGCGAAGCCGTCGACCGTCGCTCGCGCGAAGCCTGGCAGCGCGTGCGGGGCGCTCAGCGCCTCGGCCGGCACGCGGCCGAGCGCCTCGTCCGAGCGGGATCGACTCCACGGCGGTCCGGCGCGCGGGGCGGAAGCCCGCCAGGGCGTCCGACACGGTGCGGACGGTGAAGAACTCGCGCGAGCGGGACGCGCTGGCGGGAGGGCGCTGCCCGGGGGCGCTCACGTCACGTGCCGCGGGTTTCGCCCGGCGAGCGCGGGTGGGGCCGCGCCTCGGTTCCGCCTCGCTTCAGGCCGAGCACGCTGATAGCCGGCCCGAGCGCCACCTGGCCGAGGCCGCAGATCGAGGTGAGCCGCATCGTCGCCTCCAGCTCGACGATGCGCTCGTCGACGTCCTCCGGGCCACCACCCCTCTCCACGAGCTCGGCGAGGATCGCGTGCGCCTTGGTCGATCCCACCCGGCACGGCACGCACTTTCCGCACGACTCGTTCCGGAAGAAGCGCAGCACGTTCGTTGCTGCGGCGAGCAGGTCGGTGCCCTCGGCCATCACCACGAGCGCGCCCGAGCCCAGCATCGAACCGGCCTCGGCGAGCGGGTTGAAGTCGAGCGGCACGTCTAGCCCATCGGGCCCGAGGAAGTTCGAGGACGCGCCGCCCGGCTGGAAGGCGAGCAGCTCGCGCCCCTCGCTCACGCCGCCCGCCAGCTCGATCAGCTCACGCGTGGTCGTGCCCATCGGAACGCAGTACACGTCCGGCTTCTCGACATGCCCGGACACCGCGAAGAACTTCAGCCCGGTGCCGCCGTTCACGCCCTGCGACTTCCACCACTCGGCGCCGCGCTCCGCGATCACCGGCACGTGCGCAAAGGTCTCGACGGAGTTCATCAGGGTCGGCTTGCCCCACAGCCCGGACACGCCCGGGAACGGCGGCTTGTTGCGCGGCTCGCCCCGGTGACCCTCCATGCACTCGATCAGCGCCGATTCCTCGCCGAGGATGTAGCCGCCCGGCGAGGTGAAGATGTCCACCGTGACGCCCGCCTCGTCGAGCAGCCCAAGGCCGCGCAGGCGCTCGAGCTCCTCGCGCAGCACGTCCTCCTCGGGCTCGTACTCGTGCCGGATGAAGACCCAGCCCTCAGCGGCGCCGCAAGCGAGCATCCCGAGCACGAGGCCCTCGAGTACGAGGTGCGGCTGCTCGGCCAGGATCTGGCGGTCCTTGAACGTGCCCGGCTCGGACTCGTCCGCGTTGCAGATCGCGTACTTGGGCATGGCCTCCTGCTTCGCGACCAGCTCCCACTTCGTCCCCGTTGGGAAGCCGGCACCGCCCATGCCGCGCAGCCCCGACTCCTTCAGCTCCTCGATCAGCGCCGGCATCTCGCGCTCGCCGCCGAGCGCCGCGCGCAGCACGCGGTAGTCGCGCGCGTCGGGCTCGTAGGGATCGTTCGGCCGCTGCACCTCGCTGCGGCGCACGCCCGTGGTGTCGGAGGAGGCGGCGGGCGCCATGTCGCAGCGACCGATGCACGAGACCGCGCGCAACTCGATGCTCGGATCGGCGCGCAGCTCCTCCAGCCGCTCGTCCGAGCCGCGCAGCCAGCAGGACAGGTCCTGGCAGCAGGCCACCTCGGCCGCTGCCGGCGGAGCCGTGCGGAAGTGCGGGTAGAACGAGATCAGGCCCTCGATCTCGTACAGGGGCCGGCGGCGTTCGCGGGCTAGGGTCACGAGCTCCTCGCGCGGCAGCCAGCCGTGCTCCCGCTGAATCTCATGGAGGTCCGGGATGAGGCTGGGCCCGGGGAAGCGTCCGGCTCGAGCTTCGGCGCCGGGGACTGCGCTCACGCCACCGGCTCCACGCGCACCGCGCAGAACTTGAACTCGGGGATCTTCCCCGTCGGGTCGATCTCGTCGATCGTCAGCACGTTGGCGGCGGCCTCGCGGAAATGGAACGGCACGAAGCAGGTGCCGGGCGTGTCGCGGTGCGACACGCGCGCGCTCAGCTCGATCGAGCCGCGCCGGCTCGTGATGCGCACGAAGTCGCCATCACCGACGCCCATCTCAGCAGCGTCGTCGGGATTCAGGAACACATGCGCCTCGGGCTCGATCGCGTCGAGTGCGAACGAGCGCCTCGTCATCGAGCCGGTGTGCCAATGCTCGAGCAGGCGTCCGGTGTTGAGGATGAACGGGAACTCCTCGTCCGGCAGCTCCTTGGCGGGCATCCACTCGGCGGGCACCAGGTGCGCCTTGCCGTCGTCCGTTCCGAAGCTCTCGTCGAACAGGACGATCGTGCCGTCCGAGTGCTCCGGGTCCGGGTTCGGGTAGAGCTTGCCGCTCGCGCCGAGGTTGTCGTAGGAGAGGCCGGCGTAGTTCGGCATGATCGCGGCCATCTCGTCGAACACCTCGCTCGGCGACTCGTAGTCGAGCGGCAGCCCGATCCGCGCGGCGATGTCGCACACGATCTTCCAGTCCTCGCGCGCCTCGCCCGGCGGCTCGAGCGCCTTGCGGCCGATCTGGACGCGACGGTCGGTGTTCGTGTAGGTGCCGTCCTTCTCCATGTACGACGACGCCGGCAGCACCACGTCCGCGAACTCCGCGGTCTCCGTTAGGAAGATGTCCTGCACCACCAGGAAGTCGAGCGCGCTGAGCGCCTTGCGGACCTTGTTCACGTTCGGGTCCGAGAGGAACGGGTTCTCGCCCATCATGTACATCCCGCGCACGCTGCCCTGGAGCGCCGCGCCGATGATCTCGGTCACGGTGAGCCCGCGCTCGCGGTCGAGCTCGCGGCCCCACGCGTCCTCGAAGCGCTCGCGCGCGTCGTCGAGCGTGACGAGCTGGTAGTCGGGATAGAACATCGGGATCAGCCCGGCGTCGGACGCGCCCTGCACGTTGTTCTGCCCGCGCAGCGGATGCAGCCCGGTGCCCTGCCGGCCCACGTTCCCGGTGATCGAGCACATCGCGATCAGGCAGCGGGCGTTGTCGGTTCCCGTGGTGTGCTGGGAGATGCCCATGCCCCAGTAGATGACCCCGGCGGCCGCCTCGCCCCAGAGCCGCGCCACCGCGCGGAGCGTGTCCGCAGGCACGCCGCAGATCTGCGCGGCGCGCTCGGGCGGGTACTGCTGCACGACCTTGGCGAGCTCGCCGAAGTTGGTCACGCGCTCGGCGACGAACTCGCGATCGACCCAGTCGTTCGCGATCAGCTCGTGCAGGATCCCGTTGTAGAAGGCCACATCCGTGCCGGGCTTCAGCTGGCAGTAGATGTCGGCGTAATCGGCGATCCGCTCCCGCCGCGGGTCCACCACCACCAGCTTCGTGCCGCGGCGCCTCGCCTGCTTGAAGAAGCTCGAGGCCACCGGATGGTTCGCCGTCGTGTTGGTGCCGGCGAGGATCGCGACGTCGGCGTTGATGATGTCGCCGTAGGTCGTGGAGACGGCACCGGAGCCGACGCCCTCGAACAGCGCCGCCACGCTCGACGCGTGGCAGAGGCGGGTGCAGTGGTCCACGTTGTTCGTGCCGAAGCCCGCGCGGATCAGCTTCTGGAAGAGGTAGGCCTCCTCGTTCGAGCACTTGGCCGAGCCGAAGCCCGCGATCGCCCCCGAGCCACTCTCCTCGTGGATCCCCTTCAGCCTCGAGGCCACGAGATCGAGCGCCTCGTCCCAGCTCGCCTCGCGGAAGTGCGGCATCACCTCGCCGTAGTCCACGAGCCCGCCGGGCTTCTTGCGCTTGCCGCGCCCCTCGCCGCGCACGTCCGACGACAGCGGACCCTTCGGATACGACTCCTCGATCCGGATCAGCGGTGTGGTGAGCCGCTGGGGCGAGCTCGTGTAGTCCCAGCCGTAGCGGCCCTTCACGCACAGGCGCCGCTGCGAGCCCGGCTGCTCACGCCCGTCGGCGAACGAGATCGCGTTGCGCTCGCGGTCCACGTGGTAGGTGAGCGCGCAGCCGACGCCGCAGTACGGGCAGACGGTGTCCACCTGGTCGAGCTCGGTGCGCGGCTTGATCGGGACGTTCGCGATCGGCTTGTTCACCAGCGCGCCGGTCGGGCAGGCCGCCACGCACTCGCCGCAGGTCACGCAGGACGACTCGCCCATCGGGTCGTTCAGGTCGAACGCGATCAGCGTGGAGTAGCCCTTGCCGGAGCGGCCGATCACGTCGTTGCCCTGGATGTCGTCGCAGGCGCGGACGCAGCGGTCGCACAGGATGCAGGCGTCGTGGTTCACCGCGATCACCGGGTTCGAGAGATCCTCGCCGCGCCCGCCGCCAAGCGGGATGCCGTCCTCACGCTCGATGCCGTAACGCCGTGCCAGCGCGAGCAGTTCGTTGTCGGCGGTGGTGGTCTCCTTGGGGTCCTCGTCCGTGGGCGGCTGGTCGGCCATCAGCAGCTGGGTGAGCGTGGCGCGGCGCTGCTCGACCTCGGGCGTGGCCGTCTTGACCTCCATGCCGTTCTCGCACGGGCGGACGCAGGCCGCGGCGTACACGCGCGCGCCCACGTCCACGGCGCAGACGCGGCAGACGCCGACGGGGTCGTAGCGCTCGTCGTGGCAGAGCACGGGGATGTCGATGCCGACGCTCTTGGCGGCGTCCCAGATCGTGGTCCCCTCGGGCACGGTGAGCTCCTGCCCGTCGATGCTCAGCGTGACGGTGCGAACGTCCGGGGGAGCGGTGATCGCCACGTTCGCAGCCTAGCGCGAGTCAGCGGTCTTGGACAAATATGTCCAAGCCGAGTTCCACGCTGGTTCCAGGGTCCGGCACGCCCTCGGGATCGAGTCCGCGACCCGTGTAGTAGGCCGCGATCATCGAGTTGAGCCGCTCCGGCGTGAGGGTGGCCTGCCGACCGGAGTCGAGCTCGAGCGGCTCGCTGAGGAAGCGCTCCGGGAGGCGGTCCTCGGTGCGGGTCCAGCCCTCGCGCAGGTTGAAGAGGCGCTTCGCCACAACGATGCGCCGCGCGGTGGCGCGCAGCTCCTCGCCGCTCACGTCCCACCCGGTGATCGGCGCGAGCAGCGCGGCCCAGTCGGGGAACGGATCCTCGAACACCCCGCGCAGGAACTTGCAGAGGATCAGCGAGTCCATGATCGCCGCGCGGTCCTCGGTCTCGATCGCGGCGGCCACGTGGAGGTCGCCTCCCGCCAGGCGGTCGAGCTCGCCCGAGAGATCCGCCTCGTACGCGCCCGAGCGGTTGTGGTCGGCCCCGCGCGCGTTCACGGCCAGGCCGAGCGCCATCGCGTGGAGCGTGCGCGGCTCGTAGCCGGGCAGCTCGAGGCCCTTCACGTGGGGAGCGAAGGCGTCGGAGCCGCCGCCCACCTCGCGAGCCGCGCGCCGGGAGCCCTCGGCCAGCAGGTCACCGAGCCCGTCGCGCGAGCCGATCTCCTGCACGCCGCGCATGAGCGCCTCGCCGTCGCCGAAGCGCAGCCAGGGGGCGTCGATCAGGCCGCGCTCGGCGCACTCCATCGCCCAGGCGAGCGTGCCGCCGGCGGAGATCGTGTCGATGCCGAGGTCGTCGCAGAGTTGACTCGCCCCGAGCACCGCGTCGGGATCGGACACCCCGCAGAGCGGCCCGAGTGCGAACACGTTCTCGTACTCCACGCGCGTGCTGCCGCCGCCCGGCGAGGCGTAGATGTGCTCGCAGCCGATCGTGCAGGAGGCGCAGCTGTCGCGGGCCACGTGGCGGAGCTCGTGCAGCTCCTCCGCGGCCAGCCGCGGCGCATCCTCGAATGAGGCGGCGCTGAAGTTGCGCGTGGGGAGCGTGTTGATCGCGTTGAAGGAGAGGAGGTTGGCGAGGGTGCCGAGCTCGCGGTACTTCTCGGTGGCGGGACCGAACGACAGCTCGCGCAATGCCTTTGCCGCCGCCAGCACCGCGGGCGGGTCGGCGAGCGGCGGCTTCACGCCGGCGCCGCGCACGGCCACGGCCTTCAGCCGCTTGGCGCCCATCACGGCACCGAGGCCGCCGCGGCCGGCGTGCCGCCCGTCGTGCGACACGGTGGCGTAGCGCACCAGGCGCTCGCCGGCTGGGCCGATCGCGGCAACGCGCCACGCAGGACCGAGCCGCTCGCGAAGGCGCTCCTCGGCGGCGGCCGAGGACAGTCCCCAGAGGTCGTCCGCCGGCTCCATCCGCGCGCCGTCGCCGTCCACGAGCAGAACCGAGGGCTCCTCGCATGCGCCGCGGACGACGATGGCGTCGTTGCCGGTGAGCTTGCCCTGGATGGCGAAGTGGCTGGAGGCGAGCGCGTCGTTCAGCAGCCCGGTGAGCGGCGACTTCGCCACCACCGCGAACTTCGCGCTCGTGGTGAGCGGCGTGCCGACCAGCGGTGAGAACACGAACGCGAGCGGCGCCTCCGGGCCGAGCGGATCCACCTCGGGCGGAGCGAGGCTGTGCATCAGCCAGGTGCCGAGCCCGGCGCCGCCGATGCACCCGCGCAGGATCGGCTCCGGGAGCTCGAGACGCTCGGCGTCGCCGCTCTCCACATCCACGACGAGCGCGCAGCCGAAGTAGCCGCCCGGTGTCATCGGGCGATCGCTCCCCTGCTGTCCTCGCGAAGCGCCGCCCGCAGGCGCGCCCCGAGCTGGAAGTGAGGTTCTGGACCATCCGAGAGCCGTGCCGGGTGGATGCCCCGCACCGAGGACGCGAGCAGCACCTCGTCGGCGGCGGCCACGCGCTCCAGCGACAGGCGCTCCTCGCGCGCGGGGTGCAGCGCAAGCACGCGCGCGCGGACCGTGCCCGGCAGCTGGCGGCCGTCGAGCGGCGGCGTGATGAGATGAGTCCCCTCGACGATGAAGACGTTCGCGTAGGCCGCCTCGAGCACGTCCCCGTCGAGGTCGAGGAGGAGCGGCACGGCCTCGAGGCGGCCGGCGAGCTCGTCGAGCAGGCGGCGGTCCTGCCACTTGTGCGCGCCGAGCCCACCGGGCAGGACTGCGGGCGAGAGCGTGACCGGCTCAGCCGGCGGCTCGGCCGCGAGCGGCTCGGCCTCGATCTCGACCCGGACGGCGCCGCGCGGCGCGCGCTGGGGCGCGGGCAGGACGGTCATGCGCAGGCGCGCCAGGCGTGCCGCCGCGGCCGCGGCCACCACCCGCTCGTGGAGATCCTCCGGCAGCGCTTCGCCATACAGCGCATGCACGCTGCGCTCGAGCCGGACGAGGTGCGCGCGGGCGTCCACGGCTGAGCCGTCGCGCACCAGCAGCGTCTCGAAGACGCCGCGTGCCGCATCGGGCCGGTCGGCTCCGCCTGCGAGCGCCGCGATGGGCGCCACGCGGCTCACGCGCGGCTCCTCGACCAGCCGCGCGCCGGCCGCCGCAATCACCGGCCGCGCCTTCACGAAGCACTCCTCGAGCTCGTGCTCGGCCACGGAGTCGGCCACGATCCCGCCACCCGCGCCCATCCAGATGCGCTCGTCGCGGATCTCGAGCGTCCGGATCGCCACGTTCAGCTCGAGCCCGGCCACCGGGCTCGCGTAGCCGAGGGCACCGGTGTATGCCTCACGGCCGCCGGCCTCGAGCTCGGCGATCACCCGCATGGCCTGGATCTTTGGGGCGCCCGTAACCGAGCCGGGCGGGAAGCTGGCGCGGAGTAGGTCGGAGTCGCCGGCGTCCGCGCGAAGCGTGCCCCTGACTGTCGATACCAGGTGCCACACGCCGGGCGCCGGCCTCGGCTCGGTGAGCGACGGCACGCTGATCGAGCCGTACTCGCACACGCGCCCTAGATCGTTGCGCATCAGGTCCACGATCATCACGTTCTCCGCGCGGTCCTTGGGCGATGCGGCGAGGGCGGCGCGGTTGTCCTCCGCACGCGTGCCCTCCCGGCCGGCGGCGAGCACCCTAGGCGCGGTGCCCTTGATCGGCTCGCTCACGACCTCGCGACCGCGGCGGCGCAGGAACAGCTCCGGGGAGAGGCTGCACACGGCGCCCCAGGGGCCGGCCACGACTCCGGCGTGGCGCGGCTCGAGCGTGCCCGCGGTGCGCGCGAACAGGTCGAGCGGGTCGCCCTTCCACTCGGCCTCCAGCCGGAGACAGAGGTTCGCCTGGAAGATCTCGCCGGCGGCGATACGCTCGCGGCACTCGTCGATGGCGGTCATGTGACCCGCTCCGCCGGGCGGCGCCGGCTGGAAGGTGCCGACCCACACCGGCCGCTCCCGCACTCCCTGCGCGAGCCGCCCGCGCAGCAGCTCGAGGCGTGCGCGCAGCGCGGTGTCGCGCTCATCTGTCCAGAGCGCCTCGAACCACCAGCGGCCGTCGCGGTCGAGGCGGAGGAGATGGTCGTAGAACGCAAGGGTGAAGCCCGGCAGCGGGACGTGTCGCGGCGGGGGCGGCGGCACTCGCTCGAGCCGCGCGCCGAGGTTGTAGCCGAGGAAGCCGAACCAGCCGCCGCCGACGGCGCCGCCGTCCTCGGCCGCGTCATCGACCACCGGCTGGCGATCGAGCAACTCGAAGGGATCCTCGTCCTCGTCCGCCACCACCAGCGGCTCCGAGCCCACGAGCGCCCCGCCACCCGCCCAGTCGCCGGCGAGCCCGAACGGGCGCTCGTCGCCGCGAACCAGCAGGCAGCCCTCGGCGGCGGACAGGTCGCCGCCGAGCTCGATCCGCACCAGCCGCGCGCGATCCGGGACGGCCATCCTCAGCCCCCCGCGTCCGCGGACAGGAAGGCAACGGCGTCGCCGCTGGCGAGTGGCAGCTCGGGGTCGCGGCTGATCTGGTCGCCGTTCAGCGCGGCCACCACGTGGCGGTCGAGCGCCAGGCCGGCCGCCATGGCGGCGGCCTCGAGCGTCGCGGCACGCACGGTGAGCGGCTCGCGGCCGAGGCCCGCGGCAAGCGTGCCGAAGCGCCGTACCGTCACGCTCGGCGCCGCCCGTGCCCGCGCGCGCTCGTAGTCCGACGGCTCGTTCACGTTCAGCACGGACAGCAGCTCGGGATCGGCGTCGGCGAGGTCGCCGTCGCGGAGCAGGTCCTCCTCGCTCAGCTCGCGAACGCTGCTCTGCTCGAACAGGAAGGCGGGGCGCATGCGGTCCTGCTCGATCAGCTCCTCGACGGCCGGCAGCAGCGAGGTTCGGTACGCCGCGGCCAGCGGGTGCCGGTAGCCGTGGACGATGGGGAGTGCCACGTCCACATCTTCTCGCGCCGCGGCGTTCAGCACCGCGCGGACGAAGGCGGGGTGGAGCAGGGGAACGTCGGTGGACGAGACGTAGGCCACCTCGGCCTCATCCGCCACGGCGGCAAGGCCGGCGGCAAGGCCCTGGAGAGGACCGCGTCCCTCGGCGGCGTCCTCCACCACTCGCACGTGCGCCGGCAGGTCCGGCAGCTCCTGGTCGGCCGCGCGCACCACCACCACGGGCCCGTCGACAGCGCGGGAGACGATCCCGGTCACGCGATGGAGCAGCGTGGAGCCGTGCCATTCGAGGCTTGCCTTGGGCCGGCCCATGCGAGTGGAGCGGCCCCCGGCCAGTACGACACCGGCTACCGCACTCACACGGTCGAGTGTACCTATTTGTCTGCTCTCGACAGGCATGTCGTGGCCACGTAGCGGCCATGCCGGTCTGAGTGCTCCAGCGGGAACGCGAGCGGGCCGTTCACGGCCCACAGGTCGGTATGGCGGTCGCTCACCGCCCAACCGGGCGGCCAGCGGCTGACGTCCGCATCCTCGAGAGCGACGACAAGCGCCTCCGCCACCGCCTCCGTACCGCGCTCACGCACTGGTCGACGCTGCCGGAAGCGCATCACACAGTGATGTGACGGGACGATCTCGTGGACCTCCGGATGATCGATTCGGGCAACGCGTTGCACCGCAAGCGAGAATAGGTGCATGGAGCCAGTGGTGATCAAGGTGCGTAAGAACGGCCCCTACAAGGTGACCGGACCGGTGACGGTGATCGACGCCGACGGCAACGAGTACGAGCTGCCGGAGGGGGATGGGATCGTGCTCTGCCGCTGCGGCGCTTCGACCACGAAGCCCTTCTGCGACAAGACCCACTCGCAGATCGGCTTCGAGGCGGCGGAACGGGCGGTGCGAGAGGCGGGCTAGCCCGCGGCCACGGCCTCGGTCGCGCGTGGCACAGGGTCGGCGGCGCCCGCGCGCGCGAACTTCAGCAGGGCGTCGTGGGCCGGCTCTGGGTCCAGCCTGAGGGTGGGGGGCTCGTGCTCGGCTATCCAGCCCGCCACGATGCGGACCTCGTCGATCTCGTCGGCTGGGATCGGCGCGCGGCCCGGCGGTCGGGACAGCGCCGCCTCGGTGCGCTCGACCAGCTCGGACGCTCCCGGCAGCGGGCCCCAGTCCACCAGCCGGCCCTGGACGATCCAGAACGCATCGAAGCGCTCCTTGACCGGGTGCTGCGCCAGCACCAGCCGAGGCGCGGTGTGCGTGGCGCGCAGCATGCCATCGAGGCGCTCCAGAACCCACGCGAGCCGATCGCGGCGGCGCAGCAGCGCCGCCGCCCGCTCGAAGAGCTGCGCGGCCGATGCCTCGTGCATCCGCCGGTCGATCTCCTCTATCAGTGCCTCGCCTGCGCCCGGCTCCTCGAAATGGCCGAGCGCCATATCGAGCTGGCGGCGGTAGGCGTTCGGGTCGAGGTCGCCGAGGCAGGGCGACACGCAGCGGCCCATCTGCCCGTACAGCGACGGGTGCTCGCGCACCTTCAGCTTGCGCCCGCAGTGCCGCAGCCGGTAGAGCGACGTGAGCTGGTCGGCCAGCTCGCTCGCCAGTGCACGGCTGCCGAGCGGGCCGACGTTCACGGCATGCCCCGGCGCCGGCTCGTTCGCCACCTCGAGCACGGGATAGGGGATGTCGAGGCGGCAGCGCAGGTAGCAGTAGCGGTCGGTGCGCTTCAGCTTCACGTTCCCGGTGGGCCTCCACTCCTTGATCAGCCGGTTCTCGAGCACGAGGGCGCCGAGCTCCGAGTTGGTCGGCCGGTAGTCCACGATCTCCGCGCGCTCGGTCCAGCCGGCGGGCGCGCAGAAGTGCGCCCTCGCGCGCGAGCGCAGGGACACCGACTTGCCCACGTACAGCGGCCGCCCACGCTCGTCGCGGAACACATAGACGCCGGGGTCGTCGGGCAGGGTCGACAGGTCCGGGCGCTGGTCGCGCGGGATCGCCTCGGCCGGCTCTGTCTTACGAGCTCGGCGGCGGGAGCGCAGGAGGTCGAGGGCGTCGCCCACCGTCACGGCGTTCGCGCACAGCTTCGGGAACAGCGCGCAGAACACGCGCGCGCACGTGAGGGCGTCGGGAAGGGCGCGGTGCACCTCGTCCACCTCGATCCCGAGTGAGCCGGCGAGCGGCGCGAGCCCTCGCTTGCGCGCGAGCGGCGCGAAGCGTCGCGCGAGCTGAACGGTGCACAGCGCCGGCGGCGCGGGCCAGTCGAGCTCGGCGCGCTCGAACGCCTGGCGCAGCACGCGCACGTCGAAGCGCGCGTTGTGCGCGATCAGCACGCGGCCCTCGAGCAGGTCGGCCAGCTCGCCCAGGACCTCCTTCGGCGGCGGCGCGCCGTCGACCATTCCCTGCGTGATTCCGGTGAAGCGCTGGATCCCGCGCGAGAGCGGGCGCTCCACCTGGACGAGCGAGTCGAAGGTCTCGTGCAGCTCTCCGCCGCCCACGAGAACCGCTCCGACCTCGGTCATCTCGCAGAGGTCGCCGCCGTACCCGTTGGTCTCGGTGTCGAGCGCCACGAACTCGGCGGGCGCGAGGGGGTGATCGAGCTTGGACACGAACGTGTGATCGAACCGCGCCGACCGGACGGATGGGGCGAAGTCGTCCACCCGCGCGCTTAGCCTCGTCGGATGGCCCGTTCAGCCACAATCTTCGCCTGCTCCTCGTGCGGTCACGAGAGCCCCAAGTGGCACGGCCGCTGCCCCGGCTGCGGCGAGTGGAACACCATGACCGAGGAGAAGCGGGCGGTGGCGCCGGCCGGCCGCTCGGCTCCGGCCCGTTCAGGCGGCCGCGCGCTCACTCCGGTCACGCTCGGGGACGTTCAGGCCCCGAAGGTCGCCCGGCTCCACACCGGCATCGGAGAGTTCGACCGCGTGCTCGGTGGCGGCCTCGTGCCCGGATCGCTCGTGCTGATCGGCGGCGCGCCCGGGATCGGCAAGTCCACGCTCACCACCGCAGCCCTCGCCAACCTCGCCGCCGCGGGGCGCAAGGTGCTCTACATCTCGGGCGAGGAGTCGGCCGCCCAGGTGAAGCTCCGCGCCGAGCGGCTCGGACCGCACGCGCTCGGGGTCCCGATCGTGGCCGACACCGATCTCGACGCCGTGCTCGCGACCCTGGAGGCCGAGCGGCCTGAGGTCTGCGTGGTCGACTCCGTGCAGGTGCTGTACGACCCGGCATTGACGGGAGCGCCCGGGTCGGTGTCGCAGGTCCGGGAAGTCGCCGGGCGCCTGATGCGTCTGGCGAAGGAGCGCGGCATCGCCACGCTGCTCGTGGGCCACGTGACCAAGGAGGGCTCGCTTGCGGGCCCGCGCGTGCTCGAGCACCTGGTGGACTGCGTGCTCTCGTTCGAGGGCGAGCGCGAGCGCACCTACCGCACGCTGCGCGCGCTCAAGAACCGCTTCGGCTCCACCAACGAGGTGGGCGTGTTCGAGATGCACGAGGAGGGGCTCGTGGAGGTGGAGGACGCCTCGGCGCGGTTCGTCACCGAGGCCACCCGCGCCCCCGGCTCGGTGGTGCTCTGTGCCATGGAGGGCTCGCGCCCGCTGCTCGTGGAGGTGCAGGCGCTGGTGGCGCCGAGCGAGATCGTGCCACCGCGGCGCGTGGCGAATGGGGTCGATCGGAACCGGCTGGCGCTGGTGCTGGCCGTCCTGGCCCGCCACGGCGGCTTCTCGCTCGGGTCGGCCGACGTGTTCGTCTCGGTGGCCGGCGGCGTCCGCGTGGACGAGCCGGGCGCGGACCTCGCGATCGCGCTGGCGCTCGCTTCGGCGTCGAAGGGCATCGCGATCGGGGCCGACAAGCCGCTCGCGGCCTTCGGCGAACTCGGCCTGACCGGCGAGCTGCGCCACGTGGCGCACGCGGACCGCCGGGTGGCCGAGGCACGGAAGTTCGGCCTTACGCGTGTGGTGCATCCGGGTGGGGGTGTCGGGACGTTGCGGCAGGCCCTGGCGGTGCTGAACGGCAGCACTGAAAAGGGCACCGCCCGGGGCGGCAAGACCTCGGCCGCCCAGGCCGCCTGAGAGCCTCCGTTTCGGCCCCTCTCGATGCCGCTGTTTTCGGGCCTCCGCAACCGCCTAAAAGCCTGCAAACCACACCAATTAACGCGAAACCTGCACAGTTCACGTAGAATTGGCCCTCATGCCGTATGCCGGGGACGACGTCGCAGAGCTCGAAGCCCGGCAGGAACCGAGGCTCGTACGAGCCCTTGAGATGGTCGCCCCAGGCACCGCAATACGCGAGGGGCTCGACAACATCGTCCAGGGCGGTACCGGCGCCCTGATCTGCATCGGGGAGTCGGAAGAGCTCAGCTTCCTGCTGTCGGGTGGCGTCAAGCTGGAAGTGGACTACACGCCCGCGATGCTCTACCAGCTCGGGAAGATGGACGGTGCGATTCTGCTGGCGTCGAACGGGACCAAGATCGTGTGGGCGAACGTCCAGCTCATGCCGGATCCCACGATCCTCTCGCTCGAGACCGGCACGCGGCACCGCACCGCCGAGCGCGTCTCGAAGCAGACCGACGCGCTCGTGATCGCCATCTCGGCGAGCCGCAGCGTCGTCTCGCTCTACCTCGACGGCGCGAAGTACATCCTCGAGGACATTCCAGTCGTGCTCGCCAAGGCGAACCAGGCGCTGGCCACCCTCGACAAGTACCGCAGCCGGCTCGACCAGGTCTCCACCCGCCTCACCGCGCTCGAGTTCGAGGGCGGCGTGACGCTCCACGACGTGCTCACGGTGCTCCAGCGCTCCGAGCTCGTTACCCGCATGGCGGTTGAGATCGAACGCTACATCGTCGAGCTGGGCGCAGAGGGGCGCCTGATCGAGATGCAGCTCGAGGAGACCATGGTCGGCGTGGCCGCCGACAAGTCCGCGCTCGTGCGCGACTACATCGTCGAGGCCTCGGAGGAGGGCTTCGCGATGGTTCTCGACTCGCTGGCTCGGCTCCCACACCAGGATTTGCTCGACTTCGGCCGCCTGGCCGAGCTTCTCGGCTACGACCGGAAGCTGAACACTCTCGACCACCCCGCTTCGCCGCGCGGCTATCGCATACTCGGGAGAATCCCGCGCCTGCCGAAGATGGTGGTGGGATCAATCGTGAGTGAGTTCAACGGATTGGACGAGATCCTTGCCGCCGCCGACCCTGAGTTGGAAGGGGTCGAGGGGGTCGGGGACTTGCGTGCGAAGGACATCCGCGAGGGCCTTCGCCGCCTACAGGAGATCAACCTCGTGGATCGGTATCTGCAAACCTGAAACCAGACGGCGCGCCGGATTGCGCCCGTGACAACGCAGGAGGGGAACATCATCAGCGACGCAGTGTTGGAAGACGAGTTCATCGAGGACCTCGAGATCGACCGTGAACCCACGGTCTACGAGCTCGGCGACCAGGTCGTATATCCGCATCATGGGGCCGGCAAGGTCCTCAAGAAGGAGATGAAGGAGGTCCTCGGCGAGAAGCGCGAGTACCTGACCATCAAGATCCTTCATAACGACATGACGGTCATGGTCCCGTGCTGTAACGCCGACAAGGCGGGTCTGAGGCGCGTGATCGGGGAGGAAGACGTCAAGAAGGTTCTTGCGGTCCTCCGCGACGACGTGAGCCAGATGCCGAAGAACTGGAACCGGCGCTTCAAGCACAACCGCGAGAAGATCAAGACCGGTGATGTATTCGAACTGGCCGAGGTAGTTCGCAACCTCGCCATCCGCGAGACGGAGAAGGGCCTCTCGACGGGCGAGAAGCAGATGTACACCCGCGCCAAGAAGATCCTCGCGTCCGAGCTGATGTACGCGCTCGACATGGAAGAGGACGAGGCCGAGTCGCATCTGGAGGAGCTGATCGCCGACGCGCACGCGAGTCGCAACGGCGAGCCGGCCACGGCTTAGCGACAGACGAGAATGGCTGTCGTCGGGATCGTTCCCGCCGGCGGCAGCGGCGAACGCCTTGGTGCCGACCGGCCCAAGGCGTTCGTCGTTTGTGCCGGCCGTCCGCTCATCGAGTGGAGCCTCGAGGTGCTGGGCTCGGTCTGCGACCGGGTGGTCGTGGCCGCGCCGGAGGGCTACGACGACGGGCCGGACCGGGTACGCGGCGGCGAGTCGCGCTCAGCCTCCGTTCGCAACGCCTTGGCGGCGGCGCCGGAAGCCACGGTGGCGGTGGTGCACGACGCGGCGCGTCCGCTCGTCACGCGTGACCTGGTGGAGCGCTGCCTCGCGGCGCTCGAGCCTGGGATCGACGGCGCGATCGCCGCGGTGCCGATGACCGACACCGTGAAGGAGGCGGCCACGGACGGGCGCGTGGTTCGCACACTCGATCGCTCGCCGCTGTGGGCGATCCAGACCCCGCAGGTCTTCAAGGCTGACGTGCTCCGTGCGGCGCTCGAACGTGACGCCGCGGCGCTCGCCGCGGCCACCGACGACGCCGCTCTGGTCGAGGATGCCGGAGGCGTGATCAGGGTCGTGGAGGCGTTTCCGGAGAACATCAAGGTCACGCGCGAGTCCGACCTGCGCATCGTGGAGGCGCTCCTTGCTGACTGACTACCACGTGCACCTGCGGCCCGACAAGGAGGGGACGACGGCCGAGCGCTACTTCACAGCCGAGAATGCCGACCGCTACCGGGAGGCCGCCTCAGAGCGGGGCATCGAGGAGCTCGGCGTGGCCGAGCACATCCACCGCTTCGTCCAGGCGCTCGACATCTGGGAGCACCCCTGGTACCGCTACTGGGCGCACGACGACGTCGACGCGTACTGCGAATTCATCCATGAGCACGGGCTGAAGCTCGGCATCGAGGCCGACTACCTGCCGGGGCGCGAGGACCGCGTGGCGAACCTCCTCGACGGGCGGCCGTGGGACTACGTGGTCGGCTCGGTGCACTTCATGGGCGACGACGCCGTGGATGTGCACGGCGAGCCCGATTGGGAGTCCTTCGACATCTGGCGCGGCGGCGATGCCGACCAGGTCTGGTCGCGCTACTTCGAGACGCTCGGTGAGGCGGCGCGCACCGGGATGTTCGACATCCTCGCCCACCCCGATCTCGTGAAGGTGTTCGGCCGCAGCGTGCCGGTGCCGGAGGGCGACTTGCGCCGCTTCTACGACCGCGCGATGGACGGGATTGCGGAGAGCGACGTGGCGATCGAGGTGTCAACAGCGGGACTGCGCAAGCCCGCCGGCGAGATCTACCCGGCCGCGCCGTTCCTGGAGATGTGCCTCGATGCCGGGCGGCCCGTGGCGCTGTCGAGCGACGCGCACACGCCCGAGGAGCTAGGCCACGAGTACGAGCAGGCGGTGGAGTGGCTTGGGGAGCTCGGCGTGAGCGAGATCGCCGTGTTCGAGCGCCGCTCCCGGCGGCTGGAGCCACTCGGATGACGCGTACCGGCATCGGCTGGGACTCGCATCGGCTCGAGCCGGGTTGCCGCCTGGTGCTCGGCGGCGTGAAGATTCCGGAGGCCGAGCTGGGCCTCGCCGGGCACTCGGATGCCGACGTGCTAGCCCACGCGGTGATCGACGCGCTGCTCGGCGCGGCCGGCATGGGCGACATCGGCCAGCACTTCCCAGACACCGACGAGCGCTGGCGCGACGCCGACTCGATCGAGCTGCTGCGCGCGGTCAGCGCGATGCTCGACGAGGCGGGCGTCACACCGTCGAACGTCGACGCCACCGTCGCCTGCGAGGAGCCGAAGCTCGCCGCCTTCCGCGACGACATGCGGGAGCGCCTGGGCGGCGCGATCGGCATCGAGCCGGGCGCCGTGAACGTGAAGTTCACGACCGGCGAGCGAATGGGCTTCGTGGGCCGCGGCGAGGGGATCGCCGCGCTGGCGATAGCGACGCTGGCCGGCTAGGTGGCCGGGCCGAAGCGGTTGCGCGCCACACGGCGTGCGCGCCCGGACTCGACCGCCTCGCGCAGGGCCGCCGGGAAGCGGCCGGGCCCCCAGAAGCGCGCGCCGACGAGCCGCGCCAGTTCGCTCCGCTCCGTTGGTTCGCGACCCTCGAGCACACGCTCGATGGCGGAAATCTCAGGCTCGAGCTCGACCTTGGTTGGAGCGGAGACGAACATGCCCGGTGACGACGAGGTCTGCCCCGGCCCGAGGCGGTAGCGCCGTCGGCGCGCCCGTGCGGCGGCCTCGTCGCGGTCGCGCTCCGGCGTGCTGGGGGTCGGCGCCTCGGCGCGCTTGCCCGGCGCCTCGGCGCGGTCGCCCTCGCCCTCGGCGTCCTCCGCAGTCAGGGGCTTGGCGATGTCCTCGAGCGATTCCTGCTCGGCCCTGACGCCCAGGAACAACTCCACGATCCCGCCGATGGCCATGATTGCCGCGCCGATGTAGAACGCGATTGCCACCTGCGATTCCTCGCCGGACTCGATCATCTTCCCGAAGAGGTACGGGCCCGTGATCCCGCCCACCGCGGTACCGATCGCGTAGAAGAAGGCGATTGCGAGGGCGCGCGTCTCCATCGGGAAGATCTCGGACACGGTGAGATACGCGGCACTGGCCCCGGCGGAGGCCAGGAAGAACGTCGCGAGTAGGAGCGCCATGAAGCCCCAGGTACCGAGGGTGTCGTCCACGAACAGGAACGTGAGCACCGCGAGAATGACGGCCGACCCGATGTAGGTGCCGGCGATCATCGGCTTGCGTCCCACGGTGTCGAACAGGTGCCCGAGCAGCAGTGGCCCGAGGAAGTTGCTGAGCGCGAACAGGACGATGTAGAACGGGACCTTCGCGTCGCTGATGCCGTAGAACTCGACCAGGAACGTGCCCAGGCCGAAGGTCACTGCGTTGTAGATGAAGGCCTGGCCTACGAAAAGAGCAAAGCCGAGCGCGGTTCGCTTGGGGTAGCGCTTGAACGCCACCGACGCGATCGTCTTGAAGGAGATGGTCTTGCGCTGGCGGACCGTGATCGCGTCGCCCGGCTCCTCGAGCTCCGCGCCCGTGCTGTCCCGGACTTCCTTCTCGATCCCCTCGACGATTCGCTCGGCCTCTTCCTCGCGGCCGTGGATGAACAGCCAGCGCGGGCTCTCGGGCACGTGTCGCCGGACGAGCAGGATCGCGAGCGCGAACACGGCGCCGAGCCCGAACGCCAGGCGCCAGCCGAGGTCGGCGGCGAAGAGGCTGGTATCGAGCAGGAAGATCGCGGCGACTGCTCCGGCTGCGGCACCGAGCCAGTACGAGCCGTTGATGATCAGATCGACACGGCCGCGAACGCGGGCGGGGATCAGCTCGTCGATCGCCGAGTTGATCGCTGCGTACTCGCCGCCGATACCGGCGCCGGTGACGAAGCGGCAGGCGTAGAAGTAGAGGGCGCTCTCCGCGAACGCCGTCGCGACTGTTGCTATGAGGTACACGAGGAGCGTGAGCAGAAACAGCCTCTTACGCCCGAAGCGGTCCGTGAGCTGCCCGAAGAACAGCGCGCCGAGGCAGGCGCCAGCCACGTAGATCGATCCCGCGGTGAGGACCTGGCTCTCGCCGAGTGCGAGCCCGCTCTCGGGGCTAGTGAGCCGCGCGGCGATCGAGCCGACGATCGTGACCTCGAGCCCGTCGAGGATCCAGACGGTGCCCAGTCCGATGACGACCATCCAGTGGAAGCGCGCCCATGGCAGGCGGTCCAACCGGGCCGGTACACGCGTCTCTACGGTCCCAAGCTCCACGCTGTCGGTCGCCATGCCGCCACCACTACCCCCGCGCGTGTCTCGGCGAAACCAGGGGATAGGGTGATGACGTGCTTGCCTGTCGGGTGTTCGGCCATCGCTGGCGCTTCTCCGCGGAGGGCGCGACCATGCGCTGGACGTGTGGGCGGGGCTGCGGCGCCGGCGGCGAGAAGAGCTACGACTCGCCCGAGCGCGCGGCGCGCTTCGCGCAGGCTTTCGACCGCGAGGACCGCGACGACGTGGGCCGGCGGCCGCTGCTCTCCCTTCTGCCGCTGGGACTGGCGCGCCGCGGGCGTCGGGCTCCTGACGGGGCGGACGAGTAGGGCGCGTCCGCGATGAACGCCTGCCGGTCTTCGGCGGCCTCGCGCGTTGCCTCCGGGGTGGGCCTCAGCCGAAGCGGACGAATCTCGTCGCGCCGCGCCGGCTTGACAGCACGGCGTTGCCGCGGAAGCTCGTCGTGACCTTGAGCCTTCCCTTCGATGCGCGGAGGCGACGGGTGGATTTGATCGAGATCGCCTTGCGATATCTGCAGGAGCGAGAAACCTTCGCCTGCCGAGCCGTGATCTTGCGCTTACCCCGCTTGACCTGGATCGCGACCCTGCCGCGGCAACCCAGGGCAGCGGACACGCCGGTTGGCAGGCGGAGGCGTCCGCTGATCACGTAGCGGAAGGGCAGCTTTCGATCGCGCCGCGGCCTGACGCGGACGGTGAGCGACCGCGGCCTCGCCTTGGGCGTTTGGAAGGTCGCATCGAGCCCAGCAGTCGTGCCGATCGCGTTGCGCGCGACGAGGCGTACGTGGAACGTGGTCGCCGGCCGCAGCCCGGCAATGTCCGCCGCCACCGCCTGCGCGCCGACCGGCGCGGGCGCCGCGGCGTCTGGCGTTCTGGACCCGTAGGTCGTCGTCGCGCCGTACTCGAACCAGTAAGTCGTGGGGTGGAGCACCGTCGAGTCGATGGTCCCGTTGAGCTTCGCCGAAATGGAGCTGACGTCGGTTGGAGCCTGGGTCACCGCGGTCGGCCCCCGGGGGATCGGCTGCCAGCGCGGCCCGCTGCGGATGAGTACGTCGTCCAGGATCGGGGCCGCGCCGGTGCCGTCCGCGTTCATCATCCAGATGTCAGACCCGCCTCCGCTCTGGCTCAGAAAGACGATCCGGGTGCCGTCTGGTGACCAGCTCGGGGCCTGCGAGCTCGGAATGGTCGGCCCGAGCTGTACGAGTCCGGTGCCGTCCGCGTTGACGACGTATGGATGCGACCCGGCGCCGGGCCCATCGTTGCGGTTGAAGAGCACCCTGCGCGCATCTGGCGACCACTGAGGCCCTACCGCGCCTCCGCCCGGAACGAGCTCGCGCTGGTTCGAGCCGTCGGCGTTCATCACATGGATCACATTGCCCCCCGCGAAGTACGCGATCCGCGTCCCATCGGGAGACCATTCGGGTCCGGCGTCGGGGATCGTGTTGTCGGTGCGCCGCTCAACGCCGGACCCATCGGCGTTCATGACGAAGATCTCGTCATCGGGGTCCTTGCGGACGAAGACGATCCTCGTGCCGTCGGGCGAGAAGCTCGGATGAGCCTCCTGGGCCGGGTCGGTGGTCAGCCGTAGCTGGTCGGTCCCGTCTGCGTTGGCGATGTAAATGTCGCCCGCGCCGGTCCGGTTGCTCCAGAAGACGATCTTCGTGCCGTCGGGCGACCAGGATCCGCCCTGGTCGTTGTTCACGTCGGTAATCAGCGGGGCGTTGCCGCTCCCATCGGACTCGATCTTCCAGATGTCGAAGTTGCCCGTGGTCTGGAGCGTGTAGAGCAGCTTCCCGTTGGCGCCGGGGGCGACCGCCGAGGCGGGCGCGGCGGCCACCAGCCCCACGGCGAGCGCCGCAGCAAGCAGGGTCGTCTTCACGCGGCCGACCGTAACCCGCCCGAGTAGGTGGCGCAAGCCGCGTGTAGATTGCGCTCGCGATGGAGCGCGACGAACTCGCCTTCGCAGGAGTCGCCCGCCAGGCGGAGCTGATCCGCAGCGGGGATGTCACGTCGCGCGAGCTCGTGATGCTCTACCTCGAGCGGATCGAGCGGCTGGACCCTCAGCTGAACGCCTTCAGCAACGTGATGTCCGAGCGCGCGCTGACGGACGCCCAGCAGGCGGACGGGCGCCGCGGCGCGGGCGACGACAGGCCGCTGCTCGGCGTTCCGATGGCCGTGAAGGACGCCGAGGACGTAACCGGCGAGGTCACGACCTGGGGCACCGCGGCGAACGTCACCCCGGCCTCGCAGGACAGCGAGCTCGTGCGGCGACTGCGTTCCGCCGGGGCCGTGGTGATCGGCAAGACCAACTGCCCCGAGCTCGTGATCATGGGCGACACCGAGGGCCCCGCATTCGGCATCACCCGCAACCCGTGGAACACCGACCACAGCGCCGGCGGCTCGAGCGGCGGCAGCGCGGCGGCGGTGGCGGCGGGGCTCTGCGCCGCGGCGACCGCGTCGGACGGCGCGGGCTCCATCCGCATACCGGCATCCAACTGCGGCCTCGTCGGGTTGAAGCCCACGCGCGACCGGATCCCGCTCGCGCCCCTGAAGGAGCACTGGTACGGCATGAGCGTCGTGGGCTTCGAGGCCCGCAGCGTCGAGGACGTCGCCCTGCTCATGAGCGTCGGCGCGGACGACGACGAACTGCGCGACTCATTCGCCGCCCAGCCCGGGCGCGTGCGCGTGGCCGTGTCGACCAAGCCCGTTCTCCCGACGCGCGTGCACAGCGACGTGAAGCGGGTTGCGGACGCCACGGCGGGCCGGCTGCGCGCCCTCGGCCACGAGGTCGAGCAGAGCGATCCTCCCTTCCCGCTCGTGAGCCCGGCCACCACCCGCTACCTCGCCGGAATCGCCCAGGACGCGGAGGAGCGTCTCGAGCGCCCGGAGCGGCTCCAGCGCCGCACCAAGGGCTTCGCGCGCATCGGCAACGCCATCCCGCGCGCCGCTCTCGACTGGGCCCTGCGCGACGACGACACCGAGCGCATGCGGCCGTTCTTCGAGCGCCACGACGTGCTGCTCACCCCGGTGAGCGCGCTGCCTCCGGTCCGGGCCGGCCAGTGGGAGGGGCTCGGGGCGGTGCGCACGTTCCTCGGGCTCGCGCAGGCGTACCCCTTCGCGCTCGAGTGGAACCTCACGGGCCAGCCGTCCATCTCAGTGCCGGCCGGCCGGAGCGAGGACGGCCTGCCAATCGGCATGCAGCTCGTCGGTCGCCACGGCGAGGAGGCCATGCTCCTCGCGCTCGCCGCGCAGCTCGAGGGCGAGCTGCGCTGGACGGATCACCGGCCGCCTGTTGCCTGAGTAGCCTCCCGCCCGTGCGCCAGCTGCGCATCCAGGACACGCTGAGCGGCGGGGTCGTTCCCGTCGCGCCGCGGGAGCCCGGCCGCATCGGCATCTACGCCTGCGGCCCGACTGTCTACGGGCGCATCCACGTCGGCAACGCGCGCCCGTACGTCGTCTTCTCGCTCTTGAAGCGCTTTCTCGAGCACGAGGGATACGACACATCGCTCGTGATCAACATCACCGACGTGAACGACAAGATCTACGACGCCGCCCGCGAGCGCGGCGTGCCGAGCGGGCAGCTCGCGCGCGAGATGACAGCCTCGTACCTGGAGGACACCGGCCTGCTGGGCCTCGGCCGGCCCGACCGCGAGCCCAAGGCTACGGAGACGATGCCCGAGATCATCGCCCTGATCGAGGCGCTCGTGGAGTCGGATCACGCGTACGAGCGCGGCGGCGACGTCTACTTCCGGGTTCCCTCGTTCCCCGGCTACGGCAAGCTCTCGAACCGCCCGCTCGAGGAGATGCAGCAGGGCGAGGGCGACGATGCCGCCGAGCGCAAGGAGTCGCCCCAGGACTTCGCGCTCTGGAAGGGGCGCAAGGAGGGCGAGGACACCTACTGGGAGTCGCCCTGGGGCGACGGCCGCCCCGGGTGGCACATCGAGTGCTCGGCGATGGCCGAGACGGTGCTCGGCATCCCGTTCGAGGTCCACGGAGGCGGCTCGGACCTCGTCTTTCCGCATCACGAGAACGAGATCGCGCAGACCGAGGCGGCACGCGGCAAGCCCCTGTCCAGCACCTGGATGCACAACGGCATGGTGCAGATGGGCGAGGAGAAGATGGCGAAGTCGGTGGGCAACATCCGGCTGCTCCACGGCGCCATCGAGCAGTTCGGGCGCGATGCGTTCCTGATGTGGATGGTCGGTGCGCACTACCGCAAGCCGGTGGCCTACACCGAGGAGGCGCTCGAGGACGCCGGGCGCGCCGTGGCGCGGGTGCGGGAGGCGCTGCGTCGGCTTGAGCCGGGGGCCCCCGGGCTGGACCAGTTCGTAGACCCGTTCTTCGACGCGCTCGCCGAGGACTTCAATACGCCGAAGGCGAGGGCGGTGCTGTTCGACTGGGTCGCCATGGTGAACTCCCGCATCGATGAGGGGGAGCCGGTTGGGCCCGGCCGGGTCGGCGAGATGCTTTATGCGCTTGGCCTAGAGGGTTTGATGGAACTTGAGGCGGGCGCTCCGGAGGAGCTCCAGCGGCTCGCCGCCGAGCGCGACGAGGCGCGCAGCGCGCGCGACTTCGAGCGCGCCGACCAGATCCGCGATCAGCTCGCCGAGTCCGGCTGGGAGATCCGGGACACGCCGGAGGGCGCGCGCCTGGTGCGCCGGTCGTGATCGTGTACGGCCGCAATCCGGTGCGGGAGGCATTGCGCGGCAAGCGCCGGGTGCAGCGCGTGTTCGCCAGCGAGCGCGCCGCGCAGGAGGTGTGGCTCGGCGGGCTCGAGACGGTGATCGCGGAGCCCTGGGAGCTCGAGGAGCGCTGCGGCTCGCCCGACCACCAGGGGATCTGCGCGGAGGTGAGCCCTTATCCCTACGTGGACGCCGATTCGCTGCTCGATGCCGAGGACGCCCTGGTGCTCGCGCTCGACGAGGTTCAGGATCCGCAGAACCTCGGCGCGACGATCCGGGTGGCCGAGGCGGCCGGCTGCGCGGGAGTGGTCCTCCCGGAGCGCCGCTCCGCGGAGGTGACCGCCGCGGTGTGCCGCGCCTCGGCCGGCGCGGTCGAGCATCTGGCCGTGGCGCGGGTCCGCAACCTGGCCGATTGGCTCGGAACAGCCAAGGAACGCCCGAACACGTGGGTCTACGGAGCTTCGGCCGAGGCCGCGGTGCCCTACGACCGCCCCGACTACCGCGGACGGGTGGTTCTCGTGCTTGGGAGCGAGGGCCGGGGCCTTCGCCCGCGCGTGAGCGAGACCTGCGACGAGCTCGTGGCGTTGCCGAACAAGGGGCAGGTCGGATCGCTCAACGTGTCCACCGCCGCGGCCGCCCTGGTGTACGGAATCTTGCACTTTCGCAAGTAGGGCTTGACAGGGATCCATAACCCAGCATAATCCAGGTCGTTGATCAGGCTGAAGTCGAGCTTTAGACATGCAAGGCTCGAGTTCAGAGAAACCTGGCGCCAGGGGAGGTAGTGCGTCACCGAGGCCAAGGAGCCTTCGATGGCAGCTTCCCCGACTTTCCGCCCAGGTGCGTTCAAGTCTCACACTCAAGTTGAGCTTGATGATCACTACCTGATCGCGCTTGCCAAGCAGGGCAAGAAGGATGCGTACGACCGGATCGTGAAGCGCTATTTCGGCTTCGTCCGGCTCAAGGCGTCGTCGTACTTCCTCATCGGGGGAGACGCCGATGATCTGGTCCAGGAGGGCCTCGTTGGGCTCTACAAAGCGGTTCGCGACTATCGCTGGGACCGCGAGTCGAGCTTCCGGAACTTCGCGGAGCTATGCATAACTCGGCAGATCATCACCGCGGTGAAGACCTCCACGCGCAACAAGCACACCCCGCTGAACGAGTACGTCTCCTTCTCGCAGACCCCCGCGGCCGGCGGTGGAGACGGCGATCCAACCCTCGACGAGCTCCTTCCCGGTCCCACCGCGCACGATCCGGTGAACCAGGTGATCTCCACCGAGGAGCTGCACAGTCTGGTGGCGTGCCTGTCGAGCGTGCTCTCCGAGCTGGAGAGCTCGGTGCTGTCGCTGTACCTCGACGGGTACAGCTACGAGACGATCGCCGAGCGCCTCGAATGCGACACGAAGACCGTGGATAACGCTCTGCAGCGCGTAAAGCGCAAGGTCGGCGCCCACCTCAGCTCGCGCGAAGTGCTGCTGTAGAACAAACGTCCAACCTGGTCCCCGCCTGAGCCCGGGGCGCGGGAGGCGGCCGATGCGAATGGGACATGCCGTCCCGATCCGCACTGCCGCTGCTCGTGCTCGCTGCGCTCGCCGCAGCGTTCGTGCTGAGCTATTCCGCTCTGTCAGCGGCTTCGGTGAGTCCCGCTCCCGAAACGCTGACCACCGTGGCGCCCCAGCCTGCAGCCGCGCCGCCACAGGAGGCCAAGCCGAAGCCGCGCTGGCGCTCACTCGCCTCGTCACGCCGACGCGGGCATGCGGTCGCGATAGTGAGGCGCGCGGTTCCGCTTAGGGTGCGCCCGAACGGGCGCGTGCTCGCGCGCGCATATAGGAGCACGGAGTTCGGGAGCACGCGCGTGATGAGCATCGCCAAGCAGCGCGGCCCGTGGCTCGGCGTGGTGGCCACCGAGACGCCGAACGGGAAGCTCGCGTGGGTCCACATGGAGAACGCCGGCCTTCGCTTCCGCCGCCATGCCTACTCGCTGCACGCGGACCTGTCCGGGCGCCGTCTCGAGCTGCGCAGGGGCGGGCGGCTGATCCGCAGCATCTCCGTGGCCATCGGGCGCCCCGGGTCGGAGACGCCCACCGGGCGCTTCGCGGTCACGGACAAGCTGCGCGGAGGCAACTACGGGCCCTACTACGGCTGCTGCATCCTCGCCCTGAACGCCCACCAGCCGAAGCTCCCGGCCGGTTGGCAGGGCGGCAACCGGATCGCGATCCACGGCACGAACTCGCCCGGCACGATCGGGTCTCCGGCCTCCGCCGGATGCCTTCGCGCTGCGGATTCCGACCTCGAAGTACTGATGCGCCGCGTGCCACTCGGCACGCCCGTGTTCATCCGAAATTGAATTTCTAAACCGTTTCCGACGGGTCGGAGCGGGTATTCCCTGGGAGCGCCAAGCGATGGCGCGAACCCAAGGAGGAGTTAGAGATGATCGGAATTCTGTTGACCGTGCTGGTGGCCGTTCTTGTGTACCTGCTGCTGGCAGCCCTCATCGCCCCCATCGTCGGCATCATCGGCGCGATCCTCGTGCTGATCGCAGGCATCCCGAGCGGTGGCTTCGGATTCGGGAACCGCTGGGGCGGCAGCAGGCGCGGCACCATCTAGGCGCAACGCGAAAGCATTGAAGGACCTCGGGCCCCGCATGACGGGGCCCGAGTCGTTCTGGGAGCGGGTTTATCCTCCGCGGGGCGCCCGCCTAGCTCAACTGGAAGAGCACTTCACTTGTAATGAAGAGGTTGTCGGTTCGAGTCCGACGGCGGGCTCTTGGCTACTCCGCGGCCTCGGTCGCGCCCACGGCCGCCTGCTCCAGGTTGCCGTGGCCGTTCGAGGACACCGGGACGCCCTCCAGCGGCTCGAATTCGCCCTTGTCGTTCAGGCGGCGCTCCAGCTCGGCGAGCACGACTCCGAAGAGGAAGTGGCGCCAGGTGGCCTGGGCGAAGGCGCGTCGGTTGCCGCGCAGTGGCTCGAGCTCGGAGCGAGCCGGGTGGTGGCGGTCGATCAGCACGCCGAGTGGCCAGAAGCCGAAGTGCTCGGCCATTCCGGCGGCGACGCCCGCCACGATCGGCGGGCCCGGCACGAGCGGTCGCGCCAGCGCGTACACGGCGCCGAACATCGCTCCGTTGGCCACGTGCAGTCCCAGCCCGGCGGCCGGCCAGGCGGGTCCGCGCGTGACGAGTTTGCCGAGCAGCTCCACGTCGTCGTAGCGGGATCCGAAGACCCGCTTGTCGAGCGGCTGCTGGGCGGCCCACGCCATCGCGGCCGCCGCCCCTGCGAGGGCGCCGTTGAGAGTTCTCTGCAGCTCCATGGGCGCAGCGTAACGCCAGCGGGCGAATCGGGTACGTCTTCCGGATGGTCCCCCGCCCCCTATCGCTGTACCACGAGCGCACGCGCAGGCGCGGGGTGAACTCGCTCGTGTACTGGCCGCTGCGCTGGATGCTGAAGGCCGGGATCCTCGTCTACTTCCGTCTGCGGCGGCTGGGTACCGAACACATTCCCGAGGGCGGGGTGATCCTCTCCTCCAACCACCGCAGCTTCCTCGACCCCTTCGTGATCGGCTGCTGCCTCGGCCGCCCGATCTACTTCGTGGCCAAGCAGGAGCTGTTCAGGAACCCGGCCCTCGGCTGGATCCTCAACTGCCTCGGGGCATTCCCGATCAAGCGCGGCGCGTCCGACGAGGAGTCGATGGACACCGCCCGCGCGCTGCTCGAGCGCGGCCAGGCCGTGGTGATCTTCCCGGAGGGCACGCGCATCCGCACGGGCTCGCTCGGATCGCCGAAGCGCGGTGTGGGCCGCATCGCACTCCAGAGCGGCAAGCCCGTCGTGCCGATCGCGGTAACAAACTCCGAGAACGCCCGCCGCGGCTGGCTCATCAGGCCCGTGAAGGTGCACATCCGCTGCGGGCCGGCGCTCACCTTCCCGCGCGTGGATGATCCCTCACCCTTCCTCGCCGGCGAGGTCACCGAGCGCATCTGGCCTTGCGTCGGACTCCAGTGGGAGTGGCTCGGCGGCCTCCCGCCGCTGCGTACCGCCGCCGTGGTGGGCGCGGGCTCGATGGGCACCGCCGCCGCGCTGGTGCTGGCGCGCGCGGGCCTGCAGGTGCAGCTCGGCTGCCGCACAGGCGCCCAGGCCGAGGCCCTCCGGGCCGACCGCGTGAACTCGCGCTACCTCCCGGGCCTTCAGCTCGACCACTCCATCGACGTGAAGACCGTGCCCGAGATCGAGCTGGCCGGCGTGGACCTGGTGGTGCTCGCCGTGCCGTGCGCGAGCCTGCCCGCCGCCGTCGGCGAGGTCGGCGCTCGCGTGGGCGACCGCTCGGCCGTGCTGGTGGCCTCCAAGGGCCTCGTCCCGCCGCTCGGCACCACACCCACCGCGTACGTCTCCGAGCGCGTGCGAGCGCGCGCCGTGGCGAGCCTCGCCGGTCCCGCGCACGCGCGCGAGGCGATAGAGCGCGGCGCCTCCGTGGTGCTCGCGAGCAGCAACGCCGACCTTCGCCGCCAGATGCACGACCTGCTCGAAGCGGGCGGCCTGACCGTGGAGGCCACCGACGACGTGACCGGCGCCGAGCTCGCCGCGTGCGCGAAGAACGCCGCCGCCCTGGGCAGCGCTGCGGCCGCGCCTCGCGGCGCGAACCTGGCCGGTGCCGCCGCCGGGCACATCTTCGCCGAGATCCACGAGCTGGCGCTCGCCAGCGGCGGCCGCAGCGAGACCTTCGCCGGCCTAGCTGGCGCGGGCGACCTCGTGGCCACGGCGATCGCCGAGGGCAGCCGCAACCGCCGCGCGGGCGAGATGGTCGGCGCCGGAGTGCCGGCCGGCCAGGTGGAGGCTTCGATGGATCAGACCGCCGAGTCGCTCGCTACGGTCCCGCTGCTCGGGCTCGCATTCGAGCGGCAGGGGATCGAGGCGCCGGTCACGGACGGCCTGCGCCGCGTGCTCGATGGCGAGTCCTCTCCCGAGCAGTGGCTCGAGAGCGTCCGATCGGCCCGCCCGGCGCGGCGCCGGACCCACGCGGCATAAGAGCGGGAGTAGGCTCCGTGCCGAGTGGAGGAAGTGGCCGACAAGCAGCGACTCGACCGCGATTTCACCGAGCTGTACAAGGCACATCTGCGCGACGTCTACTCGTACTCCTACTACCGGGTGGGCAACCACCACGACGCGGAGGACCTGACCGAGCAGACGTTTCTCCAGGCCTACCGGCACTTCGATCGAGCTCAGCGCGAGTCCAACGGGCGGCCGATGCGGCCCTGGCTCATCCGCATCGCGCACAACCTCGCCGCCAACTTCTACCGCGACCGCTCACGCAGGCCGACCACCCAGCTCGACGACTCGAGCGTTCTGGCCGAGCCGATCGGCACGGAGCAGCTCGTGGAGGGGCGCGAAGAGGTGAAGGAGGTCCTCGAGGGCGTGTCGAAGCTTCCGGAGGATCGCCGCGAGGCGCTGATCATGCGCTTCGCGTTGGGAATGGACAACCGGGAGATCGCGCGAGCACTGGGGCGATCCGAGGGGGCGACCAAGGTGCTCATCCACAGGGCCATCAAGCAGCTGGAGCAGGGCCTCGAGGAGGACGGCGATGAGTGACGTGGATCGCGTCGAACGCCTGCTGCGCTCCGCTCTCGTGCCGGTGGACCCGCCGGAGGCGCTCAGCGACCGTCTCGAGCGCGGCCTCTCCGAGCTCACCGAGGTGGCCGCCGCCGAGCTCGCCGACTGGGAGCTGTCCGCAATGCGCGACCCGCGCAACTGGGCTCGCCCCGCCGCCGCGATCGTGGTCGGCAGCGTCGCCGCCGGCGGACTCGTCCTTGTACGAGCCCGCCAGCAGCAGAAGAAGCGCCAGGACACCGGGCTGCACGCTCTCGAGAAGTCGATCCGCGGGGTCGCGGACGACATCGAGAAGCGGCTGCGCGGCTAGGCCGCTTCCGCCGGACGAGCTGTCAGACGGTCGTGCGCCGGCGTCGCGAGACCCGCGCCGAGGCCCGCGATCGCAAGCAGCAGGTGCAGGAAGTTGTCCTCGGTGTTGATGGGAATGATGTTGAGGATCTCCTCGCCGTCGCCCGCGATGAAGCCGAGGACCGTGACCACCAGGTACACCGCGCCGAACGCGAGTGCAAAGGTGCGCGACCCGCCGTACGAGCCGGCCACCGCGAGTGCGATCACGCCGCTCGCGAGGTGGAACAGGTTGTGCCAGGCGTTCACGTCCAGGATGCCGAGCACGGCGTCGCGCTCCGTGCCGTCACCGGTGCCGAAGCTTGCGCTGTAGAAGAAGCCGAGGATCCCGGTCGCAACCAACGTGATGCCGATCACGAGCGCAAAGACCTGGGCGGGTGAACGATCTGCCATGAGGAACCTCCAATTGAGCGATTTTCACCCGATTCGCACTTGGCGCACGGATGGATCATCCAATCGCCCGGCTTGCGCGTAGGAAGATCCGGGAATGCCACATGACATCCGCGACCTCGCCGACGAGGAGGTCATGCAGCTCGTCCAGCAGGGCGAACCGCGTGCCTTCGAGCTTCTCTACGACCGCCACGGCGGAGCGGCGTTTTCGCTCGCCTATCGGATGGTCGGGAGGCAGGCAGCGGCCGAGGACGTGGTCCAGGAGGCGTTCCTGTCGATCTGGCGAAGCCGCCTCCGTTACGACAAGACTCGCGGGAGCGTGCGCACATGGGTGCTCGGGATCGTCCACAACAGGGCCATCGACGGGCTGCGGCGCAGTACCGTCCACGATCGCGGGCGCGAGACACTCGACCTGGTGGAGGAGCGTCACGAGGCGCGCGAGCGGACGGACGTGGAGGTTGCGAGACGCGAGGAGGCGCGGAGCGTGAGGGGAGCCTTGACCAGCTTGCCTGATGAGCAGCGCAAGGCGATCGAGCTCGCCTACTTCGGCGGCTACTCCCAGAGCGAGATCGCGAAGCTGCTCGAGGAGCCGCTCGGCACCGTGAAGGGCCGAATGCGGCTCGGCCTGGAGAAGATGCGCAACGAGCTCACAGTGGAGGGCGTGGTATGACCGATCACACGCGCCACCAGGACGACATCGGCGCCTACCTTCTGGGCGCGCTCAACGACCTCGAGCGCCAGGCGTTCGAGCGCCACCTCGCGCGCTGCGGCGACTGCCAGGAGGAGCTCGCGCGCCTGCGGCCCGCCGCAGATGCGCTGCCGGCGTCGGTCCAGCAGTTCGAGCCGCCGGCCAGGCTGAAGGCATCGCTCATGGAGGTGGTCGAGCGCGAGGCGCGCGTCACCGAGTTGCCGCGCCGCCGGTTCACCCGCCCGCTCGCCGTGGCGGCCGTGCTCCTGCTCGGGCTCGTGGTCGGCTTTGGCGTCGCGCAGCTCGGCGGAGACGAGAGCCGCACCGTCGCAGCGACGGTCGATAGGGCGATGCCGAGCGCGGGCGGCAACCTGCGCATCTCGGACGACGACGCAACGCTCCGCCTGCACGACATGCCGAGCCTCGGCGGGACGCGGGTCTACCAGGTCTGGCTCCAGCACGGCGACCGCATGCTTCCCGCCCGGACCTTTGAGGTCGGCCCTGATGGGCGCGGGGCGGTGGACCTCTCGAACGTGGACGACGCGGACGGCGTGTACGTCACGCGCGAGGCGCGCGGCGGCGCCCAGGTGCCAAGTGAAGAACCGATTGTGAGCGTGCCGCTGTAGCTAGGGTGGCCTCCGACTGATGGAGGTCTGCTACCGCCACCCGAAGCGCGAGACCGGCGTGCGCTGCTCGAACTGCGAGCGGCCCATCTGCCCGGACTGCATGACGTCCACGCCCGTCGGGATGCGCTGCCCCGAGTGCGCCCGGCAGAGCACGAAGGTCAAGACGATGAGCACGCTCACGGGCGATCCGGTGCTCACGTACGTCCTGATCGGAATCAACGTGATCGTCGGGATCGGCTCGCTGCTCGGCGGAGGCGCGGGCGCGGACAGCAGCTCGCTCACAGACGACGGCGGGGTCTCGCAGGCCACCATCGCGGACGGCGAGTACTGGCGCCTGCTCACGGCCGGCTTCCTCCACGCCGGCCCCTTTCACCTGCTCACGAACATGCTCGCGCTCTGGATCCTCGGCACGATGATCGAGCCCGCGCTCGGCAAGTGGCGCTTCGGGCTCGTCTACTTCGTGTCGCTTCTGTGCGGCTCGTTCGGCGCGCTGCTGCTGTCGCCCGACAGCCTCACGGTGGGCGCTTCGGGCGCGGTGTTCGGGCTTATGGGCGCCGCCGCGGTGGTCGCGCGCAACCGCGGCTTCAGCCTGATGGAGAGCGGCCTGGGGATCTGGATCGGCCTCAACCTGCTGATCACGTTCACGATCCCGAACATCTCCGTGGGCGGGCACATCGGTGGGCTCGTTGGCGGCACCGTGACCGCGCTGCTGCTCCTCGAGCTGCGCGAGCGGATGCGGCTTCCGGACATCGTCACGTCGATTGCGTGCATGGCGATCGGCGCCGCGGCCGTCGTCGGCTCGATAGTGATCTCGGGCTAGAGAACAGCAGCTATGAGGGCCAGCGCTGATCGCTCGGCGTTTCGCCGAACCCTCCTAGGGCGAGAGGTCCAGCTCGATCGAGCGCCGCGTGGGCGGCGCCGGCACCAGCTCGGGATGCAGCAGGTGGCCGAGCAGCTCCACGCCCTCCACGAGGCGTGGTCCCGGGCGCGAGAAGTACGCCGCCGCGTCGACCGCGATCACGCGCGCGCCGAGCGGGGCAAGCCGCTCGCGCTGCCTCATGGTCTCCGCCGCGGCCTGCTCCGCGTAGTAGCCGCACGGCATCGAGACCACGACCTCCGGCGAGAGCGCCTCGAGCTCCGCCCACTCCGCCGTGCGCGACTTCTCACCGGGCGAGCCGAGCACGTCGAGGCCGCCGGCAAGCTCGATCATCTGCGGCACCCAGTGGCCGCCGATGTAGATCGGGTCGAGCCACTCGAGGGCGGCCACGCGCGGGCGCGGCGCGTCCCTCACGGCCCCTTCGACCGCCTCGATCCGGGCGGCGGCGTCCTCCGCGAGCTCCTCGCCTGCGTCCTCGGCGCCGGCCGCCTCCGCGAGCCGCGGCACGTCGGCCAGCACCTCTCCGAGCGTGGACGGGTCGAGCGAGATCACCTGCGGCTGGGTGGGCAGCCGCTCGGCCACCGCGCGCACGTCGTCGAACGAAACGGCGCACACCTCGCATACCGCCTGAGTCACGATCAGGTCCACGCCGAGCTCCTCGAGCGTGGCCTCGTCGAGCTCGTACAGCGACTCGCCGCGTGCCGTGCGCTCGCGCACCGCGGCGTCGATCTCGGCGGCGGGCAGGCCGTCGGGAATCACGCTGCGGGTGAGGTGGGGGAGTTGTTCCGCGCCGGGCGGGTAGTCACACTCGTGTGTGACCGCGGCGACGCGGTCGCCGAGGCCGAGTGCGAAGAGCATCTCGGTCGCGGACGGTACGAGTGAGGCGATACGCACGGAGACGAGGATGGCACGTCTGAGCGACGAGGAGATCGAGGAGCGGCGCGCCGGCCTGGAGGGCTGGGAGCGCTCCGGCGACGCGATCGTGAAGCAGTTCGACAACGGCGACTTCAAGGGCTCTGTCGAGTTCGTGAACCGGCTCACGCCGGAGGCCGAGGAGATGAACCATCACCCCGACCTCGAGATCTCCTGGAAGACGGTCACGGTGACCATCAGCACGCACAGCGAGGGCGGGCTCACCGAGGGTGATTTCGAGCTCGCGCGCCGCATTGATGCGCTCGGCTAGCCGCTACACTCGCCGCGTCACCGCATGAGCGACGACGATCCCCCTCGAAGTAGGCAGAGAAAGGGCTTCCAAGCCCTGGCCCCCCAGGACTGCGGTCTGAGATGACCCAGCTCCTGCTCTTATTCGGCGTTGCCGTTCTGGTCGGCCTGAACGGACTCTTCGTAGCCGCGGAGTTCGCGCTCGTGCGCGCGTCGCAGGGTCGCGTCGAGCAGCTCCGCGACGACGGGCGCCGCGGCGCCGCGCTCGTGCTCAAGCAGATCGATCGCATCGACGAGTACCTGTCGGCCTGCCAGCTCGGCATCACGATGACCTCGCTGGGCATCGGCTTCCTCGGCGAGCCCGCGATCGCGAGCCTGTTCGAGGACGTCTTCGGCTCGACGATCTCGCACGGCGCCTCGCTTGCGATCTCGCTCGGCATCGCCTACCTGATTACCACCGCGCTGCACATCACCTTCGGCGAGCAGGTGCCGAAGATCTACTCGATCGTTAACCCCGAGGCCACGGCCCTGCGCGTGGCGCGGCCGCTCGAGTTGTTTCGCAGCGTCTTCAACCCGCTGATCTGGCTGCTGAACACGGCGTCGAACTGGATCCTGCGCCTCGTGGGCGTCGACGCTCGCGCCGAGTTCGAGGACGTCAGCTCCTCCGAGGACCTGAAGCTGATCATCGCGCGCAGCGCTTTCACCGGCAAGCTCGACCCCGGCGAGGCCGGGATGCTGTCGGGCGTCTTCCACCTGCACGAGCAACAGGCGCGTCAGGTGATGACGCCGATCCCGGCGGTGGTCACCGTCGACGCGTCCGAGGGCGCCGAGGCGGCCCTGAAGCGGGCCGTCGACTCGGGTCACACGCGGCTCGTGGTGACCGAGGACGGCAACACCGACCGCATCAAGGGCGTCGTGCACGTGAACTCGCTCGCGCGAAAGGTGATGACCGAGGGTCCAGGGGCGTCCATAGAGAGCAGCGTGAAGCCGGCCCTGATCGTGCCCGAGACGAAGCCGCTCGACGACCTGCTCGCAGACCTTCAGCGCGAGCGCGCGTCGATGGCCGTGGTGGTGGACGAGTACGGCCGCACCGCGGGCATCGTGACCGTCGAGGACATCATCGAGGAGGTCGTGGGCGAGATCGCCGACGAGACAGACCCCGCCGTGGCAGGCGTGCGGCAGCTCACGAACGGCGACTGGTGGGTGCGAGGCCACGTGCCGATCACGGACCTGGCCGACTACGGGCTCGACCTGCCGGTGGACTCGGACGCCTACAACTCGGTGGGCGGCTTCGTGTTCGGCGAGCTCGGACGCCTTCCGAAGCGCGGCGACATGGTGAACGTGAACGGCTACTCGCTGCGCGTCGAGGCCGTGCGCGAGAACCGCGTGGAGGCCGTGCGCATCCGCGACCACCACGCCCGCGGCGAGGACGGCCCCCGCGAGGGCACCATGCGCCCGGTCGAGCAGGCCGCCCAGGCTCCGCAGGACGCGGAGCGCCGCGACCTCAACTAGAGCTGACGGTCGCCGGGCGCGGCAGCGTTACGTCCTGAACGAACCGGGTAGGCCGCGAGCAGGTGGTCCCGGAGATCCCGCGGGCCGCTGGAGACCGCGCCGCCGACCCAGAAGGTCGGCAGGCGCCCAAGCCACCCACAAAGGGGGACTCATGAGGAAGGGCCTGACCACGGTGGTCGTCGCGTTGGCGGCTGCCCTGCTTCTCGCTCCCGTGGCCTCGGCCATCGACAAGGTGAACACCCGCGAGCTGCGCCGCGGAGTGACCCTCGATGGCATTCTCGAGCACGAGCGGGCGTTCCAGGACATCGCAATTGCAAACGGTGGGAACCGAGCAGCGACTTTCCCCGGCTACGACGCATCGGTCGAGTACGTCTCGAACCGGCTGCGCCGCGCCGGCTACAAGGTGTCACTCGCCCCGTTCGACTTTGCGCAGTGGGAGAAGAACGGCCCGTCGACGCTCGAGCGCACGAGCCCGAGCCCGGAGGTCTGGGTTGAGGACACCGACTACATCGTCTCGCAGTTCTCGGCCGGCGGTGAGGCAACCGGGCCGGTTTTCGTCGCGGGCAACACGGTCGTGCCACCACCCGACGGGCCAGGCACCTCGACGAGCGGGTGTGATCCGGCTGACTTTGCCGGCATGCCGGATGGCGCGATCGCGCTGATGCAGCGCGGTACCTGCCCGTTCACCCAGAAGTACCAGAACGCGCTGGACGAGGGCGCTGGAGCCGCGCTGATCTTCAACGACGGCTTCGAGGGCCGTGAGGATCCGCTGTTCATCACCGCGCCGCAGGGCATGACGATCCCCGCTGCGATGATCAGCAACGACGTCGGTGAGGAGATCTACAGCCAGGCCCAGTCCGGCCCGGTCACGCTCCACATCGTCGTCGACGCAACCACGACCCCGATCCAGCAGTACAACGTGATCGCCGACTCGCGGCGGGGCGATCCCGACCGCACGATCGTGCTCGGCGCGCACCTCGACTCGGTCCAGGAGGGCCCGGGAATCAACGACAACGGCTCGGGCTCGTCGACGCTCATCGAGATGGCCGAGCAGGTCGCGAAGCTCCGTGACAAGCCACGCAACCGGATGCGCTTCGCGTTCTGGGGCGCTGAGGAGGCCGGTCTGGTGGGCTCGACGGCGTACGTCAACCAGCTCGTCGCCAACGGCAAGATCAGCGAGATCGAGGCGAACCTGAACTACGACATGGTCGGTTCGCCCAACTTCGCGCGGTTCGTCTATGACGGCGACCTGTCCGACTCGGCACCGCCGCCCGGCGGCGCCCCGCAGGGCTCCGGCCAGATCGAAGGGCTGTTCAACCGCTACTTCGAGAGCCAGGGGCTCGAGTATGAGCCGACCGCATTCGACGGCCGCTCCGACTATGGAGCGTTCATCGCCAACGGCGTCGCGGCAGGTGGCCTGTTCACCGGTGCGGAGGGCATCAAGTCGGCGGAGCAGGAGGCCAAGTACGGCGGAGTGGCCGGCCTGGCGTTCGATCCCTGCTACCACCAGGCGTGCGACACGTTCTTCAACCTGAGCCACACCGCGCTTGACGAGATGTCAGATGCGGCGGCTCACGCGGGCTGGACGCTCGCGCGGTCGAAGAGCCCGGTCACGCAGGCCCAGGGCGCGAAGGCGTCCAAGGCCAAGGCGGGCAAGCAGCGGCGCACGAAGGCGCTGAAGTACCAGGGCCCGTTCCGCGTTCGCTGAGCGAACCCAAGGCGCATTCTGCGAGGGGCGGCCTGCGGGCCGCCCCTCGTCGTTCACAGGTCCGTCCGGGAGGGGGACTAGCTTCGCTTCAAGAGTGCTTCTCGGAGGAGGAGGTCTCCCCGGTATGTGGTGTGTGAAGCTGAGCGATTCCCAGCGCGATGCTCTGCGGGCGCTGGTCCAGGAACAGGACGAGAAAGGACCCGCTCTGGCCGCCGCGCTCGAGGCACTGGAGCTGAGCCGCTGGGACGACCTGCCCGATGCCACGCTTCCGTGGGACCGCGTGTCCGAGTTGGCGGAGAAGCAGGGGATCGGCGAGGCCGACGTGGTCTGGGACCTCACCGCGGGAATGCCGCCCGCCCCGCCGACGAGGCGCCGCGCCGCGCGCAAGACCGCGCTCGTGAAGCGCGAGAAGCCGCCGGCTTAGTTTTTCGGCGGGTACTCGTAGAAGCCCTGGCCCGCCTTGCGGCCGAGCTTGCCCTCGGCGATCAGCTCGCGCACCCGGTCGGGCACCTCCGCACCGATCGACTCTCCGATCGCCGCGGCCACGTCGAGCCCGACGAAGTCGAGCAGCCCGAGCGGCCCCATCGGGTGGCCGGCGCCCAGCTTCATGCAGGTGTCGATGGCGTCGGGAGCGAGCCCATCGCGCTCGAGGAGGCGCACGGCGTCGAAGAGGTATGGGAACAGCAGCTTGTTCACGACGAAGCCGGCGGCGTCGGGAACCTCGACCGCCGTCTTGTCGAGCGCCTCGCAGAGCTGGTGCAGCCGCTCCCTCGTGTCCTCGGACGCCGAGTCCGGGAACGACAGCTCCACGAGCTTCATCCTGTCGACCGGGTTGAACACGTGGAGGGCGCCGAAGCGGTCCGGCCGTCCGCTGGCCTCCGCAAGCTCCGAAACTGAGAGCGACGAAGTGGTGGTGGCAAGCACGGCGTCCGCGTCGAGCACCTCGGCGAGCTGCCCGTAGAGGCCGCGCTTCGTCTCCACGTCCTCGCTGATCGCCTCGACCACGACTGGGCAGCCGGCGAGCTCCGAGAGCTCGGTCACAACGGTCGCCGCGTCCTCCACACGGGCGCACGCGCGGTCCTTGGAACCCTCGCTGCGGGCCCATAGGACCACCTCATGGGACCCGCCCGCGGCGCGGGCCAGCCCGCACGCGATCGCCCCGCTGCCCGCTATCCCAAGCCGATTCAAGCTCTTTCCGCCCGTTCTCCGCTGTTGGTTGACTCGCCAGTCAATCGAGTACGCTTTATACACAAGCGAGCGCGGAGGAAGCACCAGATGCAGAACGGAAACGGCCGAGAGGTCGTGATCGTCGAGGCCACACGCACCCCGATCGGGCGCGGGCACCCGGAGAAGGGCTACTACAAGGACACCCATCCGAACGAGCTGCTCGCGAAGACCTACACCGAGGTCATCGAGCGCGCGGGGATCGATCCTTCCGAGGTCGAGGACGTCATCACCGGCTGCGTGCAGCAGTACGGCGAGCAGATGTTCAACGTGGGCCGCAACGCATGGCTGCAGGCCGGTCTGCCGGTCGAGACGCCGGCCACGACCGTCGACCGCCAGTGCGGCTCCGCGCAGCAGGCCGTGAACTTCGCCGCGGCGCTGATTGCCTCCGGCGTGCACGACGTCGCGATCGGCTCGGGCGTCGAGCACATGGGCCACATCCCGATGGGGGTGGGCTTCAAGTGGGTCGACGACGTCGGCTCGCCCTGGCCGCCCGAGCTGATGGAGAAGTACAACCTCGTGCCGCAGGGAATCTCCGCCGAGATGATCGCCGACCAGTGGGAGATCCCCCGCTCGGAGCTTGACGAGATCGGCCTGCGCTCGCACCAGAACGCGGCGCGGGCGACCGAGGAAGGCCGCTTCGAGCGCGAGATCGTGCCGTTCCAGGTGAATGGGGACACGTACGTCACCGACCAGGGCATCCGGCCCGATACCAGCCTGGAGAAGCTGTCCGAGCTGAAGCCCGCCTTCAAGGAGGACGGGAAGATCACCGCCGGCAACTCCTCGCAGATCTCAGACGGCGCAGCCGCCGTGCTGCTGATGGAGCGTGGGAAGGCGGAGTCGCTGGGCCTGAAGCCGCGCGCGAAGATCGTCGACCAGACGACCGTGGGCGTGGACCCCGTGATCATGCTCACAGGCCCCATCCCGGCCACCAAGAAGCTGCTGGACCGCAACGGCATGAAGATGGACGACATCGACCTGGTCGAGATCAACGAGGCGTTCGCGTCCGTGCTCGCGGCCTGGCGCCGTGAGCTTGAGCCCGACATGGACCGGGTGAACGTGAACGGCGGCGCGATTGCGCTCGGCCACCCGCTGGGATCCACCGGCGCACGCCTGATCACCACGCTTCTGCACGAGCTCGAGCGCTCCGACAAGGAGGTCGGGCTCGTGACGATGTGCTGTGGCGGCGGGCTCGGCACCGGGACGCTGATTCAGCGCGTCTGAGCCGGGGGAAAAGCGTCGCCTGTCGCGGTTATCGCCCTGGGGGCGTGGGTAACACACGCGAGTGGTCGTGCATACCCAAGGTTCACTTCTTGATGGCCGCTATCGGGTACTGAGGCACCTCGGCTCGGGCGGCATGGCATCGGTCCTCCTGTGCGAGGACGAGCGTCTCGGACGGCAGGTGGCCGTCAAGCGTCTGCATGCCGACAGCCCGGTCGACGTGGAGCAGCGCTTCACCCGTGAGGCGAAGCTCGGAGCGTCGCTGAACCACCCGAACCTCGTCTCGGTGTTCGACACCGCGACCGACGACGAGGGCGTGCTGATCGTCATGGAGTACGTGGAGGGCGAGCCGCTGTCGCGCATGCTGCGCCGCGGGCCGCTGCGGCCCGAGGAGGTCTCGAGCATGGTGCGCGACCTCGGCGAGGCGCTCGACCATGCGCATTCGCAGGGGGTCGTGCACCGCGACGTGAAGCCCGGCAACGTGCTGATCCGCGAGGACGGCGTGACAAAGCTCGCCGACCTCGGCATCGCGACAGCGTCCGACGGCACCAAGATCACGCGCAGCGGCACGGTGCTCGGCACGGCCGCGTACATGGCGCCCGAGCAGCTCGACGGCCGCGGGGCCGGTCCGCCCGCGGACGTGTACGCGCTCGCGGCGATCAGCTTCGAGGCGCTCAGCGGCAAGCGCCCGCGCGAGGGCGGCACGCCGCTCGAGATCGCGCACAAGATCGCCAACGAGGGTGCGCCCGACCTGCTCGACGCGTGGCCCAGTGCCCCGAAGCAGGCCGCGCGCGTGCTTCAGCGCGGCATGGCTCTCGAGCCGGA
The DNA here is from genome assembly GCA_963825345.1 of uncultured Thermoleophilaceae bacterium. Taxonomy (GTDB): domain Bacteria; phylum Actinomycetota; class Thermoleophilia; order Solirubrobacterales; family Thermoleophilaceae; genus JACVRW01. The sequence goes on along the minus strand of CAWGSQ010000006.1, from coordinate 224,948 downwards.
GGACCGCCCCGGCTCGGCCGGCGAGTTCGCCCGCGAGCTCACGAGGGCCCTCGAGGACGCGCCGGAGGAGACGCGCAAGACACGCCGACTGTTTGGACGCGGATCGAAGGCCGCCGGAGCCGGAGCCGCCGGAGCGGCCGCCGCGGGAGCCGCCGCCGCAGGAGCCGCCGCTGGGCCCGCGGCCGCGCAGCCGTCGGCGCCCGCGTCGCCGAAGCCCGCTGCGGCCCCGCCGGAACCCGCGCCGGATCCCGCACCCACCCCGAAGCACGCGCCGGCCGCCGCCACGAGTCCGCCGGCCGCCGCCTCGAGTCCGCCGCCGACATCGCCACGCCGCACCCCGCCTGCCGCGTCGCCGCCGCGCCGCACGCCGCCGACCGCAGCGAGCCGGGAGGCTGGCGGAGACGGTGCCGGTCGCAGGCGCCCGCGCGCCGGCGCCCTGGCACTCGCCGCCATTTTCATCGCGCTCGCCGTGGCCACCATCGCGGGCGCCGTTCTGTCGGGTGGAGATGACGAGGGCTCCTCACCGTCGAGCGCCGACAACACGCCCGCGCAGCCGAAGGCCGACGCGAACAAGAAGAAGAAGCAGGAGGAGCCCACGGCCAAGAAGGAGCCGAAGGACGAGCCCGCCGCCGCGGCGCCGGCGGAGGAGGAGGAGCCGTCCGGCTCCTACGACGAGGCCCGCGGCGCCGAGCTGAACGACGAGGGCTTCCGCCTGATGGGCGCCGGCGACTACGAGGGGGCCGTCCCCGTGCTCCAGGAGGCCGTCAACTCTTTCCCGCCGGGCACCGACAACGTGACCTACGCCTACGCGCTCTTCAATCTCGGCAAGTCACTGCGGCTGGCGGGGAGGCCCGAGGAGGCGATCCCGGTCCTCGAGAAGCGACTCAAGATCCCGAACCAGACCGACGCCGTCCAGGCCGAGCTCGATCAGGCCAAGCGGGACGCCGGGCAGAGCTAGACAGCGAGCCGGCTGGGTCCGGCCGCGGCGATCTGCTCGCGTAGGCCGGTGGCGAGATCCGTGCGTGGCGCGTAGCCAAGCTCGCTGGCCGCCTTGCGCCCACAGCCGTGGGTGACGCGAGCGTCGGCGGCGGAGCCCGGCGCCCTTGAGAGCGAAGCCCGCCGCCCGAACGTCGCCTCCAGAGCCTCGAGGGCTCCTCGCAGGGTCACCGAACGCCAGCCGGACAGGTTGTACGCCTCGCCGCCACGGCCATGGCGAAGCGCGGCGAGAGTGCCGGCCACGGCGTCGTCCACATAGGTGAAGTCCCGCGCGGTGCCGGGTGCCGCATGCCACGGGAGCGGGCGCTCCGCCTCGAGACAGTCGATCCAGCGCGCGAACGCCATCTCCGGCCGCTGCCCGGGGCCGTACACGCTGAAGGGGCGGACGACCACGGCGTCCGCGCCGCTCTCGCGCACCACCTCCTCGGCCGCGACCTTGCTGGCCGCGTAGGGGTTGAGCGGCGCAGGCGGCGCGTGCTCGGGAGTGGGCAGCTCGGTGGCGTTGCCGTACACCGAAGAGCTCGATACGAGCACGAAGCGGACCCCCGCCTGGCTCGCGGCGCCCACGAGGCGTTCCGTGAGGCGGACATTCACCTCGTGGAACGCGGAGGGGGCACGGCGCGTTCGCACGCCCGGAAGGCCAGCGAGGTGGATCAGCGCGTCGACGCCGTTCAGATGCGCCGGATCGGCTCGAGCGATCGCGACCTCGGCGCCGCGGGCCGCGAGCGTTGCCGCGGCGGTGGGCCCGGTGCTCTCGGAGTAATGGCCCGACAGGTCATCGACGATCCGGACATCCGCGCCCTCGTCGAGCAGCACACCACAGAGGCGGCTCCCGAGGAACCCCAGGCCGCCGGTCACGAGCACGCGCTGAGACATAGTTAGGGCACCCTAACATCTACGCGGGCACGGAACTGGCCAGCTGGGCGACGATCGCCGGGCGGTCACCGAACGGCATTGCGAGCAGGGTGGTGGCGCCCGCGCGCTCGTAGCGCGCGAGGTGCTCGTCGAGCTCCGCGGGCCGGCAGCAGACCGCCGAGCTGTCGATCAGCTCCGGCGTGAGTGCCGCAGCCGCGCCCGCGCGGTCCCCGGACAAGTAGAGGCGCTGCACCTCGCGGGCGGACTCGCCCTGGCCGGAGCGCTCGGCGGCCTCGACGTAGAAGTTCTTCTCCTTCGTGCCCATGCCCCCGAGGTAGACGGTGAGCCACGGGCGCGCGAGATCGCGGGCGCGGTCGATGTCCTCGTCCACGCACACCATCACCACGGGCGAGATGTCCACGTCCGTGCCCCTGAACGGCTCGGCCAGCTCGGGGCTGAACATCGACGGCAGCCAGCCGTCCGCGATCTGCGCGGTCTGCTCGATCGCCTTCGGCCCCATCGAGCCCAGGTAGATCGGGATGCGCTCCTGTACCGGCCGGGCGAGCAGCTTGAGCGGCTTGCCGAGCCCCGTGCCGCCCTCCACCGGCAGGCGAAACGCCTCGCCCTGGTACTCGAGCGGCGCCTCGCGCGCTAGGGCGGCGCGGACGATCTCCACGTACTCGCGAGTGCGGGCGAGCGGGCGCGAGAAGGGCACTCCGTGCCAGCCCTCGGACACCTGCGGGCCGGACACGCCGAGCCCGAGTCGGAAACGTCCGCCCGAGAGCACGTCGAGCGTCACGGCCGTCATCGCGGTCATCGCGGGCGTCCGGCCCGGGATCTGCATCAGGCCGGAGCCGAGTCCCACGCGCTCGGTGACAGCGCTCAGATGGCCGAGCACCGAGACCGCATCCTGGCCCCATGCCTCGGCCACCCAGACCGAGTCGAGCCCGGCGCGATCCGCCTGGCGGGCCAGCGAGATCTGTTCCTCCGGAGAGAACCAGGGCCAGTAGGCCAGGAAGAGCCCTATGCGCACGCTGGCATTATGCGCGTATGACGCCCGCGACAACCCAGGCCGTGCTCCCGCTTGTGCCCTCGGACGAGGAGCGCCAGATCCGCGCAGCGGTGCGCGGTATATGCGACGGCTTCCCCGAGGACTACGCGCGTCAGAAGTACGCGGCGGGCGAGCCGCCCACCGAGCTGTGGGACGCGCTCGCCGAAAAGGGCTACCTCGGCGTGAACCTCCCCGAGGAGTGGGGCGGCGGCGGGCTCGGCATGAGCGGGCTTGCGACCGTGGGGGAGGAGATTGCCGCGGCCGGCAAGTCGCTGCTCCTGATCGTGGTGTCGCCGGCGATCGTCGGGAACATCCTCGCGCGCCACGGAACCGACGAGCAGAGGGAGCGCTGGTTGCGCGGCATCGCGGCCGGCACCACGAAGATCGCGTTCGCGATCACCGAGCCCGACGCGGGCACGAACTCGCACAACCTCTCGACCTCCGTGGAACGCCGCGGTGACAGACTCGTCCTGCGGGGGCAGAAGACATACATCTCGGGCGTCGAGCACGCGGACGCGGTGCTGGTGGTGGCCCGCAGCCGGATGGCGGACGGCGCGCTCGGGCTCCCGTCGCTCGCGATCGTGGATGTGGACGCGCCCGGCTTCACGCGCGACGAGATCCCGATGCCCTATCTCGGCCCGGACAAGCAGTGGACGCTCTTCTTCGATGACGTCGAACTGGAGGAGGAGCGCCTGATCGGCGGCGAGGGTGGCGGCCTCGGCCCCGTGTTCGACGGTCTCAACCCGGAGCGCATCATGGGTGCCTCGATCGCGTGCGGCGCGGGCCTGCGAGCGCTCGGCAAGGCGGCCGCGTACGCGAACGAGCGCGTGGTCTGGGGCGCGCCGATCGGCACGCACCAGGGGATCGCGCACCCGCTGGCGGAGGCGAAGATCGAGCTCGAGCTGGCCCGCCTGATGACGCAGAAGGCCTGCGCGCTCTACGACGCCGGGGTGCCCGGCGCCGGCGAGGCGAGCAACATGGCGAAGTACGCGGCGGCCGAGGCGGCGATCAAGTGCGTCGACCGCGCGATCCAGGCGCACGGCGGCAACGGCTTCGCGCTCGAGTACGGGCTCTCCGACATGTGGTGGGGCGTGCGCCTCACCCGGACCGCCCCCGTTTCGCGCGAGATGATCCTGAACTACGTGGCCGAGCACTCTTTGGGGCTGCCGAAGAGCTATTGAGGATCCCCGGGGCCAGCAGTGGCATGTACGCCCAGGGCACCTGCTCGAGCGAGGCCGGGTCGCCGCGCGACATAAGGACCTTGTAGATCGGTATCGCGTGCAGGAGGTCCACGAGCGGCTCCACCTCGAGATCCGGTCGCAGCTCGCCACGCTCGATCCCGCGCTCGATGAACAACCGGAGCAATCCGCGGAACGGGTTGACGACCCTGTCGACGAACTCCCGGTGCAGCTCCGGATCGCCCATCGACTCGGCGAGTACGCGCGGGACGATGCCGGCGAGGCCCTTGCCGGCGAGCCGCCGCCGCTGCGTCTCTGCAAGGACCGCCATGTCCCCCGCCATGCTGCCGGTGTCCGGCGGGTCGCCCGGGGGGACCAGGTTGGATATGGCGGCCAGGATCAGGTCGGTCTTCGTCGGCCAGCGCCGGTAGATCGTCGTCTTGCCGACGCCCGCGTCCGCGGCGACTCCCTCGATGGTCATGCCCGCGACCCCCTGTGTGCCGAGCATCCGCAGCGTCGAGTCGAGGATCGCCTGCTCGGCCTCCGCGCTGCGCGGCCTGCCACGACCGCGGGCCGGCGCCTCCTCGGCGCCGGCCCGGTCGTCCTGCTGCTCTGGTCTCGCCTTGCTCACGCCGCCGCCGGCTCCGGCTGCATCGCGAATGCCTGCTTCTCGGCGCGCTCGCGGCTCTGCCCGGGCAGGACCACGAGGGCGATGACGGCTCCGGCGAGCGCCGTGGCCGCGGCGACCGTGAGCGTGCTGCTCATGGCCGTGGTGAAGGCTGTCTCGGCTGCGTTCGAGAGAGCCCGCCCGGCGTCGCCACCGATTTGGTCGGCCACCACGCTGGCGTGGCCGAGCGAATCCGATGCCGCATCGGCGGCCGGCTCGGGCAGCGACTTCACCGCGGGCTCCATGTCGGCACCGTAACCGCTCGACAGGAGGCTTCCGAGGATCGCCACGCCGAGCGTGCCGCCGACCAGCCGGACCGTGTCGTTCATCGCCGAGCCGACACCCGCGTGGTTCAGCGGGACCGAGCTCATGATTGACTCGGTGGCCGGCGCCATCGTCGCGCCCATGCCGAAGCCGAGCATGACGAGGGACCATGCGACGAGCGAGTAGCCGCTGTCGGTGTCCGCTCCGGCGAGCATGTACAGCGCGACTGCCACGATGCCGAGGCCGACAGCAACCACAGGCCGCGTTCCGAACCGCTCCGCCAGCTTGGCGGAGAGCGGCCCGCCCAGGATGAGCCCGCCTGCGACCGGGAGCATCCGGACGCCGGCCTCGAACGGCGTGTAGTCGAGCACTCCCTGGAGGTACTGGGTCAGGAAGTAGATCGCACCGAAGAGTGCGAAGAACACGAGGGCGATCGAGACGCTCGCGCCCGTGAATCGACGGATCCGGAACATCCGGACGTCGAGCATGGGGGATGAGCTGCGGAGCTCCCAGATAACGAAGCCGGCAAGGATGGCTGCCGACGCGGCGAAGCCGCCGAGGATGCGTCCGCTGGTCCAGCCCCACTCCGGCGCCTGGATGATCGCGCCGGTGAGGATGCCGAGGCCGACCGTCGAGAGCAGCGCGCCGAGCGGGTCGAGCCGCGACTGCTTCGGGTCCTTCGAGTCCGGCACGAGCTTCGGGATGGCCAGGAGAGCGGCCGCGGCGATCGGGACGTTGATGAGGAACACGGCAGCCCAGCTGAACTGCTCGAGCAGCCAGCCGCCGCTCGCGGGGCCGATGCCGACGCCGATGCCGGCGACGGCTGCCCAGATGCCAATTGCCTTCGCCCGCTCGCCGGCGGGGAAGACGTTGGTGATGATCGACAGCGTCGTCGGCATGATCAGAGCGCCGCCGATGCCCATCAGCGCCCTGGTGACGATGAGCATGTTGGCCGACTCAGCAAACGCCGACGCGAGCGATGCGCCGCCGAAGATGGCCAGGCCGGCCGCGAGTGCACCGCGGCGGCCGAAGCGATCGCCCAGCGCGCCCATGGTGAGCAGAAGGCCGGCGAAGACGAGGGTGTAGGAGTCGACGATCCACTGCAGTTGACCGCTGCTCGCATCGAGATCGCGCTCGATGGTGGGTAGAGCAACGTTGAGGATCGTGTTGTCGAGCGAGATGACGAGTAGGGCGACGGAGACCACGACCAGCGTCCACCAGCGACGGTCGTGGATGCTCTGGGCTGTTGCTGACATGCTTGCTCCTCCTCGAATAACGATACGGGACGGTGTCGTTTCGCTATTGAAGCACAGCCCGGCTATTTATGCAACGCCTACGTTGCGAATTTATGTGGCGTTGGTCACAGTGGCGCTCTGTACGGCTCCAGCAGCCGTCGCCGGCACGTGGCGAGCACACGTTGGGGAGGCCCGCCAGTACGCCGCTGCGCGAGCGGGGAGCGTCTCGTTCGGCGTGCGCACTGGGCACGGGCTTCGAGGCATTGGGGTCGAGCGGACCGTGCCCTCCGCCAGCGTCGTCAAGGCGATGCTCCTCGTGGCCTATCTGCGCCAGCCGGGCGTGCGGCACCGGAGGTTGCGTGGGGCGGATCGCGCGCTTCTTGGCCCGATGATTCGCCGCTCGGACAACGCCGCGGCGTCTCAGGTCTGCAACATCCTCGGGTACCCGATCCGTCCGTGGGGGCTTACACCCATCGACGTGGCCGACCAGACCCGCTTCTTCCTCCACATCGACCGTCGAGTCCCGCGGCGCCACCGCCGCTACGCGATGCGGTTGCTGGGCTCGATCGTCCCCGCGCAGCGCTGGGGCATCGCGCGCGCCCGCCCGCGCGGCTGGGCGCTCTACTTCAAGGGCGGCTGGGGCTCCGGCACCGGCTGGGTCGACCACCAGGTGGCGCTACTGCGCCGCGGCCGCCGCCGCGTGGCGGTGGCGATCCTGATCACGTCGAGCCCGAGCCACGCGTACGGAAACGAGACGCTGCGAGGGGTGGCGGCGCGGCTGCTGCGCGGGTTGGGACCGCGCTCCCGGCCGCGCTAACTGCTTGCATTGAGGGGCGAGCGCTTCGCGCGGTCACTCCCTCCGCGTTTTGCATGCATGTCATGCACAAGTGCGAGACAGTCGCCGAGCCGGCGAGTCGCCGAGCCGGCGCCTCGGGCCCGTTTCAGGCGAGCTCGGCTGCGGCCTTCGGCCCGGCCAGCTGCGCGACCTGAAGCCGGAGCAGTATCGGCTCGAGCTCGAGGAGGTCGCTGCCGTCGCGCAGGCGACGCACGACCAGGTCGTCCGCTCCGGCGACCACCGCGTGGAAGATCTCGTCCGGCACGCCGATGCTCGGGTCCTGTAGCTCGCGCATGCGCTCGGCGTAGCGGTCGCGCAGCCGCTCGCGGCGGGCGAGGGCCTCGGGGCCGGCGGCCGCGATCTCGATCAGGAACACGCGGGCGAGGGCGGGCTCGGCGGCCAGCCAGCGCAGGTAGGCGTGGATCCCGGCGTGGGTGCGCTCGAGCCAGGCGTTGTCGCCCGCGCTCGGGGCTCGCCCGCCGCCCGGCACCGCGTCCTGCGCCGCCCTCACGTGCTCGTAGAGCTCGTCGCTCGCCGCCTCGTAGGCCGCGAGGAAGCACTCGAGCTTGTCCTGGAAGTGCTCGTAGAACGTCTTCTTCGAGACGCCGGCTCCGCGCACGATGTCGTCGATCGTCGCGGCGCCGTAGCCCTTCTCGGCCACCGCCCGCCCGACCGCCTCGAGCAGCCGCGTGCGCTGGGACGCGGCCACGAGCGATGGGTCGAGTCCATGGGTGCCACGGGGTAGCCGGCGAGGGATGTTGGGGGTGGCCGCCACGTTGTGTACGCCCTGGTACATTACACCGCCATGGACCTGACGCTCTCGCCCTCAGAGCAGGGCTTCCGCGACGAGCTGCGCGCCTGGCTCGCCGACAACCATCCGGGCGACGACCCGCCGGGCGACGACGAGGCCTTCGAGCACCGCCGCCAGTGGCAGCGCCAGCTCTACGACGCCGGCTACGCCGGCTTCTCGTGGCCGAAGGAGTACGGCGGCCGCGGCGCGACGCTTGTCGAGCAGGCCCTCTTCGGCGAGGAGATGGCGCGCGCCCGCGCGCCCCAGCCGGTGAACGTGCTCGGCATGGTCATGGGCGGGCCCGTGGTGATCCACCACGGTTCCGACGAGCAGAAGGAGCGCTGGCTCAACGCGATCCTCACCGGCGACGAGATCTGGTGCCAGGGATTCTCGGAGCCGGAGTCAGGCTCCGACCTGGCGTCGCTGAAGACCAAGGCCGTGAAGTCGAACGGCGAGTGGCTCGTGACCGGGCAGAAGGTCTGGACCACGTACGCGCACAAGGCGAAGTGGTGCATGCTCGTCGCGCGGACCGACCAGGACGTGCCCAAGCACCAGGGTCTGACCTACTTCATCATGGACATGGAGCAGGAGGCGGTGCAGGTGCGCCCGCTCCACCAGATCACGAACGAGCCGGAGTTCAACGAGCTCTTCATGGAGGAGGCGCGCATCCCCGACGAGAACGTCGTGGGCGGCGTGGGCAACGGCTGGAGCGTGGCGATCACCACGCTGATGAACGAGCGCGCCGGGCTCGGCGCGGCGTCCGCCGCCGGCATGCGGATGGCGCTCGGCGACCTGAAGGAGCTCGCCCGCGAGCGCGGCGTGGCCGACGACCCGCTGATCCGCCAGCGCATCGCACAGCTCGCCATCGAGGTGGAGCTGCTGCGCCTGAACTCCTGGCGCGGGCTCACCCAGATCATGAAGCGCGGCGTGCCGGGCCCGGAGGGCTCGCTGCCGAAGTGGCAGTGGGGTGAGATCCACCAGTCGCTCACCGAGCTGGCCGTGGACATCCTCGGCGAGGACGGTGCGGATTGGGATTCGCCCTGGACCTACCGCCTGCTGCGCTCGCGCGCCAACTCGATCGAGGGCGGCACCACCGAGATCCTCAAGAACATCATCGCCGAGCGGGTGCTCGGCCTCCCGAAGCTGAGGTAGACGCGATGAACTTCGACTTCACGGATGACCAGCAGGCGATCAAGCGCACGGCCAACGAGCTGCTCGCCGCCCGCTTCAAGCCCGAGCGCGTGCGCGAGCTGGCCGAGTCGGCCAGCTACGACGACGACGCCTGGAAGGAGATGTCCGAGCTCGGCTGGGCGGGCATCTTCATCGACGAGGAGCACGGCGGCCAGGGACTCGGGATCGTCGAGCTGGCGATCCTCACCGAGGAGCTCGGCTACGCGCTGGCGCCGGTGCCGTTCCTCTCGAACGCCGCCGCCGGCATCGCGCTCCAGTTCGCCGGAACCGACGAGCAGAAGCAGCGCTGGCTGCCGGGGATCGCCTCCGGTGAGGCGCGCGGGACCGTGGGAATGCTGCGCGACGGCGAGGCGCGCCTCGTGCCCGACGCCGACTCGGCCGAGGTGATCGTGCTGATCTCATCCGACGGCTCGACGACGGTGGTCGAGGCCTCGGCTGCCGACATCGAGCCGTTCGAGACCATGGACCGGACGCGCCGCTTCGCGCGCGTGCGCGTGGACGGCGGCGACTCGCTCGGCGGCGACTGCTTCGCGGCCGGCGACCGCATCGCCACCGCGCTGTCCGCCGAGACGGTCGGCGTGGCCCAGAAGGCGATGGAGATGGCGGTCGAGTACGCCCGCGACCGCAAGCAGTTCGGCCGCGCGATCGGCGCCTACCAGGCGGTCTCGCACCGCTGCGCGCAGATGCTGCTCGAGGTCGAGGGCTCGCGCTCGGGTGCCTACTACGCCGCCTGGTGCGCGGACGCCGAGCCGGACTCGCTGCCGGAGGCCGCCTCGGGAGCGAAGGCCTACTCCTCGGACGCGGGCTGGCGCGTATGCGCCTCGTCGCTCCAGGTGCATGGCGGCATCGGCTTCACCTGGGAGCACGACCTCCACTTCTACCTCAAGCGGGCGAAGACGAACGCGCTGCTCTACGGCTCCGCGAGCGAGCACCGCGAGCGCGTTGCCGCCATCGGTCTGGGCGAGCTCGCGAGCAGCTCCGTCGAGGCCTAGAACGGCGACGGGCCCTCCGAAGAGGGCCCATCGCTGCCTGGAGGGATCTTGCTAGGCGGGCCTAGCGGCCTTCGTGGAGGAAGGTCGGGCCGCCGGCGCGCTCCTTGAACTGCACCTGCACCGGACCGCGCGAGCCCTCGTCGGGGCCGCCGTCGTAGCGGGTGCCTGCGGCGGGCGGAGAGGCGATCGCGCCGCGGGTGCCCTCGTCGGGGCCGCCGTCGTAGCGGGTGCCGGCCGGCGTCTGCGCCTGCGGCAGCGCCGCCGGGGTGGCCTTCGAGGCGGTGTCGACCTTGTCGTCGTCGTTGGCGAGGATCACCACGGCGGCGGCAGAAGCGATCAGAGCCGCCATCGCGATGATGAGCAGCGTCCGAACGAGGTTGAAGTGGGAACGAAGGACGACTGACGGGTGCTGGGCGGGAATCGGCTGTCCCATGACTGCCTCCTGTGTGAGGGGCGTCCGCCTTGGCGGCGCTCCGTTGATTGACTGGAGGCCAGCTTGCGGAAAGCCGGTTGCAGGGCAGCGACAGGGCGGTAACAGCGCGGTAACGTTGCACTCCCGGCCCGCCGTTCCCTGCGCATGGACTTTCACATTCTCGGCCCGATCGAGGCCCTCGACGAGGGCCAGCCGGTCACATTGGGAGGCAGCAAGCTCCGCGCGGTACTCGCGCTGCTGATTCTGCACCGGGGCGAGACTCTCAGCAGCGACCGTCTGATCGACGAGTTGTGGGGCGAGGAGCCGCCCGCCACGGCCGCAAAAACGCTCCAGGTCCACGTCTCGCGCCTGCGAAAGGCGCTCGCGAGCGGGGCAGACAAGGCCGGCGGCGAGATTGTGGTCACGAGTCCGCACGGCTACGGCCTCGAGGTCGACGCCGACCGGGTGGACGCGCACCGCTTCGAGCGGCTGCTGGAGGAGGGCCGCAGCCAGCTCGCAGCCCATCGCCCGGCGAAGGCGCTCGACGTGCTCGAGCACGCCCTCGCGCTGTGGAGAGGACCGGTGCTCGCCGATCTCTCGTACGAGGCGTTCGCCCAGGCGGAGATCGCGCGCCTCGAGGACCTGCGCGTGGCGGCGGTGGAGCAGTTGATCGAGGCGAAGCTCGCGCTCGGCCGTCACGCCGAGGTCGTGGGGCAGCTCGAGACGCTGATCGCCGAGCACCCATACCGCGAGCGGCTGCGCGCGCAGCTGATGATCGCGCTCTACCGATGCGACCGACAGGCCGACGCCCTCCAGGCCTACCAGGACGCGAGGCACAAGCTCGTCGAGGAGCTCGGAATCGAGCCGGGCGAGCGTCTGCGCGAACTGGAGGGCGCGATCCTCGCGCAGGACGCCACGCTCGCCGTGCCCGCGGCGCCGGCCGCGCCCGAGGTGGATGAGGCACCGCTCCCGGATGGGGACGCGGCGACAGTGGAGCTTCCCACCGGCGTCGTGACCTTCGTCCTCACGGACATCGAGGGCTCCACCGCGATGTGGGAGGCGGATCCCGAGGGGATGGCGGTCGCGCTCGAGCTGCACGACGAGCTCATCGCGCGCACGGCCGAGTCTCACGGCGGACGGCTTCTCAAGACAAAAGGCGAAGGGGACTCCACGGTCACCGTGTTCCGGCGTGCCTCGGATGCCGTGGCGAGCACGGTCGAGCTGCGCGACCTCCTGGCCGGCGCATCCTGGCCGGGAGGGGTCGAGCCAAGTGTGCGTGTCGCCGTTCACACGGGCGAGGCCCACGAGCGCGACGGCGACTACTTCGGCCCCGCTCTCAACCGGGGGGCCCGGGTGCGAGCGCTCGCGTCGGGGGCTTCCACGCTGCTGTCGCAGGCCACGACAGAGATCGTCCAGGACCGCCTGCCTCCGGGCACCGAGTTGATTGACCTGGGGAGCCAGGAGCTGCGCGGGCTGTCGCGCCCGGAGCAGGTCTTCGAGCTGCGCAGCGCCGCGGCTGGAACCGCTGCAACGGCCCCGCCCGAGCACGAGACCCGCAAGACGGTGACCGTCCTGTTCGCCTGCGTTATCGATTCGACGCCGTTGACCGAGGCCCCCGACGCCGAGGCGCGCCGCCGCGTCAGTGAGCGCTATCTGGCTGACATGCGTGCCGTGTTCGAACGGCACGGCGGGACGGTCGAGGCGTATCCGGGCGATGCCCTCATGGCCGTATTTGGCGTGCCGGCGCTTCACGACGACGACGCCGTGCGCGCGGTGCGGGCCGCCGTGGAGCTGCAGGAACGGCTGCCGGCGCTCGCCGACGAGTTGGAGGACGCCTTCGGAGTCCGAGTCGGCGCCCGCGTCGGGGTGGGTACCGGCGAGGTGATCGCGGAGCGCCCGGCTCCGGGGCGTCCGCCCGCGAGTGGGCACGCGGTGAATACCGCGAAGCGCCTGGAGGAGGTGGCCGGCGCCGGCGAGATCCTGATCGACGATGCCACGCACCGCCTGCTGCGCGACTTCGTCGAGACGGAACCGGCCGATCTGGGGCGTCGTCTGGTGGAGCTGCGCGCAAGCGACGAGCGCCCGCGGAAGCTGGACTCCCCGCTGGTGGGGCGTGCCCAGCAGATCGAGGGGCTGTCGAGCGCCGTGGCCGCTGCCGTTGCCGACAACTCGTGCCACTTGGTGACAGTCCTGGGGGCCGCTGGCGTGGGGAAGTCGCGGCTTGTGGAGGACTTCGTCGAGGGGCTGGGCGGACGCGCCTGTGTACTGCGCGGCCGCTGCCTGCCATATGGCGAGGGCATCACCTACTGGCCACTCGGTGAGGTCGTGCGTGACCTGATCGGCGGCGACGGGGATGCGCGCGCGGCCATCGCCGCGCGGCTCGCAGACGCTCCGAAGGCCGACCTGATCGCCTCTGTCGTGGCGGACACCGTCGGCTTCGGCGGCTCCGCCGGGGCGACGAGCGAGGAGATCTCCTGGGCGGTGCGCCGATTGTTCGAGACGCTGGCCCGCAGTCGCCCGCTCGTGATCGTGATCGATGACCTCCAGTGGGCGGAACCGACCTTCCTCGACCTCGTGGAGCACGTGGCCGACCTGGCACGGGACGCGCCGATCGTCCTGCTGTGCATGGCGCGTCCCGAGCTGCTCGAGGCTCGTCCCGGCTGGGGCGGCGGCAAGCTGAACGCAGCGTCGATTCTGCTGGAGCCGCTTGGCGTGGACGAGAGCAGGCAGCTCGTGGAGAACCTGCTCAGCTACGCGAGCCCGTCCGGCGAGGCAGCCGCGCGTATCGCCCACGCATGCGAGGGCAACCCGCTCTTCGCCGAGGAGCTGCTCGCGATGTTGATCGACGACGGGCTGCTTCGCCGGGAGGACGAGCGCTGGGTGTTGGTGGACGAGCTGGCGGAGCTGCCCGTTCCGCCCACCATCCATGCACTGCTCGCCGCTCGGCTCGAGCGACTGCCGGAGGAGGAGCGTGCGCTGCTCGCGCGCGTTTCCGTGGAGGGCACCGTGTTCCACCGCGAGGTCATGCGCGAGCTCGCGCCCGAGGCCCTGGTGCCGCTCGTGGACCGAAGCCTCACGGCGCTCGTCCGCAAGGACGTGATCCGTCCCGACCGGTCGAGCTTGGTCGATGACGACGCGTTCCGCTTCCGGCACATGCTGATCCGCGACGCCGCCTACCGCTCGCTGCCGAAGGAGGTGCGAGCCGACCTTCACGCGCGCTTCGCGGAGTGGCTCGAGGAGACCGGGGGCTCTCGTCTCAGCGAGTTCGAGGAGATCGTCGGATACCACCTCGAGCAGGCCCACCGCTGCCTCTCCGAGCTCGGCCCGCTCGACGGCGATGCGGAGGCGCTCGGACGCCGCGGCTCAGAACGGCTCGAGGCCGTGGGACGGCACGCCCGCGCGCGGGGCGACCTCACCGCGGCGGTGAGACTGCTGGAGCGAGCGGTGGCTCTGGTCCCCGCTGATAGCCCACGCCGGGCGTTGCTGCTGCCGGACCTGGGGGCGGCGCTGATCGAGGCGGGCAGGCTGGTGGAGGCGGACGATGTGCTCGACGACGCGAGCCGCGCGGCCACCGAGGCAGGGGACGAAAGCACCGCCGCGCGCGTGCTCGTGCGCCGGGAGTTCCTGCGACTGCAACTCGGAGAGGCAGCGGGTACCGCCGAGGCTGCCGCCGTCGTGGAGGAGGTCACGCCGATCTTCAGCGCAGCGGGTGACGAGCCCGGCCTCTGCGCAGCGCTGCGGCTCGACGCGTATCGGCATTGGATCGGGGCGCAGGCCGGCGCGGCCACCGAATCCTGGGAGCGGGCCGCGGCTCACGCCCGGAATGCGAACGCCGAGCACGAGCGGATCGAGATCCTGGCCTGGATCGCCTCGTCGCTTTTCTTTGGCCCGACCAACGTGACCGAAGCCATCCGCCGGACGGAGGCGATCATCGCCGAGGTTGAAGCGAACCCGTCGGTGAGCGCCGGGGTGCTTCAGTCGCTGGCCGGGCTTCATGCCATGGAGGGTCGCTTCGACGAGGCTCGCCAGCTCCTGGCCACGAGCGAGGCCACCTTCGAGGAGCTCGGCCTCACGTTGAGCACGGCCGTCTCGCACGATGCGGCCACGGTCGAATTCCTCGCCGGCGACCCCGCCGCCGCAGAGCGGATCCTGCGCCGCGGATATGCCGCGCTCGAGGAGATGGGAGACAGAGCACTGCTGTCCACAACGGCGGCGTTTCTCGGGCAGGCCCTGCTTGCCCAGGACCGTGCCGAGGAGGCCGAGGTCTTCGCCGACCTCAGCGCAGAGCTGACGGCGGGAGATGACCTGCTCACACAGGTCCTCTGGCGGGGCGTGCGGGCCCGCTGCCTTGCCGCGGGTGGGCGCTTGGACGAGGCGGAGCCGCTCGCGCGGGAGGCCGTGACGCTGGCCGAGACGACGGACCTGCTCAACCACAGGGCTGACGCCCTTGTGGACCTCGGGATCGTGCTCGGCATGCTCGGCCGCAGCGAGGAGGCGCAGACGACCTTCGCCGAGGCGGTCCGACTGTACGAGCAGAAGGGCAACGTCGTGGCGGCGGGGCGGGTTCGCTCTGACCTTGTCATGCCCGCCGCGCTCTGAGACGATCGGACATGCCGATGCTCTCCAGGTTCAAACCGGTACTGCCGGTCCTCAAGGGCGAAGCTGGCCAGCGCTTCGGACTCTGCGCGATGGGCCCCGTTGCGGACGGCGACGAGATCACGTGGATGCGGGTCTGGCTATGGCAGCAGGACGGCAAGAAGGTGGCGTCCTGTTTTGGCACGAGCGGCAAGCACCCCGGAGCTCATCCACTTGCCCCGACGGAGCGGCTTCCCTTCAAGAGCAAGAAGGACTGGATGATTCAGACCCAACTCGAACCCGGGTCAAAGCAGTTCTCGAAGGGAAAGCCCGCCTTCGCGATGGCGATGGCGATGGTGAAGCACAAGGACGGCAGCACCGGTGTCGAGCAGTGGAGCCAGGCCGTGATGGTCGGCAAGCAGGAGCTGCGCGCCGACGGATATAAGCGCCGCTAGCGCTTGGTGATAAGCGCGGCGAAAGCCGCCAGCACGCCGTAGCGCGGCTTCTCCGGCGCACGCTCGGTGTGCACCTCGCGGCGCGGGTGCGAGACCACGTGCCGCACCGGCGCGGAGGTGAGCTTTTCGAGCCGGTGCGGGAGGTCGAGTCCCATCCAGCGCGACGAGCCCGTGGGCAGGGTGGACACCACGATGTCGTCGAACTTCATCGGGTCCCAGACGTCCATCACCGCCACCACCGGATCCGGGTCGCCGACGCTGCCATCCACGTTGTCGAGCCCGGCGGAGCGCATGTGCGCGAGGGCATTCTCGAGGCGCTCGTGCCGATCGGGCCCGGCTGCCGGCATCACGAGCGTGAAGTGGCAGGCGCCGGTCTCGGAGCGCTCGCGCAGCGCGGCGATCAATTCGGCGGACTCCGCGGTCACGTTGGCCACCACGAGGACACTGAATTCCCAGGCCACGAGCCCAGATTACTCCTATTTGTTCAAGCGTGGGCGAGCGCGTCTCAAGCTCGCCGAGCGCCCACGAACTGCGTGACGCCGGCTATGCGCTGGCGCACGTCCTCGTACCCCCGCTCCTCCAACGCGTCCACCACCTCACGCTCCTCGAAGAGGCGTGCGCCGCTGCGCATCGCGAGCAGCGACTCGGCCGTCCGGACCGGCATCGTGCGGTGCCGCGCGGTGGTGAAGATCGCGATCCGCCCACCAGGCGTCAGCACGTCGGTCATGCGATCGAGCGCCCGCATCGGGTCCGCGAACAGATGGAATGCCGCGAAGCAGCAGACCGCATCGAAGCTCGCGTCGAGGAAGGGGAGCTCCTGGGCGTCGCCGCGGACGTAGGCCGTATTCGACAGCCCGGCCCTGCGCGTGTCCTGAACCGCCCTCGTGAGCATGGTCTCGGACACGTCGATGCCCACCACGAGCCCGGTCGGCCCCACCGAGCGCGCGAAGTCCCGGCTGAAGTTGCCGGTGCCGCACGCCACGTCGAGCACGCCGTCGCCGGGGGAGAGGGAGAGCAGCAGGCGGGCGATCCGGTGCTCGTCCGCCATGCCCGGCCCGAGCACCCCCTTGAACATGCGGCCGAGCGCGGGCCGCCACCAGCGCTCGTAGATGCGCGGGACGGCGCCGCTCAGCATCAGGTCCTGGATCAGCCCCGTCGAGCGCGGGGCGTCCGAGGGCCCGATCAGGTCGAGGTAGCCGCCTGGAGGCCGGCTGGCGCGCGCCCGCTCCTGCGGGCGCAGCAGGTCACTCGGGTCCGCGGTAGCTGGGGAGGCCGTGCTCGTGCTCCTGGATCGGCCCGCGCCTCTCGGAGCCGAGCGCGAGCTGCTCGAGCCGGGCGATCTCACGCTCCCCCTCACGCCGGGCCGGGTGGTCGGCGGGAAGGCCGGAGACCAGGGTTCGGATCCGGTTGCGGATCTGCAACGCGAAGTGCGGCGTCGACGCGCCCATCAGCTGGTGCACGTCCTCGACGGTGGGCTCGCGTCGGTAGCGGTCTGGGCGCTCGTATTCGCTCACGGGGCGCCGAAGGTTACCGGCGCCCTACGGCGCGTTCGCCTGGACCGGGACCAGCTCGGTGAGCTGGTCGATCTGCGCCTGCTGGCGCACGGAGATCGCCTTGTCGTCTCCCAGCACCCAGGCTCGGTTGTAGACAGCCTGGCCGGGGTTGTCCTCGTAGCCGGGCTGCACGCTCAGCAGGTACTCCTCGAGCTTCGGCGGCAGCTGCTCTGCGTCGTCGCTCAGCAGCAGGGGCGCGAAGACCCCGCGGGTGCCGAGCGCGGCTGCCGCTGCGGCGTCGGACGGGCGCGTGCTGCTCGCAACCGTGAAGTTGTAGCCCGGCACCACCACGCCCCAGCCGAAGTCGCCCTTCTCGTAGCGGGTGAACGCGATCGCGTTCTCCACGGCGGTCGGCCCGTCGATCCTGTTCACCGCCCGCGCGAGCTTGCGCTTCTTCAGCTGGTCGAGCACCTTCTGCGAGATCACGGACTCCGGGCCGAGCACGAAAACGTTCGGGCGCTCGTGCTCGCGGAGGGCCTTCACGATCGGTGCTGGGATGGCGTTCCTGCGCACCGGCAGCACCGCGTCCCCCGAGCGGGCCGCCCAGGCGGCGGCGGGCATGGCGAACTCGCCCCGTTCCGCCGAGTAGAGCACCACGTCGTTCGACGGCCTCGCGCGCGCGGCCGAGAAGAATCGGTCGATCGCCGCGGCCGTCTCGAACGGGGTGTCGCCCTCGATCAGCGCTGTCTTGAAGCCCTCGGGCCGGGCGGTGTCGTCACCGACCCGGATCACCTGCGCGTCCCTCGAGAGGTCCGAGCCCTTCGGGTCCAGCCGCTTGAGCACGTCTTCTGTGACCGGCGGGAGGTCCTTGCCGTCCGTGAGCAGGATCGGGGCCCCGATCGGCCGCCCGCTGAGCACGGCTGCGGCGATGCCCGTGGCCCAGTCGTCCTGGTCCACCAGCACCACGGCGGTCGGGCGGTCGCTGTCGCCCGTGGCGGGGTAGAGCGCGCCGGCCACGCCGGCGGCGTCCGAGGCGGGGTCGCCGCCACCTACGCGAACGGTGTTGCGCGTGGCGGTTGATGGGAAGCCGAGCTTCTCGGCGGCCTGCTCGTCGTCCCCCTTCACACCGAGCTGGGGCGGGCTTCCTTCGTCGTCCGAGGTACTACAGCCGAGGCCGAAGAGGGCGATTAGGAGGAGAAGGACGGAAAGACGGCGCAATTCGCGGCGCACGATAGCTGGGTGTGACGCGCGGGCGCCGTGGGTATCAGTACGATTGACTAGTCAGTCAACCGGCGCGGGGGAGCATCAAGACCGTGGATTTCAAGCTCAACGACGAACAGCGCGAGTTCCAGGAGAAGGTCCGCCGGTTCTCGACGGAGGTCATCCGGCCGATTGCCGCGGAGCACGACCGCGACGAGAGCGTGCCGTGGGAGGCCATCAAGGCCGCCCGCGAGTGGGGTCTCCACGGCCTCGAGACGATCCAGATGATGGGCGAGGATCCCGACGGGATCATGTCGTGCATCTACGCCGAGGAGATGCACTGGGGCTGCGCCGGCATCGCGCTCGCCATCCAGGGCGGCTCGCTCGCCGCTGCCGGCATCGCGAGCTCGGGCACGCCCGAGCAGATCGGGCGCTGGGTGCCGGAGTGCTTCGGCCTGGGCGACGAGATCAAGCTTGGCGCGTACGCCGTTACCGAGCCGAGCGCCGGCTCCGACGTGCGCTCGTTGCGCACCACCGCCAAGCAGGACGGCGACGAGTGGGTCCTCAACGGCACCAAGGTCTTCATCACGAACGGCGGCATCGCCGACGTGACCGTCGTCGTCGCCACCGTGGACCCCGACCTGGGCCACCGCGGCCAGGCGTCGTTCGTCGTGCCGAAGGGCACCCCGGGCCTGTCGCAGGGCAAGAAGGAGACGAAGCTCGGCATCCGTGCATCGCAGACCACCGAGGTGATCCTTGAGGACTGCCGCGTGCCGATGGACCATCTGCTCGGCGGCTACGAGAAGCTCCAGAAGAAGCTCGAGCGCGCGCGCTCCGGCGCGTCGACGGGACGCTCCTCGAACGCGCTCGCCACCTTCGAGCTCACGCGTCCGCTGGTGGGCGCCTCGGCACTCGGCATCGCGCAGGCCGCGTACGAGTGGACGCTCGAGTACCTCTCCGACAAGGAGGAGGACGGCCAGCCGCTCCTCCAGCAGCAGCGTATCCAGCAGACGCTCGCCGACGTGGCCACCGAGATTGAGTCGGCACGGCTGCTCGTGTGGCGCGCCGCCTGGATGGGGCGCAGCGGCATTCCGATGACCGCCGGCCAGGGCTCGATGTCGAAGCTGAAGGCGGGCGACGTGGCGATGTGGGCCACCACCACGCTGATGGACCTCGTTGGACCGTTCGCGCAGACCACCGACTGCCCGCTCGAGAAGTGGTTCCGGGACGCGAAGATCTACCAAATCTTCGAGGGCACGGCCCAGGTCCAGCGGCTCGTGATCGCGCGCATGCAGACGGCGGATTACAAGCGCCGCATCGAGGAGGCCGACGACGTCCTGCAGCAGGCGCCGGGCAACGCGCCGGACAGCAGCGCGGTGGCCGAGGCCACGCGCGCGGTCGCCGAAGCGTCCTAGCGGCGTAGCCTTGCGGGCATGCGCCCGCTCTGTCTCTTGCTTGCCCTACTGGCGCTGGCGGGCTGCGGCTCGGAGCCGTCCGAGCCCGAGCCCGATCCGCTCCACACCTACAAGGGCCGGGTGATCCGAGGCTGGCTGCTCGCCCTCGAGCGCCAGGACTACGAGCAGGCGGCGTACTACTTCGCGCCGGGCGCGATCATCGACCAGGGGCACCCGTTCCGGCTGCGAACGGCAAAGGACGCGCGGAACTTCAACGCGAGCCTGCCCTGCCGCGCGGAGTTGATCGCGCTGAAGGACGAGGGTCGCCGGGCGCTCGCCACGTTCCAGCTCCACAAGGGCCCTGCCGGCGGCTGCAGCGGCCTCGTGAAGGTCCGCTACACGATCCGAAAGGGCAAGTTCACGGAGTGGCGGCAGCTCCCCAACATCAGGAACGGGCCCGCTCCTCCTCAATCCTCTGCCGCTCTGCCAGGCGGTTGTCCCGGCGCAGCTGAGCCTCGCGCTCTCGCCGTATCTCGTCGCTCGTCACCGCTTCGATCGGCGGGATCTCGGTTGGATTGCCCTCGTCGTCGAGGGCAACCATCGTGAGGTAGGCGGTGGAGGTGTGGAGCACCTCGCCGGTGCGGACGTTCTCGGACTCCACGCGCACGCCGACCTCCATCGAGCTGCGCCAAGCGGCGTTCACCGTCGCCTTCACCGTCACGAGCTGACCGACGACCACCGGGTGGCGGAAGCTCATGCGGTCCATCGCCGCCGTGACCACGCGCGAGCCGGAGTGGCGCACCGCGGCGATGCCAGCCACCTCGTCGCAGAGGTGCATGATCACCCCGCCGTGCACGTTGCCCGCGTTGTTCGCGTCCGCGATGCCCATCCAGCGGCTGAGGATTGAACTCGACTTTGAGGGGGAACGCGGCTCCACGAGGGCGCGGAGACTACTCTTGGCCCCACTGAACGCGTCGGAATTGAGGAGATGAGATGCCCGGGCTTGCGGGGCGGATGTCCACAGTTGTGAAGGCCAAGATCTCGAGGATGCTCGACAAGACCGAGGATCCGGGCGAGACGCTCGACTACGGCTACCAGAAGCAGGTGGAGCTGCTGCAGAACGTCAAGAAGGGCATCGCCGACGTGGTCACGTCGAAGAAGCGCCTTCAGATGCAGACGTCGAAGCTCGAGCAGCAGGTGGTGAAGCTCGACACGCAGGCGCGCCAGGCGCTCGCCCAGGGGCGCGAGGACCTCGCCCGCACGGCACTCGAGCGCAAGACGCTCGCGCAGACCGAGATGCAGGGGCTCGACCAGCAGGTCAAGGAGCTCGAGGCGCAGCAGGAGCAGCTCATCGCGAACGAGCAGCGGCTGCGCCAGAAGATCGAGCAGTTCCGCACCAAGAAGGAGGTCATCAAGGCGCAGTACTCCGCCGCGGAGGCCCAGGTGCGGATCTCCGAGGCCGCCAACGGCGTGGGCGAGGAGATGGCCGACCTCGGGCTCGCGATGCAGCGGGCCGAGGACAAGACGGAGACGATGCGAGCCCGCGCGTCGGCCGTCGAGGAGCTGGAGAAGGCCGGGGCGTTCGACGACATCACGGCGCTCGGCTCGGGTCAGGACGACATCGAGCGTCAGCTCTCCGAGCTCACGAGTGGCGCCCAGGTGGACGACGAGCTGGCGAAGATGAAGGCCGAGCTCGGTTCGGGTGGCGGTGACTCACCTGCGCTCGAGCAGGGGAAGGAGAACTCGTGATCGTCCGCATCTCGGGAGAGGGGCAGTTCAAGCTGCCCGACGAGGACGCGGAGCGCCTCAACGAGCTCGACAACAGGGCGGTCGCCGCTGTGGAGCAGGGTGACGAGACCGGCTTCAAGGAGCTGTGGAGCCAGATGCTCGAGATCGTGGCGAGCGACGGCAACGCCCTGCCCGACGACGAGCTGATCGAGTCTCAGGTGATCATGCCACCGCGCGACATCTCGTTCGAGGAGGCCAAGGCCGAGTTCAACGGAGACGGCCTGATCCCGGATTGATGGACGAAGAGGCCTTCAATCTTTCGGTGCGACGCTTCCTGAAGAAGCTCGGGGTTACCTCCCAGCGCGAGATCGAGTTGGGCGTGCGCGAGCTGGTCGACGCCGGCAAGATCAGCGGCGCCGAGACGCTCGAGGCCCGTGCGGTCGTGACCGTCGAGGGCCTCGAGCGTGAGATCGTCGTGACCGGCGAGATCGCGCTGTCCGGCGAGCCGAGCGGCTCGCCGAAGTAGCGCGGCCGGCGGCGGGCTACTCGCCGCCCGAGTCCTCGCCGTCGCCCTCGACGACGACGACCTTGTAGTTCTCGTCGAGCCGGACGTCGACGGTCTTGCCGTCCTTGCCCGTGATCTCGACCTCCCAGGTGGCGCCGTTCTCTCCGTCGCGCTCGACCGAGTTCGCGGTGCCGGGGTGCGCGGCGAGCGCAGCCGAACGCGCCTTGTCGGCGCCCGGGCCGCTCACCTGCTCCCTGGCGTCCTCGCCGCCGCCGGCTGCCACGGCCGCGCCCACGCCTGCGGCACTGATCGCGACGACCAGGCCTCCGATGATCAAATGCTTTCGGTTCATGCGCCCATGTCTACCCGGCGGCGATGAGATCAGCATGAGAGCGCGGCAGCTCGATCCACACATCGGCTCCGCCGCCGTCGCCGCGGCCGCCCGCGGCGGTGCGTCCGCCATGCGAGCGGGCTATGGCCTCGACGATCGCCAGCCCGAGGCCGGTGCCGCCTCTCGAGCGCGCGCGGTCGCCGCGCGTGAAGCGCTCGAAGGCGTGCCCGTTCAGCGCGAGGTCGAATCCGGGCCCGCGGTCGCGCACGTGCAGGCGCACGGCGTCCTCCGCTAGCTCCGCGGCGATCTCGACCGGGCCGTCCCCGTGGCGCAGCGCGTTGTCAACCAGGTTTCCGAGCGCCTGCTCGACGCGCAGTCGGTCCGCGTGGAGCGCCAGGCCGTCGCTCGGCAGCACCCGCAGCTCCCGGCCGGCCTCGGCGGCCCGCGACTTGAAGCGGCGGGCGGTGGATTCGAGGAGCTCGGCGGTATCGAGCCGCTCGGGGCGCACGGGCAACCTGCCCTCGTCGGCGCGGGCGAGCACGAGCAGGTCCTCGGCGAGCTGCACGAGCCGGTCGCTCTCGCCGGCGGCGGACGCCACCGCGTTGCGCAGCTCCTCGGCCGTGCGGCCCTCGCGAAGCGCCAGCTCCAGCTCCGCCTTCAGGAGCGCCAGCGGAGTGCGCAGCTCGTGGCTTGCGCTCGCCACGAAGCCGCGCTCGCGCTCGGCTGACTTCTCCAGCCGGTCGAGCATCTCGTTGAGCGTCTCGCCGAGCTGCGCGAGCTCGTCGCCCGCGGGCGGCACGGGCAGGCGGCGGCCGCTGCCGAGGCGCGAGATCTCGGCGGCCTCGCTGCGCATGGCGCTCACCGGCCGCAGCGCGGCCGAGGCGAGCCAGTAGCCGGCGAGCCCGGCCAGCAGCAGCGCGATCGGCCCGCCTGTGAGCAGGACCGTCCCAAGCGACGAGAGCGCCTCGTCGCGGTCCTCGCGGGTGGCGCCCACCACGATCACGCCCGCATCCGTCGGCCGCGCGAGCAGTCGCACGCGCTCGTCGAACCCGCCCACTGAGTCCCGGTTCACGAACACCGGGCTGCGCGTGGCGCGCGCGAGCTCGTCGCCACGCACCACCGGCTGCCTACCCAGCCCCGCGCTCGAGTGGAGGACCCTGCCACCGGGGCCGATCACCTGCGCGAGGCTTTCGTCGCTGGCCACGAGGCGGTCCTCGTCCGTCGAGCCGAGCCGCCCGTCGCTCGCGAGGGCGGCGAGATCGTCCGCGCGCGAGCGCAGCGAGTTGTCGAGCGCGGCGTCGAGGTCCGAGCCCACTCGCGAATAGACGAACAGGCCCACCGCGATCAGCACCACGGCCATCACGGCCGTGAAGGCGAGGGTCAGCCGAATGCGCACGGGGAGGCGTCTCACGCCGCGCCCCCATCCTCGCGCAGCCGGTAGCCGGCGCCCCGCACCGTCTCGATGCTCGCGAGGCCGAACGGACGGTCGACCTTCTCGCGGAGGTAGCGCACGTACACATCGATCACGTTGGAGCGGTTCTCGTAGCCGAAGTCCCACGCGTGCTCGAGCAGCTCGAGGCGGCTGAGCACCTCTCCCGGCCGGCGCATGAACGCCTCGAGCAGCGCGAACTCCTTCGTGGACAGGTCCACCCGCTCCTCGCCGCGCCATGCCTGACGCGTGGCCGGGTCGAGTCGCAGCGCGCCCACCTCGAGCACCGCGGGCCGCTCCTTCTGGCCGCGGCGCACGAGCGCGCGCAGGCGCGCGGACAGCTCGGCGAACGAGAACGGCTTCGTGAGGTAGTCGTCGGCGCCGCCGTCGAGGCCGGCCACGCGGTCCTCCACCGAGTCGCGCGCGGTCAGCAAGAGAACGGGGGTCCAGACGCCGTCGTCGCGCAGCCGGCGGCAGGTCTCGAAGCCGTCGATGCCCGGGAGCATCACGTCGAGCACCAGCGCGTCGTACGGCGCGGCTGCCGCCATCCAGAGTGCGTCCTCGCCGTTGCGCGCCACGTCCACCGCGGCGCCCTCCTCGCTGAGGCCGCGGCGCACGAGCGCCGCCATCTTCACGTCATCCTCGACGACCAGGAGGCGCATCTGAGACCACCATGGCAGGCGCCGGATGAGAGTTCCATGAGTTGTTTTTGGTCGCGCGCGCCCCGGGTACCGCACCACCCATGAAGGCCGCCATTATCGCGCTCCTCGTCCTGCTCGCAGTGCCGGCCGGAGCGTGGGCGGCACGTACGGCCCCTGGCGCCCCCGGCGCCACGGCCGAATGGACGGAGGCCGATAAGGACGGATACGGCACGGCCACGCGCAGGGCGAGCAAGGTCTGGCACACACTCGACGACGGCCGGCTGACAGAGGTCTTCTATCCCGACCTGCAGACACCGAGCGTCCGCACGCTCGATTTCGTGGTGTCAGATGGCAAGACGTTCGCGCAGCGGGACAGCGACGCCGCGCGTCGCAGCATCGAGCTGCTCGACTCGCGCAGCCTCACCTATCGGCAGGTGAACGTCCAGCCTGGGCGCTTTCGCGTCAGCAAGACCTATGTCACCGACCCCGCGCGCAACGTGCTTCTCGTGAACGTGCGCTTCAGGTCGCTGAGCGGCAAGAAGCTGGCCCTGTACGCCCTGTACGACCCCAGCCTCGGGAACGACCCCATGGACGACAGCGGCCGGTCGAGCGGCACGGCGCTGCTGGCGAGCGACGCAGGCAGCCCGGTGTCGAGCGCGATGATCGCCTCGCCCTCGTTCACTCGGACATCGAGCGGGTATGTCGGAACGCCGAGCGACGGCTGGGAGGACCTGCGCAGCGACTATCGGATGGACGGGCGGTATGGGTCGGCGCCCAACGGCAACGTCGTGCAGACGGCTCGCACGAAGCTCAGCGGGGTGGGCAAGCGCACGCGCCTGACGCTCGCGCTCGGATTTGGAAGCGACACCGCCCCGGCTCTGACCGCCGCGCGCGCCTCCCTATCCCAGGGATTCGGCGCGACCCGCGACGCCTACGAGAGGGGCTGGCACCGCTACCTCGCCGGCCTGAAGGGTGTCCCGACAAGCGCCTCGGCCCAGCGCACGCTCTACAACGTCTCGGTCATGACGCTGGCCGCTCACGAGGACAAGACGTATCGCGGCGGCTACGTAGCGTCGCCCACGATGCCCTGGATCTGGGGAGACCCGGCGAAGATCGAGAACCCTTCGGCCCCCTATCACCTCGTCTGGTCGCGCGACCTGTACCAGATCGGCACCGCGCTGAAGGCGGCCGGAGACACAGCCGGCGCCAACCGCGCCGTGGACTACCTGTTCTTCACGCAGCAGAAGTCCGATGGCTCGTTCCCGCAGAACTCGACCGTCGACGGGAAGGAGCACTGGACCAACCTGCAGCTCGACGAGGTTGCCCTTCCGATCGTCCTTGCGTGGCAGCTCGGCCGCACCGACGGCGGCCTGTATCGCGACCACATCAAGAAGGCCGCGGACTTCATCGTGAACTTCCCGGACGCGCCCTTCTCGCCGCAGGAGCGCTGGGAGAACCAGAGCGGGTACTCGCCCGGCACGATCGCGTCCGAGATCGCCGGATTGGTGTGCGCGGCGGACATCGCTCGCAAGAACGGCGATGCGGCATCGGCCGCGCGCTATGAGCAGACGGCCGACGACTGGCAGCAGCGCGTGGAGAGCTGGACCGTCACGACCAACGGTCCATACTCGCCCCTGCCGTACTACCTGCGCCTGACGAAGGACGGAAACCCCAACGCGGGCACCACGTACAACATCGGCGACAGCGGGCCGACGGTCGACCAGCGCAAGGTCGTCGATCCGAGCTATCTCGAGTTGGTGCGGCTCGGGGTCAAGCGCTTCAACGACCCGGCGATCCTCAACACGCTGCAGGTGGTTGACCAGCAGCTCGCGTCGGGCGACCCAAGTGGACGCTTCTTCTGGCACCGCTTCAACTTCGACGGCTACGGCGAGAAGAAGGACGGCAGCGAGTGGGACATCGGCTTCCCGGCGAACCCCACCGAGGTCTGGGCCAACAACGTGACGATTGGGCGCAACTGGCCGATCTTCGCCGGGGAGCGCGGCGAGTACGAGCTGCTGGCGGGCGACACCGCCGGCGCGCGCACGCGTCTCGCACACATGGGCGTGGCGGCAAACGACGGCCACATGCTCCCCGAGCAGGTGTGGGCGCCGGACTTCCCACCGGCCGGCCAGCCGGGCTTCCCGGTGGGCGAGGGCACCTTCTCGGCCACGCCGCTGGCGTGGTCGCACGCGCAGTTCGTGCGTCTCGCCTGGTCGATCGACGCCGGCCGCCCGGTGGAGCGGCCGAGCATCGTCGCGGCGCGCTACGCCGGGGGCTAGCGCCGGCCGCAATGGTGCAGCACCGCGCGCCCGTCGGGCGCGTACTCGGTGATCACGCCCACGCCCGGCGCGTACAGCTTGTACTCGACCTCGCCCTCCGGCTGCGTGAACTCGGACACGCGGATCACCCCCGTGTGGAGTCTGCCGCCTGCCCTGGCGCGCAACCCCGTTTCCTCGAGACGGTCGGACTCGATCGTGATCCGAGGCACGTCCTCACTGCGCCACTGGTCTCCCACCTGCGGATTCGCGGGCATGATCACGCCCAGCACATCCGTGTCGCGGCCGTACAGCCAGCTGCCGTGATGGTCCACCACGCGGCCGCGGCGGATGTTGTCCACGTGCTCGCCGAAGTAGTGGACCGTGCCGTCGTCGGCCTGCGCGAAGTAGTCCAAGGTGTCCTCCACGAGGCGGCCGTCCTCGTAGGCGCGGTCGCGGATGATCACGGTCTCGACACGCTGGCCTCCGACCGTGAACGCGCGGGTGCGGTTCAGGCGCGTGAGCGTGTTGCGCTCGCGCGTGCCGTCGTCCTGGCGACCCCGGAGCTCACAGGTCCGGTGCTTGCTCAGCGGTAGGTAGAGGTTGTCGATCGTGGTGGGCTGGCTGAATCCCGGGACGGCGCTGAGGGTGAGCAGGGCCACGGCGGCTAGGTTCATGGACTCATCGTGAACGCCTCGAATGAGAGCTCGGTGAGAGCGTCCGGCGGCGCTGCTCGAGTCGCCGTCTCAGCGGCATTCCTGATCCACTCGACGGTCTCGGGGACATGGGCCCCGCGGCTGCCGGCGATCAAGGAGTCGCTCGGGCTGTCGGACGGGGAGCTGGGCACGGCGCTCGTCGGTCTCGCCATCGGCCTCCTGATCGGGACGCGAGTGGCCGGCGCACCGGTGGACCGCTTTGGAAGCCGGCCGGTGATGCGGGTCGGCTTTCCGCTTCTTGCGGCCACGCTCGTCCTGCCCGGGCTGGCGGACAGTCTCGTCGCGTTGCTCCTGTCCCTGTTCGTTCTGGGACTGGCGAGCGGTGCGCTCGACGTTGCGATGAACGCGCAGGGGATCGAGGTCGAGCGGCACATCGGCCGCCCGATCCTGTCCGGGCTGCACGGGCTCTGGAGCGTCGGGCTCGGCATCGGCGCGGGCGTGGCCGCGCTGGCGGCGGCGATCGACGCTGACCCCCTCGAGCACTTCGCGGTCGTGGCGGCGGTGCTGGCGCTGGCCTCGCTCGTGTTCCTGCGCGGGTTGCTCGCGGCGCGGCGCCCGGAGGCGGGCGAGCCGGAGGAGGAGCACGTGATGGTGCGCTGGACGCTGGCCCTCGTCGTGCTCGGCGTGATCGCGTTCTGCTCGTTCGTGGGGGAGGGCGCGGCCTCGGACTGGAGCGCCGTCTACATGACCCAGGAGCTCGGCTCGTCCGAGGCGCTCGGAGCGCTGGCCTTCGCCGCGTTCGCGGTCACGATGGCGATCGCACGCTTCGCGGCGGACCCGCTTCGGGCTCGGCTCGGGAACGTCGTGCTCGTGCGGGGCGGCTCGCTGATAGCGGCCACCGGCCTCGGGCTCGGCCTGCTGGTGCACGAGCCGGCGGCCGCCATTGCGGGATTCGCTCTGCTCGGCCTGGGCCTCGCACCGGTGGTCCCGATCGCCTTCAGCGCGGCGGGTGACCTCGACCCCCGCGCCACCGGCCGCCTGGTGGGCCGAGTGGCAACCCTCGGGTACGTGGGCTCGGTGGCGGGCCCGATCATGATCGGCTGGCTGGCGGAGGCGACGAGCCTCCGTGCCGCGCTGGGCCTCGTGGTCCTGCTGGCGCTTGTGATCGCGGTGTCGGCGCGAAGCGGGCTACGCTCCCCGCGCCCACGAACTGGAGGACCAAGTGGCTGAGATCCCGACGCTGTTCGTTTGCCATGGGGATGATGGCGGCCCGCGAGTTCACCCCTGTCGTCGCGTGCAGGAGGCGCTCCGGGCTTCGGGGATCGAGTACGAGAAGGTGATCGCTGCCCACGGCCATCCGATCCCGTTACTGCGCAAGGGCTCGCGCGACGACCTGCGCAATGCCACCGGGGCGACGAAGCTGCCCGCACTCAAGCTGCCCGACGGGACCGTCATCACCCACTCCAAGGCCATCCTCTCTTGGGTGGACGAGCAGGGGCGAGCACATGCCGGTTGACCTGGTCATCGAGATCAAGAACACACCAGGGGCGCTGGCGCAGGTCGCGGCTGCGATCAGCGATGCGGGCGTGAATATCGCAGCCGCCACGTGCGTCGGGCCGGGCGAGCGGGCCGAGCTCCACATCCTCGTCCCGCACGCCGAGGCCGCGAAGCATTCGCTGGGGATCTCCCATCTTGCAGTGACCGGCGAGCGCGAGGTCGTCGTCGTCGATGTCGAGGACCGACCTGGCGTGCTGGCGGATCTGACCCGCAAGATCGCTCGGGCTGGCGTCGACCTCGATCTCGTCTACGTCGCCACGCAGAATCGCGTGGTCTTCGGGGCGCCCGACCTGGATGCACTGCGGGCGGCGCTGGATGCCTAGGGCACCAGGGTGAAGCTGCGTCTCGAGTGGAAGCGGTTCGGGAAGCAGGCGTTGTCGCGACCGATGCCCACGTAGCCGCCGCGCGTCTCAATTCCGCGGCGCGCCGCGCGCTTGATCTTCCGCTTCATCCTCGGGCTGACCGGGATCCGGATGCGGACGGTGA
Organism: uncultured Thermoleophilaceae bacterium; assembly: GCA_963825345.1. Classification (GTDB taxonomy): domain Bacteria; phylum Actinomycetota; class Thermoleophilia; order Solirubrobacterales; family Thermoleophilaceae; genus JACVRW01. Next base: position 195,777 of record CAWGSQ010000006.1, on the reverse strand, counting down.
CGTTCGCCCGCAGGTTCCGCCGGATCGGCCCGAATACGAAGCTTCGGCCGGGGCCCGGCTGCCCGACGCTGAAGCTGCCGCGGAACGTGAAGTCACCACGTTCGTTCATCGTGACCCTCATGACGAGCGGGCGATCGACGTCGTGGACCCTCGGTAGCTTCACCACAAGACGGGGGGTCACAACGTCCCAGTTGCGCGGGTCGTCGCAGGCGATCGGTTCACCGGCGCACGCGGCGGGAACCTCGACGTTCTCGGCTCCACGGGTGGATCGAGCCACGGCTGCCTTGCCGCACGGCTGGCGCTGCACGGAGTCTCCCGGCGAGGGCATCGGGGCGACCGGCATGGGGAGGCGCCTTGGCCCGAGCTGCAGTCGCCGAAGCGCGGGCTTCGTGACCTCGCCGTAGCCCATGCAGTGAAACCGGTACTCCTCGAGCGGCAGCGTGCTTTCCGGATTGCGCGGTCGCTCGAAGCAGACCTGGCCGCTCCCGGCGGGGAGCGGAAGCGACAGGACGAACGGGGCCCGTCCCTCGAAGGGCAGCGGGCGGGTGTAGTTCTGCGCGGCGAAGTCGTTCCCGGCGCCGTCGTAGCTCCGGACGGTGTAGGCCTCGCCGTATGTCCCGACGCCGCCGTTGGGGTCGTGGCCGCCGTCGCCGTCGTCGGCGCGCGAGACGTCGAGAAGCTCGACCACGCCCTCGGACGGGTCGATCTCGTTCACGCGCATGTTGTACTCGTCCGCGATGGCTGAGTCCGCGAGCACGAGTACCAGAGCAACGGCAACGGGCATGACCGCACGTCTCACGGGCGCCTCCTCGGCAGGATCGTGACTCGGTGGCTCTCGGTGATTTTGCGCCCGGAGGGGTGGCGGAAGGTGAGCGTGAGCCGCGCAGGCAGCGGGTGGCCGCGACGGAGATGGCGCCGGGCGCGCCGGGTGAGCTTGACGGGGACCTTCCGCTTCGTGTGGGCACGCAGCCGCACACGCCTGCGTCCGATCACGAAGCCGCGGGCGCTCGCGTGGGCCGAGTTTCCGCTACCGCCGGACGCCCGGTAGTTCATCTCCGCCGCAACGTCGGCGTCGAAGGTCTCGAGCTCGGGACTGTCGATCGTGTCGTTCTTCTTCTGCCGTTGCCGGGGCGGGCGCTTGTAGTCCACGAGCTGCTTGCACGTATTGTCGTCACAGATCATTCCGCGCCCACAGCAGATGCCGCCGCAGCCCTTGGCAGCCTCGCAGCAGTTGCCCCCGGCACAGACCTCGCCGGGTTGGCAGCAGGCGCCGTCGCACACGACGTTCGGGCATTCGTCACCCGGACGACAGACGAAGTCGACGGTGTCGCAGACTTCGTCACGTCGGCAGCACTGGCCAATCGGATCCTTGCCGCAATGGTGCAGGCCGATCGGGCAGCCGCAGCAGCCCCAGTACCCGAGGCTCGCGGAGTAGCAGCAGGTCTGTCCGGGCTCGCAGCAGCCGGCTGCGGCTCCGCCGACGAGCGGCTGGTTCGAGCAGCAGACCTGGTCCTGCCTGCAGCAGATCCAGCCGGACACGCCGTCCTTTGTGTACGGGCAGACCTGCGTGTCGTTCGGGAACTGCGGCGGAGGGCACTGCGCCTGCTGCGCCCACGCCGGCCGCGGCACGCCGGCGGCCAGCGCAAGCGAGCCGGCCGCGGCGGCGCCGATCGCCTGCCGGCGCGTGACGTGCGAGCCCGCCAGGCGCAGCGCCGCCCGTTCGAACGCCTGCTCGAGTCGGCTGGGTCCCGCCACGCGCTACCCCACGTGCATGAGGCGTGGTCCTTGGACGCGCCCAAGAATGGCCTGGGCCCCCACCATGACCTCGGAGGCAACGCGGCCATCGACGTCGACCAGAACGGCGCTCGGCGTCCCGGCGGCGCCAAAGGCCCCGCCGACGCTGAACTCGGGATCGAAAAGGACGGGCGAGCCGAAGCCCTCGACGCGCGCGCGCTCCTCGTCACCCGATGAGATCACCACAAGCTGCGGCGACGAACCGTTCGCTCCGGCCTCCCACGCGAGCAGGTCCTCGTGCATGGAGCGGCAGAAACCGCAGTCCGGGTTCCAGAAGACGAGTAGTGACTCACGTCCGGCGAGGCTCGGAGACGCGCCGCTCAGAAGGGACAGCCCGTCGAGCGCCGGCGCCGGCGCTCCCGGAGGCAGGCCGGGGGCGTCGAGGACGCCGGCCACGAGCTCCGCGATCCGTCCCGGGCCGGCGGCGAGGTGGCTCGCCACGGTCCCGTCGCCTGCGACGAGGACCGCGCTCGGCGTGCCGTTCGCCTCGTATGCGTCGTACACCCGGCCCCCCGGGTCGGCGAGCACGTCTCGGAGCCGGCTCCGCTTCGCAGTGTCGCGGATCTCTGCCGGATCGCCTTCCTCGAGCACGGCCACGGTGAGACGGTCGGCATGAGCCTCCTGCCAGTTTGCGACGTCGGGGAGGAGCGCCTCGCAGGGCCCGCAGCCGGCGCTCGTGAACAGGAGCAGCACGGGCAGGCGGCGCGCGAGCAGGTCGTCGAGTGCGACCGCCTCACCGGCGGTCCCGACCAGCTCGAATTCGGGCGCCGGGGTGCCCGGTGCGAGCCCGAGCTGCGGCTCGTCCTCCAGTGCTTCGAGCTCATAGCCGGCTTCCGCGAGCATGCCCTCGAGCCTCTCGACGCGAATGAGCACGCCTCCGTACGAGCGCAGGAGCGTGAGGAACGCGGTCACGCCGGCCGCTACCAACACGGCGAGCGCCACCCCGAGGCCGACCGCGAGGGCCTCCGCACCGCTCAGCCCGTCCGCCCACTCGAGGATGCCAGTTTGCGGCTCGGCCAAGCTGCCGATCAGCGTTATCGCGGCCACGGCGGCGAGCGCGGTGTTCCGCGCGAGCGTGCGCGGCCCGGCGGGCGCCGAATGGAGCGCTCCGAAGCAGTGGCAGTCCGGCGCGCGCCCGCGCGCGAGGCTGATCGCGATCGCTGCGCTGAACAGCGCCAGCAGCGCGACTGCGCCCGCGGCTCCGGCCACCGCCGTCCCGGTGGGGATCAGAAGCGCCGCCACGGCCAGCTCGGCAAGCGGCAGCAGGATCGCGAGCGCACCGGCGAGGGCCTGCGGCGCCCCGAACTCGGCCACGGCATGCCGGGTTCCGCCGCGGTCGAGCAGCTTCGTCACCGCTGCGGCTACGAACACCGCGGCCAGCAGAAGGCGGCCGAGGGATAGGAGCACTTCGAGCATCGTCATACCTCCTGGCTGGCGCGTGGACGGAAGCGCCTTGGCTTGCCGCGCGTGCGCGAGAGCGGTGAGCGCCGGGCGGACTTCGAGTACCTCGCGAGCTCGGTCGCGATCGCCTGCAGGTTGCGCGTGCGGGCGGGATCGGCGAGCGGCTCGATCAGAGTCGATCCGCCATTTGAGCTTGCCAGCAACCCGGCTCGCACGGGTACGAGATCCTTGCCGCGGATGCCGAGACGCCGCAGGGGGTCGCGCAGCGCCTGCGGCACCCCGCTCACGCGGACCTCCGCCTGAAGGGCGAGCACCTGGTCCGGGGTTACGGTGACCTCGGCTGCGCCGGTCGAGCGCAGCGCCGCGAGCGCTCGCTTCCGCAATGTCGGCACCGGCCGAAGCGTCTTGGCGGCCGCGGCGGCGAACCCGGCGGCTGCGGCAACCTGCTTGCGAGCGGTTTTCGAGTCGTGCCGGGCGAGTGCCCCGCGGGCACGCGCGAGAGCCCTGGCGGAGGCGTGCGTGAGCGCGAAGCCCTTCGCCTCGGCTGCGAGCAGCGCCTGCAGCGCCCGGGCGGCCGACGGGTCGAGACCAGGCCCAGAGGCGATCTGCGGCGCCTTGGGCCTCGCCGCGACAACCTTAAGGCTGGACCGGTCGACGTGGCTGCTCGCGAACGCGCTCCCGGCGGCCACGCCCTGCGCATTCACGGCCGCGAGCGCGAGCAGCGCAGCGCTGACCGAGTCCTTGGTCTGCGCGGTCCTGAGCTGGGACCGCGGGCCCCCACCGTGGGCTCCAGCCGACTGATTCGCCATGTCGCCGAAGTTGCCGAAGGCGTCCCACAGGCTCGGGAGCTTGTCGGGCTCCTTGGGCTTGACGCAGAGACTGCCTTGACAGGCCGTGCCCTCCGGGCAGCACCTGACGCCGCAGGTGTTTCCCTTGTTGCAGACGCAGTCGTAGCCGTCGTGATGGAAATCCTTCGGACACTTCTCGAGGCACGTCTTGCCCGCAAGCAGGCCGATGCGCACACACTCCTCGTCCTTCTTGCAGCAGCGGTCGCTGCACTTGCGGGACTCTGGGCACTCGCACGATCCGAACTCCGTCCCACATTCCTGGGTGGCTTCACAACACCAACCGCGGACGGACATGGAGGTGCCCCCGGCCACGCAGCCGTTGGTCACGGCCACGCGCTGGGAGCAGAACTTGGTCCTGCTCTTGTCGTAGTCGGGGGCCGATGGGTCGGTGCACATCCTTGCCGTGTCCGCGCAGTTGGCGGGGGCCTCGCAGTCCCGCCACGGATAGGGACACGCGATCGCGCAGTTGTCGTTGCTGCAGCACTGCAGGTCGCTCGGCACGCATACCCGCGCGCCCTTCGAATTTGTGCAGGTCTTGGGCCCGCCGGGGTAGCAGTTCTGCGCTCCCGCCCGGCCGGGGCGCAGCAGAGACCCCGCTACCACAGCTCCGCCGAGCAGCGTGACGGCCCGTCGGCGGGTCATCGCGGTCTCCAGTGGGCTCGCGGGAGTCGTGGAGCGAATGATCTGAGGGTCCGTCCTCGCCAGCCGCCGCGCCAGCCGATCGATCTTCTCGCTCACAGAGCCCTCCAGCGGCAGCCGAGGTAGCCGCGACGGCCGATCACGCGTATGCGCCCGACGCGCTGCCCCGCCTGCACGAGCGATATTGCATAGCCGAATCCACGCGCAGGCCCGCGCGTGCCCCGACGGCTGTCGATCACCTCCGCGCCGAAGATGACGTCGTGCTCGTCGATGTTGCCGATCCTGAAGCGCCAGCCCGCCGCACGCAGCCTGCGGGACTGGCCGCGCGACACTCCCGCGTCGCCCCTGCGTAGCGCGATCGTCACCGTCTGAAGCCGAGCCCCTGGCCCCGGCAGGTGGGCGCGCCTCACTCCGCGCAGCCGGAACTCGACCGGCCGCAGGTCGGCGTTCTTCCGGGCGCTGAGCAGGACCTGGAACGCGTCGGAGACCCACGTGCCCGGACGCAGCCCGGGGAAGGTCAGGTCCTTGGCGGGTCTGAGGCGGAGGGTCCTCTGAACGCTTGCGGTGCAGGTGGAGCTGTCGCTCTGGTTTTCGTGCGACCAGGTGGCTGTCACCGGAACCGGTCCCGGTGTGTCGACACTGAACGCGGGATTGCTCTCGTCGCCCCGAGTCTGCGCTCCGGCGGGCACCGTGAACGCCACACGCGGGATGTTTCCATCGCGATCGTGCGCTTCGAGGGCGATCGTGTGCGTCGCGGTCAGCTCCCCGCCGCCGTCCTCGACGTCGAAGCCGCGGATGGTTGCGCTCGGTGCCACCCCGGGCGGGCAGGGCGGGTCGGTGGCCTGCGCGGCCTGCGCCGCGCTCGGGTTCCGCACCGTCCGGTAACGGCACGCGAGGTAGGAGCAGCGGCCCACCGCGCGGGTGCGGCCGATCACGCGGCCGGCCTGGGTGAGCTCGAGGTCGATGCCAAAGCCGCGTCCCGGACCGGGGTAGTGCAGCATGTCGATGCGGATATCTCGCTCGGAGTGACCGAACGTGGCCTGAAAGCGCCACCCCGCGCTGCGCAGCATGCGGATCGCGCGTCCGTCCCACGACAGCCCCCGGTCGCCCCTTCGCAAGGCGAAGGTCACGGTCTGGACCGGCGCCGAGGCGCCCGGCAGGCGAGCGCGCCGCACTCCGCGCAGCCGCACCTCGACCGGGCGCAGATCGGCGTTCTTGCCGTACGACACGTTCCATTCCATCGAGTTCATGAACCTGCTGCTCCGCGCCGGGCCGGTGTACCGGAGCGGCTTCGCGGGCTCGACGTTGACGGTGGTCTCAGCGCTCGCGGTGCAGTACGAGCCGTTGTCGAAGTGCCGCCAGGTCGCCCTGACCGGCACGGGCCCGGGAGCGTCGACGCGGAACGCCTGGCCCCCGCGGCGATCGACGCCGGGCGGTAGGTCCAGGCTGAACTCGTCTATCTGCTCGTCGCCCGTTTCGATGTAGAGGCCGATCGTGTGCGTGGCCGTGAGCGACGGGCCCTCCCCGTCGCTGGCGCGGATCGTCGCGCTCGCCGGCACCCCGAGAGGGCACATGGGGTCGGGGTCATCCTGGGCCGCGGCTGTCCCCGTTAGGGCGAGTGTCGGCACGGCCACCGCTGCCGCGAGCGCCGCGAGGCAGCAGCGCATCATGCGTGCCCCTCCAGCATCTCCACCACCCGATCCGAGGTCACGCCGGCCCGCAGGGCCGCCTCGATGGCGAACTCGCGCGAGGGCGCGTCGTACTGGAGCACGCACATCTCGTCCTCCGGCACGAGGATCGAGCGCAGGTGGCGCACGGCGACGCCCTCGGCCGTCAGCTGCTCGGCCGCCGCACGTGCGCGGAGGTCGATCTCCTCGAGGCCGGCGCCATCCGCGGGCAGGTACGACTCGACCAGATAGAGCACCGGCCGAACCTAAATCGGCCCGGGCGCCAGCGAAACGGGGAAATCCCCGAACTTTGCTCAGCCGGGGTCGTCGGCGTAGCGATGGGCCAGCTCTGCACGCGAGCGCAGCCCGAGCTTGCGATACACGTGGGAGAGGTGTGACTCCACAGTCTTCTCGGACACGACCAACTCGGCTGCCACCTCGCGGTTCGTGCGTCCCTGCGCCACCAGCCCAGCCACCTTGCTTTCGCTTGGCGTGAGCTCGCCGTCGGACGACGGGCGTCCCCCGACCCGGGCCAGCTCGGCGCGCGCGCGCTCGAGCCAGCGTGTCGCACCCAGCCGCTCGAGCTCGTCGCACGCCTGCTCTAGCGCCTCGCGTGCCGCCTTGCGTCGGCGTGTGCGGCGCCGCACCACGCCGAGCACGACCAGTGTGCGCGCGCGGTCGAACGGCACGGGCACGTCCTCGTGCCGCTCGGCGGCCTCCTCGAGCGCGGCCAGGGCGGCATCGAGATCGCCCTGGGCCGCGGCCAGCAGACCGCGGCAGCGACCGGCCACAGCGAGCGCCCAGTCGCGTTCGAGAGCCGCGCCGCGCTCCGCGAGCTGCGCCGTGAGCGCCTCGGCCTCCTCGAACCGCTCGAGCTCCACGAGCGCCTCGATGAGGTCGCCGACCCAGTGCGTGGCTCCGGGCTCGGTGATGCCCGCCCCCTCACTCGCGGCGTGCAGCCCGCCGAGCTGGTCCACCGCCGCCGCCGGGTCACCGTCGGAGAGCGCCACGAGGCCGAGCGCCCAGCGGCCCAGGCTCACGCCGATCCCGTCGCCGAGTGGCTCGGCCTCGGCAAGTCCCTCGGCCGCCGCGGTGCGCGCCTCGTCGCTCCTGCCCTGGTGCGCGTAGACGAGTCCGCGCGCGCAGCTCAGCATCGTCGCGAGCGGCCGCTGGTGGGTCTCGAGCGCCAGCTCGTGCCCGGACTCCGCCAGCTCGGCGGCTTCCTGCCAGCGCCCGGCCAGCAGCTCCACGAGCGCCAGTCGCATGAGCAGCCACGGTCCGGCGCTGTCGTCTCCGGCCTCGATGGCGCTCGCCTGAACCTGTTGGAGCAGCTCGCGCGCTTCGTCGAGTCGGTCCGCGCATTGGAGCAAGACGGCCCAGTGCATGCGCGGCTGGCGCAGGACGCGCACGTCGGTGGTGTCCGCGGGAACGAGCGCCAGCGCGCGCTCCATGGCCGCGTTCGGCAGGCCGCCGCCGTTGAAGAACTCGCTCTGGGCCTGCACCGACAGCGCGTCCCCCAGGACGACGGTGTCCCCGATCGCATCCGCCAGCTCGACCGCACGGCGCGCGTGGCGGGTTGCAGCCGGTATGTCCTCGCGCGTGAGGAACAGGCACCACGCGAGCCCCTCGTGCACCTGTGCGAGGAGCACGGGATCGTCCCCGGCCTGCTCCTGTGCGCGCGTGTAGATGGCCGCCGCGGCGCGGCGGCCGCCGGCGTGGACCTGCAGGCGGGCGAGGTGCACGAGCGCCTGCGCGCGGACCGGCCCGCCGGCGTCCGCCGCCGCACCGTCGAGAAGCGCCTCGGCGCGCTCGGCATCACCGGCGGCCCAGGCGTACAGGGAGGCGTCGACGGCGCGGGTGGCAGCGGCATCGCGCGTCTCCACGGGCGTGAGCCGGCTCGCTTGCTCGGCGAGGTCGGCTGCCGTCCCGGGGGCGCCACGGGAGGCCACCACGTGCGCGGCGCGCATCAGCTCGCCGGCCACCGCCTCGTCGGGACGGTCCGTGGCGAGGGCGAGATGGCGAGCGCGCTCCTCGGGGGTGGCCGCTCGCTCCGCAAGCTCGGCGTGCAGCTCGCGCACGCGCACCGGCGCGGTCATCCCGACGAGGCTCGAGGCGAGCAGGGGGTGGGTGAAGGCCACGTGGCCGTCGCGGAGCACGACGACGCCTGCGTCCACCGCCGGGTCGAGCGCTTCGCGGACCGATGAGCCGAGGCGGTCGACCGCCGGCTCCGAGAGCAGGGCCGAACGCAGGAGGGCGTCGAGCGTTGCCTCCGACAGCCCGGTCAGGCGCTCGCGGAGCAGCACGTGCAGCTCCTCGGGCACGGGCAGCGGCGCCCCGGGTCGGAGCTCACCCCAGCGGCCGGAGAGCGCGCGGGCCAGTTCGAGAGCGAAAAACGGATTGCCGCCCGCCGCGTCGTGCACACGCCGGAGCGCCGGTCGGGGAAGCACCTCGCCGAGTCTCGTTCGCAGCAGGCGCTGGAGCGCGGCGAGGCTCAGCGGCCCGACCGCCTGGCGCGTGACCTCGATTTCGCCCGGCGGTCGATCGAGCCCGAGCGGCGTTGGCGACGGCGTGCGGAGAGTGAGCAGGAAGCTGACCGGCTCGGCGCGCAGCCTCCTCAGGGCGTAGGCGATCGTGGCCGCCGACGGGGGGTCGAGCCACTGCACGTCGTCCACGGCCACCACGACCGGGCCGCTCCGTGCGAGCGTGCGCAGCGACGCGAGGAAGGCCGTGGCCACCGCCCGTGCATCCGGCGGCTCGCCGCGCGGACGGGTGAGCAGGAGCGCCACCGACAGGGCGTCCCGCTGCGGGTCGGGAAGCGCAGGCAGGAGGTCGTCGAGCACGTCCCCGAGGAGGTCCGCGACCGACGTGAAGGCCAGCGGCATCTCGGCCTGGGCCGCCCGTGCGGACAGCACCCGAGCGGGCGCGGCGGTCGCCGAGTCGAGGCCGGCCTCCCAGATCGTGGTCTTGCCGATCCCGGCTTCGCCCTCGATCAGGAGGACTCTCGGACCAGATTCCAGTGCCCCGACCAGACCCCCGAGCTGCTCGAGCTCGTGATCGCGGCCAATGATCACGCGTCGATACTACGGCCTATTTCCCGCCGCGCGCCGGGGGCAAGTCGCGTGCGAGTGTCCTGCCTGGGGGACCAATACGGTGCCCAGGACAGGACGCTCGGCCGAAAGTCCGCCTACAGCGGGATGTCCCAGAGCGGGAACCAGCGGGCCATGTCCTGCTCCCACGGCAGCTCCGCTCCGAGCTGGGACTGGAGGCGCAGCTCGCGCTCGCTGTTGCGCGCCTGCTCGCCGGGCGCGGGCACGAACGGGTAGTAGGCGCCGCGCTTGAAGTTGTAGATGAAGTAGAGCGGCTTGCCGTTCTCCTCGAAGGCGAACACGGCGGCGAGCACGCGGTCGCCGTAGCCGGCGCTCTCGAGCTGGCTCGAGACCGTGTTGATCGCGACCACGAGGTCGTCGAAGTCCGTGTCCTCCAGCACGAGCCAGCGGTAGCCGTACTCGTCGTCGTGCGGCTTGATCTTCGTGCCGGTGTCGGCGGTGGTGCCGGCCAGCAGCTCCTCGGTGTCCTTGACGATCTGCTGGAAGTCGGCGGTCCCGAGCGGCTGGAAGACGATCCCGGCGCGGCCGCGGTGCTTCAGGCCGAGGCCGGTGTCCATCGTGATGTTCGCCGTCGTCATGGCGAACAGCCGGTCGGGCGCGGCGGTCTTGAGCTTGCGCCTTCCCCCGAGGACCGCGTCGAGGAATCCCACTAGGACGCGAGCGTGCCCTGCAGCGAGCGCTCCAGCTGCTGCAGGCGCTCGATCCGCTTCTCCATGGGCGGGTGCGTGGAGAAGAGTCCCTGGATGACGCTCTTGACCCGCACCGGAACGATGAAGAAGGCGTTCATGCGCTCGAGGCGCTCCGCCTCGCGCAGGTCCCGCTGGGGAAGCTGCTTCACCTGGCTCGAGATCTTCACGAGTGCCGACGACAGCGCGCTCGGGCGGCCGGTGACGATGGCCGCGCCGCGGTCGGCCGCGAACTCGCGGTAGCGCGAGAGGGCCATCATCAGGAAGAACGAGACCACGTAGACCACGAACGAGACGAGCAGGATCACGATGAAGCTCGGGTTGTCGTCGTCGCCGCCCTGGGCGCCGCCGAAGAAGAAGCCGAACTGCATGATGATCGCCGCGAGGCTCGCGAAGAAGCTGGCGATGGTCATGATCAGCACGTCGCGGTGCTTCACGTGGGCAAGCTCGTGCGCCATGACGCCCTCGAGCTCGCTTGGCGACAGCGCTCGCATGATGCCCGTGGTGGCGCACACCGTGGCGCTCTTCTGGCTGCGTCCGGTGGCGAATGCATTGGGGAGGTCGGTGTCGGCCACTGCGATGCGTGGCTTGGGCAGATCCGCCTGGATGCAGAGCTTCTCGATCATCGCGTGAAGGCCGGGCGCCTCCTGGGGGGAGACGACCTTGGCGCCCATCGCGGACAGCGCCAGCTTGTCCGAGAAGAGCAGCTGCGCGAGCGACAGGCCGCCCATCACGACCACCACCGTGACCATGCCCGCGCCCGCCTGAAGCAGGACGGCGATGAAGACCACGTACAGCAGGCCCAGCAGGAACAGCGTCAACAGCATGCGTGCCTGTAGCCCTGCGTCTCTGGGGAAAACTGCTCTCTGCTGCGCCATGACAGGAAGATTAGTGGAAGGAAATCGCGGCTCCGCGGGCCACGCCCGCGGATTGCGCAACGGCGCGCAACGCGTCTTGCAAGGGGAGGAAACCGCCTTGTCCCAACGAGGCGTCTTGCTACAGTGGCGCCGTCGCGAGCGCTGAATTCCCCTGCATAACGCATGGAAACGGGGGGAACCCGGCGGCGCTCGAGCTGTGATGAAGAAGACCTTTCTGCTTCCCATAACGCTGGCCATCCTGGCCTTCCTCCTGTTGCCGCTTCCCGGCCTCTCGGCCCCATTGACGTCCCGCATCCAGGAGAAGCGCGAGGAGATCCAGCAGCACAAGGCGAAGGAGGGCGTGCTCAGCACGACCATCGAGACCTTCAACACGCGCATCGACGCGATTCAGGGCGAGATCAGCGCCACCGAGCGGCGCCTGTCGCGGGTCCAGGACAGCCTCGACCAGCAGAAGGAGCAGCTGCTCGCCGTGCGCAACCGCCTGGAGGAGGCGCGCGACCGGCTCGAGCGGCTGCGCAGCGAGCTCGTCACGGCGCGCAGGGTTCTGGCCGCCCGCCTCGTCGAGATCTACAAGGCCGACTCGCCCGACGCCCTCACCGTGATCCTCTCCTCGGATGGCTTCGGCGACCTCCTCGAGCGCGCTGAGTTCCTCGACCGCATCTCGGACCAGGACCGCCAGATCACCGACCGCGTGCGCGGGCTGCGCGACCAGGCGGAGGACCAGGCCGTCCAGCTCGCCGACCTCGAGGAGCGCGAGCAGCTCGCCGCCGAGCGGATCCTGCGCGAGCGCGACCAGATCGCGGCGGTGGAGAACCAGCTCGTGGGCGCGCGCGACCAGCTCGCCTCGGCGCGTGCCGACAAGCGCGGCGCGCTCGCCCAGGTTCACGACAGCCGCGTGCGGCTCGAGGGCGACCTGAAGGCGCTGGAGGCGGAGCAGGCCAAGGTCCAGGCCGCCATCCAGGGCAACTCGGGCGGCAGCTTCAAGCAGGGCAGCGGCCAGCTCGGCTGGCCGGTGAGCGGACCCGTCGTCTCGCCCTTCGGGATGCGCTGGGGCCGCCTGCACGCCGGCATCGACATAGCGGTTCCGAGCGGCACGGCGATCCACGCCGCCGACGGCGGTCGCGTGATCCTCATGGGCTGGGTCGGCGGCTACGGCAACTACACCTGCGTGCAGCACACCGGCAGCCTGTCCACGTGCTACGCCCACCAGTCGAGCTTCGCCACCTCCAATGGAGCGTCGGTGAGCCAGGGCCAGGTGATTGGCTACGTCGGCTGCACCGGCCACTGCTTCGGCGACCACCTGCATTTCGAGACGCGCGTGAACGGGTCGCCGGTCGACCCGATGGGCTACCTCTAGCCTCCTGGGGCGGATGGCTCCGCCCACGCTCATAGTCATCGACGTCCAGCACGCGCTCGACGATCCGAGCCACGGCGAGCGCAGCAATCCGGGCGCCGAGCAGAACATCGCCCGGGCGATCGAGACGTGGCGGCAGGGCGGGGCGCCGATCATCCACGTGCGGCACGAGAGCGAGGGTCTCTTCGCACCCGGCAGCGAGACCGCGGAGGTCAAGCGCGAGGCGCTGCCCCTCGACGGCGAGCCGGTGCTGACCAAGAGCATGAACAGCGCCTTCATCGGAACGGATTTGGAGGAGAGGCTGCGGGCCGAGGGAGTCGAGACCGTCGCGATCGTCGGCCTCACCACCGACCACTGCGTGTCGGCCACCACGCGCATGGCGTCCGATCTCGGCTTCGAGACCTGGGTGCTCGCCGATGCCACCGCCGCGCACGAACGGCGCACGTTCGACGGCGAGCTGATTCCGGCGGAGACGATCCACCGCACCGCCCTGGCGAGCCTTCACGGCGAGTTTGCCGAGGTGCTCGAGACGGATGAGGCGCTGGCGCGAGTGCGTCGCGGCTAGCGGCGCTTGAAGCGGCCGAGAACCTTCTCGTCGCAGTTGGTGTTTCCGTCGCAGACCGCGCTGAGGATCACGTTCACCCGGCGACCGCGGATGCGCACGTTGGCGGAGAACGGTCGCCCGCGCGCCTTCAGGACATCGAAGTTGCGCCCACCGTCACGCGAGACGAGCAGGCCGTAGCTCAATCCTCCCGCGAGCTCGTTACCGGGCTCGGTCCTGTCAACCGTGCGCGACATGGTGGCCTTCGCGCGGTTGCCGCGCCGGCGGATCTTGCCCTTGGCGCGAGGGGCGGTCACGTCGTAGGTCGTCGCGAGGTCGACCGCGGCCTTGCCGTCGACGACGCCTGCGCCGGTGAACTCGTTCCAGCCGCTCCCGGTGGCCGAGCGCACCATCACGTCCGCCACCTGGGTGGAGGTGAGCCGCCGCTCGGCCTGCCAGGCCAATGCTGCGAGCCCCGAGACGATCGGCGCCGCGAAGCTCGTGCCCTCGCCGTAGGCGTAGCGCGCGCTCCCGTCGTTGAAGACGTCGCTACAGCTCTTCGACGGGTCATCCCAGTCGCTGGTGTTGGCAGGCAGCGTCGAGAACACGCCGAACCTGCAGCTCCCCGCGGGGCCGGCGCCGGGCGCCGCGACGCTGACGAAGTTGTTGTGATTCGAGAACGACGCCACGCTGCCATCGGGGGCAGTGGCGGCAACCGACAGCCCGATGCCTGGCCCGCCCTTGAGCCCGCCGACAAGGACGGCCGGGAACTCGAGCGGGTTGCCGTTCTCCGCGTTGTTGCCGGCGGCTGCCACGGGAAGCGCGCTGTTGAAGAAGACCGACTGGAGCGCCCTGATCTGCGTCCGGCTGAACGGCGAGATGTCGCCCGCGAGGCTCAGGTTGATCACCGCGGCGTGGCGGCGAATCGAGAATTCGACGCCCTTGACCAGGTCGGAGATCGTGAAACTGCCGTCGATCGAGGCGCGGATCGCGATCAGCTTGGTGGTGCCCGCCACGCCCTTTCCGCCCCTGCCGTTGCCGTCGAGCGCCGAGATCAGTCCGCTGACGAAGGTGCCGTGGCCCACGAAGTCCTTCACGTCCGCGCCGCCGGAGGCGGTGTCGAACACCCGCGAGACCTGGCCCGCGAACTCGGGGTGGTTCACGTCGAGACCCGTGTCGATCACCGACACGACGCGGGTCGAACCGCCGCCGACGGCCGCGAGGGCCTCGCCCGCACGCACGCTGTCGTACGCCCACGTGTACTTCAGCCCGGTGTTGACGTCGAGCGCGTCGAACGGGTCCACGGCCGCCTGCAGGGTGCGATCGCGCTCGATGTAGGCCACGCGCGAGTCCCCGCGGAGCGCGGCCACGGCCGCAGCGCCGGAGGGCACCGTGGCGGCCAGCGCTCCGATCGTCGTGAAGAGCTCAGGCCTGGCGCCCAGGCTGCGGACCCTTGCCGCGAGGCCGTCGAGGTCAGCGTGCGTGCGGGCCCCGATCAGCAGACGCGCCGGGCCGCTCGAGCTCGCGATGCGCGCCAACTCGCCGCGCGTGGAGGCGGCAGATGCCTTCGCCGGCTCCGGAAGCGGCAGCGGCACCACGCCGTCGCTGGCCGCGCGCGGGCTCTGCTGAAGCGCGTGACGCAGGGCCTCGAGCTCCAGCATTTCTGTGGAGGCTTGCGCGGAGGCTGCAAAGAGCGGCGCCGCACAGAGGAGGGTCGCGAGCACTGCTCTCCGCACAGGACCATCCTACGGACCGCGCGGCGGCCCCGCTAGCTTTCGCGACCTTGCAGCCGGAAATTCACATCGGGCCCCTCGAGCTGAAGACCTTCGGCATCTGTTTTGCGCTCGGCTTCCTCGCTTCCGGCCTCCTGATCACCCGCCGCTTCCGCGAGCTCGGCCGCCCGCCCGACTGGTCCTACGAGATGGTCTTCGCCGCCCTCGTGGGAGGCCTCGTCGGCTCGCGCGTGGACTACCTGATCCAGAACTGGGACAAGGTCTCGGACGACCTGCTCGGCAACATCTTCTCGGGAGCCGGGCTGGTCTGGTTCGGCGGTTTCGTGGGCGGCGCGCTCGGAGTGATCCTGTGGGCGCGCTGGCGGCGCTGGCTCGGCTGGGAGCTGTTCGACACCGCAGCGGTGCCGCTGGCGGTGGGGTACGCGATCGGCCGCGTGGGCTGCCAGCTCTCGGGCGACGGCGACTACGGCATCAAGTCGGACCTGCCCTGGGCGATGGCGTATCCGGACGGCACGGTGCCGACCACAGACGAGGTTCATCCCACCCCGGTGTATGAGACGCTCGCGATGGGGATCGCCGGGCTGGTCCTGTGGCGGCTGCGCGACCGGGTGGCGCCCGGCGTCCTGTTTGGGCTCTATCTGGTGATCGCGGGGATCGAGCGCTTCCTGATCGAGTTCATCCGGCGCAACGACGACGTGGTGGTGGGCCTCACGTCGGCCCAGCTCATCGCCCTTGCAATGCTCGCGCTCGGCGCCGGGATCCTGGCCACGCGGCGTGCCGCGCCGCGCCCCGCCACGGCCTGAGCGCGCTCCCGAGCGCAGCCGCCGCGCAGAGGGCGAGCGCCACCGTCGCGCCCGCGGCGCTGTGCGCGTGGAACGACACCTCGATGCCCACGATCCCCGCGAGCACGGCCACCCCCGCGCCTGCCACCATCGCGTGAGCCGGCGTGCGCGCGTGCTTGCGTACGGCGAGCGGAGGCCCGATCAGCACGGCGAGCACGAGCAGCGCACCGAGCCCCTGGACCGCCACCGCCACCGCGGCGGCCATCAGCACGAGCAGGACGAGCCGCATCAGCGCCGGTCGCAGGCCCGCCGCCGCTGCGCCGGCGGGGTCGAAGGCCACCGCCGACAGCGGGCGATGGAGGGCGACGAGCGCGGCACCGCCCAGCGTGAACAGCGCGCCGGCGGCGATCAGGTCGCCGTCCGTCACCCCGAGCGGATCGCCGAACAGGAGCTCCTCGAGCCGCTGCGGCGAGTCCGGTGCGAGCGCAAGCAGCGCTCCCAGTCCCACGAGGCCGGTCACCGCCACGGCCGTTCCCGCGTCGGGCCCGAGGCGCGCGTCGCGGGCCGCGAAGGCGATCAGCGCGGCCGCCACGAGCGCGCCGCCCGCGGCGCCGAGGAGAAGCGGTGCCCCGGCGAGCGCCGCCAGCACGAGCCCGGGGAGCAGCCCGTGGGAGAGCGACTCGGCGCTGTAGGCCAGGCGCTCGGTCACTACCCAGAAGCCGAGCGCGCCGCAGAAGGCGCCGACGAGAGCCAGCTCGAGCAGCGCCCGGCGGTCGATGCCGGAGCGCAGCGGGTCCACCAGGAAGTCGAGCACGTCCACGTCAGTGCCCGTGCTCGTGGTGCTGGATGGTCACGGCGCGCGTGGCCGCGGGATCCTCGAGCACGATCAGCTCGTGGCCGTAGGTGGCCTCGAGCGTGGCGCGGGTGAGTGTCTCGGCGGGCGGGCCGAAGGCCACCTGGTGGCCGTTGAGGCAGAGGACGAGATCGAAGGTGCGGGCGCTCTCCACGTCGTGGCTCGCCACGAGCAGCGTGCGCCCCTCCGCCCGCAGCTCGTCGAACACGCCGGCGATCAGCGTGGCGCTGGCGGGATCGACCCCCGAGAGGGGCTCGTCGAGCAGGAGCACGCGCGCGTCCTGAACGAGCGCGCGAGCGAGCAGCGCCCGCTGGCGCTGGCCGCCGGACAGCTCGCCGAAGCGGATGCCCGCGGCGTCGGCGAGGCCCACGCGCTCGAGCGCGGCCGCGGCGGCCTGCCGGTCCGCGCGGCTCGGCCGCAGCCACCAGCGTCCGGCCGCCAGGGTGCCCATCAGCGTCACGTCGAGGGCGGTCACCGGGAAATCGAGCCGCGTTCGCTCCGTCTGGGCCATGTAGGCGGGCCGGCCGCTGAGCTCGACCCGGCCGCTCGTGGGCTCGAGCTCGCCGAGGAGCACGCGGAACAGCGTGGTCTTGCCGCCGCCGTTGGGGCCAAGCACACAGACCGACTGGCCGGGGCGTGCCTCGAGCGAGACGTGCTCGAGCACCGGCACGGGGCCGTAGCCCGCGGCGAGCTGCTCGACGGTCACAGCGAGCTCGCTCACACCGCCCGCCCTCGCGTGACGGCCGCGACCACGAGGCACACGAGGGCGCCGAGCACCGCGACCGGCGGACCGGCGGGCACGTCGAGCCAGTACGCCAGGTAGAGGCCCGTCACGCCCTCGGCGAGGGCGATCGCGAGCGCGCAGGCCACAAGCCCGCGGATGCTGCCGGTGAGCATGCGTGCGGTGGCTGCCGGGAGCACATAGATGGCAGTCACGAGCAGTGCGCCCACCGCCGGGATCGCTGCCACAGCCGCCACGGCCACGAGCGCGAGCAGCAGGAGATCCGCGCGCGCCGTGGACAATCCGAGCGCCCGGGCACCGTCGGGATCGAACCCCACGGCCGACCACGTTCGCCCGAGCGCGAGCGCCCCCGCGCTGGCGAGGAGCGCCACCACCGCCGAGAGCACGACGTCCCCGGTGTCGAGGCCGAGCAGCGTGCCGAACAGGAGCCGATCGACCACCGCTCCCGATTCGAAGACGTCGCTGGCGAGGATCACGCCCGTGGCGAGCGCGGCCACGAGCAGCAGCGCGGTGGCCTCGCCATGGTCGCGGGCGGCGCCGTCGCCGCGCGTGGCGCCGGTGCCCGCGGTGTGCTGGACCGCCCCCGCGTATCCGAGCGCCACGGCGAGCCCCGCGATCATCGGGGTCACACCGGAGGCGTCGGCCGCCACGAGGCCCGGGAAGGTGGCCGAGCCCGCGGCGTGCGAGAAGAAGGCGAGCCGGCGCAGGACGATCCACGCGCCGAGCACGCCGCCCGTCACGGCCAGCAGCACCAGCTCGAGCAGGGCCTCACGCAGGAAGGGAAGATCCGCCAGGTCCAGGGGCGAGGGCACCGGCCGAGTCTAACGAGAATGATTCTCAATAAGACTCGCTTCTGACACCCGTCCGGCGTAGGTTGGACGTGATCTGAGGATGGGTATTCGCCCGTCGCCGCCCCAATGAAGATCACCAAGGCCTACCTCGCGGGAATCGGGACCACCGGCATCCTGGTCGGGTCGATCATGGTCCTGCTCGTCCTTGGTAGCGCGCTCGTGGCGTTCGATGGCCTGCCCGACCTGGGGCGGGAGCCTGCGCCGCTTGAGCGCGTGGTGCTTCCGGAGCGGGCCCAGGCGGACACCCAGAGCGACCGGACCCGCTTCGCGGCGCGCCGGCGGGCGCGCCGGGAGGAGCGGCGGTTGGCGGCAGTCCGGCGTGGCGGCTCACTCGACGGATCGCTCGACGCCGGTCGGCGCGGCGCGGTCAGAGAGCTTGGCGGCGGCGGTCCGGGCGGAGGCGCGCCGGGCGGCGGCGGTCCGGGCGACTCACCGGGCGGAGGCGGGCCGGGCGGCGGCGGTCCCGGCGGCGACTCACCGGGCGGAGGCGGGCCGGACGGTGGTGCTCCGCGCGGTGGCGCGCCAGGTGGAGGTACGCCCGGTGGCGATGGCGATGGCGGCGATGGCGGCGGCGGATCGCCCCTGCCTCCGCCGGTTGGCGACACGGTCGCGGGCGTGACCGACACGCTCGGCGGCGCGCTCGAGGGCACCACGGGCGTCGTCGGCGCCACGCTCGACAACGTCGCGCCCGGAGTGGGCACTCCGGTCACCGAGCTCGGCTCCCAGGTCGGCGGGCTGATCCGCGGTCTCGGCGCGGGCGAGTAGGCCCGGCGCTAGGCCGCCCTGCGCGCGGCGGTCCGTATGAACTTGCGCGATACGGCCTGGAGCTCCTGGTCGTGCTGCACCGAGCGGTGGTGCCCGCCCGGCAGGAGCAGCAACCGCTTCGGCTCCTGTGCGGCCTCGTAGAGCTGCTCGCTGATCGTGTACGGCACCTGCTCGTCACCACGCGCGTGGATGAGAAGCAGCGCCGTCTCGGGACCGAGCTGCGACGCCGCGTCGGACAGGTCGAGCGACTCGAGCCACGGCACGCATGCCTCGGCGTCGCACCTGAACTCGAGCTCCTGGCTCGAGGTGGCAAGGAAGCGCAGCAGGCCGGTCTCCGGCGCGGGGCAGATCGCGACGACGGCGCAGATCGACGGGTCACGCGCTCCCGCGTGTATTGCCTCGAAGCCGCCCATGCTGGACCCGCGCAGCGCAATGCGCGGGGCATGGGCGCGCAGCAGCTCGACCATGGCGAGGGCGTCGTCGATCGCGCCCGGCCCGAAGCTGCCCTCGGACCTCCCGTGGCCGCGCGCGTCGTAGGCGAGCGCCGCGATCCCGTCCGCGCGGCAGCCGCGAGCGAAGTCGAAGTGGCTCTCCTTTGCCGAGCCGCCGCCGTGCATGATCACCACGCCCACGTCCGGCTCTCCCTCCGGCAGGAACAGCGCGTACGCCAGGCCGTCGTGCACGTCGAGCTCGGGCGGCGTGGGCGTGGGGTGGCGCATCGCTCCTTCATAATCGCGGGTCGACGATGTCGGCGCTCGCGGTCTCGCATGTCTACCCCCTTGGCTCCCGCCTGAACGAGCGCGGACGGCTCGAGGTGGGCGGTTGCGACGTGGTGGAGCTGGCCGCCGAGTTCGGAACGCCGGCGTACGTCTACGCGGAGGACGACATGCGCGCCCGCGCGCGCACCTTCGTCGAGGCCTTCCGCGCGCGCAGCGAGCGCTTCGAGGTGATCTACGCGAGCAAGGCGTTCCCCTGCACCGCGGCCTTCCGCCTGTTCGCCGAGGAGGGGCTGTCCGCCGACGTGGCGTCGGGCGGCGAGCTTCACCTCGCGCTCGCGGCGGGAATGGATCCACAGCGGCTCTACATGCACGGCAACAACAAGTCGCCCGCCGAGCTCGACTACGCGATCGAGAGCGGCATCGGCCACATCGTGGTCGACTCCTTCGACGAGATCGCGCGCCTGCGCGGCCGCTCGCAGCGGGTGATGCTGCGCGTGACGCCGGGCATCGAGCCGAGCACGCACTCCTACATCCAGACCGGGCAGGTGGACTCGAAGTTCGGCTTTCCGATGGCCGAGGTTCCGCAGGCCGTGGAGGCGTGCGCCGCGGCGGGGCTCGACCTGCGCGGCCTGCACGCACACATCGGCTCGCAGATCCTCGACGTGGACGTGTTCGAGAAGCTCGGCGAACTGCTCACCGCGATGGGCGAGTACCCACTCCTGAACCTGGGCGGCGGACTCGGGATCGCCTATACCGCGGAGGACAGCCCGCCCTCGATCGAGGAGTACGTGGAGGCCCTCCTTCGGCACGTGCCCGACGGCGTGACCGTGCTCTGCGAGCCCGGCCGGGCGCTGGTCGGCAACGCGGGGGTCACGGTCTACACGGTGGGTACGGTGAAGCGGATCCCTGACGTGCGCACGTACGTGTCGGTGGACGGCGGCATGTCCGACAACCTGCGTCCGATGCTCTATGGCGCGCGCTACGAGGCCGAGATCGCGGACCGCTTCGGTGGCACCGAGGTCTGCACGATCGCCGGAATGCACTGCGAATCGGGCGACGTGCTGGTGCGCGACGTGGCGCTGAACGACCCGCGCGTGGGCGACATCCTGGTGATTCCGGCCACCGGCGCGTATGCGTACGCGATGGCGAACAACTACAACGCCGTGCGCCGTCCCCCGGTGATCTTCTGCAGGGACGGCGAGGCCCGCGTGGTGGTACGCCGCGAGACCTACGAAGATCTCACCCTGCGTGACCGCTGAACCATTTCGAATCGGGGTGCTGGGCCACGGCACCGTCGGGTCGGCCTTTGCCGGGCTGCTCGAGGAGCGCGCGGACGCGATCGAGGCCGAGGTGGGCCGGCGGCCCGAGATCTCCGGCGTGCTCACCCGCAGCAGCGGCGACTTCGACGACATCGTCGAGCGCAGCGACCTGATCGTCGAGCTGATGGGCGGCGTCGACCCCACGCGCGACTACGTGCTGCGCGCCCTCGACGCGGGCCGTCACGTGGTGACCGCCAACAAGCAGCTGCTCTCGCAGCACGGCGAGGAGGTCTTCGATGCCGCCCGGCGCGGTGGCGTGCAGGTGCGCTTCGAGGGCGCCGTGGCGGGCGTGGTGCCCGCGATCCGAGTGATGGCGGAGTCGCTGGCCGCAGCTCACATCGAGCGCGTCCACGGGATCGTGAACGGCACGACCAACTACATCCTCAGCGAGATGGCGCGCACCGGTGCGACCTACGACGACGCGCTCGCCGACGCGCAGCGGCTGGGCTATGCGGAGGCCGACCCGACCGAGGACGTGACCGGCAAGGACGCCGCCGCGAAGATGGCGATCCTCGCCCGGCTGGCGTTCAACGTGGCGGTGCGGCTCGACCAGGTGAGCTACGAGGGCATCGAGCGGCTCACCGCCGACGACATCGCGTATGCGAAGGAGCTGGGCCTGTCGCTGAAGCTGATCGGGTCGGCGGAGCGGATCGGCAGCGGCGTGGCCGTGCACGTATACCCCGCGTTCCTGTATGCCGACCACCCGCTCGCCTCCGTGAACGGCGCCTTCAACGCGGTGACGATCGAGTCGCCTGCGATCACCGAGATCACCCTGTCCGGCCCGGGCGCGGGCGGCATCCAGACCGCGAGCGCCGTGCTCGGCGACGTGGTCTCGGCGATGATCCCGCCGCCGTCGCTCGTGCCGCCCGCGGTGGACGTGCCGCTCATCACCGACACGGAGTTCTCGTTCTACCTCCACCTGGAGGTGGCGGACCGGCCCGGCGTGCTCGCGCAGGTGGCCGAGATCCTCGGCATGCAGGACGTGTCGGTGAAGTCGGTGGTGCAGAAGGGCCTCGGCGAGGAGGCGCGGCTCGTGATGGTGATGCACCCAGTGCTCGAGTCCAAGTTCCGCGCGGCGGTGGACCTGCTCTCGCGGCTCGACTTCGTACGCGAGGCGCCGCGGGTGATCCGCGTCATCGAGGAGACGTTCTGAGCCTCTGGCGCTACCGGGAGCGCCTGCCGGTCGAACCGCTCGTAACGATGGGCGAGGGGGACACGCCGCTGATCCCCGCGCCCCAGCTCTCCTCGCTCACCGGTGCCGAGGTGTACCTGAAGCTCGAGGGCGCCAACCCCACCGGCTCGTTCAAGGACCGCGGCATGACCGTGGCGGTGAGCGCGGCCATTCGCGAGGGCGCCGAGGCGGTGATCTGCGCGTCCACGGGCAACACCGCCGCCAGCGCGGCGGCGTACGCGGCCCGCGCGGGGCTGCGCGGAGCGGTGATAGTGCCCGAGGGCAAGATCGCCACGGGCAAGCTCGCCCAGGCGCTCATGCACGGCGCGCGCGTGATCGCGCTGCGCGGCAACTTCGACGAGGCGTTGGCGCTCGTTCGCGAGCTCGCGGACCGTCACCCGATCGCGCTCGTGAACTCGGTGAACGACTTCCGGATCGAGGGTCAGAAGACCGGTGCGTTCGAGGTCTGCGACCAGCTCGATGAGCCGCCCGACGTGCTCTGCATCCCCGTGGGCAACGCCGGCAACGTGACCTCGTGGTGGAAGGGCTTCCAGGAGTACGGGGCGGCCCCGAAGATGCACGGCTACCAGGCCGAGGGCGCCGCGCCGCTGGTGCTCGGCGCGCGGGTGGAGAACCCGGAGACGGTGGCGTCGGCGATCAGGATCGGGAACCCGGCGCGCTGGGAGGACGCGATGAACGCGTTCACAGCGTCGCGCGGCGAGGTGCGGGCGGTGTCGGACGCCGAGATCCTCGACGCGTACTCGCTGCTTGGCGCGAGCGAGGGCGTGTTCTGCGAGCCGGCGTCGGCGGCGTCAGTGGCCGGGCTGCTCAAGTTCGGCGCTGAGGGCCGTGTGGTGTGCGTGCTCACCGGCCACGGGCTCAAGGATCCTCAGACCGCGATGAACCGCGCCGCCAGCGTGGTCCCGTGCGAGCCGGACATCGAGAGCGTCGAGCGCGCGGTACTGGGATGAGGCGCCGCCGGCTTGTCCGCGTGCCCGCGTCCTCGGCGAATCTCGGCCCCGGCTACGACGTGCTTGCAGCCGCGCTCTCACTTCATCTGGAGCTGGAGGTGGAGGAGACCGGAGAGTTCTTCGTGCATGCGGACGATC
Source organism: uncultured Thermoleophilaceae bacterium (assembly GCA_963825345.1). GTDB lineage: Bacteria > Actinomycetota > Thermoleophilia > Solirubrobacterales > Thermoleophilaceae > JACVRW01. The sequence continues at coordinate 172,818 of CAWGSQ010000006.1, read as the reverse complement.
CCGGCCTCCCGACCGACCGCAGCAACCTCTGCGTGCGGGCGTTCGAGCGCCTCCACTCCGCCGACGGCGTGACGTTCCAGATCCGCTCCGAGATCCCGGCCTCCGCCGGCCTCGGCTCCAGCGCGGCCGCGATCGTGGCCGGCCTCGCCGCCGCCGACCACATGTTCGAGCTCGACGCGCCGCTCTTCGACCTCGCCGTCGAGCTTGAGGGTCACCCAGATAACGTGGCCGCCGCGCTCCACGGCGGGTTCGTGATCTGCCCCGGGCCGGGCGAGGTGCCGGTGCGCTTCGATCCACCCGCCGGACTCGAGGGCGTGCTCGCGATCCCGGACCACGAGGTGCCGACCGCCGAGGCACGCGCCGCGATGCCTGCCGAGGTCCCGCTCGCGGAGGCGGTCCACAACGCGGGCCACTCGGCACTCCTCGTGCTCGGCCTCGCCAAGGACGACTTCAGCCTGATCGGCCGCGGGCTCCACGACCTCGTGCACCAGCCGCGGCGACGCTCGCTCTACCCGCGCTCGATGGAGCTGGTCGAGCGGGCCGAGGAGCTGGGCGCGGTGGGCGCGACGATCTCGGGCGCGGGCCCAACGGTGCTGTTCTGGTGCCACTGGCAGCAGACAGGCGGCCTCGTGGAGCGCCTGAAGACGGAGGCGCCCGACTGCGACGTCCGCCGCGCAACGTTCTCGCCCGGCGGCGCGGACGTGCGCGAGCTCTGACCCTGCGCCCAAGCACAGCCGGCACAGGCGCCGCCGCCGGCTAGTCCTCGCCGCCGATCCGGAATCGAACGGCGAGCGGCGGGGACTTGCGCCCGGCGCGGCTCACGGCCACCGCCTCGAGGACGTACTCGCCCTCCGCGAGTGGCCGCCCGCGGACGCGGCCGCTGAAGCGCAGCCGGTTGAGCCCGCGGCGGCCACGCGCGCTGAAGCGCCCGCCACCGATCCTCGCCGCGACCCGCGCGCGCCGTGGCTTCGGTGCGAATTTGCCCTGCCACGGCCTCGGCGCGAAGTCCTGCGCCGCGCCGCCGGTCTGGACAACTTTGAATCGCACCAGCGCCGGGCGCGACAGCCGGAAGCGGAGCCCCGTTCCGGCGCGCCCACGGTGCAGGATCGCCGGGCCCCGCTTCGCGGGCATGAAGGTCGCCGGTGCGAGCTCCAGACCGGTGAGCTCCGGCGGCATGTACCTCGGTGGCCTCGGCGCGGGAAGCGGCTTCGGCGCTGGACCTGGCTTCGGTGCTGGCTCTGGGCCGGGCGCCGGCGCCGGCGGGTCGGGGATTGGGCCCGGCGCCGGCTCTTCGGAGCAGCCACCCACGCTCGCCGCCGACACCTCGATGTCGTCGATCCCGACCCACTCGTCCTGCCCGGCGGCGTTCGTCGTGATCACGCGCACCTGAACGAGCGGCTGCCCGTCGGCCGCCGCCGGCAGGTTCACGCTGACCCGCGAGACCCGCGTGGCCTCTCCGGGCCCGGTGGTGGCGTCGGACACGTACCCGCCCGGCAGCGACGCGAATGGCCCCGCGGCGCCCACGCGGTACTGGAGCGCCACCGGCTCGACGGCGTCGTGCGCCGTTGCATCGATGTCGCGGACCACGAGCCGCACGGTCACGCCGGCGCGCCCCCGCGCGTCGAGCGACAGCACCAGATGAGGGGCGCCTGCCGTGGCGGAGCCCTGGATCGCCACCACAGGGTCGGGCAGCTCGAACTCCGCCACCCCGGCGGCCAGCCCGACCGCGCGTGGGTCCGTCAGGTTCGCGGTCACGTCCACCGGCGTGCCCGAGCCGTCCGCGGTCACGCCGCGCGGATCGCTACCGGGCTCGCCAGCCAGGCCGTCGCCGCGGTAGCCGACGATGCCGGTCACCCCCGACCAGTCGTCGTCCACGCTGATCTGGCCGTTGTCGGCCCATCCCTGGACGAAGGGCAGCGTGGTGGGGACCGTGCCGGCCTGCGCCGGAAAGGCCATCAGAAGCAGGCAGGCAAGGCCCGCCGCGAGTGCTCTAGTCATGCACGCAGAAGCGCGGCGGCGCCGAGATTCGCCCCCCGTTAGCGTGACGAGCCGTGAGCGATCGCATCGAGGCAGCGGGCGGGGTGGTGGTCCGCGACGGGCAGGTCGCGCTCGTCCACCGGCCGCGCTACGACGACTGGACCCTCCCGAAGGGGAAGCTCGACCGCGGCGAGTCCTTCGAGCAGGCGGCGCTGCGCGAGGTCGAGGAGGAGACGGGCCTGCGAGCCCGGCTGGTCCGAGAGCTGCCGGCCACGACCTACGACGTGAATGGCCGGCCGAAGATCGTCCGCTACTGGCTCATGGAGGTCGACGACGACGGCCCCTTTGTGGCAAACGACGAAACCGACGAGCTGCGCTGGGTGCCGCTCGACGAGGCTCTGCAGCTCCTCACGTACGACCGCGATCGCGAGCTGGTCGCGGCGCTCTGAGCCCTACTGACGCCGGCGGTCGCGCCCCGGCCCGCCGAAGAGCCGGTCCCGGCTCGGGCCGCCGACGAGCAGGTCGTTGCCACGCTGGCCCGCCAGACGGTCGCGCGCGGCGCCGCCGAACATGCGGTCGCGCCCGTTGCCGCCAGACATCCGGTCGGCGGCGCCGCCGCCCGCGAGCAGGTCATTGCCCGCCTGCCCGAGGAGGCGGTCCGCGCCGCTGCGCCCGAACAGCCGGTCGTGCCCGGGGCCTCCGAACACCTTGTCTCGGCCCGACCCGCCGCTCACGCGGTCCCTGCCGCGTCCCGACCTGATGGTGTCGTTGCCGGGCCCGCAGCGGATCAGGTCGTTGCCGTCGCCGGCGATCACGACGTCGTCGCCCGCCCCGCACAGGATCACGTCCCTGCCGGGCGTGCCGCGGATCACGTCGTTGCCGGGGGTCCCGCGCAGCGTCGATGTCCGCGGGTCGTCCACGAGCAGCTCCACGTTCTGATCCTTGGCTGCCCCCTCCGCGGTGCCGTCCCCGAGCTGCGGATCGTTCATGGTCACCGCGCGGCTGATCGAAGCGAGCTCGTCGTTGCCGAAGCCTGACGCTGCCGTCCCGGACGTCGGCACCGCCAGCGGGGCGGCCGTGTTCGTGAGCGTGCCGAAGATCGACAGCGTGCCGTCGCCGTTGTTCATCAGCTCGATCAGGCGGCTCTGCTCTGGCCAGTCAGAGATCGCGGACGTGTTGATCTCCCACCAGTTCGCACCAGCCGGGCACTCGTCCTCGCTGCCGCACGCCAGGACCTTGTTCTCGTGCGTGTGGCCGGTCACGTAGGCGATCACGTTCGGGTGGCTGTCGAAGAGGGCCCGCAGGTCATCGCCCTGGTGGATGGGCGACGAGGAGCGCGGATCGAGGTCGCAGCCGGGATTCGCGTCGTGCCCGTACTCGTTCGGGTTGCTGTACTGGCCGTTGGCGTCGTACGTGCCGCTGCAAGGCTGAGCGGCCTCGTCGGGCGGATCCGCCGTGAGGCTGCGAATCGGGTGGTGAGCGAACGCGATTACGAGCTTGCCCTGGGCCTTGGCCTGGTCGAGCTCCCGCTCGAGCCAACGGAACTGCGGGTCGTCGATGTTGCCGTCCGAGGACTCCTGGACAACCCCGCCCTCGGACACGGTGTCGATCGAGATGAAGCGGACTCCCGGCTTGAGATCGCGCGCCCAGTAGGTGGCTGAGAACCCTGAGGCCGCGAGCTCTGCGGGATCGACGTAGCCGAAGCCGTGCCCGTCCGCCTGGCTGCCGGACGAATACACGCGCTTCAGCTGCACCCGGTCGAGGAAGTGCCGACCCGGCCCGTCAGGGCGGACGGCGAAGCCGATGCCCGGCGAGAACAGCTGGTTGGGGTCCGGCTCGGGCCGGATCGGGAGCGTGGACGTGCTCTGGGCGAGCTTGAAGCAGCCGGTCGCGATGTCCTCGAACGGGCCCACGGCGTCCTCGTTGCCCTGAACCAGGCCGTCGTGGTTTCCGTTGGCGATGAAGGTCGGGACCGGCGTGGCGCCCCGGCGCAGGCCGACCGGCGTGAACGTGAGCGATTGGGCCCGGTCCATCAGGCCCGGCCAGATCGGAAACGTGCCGTAGTCCTCGCCGAACGGCTCGTCGGGGTCGTAGTAGTCCGGCGCCTGGAAGCCGAGGTCGTCGTAGTCCTGAACGCCCATGTAGGTCGGCTCGTCCGGGATCTCCCCGGCCGTCTCGCGCGCGAGAAGCTCTGCCTGATTCTCAGGCCGGCATTCGGAGTAGTCGCTCTTGATCCCGCTGTTCGGGGTGAGCGGCGTGCCGCCCTCGATCAGTTGGCGGACCCAGACGGCCTCGTTGTGCTGCTGGTTGTCGGCGTGGTCGCCCGTCAGTACCGCGAGGTCCATGGGCGCGCGTGCCCCTCCGGCCTGGGTGAGCGGGCTCGCGCCCGTGAACTGGTTGAGCTGGCGGAAGCTGTAGTCGATCGCCCAGGGGTGGAACGCCTCCTGCGGGCGGAACGCGCTGCCCGCGCCCTTGTCGGCGAACTCGACCCGCGCGGGCGACTCCTCGTCGACGAGCTGGAAGTCGGTCAGCTGTGCGAAGTAGGCGAGCGAGTGACGGCGATCGTTGCGGCCGCCGAGCGCCGACGTATTCGGCAGGGTCCGCACTACCCGCGCCTGCCCCGGGCCCTCCGCGACCTGCTCGAATTTCGATCCGGACGCGATGGGCGGGCCGGATCCGAGCGTCTGCTCCTCGGTCGTGTGGCCGCTCGGTTCGGCGTATGAAACGCCCGTTGCCGCCGCCAGTGCGGCCGCGATCAGCGCCGCCGCGCACCCTCCCAGTCGCGCGTTCCGCATGGGCCGCAGAGTCCCACACGCCACCTGGATATGCGCCGGTTGCTAGGCGGTGGCGAGCTCGGGCCGGCGGTCGGCCCAGGGCCGGGCTGCCTCGAGCTGCGCGGCGAGTGACAGCAGCGTGCCCTCGTCGGCGGGACGCCCCGCGAGCTGGATTGAGGTGGGCAGCCCGTCGTCGCCATGGAAGAGCGGCACCGAGATGGCGGGCTGGCCGGTGACGTTGAAGAGCGCGGTATACGGGGTGAAGCGCCCGGAGCGGCGGAAGTCCTCCCACGGATCGTCGCTGCAGGCGTCGATCTCGCCGATCCGGACGGGGCGCTCGGCGAGGCCCGGCGTCAGCACCACGTCGTAGCTCTCCCAGAAGGCGATGATGCGGCGCGAGATCCCGGTGAGCTGAGTGCGCGCGAGCAGATAGTCGAGCGCGCTGCGTTCGCGGATGCCGTTCCAGATCGTCCACGAGAGCGGCTCCACGAGCTCCTCGGTCGGCTCGCGCCCGGTGACCAGGCCGCCGAAGAACATGCCCATGGCGATCGGCGTGCCGAAGACCATCGTGAAGACGTGGAGCAGGTCGTCCTCCGCTCCCCAGGGCGCCGCCACCTCCTCGACCTCGTGCCCGAGCTCGCCGAGCAGCTGCGCGGCATCGCGAACGGCTTGCTCGCAGAGCGGGTCGAGGTCGGCCTCGATCGCCGCCGTTGTGGTGTACCCGATGCGGAGCTTTCCGGGATCCCTCTTGGCCGCGGCAGCGAATGGCTCTGAAGGGGGTGGTGCCCAGGTGGCGTCGCCGACCTCGTATCCGGCCAGGATGTCGAGCATCGCGGCCGTTTCGGCAACGGTGCGGGTGAGTGTTCCGTCCTGGACCAGGAAGTCGTCGCCCTGGTCCGGGCCGCGCGAGATGCGCCCGCGCGTGGGCTTCAGCCCGACGAGGCCGCAGCACGAGGCCGGGATCCGGATCGAGCCTCCGCCGTCGCTTCCGTGGGCGAGCGGGAGCATCCCGGACGCCACCGCCGCTGCCGCGCCGCCGCTCGAGCCGCCCGGGGTCCGGTCGGTGTCCCACGGGTTCCGGACCGGGCCGAAGCGGCGCGACTCCGACACGGGCAGGATCCCGAACTCCGGCATGCTCGTCTTGCCGACGATCACGAAGCCGGCGTCGCGAATTCGGCGAACGAGAAAGGCGTCGTGCCCTGGGACGAAATCACCGAAGACATCGGAGCCCATCGTGTAGGGCATCCCCGCCACCGGGGCGGTGTCCTTGACCGCGATCGGCACGCCCGCGAACGGCCGCGGATCGTCGGCGCTGATCGACTCCGCCGTGGCCATGGCGCCCTCTGCATCGATGTGGGTGAAGGCATTGATCGTCGGCTGAAGCGCCTCGATCCGCTCCAGCGCCGCGGCGACCAGCTCGGACGAGCTGATCTGACTGGTGTGGATGAGCGTGGCCAGCTCGCTGGCCGGCTTGAAGAGCAGCTCGGACATCGTGGGCGGCGAGCCTAACCGCTGCGGCGCTATGGGCGGTCACGGCAGCGCTGAAGGGGGGCGAGTTTTGCGGGCTAGTCGATTTTCCTTGCGAAATGGAAAGGAAATTCGACTTACCCCTCTTGGGACGGCTTGCCCAGCGGCAATGGGGCGTGGTTACGCGGGCACAGCTGCGCGATGTCGGGCTCGGCGATCGCGGGATTGCGCAATGGGTACAGACGGGCAGGCTCCGGCGGCTGTACCAAGGTGTGTATGCCGTTGGCCACGATCGGCTCATGCGGGAAGGGCGCTGGTTGGCGGCGGTGATGGCCTGTGGGCCCGGCGCGGCTCTATCTCATCGAAGTGCCGCCGCGCTGTGGGATCTTCGTCAGAGCAGTTCGGCGTACATCGACGTGATCGTCCCGTCGCAGAATGGACGAAAGCGGGCGGGGTTGCGCATCCACAGATCGAGCAGGCTTCGGCCGGAGGACGTGACGGTGCGGCAGGGCATCCCCGTGACCACACTCGCGCGAACCCTGCTCGATCTCGCCGACGTACTCGAACAACAGGCATTGACGAGAGTGATCACGGAGGCGGAGTACACAAACCAATTCGACCTGACAGCCATCAATGCTGTAGTTCAAAACAATCCGGGCCGACGAGGCGCCAAGCTCATGGCAGCGGTTGGAGCATCAGGCGATCGGACGCGGTCAGAGCTGGAGGACCGGTTCCTTGACCTGATCGAGCGCCACGGCGTCGAGCCGCCGCAGACCGGTGTCTGGATCGAGGGCTATGAGGCCGACTTCGTATGGACGCGAGCCGGCCTGATCGTCGAGCTCGACGGACTTGCCGCGCACACAACGCGGTCTACTTTCAATGCCGATCGATTGCGTGACCGGCGACTCTGGAGAGTGGGATTCAGAACGATGCGCCTCACGAGCCAGGCGCTGGAGGATGAGGAAGCGGTGCTCAGCGACCTCGCTCAGGCCGGCGTCAACGTCCCGAGCCGCTCGCTCGCCTCCTCGAAGCCGTCCAGGCGATCGAGGATCTCGCCGGCCAGCGCCACGTAGTCCGCGCCGAGGTCGGGCGCGTAGTCGAGGATCGACACGCCGCGCTCGGCCGACTCCGCGTAGCGCACGCTGCGCCGCACCACCGTGTCGAACACCTTCTCTCCGAAGCGCTCCTTCAGCTGCACCTGCGCCTCGCGCGCGTGCACCAGCCTCATGTCGGCGATGTTCAGGACCACGCCGAGCCAGTCCAGATCCGGATGCAGCGAGTCCTTTGCCAGCTCGATCACCTCGAGCGCCTGCTCGACCCCCTGCAACGAGAAGTACTCGGCCTCGGTCGAGATGAGCGCATGGTCCGCGGCCACGAGCGAGTTCACTGTGAGCAGCCCGAGCGCCGGCGGGCAGTCGATCAGGATCAGGTCGTAGCGGCGGCGCAGGTCACGCAGCGCCCGCTTCAGCGTCAGCTCGCGACCCATCTTGCCCGCCAGCACCAGCTCCGCCTCGGCCAGGCCGAGGTTCGCGGGCAGCACGCCGTCGTGGATCGCGTCCGCGGCCTTGGCGGTTCCGGTGAGCACCTCGGCGACGGTGGGGGACGCGTCGGCCGGCACGTCGTAGTAGTCGGAAAGGTTTCCCTGCGGGTCCAAATCCGCCACGAGGACGTCGAGTCCCAGGCGCCTGAAGGTGTCCGCCAGGGTGCGGACGGTGGTGGTCTTACCGGTCCCGCCCTTTTGGGACAGCACGGTGATCGTTTGTGCCGTTGGAAGCATCGCCATAGCTCTATAGTTTCGCGTTCGTTTCCGCGTCGTGCGCCTGAGCCGAGCAGGCCACGCAGACAGGGAGGTAACACACTGCAGGCATCGCGTGGCCTGTACGACCCGAGCTACGAGCACGACGCCTGCGGCGTCGCATTCGTAGCACGGCTGCGCGCGCCCGCGACGCACGAGGTCGTGGCCCGGGCGCTGCACGCGCTCGAGCGCCTCGAGCACCGCGGAGCTGAGGGCGCCGACCCCGACACCGGGGACGGCGCGGGCATCCTGTTCCAGCTCCCCGACGCCTTCCTGCGCGCCGAGGCCGGCTTCGATCTTCCCGACCAGGGCCGCTACGGCGTGGCCCTCTGTTTCATGCCATCCGGTAACCCAGCCGAGGCGATGCGGCTGATGGAGGACCGCGTGGAGGCCGAGGGGCAGCGTGTGCTCGGCTGGCGAGAGGTTCCGGTGAACGAGGGCGCGTGCGGTGCGGCTTCGCGCGCGGTGGCCCCACGGATCGCGCAGCTATTCGTGGGCGCGGCCGACGACCTCGCCGACCAGGACGCCTTCGAGCGCAAGCTCTACGTGATCCGGCGCGGCGTGGAGCACGCGGACCTCGACGACCTCGCCATCCCGAGCTTCTCCAGCCGCACCATGGTGCTCAAGGGGATGCTCACGGCCCCGCAGCTCCCGCGCTACTTCCCCGACCTTCGTGACGAGCGCGTGGTGAGCCGCCTCGCCCTCGTGCACTCCCGCTTCTCCACGAACACCTTCCCGAGCTGGGAGCTTGCCCACCCGTACCGGATGCTCGCCCACAACGGCGAGATCAACACGCTGCGCGGCAACCGCAACTGGATGCGCGCCCGCGAGCTCCAGCTCGTCTCGCCGGAGTTCGGCGACGACATCGAGAAGATCCACCCGCTGCTTCGCGACGACATCTCCGACTCGGCCTCGCTCGACGGCCTGATGGAGCTGCTCGTGCTCGGCGGCCGCTCGCCCGAGCACGCGATCTCGATGCTGATCCCCGAGGCCCACCGCGGCCGCCCCGAGCTGCCGCAGGAGGTGCGCGACTTCTACGCGTACCACTCTTCGCTCGTGGAGCCGTGGGACGGCCCCGCCGCGGTGGCCTTCAGCGACGGCCGCGTGATCGGCGCGACGCTCGACCGCAACGGACTGCGCCCCGGCCGCTGGCTCGTGACGACGGACGGCTGGGTGGTGTTCGCCTCGGAGGCCGGCGTGCTCGAGGTGCCCGCCGACGAGATCGCCTCGAAGGGCCGGCTCCTTCCCGGCAAGCTCTTCCTCGTCGATCTCGACCGCGAGCGCGTGGTGCCCGACGCCGAGATCAAGCTCGAGCTGGCGCAGCGCCGCCCCTACGGCCGCTGGCTCGAGGAGCGCGTGGTGCGCATCGAGGACCTGCCCGAGAAGACCCCGCGCGTGCCGCGCGTGGAGCCGCTGCGCGCCAAGCAGCTCGCCTTCGGCTGGAGCGAGGAGGACCTGCGCGTGACGCTCGTGCCGATGGCGCGCGACGCCACCGAGCCCACCGGCTCCATGGGCAACGACACCGCGCTGGCCGTCCTCTCCGACATGCGCCCGCCGCTGTTCTCCTACTTCAAGCAGCTCTTCGCCCAGGTCACGAACCCGGCGATCGACCCGATCCGCGAGTCGATCGTGATGAGCCTCGAGGCCGTGATCGGCCCCGAGATCAACCTGCTCGGAGAGACGCCCGATCACTGCCACCAGCTCGTGATGCCCCAGCCGCTCCTGCGCAGCACCGAGCTGGAGAAGCTGCGCCAGGTGGACCACACCGTCTTCGAGGCGCGCACGATCGACATGACCTGGCCGGCCTCGGCGGGCGCGCAGGGGATGGAGGACCGCCTCGAGGAGATGTGCGCGGAGGCGTCCGAGCTCGTCAGCCGCGGCGTGAACATCATCGTGCTGTCCGACAGAAACCTTGGCGCCGAGCGCGTGTCGATGCCGGCGCTGCTCGCCACGTCGGCGGTGCACCACCACCTCGTCCGCGAGGGCACCCGCCTCCAGATCGGCCTCGTGGTCGAAACCGGCCAGGCCAAGGAGATCCACCACGTGGCCTGCCTGATCGGCTACGGGGCCTCGGCGGTGAACCCGTACGTGATGTTCGAGTCGCTGTACGCGCTCCATCGCGAGGGGCGCCTGCCGGAGGGCATGAGCCCGGACGATGCGGTGAGCCGCACGATCAAGGCGGTCGGCAAGGGCCTTCTGAAGATCCTCTCCAAGATGGGGATCTCAACGATTCGCTCCTACACCGGCGCCCAGATCTTCGAGGCGGTCGGACTCGAGGAGCCGCTAGTCGATCGACACTTCACCGGTACGCCCTCGAGGGTCGGCGGCGTTGGGATGAACGTCCTCGCCTGGGAGTGCCTCGACCGCCACGCGCGCGCCTACCCGGCGGCAAGCTCGGAGCTCCTGCCGCCCGGCGGGATCTACGCATGGCGCCGCGACGGCGAGTTTCACGGCTGGAACCCCGAGACGATCGCGACGCTCCAGCAGGCCGCCCGCGAGGAGGGAGGCGCCGACGCCTACGAGCGCTTCGCCACGTACGTAAACGAGGTGGCCGTCCCGAAGTCGTCGCTGCGCGGACTGCTCCGCTTCAGGGAGGCGCCGGAGCCGGTGCCGCTCGACGAGGTCGAGCCCGCTTCCGAGATCGTGAAGCGCTTCAAGTCCGGCGGGATGTCGCTCGGCGCGCTCTCACCGGAGGCGCACGAGACGCTCGCCACCGGGATGAACCGCCTCGGCGGCAGGTCGAACACCGGCGAGGGCGGGGAGGACCCAGCGCGCTTCGGAGACGATCGCCGCTCGTCGATCAAGCAGGTGGCCTCGGGCCGCTTCGGCGTGACCGTGCACTACCTCGTGAACGCCGACGAGCTCCAGATCAAGGTCGCGCAGGGCGCCAAGCCCGGCGAGGGCGGCCAGCTGCCCGGCCACAAGGTCGACCGCTACATCGCGCGCCTGCGCCACTCCACGCCGGGCGTGGGCCTGATCTCACCGCCGCCTCACCACGACATCTACTCGATCGAGGACCTCAAGCAGCTGATCTACGACCTGCGCTGCGCCAATCCGCGCGCGCGGGTATCCGTGAAGCTCGTGGCCGAGGTGGGCGTGGGCACGGTGGCGGCCGGGGTGGCGAAGGCGAACGCGGACCACGTGGTGATCGCCGGGCACGACGGCGGCACGGGCGCCTCCCCGCAGGCATCGATCCAGCACGCGGGCATCCCGTGGGAGATCGGCCTCGCCGAGACGCAGCAGACCCTGCTCCGCAACGACCTGCGCTCGCGCATCCTGCTCGAGGCCGACGGCCAGATGCGCACGGGCCGCGACGTGGTCGTCGCCGCCATCCTCGGCGCGGACGAGTTCGGCTTTTCGACCGCACCCCTGATCGCGCTCGGCTGCGTGATGATGCGCGTCTGCCACCTCAACACCTGCCCGGTGGGCGTGGCCACGCAGGACCCGGAGCTGCGGGCGCGCTTCGAGGGCGAGCCCGAGCACGTCGTGAACTACCTGTTCATGGTCGCCGAGGAGGCGCGCCGGATCATGGCCCGGCTCGGCGTGCGCAACTTCCTGGAGCTGATCGGGCAGACGGAGCTGCTCAGCACCGAGGACGCGGTCCAGCACTGGAAGGCACAGGAGATCGACCTGAGCTCCCTGCTGTCCGTGCCCGAGAACGTCGAGCCGGATACACCCCGGTATTGCGTGCGTCGTCCGGATCCCGTGCTCTACGACTCGATCGACGTGGACCTCCTCCAGCTCTGCCGCCCGGCGATCGAGCAGGGGCAGCAGGTGCGCCTGGACCGCCGGATCGAGAACAAGAACCGCGCGGTTGGCGGCCTGCTCTCGGGCGAGATCGCGCGCGTCCATGGGGAGGACGGCCTGCCGGATGGCAGCGTGCACGTGCAGCTCACCGGCTCGGCCGGCCAGAGCTTCGGCGCCTGGCTCGCTCGCGGCGTGGAGCTCGTGCTCGACGGCGACGCCAACGACTACTGCGGCAAGGGCCTCTCCGGAGGCACGATCGTGGTGCGCCCGCCGGCGGACGCGACCTTCGCGGCCGAGCACAACGTGATCGTGGGCAACACCGTCCTCTACGGCGCCACATCGGGCCGTGCGTTCTTCCGCGGCCTCGCGGGCGAGCGCTTCGCGGTTCGCAACTCCGGCGCCATCACCGTGGTAGAGGGCGTGGGGGACCACGGCTGCGAGTACATGACCGGCGGCCGCGTGGTGGTGCTCGGCCCGACCGGGCTCAACTTCGCCGCCGGCATGAGCGGGGGCATCGCGTACGTCCACGACGCCGACGGCGGCTTCCGCGAGCGCTGCAACACCGAGCTGGTGGGCTTCGACGCCATCACCCCGGACGAGAGCGAGGAGCTGCGCGGCTGGGTGGACGAGCACCGCGAGCGCACCGGCTCGCAGGTGGCCGCGCGCCTGCTCGACGATTGGCAGACCACGCTCAACAAGGTGGTCAAGGTGATGCCGCACGACTACAAGCGCGCGCTCGCCGAGCAGCTCGCCGCCGAGGGCGAGGCAGAGGTGGCAGCGGCCGCCGCCGGCCCCGCCGCCACGCCGGGCTACGCCGCGGGAGGCAAGATCTAACGATGGGCGAGCTGGGCGCCTTCCTCCGCCTCGAGCGGGTGGGTTTCGACAAGCGCGATCCCGCCGAGCGGATCGGTGACTACCGCCAGTACTTCTCCCTCCCGGACGACCGCACGCTGCGCGACCAGGGCGCCCGCTGCATGGACTGCGGCGTCCCGTTCTGCCACGAGGGCTGCCCGCTCGGCAACCTGATCCCCGACTGGAACGACCTCGTCTACCGGGACCACTGGCGCGACGCGCTCACGAAGCTCCACGCCACCAACAACTTCCCCGAGTTCACGGGACTGATCTGCCCCGCGCCGTGTGAGTCCGCGTGCGTGCTCGACATCAACGATGACGCGGTCACGATCGAGCAGATCGAGCTGGCGATCGTCACGCGCGGGTTCGAGGAGGGCTGGATCGCCCCGGATCCGCCGGACGTCCGGACCGATCGCACCGTCGCCGTGATCGGCTCGGGGCCCGCCGGCCTCGGCGTGGCCGCGGAGCTGAACAAGCTCGGCCACAGCGTCACGGTCTATGAACGCGACGAGGGCCCCGGCGGGCTGCTGCGCTTCGGCGTTCCGGACGCCAAGCTCGAGAAGTGGATCATCGACAGGCGCGTGAACCTGCTCGAGGAGGAGGGGATCCAGTTCCGCTACGACGTGGACGTGGGCCGCGACGTGAGCGCCGACGAGCTGCGCCGCGACCACGACGCCGTGGTGGTGGCGATCGGCTCGCGGGTGCACCGCAACCTCGACGTGCCCGGCCGCGAGCTGGCCGGCGTGCACAACGCCATGGACTACCTCTACCAGCGCAACCGCGCGGTGGCGGCGGCCGAGGGGCGCCCGTTCCGCCAGACCCCGCCGGGCAGCGTCATCGGCGCGGAGGGCAAGCGGGTGGTGGTGGTCGGCGGCGGCGACACCGGCATGGACTGCATCTCGAACGCCCTGCGCGAGGGCGCCGAGGACGTGCTCCTGCTGGACGTCTACCCGCAGCTTCCGGAGAGCGGCCGTCCGCCCGGCACACCATGGCCGCTGCCGCCCAAGCGCACCACCACGACCTACGCGCTCGACGAGGGCGGCGACCGCCGCTTCGGCACACAGGTCACAGCCCTGCGCGGTGTGGACGGGCGCGTGACCGGCGTGATCGGCCGGCGCGTGGAGGGCAGCTCCTCCCGCGACCTGCACACGATCCCGGGCAGTGACTTCGAGGAGCGCGCCGATCTCGTCCTGATCGCGATCGGCTTCGACCACCCCGAGCACGAGGGCGCGGTGTCCGACCTCGGCCTCGACCTCGACCGCCGCGGCAACGTGAAAGCACCCGTCTACGGCACCAAGGTCGAGGGCGTGTTCGCGTGCGGCGATGCCCGCACCGGCCAGTCGCTCGTGGTGACCGCCATCGCAGAGGGCCGCCGCTGCGCTCGCGTGGTGGACCAGTACCTCGGCGGGTCCGGTGAGGTACGGCGGGTCTCGGCCGAGGCGATGTTCGCCTACGAGGACGGCGACCCGCATTCGCTCCGCCACCAGGCGGAGATCGCACGCACGGTCACGGTCGGCGACGCCTTCTGGACCGGTCCGCGCGACGAGCGCTAGCGCAAGCCGCCCAACCCGGTTAGGGTCGGCAGATGATTACTCGTGGCCGACTCGCACTCGCCCTGGCAGCCGTCTTCGTACCGGTCCTGTGGCTATCCACCACCGCGATCGGCGGAGGGACGCCACCGGCGGGCCCCGCGCTCTATCCAGACCTTCAGACGGCGGTCCCGCACAAGTTCACGGTGCAGAACAACCAGCAGCACGAATATCTGCGCTTCGCGAACCTGATCGCCAACACCGGCGCGGGCGACCTCCGCCTGCATCCGGAGAGCAACATCACCAGTGGGATCACCACCGGCTGGCAGGATCTGCTCGACGCCAACGGCAACGTGGTGTCCACCCAGCCGGTCAGCGAGTTCGTCTTCCACCCCGCCCACAACCACTGGCACATCACGGACGTGGCGCTGTTCGAGCTACGGGTCGCGAGGGACAGCGGAACGGGCGGCAACTACGGCGCGATCTACGCGAATCAGTCGATCAAGACGACGTTCTGCCTGATCGACTGGATCAAGCTCGAGGGCAACTCGCCGACGGGTGAGCGCAAGTACTGGGACTGCAACCCGGACGCGCTGCAGGGCATTTCGGCCGGCTGGGGGGACCAGTACCACCACCAGCTCGAGGGCCAGGAGCTCGAGTTCACCGGCGCGAAGCCGGGCGTCTACTACCTCGTGTCGATTGCGAACCCCGACGGGACCTTCCTGGAGACGAACACGACCAACAACACGGCGTGGACGAGCGTGCGGATCACGCGGGACAGCAAGGGGAACGCGAAGGTGGCCAAGGTCTCGAACAGCCCGTGCAGCACCCCCAGGATGTGCGGCGAGGACCTCCCGAACCGCTGACGCAGGCGTTCGTAACAGGAGGATCGGGCTTCATCGGAGGCGCTCTCCTAGAGCGCCTCCGCTCTGAGGGCTGGGACGTGCGCGCGCTCGCACGCTCTGAGCGCGCGGCGGAGCGCGTGCGCGAGCTCGGCGCGGAGCCGGCGATGGGCGACCTCGACGATCTACGGATCGAAGGTTGCGAGGTCGCCTTCCACGCGGCGGCGAAGGTCGAGGACTGGGGCGACCCCGCGGACTTCGAGCGGCTGAACGTCCGCGGCACCCAGAACGTGATCGACGCGTGTCGCGAGGCGGGGGTGAGGCGGCTCGTGCACGTGGGCACCGAGGCGGCTCTGATGGTCGGGCAGCCGCTGATCAACGTCGACGAGAGCGCGCCGCTGCGTCCCGACTCGGCGGCGCTCTACTCGTCGTCGAAGGCGAAGGCCGAGCAGCTCGTCCGAGCCGCGAACGGGGACGGACTCGAGACGGTGGTGGTGCGGCCGCGCTTCGTGTGGGGCCGCGGCGATACGTCGCTGCTGCCCCAGATAATCGAGCTGGTGCGCTCGGGCCGCTTCCGGTGGGTCGGCGGCGGCCGGCAGCTCAGCGCAACCACCCACATCGACAACACCGTGGAGGGCCTGTGGCTCGCCGCCACCAAGGCGCCCGCCGGGGGCGTCTACTTCGTGACCGACGGCGAGCCGGTGGTGTTCCGCGAGTTCCTGACGAGCATGCTCGGCACCCAGGGTGTCTCGATCCCGGACAAGTCGGTGCCGCCCCGCGTGGCCAAGCTGGCGGCGGCGTCCGCAGAGCGGATCTGGCGGCTGCTCAGGCGCCCGGGCTCGCCACCGCTCACTCGCTTCGCGGTTTGGGTGTCGTCACAGGAGTGCACGATCGACATCTCCCGCGCCGAGCGCGAGCTCGGCTACCGCCCCGTGACCTCCCGCGAGGAAGGCCTGGCCGAGCTCAGCCGGCCCTAGCCGTCGTCGCCGCCCCGTCGGCCTGCCCGACGAGGCTCACGAAGAACAGGCTGAAGCGGCCGATCGAGATCTCGTCGCCGTCCTCGAGCTCAGCGAGCTCGACGCGGTCGCCGTTGCGGAACACGCCGTTCAGGCTGCGGTCGTCGAGGACGCGCGCCCCGCTGTCGTCGCGATAGAGCAGCGCGTGACGGCGGGACACCGTCGGGTCGTCGAAGCGAACATGCGCCGACAGGCTCCGGCCAATCCGGGTCCAGCCGTCCTGGAGCGGGAATACGCGCACGCGCTCGTCGTCCTCGAAGGCGAGGTAGTCACCGTCGAGGACGAGGGCGTCGCGCGCCTCGTCGAGCCAGTCCGGCGCGCCCTCGACCTCGTGGCGCATGGGCTGCCGCACCGAGTCGCCAAACAGCGACGAGCGACGGAAGCTCTCGTTCCCGCACTCGGGACACGAGGGGATCTGATCACGTTCTTGCAGCGCGATACCGAAACCGCAGGAGTCACACCGAAAGGACCCGGCACCAGCGAGCGTGCCGGCGTTGAAGGCTTCCATTTCGCTTCTCTCCTCAGGGGGTGGGGGTCACGGATGGTATCGAGGGATATAAACTCGCCAAGTCAAAAAATCGCTAAGAGCGGGCTTTTTTCGCGATTGCAGGACTTCTGCGCCGGAATCCGAACAAATTTCCATGCCTGATCTCGCCGCCATGCTCGTCCGCAGCAGCATCGGAACCCTCGCTCACGCGGACGCCTCGTGCGGCGACTGCCGCCGCACTCCGCTCGCGGGGGAGCGAATGCACGAACTGGACGGCGGGCGCGTGCTCTGCGACCTCTGCTTCGCAAGCCTCCCCGAGGACCGGCGGCGTGCGGTGCGCAGCGAGCGCGTGCACGCGAGCGAGCGCCGGCTCGCCGTGGTCCCCCGCGCCGCCTAGCGCGCCGATCTGGCCGCCCCTGCTGGCCGGTACGATGGCGCGCTCATGCGCGAGGTCACCGTCTCGGCCATCATCTCGGCGCCCCGCGAGGACGTGTTCGACTTCGTCTGCGACCTCGCCGGCCGGCCCGCCTTCACCGACCACTTCATGGACGACTACCGGCTCGCGCGCGTGCAGCCGGTGGGGGTTGGCGCCGCCGCTCGCTTCCGGCTCGACGCTCCGATGTCGAACGAGTACGCCGAGCTCACGATCACCGAGGCCGACCGCCCGCGGCGGATCATCGAGGAGATCCGCGTTGGTCGCCGCGGCCGCAACCGCTCCGTGGCGGTCTACGACTTCACCCGCGAGTCGGCGGGCGTCACGCGCGTGGAGCTGACCACCTACAGCGAGCCGGCCACGATGGTGGATCGCTTCCGCCAGCTCGGCGCAGCCGGGTGGATCCGGCGCAAGACGCGCAGGTCGCTCGACCGCCTCAGGATGATCTTCGAGGAGCCGCAGAAGGAGCCGCCGAAGCGCGCGACGATCGCCGGCTTCGAACCCGAGAAAGCGGCCAGGTTCGGCGCGCCGCCCGGCATGGACCCGGCCCGCCCGTCGGAGCCCTGAGGGCCAGAGCTAATATGCCCGCCCGCATGCCGCGCCGCCTCCTGATGCTGCTCTGCCTCGCCGCCCTCGCGGCCGGTCTGGCCGCGTGCGGGGAGAGCGACGTAGAGCAGGGAGTCGACGAGCCGGCCCGCGAGGGGCTCGCCATCGAGCTCGACGGCGTGGACTACAACGTCTTCATCACGCGCCAGCTCAACACCAAGGTCACGCCGGACAAGGCCTACTTCGACGGGCCCGAGGCCGAGCCGGGCGAGACGCTCTACGGCGTGTTCATCCAGGTGTGCAACCGCTCGGAAGACACGCACGAGACCGCGAGCGACTTCAAGATCAAGGACGCCCAGGACAACGAGTTCGAGCCGGAGGAGCTCCCCGAGGACAACGCTTTCGCCTACCACGCGGGGGAGCTCGAGCCCAACGAGTGCTTCCCCGAGGCGGGCAGCGTCGCTCAGCTCGGACCCACCTCGGGCTCGATGCTCCTGTTCAGGCTCCCGCTCGAGAACACCGAGTACCGGCCGCTCGAGCTCGAGGTCCAGGGTGAGGGCGACGAGCACCTCACCTTCGAACTCGACATCTAGGGCAGAGCGGCATCCAGCACCACCCGAGCCGCGGGCGCTGCCGTCGCGCCTCCGGCGCCCGCCCTGACGAGCATCACCGCCACCACTATCCGAGGCCGCTTCGCCGGCGCGTACGACGTGAACCAGGCGTCGGTGTTCGTGGGGTCCGGCGGGAGCGTCTCCCCGGTTTCGGGGTCGCGCGTGTCCTCGAGCTCGGCGGTGCCGGTCTTGCCGGCCACCCGTACGCCCGGGATCGCCGCCGCGGTGCCGGTGCCGTAGTCCACCACGTCGACCATCAGCGAGCCAATCGTGCGCGCGATGCGCCTCGAGATCACGCGCTCGCCGCGCGCGCGCTCGTCCGCCCTGAGCGTCGGCGGGTGACGCACGCCGCGCATCGCTATCGCCTGTGCCACCGACGCCATCTGAAGCGGGGTGGCGAGCGTCTCGAACTGGCCGATCGCTGTGGATGCGACTTCGAGCGGAGTGTCGATCTCCGCGGCCGGAGGCAGCGAGCTCGGAACCTCCCCCGGAATCGTGGCCTCCGCGTTCCAGCCAAAGCGCTCGGCCACCTCCACGAGCGCGGGAGCCCCCACCTTCAGGCCGAGCGGGGCGAACACCGAGTTGCACGAGTGCGCGAAAGAGTTGCGGAAGCTGCCGCCGCAGAACTCCCCGTTGGCGTTCTCCAGCTCGACCCCGTCGATGATCGCGTGGCTCTCCACCGGGAACTCCGTCGACGGCTTCACGAGGCCGCGCTCGAGCGCCGCCGCGGTGGTCACGAGCTTGAAGGTGGACCCGGGCGGCTGCGGGGCGGAGAAGGCGATGCCGGCGAGGGCGCGGATCTCGCCGTTGCGCGCGTCGAGCGCCGCGACGCCGCCGAGCCGCCCTGCGAGCGCCACCACGGCGGCCTCCTGAAGGCCGGTCTGGATGGTCGTGCGGATCGCCTTTGTGGGGCGCGGCCTTGCACGCGCGAGGACGCGGTTGCCCGCCACCAGCTCGCCGCCGGGGCGCCCGCGCAGCCGCTCCTCGAACGCCTCCTCGAGCCCGCTCTGGCCCACTGGCCAATCGGCCGGGAAGCCGCGCGCGTACAGCGCCCTGCGCTCGTCGACCGTCTCCTGCGGCTCCATGCGCCCGGCGATCGAGTCCGCGATCCCCACGAGCGGCGAGGTGCGCGCGTCAGCGGGGCCCTGCGCCAGGACCTTGCCGTCGTGCGAGCGCAGGGTGGCCCGCACCGCCGGCACACTCACCCGGGCGAGGCGCTCGCCCGCGCGCAGCTCCGGGAACACGAGCTGGGGCGCCCAGTCCACTCGCTCGCCCGACACCCGGACGCGCAGGTCGCCCCGGAGGCTGCCGAAGACGCGCGTGTCGACCACCACGGGCACGGTCACCTCGTCCCCGTCGGCCCCCTCGGGGTCGCCCGCGTCGAGTTCGGTCAGCGTGGCGGTGGCGGCCGCGCGGCGGTACGCGCGCCGGAAGCGCTCGATCGGAAAGCGTTCGCTCGATTCCTCGCTCAGCAGGTCGTGCATCGCGCGCAGGTCGCCGCGCTCCCAGGCCTCGGTGAAGTCGCCGGCCACGCGCTCCCCGGGCGACCGCGTGCTCGATCCGACGATCCCACCGGCCACCAGCGACACGGCCGCCAGCCCGGCGAGCGCAGGAAAAGCGCGGTGGGTGAGGCGCCGTCGGCGCTCGGAGGGGATGCTCTTCACGGGAGGGGGACCGTGCTGTGGGGAACCGCGCTCGATGGTACCCGCGGTCAATAGCCTGAATCCGCCTTGACGAACCTCGACTGGATCATCGTCGCGTTCACCGTCCTGATGGCCGCGTGGGGCTACGGGCAGGGCCTGATAGCGGGCGGGCTCTCGCTGGTCGGATTCGCGGCCGGCGCGTTCATCGGCTCGCGGCTCGGGCCGCTCGTGCTGGAGGACGGATCGCACTCGCCGTATGCGCCACTGTCGGCTCTGATCGGCGCCGTGCTGATCGGCGGGTTGTTCGCATCCGGGTTCGAGGTGCTCGGCTTCCACCTGCGCCGGCGGATGGGTGAGCGGATCGGGCGGTTCGACGGCGCGGGGGGCGCGGTCCTCGTGGCCTGCCTGGGGCTGTTCATCGTCTGGATCGGCGGAGCGGTGGCGCTGCAGACGCCCGGCGCGCGGGAGCTGCGCGAGCCGATCCAGCGCTCGGCGATCCTCAAGGAGCTGAACGAGGTGCTGCCGCCCTCGGGCCCGATCCTCCAGGCGCTGGCGCGCTTCGACCCGTTCCCGTCGATCAGCGGCCCGTCCGCGAACGTGCCGGCGCCGGACCCGAAGATCGCGCGCGACCCCGACGTGGCGGCGGCCCGCCGCAGCGTGGTTCGCGTGCTGGGGACCGCCTGCGGCCTGGGCGTGCAGGGAAGCGGATGGGTGGCCGGCCGGGGAATCGTGGTGACGAACGCCCACGTGGTGGCGGGGCAGGACGACACGAGCGTTCAGGTGGGTGGAGAGGGCGCCGGGCTTGACGCGGACGCGATCTGGTTCGACTCGCAGAACGACCTCTCGATCCTGCGCGTGCCCGGGCTCTCCGGCCTGCCGGCGCTGGCGATGAACGTGAACGCCGATTCGGGCACGGCGGCCGCGGTGCTCGGCTTCCCGGAGAACGGCGCGTACACGGTGGCGCCTGCGCGGCTCGGCGGCACGGCGACGGTCGTCACGCAGGACGCCTACGGGCGCGGCCCGGTGGAGCGATCGATCACGTCGCTCCGTGGCAAGGTGCGGCCGGGGAACTCGGGCGGACCCGTGGTCGACCGCTCGGGACGGGTGCTCGCCACGATCTTCGCCGCGTCCACCCGCCGCCAGCGCACCGGCTACGGGGTGCCGGACTCGCTCGTCCGCGACGCCCTGCGGCGGGCGGGGAGAACCGTGGACACCGGGCCGTGCGCGCGCTAGAGGCGCGCGATTGCGGCATCCAGCACGGCCGACTGCTCGCGGATCAGCTCCTCGGCGTGCCCGCGTAGCCTGGCCAGGTTGTCCTCCGAGGCGTCGTCGAGGTCGTCGCTCGCGAGCGTCAGCTCGGTCTGCAGGCGCCAGTAGCGCTCACCGCCCAGCACGTGGTCGAGCTGGTAGTCCACGGCGTCGGAGACGCCGTCGAACACCACGTCCAGGATCGGCCGCGCCCACTTCGCGACACCCCAGTCCTTGATCTCGTCAAAGGAGCGCTTGCGGGTGCGCTGCCCGGTTCCGAGCGACAGCAGGACCACGTCCCTGGCCTCGGCCTCCTTGAGGACCTCGGCGAAGGCGGACATCGCTGGATTGACGGCGAACACGCCTCCGTCCAGGAGCGCCCGCTCACCGGCCTCGAGCGGTTCGAAATAGGTGGGGGCGGCCGACGTGGCGCGTGCGACCACCGAGAGCGGAAAGTCGTCCGTTTCCGGCGTCTCCCGCGCCTTCGTGGTCTTGAAGAAGTACGGGCCCGGGAGCGCGGTGTCGTAGGCGGGCACGATCAGGTCGGGCCGCGCCTCGCTGAGGCGCTTGTGGCCCAGGAAGCGCTCGAGAGCGCGGTCGAGCGCGCCGTCGTCGTACTTCTCGTCGAGCAGGCCCTCGGCGCTCTTGATGCGCTGGAAGAGCGATCGATCGAAGATCTTCGGTCCCTCGTCCTCGTAGAGCCCGACGAGCTCGGACGCCGGCAACGGGTCCGGCGCGCACAGTGCGCATGCCAGGATGCCGCCGGTCGAGGTGCCGGCGATCAGGTCGAACATCTCGAAGATTCGACGCTCCGCACGCCGTTCCAACTCGGTGAGCACGAGCGCCGGGATCAGGCCGCGTATGCCGCCCCCGTCTATTGCAAGTACACGCATGCCCTCCAACGTAGTCGCTACAACTCCGAGGGTGCGTGCCGCCCTCGTGACCGTGCTCTGCTGCGCTTCCACTGCCCTCGTCGGCCCCGCCGCGGCGGTCGAGCCTGCCCAGCTGGACGAGAACCCGTGCATCGGCCCGCGCGCCAACGAGCTGCGCTGCCCGGACCTCGTGATGCGCCGTCCCTACGGTCTCTACACGGACCGCCTCACGAAGGCGGGGCACACGGTCCTGCGGGCGGGAAACGTGATCGACAGCGTGGGGGCGGGGCCGGCTGAGCTCTACGGCACGCGCATCGGTCCGCGCTTCATGCGCGGGCGCCAGCGCATATACACGCGCGACGGCGGCCGCATCGGCGTGGCCACGGGCGCGCTGCTTCAGTTCAAGTTCGCCCACCAGAGCCGCTACTGGTGGAAGTTCTACAACGCCGCCCGCTTCGAGCTCTGGCGCGTGGACGGCGAGGGCAGGCGAATTCGGAAGGTACGCACCGGGCCCAAGGTGGCGTACTGCCTGCGCGACCTCACGCACACCCGGCCGAAAGTGCGGCGCTCACCCCGTAGGGCGCATTACCCCGCGTGCAGCACCAAATCCCGGGCGCAGCACGTGACCCTCGGCACGTCGCCGGGCTGGGCCGACATTTACCCCCCGGCCTACCCGGAGCAGTGGATCGACGTGACGGGGCTGGACGGCTGCTTCGCCTACGTGCACATCGCCGATCCCGAGAACGGGATCTTCGAGTCGAACGAGGACAACAACGAGGCCCAGGCCATCGTCCGCCTCCCGTACCGGCCCTCTCGCCCTCGGCAGGGTTGCCAGGGCCGTGACCGCGGGCGCACGTTCAATCCGAATCTGCCCTACTAGTCCGGACCGTTGGGCTGGCAGGGCTTGGTCGTGCAGGGCGGGGGCTGGGGCTGGGGCTCTGGCTCTGGCTGCGGTTCCGGTTGCGGCTCGGGCTGTGGCTGCGGCTCGGGAAGTGGCGTCGTCTCGGTCACGGGTGGCGGCACGGTCTCGACCTGCTCCCCGGCGCCTCCCTTCTCTGAGTCCCGGTCGATCCTGACCTTCCGGGACGGCCCGTCGGGCTCGACTCCGCCGCCGCTGCCGGCGCCGCTCGAGTCCTCGCCGGAGAGCATGATCAGTTCGCCGCTCTCGTTCGCCACCAGAGCAGGCGCGCCTCTCCTTCGGCCGGCGCCCCTTCCGGGCCGGATGCTCCTTCTTGCGGACGACCTCCTTGACCGCCGCCCCCGACGTGTCCTCGGCGGTGGGGACCGCGTCGGTGACCGGCGCGGTGTCGTGGGTCCTCGCGGCCAGGGCCACGAGCAGCAGGACCAGTGTGAGCGCGCCGATCAGCGCTGCATCGCGAACCACGTGCCGGCGCATCGAGCTGCGCTCGCCGCGGCCAACGTCGCTCCAGTCGGCGCCCACCGCCTCCGCCGCCTGGGCCATCGTCTCGCGGAACAGCAGCGGCGCGGCGGCCACGGGCGCCCAGGAGCGGTAAGAGAGGCCGGCCTCCTCCATGGCGTCGCGGCTGAGGCAGCAGGTGTGGCAGTCCACGAGGTGGAGGTCGAGCCAGTCGGCGTCCACCCCGGCCTCCAGGTCCTGCCGAGCCGCGAGCAGCACGAGGGCGCGCTCGCAGTCCTCGGACGAGGCCGCCACTGTGGCGAGGGCCGTGCCGCGGAGCGCATCGCGCAGGTTGATCCGGGCGCGCGAGATCAGCTGCGCCACCGAGTTGCGGTTCATGTCCATGATCTCCGCGATCTCGTCGTACGAGAGCTCCTCGAGCTCCCGCAGCGCCAGCACCTCGCGCTGGCGCTCCGGCAGCTCCGCGTTTGCCCGGCGGATCTCCTCCTGGCTCGCCTCGAGCAGGAGGTTGCGCTCGGGGTCGTCCACCGGGTCCCCCGGCTCGCCGTTCGTCGGCTCCGGCGGCTCCTCGGTCGGCTCCGCGCGCCGGCGCTTCTCGATCAGGTCGTAACAGGCGTGCCGCGCCGAGGTGAAGAGGTAGGAGCCGAACGCGAGCTCGCGCCCCTCAAGCTTCGGCAAGCGCCGCAGCACGTTGACGAAGGCGTCCTGGGTGGCGTCGGCGGCCTCGTCCTCGGAGCCGAGGATGCGCAGACAGAGGTTGTACGCGCGCCTCTCGTAGCGCCCGTACAGCTCCGCAAAGGCATTCCCATCCCCTCGGATCGCGCGCTCAGCCAGGCGCGCCTCGTCCGCACTGGCGTCCTGGACGGCGGCCATGGCGTCCACCGTACCGCGCCTCTGCGCAATGGGGAATGGCATCGCGAAATCGAGCATCGGGCCGCCCATGTGGGTCCAACCGAATTGGGGTGCCGTACTTACGGCGGCTATCGTGATCTGTGATGGCCAAGACCCTTGTAGTCGCTGAGAAGCCCTCGGTCGCCCGCGACCTGGCGTCCACGCTGCCTGGATCCTTCAAGCAGTCCAAGGACAAAACGCATCTCGAGACCCAGGACGGATCCTCCAATGGCGGCGGGTACGTCGTCACCTGGGCGGTCGGGCACCTGGTGGGCCTCGCGCCCCCGGACGAGTACGACCCGAAGCTGAAGAAGTGGCGCTTCGCGGACCTGCCGATCCTGCCGGACGAGTTCAAGCTCACCCCGAACGACGAGCGCTCCGCCAAGCAGCTGCGGGCGATCCACCGGCTGATGGCGGACGACGAGGTCGAGACCATCGTGAACGCCTGCGACGCCGGCCGCGAGGGCGAGCTGATCTTCGCCTACCTCTACGACCTCGCCCCGGTGCACAAGCCGGTCCAGCGCCTCTGGCTGTCCTCGATGACCAAGAGTGCGATCTCCGAGGCCTTCCAGCACCTGCGTCCGGGGGAGGAGATGAAGTCGCTCGAGGAGGCCGCCCGCTCGCGCTCGGAGGCCGACTGGCTCGTGGGAATGAACGCCACGCGCGCCGCCTCGGTGCGCCTGCGTGCTGCATTCGACGGTGCGGTCTCGCTCGGCCGCGTGCAGACTCCGACGCTCGCCCTGGTTGCCCGCCGCGAGGAGGAGATCCGCAACTTCGTACCCGAGCCGTACTGGCTCGTGGAGGGCCGCTTCGAGGCCTCAGGCGAGCGCCGCTACACGGGCCGCTACCTGGGCGGCAAGCGCCTGCCGAGCGAGGACGAGGCGAAGGCGATCGTCGAGGCCGTCACCGGCCAGGCCGGCGAGATCACGAAGCTCGAGAAGAAGGAGGAGCGCGAGCAGCCGCAGCTCCTCTACGACCTCACGAGCCTCCAGCGTCACGCGA
The DNA here is from genome assembly GCA_963825345.1 of uncultured Thermoleophilaceae bacterium. Taxonomy (GTDB): domain Bacteria; phylum Actinomycetota; class Thermoleophilia; order Solirubrobacterales; family Thermoleophilaceae; genus JACVRW01. Next base: position 147,708 of record CAWGSQ010000006.1, on the reverse strand, counting down.
ACAGCCTCTACGGGTTCTCGGCGCGCCGCACGCTCGGGTCCGCGCAGCGCCTCTACGAGGAGCACAAGGCGCTCACCTACCCGCGTACGAACTCGCGCTTCCTGACCGGCGACATGATCCCGGAGATCAAGCCGACCGCAGAGCACGTCGCACACAACAAGCAGTACGAGCCCGCTGCCCGTTTCGTCCTCGACCTCGAGTCCCTGCCTCTGGGGCGCGTCGTCAATGACGCGAAGGTTCAGGACCACCACGCGATCATTCCGACGAATTCGGAACACGATCTCTCAAAGATGGGCGCTGACGAGCTCAAGATCTACGACCTCGTCACCAAGCGTTTCCTCGCCGTGTTTCATCCCGAGGCGGTCTTCGAGCGCACACGTGTGGAGACGACGGTGCGGGAGAACGTGTTCCGCACGAGTGGTCGGCGCCTGGTCGAGGCCGGCTGGCGGAGCGTTTACGGCGAGCTCTCAGAGGGTGACCGTGGTGACGATGACTCCGGGGGCGATCAGTTGCTCCCGCGCCTCGAGCAGGGCGAGGGTGTCCAGACGCGCGAGGTCGAGTTCATGCGCAAGGAGACCCAGCCGCCGCGGCGCTTCTCAGACGCGTCGCTCCTCGGTGCCATGGAGACCGCGGGCAAGGAGATCGACGACGCCGAGCTGCGCGAGGCGATGAAGGACTCCGGCATCGGTACGCCCGCCACGCGCGCATCGATCATCGAGCGACTCGTGGACGTGGGCTACATCGAGCGTGACGGCCGCGCCCTCGTGGCCACGGAGAAGGGCATCCAGGTGATCCGGCTGCTCGGCGAGCACAAGCTCACCTCGCCGGAGCTCACCGGAAGCTGGGAGCGCCGGCTGCGCCTGATCGAGCAGTCCGAGGACACGCGTCCGGCGTTCATGGAGGACATCAAGAAGTTCACCACCGAGACCGTCCAGGAGCTCGACAAGCTCAAGGGCGTCCAGATCGAGCGCGCGAAGCTCGGTCCGTGTCCGATCTGCGGGCGCGAGATCACCGAGAACCGCAAGGGGTACTCGTGCTGGTCGCGCGAGGATCCCGGATGTGGCTTCGTGATCTGGAAGAAGAAGGCGGGCAAGAGCCTGCCGGTGTCGGTGGCGAAGGAGCTGATCGCGTCGCTGAAGCTCTCCCGTGAAAGCGGCGAAGACCCCGGCGTAGGACGCACCGAAAAGGCTGTCACCGGATTCCGGTCGCGCGCCGGGCGCACTTTCCGCGCCAAGCTTCGGCTCGAGCAGACCGACGAGGGCAAGTGGCGCGTCGAGTTCGACGAGGAGTGGGCGAAGGAGCCGCCGAAGGGCGAGTCCGAGGAGGAGCGCGCGGAGGCGGAGGCCGGCACCGCGAAGCCGGCGGAGGATACGGACGCCGTGGCGGCGGACGCCGCCGAGGCGGCCGAGTCGGAAACGGCCGCCCCGGCCGCTTAACAGCAGCACCAAGGGCCTCGATTTCGACCCGTCTGGCGTGGGTTAGTCGATTTATCTTGCGAGTTCGCAAGGGAATTCGACTTACCCCTTGACCGCCTGGGTTACTGTCGGTAACCTACCGTGAGTAAGTGGAGGCTGCCGCTCGGATAGAGGATTTTCGGCACGGTCGTGTGCCTCGGCCCGTGCGTGAACGGCAGCTCGTCGAGCTCGGCGAGCAGCTGTTTGCGGAGCGCGGATTCGCGAAGGCCTCGATGGATGAGTTGGCGCGTAGGGCTGGCGTCACGAAGCCGGTCATCTACGAGCTGTTCGGCTCCAAAGATGGCCTCTTCAGATCCTGCCTTGAAGGTCTCGCGCTGCGGCTCGCGGAGCAGATCGCCGACGCCGCTCGCGCGCACGACGAGCCCGAGGCGCGGCTTCGGGCCGGCGGGCTTGCCTTCCTGCGCTTCGCATCTGAGAACCGCGTCGCGTATGAGCTTCTCTACGAAGGTCGTTTCTCGGACGCCGCTGTGAGCGTCCGTCGGCGCCAGGCCGCCCTGATCCTCGAGCTGATGAGGGAGATGGCGCCCGCAAGCGTGGACCCGCGTGAGCTGGAGGTGGCGGCGCATGCCGTCAATTCGGCCTATGAGGGTGTGGCCCACTGGATGTGGGACCACCCGGAAGTTCCCGTCGAGCGCCTGGCGGACTGGACCGTCGAGCTGCTCCTGCCAGGACTACGGAGGTTCACGTGACCCACACTCGGATCGCGATCGTCGGCACCGGCTTCTCGGGGCTCGGCATGGCCATCAGGCTCAAACAGGAGGGCGAGCACGACTTCGTGGTGCTCGAGCGCGCGAGCGAGATCGGCGGCACCTGGCGCGACAACACCTATCCCGGCTGCCGCTGCGACGTGCCGTCGCACCTCTACTCGTTCTCGTTCGCGCCGAACCCGAACTGGTCGAGCACCTTCTCGCCGCAGTCGGAGATCCTCGCTTACCTGAAGGACACCGCCAACCGCCATGGCGTCCTGCCTCACGTGAGTTTCGACACCGAGCTGGAAGCGGCGGAGTGGGATGACGATGAGCAGCTCTGGCGGATCGAGACGTCCAAGGAAGCGATGACGGCAGAGATCCTCATCGCAGCCCAAGGTCCGCTGAGTGACCCGTCAATGCCGAACGTCAGGGGCCTCGATACCTTCGAAGGAACGACCTTTCACTCGGCCCAATGGGATCACGACCATCAGCTGGAGGGCGAGCGCGTGGCCGTGATCGGAACCGGCGCGTCCGCCATCCAGTTCGTCCCGGAGATCCAGCCGCGCGTGGGCAAGCTGCACGTGTTCCAGCGCACGGCGCCGTGGGTCATCCCGCACCGCAACCGGCCGATGAAGCGCTGGGAGCGAGCCATCTACCGGCTCTTCCCGCCGGCCCAGCTCGCGATGCGCGCGGGGATCTACTGGGCGCGCGAGTCCTTCGTGCTCCAGTTCCGCCATCGCGCGATCGGGAAGCTGCTCGAGCGCATCCCGATGATGCACATGCGCAAGCAGATCAAGGACCCGGAGCTGCGCAGGAAGCTCACGCCGGACTACAGCATCGGCTGCAAGCGCATCCTGCCGACGAACGAGTGGTATCCGGCGCTGGCGAAGCCGAACGTCGAGGTCGTGACGGGTGGTCTGACCGAGGTCCGGCCGCACTCCGTCGTGGCCGAGGACGGCACCGAGCGTGAGGTCGACACGATCATCTTCGGCACCGGCTTCCACGTGACCGACGTACCGATCGCCGATCGGGTCATCGGCCGCGACGGCCGCACGCTCACGGAGACGTGGGCCGGCAGCATGCAGGCCTACAAGGGCACGACCGTGGCCGGCTACCCGAACCTGTTCTTCCTGGTCGGGCCGAACACCGGCCTCGGCCACACCTCGATCGTGTTCATCATCGAGTCGCAGATCGCCTACGTGCTGGATGCGCTCCGCACCATGCACCGCCGCGGCGCCCGCACCCTCGAGGTGCGCAAAGAGGCGCAGAGCGCCTACAACGCCGAGCTCGACCGGATGACCGAGGGGACCGTTTGGGTCAGCGGCGGCTGCACGAGCTACTACATCGACCGCAACGGCCACAACTCGGCGCTGTGGCCCACCTACACGTGGCCGTTCCGGCAACGCACGCGCGAGTTCGACGTGGCGGCGTACACGCTCGGCGTGCGGGAGCGCGAAACGGTGCCGGCGGCGGCCTAGGCGTGCTGAACGGCAGCATTGAGTGGCGTCGTGTCGGGCCTCGGCTGGGGCCGCTTTCAGTGCTGTAGTTCGAGGTCCCGGAGCACGTTCCGAAGCTGGGGCGGCCCTGACTCCTCGAGCGTCAGCACCGTCCCGGGCCAGTACGGGCTCTCGCCGGTGCTCGTGACGAATGCGCGCTCGTAAAGCCAGCTGCCCGTGTTCCAGAGCCGCGTGCCGGAGAGGGTGGTCCACTCCGCAGGCTCGTCGCCGGGCAGCGGGCCTGGCCGGTGGGTGTGGCCGAAGATCACGTGCTCGGCGCCGGGCGCGAGCACCTCGGCCACGCGCGCCATGGCCAGCAGGCCGGCGCGGCGCAGCTCCTCGCCGGTGAGGGTGGCGCGGAACGGCCCGAGCCCGAGTCCGTTCAGTGCCGCCACCGCGCTCGGGATCGTCACGCGGCCGAGCAGGAAGCCTCCGACGGTGGGCCGGCCGTTGTGGCTCACCCGCCGCCAGACGTTCCGCGAGACACTGCCGCCGCGCGACAGCGAGGCGGGGGAGGCGCCCTGCGCCAGGGCGGCGTAGAACGCGTAAAGCGGTCCCAGGATCGCCTCGTAGTCCGAGGCCGAGCTCGATGCCTTCCCGCGCCCCGTGACACGCGCCATCGCCGACGCCGCGATCGACTCCAGCCGGGGGATCGTCAGATGAAGGTCGAGGTAGTGCCCATGGGTGGCGTAGACGTCGTCGCGCAGGTGGAGGCCGGGGTAGGCCAGGCTGAGCTCCACGTCCGGCATCCAGCCTGCGATCCGGCCCGCGGCGCCGTCGTCGGGGCGGATCGGCCACTCCGCCTCCGTCGCGAGCGCCTGCGCATCAAGCCGCAGGCCCGCCAGCCACGGCTCGGCGAAGGCATGGTCGTGGTTGCCCGGCACGAGCACCACCGGGCGCCCGGCGAGCGCCCGTCCGAGCGCCTCCACCACCGGCCGTGCGACCTCGAGCGACTCTGCGAGCGGGCGCTCGCGCAACTCGATCACGTCACCGAGCAGAACGAGGCGGTCGGCGTCCTTGACCGCATCGACGAGCGCGTCGCGCTCCTCGCCCTCGCGCGCGACGTCCGCCCCGCCGAGGGCGCCGAGGTGAAGGTCGGATACGACGGCGGTCCGCATCGAAGGCATGGTGTCAGGCCGCTAGATTCAGAGGTTCTCGCGTGTCGCAGTTCTGCCGCCACAACCGCTTCGTCTCCGAGTGCCCGATCTGCTCCAAGGGCACGGTGCTCGATCCGAACCGCAAGAGCGAGCGGCGCCCGCGCCCGAACGCGCGTCCCGGCAGCCGCTCGAGCCCCAAGGGTCGGGTCCAGGCGGCGGGAGCCACGCGCGTATCGCGCGGGCCGTTCGCCTCGGCCGGTCCTTACGAGGGCGGCCGTGAGGTGCGCCTCGAGAAGGTTCCCGGCGGCCTGCGCCTCGCGGCCTGGCACGCCGGCCAGCTCGTGAAGGAGGCGCCCGTCCTGGGTCTCGAGGACCTGCCCGGGATGCTGCGCTCGGCGGCCGAGCAGGGGCTGCTCTCCGAACCCGAGGCCGACTGGAGCGGCGAGCCCGCGCTCGGCCGGCACGGTGCCAGTCCAGGGCGATCGGGCGAGCTGCGCGACGAGCTCCGGATCGAGCGCCTCGACGACGATCGCCTGCGGATCGCCCGCTGGGTGATGCGCCCCAACCGGGGCTGGGAGCTGCAGGAGGCGCCGGTGCTGCTGCCGGCCGACCGCTTCGTCGGCGCGCTCGAAGCCGCCGCCGCGAGCGGCGTGCTGGCAGGCGATCCGGTGGACTAGCGACTATCTGCGTGTGCCGCTCAAGCTCGTAACCGGACCCGCCAACGCCGCCAAGGCGGGCGAGGTGCTGGGCGGGCTCCGCGCACGGCTCGACGACGAGCCCATCCTGGTGGTGCCCACCCTCGGGGACGTTGAGCACGCCCAGCGTGAGCTGGCGGACCGGGGCGCGGTCTTCGGAGCGCGGGTGCTGCGCTTCAAGTGGCTGTTCGAGGAGATCGCCAGCCGGGCGGGCTACCTCCAGCCCGTGGCCTCGGACTTCCAGCGCGAGCTGATCGTGGAGGAGGCGGTGCGGAGGACGAACCTCGGCGTGCTCGCGGAATCGGCGTCACAGCCGGGCTTCACGCGCGCCGCGGCCCGCTTCGTGACCGAGCTGGGGCGGGCTCGGGTGGACCCCCCGCGCCTGACGAAGGCCCTGCGCCAGTGGGCCGCCCAGGGTCCGCGGCGCGCCTATGCCGACGACGTCGCCTCGGTCTACGCGGCCTACCGGAAGGGCCTCGAGGCGGCCGGACTCGCCGACGAGGAGCTGTTCGGCTGGCGCGCGCTCGACGCTCTGCGGCTGAACCCGATGGCCTGGGGAGACACCCCGCTCTTCGTGTACGGCTTCGACGACTTCGACAAGCTCCAGCTCGATGCGCTCGAGAGCGTCGCGGCGCACGCCGACGTGACGGTCTCCCTTCCGTACGAGCCGGGGCGACGCGCGTTCAAGACCGTCGCGACCCTTCACCAGGAGCTGCTCGGACTGGGTGCGGAGGAGCACGAGCTCGCACCGGTGGACGATCACTACGCCCCCGAGTCACGGGCCGTCCTTCACCACATCGAGCGGCTGCTGTTCGAGGACGACCCGCCCGCGCAGGTGGATCCCGGCAGCGCGATCTCCTTCCATTCGGCCGGAGGCGAGCGCGCCGAGGTGGAGCTGGCGGCCGCGCGGATCCTCGAGCTCCTGCGCCCGGGAGGTGGGGCCGCCGTCGAGCCGGGCGACGTGGCGGTGGTGTTCCGCGACCCTGCGCGCTACTCGTCCCTGCTCGAGCAGGTCTTCGGCGCCTACGGCATCCCCTACTCGATCGACCGCAAGCTGCCCTTCGGCCACACCGGCCTGGGGCGCGGCCTCCTGGCCCTGATTCGCAGCGCCACGCCCGCCGGCACGGCCGACGACCTGCTCGCCTACCTCCGCACTCCGGGCCTCCTGAAGGTGCCCGGTTTCGCGGACCGGCTGGAGGCGGACGTGCGCAAGGAGGGAGCGCACCGGGCGGAGGAGGCCCGCGCGCTCTGGGAACGCGACCATTGGCAGCTCGAGGAGCTCGACAGGCTCGCTCGCGCCCGTGACACCGGGGCGTTCGTGGCCGAGCTGGAGGCACGCATCGTGAGACTCTTCGCCGCTCCCTACGAGCGCAGCGCCGCCGTCCTGAGCGGACCGGAGCTCGACGAGGCGCGTGCGCTGCGTGAGGCCCAGAAGGCGCTTGGAGAGCTGCGCGCCGTCCTCGGGCGCCAGCGCGCCGACGCGGGCCGGGTGCTGAGGGTCCTGGAGCAGCTCGAGGTGAACGTCGGCGAGCGCCCCCAGCCCGACCGGGTGCAGGTGGCCACGCCCGAGGCGATCCGCGCGCGGCGCTTCGAGGTGGTGTTCGCATGCGGCCTTCAGGAGGGCGAGTTCCCGCGCGGCGCCTCGCCCGAGCCGTTCCTCTCGGACGAGGACCGCCGCGCGATCGCCACCGCGAGCGGCCTCGTCCTGCCGGTGCGTGAGGACCGGCTCGACCGCGAGCGCTACCTGTTCTACGTCTGCGCCTCGCGCGCCGAGCGATTGCTGGTCGTGAGCTCGCGCTCGAGCGACGAAGAGGGCAATCCGCAGGCGGAGTCGTACTTCGTCGAGGACGTGCGGGAGTTGCTCGGCGACGGCGCGGACGAGCGCACGCGCTCGCTCTCCCACGTGACCTGGCCGGCCGACGAGGCGCCCACGGCCGCCGAGCTCGACCGCGCCCAGGCATTCGCCGGCCCGCGCCGCCCCGAGCCCGCGCCGGGCGCGCTCACGGCTGAGCCGCTGCTCGAGCACCTAGCCGCGCGCGAGGCCGTCTCGGCAGGCGCCCTCGAGCACTTTGCCGACTGCCCCGTGAAGTGGCTGGTCGAGGACCTGCTCAGGCCTGACGAGCTCGAGCCGGACCCCGAGGCGATGGTCCGCGGCTCGTACGCGCACGAGGTGCTTCAGCACACCTACCGCCGGCTCCGCGAGGAGACGGGCGAGCGGCGCGTGACGCACGGCAACCTCCCCGAGGCCGAGCGCATCCTGCTCGACGAGCTGCGCGAGCGCCGCTCGGACTTCAGGTTGTCCCCGAAGCAGACTCGTGTTCGGGCCGCGGCACGCCGCCTCGAGTTCGACCTGCTGCGCTACCTGCGCTCGGAGGCCGACTCGGACAGCCGCTTCGAACCGGCGGAGCTGGAGCTCCAGTTCGGGTTCGGCGATGGCGGCGAGCCGGTGGAGATCGAGGGCGGGCTGCGGCTGCGCGGGCGCATCGACCGCGTGGACGTGAAGGACGACATGGCCCTCGTGATCGACTACAAGACCGGCCGCAGCGTCGACCGCTACAAGGTGGCGAGCTGGGAGCCGGAGAACCGATTCCAAGCGGCGCTCTACATGCTGGTGGTGGAGCGGCTGCTCGGGCTGCGCGCGGCCGGCGGGGTGTACGTGGCCCTCGCGAGCGACGATCCGCGCCCGCGCGGGATGGTGGCCGCCGACGTGGAGGAGCTCGGCAGCGGCTACTTCGACAACGACCGGCTGGACGGCGAGGCCTTCCGCGCAAAGCTCGACTGGGCGCTGGAGCGCATCCGCGACACGGACGTATGCATGCGCAGCGGCGAGATCTGCTCACGGCCGGACAGCTGCGACTGGAACGGCGGCTGCAAGTACCCCTCCATCTGCCGGAGCGACCGGTGAGCGAGCTGACCCCAGAGCAGCAGCGCGCCGTGGAGCGCCGCGACGGCTCCCTGCTGGTGCGGGCCGGGGCCGGCACCGGCAAGACCACCGTGCTCGTGGAGCGCTTCGTGAGGGCGGTGATCGACGACGGCGTGGACGTGGAGTCGATCCTCGCCATCACCTTCACCGAGAAGGCCGCGGCGGAGATGAGGACCCGGGTCCGGCGCCGCTTTCTCGAGCTCGGGCGGCGGGAGGACGCGCGCACGTCCGAGAGCGCATGGATCTCGACGATCCACGGGTTCTGCTCGCGCGTGCTGCGCGCGCACGCGCTCAGCGCCGGGATCGACCCGGACTTCCGGGTGCTCGGCGAGCTCGAGTCCGAGCGGCTGGCGGCCGACGCGTTCGACGGCGCCCTCGAGGCGTTCATGGGCGACGGTTCGGACGCCGAGCGGATCGAGATGGTGGCCGCGTACAGGCCGGACCCGCTTCGCGACATGGTGCGCACGGCGTTCTCCCACCTGCGCAGCCACGGCGAGCGCCACCCGCGCCTCGACGAGACGCTTCCGCCGCACCCCGCGGGCGAGTCGGAGCGGCTCGAGGCGGCCGCCCGGAACGCCCTCGCCGAGTTGGGAATGGCCGCACCCTCCGCCACGGTGGCGAAGGCGATCGACTGCATCGAGGGGCGCGAGGCCCTCAAGGGCGGTAAGGCGAAGGCGCTCGCCACCGACGCGTGCGACGAGTACCGGGAGGCCTTCGCCGCCCATCGGACCTTCGAGGTGGCCGAGCGCGAGCACCGGGACCACACCATGCTGCGCGCGCTGCTCGAGCTATACGGCGAGCGCTACGAGCGCCTCAAGCGCGAGCGCTCGGCGCTCGACTTCGAGGACCTGGAGCTGATCGCACGCGACCTCCTCTCCGAGCACGAGGGCCTGCGCGAGGCCTATTCGTCGCGCTTCGAGCACGTGCTCGTGGACGAGTTCCAGGACACGAACGAGCTTCAGAACGAGCTGCTCGAGCTGCTCGCCCGCGACAACCTGTTCCGGGTAGGCGACGAGAACCAGTCGATCTACCGCTTCAGGCACGCCGACGTGAGTGTGTTCCAAAGGCACTGGGAGCGCGCCGAGGCCGACGGCTGCGCGGAGAGCATCACGGTCAACTTTCGCTCCCGCGGGGAGGTTCTCGACGCTGTCGACCTCGCCTTCGAGCGCACCTGGGGCGAGCGCTTCGAGCCGCTGCGCGAGGCGCCCGGCTCGCGCGAGCCGGAGCCGCGCACGTCGCCCAGCGTGGAGCTGCTCGTGGTGGAGCGGTCCAAGCGCTGCTGGGAGGACCTGCTCGAGCGCGAGCCGGACCCGTTCGGAGAGCCGATGCACGCTGCCCCGATCTGGCGGGCCGCCGAGGCGCGGCTGCTCGCGAAGCGAGTTGACGAGCTCACGCGCGACGGGCCGTGGTCGTACGGCGACGTGGTGATGCTGTTCCGCGCAACGACGGCGATGGGCTTCTTCGAGCGCGCTCTCGACGAGCGCGGGATTCCGGTGCACGTGGTCGGCGGCCGCGGCTACTGGGGCCAGCAGCAGGTGATGGACCTCCGCCACTGGCTCGCGGCGCTCGCCAACCCACTTGACGAGCTGGCCGTCTACTCGGTGCTGGCCTCGCCACTCGCCGGGCTCTCGCTCGACGGCGTGGCGCTGATTGGGCTGCGGGCTCGGCGGCTAAAGCGCGACCCCTGGTGGGCGCTCAGCGCCGCGCTCGGGCGTGGCGGCGGCGAGCCCGATCCCGAGCTGCTCGACCAGCTGCCGGCCGGGGATCAGCGCCGTCTGGCTGCCTTCGCGGACCTCTTCGAGGCCGAGCGCAGGATCGCCGGGCAGGTGTCGCTCGAGACCCTGATCGACCGGGCCGTCACGCGGACCGGCTACGACCGGCACCTGCTGGCGCTGCCCGGCGCCATGCGCCGGATGGCAAACGTGCGCAAGCTGATGCGGATGGCGCGCGAGTTCGAGGCGGACGAGGGGCGCAACCTGCGCGGGTTCATCGACGCGATCGCGGAGCGGGACGCGATCCAGACCCGAGAGGGCGAGGCGCCGCTCGAAGCCGAGGCGCTCGACGCGGTGCGGATGATGACCGTGCACCGGGCGAAGGGCCTCGAGTTCCCGGTCGTCTGCCTGGCCGATCTCGGAAAGGACGGCCGCGACGACGACGGCTCGCTGCGGATCTCGGAGGACGGCAGCGTGGGCCTGCGCCTCGCCGGGCTCGGCGGCGGGGCGGTGGACAGCGCCCGGCTCGAGCGCATCAAGGCCGAGGGCAAGATCGCCGCGGAGGAGGAGGAGCGGCGGATCTTCTACGTGGCGGCCACGCGCGCGCAGCAGCACCTGGTCCTGAGCGGAGCCACCGACTTGGCGAAGCGCCCTGAGCCCTCGGAGCTTCAGGAGCCGATGCGCTGGATCTGGCGCGGCTTCTGCGCCGAGCTGCCCGTCGAGGGGGCGCAGGGGATCCACGTCGACCGGCGCGAGGACCGCGAGGTGGCGGTTCGCTGGACGCTCTGCACTCCCGAGACGATCGACGAGGTGCTGCCCGCGGCGGACCGCGCCCCGACGCCGCCGGCGCCCGAGGAGGCCACCGGCTACGAGCAGCCCCGGCTCGAGCTCGGCATGCTGCCCGCTCCCCGCGCCCTTCCGGTCAGCCGCCTGAGCTACTCGGGGCTCGAGGCCTACCGGAAGTGCGGCTACCGCTTCTACCTGCAGCGGGCGCTCGGCCTTGGGCGAGTCGAGCCGCCGCCGGCGGGGCCCGCCGGCGAGCCCGCTCCCGACGGCGAGCCCGCCCTCGAGGGCGGCATCAGCGCGCTCCTCCGGGGCACCGTGGTCCATGGGCTCCTCGAACGCCTCGACTTCGAGCAGCCCGTCGTGCCGTCGGAGTCGGACGTGGCCGCGGCCATCGAGCTGCACGGCATCGAGGCGCTGCCCGCGAACGTCGCGGACGTTCGGGACATGGTCGAGCGGCTCGCTGGCTCGGCGCTGCGGGAGCGCATCGCGGGCGCGCGGCGCGTCCGCACGGAGCTGCCGTTCGCCTTCACGCTCGACGTCGGCAACCGCAGCCTGCTCTTCAACGGTGTGGTGGACGTCCACGCCGACGAGGGCGCTCGGACGCTCGTGGTGGACTGGAAGAGTGACGCCCTCGGCGAACTCGAGCCCGAGGTCCTCACGGCGCAGTCCTACTCGACTCAGCGACTCGTCTACGCCCTCGCCGCCCTCAAGGCCGGTGCCGAGCGCGTGGAGGTCGTCCACTGCTACCTGGAGCGCCCCGACGAGCCCGCCGTCGCGCAATACGAGGCGGGCGACGTGGAGCAGCTGGAGCAGCAGCTGCTCGCGCTCGCTCGCGGAGTGGCCGAGGGCCGTTTCGAGCCGTCCGCCGAGCCGCATTTCGCGCTATGTGCGGACTGTCCCGGCCGGGCCGCGCTGTGTGTGCACGATTCCGCCCTCACAACGCGCGCCGTTGGCCAAGCCGGGGGCGTGGCCCCCGGCGCAGGTTCGAACTCTTCCGTCCAGACCCCGTCCTAATGTGGCGACCATGCCACTGTGTTTCATCGAGCCCCAGGAAGCGATCCGCGTCGTAGCGGAGAGCGTCGGGCGTGAGGCCCGTCGCCAGCTTCTCGGCGAGGTCGTCCGAGCTTGGGTCGACGAGATCCCCGAGGACGAGCTTCAGGTCCACTACGCCAAGGCCGTCGAGGAGCTCGACGACGACGACCTGTCGATGCTCGCCGCATGGCACGCCTCGCTCGAGGTCGGCCAGCCGATCGCGAACAAGGAGTTCCTGCTGGGGGCGTTCTCGCGCCTCGGCGACCACCGCCGCGAGGCGCTCAAGATCGCCGCGGGCTTCAAGGGCGAGGACGCGTTCGAGGCGGGCGTGAGCGAGGACCAGGCGCTCACGACGGTGCTTCCCTGGCTCTCCCACGAGCGCCTGATGGAGCTCGCCGCGGAGGCAGTTGAGTTGTATTGCTGGGACCGTCTCGGCTCGGACAACTAACCGCGCTCCTCACCGTCGTGGTGCTCACCGGCTGCGACGCGCCGGCCGCTGACCCGGAGGCGCCCGGGGGACGGACCTCGGCACACGTGACCAAGCACACCGACGGGGACACTCTGTGGCTGTCCGGTATCGGCAAGGTGCGCCTGATCGGGATGGATACCCCCGAGGTGTATGGCGAGGTCGAGTGCTTCGGGCGCGAGGCGTCGGCGTTCGTGGAGCGCACCGTGCCGCTCGGGGCCGAGGTCCGCTACCGGCTGGGGGTCGAGGAGCGCGACCGCTATGGCCGCGCGCTCGCCTACGTGTGGCTGCGCGACGGCCGCTTCCTGAACCGGCTGCTCGTGGCGCGCGGCTATGCGACGCCGCTCACGGTGCCTCCGAACGTGGAGTACGAGGACCTCTTCGTTCGTGTTGCCCGGCGTGCCCGCGAGGCCGGTCGCGGCCTCTGGGCTCGGCCGGGATGCAGCGGTTAGGCTCGCCCGCGTGCTCCGGCATGTGACGAGCCCGGACGGCGTGAGCATCGCGTGCGAGGTGAGCGGCGAGGGCCCGCCGGTGGTGCTCGTGCACGGCGCCGGGTCGGCCCGTTGGAGCTTCGACCTCGTCCGGCCGGAGCTGGAGAGCGGCTTCACGGTGATCGCGATCGACCGTCGCGGGCGGGGCGATTCCACTGACGGCCGGGGCTACGAGGTCGAGCGCGAGCTCGATGACGTGGCGGCGGTTGTGCGCGACGCCGGCGAGGGCGCCCTGCTCGTTGGCCACTCCTACGGCGCCCTGATCGCCGCGGGCGCGGCGCAGCTCCTCGACGGCCTCCCGCGGCTCGTGCTCTACGAGCCGCCGATGGGCGGTGTGCTGGGGGACGGCGAGCTGATCGACCGCTGGGAGCGCCTGATCCGAGAGGGAGAGCGCGACCTGATGCTGCGCGAGTTCTTCCGCAAGGTTGCCGGCTACAGAGAGGACGAGATCGACGAGCTCGCTCGCTCGCCGGTGTGGGAGCGGCGCAAGCAGGTGTCGCCGATCCTGCCGCGCGAGCTGCGTGCCGAGCTTGCGTTCAGACTCGACCCGGGCGCGCTCGGGCGGCTTTCCACGCCCACGCTCATGCTGCTCGGCAGCGAGAGCCCCGACTGGGCCCGGCGCTCCACGGACGCGTACAGCGAGGCGATCCCGAACGCCGAGGTCCGCATCCTCGAGGGACACGGGCACGGCGCCGCCACCAGCGGCCCGGAGCTCCTGGCCGCCGAGCTGGCGCGCTTCCTCAGCAGTCCGTTATAGATGCACCTATGCGCGCGACCACGATTCGATTCCCAAACGACCTCTGGGAGCAGCTGGAGCAGGAGGCGCGCGCGCAGGGCATCAGCGTGGCGCAGTACGTGCGTGATGCCGCTCTCTATCGGGTGGCCTACTCGGCAGGCGCGCGCGAGGACCCCAGCCAGGGGCGCGCACGCTTCCCCGACCGCTCGAGCGCCAAGTCCAAGTAACCTGCCCGGCTGTGACCGCGTCGCTGCCGGTTGAGGTCCAGCAGGTCTTCGACAGCTTCATCACGACCGAGTTCACGACCGTGGACTCGCGCGGCCGGCCGATCTGCTGGCCGCTCACGCCCTACTACGAGCCGGGCGATCCCTGCATCGACGTGACCACCGCTCTCGGCTACCCGAAGAAGGCGAACGACGCGCGCGCCAACCCGAAGGTCTCGCTCTTGTTCTCGGACCCCACCGGGAGTGGGATGGATGACGCGCCTCAGGTGCTCGTGCAGGGCACGGCCGACGTGGACGCGCGTGACCTCGAGGCCAACCGCAAGCGTTACACCCGTGAGGCGCTGGTGAAGCTGCCCGGCTCGAAGGACCTGCTGCCCCCGAAGCCGCTCCAGCGGCTGTTCAGCTTCTATTTCACGCGCCTCTACATCCATGTCCGCCCGGAGCGCGTGTACGTCTGGCCCGGCGGCGATCCCACGCGCGAGCCAATGCTGTTCGACGCGCGCATGGAGGAGGTGCGCTCGGGGCACGACGAGGAGCCCCCGGCGCCGCACGCCTCCACCGCCGGCTCGGCGCCTGTCTGGGATGAGCGGATGGACGAGCTCGGCGCGCGCTACCCGAACGGGGTGCTGTCGCTCGTCGCACCGGACGGCTTTCCGTTCTCCGTGCGCGTTTCGATTTCGGTCGACCCCTCGTCGCGCCGCATCCGGCTGGGCGGCGAAGTGCTCGGAGTGCCGGTGCAGCCCGGGCTCGCGTGCTTCACGGTCCACGACCACGCCCCCGACTTCTCTTGGCAGCGGAACTTCCAGGTACGCGGCGACCTCGTGGAGGAGGACGGCGGCTGGGTGTTGGTGCCGCAGCGGATGGTGGGCGGCCTCGAGCTGCCGCCGGTCTCGAAGCTGCAGCTCTACCGGATGAACGCCGGCAAGACGGTGCGCTTCTGGCGCACGGCAAAAAAAACGAGACGCGAACTTAGCGCTTGAGGAGCGCGCTACCTTCGACCGAAGTCTCCGGAGCGGCGCGGCGAGCCTCACGTCCTCGTGGCTTCGCTCTTTGCGCTTGGGTCCGCGTCTCTGCGCAGGAGTAGAACACGGCTCTCCGAGGTCGTCAAGCCCCCGTTTGAAAAGACCGCGCTCGTTGCGAAGAAAAGCCTAGGGTAGGCCCATGAATGCGGCGGCCAAGGGGCAGCGAGACGGCCGTACGGTCCGCGCAGAGCGCACCCGTCAGGCGCTCGTGGATGCCCTGCTCGCACTGCTCTACGAGGGCCAGCTGCAGCCCACAGCGGAGCGGATCGCCGAGCGCGCCGGGGTCTCCGAGCGCTCTCTCTTCCAGCACTTCGCGGACCGTGAGGCGCTCTACCAGGCCGTGGCGGTGCAGCAGTACGAGCGCATCATTCCGACGCTCGACCCGATCGACGTGTCGCTGCCCCTGGAGGAGCGGATCGCGGCCTTCGTGGCCCAGCGGGGGCGACTGCTCGAGAAGGTCACGCCCGTGCGTCGCGCCGCCCTGCTGCTCGAGCCGGAGTCGGAGGTGGTGGCCAGCTGGCTCAAGGGCACACGCAGGCAGAAGGCGCGGGAGGTCGAGCGGGTCTTCCGCCCGGAGCTTGAGACCATCAAGCAGAGGGAGCGAGGTGTGCTGGTGGCCGCGCTCGTGGCGGCGTCCGCGTGGACGGCGTGGGAAGGGCTGCGTGCGCACCAGGGGCTGAGCGAGGACCGCTCCCGCGCTGCGATGCGCGCCACGCTGGCGGCGCTCCTAGCTCCGCAGCGCTGACTCGATCTCCGGGATCGCCTGCTCGGCGCTCACGAAGCGCACCGCGGCCATGCCGAGCGCCTGCGCCGCGTCGCAGTTCACGTCGAGGTCGTCCACGAACACGCAGTCCTCGGGGCTCACGCCGCCGAGTCGCTCGAGCGTGAGCGCGTAGATCGCCGGGTCGGGCTTGCGAAGGCCCACGAAGGCGGAGTCCACGATCACCTCGAAGAGCTCGTCGACCTCCGGCAGTTTCGCGCGCCAGAGCGGCTCCCACTCGCGCACGTTGTTCGTGAGCAGCGCCGCCCGCAGGCCGCGCCCGCGGAGCTCGCCGATGTACTCGATCATGTCCTGGTTCGGCGCGAGGCGCTCGAAGTAGAGGGCGCGCAGCCGCGCGAGGTCGAACCCGTCCTCGAGATGCCGCTCGATCCGGTCGCGGAACTCGGCCTCAGTGATCTCCCCGCGCTCGAGCACGAACAGCGGATGGTCACCGTGCTCCTCGGCCGCGCGGCCCATCGCCGTGCCGAGCTGCTCCAGCGATACGCCGGACTCCTCCTGGTAGGCGAGGAAGCCCTCCTGAAGCGGCGTCGTGAGAACGCCGCCGA
Source organism: uncultured Thermoleophilaceae bacterium (assembly GCA_963825345.1). GTDB lineage: Bacteria > Actinomycetota > Thermoleophilia > Solirubrobacterales > Thermoleophilaceae > JACVRW01. Next base: position 131,538 of record CAWGSQ010000006.1, on the reverse strand, counting down.
AGTCGCTGATCAGGACGCTTCTCACGCCGCGGCGGGTGGCTCTCTGCGCAGCATCAGCTCGTAGGCGCCGATTCCTTCGCGGCCGTCCAGGCGCCAGCGGAATACGGCGGCGTGCACCTGGAGGCCGTCGAGGTCCAGCGAGGAGCCGGCGATCACCTGCCCCGAGCCCCGGCGCGGGTACTCCTCGCCGGGGATCCACAGCTCGAGGCCCGCGCTGCGCTGGCGGCCGTCGCCGTAGTAGACGGTCGAGATACGCGCGTCCTCCACCTCCAGCACCGCGTCGTCCTCGATCAGCCGTGCCGTGACCTCCTCGTCGCCGTGACCCACAGCACCGCGCGGGCGGCGCGCGAGCACGAGCAGGGCATGCTGCTCGTCCACAAGCGCGGAGATGCTGCGCATAGCGTCGAGCTCCTCCCAGCGCGGCGCCACGCGTGTCTCCGAGAGCGTGCCCATGCCGTCCACGCGGCGGCCGGCCGCCTCGCCGCGCACCCGCACGACCTGCGCCCGCACGTCGCCGAGGTCCGCCTCCGCCGCCACCGGCTCGAGCTCGAGCGCCAGCTTGCCGGGCAGCTCGGCGTGCCAGCCCTCGCCGCTGCGCTCGATTGCCGGGCCCTCTGGCAGCGCCTCGGGCGTGCGGCCCTCGAACAGGATCGTCACGCCCGCTCGCGCCGTCCCGTGGATGTCGTGGGCGGCGTCGAAGAAGGACAGCGCGAGCGCCGGAGCGCTCACCGCTCGAGTCCCCGCGGGACCTCGTCGTCGTACTCGTGGGCGCTGCCCTCGACGTCGAAGTCGGGGCGCGGGCGCGTGCTCGCTGCAACGACGCCCTGGCCCATGCGTCGCATGAGCATGCGGCGCGCGATCGCGCGCGTGGGCGGGATAAGCAGGAACAAACCGACGATGTCGGTGAGGAATCCGGGCGTGATCAGGAAGGCGCCGCCGAAGATCACGAGCACGCCGTCCACGACCTCGCGGTGCGGCACCCTGCCCTGCGCCAGGATCTCGTTGAACCGGCGCCACACCGCCCGGCCCTGGCTTCTGAGCAGCCACGAGCCGAGCAGCGAATCGGCCACCAGAAGCGTGATCGTCCACCAGATCCCGATGGTGTCGCCCACCTTCAGGATCACGTACAGCTCCGCGAGCGGGACGATCAGAAAGAGGAGTGCCAGAGCCCAGAGAGGCACGGCCTGACCCTACTATCCTCGTGTCATGGCAACTTTGACCGTGGACGACGTCCAGGAAGCGCTCACGAACGTGATCGACCCGGAGCTCGGGCTCGACTTCGTGGAGCTCGGTTTGATCTACAGCGTCGAGATCGAGGACAGCGAGGTGTTCGTGAACTTCACGCTCACGTCCCCCGGCTGCCCGATCGGGCCTCAGGTGTCGGAGCAGATCGAGGAGTTCGTGAGCGAGCTCGACGGCGTGAGCGCCGTGCACTCCAAGATGACCTTCACGCCCGCCTGGACGCCGGACATGATGAGCGAAGAGGCCAAGTTCGCGCTCGGCTACTGACGCCCTTCTGAACTGCCGATAAACCCTCAGCGATTTCCTGACTGAGGGCGGCAGCAAGCTTGGCGACTCGGACCCACAACGTCGAGGAGGAGCGGAATCTCGCCGGAAGGCTGGCGGGTGTGCTTTTTCTCACGGCCGGCGTCTGCGCTCTGGTCCTGCTGCTCATCCCGGGCGTGGAGGACTCCCACCTCGGCTGGGTGGTGGCCCTCGCAGGCGGCTGCATCGCGTGGGGCCTCTTCTGTGTGACGCTCGCCCGGCCTGAGGAGCACGGGACCTGGTTCTGGCACGCGCCCGCGGTCGGCTCGATCGTCTTCGTGACCGGCGTGATGGCCGCCACCGGCGGCGCGGACTCGCCGGCGCGCTTCTACCTGTTCTTCCTGGTGGTCTACGCGGCGTACTTCTACCAGCGCCATGACGCGGTCCCCTACGTGCTGAGCTGCGTGCCGATCGCTCTCGCGCCGCTGCTCTACGACAGCGGTGCCGTCGAGCAGGGGTACATCGGGGAGCTGATCGTGGTCTGCCCCGCATACCTCGTGCTCGGCCACCTGATCATGAAGGGCAAGGAGCTGCTCGTGAGCCTGCGCGAGCAGGCCGAGGCGCTGGCGCTGCTCGACCCGCTCACCGAGCTGCCCAACCGGCGCGCGATGGTCGACTGGCTCGAGGCGGAGCTCCAGCTCGAGTCAGCCACCGGGCTGCTCCTCGTGGACCTCGACGGCTTCAAGGACGTGAACACCGCCCACGGCTATCCGGCCGGCGACGCCGTGCTGTGCGACGCCGCCGCTCGACTGCGCCGCTCGGTGCGCCCGGACGACGTGGTCGCACGGCTCGGCGGCGACGAGTTCGCGATCCTGGCGCCCGACGCCTCGCCGCGGGCGATGCACGCCCTCGCAGCGCGGACGCTTTCCTCGCTGCGCCGCCTCGAGCACATGGATGTCTCGCTCACCGCGAGCATCGGCTGGGTGATCTACCCGGATGACGGCCAGTCGGTGGACGAGCTGATTGCCGCCGCCGACTTCTGCCTGCGCGGCGCGAAGCTCACCGGCAAGGACCGGGCGGTGTCGGCGCTCGACTGGGCCCGGGACCTCGCGGCATAGTTCGCCGCGTGCGGTCGCTCCAGGTCCTCCACGACTCCTTCGAACACGACCCGGCGCTCGACGCCGCGGTCTCGCGCGCGGTGATGCTGCGCGTGGCGGACGGCGAGCTTCCGGAGACGCTTCGCATCGCCCGGCCCGGCACGACCGTGGTCTTCGCCAAGCGCGACGCGGTGGCCGAGGGCTACGACGATGCCGCGCGCGCGGCCCGCGCGCACGGGTTCCACGCCACGCTTCGGCTGGCCGGCGGGCGCGCCGCGGTCTTCCACGACGGGACGATGGAGATCGGCCATGCCCTTCCCGAGGAGGAGCCGCGCAATGGCATCCACGAGCGCTTCGAGCGCACGGCCGGCCGGCTGGCGCGCGCCCTCGGGACGCTCGGCGTGGACGCGCGAGTGGGGGAGGTGCCGGGCGAGTACTGCCCCGGCCGCTACAGCGTGAACGCCCGCGGCGCGGTGAAGCTCGCCGGGATCGGCCAGCGGGTGGTGGCCGGCGGGTCACACACCGGCGTGGTCCTCGTGGTGAGCGGGGAGGGGCGGATCAACGACGTGCTGCGGCCGGTGTACGACGCGCTCGGGATCGAATGGGCGCCCGAGGTCACCGGCTCAGTGGAGGCGGAGAGCCCGGGCACGAGCTGGGACGCGGTGCGCGAGGCGGTGCTCGCGGAGTACGCCCGCGACTACGAGCTGGTCGAGGCCTGGCTCGACGACGCCACGCTGGCTCTCGCGCGCGAGCTCGCGCCCGAGCACCGCGTTTAGACGCGTGCCATGGCCCGCTCCGAGTTCGCCACCAGCGCATCCGTGATGCGCGGCCACAGCTCGCGCGGCAGGTCGTGCCCCATCCCGGGGATCGCGACCAGCTCGGCGTCGGGAATGGCCCTGGCCGTGGCGGCGCCCGCGCGGAAGGGCACGAGCGGGTCGTCCTTCCCGTGTACCACCACCGTCGGAACGCCCAGCTTCCGCAGCCCGGAGGTGCGCGAGCCGGACGCGAGGATCGCCGCTAGCTGGCGGGCGGTGCCGGCCGGGTTGTGGCAGCGGTCGTACGTCTCGGCGGCGCGCTCGCGCATGCGCTCCTCGTCCACGGGATAGTGCGGCGAACCGATCATCCGGAACACGCGCACGAAGTAGTCGATGTAGGCGTCGCGGTTCTGCGGCGCTCGCCGCATGAGCACGCTCCACACGCGGAGCTTTGGCGTGCCCACGCGGCGGTCCCCGGTGGTGGAGAGCATCGAGCCGAGCGACAGGACCCGCTCCGGCCGGGTGATCGCCATGGTCTGGGCGATCATGCCGCCCATCGACACGCCGGTCACGTGCGCGCGCTCGATCCCGAGCTGGTCGAGCAGGCCGAAGCTGTCGTTCGCCATGTCCTCGAGCAGGTAGGGCGCCCTGATCGGGAGGCCCGCCATGGCCTTCATCACGTTCGGCACCGGCGCGTCGATCTTCGTGGACAGGCCCGCGTCGCGGTTGTCGAAGCGGATCACGTGGAAGCCGCGCTCCGCGAGGCCCTCGCAGAACTCCAGGTCCCAGTGGATCAGCTGCATCCCCAGCCCCATCACGAGCAGGAGCGTCGGATCGGCGGGATCGCCGATCCTCTCGTAGGCGAGCTCCAGCTCACCGACCTTCGCGCGCTCTTCGGTCACCGGCCCGGTAGGTCTACCCGCGTACGCGAGAACGTGACAGCGAACTTGAAGTTGCTCGTGCGCAGGTACGGCGCGTCGTTCCCGACCAGCTCGAGCTTCGCGGTGTGTCCGCGAGCAAACCGCCAGGCATTCCCGAACAGCTGGAAGAGCAGCTTCCCGCGCTGGTTGTCCTTAAGCCGGTACACCCCGCGCGAGACCAGCATCTGCTTGCCGCGATGCACGTCCCACAGCCGCGCCGCGATGAGGCCCCCGCGGCCCTTCGTTCGGATCTGCGCCTGCACGATGGGCATCCCGAGCATCGTGAAGGGCTTTGCGAAGCGGCGCTGGATCACGGCGGTGCCCTTGGCGCGCTCGGCTCGGACCGTCTTGCACGACGGCGCGCCGAGCGGGTCGAACGCCGCTGCCGTGGCCGGGTTGCCGCCGCGTGAGTTCATCCTCTGCGGCCCGCGATGGCGCATCGTCACGGTTTTGGGGTGCAGGCGCTCCCAGTTCGCGGCCCTGAAGCGGCCGCCGCCCGGCGCGACGCGCGGGCAGGTCTGCGAGTAGGCGAGCACGCTGCCGTGCGCCGGAGCCTTGCCCTGACCCTTGAGGTATGCGGCGAAGAAGTCGGCGCCCTGTCGCGCCATCGCGGTGTTCTCGCCCGGATCGTTCGCCCCGCGGGGATGACCGAGATCCGCGAGCTGGAGCGAGATGCCTGCGCCCGGCGCTCCCTGGAATGTCCGGTACACCCGCAGCGCCTCCGGGGCCGGGAAGAGGTCATCGGTCCAGCCGTTCTGCACGATCAGCGCCGCGCTTGGGCCCGTGAGGCCCGCCCAGCTGTGGAAGCCCGTGAGCTCCGTGCCCACTGCGAGGGCATCGGGGCGGGCCGGTTCGCCTCGGTCCGCGAGCTCCTTCCAGGTCGTGATGTCGGAGCTGAACGCGCCGCCCTGCGGCGCGTAGAAGCCGGTCGCGTTCCCGCTGGCGTAGAGGACGTCGTTGTAGCTCTTCTTCATCACCCCGCCGGGCCGGATGCTCTGGCTCGGCCTCGGGGTGCGGAAGTCGAGGAAGCGCCCGTTTGGCTGGAGGGCGTAGGTGAGGTCCGAGCCGGGCCAGCGCGCGTACGCCGCGGCGATCTTGAGCGGTGTGCCGTTCGGGCTCGTCCAGCCCTGGAAGGAGCCGTCGGGCAGGCGGATGCGGTCGCGCAGCCGCGCCAGGTTCAGGCTCTGGATCCCGCCGTAGGAGACGCCGGTCACGCCGAGCGCGTCGGCCTTCGCAACACCCTGGTCGACCAGGAGGCCGACCAGGTGCTGGGTGTCGCGCGCCTCGTAGCGATGGTCGGTCAGATGGATCCAGCCGGCGTCGCAGGCCGGGCTCGTGCGCGAGTCGGGCCTGCCGCACGAGCGGCCGAACCCGCGCGCCGAGTAGTTGACGACGGCGTAGCCCTGCCGGGCGTAGAAGATGTTGTTGTAGCTCGGCTCCTCGGACAGGAGGCCCTCGAAGGACGTCTTGCTGCCGCCGTAGCCGTGCATCATCACGATCGTCGGGAACGGGCCGTCGCCGCTGGCGGGCAGGGTCACGTCCACGTCGAGAGGGACTCCGTCGAAGCTCGGCACGCGCTCCACGTCGGTGGCCGTTGGGCAGAACACCACGCCGTCCTGGGGCCCACACACATGGCCGAACGGGTTGGGCGGCGCCGCCTGGGCGGCGGGCGCAAGGAGACCCGCGACCGCGAGGGCCAGGGGAACGGCGAGCCGATGGCGCATCAGGAGGCCGGTGTCTTCTTTCTTGCCGTGCCGGGAGTTCCGTCCTTCTTGCTCCCGTTCGAGCGGGCACTGGCCTTGCCGGCCTTTCGCGCCGCCGCCAGCAGCTCGTCGAGCGACTCCTCGAGGTGGTCCGCGAAGGCGTCGAGGTCGGGCATGGCGTCGTAGTCGGCGAGCAGGCCGAAGTCGACCTTGCCGTTGTAGCTCATGATCGCGATGGCGAGCGCGTGGTTCTCGGGCAGGAACGCGATCGGCACGATCTCCTGCATCTCACGGCCGAGCAGGTAGAGCGGGAACTGCGGGCCGGGCACGTTCGTCACGATCAGGTTGAAGAGCCTCGTGGAGAAGTTGAGCCGCGACGCCTGGGCGAGCAGGGTGGGTGGCGCGAAATCCGTGAGGCCGGCGATCACCTCGGCGCCGAGCGCCTGCTTCGACTCCTTCAGCTCGCCCATGCCTTGCTGCACCACACGCAGCCGCTCCACCGGATCGTCCACGTACACCGGCAGCGGCCCGCGCATTGCGGCGATGCGGTTGCCGAGTGAGCCCTTCTCGTCGTCCGAGCGGATTGACACGGGCACGAGTGCGCGCAGCTCCGTGCCCTCTGTGCGCACCCCGCGATCACGCAGCCAGCGGCGGAGAGCTCCCGCCACGACCGCGAGCACCGCGTCGTTCACGGTTCCGCCGAGCGCGTTCTTGATCTCCTTGAAGTCGGACAGGCGGTTCTGGAGCCAGCGCACGCGCCGGTGCGGGCCGATCGGCACGTTGAGCGGCACGTCGGGCGCGGGGTTCATCCCGGCCCACACCACCTCGCCGAGGCCCTCGGCGGCCTCGCGTACGCGCTCGATCGTGTCGCCGGGATGCTGGAGGGCGCCGAGCGCCCGCCCGGCGAGACCGAACGGCGTGCGCACCAGGCTGGCCACGCCCTCTGCCATCAGCTCGACGTCGGAGGGCTCGGGGGCGGGCATCCAGCGGTCCTCGACCTCGGCGGGCTCGGGCTCGGCCGGTACCGGCGAGAGGTCGAACAGGACGGTTGCGATGTCCACGCCCGAGACGCCGTCCACGAGCGCATGGTGGGTCTTCGAGACCAGCGCGAACCGGCCGCCCTCGAGCCCCTGCACGATCCAGATCTCCCAGAGCGGCTTCGAGCGGTCGAGCCGCTGCGAGAAGATCCGTCCCACGAGCTGGCGAAGCTGGTCGTCACTGCCGGGCTTCGGCAGGGCGGTGTGGCGCACGTGGTAGTCGAGGTTGAAGGTCGGGTCGTCGACCCAGAACGGCCGGCCGGTCTCGAGCGGCGGGAACGCGAGCTTCTGGCGGTAGCGCGGCACGCGCCCGAGACGCGCCTCCAGGTGACCGCAGAAGTCCTCACGTGCGGGCGGCGGTCCCTCGAACACGGCCAGCGCGCCAACGTGCATGTGCGACGACTGCTTCTCCTGGTGCAAAAACGAAGCGTCGATCGCGCTCAGGCGGTCCTTATGTCCCTGCTGCCCCACGACGGGCAGCCTACCCGGCACAATCGGCTCTGTGAAGCTGTTGGGCATCGTGCTCGCGGTACAGGTGGCGATCGGTCTCACCCTGGTGGCCCTCGTGGCCACCGATAACCTGCCGTTCGTCGATGACGACCCGGCCGACGGGAAGGCCGCGCCCGCGGCCACGGTCGACCGCTTCGACGGTGCGGCGGCCTTCCAGCTCCTGCGCCGGCAGGTGGAGATGGGCCCGCGGCCCGCCGGCTCCCCCGAGTCGCGCCGGCTCGCCGGGCTCATCAAGCGAGTGGTCCCGCGCGGGCGCTACCAGGAGGTGCCGGACGGCCTGCGCAACGTGATCGGGACCGTGCACGGCCGCGAGCGCGGCTACATCGTGGTCGGCGCCCACTACGACACCAAGGACATCCCTCGCTTTGTGGGGGCGAACGACGGCGCCTCGGGGACCGCGGTCGCCCTGCAGCTCGCTCGCACGCTGAGGCGACCCCGGCACTCGATCAAGTTCGTGTTCTTCGACGGCGAGGAGGCGCCGCGCGGCATCCCGGACAACGAGTTCGAGCGCTACGGACTGCGCGGCAGCAAGGTCGCCGCCCCAGTCTTCCGCGATGCGCGCGCCATGATCCTGCTCGACTTCGTGGGCGACAGGAAGCTCACGCTCAGGCGCGAGAGCTACTCGGACGTGCGTCTCTGGGCGCGATTGCGCGAGGCCGCGAAGCGAGTGGGCGCCGGCGCCGTGTTCCCCGGCGGGATGCAGGGCGGCGTGCTCGACGACCACATCCCGTTCCGGAGGCAGGGCGTGCGCTCGATCGACCTGATCGACTTCGACTTCCCCTGCTGGCACCGCCGCTGCGACGACATGTCGGCCGTGTCCGAGCGCAGCGTCGATGCGGTGGGGGAGACGATGTACGAGTTCCTCAGGGACCTGTGAGGCGCGCTCGCTAGCCTCCCAACCAATGGCCTCCGCCCCCGAAAAGCTGCTGCTCGCCGCCCCGCGCGGCTACTGCGCAGGCGTGGACCGCGCAGTCCAGACGGTGGAGCGCGCTCTCGAGCTGTACGGGCCGCCGGTCTACGTGCGCAAGGAGATCGTGCACAACAAGCACGTCGTGGAGCAGCTGCGCGAGCGCGGCGCGGTCTTCGTCGAGGAGGAGACCGAGGTGCCGGAGGGCGAGACCGTCGTCTTTTCCGCCCACGGAGTCTCCCCGGCCGTGCACGCGAACGCCGAGACACGCCGCCTCACGACCATCGACGCCACCTGCCCGCTCGTGACGAAGGTCCACGTGGAGGCGAAGAAGTTCGCGGCGGAGGGCTACACGATCGTCCTGATCGGCCACGAGGGCCATGAGGAGGTCGAGGGGACGATGGGCGAGGCGCCCGAGCACTTCGTGCTCGTGGAGACCGAGGAGGACGTTGACAATCTCGTCCTCGACGATCCGGACCGGGTTGCCTACCTGACCCAGACCACTCTCAGTGTCGACGAGACCGATCGCCTCATCCGGCGGCTGCGCGAGCGCTTCCCCAACATCACCGGGCCGAAGTCCGACGACATCTGTTACGCCACGACGAACCGCCAGCTCGCGGTTCGCCAGATGGCACGCGAGTGCGACCTCGTGCTCGTGATCGGCTCAAGCAACTCCTCGAACTCGAACCGGCTGGTGGAGGTTGCGCGCGACCACGGCGCCGAGTCGCAGCTGATCGATAACGAGACTCAGGTGAGGGAGGAGTGGCTCGAGGGCAAGCGCGTGGTCGGCATCTCGTCAGGCGCGAGCGCCCCCGAGGAGCTCGTGCAGCGCCTGGTGTCCTTCTTCCGCGAACGCGGTACCACGGACGTCTCGGAGTTCGAGGTGGTCCAGGAGGACGTGCGCTTCATGCTCCCGAAGGACATCAGGACCGCGCTGGCGGCACAGGGGTGAACTGGACGCCGTGTAGGCGGAGTCCCGGTGACTGCGCCTCGACGGTTCCGTCCGTCTCGTAGAGCCCCGGCTCGAGGTCGCCGCCTGAGAGCACCGCGTACGCCTCGCCGGCGCTGAACTCGAAGCTGGCCGCCGCGCCCGCGTCGGCCGCGGCGATCCAGTCCTCGCCGTCGGTCCAGTCGCGCACCAGCTCCAGGCGCTCGCGCTCGGCCGGCAGCACTATGTCGGCGGTCTGCGGCTCGAGCAGCGTTCCCGGCGCATCCTCCGGGCGCACAGGCTCCATCGGCTCCACATCGAGGTCGAGGCATTCGCCGATGGCGAGCTCGGCGTCCTTGTATTCGCCCTCTCCGTAGTGGATGTGCGCCAGTTTCCCGGCGCGGTCGAACAGGTAGCGACCCGGCCAGCCCTTGTTGCCGTAGTCGCGCCATGTCTGGAAGTCGGGGTCGAGCAGCACGGGGTACTCGATCTCGAGCCGCTCCACCGCGCGGGCCACGGTGTCCCGGTCGCGCCCGAACGAGTAGCCCGGCGTGTGCACGCCGATCACCCGCAGGCCGGCGTCCGCGTAGCGGGCGTGCCATTCCTTCAGGTAGGGCAGCGTGCGCAGCGAGTTGATCCGCGCGAAGTCCCAGAACTCGACCAGGACCGCCCCTCTGCCCATGAGCGTGTTCATGCGCAGGAAGGCGACATTCAGCCATTCGAGGCCGCCCGGGAACTCCGGCGCGTAGATCTCGGCTTCCTTAGGCGGGCGCACGCCTCACAGAATGCCGCAACATTCGGCCCCCAAACCTGTTGTAGGCTGGACCGACCCCGTTCGGCCCTGGCTCGCTGGAGCTCGCGTGGGCTGTTCGAGGATGTCTGCCCCCAGTACCCGTCTCAGCCTCTAGGAGGAGTAATGCGAAAGCTTTTGATCGCCGCGCTGGCGGTCGCAGCAGTATTCGCAATGGCCAGCGTGGCCGTCGCGACCAACGTCTACCAGGTGCACAAGGCCGGTACCACGGCCAAGGGCAAGGGCACCACGGCCAAGCCGATCCCCACAGGGATCACGCTGGGATTCCAGGTTGGCGAGTCTGATCCATCGAAGCGCGGAACCGTGATCGAGAAGTACGCGATCGGCGCCGAGGGAATCGTGGCCAACCCGAAGGGCGCGCCCGCGTGTCCGTTCGATTCCCTGAACGACCCAGGCCCCGTGCCCTCGAAGTGCGAGAAGGCGCTGGTCGGCTCGGGACTCGTGAGGAACGCGGCCGGTGCAAGCAGCGACCAGTCGCTCGAGCACAGCTCGCCGTGCAACCTTGCGCTCGAGCTCTACAACACCGGCAAGGGCATGGTCATCCACCTCGATAGCCAGAGCAAGCAGCCGCCGAAGGACTTCAACTCGCGCGAGGTCGGCTGCCTGCTTCCGATCGACGGTCGCTACTCGATCAACGGGAGGTTCGTGAAGACGAAGATCGCCGGCGTGACCGGTTCGGACTTCCGTTTCACGGTGCCGGAGAACCTGAAGCACCCGGCTCCCGGGATCGACAACTCGATCCGCGAGTCCGTCAACAAGATCTTCCTCAAGAAGAAGAAGGTCAAGGGCAAGACGGTCGGCTTCTACAGCAAGGTCGGGTGCAAGGGCAGCAAGCGCACCACCCGCGCCACGTTCACGACGGAGCGGACCGCCACGCAGGCGCCCGCAACGTTCACGGCGACGAAGCAGACGAAGTGCTAACGACCGCCTAGCGCGGAAGTCGTATCCAACGGGGCGGCCTTCGGGCCGCCCCGTTTGCGTTCAGGACGCGATGTCCATCAGCAGCAGCGGCGTGACCCAGGTCTCGACCGCCGCGGCGGCGAGCAGCACGGGCACGGCGAGCCCCACCGTGACGAACGTGGCGGCGAGGAGCTCGTGCCAATGGCCCCGCCGGCTCGCGATCATCCAGGCCGCGAGCGGGAGGAAGAGCGCAATCAGCTCAGGTAGGGCATGCGGCACGATCGCCAGCATCAGCTGCCCCGGACCGCTGCCGAGCTGGGTGGCGAGCGAGGCGGCGGTGCCGCCGATCACGAATGCCTGCGTGCCCAGCGAGAAGAGCGTGGCGCATACCACGAAGCCGATCGCAAGCGGCCCGGCCTTCTCGTGGACCCACCTCGACACTCCGGTCCGGTTCGCCGCCGACAGCGGCAGCGAGCTGCCCGCCATGAAGCCCGCCACACACGCGAGCGCGTGCAGCGCCAGCACGAGCGAGTTGCGGAACAGCACATGCCCGTAGTCGGTGAGGGTGGCGTCGCGCGTGACGCCCGGGATCTCGTAGAACGTGGGGTCGGGCGGCGTGAGCGTCGCCACCAAGTAGACCGCCATCAGCAACCCGATCGCGATCAGGGTGCTGAGCACGGCCCAGGGGCGGAGCACGGCAAGGGGGTTCTCGTTCCAGCGGCTGAGCGCGAGCTTGGTGTCACGCATCCCCTGGACGAGCACGAGGTCGTTCACGCTCATCCCCAAGGGGATCGGCAGGGGAGCCTCCGGGGTTGAGGCTCCCCGCCGTTCTTGCGTCAGCGCACGAAGTTGCGCACCTGCCCGTAGACCGTCGAGTTGCTGTAGTAGCTCGAGTGCGAGATGCACGCGGTCTGCGTGTTAGTGGCCCCGGTGAGCCGGATGCTCGAGTCGGGATTGATCACCTCGTCGCAGGGCGACCACCAGGTGCCGTAGCGGACGTCACCGGGCGTCTCGTCGCCGCTGTTCAGCTGCGACAGGAACGAGGATCCGGCCCGCATCTCGATGCACGAGGTCTGCCAGAAGCACAGGTTCGCGAGGTTCGTGCCGTGATTCGGCCCGCCTAGCGATACCCACTCGTCGACGGAGCTCGTGCCGCCCAGGAACTTCACGTACCAGCGCGACGAGAGCCCGCCCATGGAGTGGGTGATGATGTCGACCTTTGCGGCACCGGTGGCGGCGCGGATCTGGCTCACCTTGGTCGCGATCTGGCTGGCGGTCGTCTTGTTCGACTGCCCCGTGTTGTACGACCAGTTGTTGAGGTTGGTGAACCCGTCAGCCTGGAAGCGGCTGATCATGGTGTTCCAGACAGAGCCGCTCGAGTTCCACCCGTGAACGAACAGGATCGGTTCGGCGGCCTGGGCCGTCGCCGCCGGCACTAGCACGGCGGACGCGGCGAGTAGCACTACGAGAGTTTTTCTCATGCGCGAACGCTACGGCGCGCCCGCGCGTGAGGGCAACCCTCGGTGCGCAGTTTTTACTAGCCGATCGAGTCGACCATTTCGAGCTGGATCAGGCGATTCAGCTCGACGGCGTACTCCATCGGCAGCTCCTTCGTGACCGGCTCGATGAAGCCGTTCACGATCATCGCGGCCGCCTCCTCCTCGGAGAGGCCGCGCGACTGGAGGTAGAAGAGCTGCTCGTCGGAGATCTTGCCGACCACGGCCTCGTGGGCCACGGTCACGTGCGGGTTCTGGATCTGGATGTCGGGCCAGGTGTCCGAGCGCGAGCGGTCGTCCATCATCAGGCCGTCACACTGCACGTGGGCCTTCGAGCCCTGCGAGTTGTGGCCCATGCGGACGAGGCCGCGGTAGCCCATGATCCCACCGTCCTTGGAGATCGACTTGGCGAGGATGTTGGAGGTGGTGTTGGGCGCCAGGTGCACGACCTTCGCGCCGGTGTCCTTCCACACGTCGCCGGAGGCGACGCCCACGTTGAGATGGTCCGCGCGGGCGCCCTCGCCGATCAGGAACGAGCCGGGGTAGAGCATGACCTTCTTGGCGCCCATGGAGCCGCCCACCCACTCGACGGTGCCGTTGGCCTCGACGATCGCCCGCTTCGTGTTCAGGTTGAACACGTCCTTCGACCAGTTCTGCACGGTCGTGTAGCGGGCCTTCGCGCCCTCCTTGACGAAGATCTCGACGACCGCGGAGTGCATCGAGTTGACCGAGTAGGTCTGCGCGGTGCAGCCCTCGATGTAGTTCACCTCGGAGCCCGAGTCGGCGATGATCAGCGTGTGCTCGAAGGTGCCCTCGTTGGCACCCTCCATGCGGAAGTAGGCCTGGAGCGGAAGGTCGACCTTCACGTCCTTCGGCACGTAGAGGAACGAGCCGCCTGACCAGACCGCGCCGTGCAGCGCCGAGAACTTGTTGTCCTGCGGCGGCACGCACTTGTTCATGAAGTACTCACGCACGAGGTCCTCGTGCTCGGTGACCGCCGTGTCCATGGCGCAGAAGATGATTCCCTGGTCCGCGTACTCCTGCTTGAGGCCCTCGTAGAAGGGCTCCTGGCGCCACACGCCGACCACGCCGGCGAGGTGCTCGCGCTCGGCCTGCGGGATGCCGAGCTTCTCGAAGGTGTCCTTCTGCTCGTCGGGAACGTCGTCCCAGCTGTCGTAGCGCCCGGCCTCGGGCGGGGAGTAGAGCACCAGCTCGGACAGGTCGAGGTCCGAGAGGTCGACGCCCCAGGTCGGGATCGGCTTGCGCTCGAAGATCTCGTAGGACTTGATCCGCTTCTCGCGCATCCACTCCGGCTCGCCCTTGATCTTGGAGAGCTCCGCGATCACATCGCGGGAGATCCCCTTCTTGGCGACGAGCTGGCCCTGCTCGTTCTCCTTGATTGGGCTGGGCTTCTGGACACGGGTCTTGTCAGTGGCTGCCATACACGCTTGAGGATAGCGCGCGGGGAGGCTTTCCAGACTCACGGGGTCGGAGTTAGGCTACCCTAATGCGCATGATGCGAAAGACGGCCACAGTGGTGATCGCGGCCACCCTCGGAACCGGCGCTGCAATTGGCGTCGCGGCCTGCGGCGAGGACCGCTCGGGTGAGGTGCAGTTCGAGGGCGGCACGGGCACCGAGGCTACGGGCACGGGCACCGAGACGACCGGCGAGACCACGCCCGAGACCACCGGAACCACAACCAACCCGTAGGCCATGTCCCGTCGCAAGCTGCTCGCTCTCCTCATCGGCGGCGCCACCCTGGTGCTGTTCGCCTTCGTGGGCGTGATCGTGGCCACGTCGGGGTCTTCCTCGGACGAGCTGGTTGTCTACTCCGCCCGCTCGCACTACGGCGAGGAGGAGCCGTTCGAGCGCTTCGCCAAGGAGACGGGCACCGACCTGCGTCTGCGCGGCGGAGACGCTTCGGAGCTCTACGAGCGGCTCAAGACCGAGGGCGACAACACGCCCGCCGACGTGCTGATCACGGTCGACGCCGCAAACCTCTGGCGCGCCAAGGAGGCCGGCCTGCTCGAGCCGGTCAAGATCGGCGACGCCGCCCCCGACGTGAGCGATCCGGACGGCACCTGGTACGGCCTCACGCTGCGCGCCCGGACGATCATGCGCTCGACGGAGCGTGTGAAGGCCGGCGAGGTGACCACCTACGAGGGCCTCGGCGACCCGAAGTGGAAGGGCCGCCTCTGCCTGCGCTCGGGGACGAGCGAGTACAACACGTCGTTCGTCGCGGACAGGCTCGCGAAGGACGGGCGCGCGGCCACCGAGCGCATGCTGCGCCGCTGGATGGCGAACGACCCGGACATCCTCGGCTCGGACACGGACGTTCTGGACGCGATCGCGGACGGCGACTGCGACGTGGGCCTCACCAACTCCTACTACCTCGGCCGCGAGCTCGAGGAGGACCCCGACTTCCCCGTGACGCTCGAGTGGGCCGACCAAGAGGGGCGCGGCACGCACGTGAACCTCTCGGGCCTCGGCGTCGTGCGTGGCAGCGATCACAAGGAGGCCGCCCGCGAGCTGATCGAGTTCCTGCTGGAGCCGAAGCAGCAGGAGGTGTTCGCCCAGAACAACCACGAGTTCCCGGTGGTGGAGGGAGCGCGGCCGTCTCCTGAGATCGCCCAGTTCGGCGACTTCAAGCAGGACCCGATCGACGTGGACGGCGCCGGCGCGCACCTAACGGAGGCGCTCAACCTGATGGACGAGGTCGGTTGGGACTGAGAAAGGCAGGGCGGCGCGCCGGGCAGAGCCCGGCGCTTGCCCAACGGCGCAAACGCCTCGATGGCTTCGCCATCGGCACGGTCCTCTGCGCGCTGCTCGTGGCGGGGCCGCTCGTCGGCCTGCCGCTCTCGTTCATCGTCGCCCCCGGCGCGCTCGCGCGCTTCTCGGGCCTCCTGCCCGAGGCGGTCGAGGCCACGGCCCTCCTGCTTGCTCGGCGTGGGGGCGGGCACGTTTCTGCTCGGCACCAGCCTCGCCGCGCTCGTCTCCTTCTTCGAGTTCCCGGGCCGGCGCTGGATCGAATGGGCGCTCGTGCTGCCGCTCGCGATGCCGGGCTACGTGTTCACGCTCTTCGCGCTCGGGCTCGACCTGCCCGGCATCCGCTCCACGCTCGGGGCGGTCTGCATCTTCACGCTGGTCCTGTACCCGTACGTCTACCTGCTGGCGCGCGCGGCGTTCCTGAGCCAGTCGCGCACGCTGATCGAGGCCGCGCGCGGGCTCGGGCTCTCGCGCCGCCGGGCGATCCTGCGCGTGGGCCTTCCGCTCGCGCGCCCGGCGATCCTAGGCGGCGTCGCGCTCGCTCTGATGGAGGCGCTGGCCGACTTCGGCACGGTCAACCTGCTCGGCGTGCGCACCTTCACGGATGCGATCTACCGCGTCTGGTTCAACGCGTTCGACCGCGACGCGGCCATGCAGCTCGCCATGCTGCTCGTGTCGGTCACGCTCACGCTTCTGGTGCTCGAGCGCCTGGCGCGCGGGCGCGCGCGGCACGCCCAGCTTGCCGCGCGCGGCGACGTGGTGCGGCCGGTGCGCCTGCACGGGCTCGCGGCGGTGGGCGCGGTGATCGTGCCACTCACGCTCGTCGGGGCGGTGGTGGGCGCCCCGCTCGCGCAGCTCGGCATATGGTCGGTGGAGTCGATCAGGGATGGCCTGCTCGCCCCCGAGTTCGCCACCTCCACGCGCAACAGCGTCATGCTCGCCGGGATGAGCGCGCTGCTGGTGCCGGTCGCGGCTCTGCTGCTCGCCTATGGAGTGCGCGCCAGCGCCTCCAGGAGCGCCGCCGTCGCGGCGCGCACCGCTACGATCGGATACGGCCTGCCGGGCTCCGTTGTGGCCGTGGCGGTGATAGTGCCGCTCGGCTGGCTCGAGCAGCGCATCGACGGAGTTGCGGGCACGGGACTACTGCTGACGGGCACGGTGATCGGACTCTTCTACGCCTACGTCGTTCGCTTCCTCGCCCTTGCCTGGGGCGCGATCGAGGCCAGCCTGCTGCGCATCCCGCGCCAGCTCGACGACGCCGCGCGTGGACTCGGGGCCGACCGCCTCGACGTGCTCGCGCGCGTGCACGTGCCGCTGCTCCGCACCGGCCTCGTCACCGCCGCACTGCTCGTGTTCGTCGAGGTGATGAAGGAGCTGCCGGCCACGCTCCTTCTGCGCCCGCTCGGCGGCGACACGCTCGCCATCGCGGTCTGGCAGGCCACCACCGAGTCGCTCTTCAGGACGGCCGCCCTGCCCGCGCTTCTGATCGTGCTCGTGGGCCTACTGCCGGTCGCGCTGATGATCAGGCTGTCCGGGCGCGCCGGGAGTAGTGAGATGGAGGCGTCGCCCGCGGCGCCGGCCTGGGTCGACGAGCGGGAGGTGGCGCCGGTATGAGCCACGTGCGGGTGCGCGGCCTCTCGAAGTCGTTCGGCGCGATCGAGGCCGTTCGGGAACTGAACCTCGAGATCGAGCGCGGCGAGCTGATGGCGGTGCTCGGGCCGTCGGGCTGCGGCAAGACGACGCTGCTGCGGGTGATCGCCGGATTCGAGCAGCCCGATGCGGGCTGTGTCGTGGTCTCGGACGAGGTCGTGGCCGGCCCCGGCCGCACCATCCCGCCGGAGAAGCGGCGCGTGGGCATGGTCTTCCAGGACTATGCGCTGTTCCCGCACCTGAGCGTGGAGGGCAACGTGGCGTTTGGGCTCACGAGCCGGCCGCGCGAGGAGCGCGAGGCCCTCACCCGCCGGACGCTCGAGCTGGTGGGCCTCCAGCACAAGGCGCGCTGCGACGTTCACGAGCTCTCGGGCGGCGAGCGCCAGCGCGTGGCGCTCGCGAGGGCGATGGCCCCGGAGCCCGAGCTGGTGCTGCTCGACGAGCCGTTCTCGAGCCTCGACGCGACGCTGCGCGGCGGGCTGCGGCGCGAGGTTGAGCTGATCCTCCGCGACGCGGAGGCCACCGCCCTGCTCGTGACCCACGACCAGGAGGAGGCGCTTTCGCTCGCCGACCGCGTGGCCGTGATGCGCGACGGCGAGATCGTCCAGGTCGGCCCGCCGGTGGAGGTGTACGGCGAGCCCGCCACGCGCTGGGCGGCCCAGTTCGTGGGCGAGGTGAACGTGCTCTCGGGCGTTGCCCGCGGCGGGGGAGTCGAGACCGAGCTCGGCGTCTTCGACCTGCGCGCGCCGGCGAGCGGCTCGGTGCAGGTGGCGGTCCGCCCCGAGCAGCTCGAGCTGCGCGCGGACGGCAACGGAAACGCCGAGGTGGTCGCCCGCGAGTTCCGCGGCCACGACGTGCTCTACCGCCTGCGCCACGAGGGCGGCAAGACGCTGCTGGTGCAGCTGCCCTCGCTCGAGCTTCACGAGGTGGGCGACAGCGTGTTCGTGCGGCCGGCGCCGGCAGCCGTCACGGCGCTGGTCGATTAGGGTCCCGAGCCATGAAGCTCTACGTGTGCTGGGGAACCTTCCGCTCGCCGCGTCCCGGCGGCCACCCGTGTCGCAATGCCCATGAGGCCCTGAAGGACGCGGGCTGGGACCCGGAGGTCGAGAAGGCCTACGGCCTCGGCATCCTGGGCGACGCTCTTAACCCGACCCGCCGCAAGGTGCGAAAGGTGAGCGGCCAGAACATGGTGCCCGTCCTCGTGACCGACGACGAAGAGGTCATCTCCGGCTCCGACAAGATCGCGAAGTGGGCGCGGGACAACCCCGCGACCGCCTCGGACCGCGCCTGAGCCGCCCGCCCGGGCTCGGGACCGTTAGGCCCGGGTGCCGACGCTGACCAGGTACTCCTGCTCGAAGCGCGCGTCGTCCTCCGTGCCGCGATTCCACTCCTCGGGGAACTTGTTAAGCGCCTCGTCGAACTCCGCTTCCTGGCCGTTCTTGACGGCGTTCGCGCGGGCGACGATCGTCGGCCCGTAGAGCCCCTTGAAGTGCTCCCCGTAGTCGCGGGGATGCTCGAAGGCCGTGATCTCCAGGTTGTCGCGCTCCATCGTGCTCCACTCGACGCGGTCCCCGAACAGCTCGCGCACGTGGTCCTCGCCTCCCCAGAGCGGCGGCGGCTGAGCGCCGGGCGGGGGCGGCGGCGCGAACGGGCCCATGGTGCGGAAGAGCGCCCCGATCATTCCCTCGGGCGTCCAGCTCAGCAGGGCGATCGTGCCTCCGGGCCGGCAGACGCGCACGAGCTCGTCGGCCACGTCCTGGTGGTGCGGCGCGAACATCGCGCCGATCGAGGACATCACGACGTCGTAGGACTCGTCGTCGAACGGCAGGTTCTCGGCGTCGGCCTCGACCCACTCGAGCTCGACGCCCTCTGACTGCGCGCGGGCGCGCCCAGCTTCGAACAGCTCGGGGGTGAGGTCGCTCGCGGTCACCTGCGCCCCGCGCTGCGCGGCCACGATCGAGGCGTTGCCGGTGCCCGCCGCCACGTCGAGGACGCGCATGCCCTCGCCGATACCGGCGGCGTCGACGAGCCGCGGCCCCAGGGGGAGCAGGAACGTCTCAACCATCGACGGGTAGTCGCCCGACGCCCACATCTTGCGGTGGCGTGCCTTCAGTTCTGTATCGGCGCTGCTCGAGGTCATGGAGGGATCCGTTCCTTGGTTGACACGCCGACCGTAAACGAACGCCCGCTGGGATGTCCACTTGACATATGCCGATATGGGTATATGATGTCTGGCGTGGCAAGAGCAGCGACGACAGCGGATGCGTTCAACGCCGTGGCAGAGCCGCGGCGGCGACAGATCCTCGACGCCCTCGCCGGCGGGGAGCGCCCGGTCAACGACCTGGTGCACTCGCTCGGCATGGCTCAGCCACAGGTGTCCAAGCACCTGCGCGTGCTCCGAGAGGTCGGAGCGGTGGAGGTGCGCGAGGAGGGACGGCAGCGGATGTACCGGCTGAACGGCCACGCGCTCAAGCCCATCCATGACTGGGTGAAGAACTACGAGCGCTCGTGGTCAGAGCGGTTCGACCAGCTGGACGCCGTCCTCGAAGAACTCAAGCAAAAGGAGCAAGGAGATGGCAGTGACGAGTAGTGGAACGGCGAAGGTGACCCTTCCGGCCGACGATCAGATTCTCATCACGCGCGAGTTCGACGCGCCCAGGGAGCTCGTCTTCAAGGCGTGGACGACCCCCGAGCTCGTCAAGCGCTGGTGGAGCGGCCAGCGCGGCGCGGTCACGAGCGCGGAGATCGACCTGCGGGTCGGCGGGATGTGGCGGTACGTGATGGAGGCGCATGGCGAGTTCGAGGTCGCCTTCCACGGCGAGTACCACGAGATCGTCCCGGACGAGCGGATCGTGACCACCGAGGTCTACGAGGGGATGCCCGACGCGCAAGCTCTGGAGACCATCACGTTCGACGAGGTCGACGGGCGCACCATGCTCACGATGCTCGTGCAGCACACGAGCAAGGAGGATCGGGACGCCCACATCAACTCCGGCATGGAGGGCGGCATGCAGGAGTCGATGGACGCGCTCGAGCAGGTTGCGATCTCGCTTGCCTAGCGCCTGCCGACCCGCGTGACCCAGTAGTCGGTGTCCGGCATCGGTGGCGTGGTGAAGCGCGCGTTTGGGAGGTAGAGGCTCCCGCGCTTCCTCGCCACCGTTGTCGGGACATCGAAATCGGGGTGCTTGATCGTGCGGACGACGCGCCCGGAGTGGAAGTGCCTGTCCAGCTTCACGACCGCGATCTGGTTCGACCGGTTCTGCACCACCAGCAGCGTGCGCTTCCCGATGAGAAGCAGCCCGTCGCCGTTCGTGAGCTCGGCCCCGCCGAGGTCCACGGGTGCGTGCGAGCCGGTCGCCGGGTCGATCCTCCACAGCACGCCCTCCGAGCTCTGGATGGCCAGCAGGACGCGTCCCTTGTGCGCCGCCTCGATGCCGTTCAGGTTGTTCTGACCCTCCGTCATCGGGAACTTCGGCAGCGCGATCGGCGTGACGCCGGAGAGGTCCCGCCTCACGGCGTAGATCACCGGCTGCAGCGAGTCGGT
Organism: uncultured Thermoleophilaceae bacterium; assembly: GCA_963825345.1. Taxonomy (GTDB): domain Bacteria; phylum Actinomycetota; class Thermoleophilia; order Solirubrobacterales; family Thermoleophilaceae; genus JACVRW01. Next base: position 111,028 of record CAWGSQ010000006.1, on the reverse strand, counting down.
GAAGTACGCGACCCTGCGCGTGAGGACGACGTCGTTGATGAACGTCGGCTCCCCCGGTGCGGTCAGCTGGAACGCAGCGAGCTCGGCGCCGCTGTTCGCGTCGTAGACGAACGCCTTGCCGGTTGGGCCGCCGCTCACGAACAGCCGGTCCTCGTGCCGGTCGTACTTCAGGCCGATCGCTGCGTGTCCCGCGCGAGCCGGCACGGCCTCTCGTTGGGCTCCCGTCTTCGTGTCGATCTCGAGCACCCGCCCGGTCGGAATCGACCCCACGTAGACGCTCCGGCCGGGCCCCGCGGCGATTCCCTCCGGCCTGAAGCCGTCGGGCAGCGCGATCCGGTCCGGACCCCTGTCGGCGAGCGCAACCGCCGCGATCGCCGATACCGCCGCCAGCACCGCTGCGAGGACAGTCAGAAGTCTCTTCATAGCCCGGGTCTCTCCGTGCCCTCCGCACCCGAAACGGCGGGGAGGCCTATTTGGCGCCATAGGATGATCACGTGGCGCCGCCCGCGCTGACCGAGACGACGATCCGGTACCTGTTCGCCACGAGCTGGCTGCCCTGCGATCCCGAGCAGTACGTGGTGGCGGTGCCGGGCGGGACGACGACCGCGATCGACACGGGCGGCAACCTGCTCCACATCGCGATGTGGAATCTGCGCCGACAGGGACTGATGGAGTTCGAGCAGCTGCGGCCGGTCGAGAAGGAGCGCGTGAGGGTGCTCGGCGGCAAGTCGTGCGCCGGGTTCAGACTCCTCGATGCGAGCGCGCGGCTGCGCGGCCTCGAGGGCGCGCTCCTGGACGCGGCCCGCGGCGTCGAGGGCGCCGACGGGGGCCTGCGGGAGCTGGTGCGGGCGCTCGACCTCGACAACCGCGGGCCCTGGAACAGCGTCTGCAACCACTGCTTCGCGGAGGCATCGGCGGCCGGCCTTGTGACGACCAAGGGACGCCTGTTCCGAAAGGTCGTGATCACCGACGCGGCCGCGGTCGAGTCGCTCCGCGAGCGCCACGACGAGCTGCGCGCGGCCCGGGGCGCCTACCTCGACGCCGAGCCGGACCTCACGAATGCGGCGATGGCCGATTGCCTCAGGACTGTCGCGGACGCCTACCAACCGAGCCTCGGCGATTGACCCCGCGCACCCAGCACGCCCCGCAAAACGCGATGACCGACGCCGGTGAGATCGCGCGCTTCCACGACCGCTGCAGCGACCTCATGCGCGAGCTCCTCGAAGGGCTCGCCGAAGCGCCCGACCAGCCCCGGCCCTTCCCCGAGATCGAGGACGCAATCGGCTGGCCGCGGCGCCGGATCGCGTCCGTGCTCGGGGGCGTCTCGCACATGCGCCACACCGAGTTCGGCGGTCGCCGCCCGTACCGCTTCCTCTCCGATCGCGAGTCTGCCTCCGGGCGCTGGGAGATGTGGATGGACACCGCGCAGGCGCAGGCGCTGCGTGCGGAGGGTGTTACACCCGAGCTAGCCGGGCCATTTGCTTCGCCGCGCCTCCCTGCTCCGGACGAACAGCAGCGGTGAAGGGATAGGTCGACTGGGCCGCCGATGAGTTTGGCCGTCCTCCACTGTCTATTTTCCTGTGACATCGATGGAACTGGAGAGCAGCCACGTGGAAGACGGTCAAACCAGCGCCACAGCCGCGGTGCAGGCTGAGGGGCTGGTCAAGCATTTCCCCAGCCGAACGGGGGACGTCGAGGCGGTCCGAGGCGTCGACCTGAGGGTCGAGGCCGGAGAGGTCTTTGGCTTCCTCGGACCGAACGGCGCCGGGAAATCGACCACGGTGCACATGCTCACGACGCTGCTATCGATCACCTCGGGTTCCGCACAGGTGGCCGGTGTGGACGTGGCCGACGAGCCAGACGCGGTGCGGCGCCGCATCGGCGTCGCGCTCCAAGAGGCCGGGCTCGATCCTCGTCAGACCGGGCGGGAGCTCCTCGTTCTCCAGGGACGGCTGTTCGGACTCACCTCGCGTGCGGCCTCGGCTCGCGCGGCGGAGCTGCTCGAGCTGGTCGATCTCCAGGACTCCGCGGACAGGATGATCAAGGGCTACTCCGGCGGGATGAAGCGCCGGCTCGATCTGGCGTCCGCCCTAGTCCATGAGCCGGAGGTGCTGTTCCTCGACGAGCCCACAACCGGGCTCGATCCCGCCAGCCGCCTCACGGTCTGGGACGAGATGCGCCGGATCAACGAGCGCGGGACGACGGTGTTCCTCACGACCCAGTACCTGGAGGAGGCGGACCAGCTGTGTGACCGGCTGGCGATCATCGACGAAGGCCTGATCGTCCGGGAGGGAACGCCAGCCCGGCTCAAGGCGGATCTGCGCGAGCGCCGCGGGCTGGCGAGCGACCCAACGCTCGACGACGTCTTCCTCGACGCGACCGGACGGACCCGTGGCCGCGCCGTCGGCGAGGTCCAGGAGGTCACGGCATGAACGAGGCCTGGGTTCTCGGACAGCGCGCGCTGCGTGAGGGTTGGCGGACGCCCGAGGCGCTGCTTCCGACCCTGTTCATCCCGCTGTTCTTCCTGGTCGTGAACGTGGGACAGGCGGCGAAGATCTTCCCGTCGGCGTCCACGGAGTTCCTCCACGGCCAGGGCTACGGCGCCTTCCAGCTGCCCAGTTCGCTGCTCCTTGCGGCGTCGTTCGGGACCGCGGCGCTCTTCCTGGTCGAGGACATCGAGGGGGGCTACTTCGACAAGCTCCGCGCGGCCCCGGTGTCGCGGGCCGCGATCGTGATGGGCCGGTTGATCGCCGAGGCGGTCAAGGGCGTTCTGATCGCTACCGCAATCGTGCTGCTCGCGCTGATCTTCGGCATCTCGATCGCCAGCGGCGTGCTCGGCTTCGTGCTGCTCGTGGGAATGACTGCACTCTGGTCTGTGGTCTTCGTGGGATTCATGCAGCTCATCGCGTTGAAGACGAGAAGCGCGGCGGCCACGAACTCCGGCGGCCTGATCTTCTTCCCACTGCTGTTCCTGACTCCGAACTTCGTACCGCGCGACATGCTCACGAGGCCCATGGAGATCGCGGCCACGTTCAACCCGGTCACCTATGTGATGGAGGCGCTCCGCTCGCTCATCCTCCAGGACCTCGTGTGGAGCGACATCTGGCCCGGCTTCGCAGTGGTCGCCGTCCTCGGCGCGGTGATGCTGGCGCTGAACGTGCGCATGATCCGCAACTACGACTGACGAACGGGGGCTGCCCTTGCGATCATCCTCGCGTGCCGCCCCTCACTGCGAAAGAGCGCGCAAAGCTTCCTAACAGTGCCTTCGCGTACATCGATGCGGATGGGCGACGCCGGCTGCCGATCCACGACGCGGCGCACGTGCGGAATGCGCTCGCACGGTTCGGGCAGGTTGCGTTCGAGGACGACGAGGCGCGCGACAGGGCGCGTAGCCGGCTGCTGCGCGCGGCGAAGAAGCACGGGATCATGCCGATCGGCTTCATCAGCGCGCAGCTACAGCCGCAGCGTAAGTACCCGACGGGTGACGTCACCTTCCTGCTCGTCGACATCGAGGGCTCGACCGAACTGCTCGGGCGCCTCGGCGATGGCTATGCGCGCCTGCTCGACGATGTCCGCAAGCTCGTGCGCGCCGCCGTGCGAGGGGCGGGCGGTCACGTGGTGTCCGCCCGGGGCGACGACGTGTTCGCGGCGTTCGAACGTGCGCCCGCGGCGCTGAACGGCGCGCTGGCGGTCCAGCGGGCGATGCAGGCCGGCACATGGCCCAAGGGCAGCGTCGTCCGGCTGCGGATCGGCCTGCACCGTGGCCGTCCCGCGTTGACGGAGACCGGCTATGTCGGGCTCTCCGTTCATGCCGCGGCGCGCATCTGCTTCGCGGCGCACGGCGGCCAGATCGTGCTGTCCTCGGCCGTTCGCGCTCCGGTCCTCGACTCGCTCCCCGACGGGGTCAGCCTGAGGAGCCTCGGCGCCTGGCGATTCCGCGGCCTGCCCGAGCCGATCGACATATTCCAGGCGGAGGCGCCTGACCTGCCCACCGACTTCCCGCCTCTGAGGTCGGCCCTGCCGACGTGACCGACTGGCGACTGAACGGAGTACGCGTCGTTCACGCGGATGAGCTGGACCCGAACACGCCGCAGACACCGGGGATGCACCGCGAGGGGGCGATCGACGCCGCCCGGGCGGGCGCCGAGAAGCTCTGGGCCGGCACCGTGGTCATTCACCCCGACGCCAAGACGGGTCCGCATCACCACGGCTCGCTGGAGAGCGTCATCTACGTGGTGAGCGGGAAGGCGCGGATGCGCTGGGGAGAGCGACTCGAGTTCCTCGCCGAGGCCGGCCCCGGAGACTTCATCTACGTCCCGCCGTACGTGCCGCACCAGGAGATCAACGCCAGCCCCGACGATCCGCTGTCATGCGTGGTCGTGCGAAGCGGCCAGGATCCGGTCGTCGTGAACCTCGACATGCCGGCTGTCGAGCCCAACCCAGAAGAGATCCACTGGGTCGACGACATCCACCACGAGCCCTGAGTAGCTACTGCGGCGAGGGGAAGATCGACTCGGTGCGGCCCGCGCGCTCCTCGAGCAGCCGGTCGGCGTAACGGAGCAAGGCAACAAGGGAAACGAGTGCCACCACGCCGCCCACGCCCGCGGCCACGCCAAGCGGGGCATCGGCGATCGCACCGAGAGCGATCGCGATCGCGCTGGCACCCACCACGCTGTTGATCACGGCGACGACCGTCGCGAAGGTGAAGAACTGCTCGCGCCCCTCGGGCGGCACCGCGGCGTTCTCGAAGACCCCTCGTCCGTCGTCGTGCCCGGAGAGCAGGAAGAGCCTCGCCTGGTCGCCGGCGATCTCCTTGTAGTAGTTGCGGATCCTGTTGATTGCGACGCCGTAGCGGAAGTCCTCGGCACCGCACTCGACCACTCGCACGAAGGTGAAGACGCCGAGGACAAAGAGCGTCGGGAGTACGGTGAGCGCGAAGACATCGAAGGTGTTGCCGAACTGCGATGCCTGGCCGATGAACCCCAGCGCGACCAGGGTGCTGGAGACCGAGAGGATGTAGAGCGAGGCGCGGGAGGCGCTCTCGCTCGCGGTCTGCGAGCGCGCGCCCTGGAGCGTGAAGTGCTCGGTGGTCAGAGCCGTCAGGAGCTCCTGACGATCCGGCGCCTCCGCCACTACTCGGGCCAGCTGGCGTCGCCCGTCGTCGCGCCGCGCATCACCTTGAGCGACAGCAACGCGCACTTGCGGCGCGTGGGGGAGATGTCGATGCCGAGCTGCTCGATCACCCAGTCGGCGCCCAGGCGCTGGACCTCCTCGAGCGGCATTCCGATCAGCTCCTCGGAGGAGATCGACGCGGCCGCCTGTGAGATCGCGCAGCCCTGGCCGTGGAAGCGCAGGTCCTTCACCCGACCGTCCTCGACCACGATGTGCACGCCAAGCTCGTCGCCGCAGAGCGGATTGTGGTCGTGCCACTGGAGGTCGTGCGGCTCGAGCTCCCCGAAGTTCCGCGGACTCTTGTAGTGCTCGAGGATGAAGTCGCGATAGAGAGCGTCCATCAGAGCTCGAATACCTCTCGTGCCTTGACGAGCGCGTCGACCAGCCGGTCCACCTCGTCGCGCGAGTTGTAGACGTGGAAGGAGGCGCGCGCGGTGGCGCCCACGCCGAGGCAGTGCATCAGCGGCTGCGCGCAGTGGTGACCGGCGCGCACGCAGACCGCCTCACGGTCGCAGAGCTCGGCTATGTCGTGCGGGTGGATCCCGTCGATCGCGAACGCCACGACGCCGCCTCGGTGGTCGAGGTCCGACGGGCCGTAGAGGTGGATGCCCTCGACCTCGGGCAGGCGCTCGAGGGCGTAGGCGGTCAGGTCCCGCTCGTGGGCGCGGACCTGCTCCATGCCGATCGCGTCGAGGTACTCGACCGCCGCACCGAGCCCCACGGCCTCGGTGGCCGCCGAGGTGCCCGCTTCGAACTTGAAGGGCAGCTCGTTCCAGGTGGAGTGCTCGCGCTCCACGCGCGAGATCATGTGGCCGCCGCCGAGGAAGGGGCGCATCTCGTCGAGCAGCTCGCGCCGACCGTGCAGCAGGCCGATCGTCGGGCCCAGCGCCTTGTGGCCGGTCCAGGCGTAGAAGTCCGCGTCGATCTCGTGCAGGTCGAGCGGCAGCTGAGGGACCGCCTGAGCGCCGTCGATCAGCGTCACGGCGCCGGCGGCGCGTGCGCGTCGCACGATCTCGGCGACGGGGTTGATCGTGCCGAGCACGTTCGAGACGTGCGCCACGGCCACCAGCTTCACGCGGCCCTCGGCGAGGATCGAGTCGAGCTCGTCGAGGGACAGCTCGGCGCTGTCGGTGAGAGTGAGGTAGCGCAGCTTCGCGCCAGTCTGCTCGCAGAGAAGCTGCCAGGGCACGATGTTCGAGTGGTGCTCCATCTCCGTGATGAGCAGCTCGTCGCCCTCGCCGACGTTGTCGCGGCCCCACGCGTATGCGACCAGGTTGATCGCCTCGGTGGCGTTGCGCGTGAAGATCGAGCACGCCGGGTCCCAGCCCACGAAGTCCGCGATGCGCACGCGGGCCGACTCGAACGCGTCCGTGGACTCGCGCGCCAGCTCGTACACGCCGCGGTGGATCGGCGCGTAGGACTCGCGCTGGAAGCGGTCCATCGCCGCGATCACCTGCTCGGGTCGCTGTGCGGTGGCGGCCGAGTCGAGGTACGCAACCCGCTTCCCGGCGAACTCGCGCGCGAGCACGGGGAAGTCGGCGCGGACGTCGACAAGCGGCTGATCGGCGAGCGCGCGGTGCGCGCGAGCATCGGTTTTCCCAGCAACGGCGCCCATCAGCCGGCCTCGGCCCGCTCGCCGATGAACTCCTTCACCTGGTCCTCGGCCTCGGCCAGCTTCTCGCTGATCCGACGGCGCACGAGGTCCTCGAGGCCCGGATCGTCGAGCCGCATGATGACCTCCTCGAAGTAGCCCTCCACGAGCACGCGCACAGCCTCGGCGCGCGGGACGCCGCGGGTCATCATGTAGAAGATCTGCTCGGGGTCGAGCTCGCCGACGGTGCCGCCGTGCGAGGCCTTCACGTTGTCCACCTCCACGATCAGCGACGGGATCGCGTCGCCCTTCGCCTTCGGCGAGAGCAGCATCTGGTGGGTCTGGAGGTAGGTGTCCACCTCGGGCGCCTTAGGGAGGATGTGGATCAGGCCCTCGTACGAGGCCCGCGACTCGCCCGTGAGCGCGCCCTTCCACACGGTGTCCCCTGTGGTGTGGCCCGCCTCGTGCCTGTCCGAGGTGAACAGGTCGAGGTGCTCGTCGCGCTCGGTGAAGTACATGCCGGTGTGGCGCATGTCCGAGCCCGGCTCGGCGGTGATTATGTCGAGCGTCTGCTTGGTGAGGTGCCCACCGAGGTGGATCGGCACCCACTTCACGCGGGCGTCGCGGCCGACCTCCACGCGCCTGGTGGAGAGGTCGTATACGTGGCCGCTGCCCCAGTCCTGGTAGTGCGCCAGGTCCACCTGCGCGCCCGTGTCGGCGTACAGCTCGAAGGCGCCGGCGTGAAGCGCCTGGCCCTCGAAGTCGCCTCCGAGGAAGAACTCACGAATCCGGACCTCGGCGTGCTCGCCCACCACGACGAGCGTGTGGGCCCACTGCACGGTGCCCGGCTCGTCGATCAGCCAGACCACCTGGATCGGCTTCTCCACGCGTGCGTTCTTCGGCACGTGGATGAACACCCCGCCGGTCCAAAAGGCGGCGGTGCCGGCGGCGAACTTGTCCTCGTCGAACGGGAGCCGCTTGCCGAAGTGCTCTGCCACCAGCTCGGGGTGCTCCTCGACCGCCTGCTCGAGCGGCATGACGACGATCTGGTCGTCGTTCAGGTCCGTGTGCACCACGTTGGCGCCGCGCTGCACGATCAGGGCGGAATGCTCGTCATCGCCGAGGTCGAGCTGGGGGAGGCCCGGCTCGTAGCGGCGCGGCTCGAGCGCGTCGAGGTCGAGGCCACGCAGGGTCGTGGTCCAGAAGCCGGAGCGGCGCCAGGTGGGCGTCTCCTGGGCCTCGTAGACCTCGAGCGCAGCGCGGCGGCGGTCCTCCACGAACTTAGGCGCCACGGGCGGCCACCTCCTCGCGCACGAACTCGTAGCCCTTCTCCTCGAGCTCGTCCGCCAGCTCAGACCCGCCCTCGCGGACGATCCGGCCGTCGATCAGGATATGCACGAAGTCCGGCTTTACGTAGTTCAGGATGCGCGTGTAGTGCGTGATGATGAGGAAGCCGCGCTCGTCGCCGCGCATGGCGTTCACGCCCTCGGAGACGATCCGCAGGGCGTCGATGTCGAGCCCCGAGTCGGTCTCGTCCAGCACGGCGAAGTCCGGCTGGAGCATGGCGAGCTGGAGGATCTCGGCGCGCTTCTTCTCGCCGCCCGAGAAGCCCTCGTTCAGGTAGCGGCTCGTGAAGGCGCGGTCGATCTTGAGGAGCTCCATGTTCTTGCCGAGCAGTGCACCGAACTCCTTGACCTTGATCGGCTCCTCGCGGCCGGCGTTCATCGCCATGCGGAGGAAGTTCGCGACCGACACGCCCGGGATCGTGGCCGGGTACTGGAAGGCCATGAAGAGACCGGCGCGGGCGCGCTCGTCCGGATCCGCCTCGGTGAGGTCCTCACCGTTCAGCAGGATGCGCCCCTCGGTGACCTCGTAGTTGGGGTTGCCCATCAGGGTGTTGGCGAGCGTCGACTTGCCCGATCCGTTCGGGCCCATCAGCGCGTGGGTCTCGCCCTTCTTCACGATGAGGTCGACGCCGTGGAGGATCTCCCGATCCTCCGTGCGCACGTGCAGGTTCTGGACTTCAAGGGTCATACGGTCTGGGTCACCTCCGCGGGGCTTCCAGCCCCGCGATTTGATTTCGAAGTTCGGCCTCCGGCCTCTCTTGCCGGGGGTCGGGTGCGGGCCGGCCTTGCGAGGTCGGCCAGCGTCATGTCATTCAGAGTTCGGACGATGGACCCCTGTACGCGGGTCCACAGCAGCTTGGTCGGGCAGGGGTCGTGACCCATCTCGCCCTCGCGGACGCAGATGAGCCCGCCGTCCGCATCGGCGCTGATGCACTCGATCGGCGCGATCTCGCCCTCGAGTGCGCGCACGACCTCGGCCATCGTGATCTCCTGGGCCTCGCGCGCCAGCGTGTAGCCGCCGTGAGCGCCGCGGCGCGACTCGACGAGCCCCGCCTTCCGCAGTCGCTGCACCAGGTGCTCCAGGTAGGCGAGCGGGAGGCCCTCGGCGTCGGCGATCGTGGCCAGCGAGATCGGACGCTCGCCGTCGTGTTTGGCAAGGTGCGCCATCACGCGAACGCCGTACTCGGCTTTGGTCGAGAACATCACCCGGCAAATCCTACCTAGCTGGTAGGAGAAGCTTCGCGCTCGAGCAGGCGCAGGTCGTGCGCCAGTCGCTCGGGCGTGGCCTCGGCGCCGGGATAGCCGATGCGCTGGAAGCCGCGCGAGTCGACGAGCGTGATCCGCGCCATGTGCTCCTCGTCCACGGCCTGCGGCCGGATCGCGTAGCCCTTCCAGAGTGGGCGCAGCTCCGAGCGCGAGCCCAGTACGAAGTCGATGCGCCCCGTGGCCCGCTGCTTCGCGAGGAATGCCTGCGCGCGCTCGGGCGTGTCGCGCGGCGGGTCGACCGCGATCGCGAGGGCGGGCACGTCGTGGCCGAGCTCGTCGAGGGCTCCGCGCACGGTCTGGGCCTGGATCGGGCAGCTGTCCTGGCAGGTCGTGTAGAGGAAGGTGACCACCACCGGCCGGCCGCGCAGCGAGCTCATCGACACGATCTCCCCGTCCTGGTTTCGCAGCCGGAAGTCCGGCGCGGGCACGCCCTTCGGCATGAGTGAGCCCTCGAACGTGTTCGGCGGCCCCTCGTCGCTCTCGTCGCCGCCGGCCGCGAGCACGACTGCACCGAGAGCGAAGACGCCCACCAGAAACAGCGCCACGACGATCCGCGGGTTCACCGAGCGCAGGCTAGACACCGCGGTGGCGCTCAGAGCTCGAGCTCGTAGCGCTGCCACTGCATCTCGCGCCCCCAGCGCATGCTGTCCTCCGTGCTGACGTTCACGAAGCCGACGCTGCGGTAGAGGCTGCCGGCTGCCCTCAGGTCGCTGAACGTGGCCAGCTCCAGGCGCTCGTATCCCGCCGCACGCGCCGCCTCCAGCACCAGCTCGACCAGCCGGCGGCCGGTTCCCGACCCGCGTGTCTCGGGCGTCAGGACGAGGTGGCCGAGCCGGCCGAGGCCGCCGCCCTGGTCGTTGAGGGTGATCGAGCCGACGGCGCGGCCGTCGGCCTCGGCGATCCAGAGGCCCTCTCGCTCGCCCGGCCAGCCGCCCCGACGCAGTTCCGCCAACCGGGTGGCCACGTCGGCCGTGAAGGTCCGATCGAGCCCGTATTCGCTTTCGTAGACGTCGCGGTGCAGGCGCACGACGGTGTTCACATCGCGCGACCCGTGCGCGGCGCGGATCTGGACGCCCATGGGGCGAAAGCATCCCTGAGCGTCACAATCGACGGCGTGTCGATCACCCTCGACCCAGGAGTGCTCGCCTTCCTCGGCGTGGGCGTGGCCCTCTACGTCCGCGCCGTGGGCGTGGCGCGCGGACGCGGGCTCGAGGTGAGCCGCTTCCAGCAGGCCGCCTTCTACGGAGGAGTCGCCCTCTGGGCCGTGGCGCTGATCTCGCCCGTCGACGATCTCGCCGAGGACCTGCTCTCGGCCCACATGGCGCAGCACCTGCTGCTCGCCGAGCTTGGCGGTCCGCTGATCCTCGTCGGGCTGCGGGCGCCGGTGATCTTCTTCTTCCTCCCGCGGCCGGCGCTCGTGGCGCTTGCACGCCGCAAGACGCTCCGCAGGGTGATGCGCAAGCTCACCACTCCGCTTGGCGCGATCGCCACCTATGCCGTCGTCCTCTACGGCTGGCACTTCGCGCCCGCGTTCGAAGCTGCGCTCGAGTACCCGCTGGTCCACGCAATCCAGCACCAGTCCTTCTTCTTCATCGCGATCCTGGTCTGGATCCCCGCGCTCGAACCGACGCGCCAGCGCCTGCGCGGTGAGCTCTGGAAGGCGGGGCACATCCTCGGCGCGCGGCTTGTGGGGATGTTCCTCGGCATGGCATTCATCGCCATGCGCTCGCCCGCCTACGACTGGTACGTGGGGCGGACCTCCGAGCACGGGCTGAAGCCGCTCTCCGACCAGCAGATCGCCGGCGGGCTGATGCTGAGCCTCGACGTCGTGATCATGCTCTTCGCTGTCGCCTTCTTCTTCTACCGCTCGGGCCAGGATCAGGACCGGGCGGACGCGGAGGCCTACGGCTCGACGAGCCCGCGCCGAATCGCGTAGCGCACGATCTCCACGCGGTCGCGCATGCCGAGCTTGCCGAAGACGTTCGTGCGGTGCGACTCGACGGTCTTCTCGGAGAGCTTCAGCGTCTCCGCGATCTGCTTGTTCGTGTAGGCCTCGGCGATCAGCTTCACGATCTCGAGCTCGCGCGGCGTGAGCGGCTCGTCGACCTCCGTGGCGCCCCCGAGCCACTCGTCCATCAGCGCGCGCTGGGCGTCGTCGGAGAGGAAGGTGCGGCCGTCCGCAACCGTGCGAACGGCGTCGATCAGGTCGGTGTCCGCGGCGCGCTTCAGCACGTAGCCCGCGGCGCCGGCCTCGAGACCCTCGAGGAAGTAGCGCTCATCATCGTGCATCGAGAGCATCACAACGCGCGTGTCGGGCGCGTGCGCGCGGATCTCGCGTGCGGCCTGTAGCCCTGTCATGCGCGGCATCGAGACGTCGAGCACGGCAACCGTGGGGTGGTGGCGCTGAGCGCCCTCGAGGGCTGCCACGCCGTCCTCCACCTCCGCCACGACCTCCATGTCCGACTGCCGGTCGATCAGCATGCGCAGGCCGGAGCGAACGATGCCGTGGTCGTCGGCGATAAGGACTCGGATCACGAGGCCATCCTCACGACGCGCCCGATCCTGAGCGTGATGGTCGTGCCGCCCCCGGGAGCCGAGCGAATGTCGAGCTCGCCGCCCGCTAGGCGCGCGCGCTCGACCATGCCGCTGAGGCCGAGCCCCGCGCCGCCGCCGTTGCTCGAGCCGCGGACCACCGCGGAGGGGTCGAAGCCCTCGCCGTCGTCGCGGATGCGGAGCTCGAGCCGATCCTCGTCGACCTCCATCTCCACGGACACCGCGGTCGCGCCGGCGTGCCGGCCGATGTTTGCGAGCGCCTCCTGAAGGATTCGGTAGACCACGGTCTGAACGTCCTCGGGGAGCGTCTCCGGCTCGCCCTCATTGGAGACGTGGACCTCGATCCCGGTGCGTGCCGAGAAGCGCTTGAGCTGCGTCTCGATCGCCGGCATCAGGCCGTGGTCGTCGAGCGCGGTAGGCCGCAGCTGGCGGGCGAGGTTGAGGAGCTCCTCCATCGCCTGGTTCACCAGGCGCTTGAGCTCGGCCACGTCCTCCAGACGTTCGGGCGGGCTGTCCTGAGACAGCGCCTCGAGGCGAAGCAGGATGGCGGTGAGCGCCTGGTTGACCTCGTCGTGGAGGTCGCGCGCCAGCCGGCGACGCTCCTCCTCCTGCGCGCGCATGGCGAGCGTGCCCGAGCGGCGGCGCTCCTCCTCGATGCGCTCGAGCAGGCGGTTGAACGACGTCGAGAGCCTGTCGATCTCCTCGACGGGGTCGGAGTCGGTGAGCTGGTGGGTGGCGGGCTCGGCGGGGTCGATGCTCTCGATGCGCTTGATCAGGCGCTCGAGCGGCGCGAAGCGGCGCTGAAGCATCCACAGGTTCACGCACAGGGTGAGCACGATCGCCAGCGCGAGGATGAGGAACGACCAGCGCTGATCATCGATGTTCAGGTCGAGGCCGGCTGCGAGGCTGGCGGCAAAGAGGGTTATTGCGACGAGTACGACATTGGCGGCCACTATCTGGCCGATCAGGGAATCGTCGCGTCGCGTCATAGAGGGTCTCTTCATGGATCGGAACAGACCCCGCCGGGACAAATGGGGTCTCCACCCCATATCGGCAGGGTGCCCGAAAGACGAAACTCTTGGTGAGGCTTACGGCAGGACTTTCTGCCAGGGGCTTCCGCATATATCTAGGTCTGGGTCTTCTGCCGGGGCGTCCGAAAGGGCGCCCCGGTTGCCGTTGTGGGGCGCTACACTTTCTGAAGTATTGAAACCCGACTGGCTTTCGAGGTATTTCGCATGGCGTCCGGCGCAGAGCTGATCCGCAAGATCAAGGAGCAGATCGAGGAAGTCGATCCGAAGGACGTCCACGCCCTGTCCCAGAACGGCAACGGCAACGGCGCCGTGATAGTCGACGTTCGCGAGCAGCACGAGTTCGAGGAGGCCCACCTCCCGGGCGCCGTGCACGTGCCGCGCGGGCACCTCGAGTCGCGCATCGAGGGCGCCGTCTCAGACCGCTCCAAGCGCGTGGTCCTCTACTGCGCCTCCGGAAGCCGCTCGGCACTCGCCGCTCACACGCTTCAGGAGCAGCTCGGCTACGAGGACGTCGCCTCGATGCGCGGCGGCATCACGCTCTGGAAGGACCGCGGCTACGACGTGGAGGTCCCGCGCGCGCTCACCCCCGAGCAGCGCGAGCGCTACTCGCGCCACCTGCTGGTCCCGGAGGTCGGGCTCGAGGGGCAGATGAAGCTGCTCGACGCGAAGGTCCTCCTGCTCGGCGCCGGTGGCCTCGGCTCGCCGGCCGCGCTCTACCTCGCCGCCGCGGGCGTCGGCACGCTCGGCATCGTCGACAACGACGTGGTCGACCTCTCGAATCTCCAGCGCCAGGTGGCGCACTCGAACGACCGCATCGGCGTGCCGAAGGTCGACTCCGCCGAGATCGCGATCCACGAGATCAACCCGGACGTGAACGTCGTGAAGTACCCCGTCCGGCTCGGCGCCGACAACATCATGGAGATCATCGACGGCTACGACGTGATCGTCGACGGCCTCGACAACTTCCCCACCCGCTATCTCCTGAATGACGCGAGCGTGCGCACGGAGACCCCGGTGGTGTCCGCCTCGATCCTCGGCTTCGAGGGCCAGCTCTCGGTGTTCCACCCGTACGAGGGCCCGTGCTATCGCTGCCTCTACCCGACGCCGCCGCCGGCCGAGCTGGCGCCGTCGTGCGGCGCCGCGGGTGTGCTCGGCGTGCTGCCCGGCGTGATGGGGCTGCTCCAGTCGGTCGAGGTGATCAAGCTGGTCACGGGCGCGGGCGACACGATGGCCGGCCGCCTGCTGCTCTACGACGCGCTCGGGACGACGTTCACCGAGCTGAAGGTCCGCCGCGATCCGGACTGCCCGATCTGCTCGCGCGAGCCGGATGCGATCTCCGACGAGGAGATGGGCGTGTTCCCGGACTACGAGGCGTTCTGCGCGGGCGCTGGCTAGGCTGCTGCGCGCGATGAGCACGATCAAGATCCCCCCGGTCCTCCGGGGCAGCGTCGGCGGCGAGAAGGAAGTCGAGGCCTCCGGTGAGAGCGTCCGCGAGGTGCTCCGCGCGCTCGCGTCCCAGCACCCGGCCACCGAGTCGCAGCTCTTCTCCGAGGACGGTGAGCTGAACCGGTACGTGAACGTCTACCTGAACGACGAGGACGTGCGGGTGCTTCAGGGCCTCGACACGAGCGTCTCGGACAGCGACACGATCGTGATCCTGCCGGCCATGGCCGGCGGCAGCCGCTGATCATCCGCACGGCAGAGCGGCGCGACCAGCCGGTCTGGGCGCGCATCTGGGACGAGTCCGCGCGCGCGGCCTTCACGGAACTGCTCCCGGCCGGCCACGAGTTCCCCGAGCCCGACGCGGAGCGCTGGTACGCGCTGATCGAGGACCCGGCTGTCTCGATGCTGCTCGCCGAGGAGGACGGCGAGCAGCTCGGCTTCAGCACGTCCGGCGAGAGCCGCGACGAGGACGCCGACGCGTCGGTGGGCGAGATCCGCAGCTTCTTCGTCGCCGCCGGCCGCTGGCGCCGGGGCGTGGGCCGCGCGCTCATGGCCGCAGTGCTCGACTCGCTCCGCGAGCGCGGCTGCACGAAGGCCACGGTCTGGTCGTTCGCGGCCAACGAGCGCGCGAACGCCTTCTACGAGCGCGCCGGCTTCACGCGCGATGGCGCGGAGAAGACCGAGGACGCCTGGGCGCATCTGCTCGAGGTCCGCTTCCGCCGTAGCCTCTGAGCATGCGCATCGAGAATCTCCGCCGGGTGGAGGCGTTCGTGACCAAGGACGGCTCTGAGATCAGGGAGCTGGCCGGCATCCCGACCGGCAACTCGCAGACCCAGAGCCTGGCCGAGGCCACGGTCCCGCCGGGTGGCGAGACCGAGGAGCATTACCACCGCGCCTCCGAGGAGATCTATTTCTTCACGCACGGCAGCGGGCGGCTGCGTCTCGGCGAGGAGGAGAGCGACGTGACGGGGGGCGACACCGTCGTGATCCCCCCGGGAACGACGCACAAGCTCTGGAACACCGGGGATGAGCCGCTCAGGCTCCTGTGCTGCTGCTCGCCGCCCTACTCGCATGACGATACGTACCTAATCGGGTAGTCGCTAGTCCCCCAAACGCGCCACCCTGTGGGTGCACCACGCCGCCCGCCTGGTTCTCTCGTTCTCCTCCTCTCGCGCGGCCTTCCACAGAGGACGAGAGAGCAGCAACCCTGATGGACACACACGCCTCGCGGCAGGCGCTCGAGACCAACGGCGAGCGAACGGGTCTGATGATGGTCGAGATCTCGAACGCGATGGTGCGGCTCTACAAGGAGCTGTTCGGACGCGGCCCGACAAAGGCCAAGACGAACTTCGCAGGTCCGGATCTGATCGTCTCGTCCCTCGAGTGCAGCCTGACCCGCATCGAGCGCCTCATGGTCGACGCCGGGGAGCACGAGCGGCTGCGCGACCTGCGCATGCACTTCCAGCACCTGAACAAGGAGCAGTTCGTCGGGACGGTCGAGCAGATCACCGGGCGCAAGGTACGCGCATTCGTGTCCGGCATCGACACAGAGCACGACCTGTCGACCGAGCTGTTCTACCTGGAGCCCCGCAGCTAACCGTCCACCCGCGTGTAACCGGGTACTACACTTTCTGAAGTGTTGGATCCGCGCCTCGACAACAGGCCGTGCGGCGGCAAGTACGGCGACATCGTTCAGGCGATCGGCAACACGCCGCTCGTCGAGCTACGGCGCCTCAGCCCGAAGCCCGGCGTTCGCATCTACGCCAAGCTGGAGGGCTACAACCCGACCGGCTCGGTGAAGGACCGCGTCGCCCGCTCGATGATCGAGCGCGCCGAGGAGGAGGGCCAGATCGCGCCCGGCCAGACGATCCTCGAGCCGACATCCGGGAACACCGGCATCTCGCTCGCGATGATCTGCCGGCGCAAGGGCTACCCGCTCAAGGTCGTGATGCCGGACAACGTGACTGCCGAGCGGACCCAGCTGCTTCAGATGTACGGCGCGGAGATCGTCTCCTCGCCCGGCGAGCAGGGCTCGAACGGCGCGGTGGCGATGGCGCTCGATATGGCGGCGGCCGACTCGAGCTACTACATGCCCTACCAGTACGGCAACCAGGCGAACCCGGACGCCCACTACAACGGCACCGCGGTCGAGATCCTCGAGGAGCTGGACGGCGTGGCGGCGTTCGTGGCCGGCCTCGGCACGGGCGGCACGCTGATGGGCAATGCGCGGCGCTTCAAGGAGGAGGACCCCGACACGCTGATCGTGGCGGCCGAGCCGCTTCAGGGGGAGCTCGTCCAGGGCCTACGCTCGCTCGCGGACGGCTACATCCCGCCGATCATCGACCTCACCCTGCTCGACCGGAAGATCTTCGTCTCGAACCGCGACGCGGTGGTCTGGACCAAGAAGCTGCTCGAGGATGAGGGCATCTTCGCGGGCGTCTCCACCGGCGCGATCGCCTCCATCTGCGTGCGCGTGGCGAACGAGCTCGACGAGGGCAACGTGGTCTTCGTGTCACCGGACGACGGCTGGAAGTACCTGAGCTCGGGGGTCTACACGAAGACGGTCGACCAGCTCGAGGACGACGGCGTGCTCGAGCGCGGCTCGTTCTGGTAGCCAGCCGAGCCGGCTGGGCTAACTCTTCGCCTCTTTGGGCTCTTCGTAGTCGTACGCGTCGCGCTCGTCGTCGTCTGCGGTGAGCGACTCCTTCAGCTCACGCATTCCCCTGCCGACCGAGCGGGCCGCCTCCGGCAGCTTCTGCGGACCGAGCACGATCAGGGCGATCACGAGGATCACCATCAGCTCGAGCGGACCGGGTGCGGAGATGAAGCCCATCTCCGTCCAGGTTAGTCCACCAACGGGCGGTCGCCTAATGAGTTTCGCAGCGCAACCTGGTGCGCGGCTTCGCAGGCCATGATCGAGCCGAGCGCCTGGCGCAGGCTCGCTCGTGAGATCTGCGCGGCCGCGACCCGGTAGGCCGCCACGGCCTCGGCCTCTTGTGCGACCGCGTAACCCGCGAAGGCGGCACGCTCGCGCAACGCCGCGTTGAGCTCCGGAGGCGGCACGCTCGCCTGCGGAGACCGCGCCCCTCCCGCCTCACGCAGCGCCTTCTGCAATGCCTCCACGTGCGCGGTCTCGTGGTCGAGGAGCATCTGGCCGAGCGCCCGGTCGATCGCATCGCGCCTCAGGGCGGCCTCATACGCCGAGATCAGGCGCTGCTCCACCGCGAGCAGGCCCTCCAGCAGCTCGGCATCGGAGCGAGCCGCCATCAGAGCGCCCCCGTCACGAACGGACCCTCGGCGGCCGGTAGCGCCTGGAGCACGCGCACGGCGCCGAGGTGCTCGCCCTCGTCCGCGGCGATCGCCGCCGCGACGGTGCGGAGCTCGAGGTCGGGCAGCTCCGCGAGTGCCTCCAGGTACGCGCGCACCTGGCGCTGCTCGAGGTCCTCGGCGAAGCGGAGGGCGTCGCGGCCGCTCTCGAGGCGCGGGAAGGTGCGAGCGTATTCCTCGGCGCTGCGCCCGGACGGTGGATCGCCGCCGAGGTCCCGGATCAGGCCCTGGAGGCGTGCCACGTGCTCGCGCTCCTGTTCCGCGATCGCGCGGGCGCTCCGCAGCGCGTCGCCACCGAGCAGGTCCTCGCAGGCGGCGTACGCGGCCACCACCGCGTGCTCGAGGGCGAGCAGCGAGCCGAGCAGGGTCGCGCCGGATCCGGGCTTCGGCCCACCGCCGGGCGGGGGATCGTCGCCGCCGCCGCAGGACGCCAGGACAAGCGCCGCGGCGGCGCCACCGAAAGCCTCACGACGCGTGATGGAGGGCGCCATCGGGCGCAGACTAGCCTTCACTCGGTGAGGATCTCGCGGGCGCACTGGGACGAGCTGATCGCGCACGCGCGCGAGGATGCCCCGAACGAGTGCTGCGGGTACCTCTGGGCCGAGGACGGTGCGGTCAAGGGTGTGAAGCGCGCGGAGAACCCCCGCAAGTCTCCCTATGGATACGAATTCGATTTTCCGACGCTCTCGGCCGTAAATGAGCTCGATGAGCAGTACCAGGTGGGCACCTACCACTCGCACCCGCGAAGTTCGGCGGAACCGTCCCAAACGGACATCAATCTCGCCAACTATCCAGATTGGCTCTACGTGATCGTCACGTTGGAAAGCGAGCCGGATGTTCGGGCGTGGTGGATTCGGGAGGGAAAGGTCACAGAGGAGGCGCTCGATGTTGTCGACTGACGAGCCGCTTGCCTGCCCGGAGTGCGGCCGGGTGGACGACACCGGCGCGAGCTTCTGTCCGAGCTGCGGGATGCCGCTCGTGCGCTCCGGCGCCGAGGCGCTCGAGGCGCCGCTGAGTGACGCGCACGGACGCGCGCGCAAGATCGACCCGGCGATGACCGAGGGCGAGCTCGTGCGGGTGGCCGGCGGGCGCAACCAGGCCGAGGCCGAGCTGATCCAGGGGCTCCTGCTCGAGTGGGGGGTGCCGAGCATCCTGCGCAGGTCGGCCGGGTTCGACGTGCCGGACTTCCTGGCAGCGGGGCCGCGCGACGTGCTCGTGCCGTCTGCCGGCGCCCAGACGGCGCGCGAGGTGCTTCTGCAGGCCGACATGGCGCCCACCACCGGCGAGCGCCGCGCGCCCCGGCCGCTGCTGCTCGCCGTGGTGATCGGGCTCGGCGGAGCCGCCACGGCGCTGGTGGCCTACCTCGCCTTCCAGGGCGCCTGAACCGCACATCGCGCTGTAGGCTCCCCGGCCATGGATTTCGCACCGTCGGACCGAGTTGCCGAGCTCCTGGATCGCATTCGCGAGTTCATGGAGGAGCACGTCGATCCCGTGGAGCGGGAGGCGGTCGAGGCGCTCGACAAGGAGGTCCGCCCGGGCGTTCCGTATCCCGAGATCCTGGTCGACCTGCGTGAGCGCGCCAAGGCCGACGGCCTCTGGAACCTGTTCCTGCCGGACGACCATTTCGGCCCCGGGCTCACCAACTGGGAGTACGGGATGCTCTGCGAGCTGATGGGTCGCAGCGGGGTCGCGCCGATGGTCTTCAACTGCTCGGCGCCCGACACCGGCAACATGGAGATCCTTGCCGAGCACGGCACCGACGAGCAGCAGGAGCGCTGGCTCCAGCCGCTGCTGGACGGCGAGATCCGCTCCTGCTTCTCTATGACCGAGCCCGAGACCGCGGGCTCTGACCCGACCGGCCTGATGTCGCGCGCCGAGCTCGACGGCGATGAGTGGGTCATCAACGGCCACAAGTGGTTCACGTCGGGCTACAACGGCGCCGCGCTCGCGATCGCCATGGTCGTGACCGACCCCGATGCGCCGCCGCACAAGCGCGCGAGCATGATCCTCGTGCCGCTCGACACACCCGGGTTCGAGGGCGTGCGACCGGTGCCGGTGATGGGCCACGACGAGGGCCCGGGCCACTGGGAGGTCCTCTACGAGGACTGCCGGGTGCCGGCCGCGAACCTGCTCGGCGAGCGCGGCGGCGGCTTTGCGATCGCGCAGGACCGGCTCGGGCCGGGGCGCATCCACCACTGCATGCGCGCGATCGGCTCGGCGGAGCGCGCGTTCGAGCTGATGTGCCGCCGCGCGCACGAGCGCGAGGCGTTCGGGGGTCCGCTTGCGGAGAAGCAGTTCGTCCAGGACTTCGTCGCCAAGTCACGCATGGAGATCGACTCGGCGCGCCTGATGGTGCTCCACGCCGCGTGGCGGATGGACACCGAGGGCAAGCGCGCCGCGCGCCAGGACATCTCGATGATCAAGGTGATCGCGGCGCAGATGCACCAGCGGGTGCTCGACCGCGCGATGCAGGTGCACGGCGCGCTCGGCATGTCGGACGACACGCCGCTCGCGTCGGCCTGGCGCCAGGGCCGCTGGCTGCGGATCGCCGACGGGCCCGACGAGGTGCACAAGATGGTGATCGCGCTGCGCGAGCTGAACCGCTTCAAGCCGCGGGAGCCTGTCGAGGCTTGAGCACCACCGCCGCAACGCTCACGGCCACCTCCGACCGCGGTCTCTCCGAGGAGCAGCGCGCGTTCGTCGAGGCGATCCGCGACTTCGCCGCGCGCGAGAAGTTCGACCGGCCGGAGGAGGACGGGCACTCGGACGAGGTGGCCGCTCGCATGGGCGAGCTCGGCTGGTACGGCCTCCAGATCCCCGAGGAGTACGGCGGCTCCGGCGGCTCGTTCCTGGACGCCACGCTGTTCCTCGAGGAGTTCACGCGCGGCCAGATCCCGGTGGCGGGCTACGGAGTCACCTTGATCGTGGTCGGCGCGCTGAACCGCTTCGGAACCGAGGAGCAGAAGCGCGACCTGTTCGGGCGCGTGGTCAATGGGGGAACGCTCGCCATTGCGATGTCCGAGCCCGAGGCCGGCTCCGACGTGGCGGCGCTGAAGACGCGTGCGCGCCTCGAGGACGGGGAGTGGGTCTTGAACGGGGCGAAGATGTGGTGCTCGTACGCGCACAAGGCGAGCCACATCCTGATCGTCTGCCGCACCGGCGACGGCGAGCGCCACGAGGACATGTCGATGATCCTGGTGCCGCGCGACGCGGCCGGAATGACCATCACGCCGATCCCGACGCTCGGTGGCGAGGAGACGAACGAGATCCACCTCGATGGCGTGCGCGTGCCCGAGGACGCCCTGCTCGGAAGCGACGGCGGCGGCTGGACTCAGCTGATGGCAGGCCTCAACTACGAGCGCACGATCCTGGCGGCCACCTCGCTCGGCCTTGCGCAGCGCGCGTTCGACGACGCGCTCGCGTACGCGAAGGAGCGCCGCCAGTTCGGACGGCCGATCGGCTCGTTCCAGGCGCTCTCGCACAAGTTCGCCGAGATGGCGACCGAGATCGCGCAGGTGCGGCTCCTGGTGCGCTGGGTGGCGTCCCTCACCGACGACGACCCGAGCCGGATGCTTCCCCAGGAGGCGTCGATGGCGAAGCTGGCGGCCACGGAGCTCGCCAAGCGCGTCGCGCTCGAGGGCGTCCAGATCATGGGCGGATACGGATACGCCACGGAGTACCCGATGGAGCGCCACCTGCGCACCGCGGTGGTGACCACCATCTACGGCGGTACCTCCGAGATCCAGAAGAACATCATCGCGAAGACGCTCGGGCTCTAGCCGTGGCGGAGAGCGCCCCGCGCCTCCTGGATGCCGTGCGCCGCCTGAACCAGAGCCTGGACCCCAGCCAGGTATCGCTGCGGGTGTGCGAGGAGGCCGCCCGGCTGCTGGGCGCCGGCACCGCGAGCGTCTTCCTCGACAGCCCGGCCGACGGGATGCGAACCGAGGCCACCTACGGCCGGCCCGCCGAGCGGATAGGCGAGCAGGTTGTGGCGGGCGAGGGACTGGTCGGCGAGGTGGTGCAGCGCGACGAGCCGATGCTCCGGGACGGCTCGGCCGCCGTGCCGCTGCACTGGGACGGCCGGCTGCGCGGCGCCCTCGCCGTGAGCTTCGAGCGCGAACACGCCGTGTCGCCCGACGAGCTGGGGCTGCTCGAGGAGTTCGGCGAGCTGGCGGCGGCCGCCTGCCGAAACGCCACGGCGCATGCCGGACTCGCGCTCGCGGCTCGCACGGACGCCCTCACCGGCTGCCTCAACCACTCCGCCATGCACGACGCGCTGGGTCGGGAGATCGAGCGCTGCCGTCGCAAGGGTCACGCGCTCTCGCTCGTGATCGTCGATCTCGACGAGTTCAAGCAGGTGAACGAGCGGCACGGCCACCTCGCGGGCGACGAGGTGCTGCGGCTGGTGGGCGAATCGCTGCGGGAGAGCGTGCGTGCCTACGACCTGGTGGCGCGCTACGGCGGCGACGAGTTCGCGGTGATCGCGATGGACGCCGACGAGGCCACGGCCACCGAGGTCGCCCGGCGCGCGGTCGAGGCGATCGAGCGCGCCCTCGGCGCTCTTGGCTCGGCCGGGGAGGCCACCGCAGCCACGGCCGGGGTGGCCGAGTGGCAGACCGGCGACTCGCCCTCGGGGCTGATCGGACGCGCGGACCGGGCGCTGCTCCACGGCAAGCACTCCGGCATGCGCGGCACCGCCGTGCGGGCGTCCGCGCTGCCCGGAGCCGCGGACGGCGGCGCCGAGGCGGACGCCGCCGGCTCAGGCGGCGGCTGAGAGCGAGTCGAGCTCCGCGCGCCAGTCGCGCTCGACGCCCGCCAACGGGCGACCGAAGACGTCGGCCAGCACGGTACGGGCCCCGCGCTCGTCCAGCGGGCTCATGGCGAGCGCCACGGCGGCGGCCGGCCCACCCTCGTGCTCGAGCATGTTGAAGATGGTGCCGCCCAGCAGCATCGCGTCGCGGGCCGATGGCGGGAACTCGGGCCGCCCGCCCTCGCGGAGTCGGCGCATGATCGCGGGGCGCAGGTAGGGGGTCTGACCGGAAAGCCAGACGGCGCCGCCCTCGCACAGCCACGCCCAGCGCACGTAGCGCCTGAAGGCGGCGGGCGAGAACGGCGGCGGCAGGTCGGGATTGTTCGCGCCGATCACGAGGTGCGAGTACTCGTGGAGAGGCGACAGGACCAGGGCCTCCCGCGAGCCCGGGACCTTCGAGGCGCGCCGCTCGAGCGCCGGAGACGAGAGCACGTGTATGTCCGTCTCCGTGAACCAGCCCGCGAAGTAGCGGCGGCTGGCGGGTGCGGCGACGCTGCGCGCGAGCGGGAGCCAGGGGTGGGCGAGCGTGAGCGCGGCGGCGCGAGGGTGAAGCACAACGGCGATGTCGCGGGGCACGTGCTCGAACAGGCCGGCCACCTCGCCCCGGAACGCCTCGAGTGATTCGAGCACGGCAGCGGCCTCGGCCCGCTGCGACGAGTCGTGACGAGCCGAGAACGTCGGCGAATGCGACTCCTCCCAGGGCACGCGCGGACCATAGAGGGGTCAGACCCCCTAAGTCTCGGCGACTCAAGGGGTCTGACCCCATAAGTGTCGGCGAGTCAAGGGGTCAGACCCCTTGAGTGGACCTTTGTGAGGGTTGCGCTCGTACCTAGGTGGGTGCCTCGCGTGAGAAGCTCTGCTCTAGCCATGACCGGCGACCGGCCAGCGGCCCTCCTGCCCGCTGCTGCGGGCCGCTCGTCGCTGCTCGCGCGCGCGGCCGGTGGCGACGCGGTCGAGCGGCTGCGGGAGCGGCGCCTCGTCCGCGATGTCCAGCGCGGCTCGGCGGCGGCGCTCGAGGAGCTGTTTCGGCGCGAGTGGCCGCGCGCGTACCGGGCCGCTTACCTCGTGGTCCACGATGCGGCGGCCGCGGAGGACATCGCGCAGGAGGCCTTCCTCGCCGCGATCCGCGCCATCGACCGCTTCGACCGTCGCCGCCCGTTCGGCCCCTGGATGCACCGGATCGTGGTGAACCGCGCCATCGACGTGACCCGCTCGAGGTCTCTTCGCCGCGAGGTGGACGCGGCTGCCGCCGACTCCGCCGAGGCGCCGCCGGATCCGCCGGCTGCGCCGCTGTCAGACGACGTGGTGGCCGCGCTGCGCGAGCTGAGTCCCGAGCACCGCGCCGTAGTCGCACTCCGCTTCCTGTTCGACTACACGCCGGGCGAGATCGCCCGTGCGCTCGACATGCCGCGCGGGACCGTGAACTCGCGCCTGCGCCGCGCGCTCGATCGCCTCGGTGAGGTGCTGGAGCGGTGACCGTGCGCGAGCGCATCCGCGAGCAGCCGCTGCCCGGCGAGGCCGAGGCGGCCGCCCGCAGCTGGTCCGTGGTGGAGGCCGCGCTTGCGGAGCAGACGCCCGCACGCAGGGCGCGCCGGCCACGGCGGCTCGCGCTCCGGCTCGCGCTCGTGGCGGCGGCCCTGTGCGTCGGCCTCGTCGCGGCGCTCACACCCGCCGGCGCCGAGGTGGGCGACTGGATCGGGGATCGCTTCGCCGACCGAGCCGATCCGGCCCGGCCGGCCTTCGCGGGCCTTCCGCAGGGCGCGTCGGTGCTCGCCGTCTCGCGCTCCGGCGCCTACGCGGTGCATGCCGAGGGCTCGCGCTGGCTCGGCTCGTTCTCAGAGGTGGGCTGGTCGCCGCACGGGCTGAACGTGGTGGGAGTGGACGGTCGACGGGTGGTTGCGGTGAGCTCGGCCGGGAGGACCCAGAAGTGGTCCGTCACGCGCTCGGGGCGCGTTCACCATCCGGCATGGAGCACCGGGGACGGCTTCGTCGTGGCGTACCTCGAGGGCCACGTGCTGCGGACAGTGGGAGGCGACGGGGTGGGAGACGGACCGCTCCGCCGCGGCGCCGCTGCGGTGACACCGGCGTGGCGACCGCACGCCGGACACGTGCTCGTGTACGCGCGCGAGCGCGGCGGGCTCGAGGCCGTGGACGTGGATGCCCGGGCGACGCTCTGGCGCGTCGCCGCGAGCACGGAAGGGGAGCACACGCGCCAGCTCGCCTGGTCGCGCGACGGCCGGCGCCTGACGGCGCTCTCGGCACGCGCGCTCACGCTGCTCGACGCGAACGGTCGCGTGCTTCGGACGGTCGCGCTTCCCGGCCGAGCCCGCCAGCTTGCGCTGCACCCGTCCGGGCGGCGGGCGGCCGTGGTGGTGGCGGGTCCTCGAGGTACACGTGTGCTCGACGTCCCACTCGCCGCGACCGGCGCGCCGAGCCAGCTCTTCCAGGGCGATGTCGATGGCCTCGCGTGGTCGCCCGACGGCCGCAGCCTGCTGCTCGCCTGGCGCGACGCCGACGAGTGGCTGCTGCTCGGCTCGAACGGCCGGGTGCGCAGGGCACTCAACGGCGTGAGCGCCGAGCTTGGCGCCCCCGGCGGCTTCCCGCGGCTGGCCGGCTGGTGCTGCCCGGGCTAGCGCGTTAGTCTCGCCGACGAGCTTCCAATGACGTTTCGCTCGGTGATCCCCGCCCTTCTCACTCCGTTCCAGGACGACCTGTCGCTGGCGCCCGAGCAGCTCGCCTCAAACGCGCGTGCGCTCGTGGAGCGCGGCATCCGCGACGTGGTGGTATGCGGGACGATGGGCGAGGCCGGGGCCCTGTCCGACGACGAGCGCCGGGTGGTCATCGAAACGGCGATCGCCAGCGGCGCGCGCGTGACGGTGGGCATCTCGACGCCAGACGGCTCGAGCGCCGCCCGCCGCGCCGAGGACGCCGCGGCTCTCGGTGCCATCGGCGTCATGTGCCTGCCGCCCACCACCTATGTCGCCGACGAGCGCGAGCTCGACGCACATTTCGCCGCCGTGACCTCCGCCACCGACCTTCCGGTAATGCTCTACAACAACCCGGAGGCCGCTCGCCAGGATCTGCTTCCCGAGACGATCGTCAGGCTGGCGGAGCGCCACGAGCACATCGTCGCCGTGAAGGAGTGCTCGGGCGACGCGCGG
Organism: uncultured Thermoleophilaceae bacterium; assembly: GCA_963825345.1. Classification (GTDB taxonomy): domain Bacteria; phylum Actinomycetota; class Thermoleophilia; order Solirubrobacterales; family Thermoleophilaceae; genus JACVRW01. The sequence continues at coordinate 85,328 of CAWGSQ010000006.1, read as the reverse complement.
CGGATCGCTCACCTCCTCGAGCTGGCCGGCGATCGCCTGGAGATCCTCGTGGGAGGCGACGACTGGGCGCTCGAGGGCTATGCCGCGGGCGCGCTCGGCTGGGTGTCCGGCGTGGCGAACGTGGCGCCGGAGCTGTGCCTCGAGCTGGAGTCGCTCGTCGCGGAGGGCGACCTCGAGGCGGCTCGGGCCCGCCACACCCGCCTGCTGCCACTCGCGCGGCTCGACATGACGCCGAAGCTCGTCCAGTACTTCAAGGCCGCGCTCGACCTCACCGGCAGCCATGGCGGTCCCACCCGCCCGCCGCGCCTGCCGCTCACAGAGGACGAGCAGGAGACGGCTCGCGCCGCGGTCGCCGCGCTGGAGCCCGCCGCGATCCAGCGCTGATGCGCGCCAGTCGCGTCTTCCAAGCCGTGGACTCCCACACAGAGGGGATGCCCACGCGCGTGATCACGGGCGGCGTTGGCGTGCTCCCCGGCGACACGATGCTCGACCGCAAGCTCCACTTCGAGCGCGAGCGCGACTGGATCCGCACGCTCCTGATGTACGAGCCCCGCGGCCACGGCGCGATGTCCGGCGCGATCCTCCAGCCGCCGTGTCGCGATGACGCGGACTGGGGCGTGGTCTACATCGAGGTGAGCGGCTGCCTGCCGATGTGCGGACACGGGACGATCGGCGTGGCCACGGTGCTCGTCGAGACCGGGATGGTCGAGGTGCGTGAGCCGGAGACGGTGGTCCGCCTCGACGTGCCCGCGGGCTTGGTGGAGGCGCGCGTGCAGGTGGAAGACGGCCGCGCGAAGTCGGTGAGCCTCCGCAACGTCCCGTCGTTCCTCCACACGACCGACGGCGAGGCCGCCGGCGTGCGCTACGACATGGCCTACGGCGGCAACTTCTACGCGATCGCCGACGCCGCGTCTGCAGGTCTCGAGGTGCGGCCCGAGCAGGCGGAGGAGCTGGTGGAGGCCGGGCTCGCGCTGATGGCCGCGGTCGACGAGCCGGTGCATCCCGAGGACGCGGACATCCGAGGCTGCCGCCATGTGGTCTGGACCGCGCCCGGCGTGGACGGCGCCGACAGTCGCTCGGCCACCGCGATTTATCCCGGCTGGGTGGACCGCTCGCCGTGCGGCACCGGCACGAGCGCCCGGATGGCGCAGCTCTGGTCTCGTGGCGAGTTGGAGCTCGGCGCGCCGTTCGTGAACGAGGGCATCATCGGCACACGCTTCACCGGGCGCCTGCTCGAGGAGACGACCGTCGGCGGCCGGCCAGCCGCGGTGCCGGAGATCACCGGCCGCGCCTGGATCACCGGCATGGGGCAGTACCTGCTCGATCCCGAGGATCCGTTCCCTCACGGCTTCCGTGTCGGCTGACGCCGTTGTCGTAGGCGCCGGGATCTGCGGGACAGCCGCGGCCTTCTTCCTTCAGGAACGGGGGATGGATGTCGTGCTGCTCGACCGCGGCGCCGTCTCGAGCGGCACCACCGGCGTTGGCGAGGGCAACGTGCTCGTGTGCGACAAGCCGCCCGGCCCCGAGCACGAGCTGGCGCTTGCCGGGCGCGAGCTCTGGCTCGAGCTGGGCGAGCAGTTCCCAGACGCGCGAGTCACGCGCAAGGGCGCTCTCCTGCTCGACCATCCGGAGGGGGCGCCCGCGCCAGAGCTGGAGCCCGAGCTGGCGCCCGGCGTGCGGGTGCTGCGCGAGCCGGACGACCTCCAGGTGGATCCGGTGGGCCTCACGCGCGCGCTCGCCGCCGAGCTGCCCGTGCAACAGGGAGCCGGAGTGAGCTCGGTGGAGCGCGGCTCGGTCACGCTCGAGAACGGCGAGCGGCTCTCCTGCGAGCACGTCGTGATCGCCACGGGCCCGTGGGCGGCCGAGCTCACCGGCCTACCGCTGGAGCCGCGCAAGGGGCAGCTCGTGGCCCTCGCCGCACCGCCCGGTCTGATCCGCCACAAGCTGATCGAGGCCGCGTACGTGGATGCCGTTGCGGAGCGCGACGAGCGCCTGACGCTGGCGGTGGTGGTGGAGCAGACGCTCAACGGGGACGAGGTGCTCGTGGGCTCGAGCCGCGAGCGTGTGGGCTTCGACCCGAGCGTTCGCGACGAGGTCACGCAGGCGATGCTCGAGCGCGCGGCCCGCTTCGTCCCGGGGCTGCGCGACCTGCGCGTAACCCGCAGCTGGTGCGGCTTCCGCCCCTGGCTTCCCGACGGCCTGCCGGCCATCGGCCCGCTCGCCGACGGCATCTGGACGAGCTCAGGCCACGAGGGCGCGGGCGTCTGCCACGGACCGATCTCGGGCCGGCTGCTCGCTCAGATGATCTGTGGCGAGCAGCCGGACCTCGACGCGACGCCGTTCGACCCGCGCCGCTTCAGCGCGGCGCGGTCTTCTTGATCTCGATTACCTGCTGGAACGTCGGGCGGTTGATCCAATGGATCAGCGGCTGGTTGATCGCGCCGACCGGGCGCTGGCGCACCGCGTCGTAGCACCACTGGTCGGAGGGCTTCTCGTAGGCCTCGCAGATCTCGTCCTTGTAGAAGACCGCGGGGTCCGAGTTGATCGCACGCTTCAGCGAGGCACGCAGGCGTGCGCGGCACCTGCGCGGGTTGCCCTGCCTGCGCTGTCCGCCGCCGCAGTACACGCGCGACAGCTTCCCGCGGACCCTCTTGCCGAGCAGCCGGCGGAGGTCCTTCTGCGCGTAGCCGTACCAGCCGTTCTGGTAGGCCGAGCCGTGGTGCTCGCCGTCCAGGTTCGGGTCGTCGTCCTGGGCGATGATGGAGAGGAGGCGCTTGTACGTAGCCGAGCCGAGCGAGGGCCGGAACTGCGCGCGCATCCACTTCGGCCACCAGCGATCGAGGATCGAGATCGCCTCCGTGCTCTCGTACACGCCGTTGCGGTCGCGGTCGAGCCGGTGCCCTCCTGAGCGCACCCACGCGCGCAGGACCGACACCGCGTGCCTCAGCTTCGGGTCGCGTGGCTTGCCCAGCATCTTCAGCCCCCAGGGCAGCACCTTGGTCGCCCGCAGGTCGACCGTGCCCGCGCTCTCCATGGCATCGATCAGCTGGACCAGCGACATCTTGCGGCTGCCGCGCGTCCCCCTCCGGATGCGGTCCGAGAGCGACTGCGAGCGGTAGATCGAGCCGTAGCCGAAGTTGTCGTCACCCGCGCGGGTGCCGCGCGCCTGCTTGTTGTTCCAGTTGGCGAGGAACGGCTGGTCGATCACCTGCGGGTGTGACGCCCGCGACTCGTACCTCGCGGTCCACAGGTCGGTGTTCCAGCCCTTCCAGGTGAAGGCCGAGCTCACCGGGAAGTGCGAGCTCGTGCGAGGCGCGCGGACCGGGTTGTTCCCCGAGTTGAAGTACCCGATGTGCTCGTGGTCCACATAGAACCAGTTGAACGTGAAGCCGATCTTGGAGGCGGCGCGCTGGAAGTCGCGCGGGCCGCGGATCTTGCTCGGGTCGTTCAGCTCCACGAAGCCGAGTGCCGAGTCCGCCTCGTGGTTATAGGTGGAGCGCAGCTTCGTGAACGCCACCGGCTTGCCCTTCCGCGTGGCGCGGGCGGTGACCAGGCCGAGCTGCGTTCGCTCGGCGTGCAGCGTTTCGGAGCCGGGCGGCGTGTCGTCCGCGGGGCTCGGGGTCCAGTTGTTCGTCTTCTCGAGCACCTCGATCGGCAGGCACTGGCCGCGGAAGCGGTAGTGCATCGAGTCGATCGTGGGGGCGGAGCCGTTCGGCTCGCAGAGCGGGACCGCGAACGTGTCGATGATGTCCTGGCCGGCCGATGTGGCGCTCCACGCGTAGTCGCGCCCGTGGCCAAGCAGCACGTAGAGGCTGATCCCCGCGAACGTCGCGCCGGTTGCGTCCATGCCCGGTCCGTGCACGTCCACGTCCATCAGGAGCTGAGGCGCGAAGTAGGCCGTCTGCGGACCCATCACCGCGATCGGCGTGCCCGACTTCGACTCGCGCCCGGACACGAGCAGCGCGTTCGAGCTCTGGCGCGGGAATGCCAGCAGGCCGCCGAGGCCCGTGTCCTCGCGGCCGGCGGCGCTCGCCGCGGCGTCACCCTTCACCACGTCGAGCTTGCGCACGCTGCCGCGGTCGGGCAGCACCACGCCGCCCTTGCGCAGCTTCTTCGGCTCCGCCCGGTAGGGGAAGCGCTTGCGGTTCACGGTCACGGGCGCCTCGGGGTCCTCGGCGCTTCGGAGGTCCGCCCACACGCGCTTCCCGCGCTTGCGGCCGAAGCGCTGCTGGGCGTCCTGGAGCAGCAGCGCGGAGTCGAGCTCGCGGCCGCCGCCCTTGCCGAAGATCCCGCCGATCAGGCTCGCGGTGGCGATCACGTCCGTGACCTTCCAGTCCTCCGGTCCCGGCCTGCCGATCGCCGCGTACTCGCCCGGCATCTTCAGCGGGTTCACGCGCGCCTCGGTGATGTAGCGGTTGATTCCCGCCACGTAGTTGGTCACGTCGTCCTGGAGTCCCGCGCCCGCCGCGCCGTACACCTCGTCCCCTAGGTCGTACTGGCGCTGGAGGTCGGCCTCCGTGTAGGGCGCGAGCTCCCACTGCGTGTGGTCCTGCGCGCGGTTGCCGGCGGCTCCGCCGGCGAACGTGGACAGCTCCCCGCGCCCGGCGTGCCGGAGGGCGTCCATCACGAACAGGCGGTCCTCGGCGCCCACGTAGCCGAGCCCGAACATGGTCCCGGCCCGTGTCGTGCCGTAGATGTGCGGCACGCCGAAGTTGCTATCGCGGACGATCGTCACGTCGTCGCGCCCCGGCGGCGAGTAGATGCGCTCGGCCTCGTTCTGCTTCACGCCGAAGGTGGCGTCCTTGAAGTACTTCGGGATGTCGGCGGCGCTCAGGCCGGGGGAGGCGTAGACCAGATCGCCGTACATCTGAAGCTCCTTGGAGGAGTGCTCCGGGCGCGGCGCGTCGGGACAGTTCGACTTGGGCGGTGGGCAGGCGGCGAAGAACGCCCCGATGTCCGCGGCCGTGGCGTGGCCGTTCTGCCCGGGAGGCAGGATGTTCCAGAAGCCGCCGCCGTCGTTCATCCCGTAGGGCTGGACGGGCGTGTCGGCCGGCAGTCCCGGCACGCCGGGCAGCTGCGGGAGGCCCGGCACCTGAGCCTCGGCGGTGCCCGTGGCACCGAGCACGAAGATTGCGCATGCGGCAAGCGCCAGCATGCCCTGCCTCCCAAGGCGTCGCATGGCGCAGCAAAATACGCCGCCGCCGCGCGGCGTGCGCCGGTTCTCTTGGACTCGCTACGCCAGGACCGGGACGGCATCCGAGGCGATCGCTTCGATCTCCTCGGAGGCGCGCTCGAACTCCTCGTCCGAGAGCACGGGGGTGCCCTCGAAGGGGAGGTCGCGGTAGAGCTCGAGCCACGAGCGGCAGCCGTGGTACTCGGGCCGCACCTTCACGGTCACCGGACGCGGGATGCGGTAGGTGCGGAGCACCATCACGTGCAGTGGGTGGCGCCGCTTCCAGTGCAGCCGCTTCTCCGCATAGTCCGTGGTCCAGATGTAGTACGGCGACAGCGCGTCGATGGCCCGCGGGTCCGTGATCAGATAGCTGGCGGACACCTCCGCCCAGGCGCGGATGCGCACGCGCTCCGGCTGCGGGATGCCGCCGTCCTGGAGCAGCGCCTTCGCCGGCGGCTCGTCCTCCGGCCACACGCCCTCCTCGAGCGCGCGGGCCAGCTCGGGCAGGTGCGACTGGCGGATCAGGTCGTTCCGCTGGTGGTCGAACGTGGGGTAGAGGAAGAAGCGGTCGTGCTCGATCTCGAAGTGCTTGTTCTCCTCGCGGATCCCGCCCTTACGCAGGGTCAGGAGCTGCTCGCCCTCGGCGAGCGCACGCACGGTTACGGCCCATTCCTTTAGTGCAACTGGCATAGACGAGAGAAACCTCCAAAACGCCGCGTCGAGGTATCAGCAACGACGTGGGGCGGGACGCGGGCGGCTCATTCTTGCGAACGAACGCACCGGTTTCAAGGGAAATTGAGAACGTCGCTCACGACTTGACAGGCTAATGGTATTAGCCTACTCTGGCTAAGAGTGTTAGCCAGCGAAGCCAGGAGAACCAAATGGCCCTGCATCTGAGGACAAAGATCGACATCGACGCCACTCCGGAGGCGGTATGGGCCGTTCTGAGCGACCTGCCCTCCTATCCCAGCTGGAATCCCTTCATCCGCGAGGCGAGCGGGACGCTTGCCGCCGGCGAGCGCCTCCAGGTGAGGCTTCAGCCGGAGCGCGGCCGCGCCATGCGCTTCCGGCCCACCGTGGTCACGGCCGACGCGAATCGCGAGCTCCGCTGGCTAGGCCGCCTCGGCGCGCGGGGCGTGTTCGACGGCGAGCACCGCTTCGCGATCGAGCCGACGGCCGCTGGCAGCCGGCTCGTCCAGGAGGAGCGCTTCACCGGGCTGCTCGTCCCGTTCCTCGCCCGGGGCCTGCGCCGCGACACGCTGCCCGGCTTCGAGCGGATGAACGAGGCCGTGAAGGAGCGCGTCGAGGCGGGGCCGCGAGCGGCCGCGTGATCGCGGCGGATCCGCTCAGCGCGCGCCAGCAGGAGATCGTGGGCGCGGCCCGCGACCTGCTGACGCGCGAGGGGGTGGAGGCCCTCACGCTCGGCCGCGTGGCCGGCGCCCTCGGCATCAAGCCGCCCTCGCTCTACAAGCACTTCGCCAGCAAGCGCGCGCTCGAGGCGGAGCTGATCGCCGAGGGCATGCGGATGTGGACGGAGGCGCTCGAGGAAGCGGGAGCGACGCTGCCTGAGATAGGGACGGCATATCGCCGCTTCGCGCGTGAGAACCCGGAGCTGTACCGGCTTATGACCGATCGCCCGCTCCCACGCGACCTGCTGCCCGAGGGGCTCGAGGCCCGCGCGGCCGCCCCGCTGATGCGCGCCGCCGGAGATCCGGACCTCGCCCGGGCCGTCTGGGCCTTCGCCCACGGGATGGTGGTGCTCGAGCTGGCCGGGCGCTTCCCGGCCGACGCCGAGCTGGAGCACGCCTGGACGAAGGCGATTGAGGCCTTCAGCGCTGCTCGAGCGCGGTGATCACCGCGGCGAAGTCGTCCTCGGCGTGGCCGTTCTCCGCCGCCTGCGCGTAGAGCGGCTCCACGAGCGAGCCCAGCCGCAGCTCCACGCCGAGGGCCCTGGCCTCGTCGAGGCAGTGGCGCACGTCCTTCAGCATGTGCTCGAGCTTGAAGAGCGGCTCGAAGTCGCGATCGAACATCGGCTGGCCCTTCAGGCCCAGCACCGTGGAGTTGCCCGCGCTGCCGGCGGCCACCTCGAGGAAGGCCCCGGGGTCTAGGCCCGCGCGCTCGGCGGCCAGCACCGATTCCGCGAGTGCCACCGCGTGCACCGCTCCCATCGTGTTCGTGAGCAGCTTGGCGAGCTGCGCGTGGCCCTGTGGACCCACGTGCACGATGCGCTCTCCCATGGCGTCGAACAGCGGACGCGCGCGCTCGAAGTCCTCCGGCGTGCCGCCGACCATGATCGTGAGCGTGCCGTCCTCGGCCTTCGGCCGGGAGCCGGACACGGGGGCCTCGAGGAAGGCCACGCCGTCGTCGGAGAGCCGCTCGCCGATGGCGCGGGCGGCGGTGGGCGCGATGGTGGACATGTCGATCGCGAGGGCACCGTCGCCGAGCCCGTGTAGCGCACCCTGATCGCCGAGCAGCACCTCCTCGACCTCGGGCGCGTCGGGCACCATCGTGATCACCACCGAGGCACCGTCGGCAGCCTCGCGTGGGGTCGCCGCAGCGCGGGCGCCGTGCTCCTCGGCGAATCGCTCCGCCTTCTCCTTCGTACGCGTGTAGACGGACAGCTCGAAGCCCGCGCGCGCGAGGTTCGCCGCCATCGGGCCGCCCATGATTCCGAGGCCGCAGAACGCGACTCGTTCATCTGCTGCCATGTCCGCCACCTCCGGGGGTCTCGATTCGCAGCCGGTCTCCGGGGTTGAGCGTGCCCGACGCCTTGGCCGGCAACTCTTCCCCGTTCAGCAGGTTCCTACCAGGCTGGCCCGGCTCGCCGCCGTCCGCACCGGGCGGCGCGTGCCGGCGGCGCTCGGTGATGAGCGAGTAGCGCATCTCCTCGAGCGCCTCCAGCTCGCGGACCACGCCGTCTCCGCCACGGTGGCGGCCCGCGCCGCCGGAGCCGCGGCGGAGGGCATATTCCACGGCCCACAGCGGGAACTCCAGCTCGAGCGCCTCGATCGGCGTGTTGAGCGTGTTCGACATGGCCACGTGCACGGCGCTCGGCCCGTCGCCGTCAGCGCAGGCGCCCTGGCCGCCGCCGAGGGTCTCGTAGTAGGTGAAGCGGTCGTTGCCGAGCGTGAGGTTGTTCATCGTGCCCTGACCGAGCGCGTGCCCGAAGGCGCGCAGCACGAGGTCCGCCACGCGTGAGGAGGTCTCCACGTTGCCGGCGGCCACCGCGGCGGGGGGCCGTGCGTTGAGTAGCGATCCCTCGGGCGCGATCACGGTGAGCGGCCTGTAGGCGCCGGCGCAGGGCGGCACGTCCGGATCGGTGAGCACGCGCAGCGCGAAGTAGCACGCGGACAGCGTCACGGCCAGTGGGCAGTTGAGGTTGCCCTCGTGCTGGGGCGCCGAGCCGGTGAAGTCGAACTCGATTCCGTCGCCCTCCACCCGGGCGGTCACTCGCAGCTCCACGTCGCCCTCGGCCGCCTCCAGCACGTCGCGCGCCTCGTGCACGCCGTCGTCCAGCTCGGCGATGCGCGCGCGCGTGCGGCGCTCCGCGTAGTCGAGCGTCTCGCGCATGCCCGCGCGTACGGTGTCGATGCCGAAGCGCTCGATCAGCGCGGCCACCCGCTCGCCGCCCGCGCGACCGGCGGCGAGCTGGGCCCTGAGGTCAGCCTCGCGCTGGCGCGGGTTGCGCATCCGCCCGGCCAGGTTGTGCAGCACCTCGTCGGTGAGGCGCGTGGGAGGGATCACCACGCCCTCGTCGGCGAGCGTCCGCGACAGCGCTGGCATGCTGCCCGGCTCCTCCGCGCCCACGTCGGCGTGGTGTGCGCGGCTGGCGGCGAAGCCGGCGAGCTCGCCGCCGTGGAAGAGCGGCGTGATCACGGTGATGTCCGGCAGGTGCGTCCCGCCGCGGTAGGGGTCGTTGAGGATCCACGACCCGCCCGGTCGCTGCTCCTCGTCGAGCACGGCCGCAACGGCCGACGGCATCGCACCGAGGTGCACCGGGATGTGCTCGGCCTGCATCACCATCTCTCCGTCCGCGTCGAACAGCGCGGTGGAGGCGTCGCGGCGCTCCTTGATGTTGGCCGAGTGGGCCGAGCGCACGAGCACGGCGCCCATCTCGTCGCACGCGGCGCGCAGGCTGCCGAGCATCACCTCGAGCGTGATGGGATCGAGAGTGCTCAGCGCTCCATCACCACCACGTCGTCCTCGCCGCGGGCGCGCCAGCCGTCGGGCACCACGAGCGTCGAGCCGGGCAGGCGCACGACCGCGGGCCCCTCGGCGGTCCCATCGGGCAGTCCCTCCCAGGCCGCCGGGCGCGGCTCCGCCCCCGGCAGTGCCACGGCCACGCGCACGGTCACGAGCTCGAGGCCGGCGTCGGTGTCCGCGTAGCCGTAGCGCTCCTGGTGCGCGCGGTCGAAGGCGCGCCGGAGCTCCTCCGGATCGGGCGCCGGATCACCGGGGATCTGAAGCTCGAAGGCCTGGCCCTCGTAGCGCAGGTCGTAGCCGGCGCGCAGCTCCGGCTCCGCCTGCTGAGCCGCGCCCGCCTCGCGCAGCTCCTCACGGCCACGCTCCGCAAGCCGCTCGACCACCGCGCTGATCGCCTCGCCCGTGAGCTCGTCGCCGGCGAGCAGCACGCTCTCCACGAGGTCACGCCGCCGCTCCGCCACCACGAGCCCGAATGCCGACAGGACCCCGCTCGCCACCGGCACGAGCACGCGGCGCATGCCCAGCTCGTCCGCGATCTGGGCGGCGTGCAGCGGGCCCGCTCCCCCGAACGGCACGAGCGCCAGCTCGCGCGGGTCGATGCCGCGCTCCACGGTCACCACGCGCACCGCCTGCGCCATGGCGGCGCTCGCCACTCGCGCGATCCCCGCGGCGGTCTCCTCGACCCCGAGCCCGAGCTGCTGCGCCAGCCCGCCCACCACGCGCTCCGCCGCCGCGCGATCGAGGCGCACGCCGCCGGCGAGCGGCGAGTCCTCGTCCAGGTGGTCGAGCAGCAGGTTGGCGTCGGTGACGGTCGGTTGCTCGCCACCCAGCCCGTAACACGCCGGGCCGGGGTCGGCCCCCGCGGAGCGCGGCCCCACGCGCAGGGCGCCTCCGGCGTCGCGCCAGGCGATCGAGCCCCCACCGGCGCCCACAGTGTGCACGTCCACCATCGGCAGCGCGAGCGCGCGGCCGCCCACCTCGCGGCCGGTGCCCACCGCGGCGGCGCCGTCCACGATCAGCGAGACGTCGCAGGAGGTGCCGCCCATGTCGAGCCCCACCGCATCCCCGCGCGCCATGCGCGCCGCACCCACCGCACCGCCCGCCGGGCCGGACAGCACGGTCCACGAGGCGTGTCGGGCGGCGGTGGCCGCACTCGCCGTGCCGCCGCTCGAGAGCATCACCTCGGGCGCCGGCAGGCCGGCCTCGCGGGCGCGGTCGGTGAGGCGCTCGAGGTAGCCACGCAGGAGCGGCGCCAGCGCGGCGTCGACGATCGTGGTGGCGCAGCGCTCGTACTCGCGGAACACCCCCGCGGTCTCGTGCGAGGTCGACACGTGGACTCCCGGCAGCTCCTCCTCCAGCAGCTCCGCGGCGCGGCGCTCGTGCTCGGGATGGCGAAAGCCCCACAGGAGGCACACGGCCGCCGCCTCAACGTCGAGGCCCTCGAGCGCCGCCCGCAGGGCGTCCTCGTCGAGCGGCCGCAGGACGCCCTCGGGGCCGGCGCGCTCCGGCACCGGCACGCGCAGCTCGGCGGGCACGAGGGGAGGAGGGTGTCCCGCGCAGAGGCGGTACAGCTCCGGGCGCGCCTGGCGGCCGAGCTCCTCGAGGTCGGTGAAGCCCTCCGTGGCGAGCAGGGCGGTGCGCGCCACGCGCCCCTCGAGCAGCGCGTTCGTGCCCACGGTCATCCCGTGCACGAAGCGCTCCACGTCGCCGGGTGCAGCGCCGGCGGCCGTGAGCGCCTCGTCAACGGCGTCCATCACGCCCTGCGACTGGTCGCCGGGAGTGGTCGGCGCCTTGCCTGTGATCAACCGCTCGCCGGTGAGCAGCGCGGCGTCGGTGAAGGTGCCGCCCACGTCCACCCCGAGGATCACGGGGTGGACGTTATGCGCAAGCAGCGGGCGTTGCCCCCTGCGCAGCGATGCCTTACGGCCTTAAAGCATCAAGCGGCTGCGACGACCTCGAACTCTTCGTCGAGGTGCTTGTGCGACGGGCAGTACTTGCTGCCCGGCAGCGGAACGCGGGCGCATGCCGTGCCCCTGCGCGTGCTCGCGTGGCAGCACACCGGGCTGCCGTCGAACGTCATGCCCGTGCGCAGCTGGCTGTCGACGAACTCGGTGGCGAGCGTCATGTGTCGCTCGCAGACCCGGTACACGCGCAGCTGCTCCGCGATCGGGAAGAAGTGCCTCACGTCGTTGAAGAGCGTGCGCACCGGCTTGGCGAAGTAGTGCCGATCCATGGCAAGGCGCTCCATGGATGTCTCGCAGGCTCGGAGGAAGCGCATGCGTGTCTCGCAGACGTCCTCCCCTCTGCAGGGAACGACCTCGGGTGACAGCTCTCGAAATATCGAGCGACTGAACTGGTACATCCTCCATTTACCCCCTGTGCAAGCGGCCTTGCCGCACTGGAAAAATCCCTCAACCCCGCAACGTGCGTTGTATTAACTTGGTGTTAAGCCGCTGAACACTCGGTCAGCTCGTTGCCTTTCCCCCGCTGGTAACCCGTGCAAACACAGAGTTACGATCAGCACATGGCATCTCTCCTCGATCTCACCAGCCAGGGCGACGTCGCCACGATCACGGACGACGCGTACCTCAACCGAACGCTCCAGCTGATGGACCCCCAGAAGCTCTACGAGCTGTGGGAGCGGCAGCACTGGCAGTCGCAGGCCATCGACCTCGAGCGCGACAAGGAGCAGTGGGCCGAGCTGTCCGACGAGCAGCGCGAGGAGCACCTCTGGGGCCTCAGCTCGTTCTTCGTCGGTGAGGAGCGCGTGACCACGCAGTTCTCCGGCCTAGTGATGGCGTACGAGGACGAGCAGGAGGAGGCGTTCCTCACGACCCAGCAGGTGGACGAGGCACGGCACATGCAGTTCTTCGACCGCTGGTTCCGCGAGGTGGCCGGGATCGAGGGCGGCATCAAGGAGCGGCTCGCGGCGTCGCGCGCGGACGTGACAGACGCGTTCGTCGAGCTGTTCGACGAGCGGCTCGTGAAGATGGGCGAGCGCCTGATCGCCGACCCGAGCGACATCGACGCGAAGATCGCCTTCGTGACCAACTACCACATGGTGATCGAGGGGACGCTGGCGCTCACAGGCCAGCACTTCATGCTCGACTACTACGAGAAGAACGACCTGCTGCCCGGGTTCGCCGAGGGGTTCGCGAACATCGCCCGCGACGAGCACCGGCACGTGGCCTACGGGACCTGGTTCCTCCAGCAGAAGTGCGGCGAGGAGCGCCACCGGGCCTGCGTGCAGCAGACGCTCAACGATCTCCTGCCGCTCGCGGCCGGGGTGCTGGTGCCAAAGGGCTACGAGCTCGGCGACGACTACGAGTTCTTCGGCTACACGGCAAAGGAGCAGGCGGAGTTCGCCTACAGCGCGCTCACACGGCGCCTTAAGGTGATCGGTATCCAGCTGGCTACTGCATCGGCTGCATGAGCCAGTCCATGCGCCGGCGCGCGTAGACGAGCGGCTCGCCCTGCTCGAGGCGGCCGCCCTCGAGGTCGCCGATCAGGATCGTGTGGTCGTACCTGACGAAGTTCTCCGTGCGAGCGCAGCGCAGGTAGGCGAGCGTCCCGGCGAGCTCGGGCACTTCGTCGTCCCAGCGCCAGTCGAGGCCGCCGAACTTGTCCTCGAGCTCGCGGTTCGCGAAGCGCTGGGCCAGCGCGACCTCGTCGCTCTTCAGGAGGTGGACCCCGAAGCGGTCGCTGGCGGCGAGCGCGTCGTGGCAACGCGACTCGTGCCACACCGAGACGAGCAGGGAGGGCGGGTGCGCGCTGTAGGAGGTGAGCGACGTGGCTGCGATGCCGCACGGCTCGCCGTCCGCCCGGCGTGCCGTGATCACGGCGACGCCCGAGGCCAGGTGCGTCATTGCCTCGCGAAAGAGGGTGTGCGTGCTCACTGCCATCGCTCGAACCTCGGTGCGGCGTCGTCCTCCACGAGGGTATGCATCAGGTCGAGCTTCCGATCGGTGTCGGGGTGGTCGCTTCGCTGGTGCGCTCCGCGGCTCTCCTCGCGGGCGAGGCAGGCGGCGCCGATCATCCTCGCCAGCGGGTAGGGGTCCTCGAGCAGCTCGGCGAGTCCGGCGGCGTCGCGGCGCAGGCCGGCGTGGCGCCAGAGCGCGGCGCGCGTGGTGTCGCCGGGCTTCGCGGGCGCCTCGGGCGCGGATGGATCCGCTGCGCCGTCGGCGGCGGGCTCGCCGGTCGCGGCCAGTGCGGCGCGGCGCCCGAAGACGAGGCATTCGGCGAGCGAGTTCGAGGCCAGCCGGTTCGCGCCGTGCAGGCCGGTGCACGCGCACTCGCCGACCGCGTACAGGCCGGGCAGCGAAGAGCGTCCCTCGAGGTCGGTGGCGATTCCACCCATCGTGTAGTGCGCGGCGGGCGCGACGGGGAGCAGGTGGCGCCTGGGGTCGAGCCCGACCTCCGCAAGCGCCGCCGCGATGTTGGGGAAGCGCTCCACGTCCACGGCGCGCATGTCGAGCCACACGGCCGGCTCGCCGGTTCGCTCGAGCTCCGTGTGGATGGCGAGCGCCACCTCGTCGCGCGGCGCGAGCTCGTCCACGAAGCGCTCGCCCTGGTAGTCGAAGAGGAGCGCGCCCTCGCCGCGGACGGCCTCGGTCACGAGGAAGCCGTCGTGCGGCCCGTCGAGCCGGAGCGCGGTCGGGTGGAACTGCATGAACTCGAGGTCGGCGAGCTCGGCGCCGGACGCGCTGGCGAGGCTGAGGCCGGACCCGACCGCGCCACGCGGGTTCGTGGTGCGCTCCCAGAGCGCCGCCATGCCGCCGGTTGCGAGGATCACCGCTCGTGCCGAGACCGTGAGCGGAGCGCCGTCGCGTGAGCGCAGCGCGAGGCCGCTGGCACGGCCCTCGTTCGTGGCGATCGCCGTGGCGGCGAGCGGCTCGAGCACCTGCACGCGCTCGTGGGTGGCGGCGAGGGCCGAGAGCGCGCGTGTGATCCGCCGGCCCGTGGCTGAGCCGCCGGCGTGGACGATCCTGCGCTGCGAGTGCCCGCCCTCGAGTCCGAGGGCGAGGTTGCCGCCGCGGTCGGCGTCGAACTGGACCCCGAGCTCCTGGAGGTGGCGCACGCGGTCGGGCGACTCCTCGCAGAGCACCCGCACGGCGCTCTCGCGGGCGGCCTCGCGGCCGGCCGCGAGCGTGTCATCGGCGTGCTGGCCCGGAGAGTCGTCCGGGGCCAGCGCGGCGGCGATCCCGCCCTGGGCCCAGTAGCTCGCCGTCTGTGCGAGCGGCGAGCGGCTCACGAGTGCGACGCTCGCGCCCTGGTCGGCGGTCACGAGCGCCGCGTAGAGCCCGGCGGCGCCGGCGCCAACAACTGCGACGTCGGTGCTGAGAGGCTCGTTCACGGCGCGCAGGTACCGTACCGGCGCGGATGCCGCCGTTCTTCCGACACCCGGCCTCGCTGGAGCACGACACCGGGCACGGGCACCCCGAGCGGGCGGACCGGATCCGCGCGATCGAGGCCGAGCTCGAGAGCCGCGACTGGCTCGGCTGGGAGCCGCGCGAGGCGCCCGCGGCGAGCGAGGAGCAGCTGTTGCGGGTGCACCCGGCCGAGTACGTGGCGCGGGTGCGTGACATGAGCGCCCGTGGCGAGGCGTTCGACATGGACACGCCCACGAGCGCCGGCAGCTACGAGGCGGCCCTGCGGGCGGCTGGCGGCGCCTGTGCGCTGGCCGAGGCGCTGCTCAGCGGCGGCGAGCACACGGGCTTCTCGGCGCTTCGGCCGCCCGGGCACCACGCCGAGTGGGCGAGGGCGATGGGCTTCTGCCTGTTCGCGAACGTGGCCGTCGCGGCGCGCCACGCGCTCGACTCGCTGGGTGCGGAGCGGGTGCTGGTCCTCGACTGGGACGTGCACCACG
Organism: uncultured Thermoleophilaceae bacterium; assembly: GCA_963825345.1. Lineage (GTDB taxonomy): Bacteria > Actinomycetota > Thermoleophilia > Solirubrobacterales > Thermoleophilaceae > JACVRW01. The sequence continues at coordinate 70,086 of CAWGSQ010000006.1, read as the reverse complement.
GCAACGGAACAAACGCGATCTTCCACGACTCCCGCGACGTGCTGTTCGTGAGCATCCACCAGTTCCCGTTCTGGCCGGGGACCGGTCCGCTCGACGACGTCGGCGAGGGCTCGGGGGAGGGCTACTCGATCAACCTGCCCGTGCCGGGCGGCACCGGCGAGGCGGCCTTCCTCTCATTGATCGAGCACGTCGTAAGGCCCGCGGGGCGCCAGTACCGGCCCGACCTGATCCTGATCTCTGCCGGCTACGACGCCCACCGCGACGACCCGCTCGGCGGGCTCGCGCTCGAGACCTCTTCGTTCGCGAGCATGTCGAGCCGCATGCGCGCGCTGGGCGAGGAGCTCGGGGCGCCGGTGGGGGCGGTTCTCGAGGGCGGCTACGACCTCTCCGCCCTGGCCGACTCGGTGGCGGAGACGATGGCGGCCCTGGACCGCGGGAAGCCGCAGCCCGAGGTCGCGCGCCACCCGCTCGCGGACGAGGCCGCCGACGTGCTGGGCCGCTACTGGTCCCTCTGAACGCGCTGCGGGTAGGCGCCGGGGTAGCGATCCGCGAGCTGGGCGGCCTGCCGCTCCGCGCCTTCGGGCGTGGTGAAGCGGCCCGAGAAGACGATCCAGAGACCCGTTCCGAGGTCGTACGGCTCTGAGCGGATCAGGCCGGCCTCCAGCCCGCTGGCCCGGGCCTTCTTCGCCACGTCGAGGGCGGCGGCCCGGTCGCTCGAGGTCACAAGCACGACCGTGTGAGCGCTGAGGTCGTTCGGCCAGCCGGGCACGCGGTCCGAACCCTCAAGGGGGTCTGACCCCCTTGAGGGTTGCTGTTCCTCCGCCGTGCGCGCCGGCTGCTCGCCGCCGGAGACGACCGCCGGTCCCTCGTTCGCGGGCTCCCGCGTCGTGCTCTGCGTCTGGGCCGCCGCGCGCGTGGGCCCATCGCCGTCGCCGTCGTCGCTCGTCAGCTCCGAGATCGCGAATCCAAACAGCCCGGCGCCGATCACGATCACCGCGAGCAGGACCGCGGCGATCACGGTGACCGGCTCGCGCGCCCACGAGGTGCGCTCACGGAGCGCCACGCGCGCCCCGCAGTTGAGGCACACGAGCTGGCGGCTATCGACGGGCTCGCCGCAGTTGGGGCAGCTCGCCTCGGTCACCGACTCTCGAGCGCGTCCTCGAGGGCCCGGACGTCCTGGTCCACCTTGCCGAGCTCGACCGCCTTTTCCTGGAGCAGCTCGGGCGCGCGCTGCCCGAGCCGGTGGAGCTCGTACACGAGCGCGCCGAGGTCGAGCAGCATCGCCTCGCGCTCGCGTCGTTTGAGGCGCAGGTCGCGCCAGGTGCGCAGGTCAGCCATCGAGCGCATTTTCCACCACTCGCAGGATGCCGTCTCGGCGGCGTTCCATGGGGAAGGCTGTGAGGATGCGCTCGCGCGCGCGACGGGCGGCATCCGGCCCGAGGTCGAGCGCTCGGCGCACCGCGTCCGCCACCTCCGCCGGTTCCTGCGACTCGATCAGCACGCCCGCGTCGCCCACCACCTCGGGCATCGCGGTCACGTTCATCACCACCGGCACGCAGCCGGCGAGCATCGCCTCGGCAACCGCGAGCCCGAAGCCCTCGTGGCGCGAGGCCTGCACGTACACGGCCGCGCGCCGGTAGACAGCGTGCAGGTCGTCGTCCGAGAGCCAGCCGGTGAACTCCACGTTCTCGCCGGCACGCTCGCGCAGCTGATCGACGGAGTCGTCGAGCCATTTGCCCGCGAATGTGAAGCGAACGTCCGGCAGACGCTTCGCGGCCTCCACGAACGGCAGCTGGCCCTTCTGCACGAGCGTGGTGTGGTCGATCGCGCCGACGGTGAGGGCCTCGCGCTCCTTGGCCGCCGGTGCCTCGCCGAATGGGTCCGGCACGCCGTGGTGGATCACGGTCACGCGCTCGGGCGGGATCGGGGTGTTCCGCTGGATCTCGCTCAGGCTGTACTCGGAGTTCGTGACCAGCCGACGCGCACGGCGCATGATCCAGCGGCTCGCGTGGCGGCGGATGCCTCCCTGCTGGTAGCCGTAGCCGATGTCCGGCATGTTGGCCGTGTCGAAGCCGCCGATGATCAGGACCGACGGCTTGCGGAGCAGCCAGGCGAGCGTGATCGGGAAGAACGTGTGCCACGAGGCGAACCAGCCGAAGACCACGTCGGCGCGCAGCACGCCGCTGAGCACGCGCAGCGGGTTCGGCGCGCGGCCCGGCTGGAACAGGTCCTCGACCTCGTAGCGCTCGGCGAGGATCTCGCGGTCGACCGCGACGAAGCTCGCCTTGCGGCTGTGCACGTACAGCAGGCGCGGCTTCACGCGGCCAGGGGCTCCCGCGCCTCGACGAACGCTCCGTGCCACTCCGACAGCTCGAGCAGGCAGTAGAGAACCGCCTTGTGGTCGGCTCGGCCGCGCCGGTGCTCGTCCACCAGCCGAGCCGCCGCCGCGGGGTCGATCAGCTCTGCGAGCGCCGAGCCGGACGCGTAGCGCCGCTCGACCTCGCGTCCGAGCGACGCCCGCAGCCAGTCGTCGTAGGGGGTGGCGAAGCCGTGCTTCCTGCGGTTTACGACCTCGGCCGGGAGCAGCCTCGACATCGCGCGCTTGTGAAGGCGCTTCGGCCGCCGGGGGCGCAGGCGGCGGGTCGCGGGGATGCGCTCCACGAAGCGCATCAGCTCGAGGTCGAGGAACGGCACGCGCAGCTCGAGGCCGGCCGCCATCGACATCTTGTCGTTGCAGAGCAGGATCCCGTCGGGCAGGAACATGTGCGTGTCGAGCTGGAGCGCCTGCTCGAGCAGGCCGCGGTCCTGCACGTCGCCGAGGATCTCGCGGGCGGTGGTGAGGCGCTCGTGCTCGGCCTCGCCTAGCTGGCCGGCCGCCCGGCCGACGAGCGCGGTGCGCGCCTCGGCGTCCGTGATCTCCACCAGACGGAGCAGCCGCTCCTCGTCCCCGCGTCCGCCGAGCACGTGGGCGAGCCGCCGCGCGCTCGCGGCGCGCGGGAGCGCCCGGGCGAGCCGCGCGGCGGGCGAGGCGGCGGCGGTGGGAGCGAGGCGTAGCGGCCGTAGCAGCGCGGCGGCCTGGTGGCGGCCGTAGCCGCCGTGCGGCTCGTCAGCGCCCTGGCCGGCGAGCACCACCTTCACGTGCTCAGCGGCGAACCGCGAGAGCTGGAGCAGGGCGGGCGCGCTCGGGATGCCGCAGGGCTCCTCCAGGCGCGGCATGGTGCGCGCCAGCTCGGCGAGGAAGTCGGTCTCGCGCGTCTCCGTCTCGTGATGCTCGGTGCCGATGATGCGGGCCGAGTCCGCTGCGAGCTTCCGCTCGTCGACCACGTCGCCGTGGCCCGGGAAGCCGATCGTGAAGGTGGTGGGCGGTGCGTCGGCGCGCAGCTTCATGGCCGCCACCACGCCGGCGCTGTCGACCCCGCCGGAGAGGAAGGCGCCGTACGGCACGTCGGACATCATCTGGCGCTCGACCGCGTCGGTGAAGCGTTCTGCGAGCTGGGCCGCGAGCTCGTCGTCGTCTGCTTCCAGCTTTGCGCCGGGCGGCTCGCGCCAGCTCGTGACTCGTGGGCTGCCGTTTTCCTGAACCACGAGCAGTGAGGCCGGTGGCAGCTTTTTTACGCCCTCGAACAGCGTGCGCGGCGAGGGGACGAAGCGGCAGGCGAGGTAGTGGTCGAGCGCGGTCCGGTCGACCTTCGCCTCCACGAGCCCGGCCGCGATCAGCGCACCGATCTCGGAGGCGAGCGCCACGCGGCGCCCGTCGCTCCACCAGTAGAGGGGCTTCACGCCAAAGGCGTCCCGGGCGGCAACCAGGCGCTTCTCGCGCTCGTCCCAGAGCGCGAAGGCGAAGATGCCGTTGAGGTGGCGCACGCAGTCGATGCCGTGCTCCTCGTACGCGTGAACGATCACCTCGCTGTCCGAGTTGGTCGCCCAGCGGTGCCCGCGCGCCTCGAGACTTTTCCGCAGCTCGGCGTGGTTGTAGATCTCGCCGTTCACGATCGCGGTCACCTGGCCGTCCTCGGAGTCGAGCGGCTGGTCGCCGCCCGCGACATCGATGATGGCCAGCCGGGTGTGGGCCAACGCGAGCGGCCCGATGCGCCTCAGCGCGTCGCCATCCGGACCGCGGTGGCGCAGCGCCTCGACCATCCGCTCCGCCGCGTGCTGGCCCGACGTGGCGGCCGGATCGAGGATTGCTCCGATCCCGCACACGGCGCGGATGATGTCAGGGCCGTCCGTCAGCCTCTTTTCACACTCGCGTCTGGAGCCGTGCGCCCTCGCTCCGGAGCATCCCTCCCGACAGCAGCACTCAAGGGGGAGGACTCACATGCATCGCCTGTTCGGACGTATACACGCCGCCGTCCTGAGCTCGCGCGGCCAAGGGACCGTCGAGTACGTGGCGCTGATCCTGCTCGTCGCGCTCGTCATGGCCGGAGTGGTCGCCGCGATGAAGGGCTTCAAGACCGACGAGGGCAAAGAGCTCGGCGACATCATCATCGCCAAGATCAAGGAGGCGGTGCGCAGGGTGCAGTTCTGAGCCTTGACAGCATCGGCGCCGCGTTGCGAGAGTCGGCCCCATGGCCGGCACTCGCGAGGACGCGAACATGATCTTGGAGCTTGCCAAGTGGGGGACCATGCTCGGCCTCTCCGAGGCGAGCAGGAAGATCTATGCCGACGACTTCGATCCGGACGCCGCGCAGCCGCTCGACGAGGAGGTGCAGACGCTGCTCGTTTTCTACGAGACGATCGGCACCTTCGTGAAGAACGAGCTCCTTGACCGCGAGCTCGTATACGACTGGACCTGGGTGGTCGGCGCGTGGGAGCGCGTCGGCCCGGCCGCGCTGAAGGCTCGCGAGCATTCCGGCGTTCCGGAGCTCTTCGAGAACTTCGAAGCGCTCGCGCAGGGCCAGAGCTAGCTCAACCACGGGCGCGGCGTGGGCGGCCGCTTGCGGGCGCTGCCCGCCTCGCATGCCACCATAGGCGCCCATGGCGGCCTCTGACCGTTCGCTTCCCGTCGCCGTCTTCGACTCCGGAGTCGGCGGGCTCACCGTGCTGCACGAGTGCCTCGTGTCGCTTCCCCATGAGGACTTTCTCTATCTCGGCGACACCGCTCGCTTCCCGTACGGCGACCGCGCCGCGGACGAGCTGCTCGGCTTCGCCCGCGAGCTCGCGGGCATCCTGCTCGAGCGCGGCGCGAAGCTGCTCGTGGTGGCCTGCAACTCGGCCACGGCGGCGGCGCTGCCCGCGCTGCGCAAGGAGCTTGACGGTCGCGTGCCGGTGGTGGGCGTGGTCACGCCCGAGTCGCGCCTTGCCGCGGCGGCCACGGTGAACGGGCGTGTGGGTCTGATCGCCACGCCGGCCACCGTGGAGAGCGGCGCCTACGCCCGGGCGCTCGCCGAGGCGGCGCCGAAGGCGGAGCTGCACGCGGTGGCATCCGCGGAGCTCGCGCCCCTGATCCAGGAGGGCGGCGAGGTGGACGCGCGCGTGGTGAGCTGCGTCGAGGGGCTGTGCCGCCCGCTGAGGCAGGCGGGCGTCGACACCGTGATCCTTGGGTGCACGCATTACCCGCTCGTCCGCCCGGTGCTGCAGCGCGCGCTCGGCCGAGGCGTGACAATCGTCAGCTCGGGCGAGGCGATCGCGTCCGACGTGGAGGCGCGGCTGCGCGACGCCGGCGCGGCGCAGGACGAAGGGCGGCGCGGCCATTACCGCTTCCTTGCGACCGGCGACCCCGAGCAGTTCCGGCGTCTTGGCACTCGCTTCCTTCAGTTGCCCATTGCCGACGTGGAACACGTGGACGTGGGACTGGCCGAGAGGAGCGCGGCGTGAGCGGAGCACGCAACGACGGGCGCTCGCCGGCCGACCTGCGCGAGGTCGTGATCACCCCCGGCTTCGTTCGCAGCGCCACCGGCTCGGCCCTGATCGAGGCCGGCGGCACGCGCGTGATCTGCACGGCGAGTGTTGACGAGTCCGTACCTCGCTGGATGGCAGGCAAGGGCCGCGGCTGGGTGACGGCTGAATACTCGATGCTGCCCGCCTCCACCGGCCAGCGCAAGCAGCGCGACGTCTCGAAGGGGCGTCCCGACGGTCGCACCGTCGAGATCCAGCGCCTGATCGGCCGCTCGCTGCGCGGGATCGTGGACTTCGAGGCGCTCGGCGAGCGCACCGTCTGGGTGGACTGCGACGTGCTCGAGGCCGACGGCGGCACTCGCTGCCTGTCGATCACCGGCGGGTACGTGGCGCTCGAGCTGGCGCTCCGTCGCGTGTTGGCTGAGGGCAAGCTCGCCACGATGCCGCTCACCCAATCGGTGGCGGCGGTGTCCGCGGGGATGGTCGACGGCCGCGCGCTGCTCGACCTCGACTATTCGGAGGACTCGACGGCCGAGGTGGACGCCAACGTGGTGATGACCGGCGACGGCGGCCTCGTCGAGGTCCAGGCCACCGCGGAGCGCACGCCGCTCTCGCGGGCCTCGCTCGACGACCTGCTCGCCCTGGCGGCCGACGGCATCGCGGAGCTGCGCGCGGCACAGGAGCAGGCCGTGGCGGCGGCAGCGGCCGGCTGAGCCGTGCGGCTCGTCCTCGCCACCCGCAACGACCACAAGCTGCGCGAGCTCTCGGAGCTCATGCATCCGTACGAGCTCGATCCCCTGCCCGACGACGTGACGCTTCCGCCCGAGACCGGCACCACGTTCGCCGACAACGCGCTCGGCAAGGCCCGCGCGGCCGCGCGCGCCACGGGACGCGAGGCGGTGGCGGACGACTCCGGCATCGAGGCGGCCGCGCTTCGAGGCGCCCCGGGGGTATGGTCCGCCCGCTACGCGGGGGAGGGCGCCAGCGATGAGGAGAACTTGGCGAAGCTGCTCAGCGAGGTCCCGGCGGACGGCGATCGCCGAGTGGCCTACGTGTGCGCGCTGGCGTACGTGGACCCGGGCGGTCGCGAGGAGGTCGTGCACGGGCGCTGCGAGGGAACGCTGGCGCTCGAGCCCCGCGGGGACGGGGGCTTCGGCTACGACCCCGCCTTCGTGCCGGACGACTACCCCGGTGACGAGCGGACGATGGCCGAGCTGACCCCGCTGGAGAAGGACGCGATCAGCCATCGCGGTCGCGCTGCGCGCGCGCTCGTGCTGAGCCTGCTGAAGGCGGAGGAGGCCGCGCGGCCCGCGGGCCCGCTGCGCTCGCTCCTCGGTGGATTGGGCGAGCGCCGCGGCCGGGGAGGCACGCGGTGAACACCGTGGCGGAGAGAGAGGCCGACGAGCTGGCCGACGCCCACGCGCGCCGCCGCACTGCGTTGGTGAGCGTCGGCGCGGCGATCTTCCTGGTCGCGGTGAAGCTCGTCACGGGCCTCGTGACCGGGTCGCTCGCGTTCGTGGCCGAGGCCGTCCACTCCGGCACGGACCTGGTCGCGGCGCTGCTCACGCTGTTCGCGGTGCAGGTGGCGGTTCGCCCGCCCGATCGCGACCACCAGTTTGGTCACGGCAAGGCCGAGCAACTCGCCGCACTTGGCGAGAGCGCATTCCTGATGCTCGTGTCCCTGTTCATCGCGTTCGCCTCGCTGATGCGACTGATCGACGGCGGCGGCCACGACATCGACGTGACCTGGTGGGCGTTCACCGTGCTCGCGGTCGTGATCGCCGTGGATGCCTCGCGGGCAACAATCAGCCACCGGGCGTCGCGGCGCTATCACTCGCCGGCCCTCGCGGCGAACGCGCTGCACTTCGCGTCCGATCTCGCCGGCTCATTCGCCGTGCTCATCGGCCTCGTGCTCGTGTCGGCCGGCGAGGAATGGGCCGACTCCGTTGCCGCGCTCTTCGTGGCGGTGCTGGTGGTGCTGGCCGCGCTGCGGCTCGCCAAGCAGTCGGTGGACGTGCTCATGGACCGCAGCGGCCCGGACGCCGACGAGCGCATCCGCGACGCGCTCGCCGAGCTCGACGAGCAGGTCGAGGTGCGGCGTGTTCGCGTGCGCCACGCGGCCGGCCGCCACTTCGTCGACGTCGTCGTGGGCGTGCCGCTCGACACCGGCGTGAGCCAGGCCCACGCCATCGCGGACGACATCGAGGAGCGGGTGGAGCGCGGGCTCGGGGGCGCCGACGTGGTCGTGCACGTGGAGCCCTCGGATGCCGAGGGCGACGTGCGCGAGCGCGCCACCGCGGCGGCGAGCGCGATCCCCGAGGTGCGCGAGGTCCACAACGTGCGCGTGATGCGGCTCCCCGACGGCTACGAGCTGTCCCTGCACGTGAAGCTGCCGCGCGACCTGTCGCTCGAGCAGGCCCACGGCGCCGTCGAGCGCCTGGAGCAGCGGGTGCACGAGGAGGTGCCGGAGGTGAGCTACGTGCACACGCACATCGAGCCGCTCGCGCGCACCGACTGGGCGCGCTCCCCGGACACCGACGAGACCGCGGTGGAGCGCGAGGCCATCGACTCGGCCGTGCGGCGCTTCACCGGGTCATCGCCGCTGGCGGTGAGCTTCCGAGACGGCGAGCAGGGCCGCGTGGCGCTCGTGACCGTGAGCCTCCCGGGCGACCAGCCGCTGCCCTCGGCCCACCAGCACGCCGGGGCGATCGAGGAGGCGGTGCGAGAGCGCTGCCCGGGCCTGGCGGACGTGATCGTGCACACCGAGCCGCTGGGTGCCGAGGCGACCTAGAGTAGGTTCACCGCCGCCGCGGCGCCTACCGCGAGCAGGACGCCGGCGTAGCCGAAGTAGCCGTTCAGCAGGAGCAGTAGGGCGGCGATCAGGCAGATGCCGACCGTGGCCAGCCAGGAGATTCGCGCTAGGGGCACGTGTCTATTCTGACGACGATGGCCGACACGCTCACCCCGGAGGGCGCCGCGGACAGTCTCTGCGAGCTGTCTGGAGACGTTCGCGCGGCGGTTCTGCTCGATGCGGCGGGGTCGCTGGCGGGTGCCGGCGGGGGTGGGAGTGAGCACGCGCGCGGGCTTGCCGAGCTTGCTCGCCAGCTCTTCGAGGAGGTCGATCGCGCTACTCGCGACTGGGACACAGAGCCGCCCGAGCAGGTGGAGGTGCAGGTGGCGGGCGGGGCGGTGTTCGCGTCGCGCACGCCGCGCTGGACGCTTGCGGCGGTGGCCAAGAAGAGCGCCCTGTCGTCGCTGATGCTCTACGACCTGAAGGCGGTGCTGGGCGAGCTCGAGGGCGGTCCGCCGATCCGGCGCTCGCGCCCCCCGGAAGAGGGGACCGCCGGCCCGGCCCCTGAGGAGTTCACCGCGGAGGAGCTTCCGATGCCGGAGCTGGGCGAGTGAAGGAGAAGCGCAAGGGACCGATCTCGCGGGCGGCCGGGCTCGCGGAGGGCGTGGCCGCGACCGTGCGGCGCATGCAGCGAGAGCGCGAGCCGCGCGTGCTCGTGTACGACCCCGCCGGCTACGCGCGCTTGGTTCAGCCGGAGGCACGCGGGCAGGAGCGGATCATGGAGATCGCGGAGCAGATGGTGGCCCGCGTGGAGGAACGCGAGAGTTGACGCTGGTCGATCCCGAGCTGGCCGCGCGGGTCCTCGATCGCGCGCTGAAGCGCGGCGGTGACATGGCCGAGCTGTACGCCGAGGCTCGGCGCGGCTTCGCGCTTTCGCTCGACGACGGCCGGGTGGAGCGCCCGCAGGGCGGCCGCGAGCGCGGTGCGTGCGTGCGGGTCGTGCAGGGCGACTCGACCTACTACGGCTACGTGGACGGTCTCGCGGAGGAGGACCTGCTGCGCGTGGCGGGGTCGGTCTCCGAGGCGGTGCACGGCGACGCCCGCCACCCCGCGGCGCTCACTGCTGCCGAGCGCGCGACCGAGCACCCCGTGGCCACCCCTCCCGACGACGTGGAGGCCGCGCGCAAGGCGGACCTCCTGCGCACCTGCGACGAGCGCGCGCGTGCCGCCGGGCCGGAGGTCACGCAGGCGCGCATCGGATACGCCGAGTCGCGCCGCCAGGTGGAGGTCTTCGGATCGGACGGCCGCGCGGCGGTGGACGACCGCACCCGCGTTCGTCTCAGTGCCCAGGTCGTGGCCCGTCGCAACGGCCGGGTGGAGACCGGCAGCGACACGCGCGGCGGCCACGCCGGCTGGGAGCTGCTCGAGGAGAATCCGGAGGCGGTGGCCGACAAGGCCGCGCGCCGGGCGCTCACGCTCCTGGATGCCGTGGACGCGCCCACCGGCCGCCTGCCCGTGGTGGTCGGCAACGGCTTCGGCGGCGTGCTCCTGCACGAGGCGGTGGGTCACGGCCTCGAGGCCGACGCCGTCCAGAAGGACGCGAGCGTGTACGCCGGCCGGCTTGGCGATCAGCTCGCCGAGGACTTCGTGACGGCGTACGACGACGGCAGCCGCCAGAACGCCTGGGGCAGCGATGGCATCGACGACGAGGGCACGCCCACCCGGCGCACGACCGTGATCGAGGACGGGCGGCTCACCTCGTACCTGTACGACCTGCTGAGGGCGCGCAAGGACGGCGTGGAGTCCACCGGCAACGGGCGCCGCGAGTCCTTCCGCCACCTGCCGATCCCGCGCATGACGAACACGTTCTTCGCACCCGGCGACGCCAGCCCGGACGACCTGATCGCGGGGGTGGAGCGCGGTCTCTACGCGGTCTCGTTCGGCGGCGGCCAGGTGGAGCCGGCCACCGGCGACTTCGTGTTCGGCGTGTCCGAGGGCTACCTGATCGAGGGCGGCAAGGTCACGGCCCCGGTGCGCGGCGCGACGCTCGTGGGCAACGGGCTCGAGGCTCTGCGGGCGGTCGACGGCATCGCCGACGACCTCGACATCGCCACCGGCTACTGCGGCAAGGGTGGCCAGACGGTCCCCGCGGGCGTCGGCCAGCCGCACGTGCGCATCCGCGAGCTGACCGTGGGCGGGACGGCGGCGTGAACCTGGAGGACGCGGCCGGGCGCGCGGTCGAGGCGGCCCTGTCCGCCGGCGCGAGCGACGCCGAGGCGTGGGCCGAGGAGTCCACGAGCCGGCGTGTGCGCGTGTACGCGGGCGAGGTCGAGAGTCTCAGCGACGCCGGCGGCCGTGGCGTCGGCGTGCGCGCCTTCTCGGGCACCCGCTCGGGCTACGCGTACGGCACGGATCTCTCCGAGGACGGCGTGGCGGAGGTGGCCCGCGCCGCCCGCGAGGCCGCCGAGGTGGCTGACGAGGACGAGTTCGAGGGGCTGCCGGACGAGCTCGGCAGTTCGGACGTGGACGGCCTGGCGTCGCCCGAGCTGGCCGACTGGTCCACCGAGCGGATCGTGGAGCTCGCCCTCGAGGTGGAGCGCGCGGCCCGGGCGCGCGAGGGCGTCACCCAGGTCGAGAACGCCGTGTACTCGGACGCGGACGGCTCGGTGGCGCTCGCCAACTCACGCGGGTTCGCGGCCTCATACAGGGCCACGCAGGCGTGGTCCTACGCCTCCGCCTTCGCGGGCGAGGGCGCCGACCTGATGACGGGGCTCGGCGTTGGCATGGGCCGCTCGCCCGGTGCGCTCGATCCCGAGGCGATCGGCGCCGAGGCCGCCGATCGCGCGCTCGCGCTCGTGGGTGCGCGCCAGCCGGAGAGCCGCCGCTGCCCGGTGGTGCTGGACGCGTTCGTGGCCGCCTCGTTCATCGGCTTCATCGGTTCGATGCTCTCCGCCGACGCCGTCCAGCGCGGGCGCTCCCTGTTCGCGGACCACGAGGGCGAGGAGGTGGCCGACCCCGCCCTGCGCCTCGCCGACGACGGCACCGCCGCCGACGGGCCGGCCACGGCTCCCTTCGACGGGGAGGGCGTGAGCACGCGCCGGACCGGCCTGATCGAGGACGGGCGGCTGCTCGGCTTCCTCTACGACTCGCGCACCGCGCGCAGGGCCGGAAGCTCGAGCACCGGCAACGCCAGCCGCGGGTCCTACCGCTCGCCGCCGTCGGTCGGAACCACCAACCTCGTGATCGAGCCGGGGGACGAGGACCTCGCCGGCCTGGCGGGGCTCGCGGGTGAGGGGCTCTACGTGACCGACGTGGCGGGCCTCCACTCGGGCGTTAACCCCGTGTCCGGAACCTTCTCCGTGGGGGCGTCCGGAAGGCTGATCGAGGGGGGCGAGCTGGGCACCCCGGTGCGCGAGCTGACCATCGCCAGCGACCTCGTCTCGATGCTGAAGGCGGTGCGCTCCGTGGGCTCCGAGGTGCGCTGGGTTCCCTTCGGTGGCAGCGTCAAGGCCCCTCCGATACTTGTCGGAGAAATGGCCGTTTCGGGCTCCTGAGCCCCGGAAAGGCTCGGAATAAGCGGCCCTTTCCGCTCTGGGAGCGGATTTTGGGCTGCTTTCGTCCGGGTGCGTTGTTACGTTCAGCCCGGTTAGTTGCCCCCGGCAAGGAGGATAGGTCGTGACGAAGAACGAGTTTGTCGATCGCGTCGCGGAGAACAGCGGACTTGGGAAGGGCGAGGCGGCCAAGGCCGTGGACGCCGTTCTGGAGTCAATTCAGGAAGTGCTCACCCGCGGTGGAGACATCAACTTCACCGGTTTCGGGAAGTTCTCCGTGGCAGATCGCAGCGCCCGGCAAGGAGTGAACCCGCAGACGGGCGAGAAGATCCAGATCGCCGCGAGCAGGGTGCCCCGCTTCAGCGCGGGCTCCTCGCTCAAGAAGGCAGTAAAGGGCGGCTAGCTCCCGTCGCCGGCGGGTGAGTCCTTGACTGCCGGGGGCTCGACGCCGCATTTCGCCGACCGGCTTGCGGCGCTCGTAGAAGAGCGTCGCAGTCGCGTCGTGCTCGGGCTCGACCCCGACCCGTCAGCTCTGTGGCCAGAGGCCGTGGAGCGGGTCGGGGGAGACCCGGGCGCCGCGCGCCTCGCGCGGGTGCACACGGCAGAGGCCGTCACGGAGCATTGCCGCGCGGCGATCGTCGCGGCGGGCCCGGCCTGTGTGGCGGTCAAGCCGCAGCTCGCCTGCTTCGAGCGGCTTGGTGCTCCCGGATGGGAGGCGCTCGAGCAGGTGGCCGCGATCGCGCGTGACCACGGGCTGCTCGTGTTGGCCGACGGCAAGCGCGGGGACGTCCCCGTGACAGCGCGGGCCTACGCCCAGGCGCTCGTGGGCGAGACGCCCGGGCCGTTCGGGTCCGTCGAGGGGCTGGGCGCCGACGCCTTCACCGCGAACCCGCTCCTGGGTCGCGACGCGCTCGAGCCGCTCGTGGACGCCGCAACCGCTGCCGGCGCCGGATGCTTCGTGCTCGTCCGCACCTCGAACCCAGGTGCGGCAGAGATCCAGGACGAGGGCGATCCGCCGTTGCACGAGCGCCTGGCGCGGCTCGTGGATGAGCTGGGTCGTGAACGGCTCGGGGACTGCGGGCTCTCGGCGGTCGGGGCGGTCACGGGTGCCACGCGCCCGGAGCACCTCGTCCGGCTGCGCGAGCTGATGCCGCACGCCGTGTTCCTGCTGCCCGGAGTGGGGGCCCAGGGAGGCAGGGTCGAGGACCTCGGGGCGGCTTTCGCCCCACATCCCGCCGCCGGCCTCGTCACCGCCTCGCGCTCGATCGTGAACGCTCACGCGGAGCGTGGTGGCGATCCGGCCGCCGCCGCCGCCGAGGCGGCTGAGGAGCTGCGGGCGGCCGCTTGGGACCTCTAGAGGGCCCGCCGGCGTACGGTCACGCGCGGGCGGATCCGCCCAATTTGACACGGGAAGCCGCTTTCCCTCCTATTCTCACCTGTGCCGCGTGAGGGGTACGGCACCAGATGCACGATCACGGAAGACCACGTTTCGCGCGCCTGCTGGCGCCTCTGGCACTGATTGCCGTCGCGGTTGTCGTCGTCGCCATCGTGCTCGGATCGGGCGTGACGGGCGACGATGACGGCGGCGAGACGAGTGCTCGCACGAGCGATCTGCCCACCGCCACGGAACGGACCACCACCGCCGGGCGCAAGCAACCCCGCCGCGCCACCTACACGATCAAGACCAACGACACGCTCAGCGGCATTGCCGCGGCAACCGGGACCACGGTCGAGCGACTCCAGGAGCTGAACCCGGAGCTCGACGCGGAAGCACTGGTCGCGGGCCAGAAGATCAAGCTGCGCGAGTGAAGCTCGGGCGTCCCACGCTCGCCCTGGCCGCGCTGATCGCCGTGGCGGCCCCGGCCCCCGCCGTCGCGGCGGAGAGCCCGCCCGCGGTTCCGGGGGCGCGGGCCGCCATCGTCATCGACGCGCGCGACGGCACGGTGATGTTCGCCAAGCACCCCGATGCCGAGCGCGCGATAGCGAGCACCACCAAGCTGATGACCGCCCTGCTCGCCCTGGAGCAGGCGAAGCCGAGCGACGTCTTCACCGCCCCGGCCTACAACGCGATGCCGGCGGAGTCGCGCATCAACCTGCGCGAGGGCGAGCGCATGACGGTGCACGACCTGCTCGAGGCGCTGCTCCTCGAAAGCGCGAACGACGCCGCTGAGACGCTCGCCGAGGGGGTCTCCGGCTCGCGCGAGGCGTTCGTCGAGGAGATGAACACCCGTGCCGCGGACCTCGGGCTCGAGCACACGAGCTACGCCAACCCGATCGGGCTGGACGAGGGCGGCAACTACTCGTCGGCGCGGGACCTGGCCAGCCTGGCCCGCGTTCTCCTGCAGCGCCCGCGCTTCGCCAGGATCGTCGACATGCCGGAGGCGGAGCTCGAGTCGGGCTCGCACCCGCGTGTGGTCGAGAACCGCAACGACCTCATCTCTGAATACCCGTGGGTGAGCGGCGTGAAGACGGGCTACACGGCGAACGCCGGCAACGTGCTCGTGGGCGCCGCGGACGGGCCCGGCGGCACGCGTGTGATCAGCGTGGTGCTCGGCGAGCCGACCGAGTCGGCACGCAACTCCGAGACGCTCGCGCTGCTTCGCTGGGGGCTCAGCCGCTTCCAGCGCGTCCGCGTGCTCGACCCGGATCGAATGCTTGCCCGGGCGGACATCGAGTACTACGACGGCAGCGCCCGCCTGGTGCCACGGCGCGGCGCCGTCCTCACCATTCGAGCGGGCCAGCACGTCCGGCGGCGCACGAACGCTCCGGACGAGGTGAAGGGGCCACTGACGGCCGGCGCCCGAGTCGGTACCGTGACAGTGCTGCTCGATGGGAGGCCGGTACGGCGCGTGGCGCTTGTCACGGCCGAGAAGGTCCCCGGAGCGGGGACATTGCGGGTGCTCCTATCGTGGCTGGGGACCCCCTTGACCTTGCTTCTTCTCGTAGCCATCGTCGCCGTCGCCGTGCTCCTCCTCCTGAGACTGCCCTTCCGCATACGGATCGTCAGATGATCATCACCGTCACCCTCAACGCTGCCATCGACAAGACCCTCGCGGTGCCGAACTTCCGGCTCGGCCACCGTCACCGCGCCGTCGAGCAGACCGCGATGGCGGGCGGCAAGGGAGTGAACGTGGCCCGTGCGCTGCGCGCGCTCGGCCAGCCGGTGATCGCCACCGGCGTGGCGGGCGGGCCAACGGGCACGCGCATAGTCGAGCACCTCACCGAGGAGGGCATCCTCAACGACTTCGTGCGCATCCGTGAGGAGTCGCGCACCTCGACGGCTGTCGTGGATCCGACGAACAGCGAGCAGACCGAGATCAACGAGCACGGCCCGCACGTGACCGAGGGCGAGCTCGAGCTGTTCGTGGACAAGCTGCTCTACCTGGCGAAGGGTGCCGCGGTGTGCGTCGTGTCGGGCAGCCTGCCCCGTGGCGTCGGCCCAGAGCTCTACGGCCGGCTGATCGAGGAGATGAAGCGCCTCGACGTGGTCACGGTGCTCGACTCCGAGGGCGAGCCGATGAACATCGCCACGCGCAAGGGGCCGGACATCGTGAGCCCGAACGAGCTCGAGGCCGAGGGCCTCGTGGGCCACGAGTTCTCCGACGAGGAGGACCGCCGGACCGCTGTTGGCGAGATGGTCGAGCTGGGCGCACGCGAGGCGATCATGACCATGCCCGACGGCTGCATGGCGATGCTGAACGAGGGCGGCGAGCGCTGCCTCTACCGGGCGACGCTCGAGCCGCTCGAGCCGGTCTCCTCGGTGGGATCCGGAGACGCGTTCCTCGCGGGCTTCGTGGCGGCGCGCTACGGCGGCCGCGACGTGGAGGAGTGCCTGCGTTTCGCCGTGGCCTGCGGAGCCGAGTCGACCCAGCATTTTGGGGCCGGCGTCGTGGAGCAGCGCGAGGTGGAGCGCCTCGTCCCGGACGTGCGCGTGGAGCAGCTCGAGACGCCCGCAGTGACGGTCGGCTGACGTTGGTAGGCTCGGCGTTCGTCCGGCGTCGAACCTAGGATTCTCGAATGGAAGTTGAGATTGGGCGCGGCAAGAAGGGCCGTCGCGCATACGGCTTCGATGACATCGCCATCGTGCCCTCGCGGCGCACGCGGGATCCCGATGACATCGACATCACCTCGATGGTCGGCCCGTACAGGCTCGAGCTTCCTCTGCTCGCCTCTGCGATGGACGGCGTCGTATCGCCCGAGACGGCCGGGATTCTCGGCAAGCTCGGCGGCCTAGGCGTCCTGAACCTCGAGGGAATCTGGACCCGCTACGAGGACCCGGATGCCGAGCTCGAGCGGATCTCCGAGCAGCCCAAGGAGCTCGCCACCACGGAGATGCAGCGCATCTACGCGGAGCCGATCAAGGAGCACCTGATCGCGCAGCGGATCCGAGAGATCAAGGAGCACGGCGTGGTCGCCGCTGCGTCGCTCACGCCGCAGCGCGTCCGCGAGTACTACGAGAGCGCGCTCGAGGCGGGCCTCGACGTTCTCGTGATCCAGGGCACCGTGGTCTCGGCCGAGCACGTCTCGACCAGGTCCGAGCCGCTCAACCTGAAGGAGTTCATCCGCGAGGTCCCGGTTCCGGTGATCGTCGGCGGCTGCGCCTCGTACGCCACCGGGCTGCATCTGATGCGTACCGGTGCGGAGGCAGTGCTCGTGGGCGTTGGGCCCGGCGCGGCGTGCACCACGCGCGGCGTGCTTGGGATCGGCGTGCCGCAGGCCACGGCGATCGCGGACGTTGCGGCCGCCCGCTCGCAGCACATGCTCGAGACGGGTGAGTACGTGAAGGTGATCGCCGACGGCGGAATGCGCAACGGCGGTGACGTCTCGAAGGCCTTTGCCTGCGGCGCGGATGCCGTGATGATCGGCTCGCCGCTTGCCCGTGCGTACGAGGCGCCGGGCCGCGGCTACCACTGGGGCATGGCCACCTTCCACCCGTCACTCCCGCGCGGAGCGCGCGTGAAGACCACCCAGAACGGCACGCTCGAGCAGATCCTGCTCGGTCCCGCCCACGAGAACGACGGCACGTTCAACCTGATGGGCAGCCTGCGCACGTCGATGGCCACCTGCGGCTACGAGGACATCCCGGCGTTCCACAAGGCCGAGGTGATGGTGGCGCCGGCGCTCCAGTCGGAGGGCAAGCAGCTCCAGCAGGAGCAGGGGATCGGCATGGGCGCAACCGCGGCCGCGGTGCCGCACCCAGAGTCGAACGGCGTGACGGCCGGGGATCCGGCCCTCGTCGAGTGAGCACGGAGGCGGCCACCCGCGAGGCGGCCGCCGAGTCGCGCCCGGCCGCGACCGATGAGGTCCTGGTTCTCGACTTTGGGGGCCAGTACTCCCAGCTGATCGCCCGGCGCGTGCGCGAGTGCGGCGTGTTCGCCGAGCTGCTGCCCCATCACGTGCCGCTCGAGGACGTGGAGCGGCGGCGGCCGAAGGCGCTGATCCTCTCGGGCGGCCCGGCGTCGGTGTACGCCGACGGCGCGCCCAAGCTGCGCCGCGAGCTGCTCGAGCTCGGCATTCCGGTGCTCGGCATCTGTTACGGCATGCAGGCGATGGTGCTCGAGCTCGGAGGCCGGGTCGAGGGCGCCGAGGTGGGCGAGTTCGGCCGCTCGCAGCTGACCGTGGTGGAGCACGGGCGGCTGCTGGCCGAGACGCCGGCGGAGCAGTCCTGCTGGATGAGCCACCGCGACACGGTCTACGAGGCGCCCGCGGGCTTCGCCGCGCTCGCCTCCTCAACGGAGTCGCCCGTGGCGGCGATCGAGCACGTCGAGCGCGGGCTCTACGGCATCCAGTTCCACCCGGAGGTCGTCCACACGCCCTACGGGACCACGATTCTCGAGACCTTCCTGCGCGACATCGCCGGCTGCGACATGGGCTGGAGCGCCGCCTCGGTGATCGACGAGCAGGTGGCGCGCATCCGCGAGCAGGTGGGCGACGGCAAGGTGATCTGCGGGCTCTCCGGAGGCGTCGACTCCTCGGTGGCCGCCCTCCTGACCTACAAGGCGGTCGGGGACCAGCTCACGTGCGTCTTCGTCGACCACGGGCTGATGCGCAAGAACGAGGGCAACCAGGTGGTGGCCGCGTTCCGCGACCAGTTCAAGGTCCCGCTGATCGCCGTCGATGCCGAGGCGCGCTTCCTCGACCGGCTGGCGGGCGTGGCGGATCCCGAGACGAAGCGCAAGATCATCGGCGAGGAGTTCATCCGCGTGTTCGAGGAGCAGGCGGAGAAGCTCGGCGACCCGGGCTACCTGGTGCAGGGCACGCTCTACTCGGACGTGATCGAGTCGGGCGGGGGCACCGGCGCGGCCACGATCAAGTCACACCACAACGTGGGCGGGCTCCCCGAGGACCTCGAGTTCGACCTGGTGGAGCCCCTGCGAATGCTGTTCAAGGACGAGGTCCGCCAGGTGGGCGCCGAGCTCGGGATGCCCGACAAGCTCGTGTGGCGCCAGCCCTTCCCGGGACCCGGTCTGGCGATCCGCGTGGTGAGCGGCGAGGTCACGAAGGAGCGCCTCGAGATCCTGCGCGACGCCGACTCGATCCTCCAGGACGAGATCCGCACCGCCGGCCTTTACCGCGAGCTGTGGCAGTCGTTCTGCGTGCTGCCTGCGGACCTGCGAAGCGTCGGCGTGCAGGGCGACGAGCGCACCTATGGCTACGTCGTCGTGATCCGCGCGGTCACCAGCGACGACGCGATGACGGCCGACTGGGCCCGCCTGCCCTACGACCTGCTCGAGAGGGTCGCCTCGCGCATGATCAACGAGATCGCGCAGGTGAACCGGGTCACGCTGGACATCACGTCCAAGCCGCCCGGCACCATCGAGTGGGAGTAGTGGCTACCGCTTAGGGCCCAGCGCCGTGGGCGCGGGTCCTGTCCGACAAATTTCCTTTCGCGCACCCTCGCCAGGCTCGGTGCACGAAAGTGTGCTTTGTCGGCCACCCGCGCGTGAGGCCGCACGGCGTAAGGTGAGGAGGCGTCATGGGCCTTTATGGCGAGCAGGTTCTCCCGCGGATCATCAACGTTGCTTGCGGGCTGAAGGGTGTCGCGCCGCTTCGACGCCGCGTCTGTGAGGGACTCGAGGGGGACGTCGTCGAGATCGGTTTTGGCTCCGGCCACAACGTTCCCTACTACCCGGAGGCCGTTTCGCGGGTTGCCGCGGTCGAGCCGGCCGATTTGGGCTGGAGGCTCGCGGAGAAACGTCTGAGCGCCGCGCGCGTGCCCGTCGAGCGTGCGGGGCTGGATGGCCAGTCGCTGCCCTTCGCGGACGACAGCTTCGACACCGCCCTGTCCACGTGGACCATGTGCACGATCCCGGACGTGGCCACAGCCCTCTCCGAGGTGAGGCGCGTCCTCAAGCCCGGAGGCACGCTGCACTTCCTCGAGCACGGCCTCGCCCCGGATGAGAGCGTGCGCCGCTGGCAGCATCGTCTCGAGCCCATGGAGAAAAGGCTCTTCGGGGGCTGCCACCTCACCCGGCCCGTGGTCGACCTGCTGACAGCCGCCGGCTTCACGATCACCGACCTCGACGTGTTCTACGAAGACGGCGCTCCGAAGTTCCTGGGCGCCGACTCGCTCGGCATCGCAAGGTCCGGCGAAGAACTTCAGTAGAGATGTATCTGTACTGATATAGTTCTCGACAGTGAATGCTGTGGAGCTCTACCTGCTTGGGCGAGCGCTGATGAAGATCGGCGAAGAGTCGATGCGCGGCCCCGATGCGCCCCCCGTCCCCACCGGCCTGCGCCTGATCGTGATCGACCTATCGGAGCATCCGGACAGCTCGATCGGCGAAATAGCCGCGCGCACTGGGCTCCCGCAGAGCCATGTGTCCCAGTCGGTGGCGCGGCTCCAAGCTCGGGGTGCGGTCGAGACGGCGAGCGACCCGCGCGACGGGCGCCGGACGCTCGTCCGGCTGAGCCCCGGTGTCCCCGCCAGGGCATCCCGCCTCGGATCGGTCTCCGTCGACCACGTGCTGAGCGAGGCGATGGGCATAACTGACTCGCGTGGGGCCGAGCTCGTCGACGCCCTCAAGTCCGTACTCGCGCACTTGCGCGAATCGGACGGGGAGGAGGAGCGCGTCGGGAGGACGGCCCACAAGGCTGGCAGCAGATGGCCGCTGGAGGCCGACGCATGAGCGAGCCGGAGGCAGACGTTGTGATTGCCGCGCGGGCTCTTCGGAGGCGCTATGGGTCGCATGATGTGCTCCGGGGCATCGATCTGGAGATTCGGCGTGGCGAAATCTTCGCTCTGCTGGGCCCCAACGGGGCGGGCAAGACGACCCTCGTCGAAATCCTGGCCGGGTTTCGCTCCCGCAGCGGTGGCGCCGCCCGCGTGCTCGGGGTCGACCCGGCGACCGCCGACAGCACCTGGCGAGAGCGCATCGGCGTCGTCCTTCAGGAGTCCGAGCCCGATCGCGGGCTGACCGTGAGCGAATGCTTGGAGCTCTATGCCGGCTACTACCGCGCGCCGCGCAGACCCGCCGAGATCGCCGAGCTGGTCGGGCTGACCGATAGCGTCGACACACTCGCGGAGCACCTCTCGGGCGGGCAGCGCCGGCGTCTCGACGTCGGACTCGCGCTGGTCGGCGACCCCGAGCTGCTCTTTCTCGACGAGCCGACCACCGGCTTCGATCCTGCGGCTCGCCGGGCCGCATGGTGCATGATCGAGCGGCTCAGGGAGCTCGGCACGACGATCGTCATCACCACGCATGCGATGGACGAGGCCGAGCGGCTCGCCGACCGCATCGCCGTCCTCGTTGCCGGAACCGTTGTGGCGGAGGGTACGCCGGAGACAATCGGCGGCCGAGATCGCCGCGCCGCCGAAATCCACTTCACGCTGCCCGGAGAGATCGCTGTCGACGATTTGCCCGCGGCGTTCCGAAGCTCGTGCACGCCTAGCACGCGCACGGTGGCCCTCACGAGTACGGCGCCGCTGGTCGATGTCAGCACGCTCGCCGTCTGGGCGCTGGAGCGCGGCATCGACCTGCCGGACCTCGAGATCCGCCGACCGGCACTCGAGGACGTCTACCTTGCGCTCGCCGGAGCGCCCGAATCGGAGAGCAGCAGATGTTCCACGGTGGCCTGAGCTTCACGGTGATCGCAATCGTTGTCGTGGCGCGGATCGCGCTGCAGCGCGGCCTCAAGGCCCGCACTCCGAACCGGCCGAACCGGCCGAACCGGCCGAGCCGCATCGGCTGCAGCCGCCCGCGGCGCCCCGGTCACGCCCACGGGGCTCGATTGGCCTGGTGATGCACCAGGCCAGCTACGACCTGCTCACACTGCTGCGCAACCGGCAGGCGCGGTACGCGACCGTGCTGCTTCCGGTGCTGCTGACGGTGGTCCTGCTGGGCGTGTTCGGCCACAACCGCGTAGGACCCGACCACGTTCAAGCGTCGACTTACTACGTGCCCGGGCTCGCCGCGCTGGCGGTGATCTCCTCTTCGTTTGTCAACCTCGTGATCTCGCTGGTCGACCAACGCGAGACAGGTGTCCTCAAGCGCCGCCGCGCGACCCCAGTGCCCGCCTGGGTGTTGATTGCCGGCCGCACGCTGACCGCGGCCACCGTCTCGCTGGTGGTGACGACCGCGCTCATCGCCATCGGCCGCGTGGGCTTCGGCGTCCGCATCTCGGCCGCCGCCATACCGGTCATCGCAGTGACCGCACTCGCCGGCGCGGTCTGCTTCTGTGTCCTCGCGTATGCGGTCACGACCGCGATCGCATCGACGGAGGCCGCCCAACCCACGATCCAGGCGCTGATGCTGCCTCTGTATCTCGCCTCCGGCATCTTCATCCCCGCTACGAATCTGCCCACGTGGCTGCGAGAAGGTGCGGCGCTGTTCCCGGTCGAACGCCTTGCCGACGGAATGCACCAGGCCTACGGCAGCACGATCGCCTGGAGCGACATGGCCGTTCTGGGTGGCTGGGCGGCGCTCGGGCTCGTTGTTGCGCTGCGCTGCTTCCGATGGACTCCGACTTGACATGCAAGTGGTTACTTGCCTATTGTTGGAGCGGTGGGCGACGTTTTCAAGGCCTTGGCGGATCCCACGAGACGGAAGATCCTTGACGAGCTCGGGGAGCGGAACGGGCAAACGCTGTTCGAACTCTGCGCCCGGCTCGCGACGAAGCACCAGCTCGGCTCATCGCGCCAGGCGATCTCCCAGCACCTAGCTGTGCTTGAGGACGCCGGCCTGATCCAGTCGCGCAAAGAGGGCCGTTACAAGTTTCACGACCTAGACACCCGACCGCTCGAACGCCTGGCCGACCGCTGGCTGGCGCGCGGTCGAACGGAGGCAAGATGAAGATCAATCTGACGAGCGTCCTCGTGGACGACCAGGCCAAGGCGCTTCAGTTCTACACCGACGTGCTCGGCTTCGAGAAGAAGGCCGACGTCCCGCTCGGCGAGCATCGCTGGCTGACGGTGGTCTCGCCGGAGGACCCTGACGGTCCCGAGTTGCTGCTGGAGCCCGACAGCCATCCCGCCGTGCAGCCCTTCAAGGCGGCGCTGGTAACCGACGGCATCCCCTTCACCTCGTTTGCCGTCAATGACGTTCAACGCGAGTTCGAGCGCCTCAGCGGCCTGGGAGTCCGCTTCACCCAGCAGCCCACCGAAATGGGCCCGGTCACGACCGCGGTCCTCGACGACACCTGCGGCAACCTCATCCAGATTGCCGCCCAAGGCTCCGCGGCGGCATGAAGATCCGCCCCTGCCGTGAGGACGAGCGCGAGGCGGTTCTTGCGATCGTGAACGCCGCCGCCGAGGCGTATCGCGGCGTGATCCCAGCCGACCGCTGGCGCGTGCCGTACATGTCCTCGGAGGAGCTCGCCGGCGAGATCGATGCGGGCATCGAGTTCTGGGGCTATGAGGAGGACGGCGAGCTCGTCGGCGTGATC
Organism: uncultured Thermoleophilaceae bacterium; assembly: GCA_963825345.1. Classification (GTDB taxonomy): domain Bacteria; phylum Actinomycetota; class Thermoleophilia; order Solirubrobacterales; family Thermoleophilaceae; genus JACVRW01. The sequence continues at coordinate 47,022 of CAWGSQ010000006.1, read as the reverse complement.
GGCATCCAGCCGCTGAGCGACGTCGACCTGATCCGCCACGCATACGTCTCGCCGGGCAGCCAGCGCAAGGGGGTTGGGAGCGCACTGCTCGAACATGTCTCGAGCGGCGCGACCCGCCGCATTCTCGTGGGCACCTGGGCGGCCGCCGACTGGGCGATCAGCTTCTACCGCCGCCACGGCTTCGAGCCCGTCTCACGCGAGCGCGCCACTGAGCTCCTGAGGAAGTACTGGACGATCCCGGACCGGCAGATCGAGACCTCCGTGGTGCTCGCCAAGCCCTAGGCCCGCTCGACGATCACCTCGCCGCCGTGCTGCGGCGTCACGACGAGCGCGCTGCGCCGGGCCCGCTCGGGTTCGGGCCGGGCGGGGCGAATCGTGAGGGCGCCCGCCGCGCGCAGCACCTCCCGCATCTCCATCTCGGCGAACGGCGCTCCTGCACAGCGGCGCACGCCGCCACCGAAGGGGATCCACGACATCGGGTTGGGCGCCGGCTCGCCCTCGAGCCAGCGCTCGGGCCGGAATGCGCCAGCGTGCGGCCAGAGGTCCTCGCGGCGCAGCGCGAGCCAGATGCAGGCAGCCACGTGCACCCCGGCGGGCAGGCGCCGACCCCCGATCTCGACCGGCTCTAGCAGCCGCCGAGGCGCGATCGTGAGCGCCGGCCGGGCGCGCAGCACCTCCTTGACCACGGCGTCGAGGTAGTCCGGATCTCCCTCGCGCAGGCGAGCCTGAACCGCCGGGTGGCGAGCGAGCCGCTCGAACGCCCAGGCGAGCGAGGCCGCCGAGGTGTCGTGCCCCGCGGCGAGCAGCGCGACGAGCTGGTCGCGCAGGTGGCGATCGGTGGGCGGATTCCCGTCCGCGTCGCGCTGCTCGAGCAGCAGGGCGAGCACCGAGTCGCCGGCGGGCTCCGCGCGGCGGCGCGCCACGAGCTCGAGCAGCAGCTCGTCGAAGTGCTCCACGGCAAGCCGGAAGCGGCCCCAGGGGCTGCGCGGCCCGAGGTCGCGCTGGACGAGCGACATGGCGATCATGCTCGGCATCGAGCGCACGATGTCGAGCGTCCCGTGCACGGCGTCGCGGAGCCCGGCCGCCTCGTCGTCGCGGGCGCCGAACACCACCCGCAGGATGGTCTCGAGCGTGAGCTGCTTCATCCGCTCGAGCGTGGTCACGCGCCCGCTCCATGAGCCGAGCTCGCGCTCGGCCAGCTCGGCCACCAGAGGCCTGAGGCTGCGCATGCGCTCGCCGTGGAAGGGCGCCTGCATCAGGCGCCGCTCGCGCAGGTGCTCCTCTCCGTCGAGCACGAGGATCGAGTGATCCCCGGCGAATGGCCGCACGAACTCCCAGCTCTGCCCGGCCGGGGCGATCGCCGGGTCCAGGCGGAAGATCTCGCGCACCGCGTCGGGGCCCGAGAACAGCACCATCGGCTCGTCGGTCCATAGCGTCCGGATCGTGACCGGGTCGCCGAAGCGCTCGTGCACGCGCCGCAGAAAGGCGGCCGGCCGCACGGTCCAGCCGAGCGTCTGCCATGCGGCCGGGGCACGCGGGCCGGGCGGCAGCTCGGCGATGGCCCTAGCTCTCCTCGTCACCCTCCGGCCAGAAGTCCTCGACGCTCTCGGTGTCAGCGCGCGGATCCTCGGACTTGGTCGAGACCACGATCACGACCGCGTCGTCCGGGCCCTTGTTCCACACCGAACGCGCCACTTCGGGAGACACGCGCACGACCGTGCCCTCGGGTACGTCGATCACCTCGTCCTCCAGCTTGAACTGGAGCGTTCCGGACGCCACGAAGTAGACCTCCTCCTGGGTCTTGTGGCGATGCCCGTAGCTGCCCTTGCCTCCCGTGAGCGGCGGCATCCGGCGCCAGGTGAAGCCCACCTGCTCGGTGCCGAGGTCGCTTGCGGAGCTCATCCGCATCTCACCCGGATAGTCGCCGAGGACGTCCGGTATCTCTTCGAGGGTTCTGATCGTGTAGCCGGCCATGTCGGCCAGCCTAAAGGCGGGGAGCGCCTACGACCAGCTATCCCAAGCTTGCAAGGACGGCAGCGGGTCGAACGGCTTCCCGCCGTCGTACCAGCCCGGTGCGCTCCACAGCTCGAAGTGCAGGTGGCAGCCCTGGGCGTTGCCGCTGTCGCCGACGGCGCCGATCGTCTGTCCCGTGTACACGCGGTCGCCCTCGCTGAAGGGCGAGGGCTGGTCGAGGTGCATGTAGACGTAGTCGACGTCGGTGCCGTCGCCGTCGATCACGATGTAGTGGCCGGCCGCGGCGTGGTACTGCTTGAACTTGATGCGGCCCCCGCGCGCGGCCACCATGCGCGTACCGCACTTCGACATCACGTCCTGCCCCTGGTGGCTGTGCCCGGCGCGACCGGAGCCGAAGTCGGCGTTCGCGCCGCCATAGTCGTGGCGTCCGCGGACCGGGAAGAGGTTGTCGTAGAGGTCGAACGAGTCACGGTCCACGTCGCCGGACTGGGCGCTGTGGGCCTCGGCGCCGTCGGCGCTCGCTGCGGTTAGGCGGAACGAGTAGCGGCCCGGCCTCGCGGCCGCACGTCCGAGCCGGCCGTCCCACGAGATGCTCTGCACCTGGTCCGGTGCCACCTCCTGCGGGGTCCAGGTCTTAACGGCCACGCCGTCGCTCGCGCTCACAAGCTCCACCTTGAGCGAAGCGGTGGAGGCGCCGGAGAGCCGGAAGGAGAAGGTCACCCCCGGCCGGGCGCCCACGTAGGCCTTGGTCCGGCTCGTGCCGGTCTCAAGCCGGGGCGCCCCGTTCACGGACGGGCCCGGCACGGGTGAGAGCTCGGCGTTCGGCTCCGGGGGCAGCGGCGGGAGGATGAGCACCGCCCTGGTTGCCGCGGAGCGCCCGCCGGCCGCGGTGGAGAGCGAGATGGGGCCGGTCACGGCACCGATCGGCACACGCGCGTTGATGCGGTGGTCGCTGCCAGCGCGCACCTTCACCTTCAGGTCGTCTGCGCTGCCGTAGCTGCCGAGGTAGGTGACCTGGGTGACGCTCGCAAGCGCCGTGCCGGTGACCTTCAGCACCGAGCCGCCGCGGGCGCGCTGCTTCGAGGCGCAGCTGCGCAGGCACGTGACCTTGGTGACCTTCGGCGTGGCGACGTAGACCGTGCCGCCGCCCGAGGACTGCGCCGCTGCCGCGGGTGCCGCCACCAATGCGCACAGAATAAGTGCACAGGCGCCACGCTTCGCGGGAAGACGGGTGTCTCGCAAACTCCTACGGCCTCTCTTCTTTTTTGGCCTACGGGGTTAGCTGACGGGCTCGCGCCTGAAGAGCAGCGCTACACCGGATAGTCCGGCGATTCGCCCCCTCGAGAGACTGCTTCGACGCCTCTCGAACGGTTCCCCCGTTCCCCGGTCCACGGCAGGTCCGGAGATTCGGCAGGCACTTACTGGCGGGCAGTATACCCGCGGGCCAGACGGTCTCTACATGGCTACACTACGAGCCCGGCCGCCTCCTGGCGGCTCCTTTGTGATGAAGACTTATGTGGCGACACCGGCTACCCGCGAGCGCAACTGGCTCGTGGTCGACGCCTCCGGCAAAACGCTGGGCAGGCTCGCGACGCAGATCGCGGATGCCCTGCGCGGCAAGCGCAAGCCCGAGTACACGCCGCACATCGACGTGGGCGACTTCGTGGTCGTCGTGAACGCCGAGAAGATCTCGGTGACTGGCAACAAGCGTGCAGAGAAGCGCTACTACCGCCATTCCGGGTATCCGGGCGGACTCCGCAGCCGTACGCTCGAGGAGATGCTCGCGCGCCGGCCCGAGGAGGTCGTGCGGCTGGCGGTGAAGGGCATGCTGCCGCGCACCCGCCTGGGTCGCGCGCAGCTGCGCAAGCTCAAGATCTACGCCGGGCCCGACCATCCCCACGCCGCGCAGAAGCCCGAGCAGATGGAGGTAATCGCCTGATGACCGAAGAGCCCCAGCAGCCAGAAGGCGAGGAGACCCCTCCGGGGGACGAGACCCCCGAGGGCGTTCCGGGCGAGCCGGGCGAGGCCACCCCGTCCGAGACCGACCCGCCGGCCGACGCGCCCAGCGAGGAGCCCACCGATCCGGAGGCCCCCGGCCCCGAGATCGAGGGTCTCGACGAGCTCGACCAGGCGACCACCAGCGAGGGCGAGGAGCCCGCGGCTGAGGAGCCCGCGCCCGACGCGGCTGCGGCCGAGCGTCCCCGCGCCGGCAAGCAGAAGAAGGACGGCGGCGGCGAGGATGTCATCCCCGGCGCGCACCTCGAGCCCGACCTCGTTCTCGAAGAGCAGCGCTCTGAAGGTGGGGAGTACGACGAGTACGGCGAGTACGCCGACCCCGACGCCGCAGGAGCCGAGGATGGCGAGCCGGGCGAGGAGGGCGGAGAGCCCGTGCCCGTGGCCCACACGCCCCTCGAGCTCGCGGCCGATGCCCGCTACAACGCCACCGGCAAGCGCAAGACCGCGATCGCCCGCGTGATCCTGAAGCCCGGCGAGGGCACCTACACGATCAACGGCCGCCACCTCGACGAGTACTTCCCGCGCGTCCGCCTGCAGCGCATGGCGAGCCAGCCCCTCGAGGCGGCCGGCTACAACACGCGCATGGACGTGGTGGCTCGCATTCACGGAGGCGGCGTGTCGGCACAGGCGAATGCGCTCCGCCACGGCATCGCACGCGCTCTCGTGGAGGCCGACCCGGCGCTCCGCTCCGAGATGAAGCGCCGTGGCTACCTCACTCGCGACCCACGCGAGAAGGAACGCAAGAAGGCAGGGCTCAAGAAGGCCCGCAAGCGGCCGCAGTTCTCGAAGCGCTAGTTCGCGCCATGCGCTTGTTCGGGACGGACGGGGTCCGCGGGATCGCGGGAGAGTTTCTGACCGCCGACCTCGCCCTGAAGCTCGGCCGCGCGGCGGCCCTGAGCTCGCCCGTGGAGCATCCGCAGATCCTGATCGTGCGCGACACGCGCGAGTCGGGGGAGATGCTCGAGGCCGCCCTTGCCGCCGGCATTGCCGCCGGAGGAGGACACGCGCTGCTGGCCGGGGTGCTGCCCACGCCGGGGGCATCCGTGCTCGTCAGGCGCTACGGCTTCGACATGGCGGCCGTGGTGTCCGCCTCGCACAACCCGTACCACGACAACGGGATCAAGTTCTTCGGCCCGGAGGGCATGAAGCTCGGCGACGATCAGGAGGCTGAGATCGAGCGGCGGCTGGACGAGCCGAGCGCGCGGGTCGGCCGCCTGCGCGAGCTGCACGGGGCGGGAGGGGACTACCTGCGCGAGCTCCAGCTGCGCTTCTCGTCGCTCGACCTCAGCGGGCTGCGCGTGCTGCTCGACTGCGCGAACGGGGCCACCCACAGAGTGGCGCCCGAGATCTTCCGCCGCCTGGGCGCCGAGGTGGACGCGATCGCCGTGGAGCCGGACGGCCGCAACATCAACCACGAGGTCGGCTCGACGCACATCGAGGCGCTGACCCAGCACATGGACGGCCACGACGTGGGATTCGCCTTCGACGGCGACGGCGACCGCGTGCTCGCCATGGACCGCCACGGGACCGTCGTGGACGGGGACGAGCTGATGGCGCTCGCCGCGCTTCACCTGCGCGGCAGCGGCCGGCTGGCGGGCGACGGAGTGGCCGTGACCGTGATGACCAACTACGGCTTCCACCGCGCTATGGAGGACGCTGGGATCGAGGTGGCCACGACCGACGTGGGCGACCGCCACGTGCTCGCCGAGCTGGTGCGCCGTGGCTGGGCGCTCGGCGGCGAGCAGTCGGGCCACATCATCGATACGGCGTTCGTGCCGTCGGGCGACGGCACGGCTGCCGCACTGCTTGCGCTCGAGGCGCTGCAGGGCACCGACCTCGCCGATCGCCACGCGATGGAGAAGCTGCCCCAGCGGCTCGTGAACGTGCGCGTGCGCGACCGCACGGCGCTCGAGGGCGCCGACATCGTCTGGGCCGCCGTCGAGCGTGAGTCCGAGGCGCTTGAGGGCCGAGGCCGGGTGCTCGTGCGCGCTTCCGGCACAGAACCGCTGGTGCGAGTAATGGTGGAGGCGCCACGCGAGGACGAGTGCCAGGAGATCGTTAGTCGGTTGGCGAATGTCGTGGACACGGAGCTAGGCTGAACCAGCTGATGTGCGGGATAATCGGATACGTCGGGTCGCGCGAATGCCGCGACCTTCTTCTTCAGGGCCTGCAGCGCCTCGAATACCGCGGCTACGACTCCGCGGGGCTCTCGCTCGTCACGAACGGGTCGATCGACAGCGTGCACGCGGTGGGCAACCTCCAGCACCTGCGTGACGCCCTCGCGGCGTCGAACGGACACCTGAAGGGCTCCACCGGGATCGGGCACACGCGCTGGGCCACCCACGGCCGCGTGACCCAGGCGAACGCGCACCCGCACTGGGACACCTCGGAGCGCTTCCACATCGTGCTGAACGGAATCGTCGAGAACTGGACCGAGCTGCGCAACCGCTTGGTCGAAGAGGGCGCCGAGTTCACCTCCGAGACCGACGCCGAGGTGGTGGCACACCTGATCGCCTCGCATTTCGACGGAGATTTGGTCGAGGCCGTCCGACTCGCCTACGACGAGCTGCGCGGCCACTACGCGTTCGTTGCGATGGCGGCCGACCAGCCGGACGTGCTTGTGGGCGCACGCAAGGAGTGCCCGCTGGTGGTGGGTCTCGGCGATGGCGAGAGCTTCATCGCATCGGCGATCCCCGCGTTCATGGCCGAGACGCGCAGCGTCCAGCTCGTGCACGACGGCGAGATCGTGGCCGTGACGCCGCAGGGGTCGCGCTTCATCGCTCCGGACGGCAGCGCGATCGAGCGCGAGGTCGACCAGGTGGAGTGGAACGACGAGGAGGCGGAGAAGGGCGGCTACGAGACCTTCACGCTCAAGGAGATCCACGAGCAGGCGGACGCCGTCGCGGAGACGCTCGCCGGCCGGCTCGGGGAGTCGGGAGTCGAACTCGAGGACATCGGGATCTCCGATGACTTCCTGAAGGACCTGCGCCGGGTGATCATCGTCGCCGCGGGCACCTCGTATCACGCGGGGCTGGTGGGGCGCTACGCAATCGAGTGGTGGTCGCGCGTGCCCGTGGAGATGGACATCTCCTCCGAGTTCCGCTACCGCAACCCGGTGCTCGACGAGCACGACCTGGTGATCGGCATCTCGCAGTCCGGTGAGACCGCCGACACTCTCGCGGCCATGCGGCTCGCCCGTGAGCGCGGCGCGAAGGTGCTCGCCATCACCAACATGCAGGGGAGCCAGGCCACGCGCGACTCCGACGGCGTCTTCTTCACGCGCGCCGGGCTCGAGATCGGCGTCGCCGCCTCGAAGACTTTCGTTGCTCAGGTGGCTGCGATGTACCTCTTTGCGCTCAAGCTGGCGAAGCTGCGCGGCACGCTCGAGCAGGACGTGGTGGAACGGCTCAGCACGGAGCTTCGCGCGATGCCGCACGCGATCCAGACGCTCGTGGACAGCGTGGACGAGCAGATGAAGGCGATCGCGGAGCACTGGAAGGACGCGGGCTTCTTCCTCTACCTCGGGCGGCACGTGGGCTTGCCGATCTGCCTGGAGGGCGCGCTGAAGCTGAAGGAGCTGTCGTACATCCCCACCGACGCGTACGCGGCCGGCGAGATGAAGCACGGGCCGATCTCGCTTCTCGACGAGCGCACGCCCGTGGTGTGCGTGGCCACCGACTCTCCAGTCCTCGACAAGGTGCTCTCCAACGTGGCAGAGGTGCGGGCGCGCGGCGCCCACGTGATCGCCGTGGCCACCGAGGGCAGCGTGCAGGTGGCCGAGCATGCCGAGGAGGTCGTGGAGGTTCCGCGCACCGACTGGATGCTCCAACCGATGCTGGCGGTGATCCCGCTCCAGCTTCTCGCGTACTACATCGCGCGGGCTCGCGGCCTCAACATCGACCAGCCGCGCAATCTCGCCAAGACCGTAACCGTGGAGTAGGTTCCGGCCGCGATGAGCGGCGTGGGCATCGACCTTCTTGACGTCGCGCGCTTCGAGCGCGCGCTCGAGCGGCGGCCGCGGTTGGCCGAGCGGCTGTTCACCGACGCGGAGCGCGAGTACGCCGCGAGGCGGGCTCGGCCGGCGATGCACCTGGCGGCCCGCTTCTGCGCGAAGGAGGCGGTGGCGAAGGCGCTCGGCCTCACCGGCTGGAGCTTCCGCGACGTGGAGGTGGTGGCCACCGATGCGGCGCCTGAGGTGCGGCTGAGCGGCACCGTGGCGGCCCGGGCCGCGGAGCTCGGCGGCGAGCTGGCGATCTCGCTCACGCACACCCACGAGACGGCGGGCGCCGTCGCGGTCCTGCGGTGACGGCGCTCCCGGACTGGACCGACCCGCTCTACGAGGCGGCCGAGATGCGCGCCGCCGACGCTTGGGCGATCGAGGAACAGGGCGTGCCCGAGGCGGACCTGATGGAGCGGGCGGGGCTCGGCCTCGCGCGTGTGACGGCCTCGGTGGCGACGGACGGCCCGGTCCGGATCGTGGTGGGCAAGGGCAACAACGGCGGCGACGGCCTGGTGGCCGCGCGGCTTCTGCGCGAGGACGGCTACGAGGTGGAGGTGCTCGACGGCACCGAGCCGTTCGAGCGCGAGCGGCTCGACGGGTCGGGCGTGGTCGTGGACGCCCTGCTCGGCACCGGGTTCGAGGGCTCGCCCCGCGAGCCGGTGGCGTCCGCGATCTGGGCGATCAACCAGCAGGACGCCCCGGTGGTGGCCTGCGATGTGCCGTCGGGCGTGAACGCCTCGACCGGCATGGTGGAAGGCGAGGCGGTGTCGGCGCTCGTGACCGCGACCTTCCACGGCTCGAAGGTCGGCCTCCATGTCAACCCCGGAAAGGAGCACGCGGGCGCTGTTGAGGTGATCGAGATTGGGATACCGCGCGGGGCGCCCGGGGCAGCGAGGGCGGGCCTGATCGCGGAGCGCGTGCTCGACCTCTATCCACGGCGGTCGCACAGAGGCTCCAAGTTCGAGTCCGGCGTGGTGGTCGTCGTGGGCGGCTCGATGGGCCTGACGGGGGCACCGACAATGGCGGCGCGCTCGGCTTCGCGCGCCGGTGCGGGGTACGTCCAGGTGGCGGTGCCCGGCCCAGTCCAACAGGCGGTGGACCTGCGTTTGCTCGAGCAGATGAGCCGCGGGCTGCCGGACGACGACGGCTTCCACACCCCACCCGGGGTGGCCGACGTGGAGGAGATGGCAGAGCGTGCCGGCGCCGTGGTGCTCGGCCCCGGGATCGGCCGCGCCGAGGGGGCGCGGGAGTTCGCTCGCGGCGTCTCGGCCGCTGTGGAGGTCCCCCTGCTCGTGGATGCCGATGGCTTGAACGCCCACGCGGGGCGGCTCGAGCTGTTTCGTGACCGGGAAGCCGCCACCGTGTTGACGCCGCATGAGGCTGAGCTCGGGCGTCTTTTGGAGATCGGCACTGAGGAGGTGGCCTCCCATCGTTTGCAGTGGGTTCGCGAGGCCGCTGAGCAGAGCGGGGCGATTGTGCTCCTGAAGGGGGACGACACGATCGTGGCGCGCCCGGATGGTCTGGTCGCGATCAGCCCGGGCGGGACGCCGGCGCTTGCCACGGCCGGTACGGGCGACGTGCTCTCCGGCCTGATCGGAGCCCTGCTCGCCAAGGGCATGGACGCCTTCGAGGCGGCGGCGCTCGGAGCCCTCGCCCACGTATTGGCAGCGCGAGCCGCCGCCGACCGCCTCGGCCCGGACCACGTGATGGCCGGCGACGTGATCGAGTCCCTGCCCCAGGGCCTGACGCTCCGCTGAGCGAGCGAACGACAGCACTAAAGGAGGTCGACCGTCCTGCCTAGACCACCCATACGGTAGGTAAAGCAGGACGGTCGAAGGAACGCGACCCCTTCGCCGCTGCTGTAACCGCCGAAAGGCTCCGATAACGTGGCGCGCCCATGCCCGACACGATCAGCGAAATCATGGACTCGAATCCCGTCACGGTGCCGGCTGACGCCTCGGTCGAGGACGTGGTGGCCGCGATGCGCAGGCACGAGCTGCCGGGCCTTCCGGTGGTGGATGCTGACGGGCAGCTCGTGGGGATCGTGACCGAGGCCGACATGGTGCTCCCGGACGATCAGGGCGACCTCCACATCCCGCACTACGTGAACCTCTTCGGTGGCACGGTCTTCCTCGAGTCGCTTCACCGCTACGAGGATCGCCTGCGCAAGGCATTTGCCTCGAGCGCGGAGGACATGATGACCCGCGATCCCGACACGGTCGGCCCGGACACGAGCGTGCGCGAGGCGGCTCGGCTGATCCACGAGAGTGGGCACAACCGCCTGCCGGTGGTCGAGGACGGCCGCCTCGTGGGAGTGGTCACGCGCCTGGACGTGCTCGGCGCCCTGGCGGCGTGACCGAGCGTGCGCTCGCTCGCATCGACGTAGGCGCAGTCGAGCGCAACTGCGCGCGGCTCCCGAAGCCGCTCTGCGCGGTGGTGAAGGCGGACGCATACGGACACGGGGTGGGGCCCGTGGTGGAGGCGGCCCTGGCCGGCGGCGCGACGTGGCTCGCGGTGGCCACGGCCGCCGAGGCCGCCGAGCTGCGCCGGCTTGCCGCCGACGTGCCCATCCTGGTGATGGGGGCGGTCACGCGCGACGAGCTGCGTGTGGCGGTGGAGGTCGGCGCGGATTTGGTGGCGTGGTCGGAGGAGGTGGCCGAGGCCGCGCCGCGCGTGCACGTGAAGCTCGACACCGGCATGGGCCGCCTCGGGACGAGGGACCGCGAGCTGGCGCTGCGGCTTGCGGCATCGCCGAACGCCGTCGGCCTGATGACGCACTTCGCGACCGCCGACGAACTGGACGACGACCTCTTTGCCACGCAGTTGGAGGAGTTCGGCCGCTTCGTGGATGAGGTCGGGCGGGACGACCTGCTCGTGCACGCCGCCAACAGCGCGGCGGCGCTGCGCGACCCGGCTTCGCACTTCGACATGGTGCGCTGCGGCGTGGCGATCTACGGCCTCGACCCGTTCCAGGCAGACCCGGATGCGCACGGCCTCGAGCCGGCGCTGTCGCTGCACTCCTGGGTGGCGTCGCTGCGGCGCATCGAGCCGGGGCAGAGCGTGGGCTACGGGCGGCGCTGGCGGGCGCAGGAGCCCACCTGGGTGGCCACCGTGCCCGTGGGATACGGCGACGGCTGGCGGCGGGCGCTCACGAACGACTGCGACGTGCTCATCGGCGGCCGGCGATACCCGCTCGTGGGCACGGTGAGCATGGACAACGTGACCGTGGCGCTGGGCGCCGAGCCGACCGCGGGCGTGGGGGACGAGGTCGTCCTGATCGGCGCACAGGCCGGTGAGCGGATACTTGCCGAGGAGGTGGCGCGGCGGATGGGCACGATCAACTACGAGGTCACGACCGGGCTCTTGCCGAGGATCCGCCGCGAGCCCGTCCGGTGAGCGGGTCCTGGATAGTCGGCGGCGCGCTGCGCGACGAGCTGCTGGGTCGCAAGGTCACGGACATCGACATCGCGGTCGAGACGGACCCGGAGGGTGCGGCGCGCGAGCTGGCGGCGGAGCTGCGGGGGCCGGTGTTCCAGCTCTCGGAGGCCTTCGGCGCGTGGCGGGTGGTCGACAGGCGAGGCGGTCGCGTGTACGACTTCGCCCGGCTCCAGGGCGACACGATCGAGGAGGATCTGGCGAAGCGCGACTTCACCGTGAACGCGATGGCGCGGCCGCTCCCGGGGGGTGGGCCGACCGCTCCACCGGGTGACCTGATCGACCCGCTCGGAGGCCAGGCCGACCTCGAGGCGCGCACGCTCCGCGTGCTCGGCCCGGCGGCCTACGAGAACGACCCGCTCCGGCCGCTCCGCCTCGCGCGCTTCGCGGCGGAGCTCCGCTTCGCGCCCGACTCGGAGACCGAGCGCCTGACCACCGAGGCGGCGCCGCGGGTGAGCGAGGCCTCCGGCGAGCGGGTGTTTGCGGAGCTGCGCCGGCTTCTGATCGCTCCGGGCGCGGTGGAGGGGCTCGCGCTGGCGGACCGGCTCGGCCTCGTGCGCGCGGTGCTTCCCGAGCTGGCCGACCTCCACGACGTGGAGCAGAGCCACTTCCACCACCTCGACGTCTACGGCCACACGCTCGAGGTGTTCGAGCGGCTGATCGCCCTCGAGAGCGAGGCGAGCGGGGAGCTGCGCGAGGTGCTCGACGAGCCGCTGGCGGACGAGCTCACGCGCGGGCAGGCCCTGCGCCTCGGCGCGCTCCTCCACGACATCGGCAAGCCCGCCACCCACCACGTGCGTGAGGACGGCCGCGTCACGTTCATGGGCCACGACCGGCTCGGACAGGAGATGGTGCGCACGATCTGCCGCCGGCTCAGGACGAGCGAGCGTCTCTGCCGCTTCCTCGAGGCCGTGACCCGCCACCACCTCGTGCTCGGCTTCCTGGTGCACGAGCGCCCGCTCGACCGCCGCGCCGTCTACCGCTACCTGGAGCGAACGTCTCCGGTGGAGGTGGAGGTGACGCAGCTGTCGGTGGCCGACCGGCTCGCCACCCGCGGCAAGAACGCCGATCGTGCGATCGACGCGCACCTCGATCTGGCCGAGGAGCTGATGCCCGCGGCGCTCGAGTGGCGGCGCAGAGGGCCACCTCCGGTACCCGTGCGCGGCGACGAGCTGGCGGAGGAGCTCGGCATCGATCCGGGCCCCGAGCTCGGGCGCCTGCTCGACCAGCTGGCGGAGGCCGCGTACGCCGGTGAGGCCACCGACAGGCAGCAGGCGATCGATCTCGCCCGGACCCTCCGCCACAATCCCGAGTGATGATCGTCGACCGCGCCGTCTACGAGCAGGGCCAGCGGCTCGACGGCGCGACCGAACGGCCTGGCGACGGAGGTTTCGTCTGGATCGGCTTGTATGAGCCGACGCCCGAGGAGTTCGACGCGCTCACGCGCGAGTTCAAGCTCCATCCGCTCGCGGTGGAGGACGCCATCAAGGCGCACCAGCGGCCGAAGCTCGACGTGTACGAGGACATGGTCTTCATCGTCCTGAAGACCGCTCGCTACGTGGACTCCAAGGAGGTCGTGCAGATCGGCGAGCTGCTCGTGTTCGTCGGGCACGACTACATCATCACCGTGCGCCACGGCGAGGCCAGCTCGCTCGCCGGGACGCGCGAGGCCCTCGAGGGCGACCCAACGCGGCTGCGCTTCGGCCCCTCGGCAGCCCTGCACGCGATCCTCGACCGCGTCGTGGACGACTACATCCCCGCGATCGAGGGCCTCGAGAACGACATCGACGAGGTCGAGGAGCAGCTGTTCTCAGAATCTCGTATCAACCTCGCGCAGCGCATCTATCGCCTTCAGCGCGAGGTGCTCGAGTTCCGGCGAGCGGTGGCGCCGCTCGTGGATCCGGTCGACAGGCTGGCGCGCGGGCACTACGAGCACGTGCACCCCGAGATCCGGCCCTACTTCAACGACGTCAACGATCACCTGATCCGCTCCCGCGACCAGCTCGACCAACTGCGGGACCTGCTCGGGAGCTCGCTCCAGGCCAACCTCGCCCAGGTCGGCGTTCGCCAGAACGAGGACATGCGCCGCATTTCCGCGTGGGTCGCGATCATCGCGGTGCCAACCGCGATCGCCGGGATCTACGGCATGAACTTCAAGCACATGCCCGAGCTGGGGTGGGAGGTCGGCTATCCCGGTGCGCTGATGCTGATGCTCGTCATCTGCGCGGGGCTCTACTACCGCTTCAAGCGCGCCGGCTGGCTGTAGGCTGCTCCCGGCGATGCCAGAAGACACCGACGACTGCCTCTTTTGCAAGATCGTGGCGGGTGAGCTGCCGGCCGAGGTGGTCCAGGAGGACGAGCACACGATTGCCTTCATGGACATCAACCCGTGGACGCGAGGGCACGCGCTCGTGATCCCGCGCAACCACTCCAGGAACCTCTACGAGGCGCCGGACGAGGACCTCGCGCACACGATCGCCGCGGCGAAGCGCCTGGCCCTGCGCATGCGTGACGCGCTCGGCTGCGACGGGATCAACCTGCTCAACTCGTGCGAGTCGGCAGCCTGGCAGACCGTCTTCCACCTGCACATGCACGTGATCCCGCGCTACGCCGACGATCCGCTGCGGCTTCCGGGACAGCCGCTCCAGCCCGAGGAGGGCGAGCTGGCCCAGGTCGCATCAGAGCTGCGTGGTGGCTGAGCACGCCCGGCTGGAGCGCGACGGGGACCTCGGCGTCCTCGTAATCGACAACCAGCCGCTGAACCTGTTCGACGCGGAGATGGTGCGCGACATCCTGGCCGCGCTCGACCAGACCGACGGCTGCCGCGCCCTGCTCGTGCGCGCGGAGGGGAAGTACTTCACCGGCGGCGTGGACGTGAAGGTCTTCAAGGGCCTCTCCGAGTCCGAGGCCACGCAGCTCACGGCCGACCTGCTCGCGATCACGCATCGCATGGAGGAGCTCCCGTTCCCCACGCTCGCCTCCGTCCAGGGCCTCTGCCTCACCGCCGGCCTCGAGCTGTCGCTTGCCTGCGACATGATCTGGGCCGCCGAGTCGGCGCAGTTCGGCCTCGTTGAGACGGTGATCGGGCTCACGCCGCTGATGGGCGGCACGCAGCGGGTGGCCGAGCGGGCGGGCCCCGCCCGGGCACGCGAGCTCGTGATGACCGGGGGCCTCTACGACGCCGCGGCGCTGGAGCGCTGGAACGTGATCAACCGGGTGCTTCCGGACGCTGAGCTGGCGGATTCCTCGCTGCGCTTCGCCCAGCGGCTCGCCGCGGGACCGACGCTCGCGCACCACGCCACGAAGCGCGTGGTGCGGGCATTCCTCGAGCACGGAGTGCGTGGCGCGGACGACGCGACCGCCGCCATCGGCGCACCGCTGTTCGAGACCACCGACCTGCGCAGCGCGGTGGAGACGTTTCTCGCCGACGGTCCGGGCAAGGCGACTTTCCAGGGGGAATAGGGCTTTCGTAAGGCCTTCCGCCTGTCACGGCTGGTAGCGTGACGCCGTCAGGGTCGGCACAGCCGACGTAGTTGAAGATGCAGCAGAAAGGCAAGAACGTGCCTACCGGAACCGTCAAGTGGTTCAACGACGAGAAGGGCTACGGCTTCATAACGCCGGATGACGGCGATCGCGATCTCTTCGTCCACTACTCGGGGATCGACGGACAGGGCTTCAAGTCACTGGCCGAGAATTCGAAGGTCGAGTACGAGGAAGAGGCAGGCGACAAGGGTCCCAAGGCGGTGAACGTCCGCGCCGTCTAGGCGCACGACACGCCTGTGCCCAAGGAAGAGAAGATTGAGATGGAGGGCGAGATCCTCGAGGCCCTCCCGAACACGATGTTCAAGGTCCAGCTCGACAACGGGCATGAGGTCCTCGGCCATATCTCAGGCAAGATGCGGCGTCACTACATCCGCATCCTGCCTGGCGACAGGGTCAAGATCGAACTGTCGCCGTACGACCTGGACCGTGGGCGGATCACCTACCGGTATAAGTGAGCCCGCTATACGCCGCAACACCAGCCCGAAAGCGGTGTTAGTTCCCCGGTCATGAAGCGAATCCTCCTGCTCACATTCGTGCTGGCTGCGGCGCTTGCGCTGCCATCCAGCGCATCCGCCCGCATCGTCGAGCTGGGCGGCACGGCGGACGCCGCCGCCCTCAACTGCCCAGGCACCACCGAGGCGCCGTGCGTGGCCGCGGTGCGCATGACGGGCTACCAGGGCCGCGCCTCGGGCGGGCCCAAGAACCCGTTCTACATTCGCCGCGACGGCTTCCTCGTGGCCTTCACCGTTCAGCTCGCCAAGCCGACGGCCGAGGAGATCGCCTTCTTCAACGACAACTTCGGCACGCCGTCCACCGCGCGCATCTCGGTGCTGCGGCGCGGCACCACGCGCAAGAACCGCCTCGACCACCGCCTGATCACCCAGTCGGACCGCTTCGGGCTCGATTCCTACTTCGGCTCCAAGCCGACGTTCGTGTTCGACCGGCCGATTCCGGTCAAGAAGGGCAACTGGATCGCGCTCACGGTGCCAACCTGGGCGCCGCTGCTCTCCACGAACCTGGCGCGTACGAACTGGTGGCGCTCCTCGCGGCCGAAGGACAGCTGCGAGCCGCCCAAGAGCCTGCGCCAGTTCGCGCTCGAGGATCTGCGCGAGGTGGCCCGCTTTGGCTGCACGTACCACGGGGCCCGGCTTCTCTACAGCGTCACGTACATACCGAGCAACCACGTGACGAACCAGCCCGCCGGCTAGAAAATCCCCCTTCAACCGAGCTCGCCAGCCCGGTAGCATCGAACCCGATGACCACCGAGGGGTGGATCTTCATGGTCGGCTTCCGCGTCTTCGACGTCGGACTGCTCGTCGTGTGGCTGATCTGGTTCTTCCGGCTGCGGGACGACGACGACGACTCGCGCGGCGACGACGGTGGCGGAGGCGAGGGCCCGGGCCCTCGTCCGGGTCGAGACGGGCCCGGCGGTGGGGGCATCAAGCTGCCGCTCGGCTCATGGAACCTCGGCCAGGGCAGGGTGCGTGACCACTCGCGCCGGCCGAGTGTGGAGCGCCGCCGCGACCACGAGCCACTGGTGCCGGCGCCCGCCCGGGTCAGACGGCCAAGCTCCCCGGTGCCAACTCACCGCACGTGACGCGGCGAGGCAGCGCTGCTGATAGCTTGGGGACCGTGATCGACTTCGGGTTGGTCGACGAGGCCGTCGACGACACAACCCACGTCGTGTCGCTCCGGGGGGAGATCGATGCGATGACGGCGCCGAAACTTGGGAGCCGTCTCTTCGGGTTGGCCGACGAGGGCAAGCGAGGGGTCGTCGTGGACCTCTCCGAGGTGACCTTTATGGATTCCACCGGAATCGGCGTGCTCTTGAACGCCCTGCGGCATTTCACGAGCCGTCACACGCAGATGGTGCTCGTGTGCCCGACGGCGCGCGTGCTGCGGCCGTTCGAGGTCACCGGCCTGGTTGGCCACCTCACCATCTTCGACTCACGCGAGCAGGCGCTCGGCGGGCTCGCCTGAGTCAGCCGCAGGCGCCCGGATTCTCGTCGCAGTACTCCTCGAAGCGCTCGGCTGGACTGTCGGATGGCGGCGCCGTGTCGCTCTCGGGCGTGTCCGTGGGAGCGGTGTCGGATGGCGCCGGGCCCTCGGGCGGCAGCGTCTCCGTGGACGGATCGACGGTGGTGGCCTGGGTATCGGTCTGCTCCACCGGGGGAGTCGTCTCGGTGCTCGGGAGGGACAGCTCCGGCAGGTCGCGCGTGGTCTCCGCCGGCTCGTCGTCGCCGCCGCAGCCCGCCAGCGCGGCCAGCGCCGCCACGAGCAGCAGCGCCACGACTCGGGCCCTGACGCTCAGCGCTCGACGGCCGGAAGGCGCCGGCCGCAGTGTGGGCAGTCGTTCAGGTCGTTCTGGACGAGCTGCTCGAGGGAGCAACCGCATAGCCTCAGGTTCTCCACCGAGTAGGGGAGGTCGCTGGGTGAGGGGGCGAGCGGGAGCTGGGCTCCCACCACCTGGAACTCCTCGCCGCTCTCGTGATCCACGTAGGTCACGCCCGGCTCGACCTCACGCACGATCTCGCGATCTGAGCGGGCTCGGAGTCGGTACTTCTGACGGGCGGGCATAGGGCGCGGAAGAATAGCGGCGGCACATGCGGATCCTGATCTTCCACGGCTACCTGCTGCGCGGCACCGGCAGCAACATCTACAACGAGAACCTGGTGCGGACTCTGGCCGCGCTCGGGCACGAGGTGCATCTGCTCTGCCAGGACCGCGACTACGAGCCGCCCAAGGGCGTCACGGTCCACATCCCCGATATCGGGCGCGTGCTGCCCGTCTACGTGGCCGACGAGTACGAGGGCTTCGACGCCAAGCCCTTCGAGCAGCTCACCGACGCCGAGCTCGAGCATTACATCGAGGCGAACGTCGAGGCTGTCCGGGCTGTGCCCACTCCCGACATGGCGCTCGCGAACCACCTCGTGATGGGGCCCGTAATCCTCGCCCGCGCGTTCGGGGGGACGGTGCCCTACGCCGTGAAGATCCACGGCAGCGCGCTCGAGTACACCGTGCGCCCGCACCCCGAGCGCTTCCTCCCGTACGCGCTCGAGGGGATCCGCGGCGCGAACGGGGTGCTCGTGGGCTCGCACCACACCGGCGAGTCGCTCTTCGAGGTGCTCGCGGACGAGCCGTCGCTCCGGGCGCGCACACGGCTCGGCCCTCCGGGCGTGGACGTGCAGACCTTCCGGCGCCGCGAGCCGAACCTTGGCCGCCTGTCCGCGAACGTCGTGGCCTGGGGCGGGGAGGAGGGTGCGAGCGAGGTGCTCAAGAGCCTCGACCTATCGACGGACCGGATCGTGAGCTTCCTCGGCAAGCTGATCGTCTCGAAGGGGGTCGACCTGCTGTTCGCGTCGTGGCCGCTGGTGGTCGACCGGGTGCCCGACGCGCGGCTGCTCGTGATCGGCTTCGGCACCTATCGCGAGGCACTCGGAGGCTTCGTCGATGCCCTGCGCGCCGCCGACGTCGAGGCCCTGCGGGAGATCGCGGCACGCGGGCGTGAGCTCGAAGGGGGGCCGCCCGGTGAGCTCAGGTACCTGGGCGCCTTCCTCGACACGGTCGACGAGGCCTGGCTTCGTGCCGCGCCAGACGCGGCCGAGCGGATCCACTTCACCGGCCGCCTCGAGCACGACGACCTGCCCGACCTGCTGCCCGCGGTGGAGGCGCAGGTGATGCCCTCGACCTTCCCGGAGTCGTTCGGGATGGTCGCGGCGGAGGCGGCCGCCTGCGGGGCGCTGCCGCTCTCGGCGAATCACTCGGGTATGGCGGAGGTCACGGCCACGCTGGCGCCGGCGCTTGCGCCGGAGCTACGGCCACTGATGTCGTTCGAGGTGGGCCCGGGCGCGGTTCGGGAGATCGCCGAGAAGCTCGTCACATGGCTCACGCTCGACCCCGACGAGCGCGAGCAGGCACGCGACGCGCTGGCCGCGGATGCCGCCCGCCAGTACTCCTGGGAGAGCGTTGCGGAGGGCGTGATCGAGGCCGCGTCCAGCCCCTCCAGTGGGTAGTGTTCCCGCCCCGTGAGCCTCACCCGGAACACCCTCGCGGCGGCGCTGTGCGCCGTCGCGCTCACGCTGCCCCTCGCGGCGTGCGGGCGCGACGAGCCTGACCTTTCAAAGGGCAAGGCCGCGTTCGTGGAGAAGTGCGGCTCCTGCCACGCTCTCGGCCGCGCGGGCACGGCGGGGACGCAGGGGCCCAGCCTCGACAAGGCGTTCCAGACGGCGCTCGCCGACGGCATCGATCGCGACACCGTCGAGGGCATCGTGCACAAGCAGATCCTGCACCCGCGCAAGAACAGCATCATGCCCGCGGGCCTGGTCAAGGGTGAGGACGCACGCGACGTGGCGGCCTACGTCGCCTTCGCGGCCGCGAAGTCCGGTGACGACCAGGGCGCGCTCGCGTCAGCCGGCCTCGCGCAGGCAAAGACGGGCGAACAGATCTTCACGGCGGCCGGCTGTGCCGGGTGCCACACGTTCGGACCGGCCGGCTCGAACGGCACGATCGGCCCGAACCTGGACGAGCTCGCCGCGGCGGCCGGAGAGCGCGAACCGGGCAAGTCGGCCGAGGACTACGTCCGCGAGTCGCTCACGAAGCCCGAGGCCTTCCTGGCACCGGGTTTCGGCAACGCGATGCCCTCATTCGAGGGCCGCCTCACGGACGAGCAGATCCAGACGCTGGTCGACTACCTGCTGGAGAGCGGCGGCTAGGCCACATACGGCCTGAGCTCCTCGAGGAGCTCGGCTGTCCCCGCGGCCACCACGCCGTGCGGCTCGCCGCCCAGCTCGGCGGTCACGCCGCCGGCCTCGCGCACGAGCAGCAGGCCGGCAGCCTCGTCCCAGCGCTTGAGCCCGCGCTCGTAGTAGGCGTCCACCCTCCCGGCCGCCACGTAGGCGAGATCGAGCGCGGCGGCGCCGGCACGGCGCAGGTCGCGGATCCGTGGGAGGAGCTCGACCAGGAGTTGCGCCTGCTCGGCGCGGCGCTCCGCCTCGTAGGAGAAGCCCGTGGCGACCATCGCGCTATCGAGCGAGCGGCAGTCCGTGACGTGAATGGGCCGGCCGCTCATCGTCGCCCCCTTCCCGCGCTCCGCGGCGAAGCACTCGCCGCTCACTGGGTTGAAGACCACGCCCGCGGCGAGCCCCTCCTCGTCCTCCAACGCGATGCTCACTCCCCAGGCTCTGAGGCCGTACAGGAAATTCACGGTCCCATCCAGCGGGTCGACGATCCAGCGCCGGCTGTGCTCCCCCTCGATGCGAGAGCCCTCCTCACCGACCAGACCATCATCCGCCCGCTCGGCCGACAGCAGCTCGCGAATCACGCGCTCCGCCTCGCGGTCGGCGTCCGAGACCGGATCGGTGGCGGACGTCTTCGACGCCAGCCCCTCCGGTGCCCGGCCGTAGTAGGCCATCAGCACCTCTCCGGCCGCCCGGGCCGCCCGCTCGGCCAGCTCGAGGTCCGAGCTCACGTGAGCGCGCGCACGGCGAAGACCACGCCCACGACCACGGCCGCGACGACCACGACGTAGAGCAGGAAGCGAAACGCCTCCTGCTCGGACCTGAGCGGATTCAGCATCGAATTACAGGAGGTAGACCGACGAGTACACGACGATCCACATCACGTCGACGAAGTGCCAGTAGATCCCGGGCACCTCCACGCCGCGGTGCTCCTTGGCGGTGAAGTGGCCGCGGAAGGCGCGGACTGTCGCGAACGTGAGCAGCGTGAGCCCCACGAACACGTGGGCTCCGTGCAGGCCGGTCAGGCCGTAGAAGATGGTGCCCTGCGCGTGGTCGTGCGGGGCGAATCCGAGGTGGACGTACTCGTTCACCTGGATCGTGAGGAATGTGAGGCCGAGCAGGGCCGTGGTGAGAAGGCCGACCCTCAGCGCGTTGCGGTTCTCGTTGCGCGCGCCCTCGAGCGCCCAGTGCATCGTGAAGCTCGACGAGATCAGGATGGCCGTGTTCACGCCGGCGATCGCCTTCGGGAGATCCACGCCCTCGACCGGGAACCAGCCGGAGTCCGCCACGACCCGGATGAAGAAGTAGGCGGTGAAGAACGCTCCGAAGAGCATCACCTCCGAGATGATGAAAAGCAGCATCCCGAGGAACTGCGCCTCCACGCGCGACGAGACGTTGGGCGCCGGCGGGCCGTGGTGGTGATCGTCGTGAGCGACGTCCGCGGCGATCGAGGCGGATTCCATCAGGCGGACTCCTCCTCGGCCACCACGTGCTCTACCGGCTTGCCCGTGGAGGCCTGAACGCGGCCCACGAGGTCCGCGCGCAGCCAGCCCGAGCGCGTCTCGGGGAAGGTCGAGATCACGATGTCGTCCGGCGCGTAAAACTGCAGCGCGTTCTGGATCGCCGTGAACGGGTCCGGGTCTGCCACCTGGCCGATCGCCTGGAGACCGGCATCCTCGAGCTCCTTGAGCGTGCGGGCGAGGCGCTCGTGAGGGTCGTTCTCGCCGTCGCCGTTGCCGGCCCCGGACTGCGGCGCGATCACGATGAAGCGCCGCGGCTCGTCGGATGCCTTGCGCTTGAGGGCGTCCAGCAGCGGCCGCGAGTCGACGGTCTCGTTGGCCACCACGAGCGTGCGCTTCACGTCGTCGCGCTCTGCGTCGAGGTCCACCACCACGTGCTCCACCGGTCGCCGGGTGGCCCGCTTGAGGCGGTCGACGAGGCCCTGGCGCAGCCAGCCGGAGCGCGTCTCGGGGTGGGTCGAGAGGATGATCTCGTCGTAGTCCTGCTCGCCGAGCGCGTCCATGACCGCGGAGTACGGGTCGGGGTCCATCACCTCGCCGTCGGCCTCGATGCCCTCCTCGCGCAGCAGGGCGATGGTCATCTCGAGCCGGTTCTGGGCCGCGTCGCGCGTGTGCTCGTCGTAGACCACGTAGCCGTGCTTCGGCTGGTTCTGCGGGCTGATCACGTGCACCTGGACCTGATCGCCGTCCGAGTGGCGCTTCACCGCGTCGATCAGCGGCTTGCCGGCCACGGTCTCGTTCGCAACTACGAGGAGGCGCTTCATGGCTCAGTGGGCGGCGGAGCGCCGCCTCCACCCGCCGGAGCGGGCACGGCCGCCGGCTGCTTGTCCTTGAACACCGCGTGCACGGCGCCGGGCACGCCGTACTCGTAGGGGCCGCCGACCACGGTCGGGATCTCGTCGAAGTTGAAGATCGGCGGGGGCGAGGACACCTGCCACTCGATCGAGTTCGCCCGCCACGGGTTGCCCTCCGCGGCCGGGCCATGCCGCCACGAGGCGATCATGTTGTAGAGGAAGATCAAAAACGACGCGCCGAAGATGAAGGCCGAGATCGAGATGATCACGTTCCAGGTTGCGTACTGCTCGGCGTAGTCGGCCACCCGCCTCGGCATGCCGGCGATGCCCACGAGGTGCATCGGGCCGAAGGTGAGGTTGAAGAAGACGAACGAGAGCCAGAAGTGGAGCCGCCCGAGCGACTCGTCGTACATCTTGCCGGTCATCTTCGGGAACCAGTGGTAGATGCCGGCGAAGATCGTGAACACGGAGCCGCCGAACAGCACGTAGTGGATGTGGGCGACGATGAAGTACGTGTCCGACACGTGGATGTCGAACGGCACGACGGCGAGCATGATGCCGCTGATCCCGCCCAGCGTGAACATCGTGATGAAGCCGAGCGCGAACAGCATCGGCGTTCGCAGGTGGATCACGCCTCTCCAGAGCGTGGCCAGCCAGGAGAAGATCTTGATGCCGGTGGGCACCGCGATCAGCATCGTCGTGATCATCATCGGGACGCGGATCCAGCTCTGCATCCCGGATACGAACATGTGGTGCGCCCAGACCGTGAAGCCGAGGATCACGATCGCCACCAGCGAGAACGCCATCATCCGGTAGCCGAACACCGGCTTCCGGGCGTGCGTCGAGATGACCTCGCTGATGATCCCGAAGCCCGGCAGCATCATGATGTAGACCGCCGGGTGCGAGTAGAACCAGAAGACGTGCTGGTACATCAGCACGTCCCCGCCTCCGCCGGGGTCGAAGAAGTGGGTGCCGATCGTGCGGTCGAGCAGCACGAAGAACTGGGAGCCGGCGATGAACGGGGTGGCGATCACGACGAGCAGCGAGGTCGTGAAGTTGGCCCACACCAGCAGCGGCATGCGCCAGAACGTCATGCCCGGCGCGCGCATCGTGATGATCGTGACCAGGAAGTTGAGCGCGGTGGCGATCGACGATGCGCCGGCGAACTGCACGCCGACGGTGAAGAACTGCTGGCCCATCGGCGTATCGGTGGAGAGCGGGGCGTAGGCGGTCCAGCCCGTGGCGAAGGCGCCGCCCTCGGCGAAGTAGGACGCCAGCATCATCACGCCGGCCGCCGGCAGCATCCAGAACGAGAGCGCGTTCAGGCGCGGGAACGCCATGTCCGGCGCGCCGATCATCAGCGGGATCACGAAGTTCGCGATCCCGGCGAACACCGGGATGATGAACAGGAAGATCATCAGCGAGGCGTGGACCGAGAAGAGGCCGTTGAACGTGTTCGGGTCCACGAACTGCGTGCCCGGCTGGGCCAGCTCGGCGCGCATCAGCATCGCCATCAGGCCGCCGGCCACGAAGAAGAAGAACGTGGTGCAGATGTACTGGATGCCGATCACCTTGTGATCGGTGTTCACGCGGAAGTAGTCGCGCCAGCCGGTGGCTCCGTGGCCCGAGTGGTCCTCGGGGATGGTGGGCGCGCCCGCGGCCCAGCGGAACCAGTAGTCGAAGCAGCCGATCCCGACCAGCCAGCCGAGCGGAGCGGCCACCAGGGCGCCGACCGTGATGATCGCGTCCCAGTCGAGAATCGGGTCCCAGCCGTAGAGCGCCCGCACGGCCACGACGATGCCCATGCCTAGGCCGAACCCCAGGGCAATGCCCAGGGCCGCGCGGTACCAGCCGGGTGCGACGAGCCTCTGCGTGAGCGTCATTCCTGAGACTCCAGAAGGTACTTCACGAGTGCGTCGAGCTCCTCCTTGGAGAGCTGCTCGCTGAAGTTCTGCGGCATCACGCCGTCCTGGAAGCCCTTCTCGACCTCGGCGCTTGGATCGACGATCGACTTGAGGATGAAGGCGGCGTCCGCGTTCTCCAGCTTGCCGAGGTCAGGGCCGACCTTGGCGGTGGAGCCCGCGGCCTTGAGCGTGTGGCATCCCGCGCAGCCAGCGGAGGTGAAGATCTCTTCTCCGTTCGCCGCGGCGGCCTGCTCGCCACCGCCGCCGCCGCTGTCACCCGCGCCACCGCCGCCGCCGCTGTCACCCGCGCCACCGCCGCCACCGCCGCCACCGCCCGCGGCCTCGCGCTGCCTGCTCACCCAGCTGTCGAATTCGTCGGCGGGCAGCACGCGCACGAACTGGCGCATCGTGGAGTGGCCGAGGCCGCACAGCTCGGCGCAGACCACCTCGTAGCGGCCGATCTTGTTGGGAGTCACACGGATGCCGGTGGTGAGGCCCGGCACGGCGTCCGACTTCAGCCGGAACTGCGGCACCCAGAACGAGTGGATCACGTCCTTCGACTGGATCTTGAACTCGATCGGGCGGTCCACCGGTAGCACCAGCTCGGGGCTGTTCACCTTCTCCGATGGGTACTCGAAGGTCCAGGTGAACTGCTGGCCTGTGACCTTCACCACCATCTCGTTCTTCTGCTTGGCCTCGAGGTCGTCGAGGATGATCCACCCGTAGATCGCGAGCGCGGTGACCATGATGAACGGGATCGTCACCCAGATGACCTCGAGCCGGGTGTTGCCGTGGATCGGCGCGCCGTCGCCCATGTCGCCGGGCTTGGCGCGGAACCGGACCACCGAGTAGATCGCGACCGTCATGACGAGCACGAACACCGGCACCGAGCAGATCAGGAGGACGTCGTAGAGGTCGTCGATCTTGTTCGCCGAGCTCGCGGCGTCTTCGGGGAACCAGTCGATCCAGAGCGTGATCGCGATGCCGATCAGGGAGGCGATCACGCCGAGCCCGATCATGCGAGCGACAGGGTGCTTCTCCCCCCTGATCCTCGGATCGGTCTCGGGCGGGCCCTTGGCCTCGTCCGTCTCAACACGCTCCCTATCCGTCACGGCGCGCGAGTTTATTGGCTAGTCAAGACAAGGGCATAGCTGCGCGCCGGGCAACGCCCGGCGCTTGCCCAACGACGGGCATAGCTGCGCGCCGGGCAACGCCCGGCGCTTGCCCAACGGCGGGCATAGCTGCGCGCCGGGCAACGCCCGGCGCTTGCCCAACGGCGCGCTGTCGAGCGCTGGGCCCTAAGCAGCGAGGCGGCCGGCCGAGCGGCGGAAGCTCGACGGCGGGTGGCCGTGATAGCGCCGGAACACCTTGGCGAACTGGGCCGCCTGCCGGTACCCCACCGCCGCGGCCACGTCCTGGACGGCAAGCGAGCCGTCGACCAGGAGCTGGGCGGCGCGTGCCATCCGTATCCGCTGGAGCTCACGGCTGAAGCTGGTGCCGCCGGCCTCCGCGAAGGCCCGCTGGAGCTGGCGTCGCGAGGTTGCAATCTCGTGCGCCACGCTCGCCAGGGAGAGGTCCTCGTCGCCGTAGCGGCGCGCGATCACCACCCGCGCGTCCCTGTACAGCTCCCCTCGTCGTTGGGCGGTTGATGGCCGCACTGGAATGGAATACGGCGAAGGTGCCATTTCGGATCATCGGGTACGCTGACTTGAGCTGATTGTCACGAGCGCAGGAGGAAGCTGCATGCAGGTCTCGGCAGGGATGAGCAGCATGGTTGTGACCGTGAGCCCCGGTCTCACGCTCCACGATGCCGCTCGAGCCATGTCGGAGCGCAAGGTGGGCGCGGCGGTCGTTCTCGACCCCGAGCAACCCGGCCCCGGAATCATCACCGAGCGCGACGTCCTCCACTCCGTCGGCAAGGGCGAGGACCCGAACACAGAGGTGGTTCGAGACCACCTGTCACCGGAGATCACGTTCGCCTCGCCCGAGTGGTCGCTCGAGCGGGCCGCCGAGGCGATGGTCCTCGGCGGCTTTCGCCACCTCGTGGTCGTGGACGGCGGCGAGATGGTCGGCGTGCTCTCGATGCGCGACATCGTGCGCTGCTGGGTGAAGGACGGGGCTACGTCCTCATTGCCGCGGGACGCCGCGGGCTCCGAGGCGTAGAACTGCAGCATTGAGGGACGGTCGTCGAAAGGCCTGGTTCTCGCAGCCGATCGATCGACTGTCCTGCCTGGACTACCCATACGGTCGGTAATGCAGGACGGTCGCCCGAAAACCCCCCTTCACCGCTGTTGTAACCGCCCGCGGCGCCACGGCCGCAGAGCCCCCTAGTGCTCGAGGGGGAGTTCCGCGGTCTCGCGGCGCGTCTCGCCGATCCAGCGCCAGATCGTGATCAGTGCGATCACCACGCCGATGCCCACGATGACCCAGTTGAGGACGATGCCCACGATGGCGATCGTCAGGCCGAAGGCCAGGGCCACGGGCAGGTAGGAGGGACCGGGGAGGTGGACCGCTTCGCCGGCCTCCTCGGCGGACGGGTCGGAGACCCGCATGTGCTCTGCCATCAGTAGACCAGCCCCACAACCCAGCTGAGCGCGAAAACGATGATCGCGATCGCGCCGGCGATCAGGCCGGTGCGCAGGTTCTTGTAGGCGAGCCGGCGATCCACGGGTGGTGGTTTTAGCAGAAGGCGCCGGGGTGTTGGTGGCGCCAGCATGCTGAGGATCGACGCGTCGGCGCTCGACTACGCGATCATCGTCATGTACTCGTGACGGTGCTGGGCGTGGGCCTGGGCCTCGGCGCTGTTCTGGTTCTGGGCGCTCAGCCGCCCGCTCAGTGAGGAGCTCAAAGAAGCCGAGCGCCCGCGCCAGCCCGAACGCTGATCGCGCCGCTCGGCAGCGCGGCGCCCGGCGGGAACAGGGCCAGCACCGAGCCGCCGAAGCCGCCGCCCATGGTGCGCGCACCCAGGGCTCCCGCGTCCATGCACGCCGCCACGGCGCGCTCCACCTCGGGAGCCGACACCTCGTAGTCGTCGCGCAGGCTCGCGTGCGACTCGTTCAGCAGCGCGCCGAGTGCCGCCGGCTCGCCGCTCTCGAGCGCCGCCACCGCCGCGTCCACACGCTCGTTCTCGCTGATCACATGCCGCAGGCGGGCGTCGAGAGGGGCGGGGAGGCCCGAGGCGTCGTCGGCGTCGCGGAGCGACTCGAGCCCGAGCAGCTCGAGGGCGCGCCGGCATTCCTCGCGACGCTCGTTGTACCCCGACGCCGCGAGGCTTCGCGGTGCGCCGGAGTCGAGCGTGGCGAGCACGTGACCATCCAGGTTGAGCTCCACCGGGCGTGCCTCGAGCGTGCGCATGTCGATGCGCAGCGCGTTCCCTTCCTCGCCGAGCAGCGACGCCAGCTGGTCGAGCAGGCCCGTGTCCTGCCCCGCCCATTCGCTCTCGACCCGCGAGCACAGCCGGGCGAGCCTCATGGGCCGTGGCGGCTCCGCGCCCGCGGCGCCGTAGAGAGCGAGAGCGAGGGCCACGCAGAGCGCCGCCGAGGAGGAGAGGCCCACCCGCTGCGGCAGGTCGCCCTCGATGGCGAGCCTCGCGCCTGGCAGTTCCACGCCCGCGCGGCGCAGCTCCGCGAGCGTGCCCTCGAGGAAGCGGTCGCCGTCCTCGAGGTCCGCTGCGGTGACCTCGCCGCCGTCGTGCAACTCGGCTGTCACGGTCACGCCGAGTTCGATCGCGAACGGCAGGCAAAGTCCGTCGTTGTAATCGGTGTGCTCGCCGATCAGGTTGACGCGTCCAGGCGCGAAAGCCCTGATTCGATGCGGGGTCATGGACGCCACCCTACGTCCCACGGGCGACGTCCATGGACAAATTGCGAGTGGCGGCGGAGCCTGATCGCACCTACCTTCGACTGGCCTGACCGCATCGCCGGCTGGGCGGCACGGAGGCCACGAGAACGGGAGTGGAGAGAGCTTGATCGGCGAACGTCGGGCGGTGCAGGCATTCCTGCAGGCAAGGCCCCTGAGCCGTGGTTCGCTCGAGGTGGAGTTGCGTGCGGCTCCCCAGACGAGCGACCCGCGCTCCGGCGAGCCCGTGCTCGTGCCGCCGCTCGTGGTGCTGTGGATCGAGGAGCGCCCCGTGGCCGTGCGCGTACGCGGCGTCGTGGCAATGAGCCGCTTCCCGCCGGAGCCGCGCCTCGTCTCGATGCTCGAGGCGGACTGTCTGGCAGCCGGCCTCGCCATCGAGCGAATCCCGGAAGCCGGACTGTGGCGCCTCTTCTCTCAGCCGCCGCGCCCGCGCCTCGCCCGCGGCTGAGCACGGCTGCGGCCCGCGACTACGCTGCTGTCCCGTGAAGCGCGCGACGAAGTGCCCCGACTGCGGCGAACCGGTCAGCATGTTCGCCGCGGGTTGCGCAATTTGCGGTGCGGATCTCGAGGAACACCGGCGCGAGCTCGCCGAACGACGCATCGAGCTGCCGCACGTGCCGCGCCCGGCACGTCGACCTCGCTTCGGCCTCGACGCTCACGTTGCGCTGGTGGCGCTGGTGCTGCTCGCAACGTTCCTGAGCCCATTCCTCGCGCTCATCATGGCCGCGGTCGGCGCGCAGGACCGGCACCGGAACGGACAGATCGGCCAGCGCAACCTGTTCATCGCCCTTGCCGTGGTGAACC
Source organism: uncultured Thermoleophilaceae bacterium (assembly GCA_963825345.1). Classification (GTDB taxonomy): domain Bacteria; phylum Actinomycetota; class Thermoleophilia; order Solirubrobacterales; family Thermoleophilaceae; genus JACVRW01. Next base: position 18,438 of record CAWGSQ010000006.1, on the reverse strand, counting down.
TCGCGCTGGCGTTCTTGCCCCGGCTCCGCTTCGGGCTCTACTCACTCCTGTACTAGCCGCACGTGCAGGTGGTTGTCATGGTGCGCGAGCGGCTGCACGCGCCCGGAGGGTCCGCGCAGGCCGGTGTTTGGCCCGACGAAGATCACCTGCGCTCCCGCCGCAAGGAAGCGGTCCACCAGTTCCTGCGACCGGCGCCGGTCGATCTCGCTGGCGTCACGGGGCGCGAGCTCGCGGCCGTCCGCGCGCGGGTAGTAGACGTCCACGTCGAGCCCGTTCTGATGGCTCGCGTGGCCGATGTAGCCGTACTGCGGGCCGAAGTCCCCCCCGTGCGGCCGGCTCAGGTCCCCGATCGCCATCCGGGCTGAGCGCGGGTGAGCCGCATGGTCTCGGTGCGCCACCAGCAGCACCACGCGCACGAGACGATCGGTGCCCCACCGCCGCCATGCGCGGTTCGGCGTGCGCCGCAGCACCGGGTCCCAGGTGAAGAAGGTCCGCCCCTCGGCGGGAAGGCGCACGCCCCGCTCGAGCCGGCCGGCGGTCTGGGTTCCGACGGCCGTGGACTCGTGCCAGTGCACCTGAAGCCCGGAGGCGGCCATGGCGAGGCCGAGCGCAATATGGGTGGCGAGCAGCATCCCTCCCGACTACGAGCCCGACCTGCGCCCAGGTCCGGGCATGAAGGGAACCTCAGCTCCGGAGAGCGTGTAGAGACCACATGAACCGAATCACGCTGTTCGCCGCGACGGCGCTCGCGGTTGCCCTCATTGCGCCGACCACGAGCCTCGCCGGCGGATGGGCCACGGTCGGCCTCAGCTCGCTGCCCGACGGAGCGCAACCGGGTGAGGCCTGGGTGGTGGACCTCACCGTGCTCCAGCACGGCCGTACGCCGCTCGAGGGTGTGGCGCCGAGCGTGCGCATACGGCAGGCGCGCGGCGGGACGGACAAGACCTTCGTGGCGAAGCCGACCGAGAAGGCGGGCGTCTACCGCGCGCGTGTGGTGTTCCCCTCGTCGGGCCGCTGGACCTATGCCGTGGACGACGACTTCTCCCAGGTCCACGAGCTGGGCAGCGTGCGGATCGGCGCCGGTGGCGAGCGCGCGACGGCGGCAGCGCGCCCGACCACGCCTGCGCCCTCTGACTCGGATGGCGGCGTGACCCTCGCGGGAGCGCTCGGGATCGCCCTGGGCGCCGGCGTCCTCGCGACGCTCTTCACCGCCGCGCTGCGGCGTCGCGGCGAGGCGCGGCCGGCCGAGGGATGAGGGACGCGCTGGTCGCGGGGCTGGCGGCGGCCGCGTTCGCGTTCGCGGTCGTCGCGCTCGGCGTGGGCATCGACGATGGCGCAGACGCCCCGCGTGCCGGCGCCGCCCGGGCGGCGGACGATTCCGGCCGCGCTGTCTTCGCGCGCATGGGTTGCGGAAGCTGCCACACGCTGGCCGCTGCCGACTCGAAGGGCCAGTTCGGCCCGGACCTCGACAGCCGACTCGAGAATCACACCCGCGCGACGCTGATCGCCCAGATCACCGCGCCGGCGTCCGGCGGAGGCTTCAGCGGGATGCCCACCGACTTCGGCAGCCGGATGAGCGCGCGCGAGCTCGACAGCTTGGTGGAATTCCTGCTCGCCGCGCGCGAAGCCGCTACGAGTCCCGCGCGGTGAGCAGCACCCGGTTGCCGGACGGGTCCGTGGCCAGCACGCCCTCGTCCTCGCGCTTGGGGTCGGCCCCGGCTTCGGCCAGGCGGTCGGCGGCGCTGTCGCGGTCCGCCGCGCTCGGCAGCACAAGCTCGTAGTGATCGAGGCCGAGCGCGCCCTCGGGCGGCGCGGGCGCGCCCTGGCTCTGCCAGGTGTTGAGTCCGAGGTGATGGTGGTAGCCGCCGGCCGCCAGGAAGAGCGCGCCCGGATAGGAGCGCACCATCACGTCAAGGCCGATCGCGCCGTTGTAGAAGCTCTCGGCGGGCGGAATGTCCGCCGCCTGGAGGTGAACGTGCCCCATGGTGGTCCCGGCCGGCATCCCGGAGATCGCCGCGTCGCCGTTCTCGAGCTCGCCGAGCACGCTCTCGAGGTCGAGCGGCAGCGTGGCCATGGCCAGCTCGTCGCCGTCCCGGCGCCACTCGTCACGTGGCCGGTCGCGGTAGATCTCGATCCCGTTGCCCTCGGGGTCCCGGAGGTAGAGCGCCTCGCTCACGAGGTGGTCCGATGCGCCGGTGAGGCGCCAGCCGGCGCCGGCCAGACGCTGCAGCGAGCGAGCCAGCTCGGCGCGATCGGGCACCAGGATCGCGAGGTGGAAGAGGCCCGTGCTGAAGCTCGGCGCCCGGGGTGCGTCGGGTGCGCTCACGAGCTCGATCACGGGCTCGCCCCCCGCAGGGCCCAGGCGAGCGAGGCCGCCGTCGCGCTCGACCGCGTCGAGGCCGACCACGCGCTCGTAGAACGCCGCGAGGTCGTCGAGGTCCGCCACCCGCAGGCGCACCTTTCCGATCGATGTGTCCGGAGGGATCATGTGACCGCGTCCATGGCGTCCGACTCGGTGCGGAAGAAGCCGAAGAAGATGATCTTGTCAGCTTGTACCCGGGCGCCCAGCCAATAGCTCTGGTCGACGGGGGCGCCGCTCTCGGCGCCCGTGGCGGTCACGTCGAGGGGAATCACCACGGCGCCGTTCTCGTCGTGGGACGCAGCCCGCGGCTGGGGGCGCCAGTCGGGAAAGATCTCGAAGACGGCCTCGAACCAGTCCCGCACGCCGTCATGGCCGTGGTAAAGCGGCCGCTCGGCCTCGGTTAGGAGCGAGCGCAGCACGATCTCGGGGTCCGCAACCGCGAGTAAGCCCTCGAGGTCGCGCGCCATGAACGCCTCGACCGCCCTCCGCACCAGCCGCTCGGCCATCAGCGGAAGAGGCCGGCGTAGGCGCTCAGCGCGGGCTGCCCGCCCAGGTGCGCGTACAGGACGTTCGACCCACGCTCGATCTCCCCGCGACTCACGAGGTCGATCATGCCCGCCATCGACTTCCCCTCGTACACGGGGTCGGTGATCATGCCCTCGAGCCGTCCCGCCGTCCGGATCGCCTCGAGCGTCTGCTCGTCGGGGATCCCGTAGGTGCCCGCGTGGTAGCGGTCGTCCAGCACGATCTCGCTCTCGCGCAGGTCCCGGCCCAGCTCGATCAGCTCGGCGGTGCGCCGCGCGATCCGCGCCACCTGCTCGCGCGTCTCCGCCGGGCGCGCGGAGCCGTCGATCCCGATCACGCGCCGGTCGGCCGTCCTGCGCGGCGAAGCCGGCGATCATCCCGGCCTGCGTGCTGCCGGTGACCGAGCAGACCACCACCGTGTCGAAGAACACGCCGAGCTCGCTCTCCTGCTCAGCCAGCTCCTGTGCCCAGCGCGCGAAGCCGAGGCCGCCGAGCTCGTGGTCGGAGGCGCCGGCGGGGATTGGGTACGGCGTGCCGCCCGCCGACTCCACGTCCGCGAGCGCCTGCTCCCAGCTCTCCTTGAAGCCGATCCCGAAGCCGGCCTCCACGAGCCGGACGTCGGCGCCCATGATCCTCGAGAGCTGGATGTTGCCGACCCGGTCATAGGTCACGTCCGGCCACTCCACCCAGCTCTCCTGCACGAGCACGCAGCCGAGGCCGAGGCGCGCGGCCACCGCCGCCACCTGCCGCGTGTGGTTCGACTGCACGCCGCCGATCGACACGAGCGTGTCGCAGCCCTTCGCGAGCGCGTCCGCCACGAGGTACTCGAGCTTGCGCGTCTTGTTGCCCCCGTAGGCGAGGCCGCTGTTGCAGTCGTCGCGCTTCGCCCACAGCCGCGCGCCGCCCAGGTGGGCCGTCAAACGGTCGAGCGGATGCACCGGCGACGGGCCGAAAAGCAGGGGCTCGCGGGGGAAGGCATCGAGGTTCATGCGCCGATTCTCGACAATGTTCGAGATGGCTGAGCCCACGGTCGACGATCTGCCCGCCGAAGCCGACGCGCTGGAGGTGCGTCCGGTCGAGCTCGATCGCATCGAGGGCGACGATGTTCGCGAGCCGCACCGCCACGCCTACCACGAGCTGATCTGGGTGCGCGAGGGCTCGGGCGGCCACCTGATCGACGGGGCGCCGGTGGAGTTCGGGCCGCGCTCGATTACCCTGATCGCGAAGGGGCAGGTGCACCAGTTCGAGCGCGCCGAGGGCGTACGCGGCTACGTCGTGCGCTTCGACGACGAGTGGCTGAGCGGCTCGCGCCGCTGGCTGTTCTCGGGGCAGGTGTGCATTCCGCTGACCGTGCCCGAGGAGGACGCCGAGCGCTTCGACGGGCTGCTCGACCTCCTGCGGGTGGAGCTGGAGCGCCCGCCCGGCCCCGAGTCCGCCGAACTGCGCCGGAACCTCCTCACCGCCGCGCTCCTGTGGGCACAGCGCTGGCGAGAGGCGCAGCAGCTCGAGGGCGGCGAGGCCACGAGCACGGAGGTCCAGCTCCACCGGGAGTTCCTCGAGACGCTCGAACGGGACTTCACGACGAGCCACGAGGTGGGGCACTACGCCGCCGAGCTGGGTGTCACGCCCGGGACGCTGTCGCGCACGCTCACGCGGCTCAGCGGCCGCACCACCAAGCAGCTGATCCTTGAGCGCGTGCTGCTCGAGGCCGCTCGCCTGCTGCGCTTCAGCGACCTGTCCGTGAAGGAGATCGCCGCTCGCCTCGGCTTCAACGACCAGTTCGCGTTCAGCCGCGCCTTCAAGCGCCAGCGCGGAGAGGCGCCGCTGGACTTCAGGAACCGCGCCTGAAGTCCAGCGGGCGTCCGCCTACGACTCCTTGATCTCGTGGTTGGCGAGGAACAGGCCCTTCGGATCCCAGTGGGTCCGCAGGGCGCGCAGGGCACGCCAGCTGTCGGCGTCGAAGAACACCTGCGCGTCCACGCCCTCGCCCTCCTCGAAGTTGAGGTAGCTAGTGCCGGCGTCCCAGGGCGCCATCGCCTGCGAGACCGCCTCGGCCTGGCGCTGCACCTCGCCGTATCCGTCCGGGGTGAACACGCCGCCGACCGCGAACATCAGGTAGTCGCCGTCGAGCGTGGCCCGCGCGCCGTGCCCGGGGGTATGGCGAGCCAGGGCGCCGCCGAGGGAGCGCAGCTCCACGTTGGCGAGCTGGGAGCCGGAGCCGGGGCCCGAGGCGCCGACGAACGCATCGATCCCGGCGCTGCTCACGTCGGACACGAGCCGCGCCGAGCCCACGTACGGCATCGGCTGGTCGGGGTCCATCGCGAGGTAGCCGAGCGTGTTCGGCTCGACCATCGCGAACGTGCTCATCTCCGGACCGAGGTCCGTGAGCGGGCGCAGCAGCTCGGCGCCGTCCGCCTCGCTGCCGAGGTAGACGGCCTGGAGGATCGCGAACGACTTGCCGCGGACCATCTCCGGGACCTCCTCGATCGGCGGGAACTGCATGAGCCGGCCGACCGTGGTGATCTCGTCCGGAAGCCCGGCCGCCACGAAGTCGTGCCAGGCGTGCATGACCTCTGACGCGCGCTCGAACGGGAAGAACAGCGAGCCGGCGTAGATCTCCGGCGCTGGGAACAGCTCGAACTCGAGCGCGGTCACGACGCCGTAGTTGCCGCCGCCGCCGCGCACCGCCCAGAACAGGTCGGTCTCGTTGTCGTGGTCGATGCGGCGCAGCTCGCCGTCGGCGGTCACGAGCTCGACGGCCGTGAGGGCGTTGGTCTGGAGGCCGTGCTTGCGCGCGAGCCAGCCCATCCCGCCGCCGAGCGAGTAGCCGGTGATGCCCACGTCGCGCGAGGAGCCCGAGAGCGGGGCGAGCCCGGCCTCGGAGGCGCGGTCGGCCACGGCGGCCCAGCGGACGCCCGAGCCCACGCGGGCGCGGCGGGCGGCGACGTCGATGCTGACCTCCTGGAGGTCGTCGGTGCGGACGAGCAGCGCGTCCTCGAGGCCCTCGATCGGCCCGGCGTTGTGACCCGTGGACTGCGGGGCGATGCGCAGGCCGTGCTTGGCCGCGTAGCGGACCGTCTCGGCTACGTCCGCGGCGCTGGCCACGCGCACGAGGGCTGCAGGCTGCTGGTCGTGGGTCAGGTTGAAGGTCTGGCGCGACGCGTCCCACGCGTCGTCGCCGGCCGTCAGGACCTGGCCGTCGATGCGGGACTGGAGCTCGGCGAAGCGGCTGCTCTGGGAAATCAGCATTGGGTTCCTTCCGTCGTCGGATACGAGCGAGTCGATGGCCCCGATGAGGCCGAGCCAGCCGGAGAAGCGGTGATCGCCGCCGTTTCCGTCGTGGCAACGGCCATGGAGCTCGCCGTCGAGGAGCTCCAGGTCGAGGCTCAGGTTCAGTTGCCGGCGCTGCATTGCGAGCAGCATCGGCCCTCAGGGGCCCGCTCGCATCGAGGCGACCCCTACACCTACCCCCTAACTTTTCGGGGGCGTCCCCTACGTCGGAGGTCGAGCGCTGCGGGCAGCTCGCGGCGCGAGCCGATGTTCAGCTTCCGGTACGCGTTGGTGAGGTGAACCTCGACCGTTTTGGGCGTCACGTAGAGCGTCTGGGCGATGTCGCGGTTGGTCTGGCCGTCGGCCGCGAGCGTTGCCACCCGCAACTCGCGCTCGTGAGCGACTCGACGCCGTCGAGAGCCGTGGTGCGCGGGCCGCGCCCCGGTGGCGTAAGCTCCGAGCGCACGTTCTCGGCCAGGCCGTGCGCGCCGGACTGCTCGGCCAGCTCGAGCGCTCGACGCAGCGGCTCGCGCGCGTCCGTGGGGCGCCGTGCGCGCCGCAGCTCGGCGCCGAGCGCCGCGAAGGCCCGGGCGCGCTCGATGCGCTGGTCCGAGCGCTCCAGCAGCGTCGCCGCCTCCTCGAGCTCCTCGAGGCCGTCCGGACCGCGCAGCTCGCCGAGCACCCGCAGCGAGTGCCCGAGCCCGCTCGGAGCGCCCCATTCGCGCGCGATGGCTACCTCCTCCTCGGCGAGCGCGATCGCCTCCTCGCGGCGTCCGAGCAGCGCCGAGCGCCTGCCGCCTTCAGGGAGCGCCACGGCACCCAGCGCGGGTTGCGGGTGCGAACCGAATGCCGCTCCAGGTCCTCCGCGCGGCCTGAGCGCCGCCTCGCCGTTGCCCTCGGCCATGTGCAGGCCGATCAGCGCGCGGCGGGCGAAGTTCGTGCCGTCGGAGAAGTCGCCGTCCGGCGATCGGCACGCCGTCGAGCGCGCGCCGCGCCGCCTCGACGTCGCCCGTCTCGAGATACACGCCGCCGAGAAAGCCGTCGGCGTAGGAAGCTGGCCTGCGGGACGTTGAGCCCGTACGACTTGGCCATCGCGAGGTTGCTCAGTAGGGATTCCTCCGCCTCGGCCAGCTCGCCTCGCACGAGCTTCAGGCAGCCGTCCCACAGGCTCACCGACAGGCGTGAGAACAGCGACCCGTTGCGGTGCGCCTCGGCCATCGTCTGCTCCCACAGCGGGACGGTCTCCGGGCGGTCGGCCACCACGAGCGTGAGGATCGCGCCCATCCAGAAGAGGCCGTTGTCGGCCTCGAGCAGCGTGCCGCCCTCCATCGCCCTCAGGGCCAGCTCGGAGGCCGCCTCGGCGTCGCCCGCGTCGACCATCCAGCGCGAACGCCACTGTCGCCGGCGAGCATCTTCGCTCCGGGCCCGTCGCCGACGGCTCGTCGGCGCAGCCGCTCGAGCCGCTCGGATGCGTCCTCCACCTGGGCGCCGAAGTGACCGAGATCAGCTCGACCGCCTCGAGCGCGTTGCGCTCGTCCTCGAGCTCCGGCGGGAGCTCGGCGATCGCGCGCTGGGCGAACGCGGCCGCGTCGTCGGGGCTCCCGGCGAAGATCAGGGTGCGTGACAGGAGCCACGCCGCGATGGCGCGCTTGCGCGGATCCTCGAGCAGCTCGTAGGCCTCGCGCAGGTGCTCGAGCGCCAGCGGGGCGTAGGTGTTCGTGCCGGAGATGCCGAGGTCGAGCAGGATCTGTCCGCGCCGCTCGGGCGCCGGCGGCTCCTCGAGCGCGCGGGTGAGGTAGGCCACGGCGCTGTCGGGCGCGCTGCGCCGCACGGCGGACGCAGCCGCCTCCACCAGCAGGTCCACGACCCATTCCTGCGAGCGCCGCGCCATCGAGAGCAGGTGCGAGGCCACCTGGTCGGGCTGGGCGCCCGGCCTCGCGCAGCACCGTCGCGGCTCGCGCGTGCATGAGCTCGCGCTGCCCTGCCGACAGCTCCTGGTAGACGGCCTCGCGCACCAGCGGATGCACGAAGCCGAGCGGCGATCGGGCCGCAGGATCTCGGCCCGCGCGAGCGCTCCCGCTTGCGTCGGCCACCTGCTGCTCGGTCGAGCTCGGCCAGCTCCGCCACGGCCGGCAGGTCGGCGCTCTCGCCGAGCACCGCCACGGCGCGGGCCACGCTCACCGCCTCGTCCGGGAGGCGCGCGAGCCGCAGCAGCACCGTGCGCGACACGGCGCGCGGCCCGATGTCCGCCACCACGTCCACGTGGGCGGCGTCCGGCTTCACGCCGTCCGCCTCGAGCGAGCTCAGCAGCTGGCGGAGCAGCAGCGGGTTCCCGCCGGTCACGCGCGCGCAGGCGGCGCAGAAGCTCTCGTCGGCATCGGCGCCGAGCCGCGCCCGCACCAGCTCGGTGACCGCGGCGCCGCTCAGGGGCCCGGGCGGACCGCGTAGGTGGCCGGGTCGTGCTCGATCTCGGCGATCAGGGCGGGGTCGGTGCCCGGGTCGGTGCTGCGCAGCGTCGCGCCGATAAGCGCGGGCATGTCCTCGAGCCGGCGGACGAGGTAGGCGAGGAAGCGCAGCGAGGGGCGGTCGCACCAGTGCAGGTCGTCCACGGACAGCAGCAGCGGCCCGTCGGCCGCCACGTTCGCCGTCAGCCAGTAGAGGCCGTGCAGCGCCGCGAAGGTCGCGTCGGAGGTCAGCCCGTTGCCCTGCGAGTCAGTCGGCCTCGAAGATCGCGCGCGCCGGCGCGGCGGCGCCCGGCCAGCCAGCGCTCGCGCGCCTCGCCGTCCGTGAGCGGCGGCTCGAAGAGCTGGCGAACGATCACCGAACGGGAAACTCGCGCTCGAGCTCGCTGCCCGCGCGCGCTGAGGACGCGCACGTCGTCCTCCTGTGCGGCGCTCCGCAGCTCCGCGAGCAGTCGGCTCTTCCCGATCCCCGCCGGACCCTCCACAAGCGCGAGCCGGCCGCCGCCGCCGACGGTGTCGGCAAGCACGGATCGGAGCGACTCGACCTCGCGGTCTCGCTCGAGGAGCAGCTCGGCCGGGCCAGCGTCGCCTATCACTCGCGTCACATCGTAGGGTCAGCCCCCTGGCGGCGGCATCGCTGACTGAAGCAGCGAAAGGGTCAGACCCCTGGCGGCGGCATCGCTGACTGGAGCAGTCCTATGGGTCTGACCCTTTCGAAGCCTGATCCGCGAACCTTGCAGGGCCGCGTTCCCGGAGATAGGAATCCCGCGTGGTCTTGGGAGTGGACGTAGGAGGTACGAAGATCGCCGTCGCGGCGGTCGACGGGGTGACCGCGAGGCACGCGGTGGAGCACCCGACGGTCCTTGCCAGCACGGACGCCCTGCTCGACGGCATGGAGCACGCCGTTCGCGACGTGATCAAGGACGCCGGACAGCCGGATGCCATCGGGGTGGGCGTGCCGTCGCAGATCGAGTACGAGACCGGCACCGTCGAGAGCAGCGTGAACATCCCGCTCACCGGAGTGCCGCTGCGCGAGGAGCTGGGACGCCGCTTCGGCGTGCCGGTGTTCGTGGACAACGACGCCAACTGCGCCGCGCTCGCGGAGGCGCACATCGTCGGCGCGCGCCACCTCGTGATGCTCACGCTCGGCACCGGGCGTGGGCGGCGGGGTCGTGATCGACGGCCTGACCTTCCGCGGGGCGCACGGACTCGGGGCCGAGCTCGGGCACATGACCGTCAACCCGGACGGGCCGCCGTGCCCCGGGAACTGCCCGAACCACGGCTGCCTGGAGGCGTACTGCTCGGGCCAGGCGCTCGAGCGGGACGCCACCGAGCTGGCGACCGACAAGGCGAACAGCGCGCTCGCCGCCCGCCTCGGCCCTGACGGCAAGGTGTCCGGGCGCGAGCTCGTGTCGGCCGCCGACGAGGGGACCCCGACGCGCTGCTGCCTGATGGAGAACTTCGCGCGCATGCTCGGCGTCGGCATCGCCACCTACGTGAACGTCTTCGAGCCCGACCGCCTCGCCATCGGCGGCGGGCTCTCGCGCGCCTCCCACCTGTTCCTCGACCGCGCGGTTCGAGAGGCCGGATCCCGGGCACTCCCTGCGCTCTGGCAGCGCGTGACCATTGCGCTCGCCGAGGGCGGCGCGGACGCCGGCGTGATCGGCGCGGGCGTACTGGCCGCCCTTGAGGTAGCTGCGGATCGCGATACTGAGAAGTCGCACGTCACCACAACCAAGGGAATCGAATGACGACCAGCACGGAGAGCAGCGTCGAGCTCGCCATCAACACGATCCGGACGCTCTCGATGGACGCCGTCCAGAAGGCGAACTCGGGTCACCCGGGCACCCCGATGGCGCTCGCCCCACTGGCGTTCACGCTCTACACGCGGGTCATGAAGCAAAGCCCGGACAACCCGGACTGGTTCGACCGCGACCGCTTCGTCCTGTCGGCCGGGCACGCGTCGATGCTCCTCTACTCGACGCTGCACCTCGCGGGCTACGGCATCACGCTCGACGACCTCAAGAACTTCCGCCAGCTCGACAGCCCGACCGCGGGGCACCCCGAGTACCAGTACCGCGACGCTCCCGGGATCGAGGCCACCACCGGTCCGCTCGGCCAGGGGCTCGCGATGTCGGTGGGGATGGCCCTCGCGGAGCGGATGCTGGCCGCGCGCTTCAACTCCGGCGACGTAGAGCTGATCGACCACCACACCTACGTGATCGCGAGCGACGGCGACATCCAGGAGGGCGTCGGCTCCGAGGCCTCCTCGCTCGCCGGCCACCTCGGCCTCGGCAAGCTGATCGTCTTCTTCGACAACAACCACATCCAGCTGGCGGGGCCCATCGACCGCGACTTCAGCGAGGACGTGGGGAAGCGCTACGAGGCCTACGGCTGGCACGTGCAGGACGTGGGCGAGGACCTCTCGGTCGAGACGCTCGAACGCGCCGACCGAGGAGGCGAAGGGCGTCGAGGACCGGCCCTCGCTCGTGATCGTGCGCTCGCACATCGGCTACGGCTCGCCGAACAAGCAGGACACCTACCAGGCGCACGGCTCGCCGCTCGGCGAGGACGAGGTGAAGGCCACGAAGGAGGTGTACGGCTGGCCGGCCGACAAGACCTTCTACGTGCCGGACGAGGCGCGCGAGCCGTTCGAGGAGGCCGCCGAGCGCGGCGGCCAGGCGGTGGAGGAGTGGGAGCAGCAGCTCGCCTCGTTCCGGGAGGCCGAACTCCGACGCGGCGGCCGAGCTCGACCTGATCATGAACGGCCGCCTGCCCGACGGCTGGGACGAGGGCCTGCCGAGCTTCGACCCGGGCGACGACAAGGTGGCCACCCGCAAGGCGTCGGGCCAGGTGATCCAGTGGGCGGCGAGCAAGGTGCCGAACCTGATCTCGGGGTCGGCGGACCTCGAGCCCTCGACGCTCACGGAGATCGAGGACGGCGGCTCCGTGACCCGCGACGACTACGCCGGCCGCAACGTGCACTACGGCGTGCGCGAGCACGCCATGGGCGCGATCGTGAACGGCCTGGTCCTGCACGGGCTTCCGGGCGTTCGGCTCGACGTTCTTCAACTTCCTCGACTACATGAAGGCGTCGGTTCGGCTCGCGTCGCTGATGGAGATCCCGGTGTGCAGGTGTACACGCACGACTCGATCGGCCTGGGCGAGGACGGCCCGACCCACCAGCCCGTCGAGCAGCTGGCCACGCTGCGCGCTCAGCCGAACATCTACTGCGTGCGGCCCGGCGACGCGAACGAGACCGCGCTGGCGTGGAAGTTCGCCCTCGCGCAGACCGAGACTCCCACGGCGCTCGTGCTGAGCCGCCAGGGCCTGCCGATCGTGAGCCCGGACGACATTCCGGACGACGCGGTGGACCGCGGCGCGTACGTGCTCCGCGACTCCTCGAACGGCGAGCCCGACGTGATCCTGATCGGCACGGGCTCCGAGGTGCACATCTGCTCTGGCGCTGCCGAGCTGCTCGAGGAGGACGGCGATCGCCACGCGCGTGGTGTCGGCGCCCTGCCTCGACCGCTTCGCCGAGCAGGACGACGACTACCGCGACAGCGTCCTCCCGCGCGCGCGTGCGGGCGCGCGTGTCGGTCGAGGCGGCCTCGCCGCTTGGCTGGAGCACCTGGATCGGAGAGGATGGGGACGCGATTGCGATGACGACGTTCGGCCAGTCGGCGCCCCAGCCCGCCCTCTACGAGCACTTCGGCTTCACCCCCGAGAAGGTGGCCGAGCGTGCGCGCGCGGTGGTCGAGCGCGTGTCCGCGCGCGCCTGAAAGGAGTCAGACGATGAGCGTCGGCGCAGGAGTGAACGAAAGGCTCGCGGCGCTCACGGCCGCCGGCACGAGCGTCTGGCTCGACCAGATCCGCCGCAGCCTGATCACCTCCGGCGAGCTCGAGCGCCTCGAACGCGAGTTGTCCCTGCGCGGCGTGACGTCGAACCCGGCCATCTTCGAGAAGGCGATCCTCGGCTCGACCGACTACGACGAGCAGATCGCGGAGCTGGCGCCGAAGGGGCTGTCCGCACGCGAGATCTACGACGAGATCGCGATGCTGGACGTGCAGCTCGCCTGCGACGTGCTGCGCCCGGTCTGGGACGAGGCGAACCACGCGGACGGCTTCGTCTCGCTCGAGGTGGAGCCGGCGTTCGCGCACGACACCGACGCCACGCTGAAGCAGGCGCGCGAGTACTGGGAGCGCGTGGAGCGCCCGAACCTGATGATCAAGATCCCGGGCACCGAGGCGGGCGTGCCCGCCATCGAGGAGGCCATCGCCGCCGGGATCAACGTGAACGTGACGCTGCTGTTCTCCGTGGAGTCGTACACGGCGATCGCCGAGGCATTCATCCGCGGTATGGAGCGCCGCCTCGAGGCCGGCGAGTCGCTCGACGTGCACTCCGTGGCCAGCTTCTTCGTGTCGCGGGTGGACACGGAGGTGGACAAGCGCCTCGCCGCGTCCGGCCAGGAAGAGCTGCGCGGAATCGCGGCCGTGGCGAACGCCCGAGCGGCATACCAGCGCTTCAAGGAGCTGTTCCGCGGCGAGCCCTTCGCGGCGCTCCGCGATGCCGGTGCGATGGTGCAGCGGCCGCTGTGGGCCTCCACGGGCGTGAAGGACCCGCACTACCCGGAGACCAAGTACGTGGACTCGCTCGTGGCGCCGGACACCGTGAACACGATGCCGATGCCGACCCTGCTCGCCTGCGCCGAGGAGCTCGAGGTGAGCGGCGCCACGGCCGACCAGGACCCGGCCGCCGATCTCGAGCGCCTCGAGGCCGCGGGCATCGACATGGGTGACGTGACGAAGACGCTGCTGCGCGAGGGCATCGAGAAGTTCGTGGACCCCTTCGACGCGCTGATCGGCGGGATCGAGCTGGCGCGCGAGGGCATCGTCACGGGCCGGCCGAAGACGATCAAGTCCGCGATCCCCGACGACCTCGAGCCGCCGGTGATCGAGCGCGTGCAGGCGGCGGAGCGCGAGAACGTGGCGAAGCGGATCTGGTCACACGACGAGTCGCTCTGGGGCGGCCCGGGCGTGCCCGAGATCGGCAACCGGCTCGGCTGGCTCACGATCAGCGAGAAGATGCTCGAGCACGCCGCCGACCTTCGCGAGTTCGTGGACGCGGCGAGGGCCGACGGCCTGGAGCACGCCGTGCTCCTCGGGATGGGCGGATCGAGCCTCGGCCCCGAGGTGATCCGGCGCTCGTACGGCGACGTGCCCGACGGCATGCGCCTGCACGTGCTCGACTCGACCGACCCCGGCGCGGTGCGCGACACCGAGCAGGCTGTGGACCTCGACAAGACCCTCTTCATCGTCTCGTCGAAGTCGGGCGGCACGGTCGAGACGCTCTCGCACATGCGCTACTTCTACGAGCGCAGCGGCGGCGACGGCTCGCGCTTCTGCGCCGTGACCGACCCGGGCAGCCCGCTCGTGGAGCTGGCGCGCGAGCGCGGCTTCCGGCGCGTGTTCGAGAACGATCCGGACATCGGTGGCCGCTACTCCGTGCTCTCGTACTTCGGCCTGGTGCCGGCGGCGTGTGCCGGAGTGAACGTCGAGGCCATGCTCCAGCGGGCGCAGGTGGCCGAGCAGAACTGCTCGCAGCTCGACGCGGAGTCGAACTCGGGGCTGTGGCTCGGCTGCGTGATGGGCGAGCTGGCCCAGCACGGCCGCGACAAGCTCACATATGCCGTGTCGAAGCCGATCTCGAGCTTCGGCCTCTGGATCGAGCAGCTCGTGGCCGAGTCCACCGGCAAGCACGGCAAGGGAATCCTGCCCGTGGCGGACGAGCCGCTCGCGGCGCCGGAGGCCTACGGCGACGACCGCGTGTTCGCCTACCTGCGCAACGAGGACGAGCCGGACGAGGAGATGGATGCGCAGATCGAGGCGCTCGGCCGCGCCGGGCACCCCACCGCGACGCTGTCAGTGACCGGCGGCGCCGCCGACCTCGGGCGGATCTTCTTCTTCGCCGAGTTCGCCACAGCCGTGGCCGGCTGGGCGCTCGGGATCAACCCGTTCGACCAGCCGAACGTGCAGGAGGCGAAGGACAACACTGCGCGCATCCTCGAGGAGGGGCTGCCCGAGGTGGACTCCGGTTCGCTCGACGAGCTGCTCTCGGGAGCGGCGCCGCCCAACTACATCGCGATCACGGCGTTCGCTCCGCCCTCGGAGGAGATGGACGCGGCCGTGACCGAGCTGCGGGTGGCCCTGCGCGAGCGCACGAAGTGCACGACCACGTTCGGGTACGGCCCGAGGTATCTGCACTCCACGGGCCAGTACCACAAGGGCGGGCCCGCTGAACGGCCTCTTCATCCAGCTCTACCAGCCGGCCGGCGAGGACATCGAGATTCCCGAGGCCGGCTATTCGTTCGAGCACCTGAAGAACGCGCAGGCGCTCGGTGACATGCAGACGCTCCGGGCTCACGGGCTGGGGGTCGCCAGGATCGAGATCGATGGCCCGGAGGCCGTGAGGAGGTTGATCTGATGCAGCTCGGGTTCGTGGGTCTCGGCAAGATGGGCGGGAACATGGTTCACCGCATCCAGCGCGACTCGGAGCACGAGTGCGTGGTGTTCGACTTCGACGAGGATGCTGTGGGCGAGGCCGAGGGCCATGGCGCCACCGGCGTGGGCTCGCTCGAGGACCTCGTGACGCGGCTCGAGCCGCCGCGCACGGTCTGGATCATGGTTCCGGCCGGCGATCCGACGCAGGACACCGTCGACAAGCTCGGCGAGCTGCTCGACGAGGGCGACACGATCGTCGACGGCGGCAACTCGCGCTGGACCGACGACAAGCTCCGCCAGGAGCAGCTGCGGCCGAGCGGGATCCACTACGTGGACGTGGGCACGAGCGGCGGCGTCTGGGGGATCAGCGTGGGCTACTGCATGATGGTCGGCGGCGACGACGAGGCCGTGGAGCGGCTCAGCCCGATCCTCGACGTGCTCGCCCCGCCCTCCACCGAGGAGCACGGGCCCGGCTGGGGCCACTTCGGGCCCACCGGCGCCGGCCACTACGTGAAGATGGTCCACAACGGCGTCGAGTACGGGATGATGCAGGCCTACGCCGAGGGCTTCTCCCTCTTCGACGGGTCGCGAGTACGACCTCGACAAGGCGAAGATCGCCCACCTCTGGATGCAGGGCTCGGTGGTGCGCTCGTGGCTGTGCGAGCTGGCGGCTAACGCGTTCGAGCAGGAGGGCAACGAGCTCGCGGACATCGCTCCCTACGTCGAGGACTCGGGCGAGGGCCGCTGGACGATCGAGGATGCCATCGACCGGCGCATCCCGACTCCGGTGATCACGGCGTCGCTCTACGAGCGCTTCTCGTCGCGCGGCCAGAACGCATTCGCAGCGAAGGTGAACGCCGCGCTGCGCAACCAGTTCGGCGGCCACGCGGTGGTCGCTGCCGACGCCGCGGCGCAGAAGCAGCCGCAGGCGGAGTAGGCGGATGGCGGTGGTGGAGGAGAACCCGCTCGTCGAGGGACTCGAGCGGCTGCCCGTCCATCCGACCACGCTCGTGATCTTCGGCGGGACCGGGGACCTGGCGCAGCGCAAGCTCCTGCCGGCGATCTACAACCTCGCGCACGAGGGAGCGCTCCCGGAGGGCTTCAACCTGATCGCGGTCTCGCGCTCGGAGATGTCGGACGACGAGTACCGCAAGGTGGCCAGGGAGTCGATCCAGGAGCACTCGCGGCGGCCGCCGGACGAGCAGGTGCTCGAGAAGCTGCTCGAGCACGTGCGCTACGTGGCGGGAACCTTCGACGTCGACGACGTGTTCGAGCGGCTGAAGGACGAGCTCGGCCAGTTCGACGAGGAGGCCGGGATCGCGTTCAACCGCATCTTCTATCTCTCGACCGCCCCGACGTTCTTCGCGCTGATCGTGAAGAAGCTCGGCGACCACGGGCTGCACAAGCACCCCGAGTCCGAGGTCCGTGTGGTGATCGAGAAGCCGTTCGGCACGCGCCTCGACGAGGCGCTCAAGCTGAACCACGAGGTGCTCTCGGTCCTCGACGAGTCCCAGGTCTTCCGGATCGACCACTACCTGGGCAAGGAGACGGTCCAGAACATGCTCGCGTTTCGCTTCGCGAACGGCATGTTCGAGCCGATCTGGAACCGCAACTTCATCGACTACGTGCAGATCACAGCGGCGGAGGACCTCGGCATCGGGCGGCGCGCGGGTTACTACGACGAGGCGGGCGCGCTGCGCGACCTGGTCCAGAACCACATGCTCCAGCTCCTGACCCTGCTCTGCATGGAGCCTCCCGTGACCTTCGAGGCAGACGAGGTGCGCGACGAGAAGGTGAAGGTCCTGCACGCCGTCGAGCCGCCGTCCGACGACGCCGTGATGCGCGCCCAGTACACGGCCGGCATGGCCGAGGGGAAGGAGGCGCCCGGCTATCTCGACGAGCGGGACGTGCCGGACGACTCGCAGACCGAGACCTACGTGGCGCTGCGGCTGGAGGTCGACAACTGGCGCTGGGCGGGTGTGCCGATCTACCTCCGCACCGGCAAGCGGCTCACGCGCAAGGTCACGGAGATCGCGGTGACCCTGAAGCCGGTGCCGCACCTGGCGTTCCAGGCCGACGGCTCCGTGGGAGTGCAGCCGAACCAGATCATCCTTGCGATGCAGCCGAACGAGGGCGTGTCGATCTCGCTCGGCGCCAAGATCCCGGGAGCCGCATGCGCATCCGGCCGGTGAACATGGAGTTCCTCTACGGCACCTCGTTCCTGTCGCAGTCGCCGAGGCGTACGAGCGGCTGATCATGGACGCCATGCGCGGCGACGCGACGCTCTTCACCCGCAACGACGAGGTGGAGGCGCAGTGGCGGATCATCGATCCGATCCTGGAGTCGTGGGAGAAGGGCGAGGAGCCGCTCGCCACCTACCCCGCCGGCTCGCCCGGTCCCCAGGAGGCCGACGACATCCTCGCTCCCGGCCACCGCTGGCGGGCCATCTAGCGATGGCAGCGAAGGTGGTGCCAGAGGTTCCCGACGAGGGCGCCGTCTGGTCCGAGCAGGACACGACGCCGAGCGCGATCGACGACGCGCTGCGGGATCTGCTGACGAAGCAGTACGCGCGCGACCAGGGGCACTCGCCCGCGCGGGTGCTCAACCTCGTGGTGGTGGTGGACCGCGAGTGGCGCGGCGAGATCATGAACCGGCTCGAGCAGGTGGGGCGCTACCACGCCTCGCGCACGATCCTCTGCGACGTCGACCCGGGCCGCACCACGATCGACGCCTCCGTCGTCCTGACGGTCGAGGGGGAGCGCCAGCCGGACTCCCCGGTGCTCACGCGCGAGCGCGTGATCCTCGAGGTCGGCCCGAAGCACCTGCCCAAGCTCGACACGATCGTCGATCCGCTCGTCGTGACCGACCTTCCGACGGTCGCCTGGGCGCCGCACGGGCACCCGGAGGCCCTGGATGCACTCCTTCACATCTCTCAGGTGGTGCTGATCGACTCCGTGAACGAGCCCGACCCCGCGAGCGCGCTGAGGCGCGCGGAGGAGCTCTGCGCCCATGCGTACGTGGTCGACCTCGCCTGGCTGCGTACGACGCCCTGGCGCGAGCGGGTGGCCTCCACCTTCGACCCGCCGCGCTGGCGCGACGAGTTCTGGCACATCGACTCCGTCAAGGTCCGCCACCGCCCGGACTCGGGGGCGGCGGCATCCTCTTCTTCGGCTGGCTCGCCTCGCGGCTCGGCTGGGACATGGGCTCGCTGATGCCGGCCAACGGCTCCATTCGCGGCCACGCACGGGCGCGCCGCCGCGACGTGACGCTCACGCTCGAGCCCGACCCCGGCCAGGACGCGCCCGGCCTTGCGGGGAT